>NZ_JBWKQA010000026.1:0-545 GCF_059418525.1 Telluria sp. GW821-FHT07G12 | reverse complement strand
AGGATTCCTGACATGTCAAGGGTAGGTAAGGTTTTTCGCGTTGCATCGAATTAATCCACATCATCCACCGCTTGTGCGGGTCCCCGTCAATTCCTTTGAGTTTTAATCTTGCGACCGTACTCCCCAGGCGGTCTACTTCACGCGTTAGCTGCGTTACCAAGTCAATTAAGACCCGACAACTAGTAGACATCGTTTAGGGCGTGGACTACCAGGGTATCTAATCCTGTTTGCTCCCCACGCTTTCGTGCATGAGCGTCAGTCTTGACCCAGGGGGCTGCCTTCGCCATCGGTGTTCCTCCACATCTCTACGCATTTCACTGCTACACGTGGAATTCTACCCCCCTCTGCCAGACTCCAGCCTTGCAGTCTCCAACGCAATTCCCAGGTTGAGCCCGGGGATTTCACGTCAGACTTACAAAACCGCCTGCGCACGCTTTACGCCCAGTAATTCCGATTAACGCTTGCACCCTACGTATTACCGCGGCTGCTGGCACGTAGTTAGCCGGTGCTTATTCTTCAGGTACCGTCATTAGCCAAAGGTATTA
>NZ_JBWKQA010000025.1:0-554 GCF_059418525.1 Telluria sp. GW821-FHT07G12 | reverse complement strand
CTGGACACCTACATCCCGACCCCGGAACGTGCCGTTGACGGCGCCTTCCTGATGCCGGTGGAAGACGTGTTCTCGATCTCGGGCCGCGGTACCGTGGTGACCGGTCGTGTCGAGCGCGGCATCATCAAGGTTGGCGAAGAGATCGAAATCATCGGTATCGTCGACACCGTGAAGACCACCTGCACCGGCGTGGAAATGTTCCGCAAGCTGCTGGACCAGGGTCAAGCTGGCGACAACGTCGGCCTGCTGCTGCGCGGCACCAAGCGTGAAGACGTCCAGCGTGGCCAGGTTCTGGCCAAGCCGGGCTCGATCAAGCCGCACACCGACTTCACCGGCGAAGTGTACGTGCTGTCGAAGGACGAAGGTGGTCGTCACACCCCGTTCTTCAACAACTACCGTCCGCAGTTCTACTTCCGCACCACCGACGTGACCGGCTCGATCGTTCTGCCGGCCGACAAAGAAATGGTGATGCCGGGCGATAACGTGTCGATCACCGTCAAGCTGATCGCCCCGATCGCGATGGAAGAAGGTCTGCGCTTCGCAATCCGCGAAGG
>NZ_JBWKQA010000024.1:0-601 GCF_059418525.1 Telluria sp. GW821-FHT07G12 | reverse complement strand
GTGCCAGCAGCTGCGTAAGCGGTTGCTGAATGCTTAAATTATCAAATGTTCACAAAAAGTATAACGTTGCTCAGCAATGAGTGACGGTCAGTATTTTGAGTGAGCGACCCATCCGCAAGGATGGTGACTCGAAAGAGTCAACAAACAGAGATTGAACTGAAGAGTTTGATCCTGGCTCAGATTGAACGCTGGCGGCATGCTTTACACATGCAAGTCGAACGGCAGCGCGGGGCAACCTGGCGGCGAGTGGCGAACGGGTGAGTAATACATCGGAACGTACCCAGAAGTGGGGGATAACGTAGCGAAAGTTACGCTAATACCGCATACGTTCTACGGAAGAAAGTGGGGGACCTTCGGGCCTCATGCTTTTGGAGCGGCCGATGTCTGATTAGCTAGTTGGTGAGGTAAAGGCTCACCAAGGCGACGATCAGTAGCTGGTCTGAGAGGACGACCAGCCACACTGGGACTGAGACACGGCCCAGACTCCTACGGGAGGCAGCAGTGGGGAATTTTGGACAATGGGCGCAAGCCTGATCCAGCAATGCCGCGTGAGTGAAGAAGGCCTTCGGGTTGTAAAGCTCTTTTGTCAGGGAAGAAACGG
>NZ_JBWKQA010000023.1:0-868 GCF_059418525.1 Telluria sp. GW821-FHT07G12 | reverse complement strand
CGGATTTCGTGTACGGGGCTATCACCCGCTATGGCCGCCATTTCCAGAGCGTTCCACTATCCGATCGACTATCACGTACAAGGCTCATCCCATTTCGCTCGCCACTACTTTGGGAATCTCGGTTGATTTCTTTTCCTGCAGCTACTTAGATGTTTCAGTTCGCCGCGTTCGCTTCGCATACCTATGTATTCAGTATGCGATGACCTAAAAGGCCGGGTTTCCCCATTCGGAAATCTGCGGATCAAAGTGTGTTTGCTCACTCCCCGCAGCTTATCGCAAGCTACAACGTCCTTCATCGCCTGTAATCGCCAAGGCATCCACCATGTGCACTTATTCACTTGTCCCTATAACGTTGGCCCCTCATGAGTTAAGGGATCGTCATAGGCAAATGACAGCTTACTTTGTTTGTTGATACATACAGATTACTACCCTAAGTGTGCATTCGGTCGTTAGACCAACTACACGCTTAAAGAAAACTTTACTTCTTCCAGATTGTTAAAGAACGAGAACTACACTTATCGAAGACGCAGGTCTTGGATAAGTACAGTCGATAAAGAGTGGTGGAGGATGACGGGATCGAACCGACGACCCCCTGCTTGCAAAGCAGGTGCTCTCCCAGCTGAGCTAATCCCCCATACATAACGTGGTAGGGCTGGTTGGACTCGAACCAACGACCCCCGCGTTATCAACACGGTGCTCTAACCAGCTGAGCTACAGCCCCGAAAACTCTTCTCGTTTAACTTTATAACAGCCGATAAGCGTGGACGCTTGATGATGGAGCGTTAGCTCCTGTGCCACTCTAGAAAGGAGGTGATCCAGCCGCACCTTCCGATACGGCTACCTTGTTACGACTTCACCCCAGTCACGA
>NZ_JBWKQA010000022.1:0-931 GCF_059418525.1 Telluria sp. GW821-FHT07G12 | reverse complement strand
GACTTCCACCTGACCACCAGCTCGCCGGCAATCGGCCGCGGCACCGCGACCAACGCCTACGCCACCGACCTGGACGGCAAGCCGCGTAATGCCACGACCGGCTACGACATCGGCGCGTATCAGCACTAAGCCCGAGCACTAAACAAGAATCGGTCCGGATTCCGGACCCACTCGTCCGCGGCGCCGCGCCGCGGACTCCCTCTTGCCCCCGTCCTTAACCGGCCCTTTCGTGTGCCGCAGGGGCTCTTTTGCACCTAAGGAATGTAGAATGAAAAAGCAAGCTTCGTTTTCCCCGGCTCTCCGCATCAATGCACTGCTGTGCTGCAGCGCCGCTGTCCTCCTGACGGCCTGCGGCGGTAACGCCGACATGGGCGCCGCTGCCAGCCAGACTGCCGCTGCCATTACCAGCAGCGCCGATGCCACCACCGCCAGCGCCGTGGAACCGAATACGACCGATGCCGCAGCAGCAAACGCCTCGACCGGCACCCCCAATTTCGCACTGAGCGGCTACGACAGCCACCCGCTGGCTGCCGAAGCCCAGCCGGCCTCGATCCAGCCGCGTCTGCTGGCCAGCATCACCTCGTCGGCCACCACCGGCACCCCGACCGAGCAGGTTACCCAGCTGTACCGTACGCTGCTCCAGCGCGAGCCGGACTCGGGCGGCCTGACCTATTGGAGCAACCTGGTCGCTTCGGGCGTGCCGATCAGCTACGTCGAAGCGCAGTTCAAGGCCAGCCAGGAATACATCGACCTGCAAGCCGCCACCGGCACCGGCGGCGGTTCGTCGACCACGACCCCGGCCACCACCTATAACTACTACGTGTCGTCGACCGGTTCGGACAGCGCGGCCGGCTCCAAGGCAGCACCGTTCAAGACCCTGGCGCAGGCAGCGAAAGTCGCCACCAAGGCGGGCACCACCGTGTGGGTTGCC
>NZ_JBWKQA010000021.1:0-1191 GCF_059418525.1 Telluria sp. GW821-FHT07G12 | reverse complement strand
GACTGCCAAGGTTATAGGGACAAGCCGTACGGGCAATTAGTACTGGTTAGCTTAATGCATTACTGCACTTCCACACCCAGCCTATCAACGTCCTGGTCTCGAACGACCCTTCAAGGAGCTCAAGGCTCCGGGAAATCTCATCTCAAGGCGAGTTTCCCGCTTAGATGCTTTCAGCGGTTATCTCTTCCGAACTTAGCTACCCGGCAATGCCACTGGCGTGACAACCGGTACACCAGAGGTTCGTCCACTCCGGTCCTCTCGTACTAGGAGCAGCCCCCTTCAAATTTCCAACGCCCACGGCAGATAGGGACCAAACTGTCTCACGACGTTTTAAACCCAGCTCACGTACCACTTTAAATGGCGAACAGCCATACCCTTGGGACCGGCTACAGCCCCAGGATGTGATGAGCCGACATCGAGGTGCCAAACTCCCCCGTCGATATGAACTCTTGGGAGGAATCAGCCTGTTATCCCCAGAGTACCTTTTATCCGTTGAGCGATGGCCCTTCCATACAGAACCACCGGATCACTATGTCCTACTTTCGTACCTGCTCGACTTGTCGGTCTCGCAGTTAAGCACGCTTATGCCATTGCACTATTAGCACGATGTCCGACCGTACCTAGCGTACCTTCGAACTCCTCCGTTACACTTTAGGAGGAGACCGCCCCAGTCAAACTGCCTACCATGCACTGTCCCCGACCCGGATAACGGGCCAAGGTTAGAACCTCAAATGAACCAGGGTGGTATTTCAAGGATGGCTCCACGAGAACTGGCGTCCCCGCTTCAAAGCCTCCCACCTATCCTACACAGATTGATTCAAAGTCCAATGCAAAGCTACAGTAAAGGTTCATGGGGTCTTTCCGTCTAGCCGCGGGTAGATTGCATCATCACAAACATTTCAACTTCGCTGAGTCTCGGGAGGAGACAGTGTGGCCATCGTTACGCCATTCGTGCAGGTCGGAACTTACCCGACAAGGAATTTCGCTACCTTAGGACCGTTATAGTTACGGCCGCCGTTTACTGGGACTTCAATCAAGAGCTTGCACCCCATCATTTAATCTTCCAGCACCGGGCAGGCGTCACACCCTATACGTCCACTTTCGTGTTTGCAGAGTGCTGTGTTTTTATTAAACAGTCGCAGCCACCAGTTTATTGCAACCCTTTCACCCTCATGGAGTAAACCAATCAAG
>NZ_JBWKQA010000020.1:0-1433 GCF_059418525.1 Telluria sp. GW821-FHT07G12 | reverse complement strand
GTGCTGTGTTTTTATTAAACAGTCGCAGCCACCAGTTTATTGCAACCCTTTCACCCTCATGGAGTAAACCAATCAAGTTACCGGGGCGTACCTTATCCCGAAGTTACGGTACCAATTTGCCGAGTTCCTTCTCCCGAGTTCTCTCAAGCGCCTTAGAATACTCATCTCGCCCACCTGTGTCGGTTTGCGGTACGGTCTCGTATGACTGAAGCTTAGAGGCTTTTCTTGGAACCACTTCCGATTGCTTCGCGCTACATGAGCGCTCGTCTCGACCCCTTGAATTCCGCGCCCGGATTTGCCTAAGCGCCTTCTATGAGTCAAAAACTAGCTATTCCAACAGCTAGACAACCTTCCGCGATCCGTCCCCCCATCGCATCATACGACGGTGCAGGAATATTAACCTGCTTCCCATCAGCTACGCATCTCTGCCTCGCCTTAGGGGCCGACTCACCCTGCTCCGATGAACGTTGAACAGGAAACCTTGGGCTTTCGGCGAGGGGGCTTTTCACCCCCTTTATCGCTACTCATGTCAGCATTCGCACTTCTGATACCTCCAGCATCCTTTACAAGACACCTTCGCAGGCTTACAGAACGCTCTCCTACCATATCGATTGCTCGATATCCGCAGCTTCGGTGACTGGCTTAGCCCCGTTACATCTTCCGCGCAGGACGACTCGATCAGTGAGCTATTACGCTTTCTTTAAATGATGGCTGCTTCTAAGCCAACATCCTGACTGTTTTAGCCTTCCCACTTCGTTTTCCACTTAGCCAATCTTTGGGACCTTAGCTGGCGGTCTGGGTTGTTTCCCTCTTGACGCCGGACGTTAGCACCCGACGTCTGTCTCCCAAGCTCGCACTCATCGGTATTCGGAGTTTGCAATGGTTTGGTAAGTCGCAATGACCCCCTAGCCATAACAGTGCTCTACCCCCGATGGTGATACTTGAGGCACTACCTAAATAGTTTTCGGAGAGAACCAGCTATTTCCAGGTTTGTTTAGCCTTTCACCCCTACCCACAGCTCATCCCCTAATTTTTCAACATTAGTGGGTTCGGACCTCCAGGGCGTGTTACCGCACCTTCATCCTGGCCATGGGTAGATCACCTGGTTTCGGGTCTACACCCAGCGACTGTCGCCCTATTCGGACTCGATTTCTCTACGGCTCCCCGATCTGGTTAACCTCGCCACTGAATGTAAGTCGCTGACCCATTATACAAAAGGTACGCCGTCACCCCACGAAGAGGCTCCGACTGTTTGTATGCACACGGTTTCAGGATCTATTTCACTCCCCTCCCGGGGTTCTTTTCGCCTTTCCCTCACGGTACTGGTTCACTATCGGTCGATTACGAGTATTTAGCCTTGGAGGATGGTCCCCCCATCTTCAGACAGGATTTCTCGTGTCCCGCCCTACTTGTCGTACGCTTAGTACCACCGT
>NZ_JBWKQA010000019.1:0-7409 GCF_059418525.1 Telluria sp. GW821-FHT07G12 | reverse complement strand
CAGCCGCTCGTCCTTCCTGTACAGTTACTTCATCAAGGACTGCTGCTTGCCCAAGAGTTTTTCAACACAATAGACCCTAAGCCGACATTCGGTTCATGGGGCAGTAATTACCTTTGTAGCTTCGCTTCGTACTCGATTGAAATTTCATGGAAGCTAGTAAGGCTCTTCCCTACGCGTCCGCTTTCGCTTATTTGGTTGTTATAGGCAATGACGACGTGCGTGGCATCATGCCATTTTAAAAATGGGCTTTCGCTCGACTCGCCCATTGCATCAATGTAAAAAACGGCTGATTCCGCAGTGTCGCCATGACTGGCTATTATCTCATTCGGACGGCGAATATGAACTTCGTCATATAGCATTCCCTGCCCGAAGCCAAGACCATTGTCGACTTCTTCTAGCGTAGCTATCCATTTCCCATCTGGAGAGGCAACATCGATATGCTTACCGACGATTGGCCGATTATCATCAGAGTGATAGAATGCATACATGCTAGCAACAGCGAGCGATAGGCAGAGCGCCACGCCCAGTGCGATAACGAACCTTCCTATTGCCATTCGAATCATTCCTTTTCGGAAAAGCCGCTCAGCCGTATTTCAAGTCGATGATGACTGCCGTCAACGGCCGCTTCTGGCCGAACCCGGCCGTTCGTCTCAGCATAGCAGGTGGTAGCCCTGCTGAGTTCACGCAACGCCAGCTTCGAGAAAATGGTGGCCGGGAGCGCCGTCCTGATCGGCCACGACGGGGTGTTCATCGTCAAGGTCGTGCGCAGTTGCCGCTTGTCCCAATCCGACCTTGAGGATGCCTTGCGCGAGCACGGCTTCCCGTGCCCTTACCAGCACGGATTCTCAAGCGGCCACCAGGGCCTGGGCAGCTTGTCGCTGGTAGGCCTGGGGTGTCACGCCGGTCCAGCCTCTGAATGCGCGGATGAAGGAATTTACTTCCTCAAAGCCCAATAGGAAAGCGATCTCACCATTGGCCACGGTCTTGCTGCGCAGGTAATGGCGGGCCAGGTCTGCGCGTGTGCTGTCGAGCACCAGCGAATAACTGCTGCCAGCTTCGCTCAGTTGGCGTTGCAGGGTACGCTTGCTGACGGCCAGTTTGCGCGCGAGGTCGTCCACCGAGAACTCGCCCGCAGGCAGGGCCTCGAGCAGCGCCGCGCGAACGCGTTCGGCGATGGCGGCTGCGCCATTCAAACTGGCTAGGCTCTCACGCAGTCCGGGTTCGAAGAACGACCACATCGCGGGGTTGGACGTAAGAAAAGGTGCGACGCCGTCTTCGGCACGGAAAACGGCACGGATGTGCGGCCCGCTGCTGGGCATAATGCCGAAAAACGCCTGGTACGGCGCAGCATTGTCGGCAGTATGCGGCGTTTCCACCTTGAGCGGAACCACGTGCTGACGCGTGCCCAGCCTGGCAAGCTGAACGAAGAAGACCAGCTCTGTGAGCGCCATGTTGGCCGGTACCTCCTCATCGGTACCGAGGCAGGTGATCGTCAATGCAGTCTGGCGCGCGTCAGCCTCAACGTCCAGGCGAATCGGACCGATCAAGCGCTTGAACGCGGCCAGGCGTTGCAGGGCCGTGTTCAAATTGGGGCTGCATAGGCTGGCGAAGATGGCGGGATCAAAGGCTTCGACCGAGATCGCCTTGCCGACGCGCAGCGGCACCGGCTGGCCATCCGCAAGGGCTTCGACGGCGCGCCAGACCGCAAAGTACTGGGACGCCGACACGCGCGCCCCCGCGCGTGCAAACAGGTCGGCCGGCAGCCCGGCCGCGATGAGCACATCGCCTGGATTCATCCCCATGTCGGCGAGGATCAACCGCCACCCGGGTTGCACCTGAAAGTCGTTGGCTTGTCTACTCATGTGCTCAATGCCCGTGTCACGCCGGCCTGGGCCGGGATACGTCCGTCGTCGATCATCTGCTGGAACATGTCGGCGACCGTGGTGCGCAGGGGCCGAAACGACAGCCCCAGTGTGCGCACGCTCTTACCGTTATCGGCCTTCCAGGGCCAGCCGACATTGCGCGCCACGAAGCGCCGCGTGGTGTTGCGGTCGGCCAAGGGGCCCGCCAGCCATACTAACCATTTGGGCAGCAGTCGGCGCGGCAACGGATAGGCGCCGTAAGCGGGTCTAAGCGCATCGGCCATTTCCAGCAACGACGTATTATGCCCGGAAACTATGTGGCGGCCTTCGGCCGTAGGCAGGAAGGCGGCGCGCAGATGGGCTTCCGCCACGTCGCGCACGTCGACCGCGCCGAAGCGCAGGTCCGGCACGCCGGCCTTTAGGCGCCCGCCCCCCCAACTGCTGCAAGAGCTTGAAACTCTCCGAGCTGCTCTCGGGCGCCAGGCCAGGTCCGAACACCAGGCTTGGGTTGACTACCACTAACCGCCATTGCGACTGCTTCGCCGCGATGTCCCAAGCCGCACGCTCAGCGACCGTCTTGGAGTAGGAATACGGCACATGGCGCAACGACGAGCTGGAGTTCCAGACTGCTTCTGTCAGGACACCGCCGGGGGCCTGCGCAAGGTCGGCCGCGTCGCCGTACATGGCTGCGCAACTGCTGGTCAGGACCACGCGCCGCCCCGTGCCAGCCCTGGAGGCAGCGCCCAGCACGTTGCGGGTGCCCTCCAGCGCCGGCGCCACCAGCTCGGCAGCGGGATCGCGCACGTCTAACTTGAAGGGCGAGGCGGTATGAAACACGACCGTGCAGTCGCGCGACGCCTCGTCATAGGAGCCGGGAACGAGCAGGTCGGCCCGGAACAGGCGCAGCTCGCCCGGCAAGCCAGCAGCCATGCGCGTCAGGTGCGCCAGCCTGGCAGTATCGGCCGGATCGCGCACGGTGGCATGCACGGTGAGCCCGTGTTCCAGAAGACGCTTAACGATCCAGCCGGCAATGTAGCCGGTGGCGCCGGTGACCAGGACGGGTTTGCTGCGGTCGAAAGTAAGCATGGAAGCCTCGTTGAGATTGGGTTGCTGCGCTGGGCAGATGAAGCATTCTCACGTGACTCCTTGCGGATCAATGAACCCAATCGCGCCAATTCGCATGCAAACCGCGCCAGATCACCGGCAGTGATCGCTGCTAGCGCACCCATGCGACTTGGCGCTTCCGGATCAAAACGATGGCAGTGTATTTGTCGCCTCGAGACCCGAAATCTTTTGTATGGCCGATGTCCGCTTTTGGCCGATCTCGGCCGTTCGGGTCAGCATAGCAGGTTGCCTGAGCGGAAATGTCACGAACGGTCAGGACCGGCCGGAACCGACCCGTTTCGGACGGTCGTAAACAATGACCAGCTGCCGACTTAGCGATCAAACCATTGTTTGACCGCCAAGACAGCATTTTCAAGTGCATGTTCCAGTTCTAAGGTGAACACCTTCCAGTCCATGTGCATTTCTTCGTCCTCAAATGTTTCTATATCACGAGCGTGGATAAGCACCTCACCTAGTACAGGTGGTTCAATCGAAATCTGACAGCACTCATAGCTGCTGGACAAATAGACAAATCTAGCCGGGCGACCTCCAAATTCGCGACACAACGTAAAACCGTGCCTCAATGCCCAGGCATCGATAATTGAGTCTACTACTTCGTAACTCATATTTTCCTTGTGGCGCAAAGCAATGGCCGCTACCGCCAATTGCGGACCTACTTGGACGTCTGCAAACGACCCATTGCGGACCTTACGTAGCGGAGATAGGCCAAACTTCTATTTGCGGGACACGGATGTATCGATTTCCTTTGACAGCCGCTCCAAATAACCGCGTCCATGCTCCGCTTCGAGGGCATTAAAGATAGTCTGGTTGAACTCTCCCCGGAAAGTCTCGAACTCTTTATCGTAGACGTCCCCAGTGATGCACCATTCAATACCGTGCCGCTTATATGCACTTTCACGGTCCAGATCCCGCTGACCCGGCGGTAACCCTGGCACCAGGATGGCAGGGGTCTTGTTTGCTAGACAGAGCCTTGCCATAGCCGCCCCGTCACGCGTGTCTGGGTGCTCCTGGGCTTCCATGATCGCCAACTCGGTGCAGGTAACACGCGCCTGAGGGTCACGAAAATCGCTCAGCTTGACGCAAGCGAGGCGCCTTTCAAAACTTGCAGGCGCACCAGACCAACATCGTGCTGCATCAGGACGCTTGCTGAGCCCAAACGCCCCCTTTATGAATGCGTCACCGAGACGATGCATCGCCGTACTTCGTCCATTGACTGCTGCTCGAAACAGAAAATGAATACCTTCGTAAGGTCTGGCTTTTACTTGCCGCGCATGCGGACCGAGATACAACCCAGCGAGGCGCTCCTGCTTTTCTGCGTCTCCCAACCAGGCGTCAGGGCGCCAGGCATGGGCAAGCGTTTCGTAATCGCCGACGCGGATCAACCAGTTTTCGTACGCAAGATCCGGGTTTCCGAAAGCCGGAAATGACACGACACTTACCAAGATTAGCCCAAGCAGTTTCGATCGCACTGGCATACTCGCTCCGTGAATGGCGATGCACATTATTTCAAAAAGCCTGCGGCCCGCACCGGGCGTGAATGTCGGCTCATGGCCGACAGCGGACCCGTTGTAGCGCCTGCTATCGACCGAAGCAGACGTCGACAAGATGGCGCTTGCCTAAAAATTTCGCGAAGTGTACTAGTCGCCGCCGACAGTGATGGTCGCGTTGGGATGCTTCATCACGAAGTCACTGACTCGCTGAGCAAGGTCATCCTCGTATCGCCAAAATTCCTCATCCAGGCCGGACAGCAAAGCTTCGACTTCAGCATCATCCAATCTGTTGAGTTGTTCGAGTCGTTCTTGGCGATTTGCTGATGGAGCAGAGTTAGAGAAGATGGAGATAGCTTGAGTAAGCAACCTCTTCGTGGTTACGGCACCGATGGTGTCTAGGTGGATCAGCAGGTCCGACCAGTGATCGCCGAGAGAGTTGTAAAAAAACTGGTCAAAGCCGCCGTTATGAATCTCACCGTCTAGACACCAAACCAAATACACCAGTCTGGCCTCGGGCGATAGGCGGTCAATATGTTCGTTTACCGCATCATCAGGGTCAAAAGCGGTTTCCAAAGCTGATGTGAAGATCGCATAAGCGGGATCTTCCTGCTGAAGAACGTCAGAAAACCGCATATTGCTTCGCTCCATGAAAAAATCGATTTGCCGACGTCCGCTCCTGGCCGACAGTGGACATATAGCTACGTCCACTTCCCACCCAAACCGGGCACAGGTCAATGGCATTTCTTGAGAACTAGTCGGCAAGGTGATCACTGAACTCGCCTATACTTGTTCGTCCCAGGAATTTTCTCGAATGCGCAAGGTGCTGCAGTTTCCAGATACGGGATGATGTCGGCATCGTAGTTCGCCACTGTATTCACTGCGTAAATTTCGGTATGGCTTAGGTCATCAATGTAAGCTTTGTCTTCGTCGCCAGCAAAGAATCGCCAGCCACTATCCTCCTGTCTTCGCGCGATTTCCCTGTACATGTAGCCGATTTTCTGACCATCCACTGTAATTCTGTCTGTAGCAAACGCGCCCCCCATTGGTTGTATGAGTTTGCGAATTGCCTGGCTCGGCAAGAGGAAGTTCTTCGGTCGAGTTATCGACGTACCAGACTCGTTTCGCTTATCCAAGGACAAAGCAGGGCCAGACACAAACAGCGCGCAAACAGCCAAGAAGATTCTTCGGTGCATAGGACTATAAGGTTGGAAGTTTTATCAGTTGACTGACGTGCCCGCTGTTGGCTCATCTCGGCTGTTGAGTGCAGCATAGCACCTTGCACAAGCGGAAAGCTCACTGACTCTCACGGCAGGCTACTGTCGACCCAAAGCTGCCGTTGCACAGGCAACAGCCACATTCCGATGAGTGTACGGCCCTGCAGAAGAGCACGGGTATCAGGAACTACGGTGCGTTTAACTCACTCCGAGTCTGCGCGACGAAATTGTCTTCAATCTCTCCGGCCAACGCGCGGGTTAATGCTGCACGTGCATCACTCGACAGTGGCGAACCAGGAGAGATAGCAAGCTGTTCTAGGTCGCGGTTCGAGTCGAACCAAGCTTCTCCCGCCCCGGCAACGAAGTTGCTGATGTCGAGGGCACAACGTTCCACCGAATTGTCTGACTCATCATAATCAAAGTTGTATAAGCGTTTCGACGCGAACCCAGAAGCTACCCCTTGGAACTCATCCGAACTAGGGCCATTGAGCGCAACCGCTCTGAAAGGATCGTTGACGACTCGAATCCCAACATGTAGCCGGAAGCTTGGTGTGAACGAGAATTTATGGATGTGAACGAATTCGATCACGGGCAGCCGGATACGCGTGTAAAAGGTTGGTTTGCTTCGTTTGAAACCTGAAGGCGCCAATAGCTTGGCCACCCTCCGCAAAATCTTCTCCTTGTTACTTCGTTCGAGCTTTGGCTCCATCGAATTTTCTCCAAACCTATATGGAATTCCATCAGGCCGAGCACTGTGCATGAACGAATAATCTGACTGCCCGCTTTTGGCCGCTTGCAGACCGTCAGTAGTTTCAACTTTCGACTCCGCACAGAAACAGTCTTCTTATGGCCGCCGCCGCTGACGACACTGCCAACGAAAAGGCTAAAACGAATGCCAAAGCGGCAGCCGGCATCATGTAGCACCATAGTGCCAGTTGGTAAGGTTTACCTGCTACGGTACTAGATTCGAAATCAGTAAACCCATACCAGTGGCATAGAATGGCACCGAAGAGGAAGGCGACTGCCGTAGTGATCGTCCCGGTGACGACTGCAGACAAAATGCTACGTCGCACGCCAAGCTGCTCCATATAGAATTCGTTGAAGCGCCACGGATACCTCCAATACCGAGCAATGTAGACCGTCTGATACGCGCACAAGATGACGAATGCCATAACAAAAGTCTCGCCGATCACTGACTGGTAAAAGCTTGCCCCAAGCGGCCCGTCCTGAAGCGGGTAAGTCGGATAAATTAAAAAGACAATCCCGGCAATCGGTGACACGGCAGCTGCCAAGAGTCGTGCCCCGGTCGGAAATACAGACCCCAGCACTAGAACAGCACCGCAAAACCATAGCTGAAGCTTCAAAAGCTGCGTGACTAGCGCGTCTAGTCGCGAGACCTTCGGCTGGCTAGGCAGCAATAGGTCTCGGCGCGCAATCCGTTGCTTTACGATGCGATCGCTCTCTCCGTTCTTCTCGACGTTGTACACCTGACGTGCCTGCTTGTTTGAATTAATTTCCTGCGCTACTGATTCTACAGGCCATCTACCAATGGGTGAAATTGCCGCTCATCGAACGACCGCTCCTGGCCGATTCCGGACGTACTGTTGCGTCCGCTTACGACCTATTCCGTTGAAAAACTCTCCTTGATGCCAGCTCTGTCAACGCCTACCGTTATCTAGGTAAAGCGCGAAGACGGAGGCCGTGATGATGGGACATCA
>NZ_JBWKQA010000018.1:0-8714 GCF_059418525.1 Telluria sp. GW821-FHT07G12 | reverse complement strand
GAATCGTTTTGTTCGTCAGCAGCAGAGGAATGAGATTATGCAGTGTTTCGCTTAACTCGTCAACCCCTCGTTTTTCTGCAACACCAGCGGAGTTATCAAAACTTCTAGCTCAACTACTTGATTTCGTTCAGCTTTTCCGGTGCTGCAGAAGCAGGACGCGCACTATAGCAAATGGCGGCGGGATTCCGCAAGGGCTGTTGTGCGAAAGATGCGCGGCGCTCTTCAATCCACACGATTGACCAATCAAGGAACATCGCGGAGCATAGGCCGTCGATGAGCTGTCCCATCCATATCTTTTATTCGCCCGAAAGACATCGGTGACCCTAGCCGCCAACCAGATCCTGGCACTCGCGCCCGACCCGGCCTCGGCCAAGGCCGGCAGCCAGCTGTCGACGCCGCATCATTGGTCGAATCTCGGCAAAAGCGAAACGGCCTTATGGGGCGAATGCCAGGGCAGCGGCAAAACACCGTACAGAACACAGATCGATTTGAATGGCCCCGCCTTCAAATGCACCTGCCCCAGCCGCAAATTCCCCTGCAAGCATGGCCTCGGCCTCTATCTATTAAAAGCAGCTGAACCCGCGCTATTCAAGGAAAGCGCCGAACCGCAGTGGGTCAGCGACTGGCTGGGCAGCCGCCAGGCCCGCCAGGAAAAGAAAGCCGACAATGCTGCGGCCGCGAGCACGCAAGATCCTGCGCTGGCCGCAGCCCAGGCCCGCAAGCGCGAGGAAAAGCGCGAAGAGAAAGTCGATGCCGGCATGCGCGAACTCCAGACCTGGCTGCATGACCTGGCGCGCGAAGGTCTCGCCTCGGTACGCTCGCGCGGACAAGGACCATGGGATGCCATCGCCGCGCGAATGGCCGACGCCCAGGCTGCGCCGCTGGCCCGCCGGCTGCGCCGTGCCGGTAGCCTCCTGTATCAGTCCGGCCTGCGCAATGCCGACAGCCTGGTGGCGAACGAACTGGCCTCGATCTACCTGCTGACCCAGGCCTGGCAGCGCCTCGACGGCTTGCCCGCTGCGCTGCAGGCCGACGTGCGCGCCCTGCTCGGCTGGACCGTGAGCCAGGATGAGGTGCTGCGCCAGCCCGGTATAGCCGGCTGCTGGCGTGTGCTGGCCCAGACCACTTTCGATGACGAGCGCCTGCGCGTGCGCGCCACCTGGCTGCACGGCGGTCCTGAAGCGCGTTGGGCCCTGCTGCTCCAATATGCGGTCGGCGCCCAGGGCTTCGAGATGCAGCTTGCGCCGGGGTCGGAGTTCGACGGCGAGTTGTGCTTCTACCCGAGCGCCTATCCGCTGCGCGCCCAGATCAAGCGTCAGGAGAACATGCGTCCGCTCGCATCCATGGCCGCGCCGCCGTCCGATCTCGACACCCTGCTCGATACCTATGCCGATGCGCTCGCGGTCCAACCCTTCCTCGAGCGCCATCCGGTGCTGCTGAATGGCCTGATCCCGGATGCCGGCGACCAGGGCATCCTCCGCGACGCCGGCGGACGCGCCATCGTCTTGCACCCGGATTTCCGCCATCCCTGGCATTTGCTGGCACTCAGCGGCGGCCATCCGCTGACGATATGCGGCGAGTGGGATGGCCGCAGCCTGCTGCCGCTGAGCGTCTGGCACGAGGGCCGGCTGCTCAACGTCGACGGCGACTTCGTCTGAAGGAAACCATGAACGACGATCTGCGCCAGCGCCAGCAACTGTTGAAGATCGGGACCGCGCGCGCCGGCCGCGCTCCTGCCCCTCCGGCCGCGCCGCTGGATGCGCTGTTCCCGCAGGAGCAAGCGCCCGAGGCCGAGCCCATGCTGTGGCTGTCGCTCGGTGCCCTCGACCTGTGGGAACGCAGCGGCTTCCTTCCACCCACAGCTACGGCCCCGGCGACGATCGATCCGGCGCCGCCCGAACGCCTGCGTCCCTGCCCGCCGCTTGCGGAAGCGATCCTGACCCGGCTACTGGGCGGCCTGTACCCGGCCGGCCTGCAGGCCGAGTGGCTGCGCCTGCTGCAGCGCCATGGCGGCCATTTGCCGGCGCGCTTACTCCCGCGCCTGCTCGACACGGCCACGCGCGAGCCGGCCTTGCGCACCCAGCTGCTGCGGGTGCTGGGAGAGCGCGGACACTGGCTCGCGCGCATGCACGCGGACTGGACCTGGGCGGCGAACGGCGCCACCGATGACGAGACCTTGTGGGACACCGGCACGCCGGAGCAACGCCTCCTTGCGTTGCGTGCCTGGCGTACCCGCGATCCCCAGGCCGCACGCGATGTACTGGCCGCCGCCTGGACTAGCGAGGCGCCGGAACAGCGCGCGGCCCTGCTGCCGGCGCTGAGCGTCAAGCTGAGTCTCGCGGACGAAAGCTTCCTCGAAGCGGCCCTCGACGACCGCCGCAAGGAAGTGCGCAGCGCCGCCCAGCGTCTGCTGGCATCCCTGCCCGGATCGCAGCTGGGCCAGCGCATGCTGGCGCGCCTGCTGCCGCTGCTGCGCGTGGAAAAGCCGTGGCTGGGCAAGGCGCGTATCGAGCTGACCCTGCCGGACACTTATGATGCGGCGATGCGGCGCGACGGTATCGGTGTGGCGGCGCATCCGGGCATGGGCGAAAAGGCCGGCTGGGTGGTCGACATGCTCGCTGCCGTCGATCCGCTCGTGTGGACCAGGCACTTCGAGCGCGGCCCGCGCGAATGCCTGGCCCTGGCCGAACACAGCGAGTTCCGGGCCGTGCTGATGCGCGGCTGGGCGCTGGCCACGCTGCGCCAGATGGAAAACGATACTGCACCCGAGCTGCAAGCCTGGCCGCAGGAACTGGCGCGATGGTGGGTAAGCGCCGACGTCGTGCGGCGCGAAGCGGTGCCGAACGCCTTGTTCGGCGCGATCGCCGCGCGCTTCCACGAGAACGCCGGCGGCGCGTCCGTGGCCCTGCTCGACGCCTTGCCCGACGACTGGTCCGGGGATCCCGAGCTGCTGCAGTTGCTGTACCTGTTGGCGGACAAGTCGCAGGACACCTGGACGCCGGCGCTGACCCGCTGCTTCCTGCAGCGCCTGCAGACCATCCGCCCCAGCTTGATGAAACAGGGCCAGCTCGGCCCGACGCAGCTGCTGATGTCGCCCTTCGCCAAAGTCGCCGATCCGGCCGTCGCCACCGCCGCCGAGGCGGACTGGCGCGCCAGCATCAAGATCGACAGCGAATGGCGCACCATCATCGACCGATTCTTCGAACTCGTGCGCCTGCGCCACGAGATGATTCTTTCCTTCCAGGAGCCCGCATGACCGCCCTCGATTCCGTCCTCCGCCAGCACGCGGAACAGCAATACGCCGATGAGCTGGAAGCGCTGATTGCCGCGGACACGCGCCAGCGTCCGCCGCGCTGGAAGATGTCGCCGTGGGCGGTGTCGACTTATCTGCTCGGCGGCCGGCTGGAGAACGGCGCGGAGATCAGCCCGAAGTACATCGGCAACCAGCGCGTGATCGAGATCGCGGTGGCCACGCTCGCCACCGACCGCGCCCTGCTGCTGCTGGGCGTGCCCGGCACCGCCAAGTCATGGGTATCCGAACACCTGGCGGCGGCGATCAGCGGCGACTCCACCCTGGTCGTGCAGGGGACCGCCGGCACCAGCGAAGAAGCAGTGCGCTACGGCTGGAACTATGCGCAGCTGCTGTCCAAGGGACCGTCGCAGGACGCCATCGTCCCGAGTCCCGTCATGCGCGCCATGCGGACCGGGAAGATCGCCCGCATCGAGGAGCTGACGCGCATGCCGGGCGAGGTACAGGACAGCCTGATCTCGGTCCTGTCCGAGAAGGTGCTGCCGATCGCGGAACTCGATGACGAGGTGCTGGCGCAGAAAGGCTTCAACATCATCGCCACCGCGAATGACCGCGACCGCGGTGTGAACGAGCTGTCGAGCGCCCTGAAGCGCCGCTTCAATACCGTGGTGCTGCCGCCGCCGCGCACTGCAGACGAAGAGGTGCGCATCGTCGAGACGCGCGTGGCCAGCGTCGGCCGGGCGCTCGAGCTGCCGGCCGAGGCGCCGGCGCTGGAAGAGATCCGCCGCATCGTCACCGTGTTTCGCGAACTGCGCGAGGGCGTCACCGCCGACGGCAAGACCAAGCTGAAGGTGCCGAGCGCCAGCATGAGCACGGCCGAAGCGATCTCGGTGATCACCCATGGCATGTCGCTGGCCGCCCACTTCGGCGACGGCGTGCTGCGCGGCGCCGACCTGGCCGCCGGCATGGTCGGGGCGATCGTCAAGGATCCGCTGCAGGACCGCGTCGCCATGCTCGAGTACCTGGAGACGGTGGTGAAGGAGCGCAGCGGCTGGAAGGATCTGTACCGCGCCTGCCGCGACGTGATGGAGTAAGCCGGCGATGAGCGTCCACCTGTTCGGCATCCGCCACCATGGCCCCGGCTGCGCGCGCAGCCTGGCCGCGGCCCTGCGTGCGCTGCAGCCGGACTGCATCCTGGTCGAGGGCCCGCCGGAAGCCGATGCACTGGCAGGCTTCGCCGCGCGTGCCGAGCTGGCGCCGCCGGTGGCCCTGCTGGTGTACGCCCCGGCCGAGCCGCAGCGCGCCGTGTTCTATCCCTTTGCCGAGTTTTCGCCGGAATGGCAGGCGCTGCGCCACGCGACCGAACATGGGGTCGAACTGCGCTTCTGCGACCTGCCGCAGAGCCAGCGCTTTGCCCTGCGCGCGGCCGAGGCCCAGGCGCGGGCCCTGGCGCCGGACGATATGGAAGGAGATGCGGACGCGGCGCCCGAGGCCATCCCGCCCGAGCCTGCGGGCGAGGATCTGCACGCCGATCCACTGTGCTGGCTCGCCCAGGCGGCGGGCTACGGCGACACCGAAACCTGGTGGGACCACCTGGTCGAGCAGCGCAGCGACAGCCTCGACCTGTTTGCGGCAATCGCCGAGATGATGACGGCCCTGCGCGACGCGGCCGGGCCATTGACGGACGCGCTGGAAATCAAGCGCGAGGCATACATGCGCACGGCGATCCGCCAGGCCGTCAAGGAGGGCCGCGAGCGCATCGCCGTCGTCTGCGGCGCCTGGCACGTGCCGGCGCTGGCGGTGCTGCCGAGTGCGAAGAGCGACGCCGACCTGCTCAGGGGCCTGGCCAAGGAAAAGGTGGTGGCGACCTGGGTGCCGTGGAGCCACGGCCGCCTGACCTTCGCCAGCGGCTATGGCGCCGGCATCACGGCGCCCGGCTGGTACCGCCACCTGTGGCGCCACCAGGACCGCGCCGCGCTGCACTGGCTGACCGGCGTCGCCACGCTGCTGCGCCGCCATGACCTCGACGCCTCCTCCGCCCACGTGATCGAAGCCACGCGCCTGGCCGACACGCTGGCGGCATTGCGCGAGCGCCCGCGTCCCGGCCTCGACGAGCTGATGGAAGCGGTGCGCGCCGTGTTCTGCTATGACAGCGACACGCCGCTGCAGCTGATCCAGCGCGAGCTGCTGGTCGACGAAGCGCTCGGCGCGGTGCCGGACGACGTGCCGGCCGTGCCGCTGGTGCAGGACGTGTTCGCCCAGCAGAAGCGGCTGCGCATGGCGGTCCGTGCCGACGCCACCGATCTCGAACTCGACCTGCGCCAGCCGGCTCACCTGGAAAAGAGCATACTGCTGCACCGCCTGGCCCTGCTCGGCGTGCACTGGGGCCGCCAGCAGACGGTGCGCGGCAGGACCGGCACCTTCCATGAAGTGTGGCGCCTGGCCTGGGAGCCGGAGTTCGCGATCGACCTGATCGCCGTCAGCCGCTGGGGCGGCACGCTGGAGGCGGCAGCCGGCAGCCTGGCGGCCGAGCGCGCGGCCTCGGCCCAGGGTTTGCCCGAGCTGACCGCGCTGATGGAGGTCGTGCTGCTGGCCGACCTGCGCGAGGCCGTTGCGCCGCTGATGGCGCGCATCCAGGATGCCGGCACGCAGACTTCCGATCTCGGCCTGCTGCTGGCTGCGCTGCCGCCGCTGGTCAACGTGCTGCGCTACGGCAGCGCGCGCAAGGTGGACACGGCCTCGCTCTCGCACGTGGTCGACGGTCTGGCGGCGCGCGCCTGCATCGCCCTGCCGTATGGCGTGCGCGGCCTGGCCGACGATGCCGCCGCCACCCTGCTAAGCCAGATCATCGCTGCCGATCAGGCGCTGCGCCTGCTGCAGGACGAGGCGCATCAGGCGGCTTGGTTCGGTGCATTGGCAAGCGCCGCCGCCAGCAGCGTGTCGCATCCGATGCTGAGCGGCCGCAGCGCACGCATCCTGACGGAACACGGCGAGTGGAGCGCCGAGCGTGCGGCGCAGCAGCTGGCCCTGCACTCTTCCTACGGGGTGCCGCCGCTGGCCGCCGCGCAGTGGCTGGAAGGCTTCCTGCAGGGCAGCGGCGCGCTGCTGGCCCACAGCGACACCTTGTGGAACATCGTGAACGGCTGGCTGCTCGCACTGCCGCCCGATACCTTTACCGAACTGCTGCCGCTGCTGCGCCGCACGGTGTCCACTTTCAGCGCGCCGGAGCGCCGCGAGCTTGGTGAACGTGCGACGCATGCGGGCGGCCCGGCCTTTGTCACGCTGCGGGCCGGGACCGAGGTTGACGAAGCACGGGCGCGACGCGTGCTGCCTGTCCTGCATACGCTGCTGGCTTCACGGGAGATTCTTCATGGCGAATGAGGAGCGCAACGCGGAAGCGGCGCGGCGCTGGCGACTGGTGCTGGGCCAGGACGCCGTATCGGACATCCCCTTGAAGGTGGAGGATGCCGCCATCGACGGCGCCCTCAATGCGCTGTACGGCACGCCCGAGAGTCCAAAGGGCGGCCTGGGCGCGTCGGCGCCGCGGGTGGCGCGCTGGCTCGGCGATATCCGCGAATACTTCCCGTCCAGCGTGGTGCAGGTAATGCAGAAGGATGCGCTGGATCGCCTGGGTCTGCAGCAGATGCTGTGCGAGCCCGAGATGCTGGCGGCGGTCGAGCCGGACGTGCACCTGGTCGCGGCCCTTCTGAGCCTGAACCGCGTCATGCCGAACAAGACCCGCGCGACGGCCCGCAAGGTGGTCGCGAAAGTGGTGGAGGAACTGGAGCGCAAGCTGGCGGCGCCGATGCGGCAGGCGGTATCGAGCAGCCTGAATCGCGCGGTCCGCAATCTGCGTCCGCGTCACCAGGACATCGACTGGCTGCGCACCATCCGCGCCAACCTGCGGCACTACCAGCCGGAGTACCGCACCATCATTCCGGAAACGCGGATCGGCTTCGGTAGGCGCGGACGTTCGCTGCGCGACATCGTGCTGTGCGTGGACCAGAGCGGATCGATGGCGGCCTCGGTCGTCTATGCGGGTGTGTTCGCGGCGGTCCTGGCGAGCATCAAGTCGGTCAGCACTTCGGTGGTGGTGTTCGACACGGCGGTGGCCGACCTGACGCCGCTGCTGTCGGATCCGGTCGAGGTCCTGTTCGGCACCCAGCTGGGCGGCGGTACCGACATCAATCGCGCGCTGGCCTATTGCCAGGGCCTGATCACGCGCCCGCGCGAGACCATCTTCGTGCTGATCAGTGACCTCTATGAAGGCGGCAACAATGCGGACATGCTGGGACGGGCGGCCGCGCTGGTGGGCAGCGGTGTGCAGGTGATCGCCCTGCTCGCCCTGAACGATACGGGCGCGCCGGCCTATGACCGCGACAACGCCGCGAAGCTGTCGGCGATGGGCATCCCCTGCTTTGCGTGCACGCCCGACCTGTTCCCGGACCTGATGGCGGCGGCGATCCAGCGGCACAGCCTGGAACAGTGGACATCCAAGGCAGGCATCGTGCGCGCTTGAGCCCTACGGACGGTCAATCGTGCGTCGGGTTGAATACTGCCGGGTTTGACGTTACTGTCATCCCATGGACAATCAAGCTTCTCAGCAAGAAAAAAACGACCAGGAGATGCGCAACATTATCGAAGAAGCGCGCTGCATTCTTCCCGGTCTGCAGGCGGTGTTCGGTTTTCAGACGATCGCTGTATTCAGCGAACGCTTCACGGACCTCGAGGACTATGCCCAGGCATGTCATCTGGTCGGTCTCGGCCTGATGGTCATCGCCATGGCATTGCTGATGACGCCCGCCGTCTACTACCGCGCCCAGCACGGTCAGGCGACCTCGAGGATGCTGCGGACCTCGCGCAAAAGCATCCGTGGTGCACTGATACCACTGGCTGTCGGGCTATCGCTGGATATGTTGACGGTGGTGTCGCTTGCAACCGACAGGCTCTCGCTCAGCATCGCCGCCGCGGTTGCCACTCTCCTGCTGTTTGTGGGACTCTGGTATCTCATTCCACGAAGCGATCCCATCCAGGTTGCCGAACCGCGCTCCTGATTCGTGTTGCAGTGCAGGGTGTTGTGTGAAGCCCCGAACAGATGAGGGCGCTTGCAACTGGATAATGCCTGTATGGCCTGTGCAAATGACAGGCGCAGGCAGGAATGCCACGAACTGGGCGACACTCGTCCACCTGAAGTTCCGATATCGGGGGGAGCACAGACGGGGATGAGTGTAAGCCCAGCCATTCATGCGCTAGCGGTCCGTCGGCCTTGTCGACGGACGCCGTAGCGCGGATGGCTGGATGCGGCGCCAATAAGGATCGAAGCCCGCCGGCAGGTACGCGATGCGTGCCATGCCGGCGGGCTTTTGGTTTTATTGGGTGATTATTTCGGGCGCAGAAAAGCAAAAAGCCCGCTCAGTGTTGACTGAGCGGGCTCTGCTTAATAATTAGCCTGACGATAACCTAC
>NZ_JBWKQA010000017.1:0-9222 GCF_059418525.1 Telluria sp. GW821-FHT07G12 | reverse complement strand
CCGTTTATACAAGTTTAATTCGTTGATTCTATTAAACTTTTCGTGCGCTGCAGAAGCAGGACGCGAACTATAGCAAACAGCCGAGCTCATGCGCAAGGCCCGCATGTCGATTTTTTAGTACACGAACGCGGCAACTATGTGTGCGGCTTAACGGAAGTGATTTATCTAGTGCCGATAATCGAGCGTTAAGTCTCATATGCCCTCGTACGCCACACTTCTTTTCGAAAGCCTTCGATGTCAGACCAACCCAGCCATCTTGAAGATGATGCGGACGTAGATACTTCACGCCGCGGCTTCATGCAATCCGCCCTGCTCGTGGCAGGCGCCGCTCGGCTCCCTCTCTCGCCGGCTACCGCCGCACCTGTAGCCAGCGAGACATCCGCCGCGCCCTTCGTCCCTCCGCGCGCGCTCACCTTGAGCGTCAACGGCGCTGATCATCAGCTTTCGCTCGAACCGCGCGTTACCCTGCTTGACGCCCTACGTGAAGTGCTGCAACTGACAGGCACCAAGAAGGGCTGCGACCGCGGCCAGTGCGGCGCCTGCACCGTTCTCGTCGACGGCCGCCGCGTTAATTCCTGCCTGACGCTGGCGATCATGCACCAGGGCGCCAAGATCACGACCATCGAAGGTATCGCCCACGGCGATCAACTGGCGCCCATCCAAGCCGCCTTTATCGAACACGACGCCTTCCAATGCGGCTACTGCACACCCGGCCAGATCTGCTCGGCCGTGGCTTGCATCGCAGAGATGAAGGCCGGTACCGCCAGTGCTGTCACCCCTAACGTACGCCAGCAGACGATCGCGTTCACCGATCCAGAGATCCGCGAGCGCATGAGCGGCAATCTATGCCGCTGCGGCGCCTACAACAACATCGTCACCGCCGTCCAGGCTGCGGCGAAAGCATGAGGAGACGGTATGCGCTCGATCGACTTCGATCAAGCCAGCGATCCCGCCGGCGCTATACGCCTTATCCAGCAGCCGCACGCGAAATTCATCGGCGGCGGCACCAACCTGCTCGACCTGATGAAGGGCGATGTCGAACTGCCCCTGCGGCTGGTCGACATCAACCACATCGGCCTCGACCAGATTGCTGAATTGTCCAACGGCGGCCTCCGTATCGGTGCGCTCGCCCGCAACAGCGACACGGCCAACCACCCGCTGGTGCGGACCCGCTACCCGCTGTTGACCCAGGCGCTCCTCTCCGGTGCTTCGCCGCAACTGCGTAATATGGCAACCATAGGCGGCAACCTGCTGCAGCGCACCCGCTGCCCCTATTTCATGGATACCGCCTTCGCTATGTGTAACAAGCGAGCGCCAGGCAGCGGCTGAGGCGCGCGCGAAGGCGTCAACCGCTTGCACGCGATCCTGGGCGCCAGCAGTGTCTGCATCGCGGTGAATCCGTCCGATATGAACGTGGCACTGGCCGCGCTCGATGCGGTTGTCCAGGTCAGCGGCCCGAAGGGCGAGCGCAGTATTCCTATCGCCGACTTCCATCGGCTGCCCGGATCGATGCCGCAGCTGGATACAGTGCTGCAGCCGACGGAGCTGATTACGGCAGTGGACCTGCCGCCTCCAGTTTTCCAGCGCCACACCCACTACCTGAAGGTACGGGAACGGAACAGCTATGCCTTTGCGCTTGTATCGGCTGCGGCGGCGCTGGACATGGATGGCAGCACGGTACGCCAGGCCCGCATCGCTCTTGGCGGCGTCGCACATAAACCGTGGCGGGTGCCGGCGGCGGAAGCGCTGCTGGCCGGCCAGCCGCTCGACGATGCACGCTGCGCGCAGGCGGCACGCATGCTGCTCGACGGCGCCCAGGCATTCAGGGACAACGCTTTCAAGATCAAGCTGGCCGAACGCGTCATCATACGCGCGCTGCGCGAAGCACAGGAAACCCGGGGAGAGAACGCATGAGTGTGATCGGACAAGGCATCGACAGGCTGGATGGGCGGCTCAAGGTCACCGGCCAGGCCACCTACGCGGCCGAGCACAAGATCCCGCGCCTGGCCTACGCCATGATGGTGCTGTCGACCGTAGCCAAGGGCCGCATCAGCGCCATCGACGTGGCGAGCGTAAAGCGCATGCCCGGCGTGATGCTGGTGATGACGCACCAGAACGCAGTCCGCCTGCCCAAGCAGAAAGGGGAAGGCAAGACCGAAGGCAGCTCGGGCGGCAAGGAACAATCGAAGCCGGACCAGAAAAAGCAGCCGCCAAACCCGAAACTCTCGCTGCTGCAGGACGACCGCATCGAGTACAACGCCCAGCCGGTCGCCGTCGTCGTCGCCGACACCTTCGAGCATGCGCGCGATGCAGCCCGGCGCCTGAACGTGCGCTATACGGTAGAGCGTGCGCAGCTCGACTTCAAACAGGCGAAGCTGAAGCTGCGCCGTCCCGAGCTCCAGCCGGATCGCCCGTCCGACACCGGCCGCGGCAACGTCGCCCGCAGCATGGAACGCGCGGCGCAGAAGCTCGACCTGCTATACACGACGCCGATGGAAAACCACAATCCGCTAGAACCGCACGCGACCATCGCGGCTTGGGAGGGTGATCACCTGACCCTGTACGATGCGACCCAGAACGTGTCCGGCGTACGCAATACCGCTGCACAGACCTTCGGCATCGACCCCGAAAAGGTCCGCGTGGTCTGTCCCTTCGTGGGCGGCGGGTTCGGCTGCAAGGGCACTACCTGGTCGCACGTGATGCTGGCGGCAATGGCTTCGCGCATGGCCGGGGTACCGGTCAAGCTCGTGCTAGAGCGCACGCAGATGTATGGCCCGGTAGGCGCGCGCCCGCTGACCGAGCAGCGCCTGCAGCTGGGCGCCGGCGGCGACGGCAAGCTGCTGGCGGTAGCGCACGACACGGTGTCGAGCACTTCCTTCGTCGACGACTTCGTCGAGCCCTGCACTGCCGTGACCCGTAAAGCCTATGCGAGCGAGAGCCTGCAGACCTCGCAGCGACTGGCGACCCTGAACGTGGGAGTGCCGACCTATATGCGTGCGCCCGGCGAATCGAGCGGCAGCTTCGCGCTGGAGTCGGCGATGGACGAGCTGGCGTATGCCTTGAAGCTCGACCCTATCCAGCTACGCCTGACCAATTACACGGAAAAGGACCCGGAAAAGGACATTCCGTGGTCCAGCAAATCGCTGCGCGAATGCTACCGTGTCGGCGCCGAGCGCTTCGGCTGGGCGCGCCGCACGCCGACCCCTGGCTCGATGCGCGTCGGCCGCACCAAGGTCGGCTGGGGCATGGCGACCGCTTCCTATCCGGCAAACCGCAAGGGTGCCAAGGCCTCGGCCACGATCAATGCGGACGGCTCGGTGGTGGTACGCAGCGGCACCCATGATCTCGGGACCGGCACTTACACAGTCATGGCGCAGATCGCGGCCGACGCCCTCGGCGTGGATGTGTCTCGCGTGCGCTTCGAGCTAGGCGATACGCGGCTGCCGGAAGCGCCGGTGTCGGGCGGCTCGCAAACGGTGGCTAGCGTCGGCCCGGCCGTGCACCAGGCGGCGCGCGCCATGCGCGACAAGCTGATCGCAACGGCGCTGGGCGATAGCGCATCGAGCCTGCATGGCCTGAGTGCGGACGATGTCGACGCCGCAAGCGGCTGGCTGTTCTCGAAAGCCGAACCGTCACGGCGGGATTCGATGGCAGCGGTGGTGGCGCGCAATGGCGGTCAGTCCGTCAGCGCCGAAGCCAGCGCCGACCAGGGCGATGAAAAGAAGCGCTACGGCATGCAGGCCTTCGGCGCCATCTTCGTCGAAGTCCATGTGGATTCCGACCTGGGCACGATACGCGTACCGCGCATCGTCGGCGTGTATGGCGTGGGACGCGTCATCAATCGCAAGACTACGCACAGCCAGTTAATGGGCGGGATCGTGTGGGGCCTGGGCATGGGCCTGATGGAGAAAACCGAGATGGATTGGCGCGTGGGACGGGCGGTGAACGCCAACCTGGCGGACTACCACGTGCCAGTGAACGGCGATATCGGCAGCATCGACATCACAATGCTCGACGAGCACGACGCCTATATCAATGAACTGGGCGCCAAGGGCGTCGGCGAGATCGGCATCACTGGCGTAGCGGCGGCGATCGCCAATGCAGTCTATCACGCTACCGGCAAGCGCATCCGCGACCTGCCGATCACGCCCGATAAACTTATTTGACCAGCTGCTCGAGAATGGCGTAGGCCGCCTCGACCCGCGCCGCAATCGGATAGTTTTTATTCGCCAGCATGACGATCCCGACCCGCTGCTCCGGGACGAACAGCACATAGGCGCCGAAGCCGCCGGTGGCGCCGGTCTTGTTGAACAGCGTCCCGCGCGGTGGCGCCTGCGGCGGCTGGAGGCGGGTGGCGACGTTAACGCCGAGGCTCATCTTCTCGGAATTCCCGGTCTGCAGCTGCGCCAGGCTGACCGGCGCACGGTACTGTTCCCAGCCGAGTCCCTGCACCGTGTCGCCGATCTGGAAGTAGCCGGTGTGCGTGCATTCCACTGCCTGGCGCATCGGCGCCGCCAGCTGGCCCGGGTCGATATTCAGCTGCACATAGCGGATCATGTCGGCGGCGCTCGACTTGACGCCATAAGCCTCCGCATCGAAGACGCCGGGATTGACCCGCACCGCCTTGTTCGCCCTGTTGTAGCCCCAGGCGTAATCGCCCATCGCCGCCGCCGGCACCCGGACATGGCTGTGCTTCAGGCCGAGCGCGGGAAACAACTGGCCGTCGAGGGCGTCGGCAAATCCGGTTTGCAGCGCCCGTGCGGTCAAGTGCCCGAACAGGCCGATGCTCGGGTTCGAGTAGCGGCGCTGCGTGCCGGGCGGCGCATCCGGCGTCCAGTTGCGGAAATAGGCCAGCATCTGCGCATCGTTGTCGACCTCGTCCGGCATCTGCAGCGGCAGGCCGCCGGCCATGTAGGTGCCGAGTTCGAGCATGGTGGCGCGGTCGATCGCGCTGCCCTTCAGCTGCGGCATATATTTACTCGGATGGTCGTCGAAGGAAAGCTCGCCCTGGACTTGCGCATAACAGCCCAGCGCAGCCGTAAAGGTCTTGCTGACCGAGCCCAGCTCGAACAAGGTGTGCTCGCTGACCGGGATGTGCTTCTCTTTCGAGGCCAGGCCGTAATTGAAAAACGAGACCTGGCCGTCGACGGTGACGGCGACCGCCAGGCCGGGCACGTCGTGCTGGGCCATCAGGGGTTTGATCGCCTTGTCGACGGCTGCGCGGATGGCCGCGTTGTCGGCTGCGGCGTGGGCGCCGAACGGCAGAAGGCTGAAACCGGCGAGGGCGATGGCTTGTATGCGCATGGTGCGAATGGGCTCTGGTCGATAATGACTCAGTATAGGCAGGGCAGTGCCGGCGCAACCAGCGCCGTCATCCCGGCAGGCCGGCATTTCATCACATCGCCGACTTCAGCGCGCCCAGATAGCGTTCGCTGACCGCCACCGCGGCGCCGCAGCGCAGCGTCAGCTTGTAGCTGCCGTCGCCGACGGTCTCCAGGCGTGCGATCTGGCTGCGCCTGACGATTGCGCTGCGATGCACGCGCAGGAAGTCTTCCGAC
Source organism: Telluria sp. GW821-FHT07G12 (assembly GCF_059418525.1). Taxonomy (NCBI): domain Bacteria; kingdom Pseudomonadati; phylum Pseudomonadota; class Betaproteobacteria; order Burkholderiales; family Oxalobacteraceae; genus Telluria; species Telluria sp. GW821-FHT07G12. Next base: position 3,664 of record NZ_JBWKQA010000017.1, on the reverse strand, counting down.
GCGAGCAGCGTTTCGAGGCGGTTCAGGGTGATGCGATGCAGGACCGCGCGCCCCTCCAGGTGCAGCTCGACGTAGTTACCCGCCGATTCGATCCACAAGATGTCGTCCACCCGGATCTGCTCGATGCGGCCGACCGAGCGCACGTTGATGCGCGCCGGCCGCTCGACGGCCTGGCCGGCGCCGGCATCGACATAGTCGCGCAGCGCGGCGCCGTACGCTTCGCGCCGCCGCTGCCCTAGCATGGCGCCGATGCGCTCGACGGTCTGCGCCAGGCGCGCGTCGCTCAGGGGCTTGAGCAGGTAGTCGAGCGCGTGCACCTCGAAGGCGTCGACCGCATGTTCGCTATAGGCGGTCGCGAAGACGATCAGCGGCGGCACGCGCAGGCGGCTGATCTCGCGCGCGAGCACCAGCCCCGATTCGAGCGGCATCTGGATGTCGAGGAAGATCACGTCGACCTCGTGCTCGGCCAGCGCCGCGCGGGCGGCAGCGGCGCTGTCGCATTCCGCAGCCAGCTGCCAGTCCGGATGCGCGGCCAGGGCCAGGCGCAGATTGGCGCGGCTGGGCGCTTCGTCGTCGACGATCAGATAACGCACGCTCATCGGCACGCTCATCGCTCAGTCCTGGTCCAGCGGCAGCCGCACTTCGGCCACGAAGCGGCCGTCCTGCTGGCTGGTAGACAGCGAGGCCGTCGGGTGCATCAGTTTCAGGCGCTCGCGCGTGTTCGCCAGCCCGAGCCCTGCGCCCGGATTCGGCGAGGCTTGCGCGCTGACGGGATTGTCGACGCGGATCGCCAGCACCTCCCCCTCCTGCGCGAAGCCGAGGCGGATGTCGCTGGGGCCCTCGCGGCAATCGAGGTCGTGGCGCAGCGCGTTCTCGATCAGCGGCTGCAGCAGCAGCGGCGGGCAAGCCACCTCGTGCAGCAGCCGGCCGTCGCCGTCGATGTGCACCTGCAGGCGCTCGCCGTAGCGCAGGCGCTGCAGGTCGAGATAGTCGCGCACGAACTGCAGCTCGGCGGCGACGGTGACGGTATTGCGCACGCTCGCCGACAAGGCGTAGCGCAGCAGGTCGCTCAGGCGGCCGATACCGCCGAGAGCCAGGCTGCGGTCACCGTCGCGCACCAGCGCGCTGATCGCATTCAAGGCATTGAACAGGAAGTGCGGCTCGAACTGTGCGCGCAGGGCCAGCATGCGCTGCTGTTCGAGGGCCAGGCGCAGGTTGAGCATGTCGTTCTGGCTGCGCTGCCAGGCCAGCTCGCGCTCCCTGGCCTGGCGCCAGTAGTGAATCGCGAGGATGGCGGCGAAGGTGCCGGTGGTCGAGAACCAGCCGACCAGCAGCATCTTCATCAGCAGCAGGCGCGCATCCTCGAGGCTGGCGATGTGCAGGTACCCGCGCAGCCAGGCCATATAGGTCCACTGGGCCGGCTGGAACACGAGCACGAGGCCGACGAACAGTGCGAACACGTTGCGGGGCCGCGCGATCAGGGCCGGCCAGCGCGCCAGTACCAGACTCAGGCCCGCGCTCAGGACGATCAGTGGCACCGCATATTCGATGAACCAGGTAACCAGCAGGGCCGGATAATGGCTGTCAACGCCGCCCCGCAGATTGTCGCTGTAGGTCTGCAGGGCGCCGAGGACGCTGATCGCCGCCCACACCAGCACTGCCGTGGCAATGGTCCTGGGGGCGGGAGAGGTGTTGGGCAAAGAGGCTGATTGCATCGGAAAAGTATAGCAGCCGCTCCATGCGCCGGACCGCTGCTGCCATCGGCTTCATCACGCGAAAGCGGGGTTTCGTCACCGGCTTGCTGCCGGGCGAGCGGGCCGGTTGCAGAATCGTTCTGCTCTCACTTTCAACTCTTATTCTTTGCCCATGAAAACAACGATCTGCCTTGCCTTGAGCCTTGCACTCGGCGCCTGCACTGTCGATGCCGGCGCCGCGGACTGGAACGCGCCGCAGGATCCCTTCGCCGTGTACGGCAACACCTATTACGTCGGCACCGGCGGCATCAGCGCGGTGCTGATCACCTCACCCGCCGGCCATATCCTCATCGATGGCGGACCGCCCGGCGCCTCCAGCCAAATCGCCGAGCATGTCCGCAAGCTCGGCTTCAAGGTCGAGGACATCCGCTACATCCTGAATGGCCACGAGCACTTCGACCACGCTGGCGGCATCGCCGCTCTGCAGAAGCTGAGCGGCGCGACCGTGCTGGCCAGTCCGGTGTCGGCGGAAGTGCTGCGCAGCGGCCAGCCGGACAAGCGCGACGCGCAATATCCCGGCCTGCAAGCGATGACGCCGGTGGCGAATACGCGCGCGGTGCGCGACGGCGAGGTAGTGAAACTGGGCCCGCTGGCCGTCACGGCGCGCTTCACGCCGGGCCATACGCTGGGGGCGACCAGCTGGACCTGGCAGTCGAGCGAAGGCGGCAAGACCATGAACATGGTGTACGGCGACAGTGTGAACGGCATCGCCGCCGACGGCCGCAGCTTCAGCAGGAACCCGCTGTACGCGAACGCGCGCGCCGACATCGAGCGCTCGATCGCCACCGTCGAAGCGCTGGACTGCGACGTACTGGTAAGTGCGCATCCCGAGCAGAGCGGCCTGTGGGAAAAGAAGGCGAAGCAGGCGGCGCTGGGGAATGCGGCCTTCGTCGACCGTGACGGCTGCCGCAAGTACGCGGACAAAGCGCGTGCGATCCTGGTGAAGACCCTGGCGGCGGAATCCGATACGGCGCCGTCGGCGTATCTGCTCGACGACACCGAGGTGCGCGACGTGCACGCGCAAGCCTTGAACCGCGACTACCAGGTCTTCGTCGCCCTGCCGGAGTCCTACCGCGCATCCAGCCGGCGCTATCCGGTGCTGTTCGTCACCGATGCCGCTTACGGATTCCCGATCGCGCGCAGCATCGCCTCGCGCTTGTCGAAGCATGCGGGTCTGGAGGAAGCGATCGTCGTCGGGCTGTCGTATTCAAAGGGCGACAGCGCTGTGTACAGCCGGCGCCGCGACTACACGCCCTCGAGGCCTCGTGCGCAAAGCTATGCGTCGGACGCGTCCGGCCGCGCGGTGGCCTTCGGCGAGGCGCAGGCCTATGGCGGCTTTATTGTCGACGAGGTGTTCCCGCTGATTGCCGCGCACTACCGCGCCGACATGCGGCGCAAGATCTTCGTCGGCCATTCCTACGGCAGCCTGCTCGGCCTGGAGATGCTGCTGACCCGGCCGGCAAGCTTCGAGCATTACATTCTCGGCAGTCCTTCGCTGTGGTTCGACCGCGGCGTGATGTTCGACCGTGAAATGGCGTATGCGAAGGCGCACAAGGATATGCCGGCGTCGGTGTTCTTCGGGATTGGCGGACGCGAAACGCTGGCGCCAGGGAAGAAGCGTTCACGAAGCGAAGAGGATGCCGATATGGTTGCCGACTTGCGCGAATTCGATGCGGCGCTGAAATCGCATCGTTATCCCGGCCTGGCAACGCGATTGACGGTGTTTGCGGATGAGGATCATGCGAGCGTGTTTCCGCTGGTGCTGACGCATGGACTGCGGGCGTATTTGAAACAGGAACGCTAGAAAGCAAAAAGCCCGCTGAGTATCAACTCAGCGGGCTCTGCTTAATAATTAGCCTGACGATAACCTACTTTCACACTGGTTGCAGCACTATCATCGGCGCAAAGTC
>NZ_JBWKQA010000016.1:0-9530 GCF_059418525.1 Telluria sp. GW821-FHT07G12 | reverse complement strand
CCGTGTTCTGATCTGCTTGCCTTGTCGACGAATCGTTTTGTTCGTCAGCAGCAGAGGAATGAGATTATGCAGTGTTTCGCTTAACTCGTCAACCCCTCGTTTTTCTTCAGCGCACTCGGCATGGCCGTTTATACAAGTTTAATTCGTTGATTCTATTAAACTTTTCGTGCGCTGCAGAAGCAGGACGCGAACTATAGCAAATGCACGGGGGAGGATGCAAGGGCTCTCTGTTGCGTGCTACATTAATCAATAGTCGACTTCCACCGAAAGAGCCGCAGTCCAGGGCCAACCAGGAGACATGGGATGACTTATCACTTGCCGGCGACGATCGCCAGCTCGCACCGCCGCTCCCAGCATTACGGCCTGCGCGCCGACCTCCGCCCGGACTTCGATCCCCTGTCCGTGTCCGCCCTCTCCGCCCTGGTCGAGCAGAACCGCATGCTGTACAGCCATGCGGTGCCGGCCATGGAAACCCTGTACCAGCAGATCGCCAACACTCACAACTCGGTCCTGTTGACCGACGCCCGCGGTGTGATCCTGCACTCGCTGGGGGATGCCGACTTCCTCGAGAAGGCCAACCGCGTCGCACTGACGCCGGGCGTCGACTGGTCCGAGGAAAGCAAGGGCACGAACGCGATCGGCACCGCCATCGCAGAACAGGCGCCCGCTACCGTGCACGCCGACCAGCACTACCTGACCGCGAACCACTTCCTCACCTGCTCGGCAGCGCCGATCGTCGACCATCATGGTCAGGTGGTCGGCGTGCTCGATGTCAGCGGCGACCGGCGCAGCTTCCACAAGCACACCATGGCCCTGGTGCGGATGTCGGCCCTGATGATCGAGAACCAGCTGTTTGCCGCAGCCTTCGGGAACGCGATCACCCTGCACTTCCACACCCGCCCGGAATTCATCGGCACGCTCATGGAAGGCATTGCCTCCTTCACGCCGGGCGGCCGCTTCCTGGCGGCGAACCGCAACGGCCTGTTCCAGCTCGGGTTGTCCACGCCGGCCCTGCAGGCGCACACCTTCAGCTCCTTGTTCGGCCTGCCGCTGTCCGCCCTCTACGATCATTACCGCAGCGCGGCCCCGGGACTGCTCGACCTGTGCATGCACAACGGCGTGCGCGTACGCGGCCGCGCCGAACTGCGCCTCGCGCATGGCGTGCAGCTCCTCAACGACGCTCCCGCCCTGCCCCCGCCGCCCGCCGCGCCCCGGTCAGTCAGGCCGCCGCCGCGCTCCCGCTTGCAGGCCCTTAACACCGGCGATGCCCGCCTCGCACAAGCCATCGCGAAGGTCGGCAAAGTCGTCGGCCTCGGCGTGCCTGTCCTGATCTTGGGCGAGACCGGCACCGGCAAGGAATGGCTGGCCCAGGCCATTCACGCGGATTCGCCGCGTGCGCGCGGTCCCTTCGTCGCCGTGAACTGCGCCGCGATTCCGGAAGCGCTGATCGAGTCCGAACTGTTCGGCTATGAGGAAGGCGCTTTCACCGGCGCGCGCAGGAAAGGCGCCAGCGGCAGGATCATGCAGGCGCATGGGGGCACCCTCTTCCTCGACGAGATCGGCGACATGCCGCTGGCCCTGCAGGCGCGCCTGCTGCGCGTGCTGGAAGAGCGCAAGGTGGTGCCGCTCGGCGGCGCCAGGGCGCTGGCGGCCGATATCGAGGTGGTCTGCGCCACCAACCAGGATCTGCGCAAGCGCATCGCCGAGGGCCTGTTCCGCGAAGACCTGTACTACCGGCTGAACGGGCTGGTAGTCAAACTGCCACCGCTGCGCGAACGCAGCGACCTCGATGCCATCGTCCAGCAGCTGCTGGCCAGCGAGGCCCGCACAAGGCGCGTGGCCGACGAGGTCCTGCAGCTGTTCCGGCGCCACGCCTGGCCCGGCAACCTGCGCCAGCTGGCCAGCCTGCTGCGCACGGCAAGCCTGATGGCCGGTGACGAGGACGAGATCGGCCTCCAGCACCTGCCCGACGACTTCCTCGACGACCTCGACGATCTCGATACTGCGCCTGCAGCGCCGGCGTCGACGCAAAGCGCCGCAACCAACGCCAGGCTCGACGACCTGGAGCTGAGCGCCATCCTGCGCACCCTCGCCGCGCACGGCGGCAACGTCTCCGCCGCCGCACGCGCCTTGGGTGTATCGCGCAACACGATTTACCGGAAGCTGCCCCGCGTTATGTAGGCTGGTCGCGCAATAATAAGCACTCCTCATCCGTAAACAAGCGCGAACGGGTCAGGAAGCGCCGGCCGGTGCCGTTATCGAGCGAGAACATGCCGCCGTTACCCGCCACCACGTCGATGATCAGCTGGGTGTGTTCCCAATAGCCGAACTGCTCCTGTCCCATGTAGAAGGGCGTCCCGTCAAGGCTGCCCAGGCAGACATCGGTGTCGCTCACATTGAACTCGCCCTCCGGATAGCACATTGGCGCGCTGCCGTCGCAGCAGCCGCCGGACTGGAAGAACATCAGCGGGCCGTGGCGCTGCCGCAGCTCGCCGATGAAGGCGAGTGCGGCAGGCGTCGCGGTCACGCGCGCGATCGTCGTGGCCATCGTCTCGGTTGGCATGCGCGTCAGAAGAAGCCGAGCGCCTTCGGGCTGTAACTCACCAGCAGGTTCTTCGTCTGCTGGTAGTGCTCGAGCATCATCTTGTGGTTCTCACGGCCGATGCCCGACTGCTTGTAGCCACCGAAGGCCGCGTGCGCCGGGTACAGGTGGTAGCAGTTGGTCCACACGCGTCCCGCCTGGATCGCGCGGCCGACGCGGAAGGCGCGGCTGCCGTCGCGCGTCCACAGACCTGCGCCCAGGCCGTACAGGGTGTCGTTGGCGATGCGCAGGGCATCGGCTTCGTCCTTGAAGGTGGTCACAGAGACGACCGGGCCAAAGATCTCTTCCTGGAAGATGCGCATCCGGTTATCGCCCTTGAACACGGTCGGGCGCACGTAGTAGCCGCCGGACAGGTCGCCCTCGTGGGTGGCGCGCTCGCCGCCGGCCAGCACCTCGGCGCCTTCCTGGCGGCCGATGTCGAGGTAGGACAGGATCTTCTCGAGCTGCTCCTGCGAGGCCTGGGCGCCGATCATGGTGGTTTCGTCGAGCGGATTGCCCGCCTTGATTTTCTCCACCCGTGCCAGCGCACGCTCCATGAATTTCTCATAGATCGATTCCTGCACCAGTACGCGCGAGGGGCAGGTGCAGACCTCGCCCTGGTTCAGCGCGAACATGGCGAAGCCTTCCAGGCACTTGTCGAAGAACTCGTCGTCCGCGGCCATCACGTCTTCGAAGAAGATGTTGGGCGACTTCCCGCCCAGCTCCAGCGTCACCGGGATCAGGTTCTGCGCCGCATACTGCATGATCAGGCGGCCGGTGCCGGTCTCGCCGGTGAAGGCGATCTTGGCGATGCGCTTACTCGATGCGAGCGGCTTGCCGGCTTCCAGGCCGAAGCCGTTGACGATGTTGATGACGCCGGCCGGCAGCAGGTCGGCGATCAGCTCCATCAGCACCATGATGGATGCGGGCGTCTGTTCGGCCGGCTTGAGGACCACGCAATTGCCGGCCGCGAGCGCGGGCGCCAGCTTCCACACCGCCATCAGGATGGGGAAATTCCAGGGGATGATCTGGCCGACCACGCCCAGCGGCTCGTGGAAATGATAGGCGTAGGTCTCGTGGTCGATGGTCGAGATCGCGCCTTCCTGGGTGCGGACGCAGCCGGCGAAATAGCGGAAGTGGTCGATCGCCAGCGGGAGGTCGGCGGCCATGGTCTCGCGGATCGGCTTGCCGTTGTCGATGGTCTCGGCGGTCGCCAGCATCTTGAGATTCTGCTCCATGCGGTCGGCGATTTTATTCAGGATGTTGGCGCGCTCGGCGGGCGAGGTCTTGCCCCAGGCCTCCTTGGCGGCATGGGCGGCATCGAGCGCGGCTTCGATATCCTCGGCCGTCGAGCGCGCCACCTCGCAGAAGGGCTGGCCGGTAATCGGCGTCACGTTGGGGAAGTACTCGCCCTTGACGGGTGCCACGAAGGCGCCGCCGATGTAATTGTCGTAGCGCTGGCGGAAAGGGTTGGCGACGCCGAGTTTGCTGATGTCTGCGAGATTCATGTCATCCTCTTCTTTCTTGTGGTGGTGTGGAGTCTCCTATCTCGCAAGCGCCATGCCAGCCCACGCGCGGCAGCGGCCCAGAGCGAAGACGCGGCGCGCGGCGGCCGGATGTGCGCCACTGCCCGTGACACCTGCTCCAGATTGACACAGCGAAGTGAGCAACTGGACAACGGCTTTCACGCCTGGCAGGTATAGTGCGTGGCGGGATCACGGAGAAAAGATGAAACGTCACGTACTCGCTTCAAGCATCATCGCGGCACTGTCCACCACCCATGCATCGTTTGCCTTCGCAGAAGATGGCGTCAATACGGCCACCCCGGTCGTCGTGGTGACGGCCAGCCGCACCGAACAACTGAGCTTCGACCTGCCGGCCTCGATCGACGTGATCGGCGCCGACCGCATCGGCGCCGCGCAGCCGCGCGTGAATGCGTCCGAAGCGCTGGCCGCGGTGCCGGGCCTGGTGGCGCAGAACCGCCAGAACTATGCACAGGACCTGCAGATTTCCTCGCGCGGCTTCGGCGCCCGCTCGGCCTTCGGCGTCCGCGGCGTGCGCCTGATCGCCGACGGCGTGCCCGCCACCATGCCCGATGGGCAGGGCCAGGCCGCCACCTTCGACCTCGACCTGGCCGAACGCATCGAGGTGCTGCGCGGCCCCTTCTCCGCCCTCTACGGCAACCACTCCGGCGGCGTGATCCAGCTGTTTACGCGCGATCCAAAAGCGGCGCCGGAAGTCGAATTCAATGTGAGCGCCGGCAGCTACGGCAGCCGCAAGACCGACCTGAACGCGAGCGGCCGCGCCGGCGGCATCGGCTATCTGCTGGACGTGTCGCGCTTCGATACCGACGGCTACCGCAGTCACAGCGCCGCCACGCGCGACCAGGCCTATGCCAAGCTTACTTTCGCGCCGAGCACCACCAGCCGGCTGGTATTGACGGCCGGCGGCCTGCGCCAGGACGACACCCAGGATCCGCTCGGCGTCACCTGGGCCACCTGGCAGCGCGATCCGCGCGCGGGCGAAATCGACACCACCGACCCGCGCACGCCGCAGCGCACCTTCGCCGAACGCTACGACACGCGCAAGAGCATCGACCACCAGCAGCTGGGCGCGACCTGGGAGCAGCGCTTCGGCGACGACCGCCTGCGCGCGACCGCCTATGTCGGCAACCGCCGCGTGATCCAGTACCAGGCTTTCTCGCAAGGCTTCCAGGCGCCGCCCAGCCATTCCGGCGGGGTAGTCGACTTCGAGCGCGACTTCCACGGCATCGACGCCAACTGGAGCATGTCGCGTCCCTTCCTCGACGGCACGCTGCGCTCCACCTTCGGCATCGAGGCCGGCGCTTCAAGCGACGACCGCAAGGGTTACGAGAACTTCGTCGGCAGCCAGTTCGGCGTGCAGGGCCGTTTGCGCCGCGACGAAAAGGACGATGTGAACAACCTCGATCCGTATGCCCAGTTCGAATGGGAGCGCGACGCCTGGGTCCTGAGCGCGGGGCTGCGCCACAGCCGGGTCGAGTTCGACGTCGACGACCGCTTCCTCGCCAACGGCAACGACAGCGGCAGCGTCAGCTACCGCCATACCACGCCGCTGCTCGGCCTCCTCTACAAGCTGAATCCCGGCCTGAATGTGTATGCCAGCGCGGCGCGTGGCTTCGAAACCCCGACCCTGAACGAAGTCTTTTATTCGGGCGTGGGCAGCGGTTTCAACTTCGCGCTGGCGCCGGCCCAGAGCACCCATCTGGAGTTTGGCGTGAAGGCGATGCCGCTGGATGCGGTACGCATCAATGCCGCCGTGTTCCAGGTGAAGACCAGCGACGAACTGGTGGTCGACAGCTCGTCCGGCGGCCGCACCAGCTACCGCAACGCCAGCGCGACGCTGCGCCAGGGCCTGGAACTGTCGGCGGATGCCGAATGGCGGCGCAACTGGAGCGGCAGGGTGGCCCTGAGCGTGCTGCGCGCCGTGTATGACGAGGGCTTCGGCGCCGTCCTCGCGGGCAGCCGCCTGCCGGGCGTGCCGAACGCCAGCCTGTACGGAGAACTGGGCTGGAAGGATGCCGCCGATCGTTACGGCGCCGCACTGGAAACCATCGCCAACACGAAGCTGTACCCGGATGACGCCAACCAGGGCAATCCGGCCCCGGGCTATGCGATCGCCAACCTGCGCGTGCAGGCGCGCCAGCAGTTCGGCGGCTGGCGTGTGCAGGAATATGCGCGCGTGAACAATCTGTTCGACCGCGGCTACATCGGCTCGGTGATCGTCGGCGACAGTAACCGCCGTTATTACGAAGCCGCGCCCGGCCGCAACTGGGTGCTGGGCGCGAGCGTGCAGTATCGCTTCTAGCTTGCAGCGACGGCCTGCACGGGAATCTGCACGCCGGGATAGAGGCGCGCGAACACGTCGGTGACGACCGTGGAGAGCAGGCGGTAGAGCGGTTCGGCGCCCTTCTCTCCTTGCGTACGCAGATCCTGCCAGAAACGCTCCGTGTCGGGGCAATGCGCCTGCAGCGACTCTTCCACCGCGGCCTGCCAGAACGGCGGCGCCTCGCCCTCGACGAAATTCCCGCGCCCGCGGCCGAAGTGGGCGACCGCCAGGTAGCGCAGGATCCCGCCCACCGTCAGCGTGCGCAGGAAAGGCGGCGCGAACTGCACGGTCGGCTGGTTACGGTCAGTCGTCGTATTGAAGCCCCAGGCAGCGCCCGCCATCGTCAGCGCGCCGACGATCGCCCCCAGCAGCGCGCCGCCGCCCAGCGTCAAGCCGCCCGCCATCAGATCGGCCGACAGCCCCGTCGCCGCACCGGAGACCACCGCGCCGAGCAGGCCGGCCTGCGCCTTGTCGAGCGGCGCGCGGACCTTGAAGTTGTCGCGCACCCGCGCATTGATGCGGGCCGCCTGGCCGGGATCGAGGCGGTGCAGGGTCAGCAGCTGGGTGGTGGCCTGGGAAATCCGCTCTTCGAGGCGCTCGACCAGTTTGGCCATCGCGGCCTCCTGGCGCTTCGCATCCGACTTGCCAAGTTTCACGGCCTTCAGCGCCGATTGCAGGAAGCCGCTTGCTTCCTCGGCGACGGCTTCGCTGTCGTGCGCCGCTGCCGTCAGCTGCTCGGCGGTGATGCGCAGCGAGGCGTGGTAGCGCGCCAGATTGTTCGCTTCCCATGCCGCGCGCAGACGCGCATAGGCGGCGCGCTTCGGTTCCGGCACCAGCCTGCCGACGGCTTCATAGAACACGTGTTCGTGCACCCAGCAGCGCGCGAAGGCATCGAGGGAAAGTACCTCGCGCACGATCGGGTACTGGTCGAGGTGCTGCTTCCACAGGCTTTGCTCGGCCTGTTCGTCGGCCGCCGGACGCGGTGGCCCGAGCTGATTGAGCAGGACGACCACCGGTTTACCGAGCCATTCGAGGATGCGCATCTCGGCCGGCAGGTAGCCGGCGTCACGTGGATGCTCGCTCGAGTTCACCAGGTAGAGCACGACGTCGGCCTCGTCGCGGGCAGCGCGCAGGGCCTGCTGGCTGAGCCAGAACGGACGGTCGCGGTAACGGTCGAATACCTCGCGCAGGAACCAGCCGATCGGATTGCCCGCCATCGCCAGCCGTTTGAGCAGGCGGACCGAATCGCCGAAGCCGGGCGTGTCCCACAGCAGCAAGCTGTCGCCCTGCTCCGTCGTCTGCAGCACGTGCGATTCGGAGAAGGTCGTGACGTGGGCGGCGTCGCGCACTTCGCCGACGTCCATGCCGACCAGGGTGCGCGCTAGCGTGGTCTTGCCGTTGTTGGTATGCGACACGAGCGCGAACTGGACCTTCACCGCCTCGCTCATCGTGCCCCCGCAGCAGCGACGCCGCCCTGCGCGTCAGCCTGGTACTTCTCAGGCTGCAGCAGGTTCACGATGGTCACCGGGACCTGGTAGTGGGTGCAGAACTGGCGCCACAGGGCGACGCGCTCGGCCAGGCGCGCATCCATACCCGGCTGTCCGGCTCCGCGCTCGGTCATCGAGGATTCATCGGCCAGTACGGTCATGCCGCCGGGGAGCTGGCGCGAGAGCGCGGCCAGCAAGGCGCCGTGGTTTTCCTGCTCGGGCGTGGCGGCGAGGCTGAACAACACTGCCGTTATGGTCGGATTCGCGGTCGCATCGCCGGTGTCGGGTCGCAGGTCCTGCAGCAGGGATGTCGGATCTTCGCCGTACGGCAGCGAAGGCCGCAGCATGACCCGGGTCTGGGCGCCGAACATGTTTGCGGCGATCTCGGACAGGCCGCGGTCGCGGCGTTCATCGAGCGTGAAGCTGTAGGGCAGCACGCGCAGGGTCACCGGACCGGGACCGGCGCCGATCTGGTCGGCCAGGTTGCGGAAGTATGGCTGCTGCAGGTCCACGGGGAAGCGCCGTGCAAGGCGCGCCGCACGCCAGCCGGCCAGCACGGCCAGGACAAGGCGCGGCAGGATCACGATCAGCAGCAGGGTCGCCGCATACAGGTGCACCCAGCGTGCGCCGCCGGCACTGGACGGCTCCTGCACGAAACGCAGGGCCTGCACATCGGCGACGCTGAAACCCTCGATCGGGAACAGGAGCAGCGCGGGCGCGAACAGCCAGGACAGCATCGCGTGGACCTGGCTCGCGTCGAGGAAGGTGCTCTCCCAGCCGGCCGCATATTCCGTCAACAGGCCGCGCGCATACAAGGAGATGACGGCGCCGAGCGCGAACGCGGCGGCGGACAAATGGACCGTGCGGCTGAGGCGTGCGTGGGTCAGCTTCCAGGACAGCTGGGTCCAGTCGATCGTGTATTCGCCGAGGGCGGCAGCGAGCGGCGCCGGCAGCTTGCGCGGCAGCTTGGCTTTGCCGACGCTGAGCCGGCGCATCAGGTCCGGTCCGACCCAACCGGTGCGTTTGGACGGGATAAAGAGCCAGGCCAGCAGGATCACATACACCAGCAGGTTCCAGCCAATGATCAGAAGCAGCGGCGCCGACAGCAGGTCGACGCGGTGCGGGTCGGCGATGTGGTCGATGGCGGCCCCTAGAATGAGGGCGAGCAGCGGGAGAAGTGCGGACAGCAGCGGTAGCAAGGGCCGGCGATTCAGGAAAGTGCGGAAGGCGGGCGTGCGTTCGGCGAGGCGCTTGAGGATCTGTTCAGAACGCTGTTCGAGGAAGTGATCGAGCGTGAGCGGAGATTTGCTGTCGGCCGCGGACCACTGGGCCAGCTCGCGTGCGCTGCGGCTCGCGTACATGCGGTCGTCGTCGCTCAGGACTTCGTGTTTGATGTCGGCCGTTTCGATGGAACGGACCAGGATCACCCTTCTCGCCACCTGCTCTTTCATGCTGCGTCCTTAATGGATAGACAACAGCTGCATTGTGCCGCAAATTGCAGGAGCCCGACGGATGGTTCAGAAAAGCAAAAAGCCCGCTCAGTCTTTGACTGAACGGGCTCTGCTTAATAATTAGCCTGACGATAACCTACTTTC
>NZ_JBWKQA010000015.1:0-15109 GCF_059418525.1 Telluria sp. GW821-FHT07G12 | reverse complement strand
CGCCGATGATAGTGCTGCAACCAGTGTGAAAGTAGGTTATCGTCAGGCTAATTATTAAGCAGAGCCCGCTCAGTCAAAGACTGAGCGGGCTTTTTGCTTTTCCGAGCCAAATAAAACGGCAGCTCAATCGCTTCCCAATTCAATCGCAAACGCCGCCGCCAGCCGGGCAAACTTCAAGGCATGCGTCGCTTGCCCGCCCGAGTTGGCGAAAGTGTCTTTCGACGTGTGGATAGCAGGGTTATCCCGTGCAAAGCTCGACTCGAAAGGCATCGAGGTCGGAAAACCCAGGGCCTGCCAGCTCGCGTGATCCGAGCAGGCATAACCGCATTTGTCATAGCCCAGCTTCAGGTCCGGCAGATAGGTCGACACCAGCTGCGCAAGAAATGCGTTCTGCTTGCTGTCGGTGTAATCCGTGAACAGATAAATGTCGTTCGCGGCACCCTTGTAGTTGGTCATGTCGAGCTGCAGGACACCGATAACCGTGCCATTCGACTGCTTGAAAGCCCGGGCGATGTCCTGCGAACCCCGCAAGCCCACTTCTTCCGCAGCATAGGCAACCAGATGAATGCTGCGTTTCGGTCTGTAGTCCTGCTCGAGCATGGCGCGCAGCGCTTCCGTAAGGCTGGCAACGCCTGACGCATCGTCATCCGCCCCTGGCGCCACCGCCGTATCGCTCATCCTCGACACCAGGATGGAATCCAGATGGGCGCCCAAGACGATGCTCTCATTCGGTTTCTCGCTGCCGGCAATCCGCAGCGTGACCGACTTTTGCGGATAGCCGGCGTGCGTGAACTGCTCGACCGTGATGTCTTGCCGGCCCTTGACCATCTCGCGCCAGGTCGTGAACAGCCAGTCCGAGGCATTCACGCCCGACTGGCTCTTGTAGTACCGGTTGGGAAAGGCTGACAAGCTGACGATCGTCTGCTCGATGTTTTTATCGCTCATCCGCGCAAGCAGCGGTTCGACCAGCTCACGGTTGTCGATGAGGTAGGAAGGGGACACTCCCGCGGCGACGCTTCCGCGCAGCGCCGCCCGCGCCTCCGCTTCGGTCTTGTGCAGCATGAATCCGCCGCATTGCTGCAGGCGCTGATGAATCGCGTCGGCGATGGTTTCGAGCTTGGACTCGCTGATGCCGACCGCGTGGATCTTCTGCCCGCCGCCGGCAAGTTGGCGGGATTCGACCGAAGCGATACCCGGTACAAGCTGACGCACCTGGAGGAAAGCGGCGTCGCCGATGGTGATCCATGCTTTCTTTTCCGGCGCGGCCGATGCAGAGAACGGCACACCGAGGGCCAGCGCAGCAGCCAAGAGCCCGAACAAGCAAGTACGGTGATTCATGGACTTTCCTCCCGGCACGAGAAGAGAAAAGCCTAGCACGTGGCGGACTACGCCACTTTGACGCCAACGATCACACAGGCTGTGCTTGCCAACCGAGCTGCAGCTTATCCCAGAGGCGGTCATGCAGCGGCATCAGCACCACATTGCAGATCGGCTCCAGCACCGCCGCCAGGCCGCCGAAGGCCAGCGATCCGGTTGCCCAATACAGTACGCCGAAGGCGACGCCCATGTGCATGATCGACAGGCTGATCTTTTCGAGCGTAAGCAGCAGATAACGCCGCTGGCCGATGGCGCCATGCAGCTTGCGATGCCAGGCCCGCTCATGGAAGGGCACCAGCAGGACGTTCAAGAGCGGCTCGACCAGCACCGCCAATCCGCCCAGGGCGATCGACCCCGTCACCGCGTAAGCGATGGCGAACCCGATCGCGAGGTGGGTAATGATCTGACTGCCTTTGCGTGCCACTGCCATGTGAAACTCCTGTCGTTCTCAAGCATGCAGTGAATGATATCGATTCTCATTTAATCAGTAAAATCGATAAGTTTTAGCGGACCGATTGGCAAATCCTATCGAGCAAAGGCGCACTCGCATCGGCGATGCGGTCCAGGCTTGCTTCGCGCAGCGCCGCGGCATCGACCGCATGCTCGCTGTGCAGCCCGGCCCAACGCAGCAGCGCGGCACAGGCGGCGCCATTGTCGAACAGCCCGTGCAGATAAGTGCCCAGCACCTGGCCGTCGTCCGAGCAGGCGCCTTCGGGACGGCCGTCGATCCCGAAGGCGGGCCGCGCCAGCGCGCCCCCGCTCGACACACCCATGTGGATCTCGTACCCATCCACGCTTGCACCAAGCGAGGAGGCATCGAACACGCAGCCCCCGCTGACCTGGGCCAGCCGTTTATCCGGCGTTAGCACGGTCGCCAGTTCGAGCAGGCCGAGTCCCTCCGAATGACCCGCCGCGCCCTCGACGCCATCCGGATCGTCGACGACGCGCCCCAGCATCTGGAAGCCGCCGCAGATGCCGATCATCTTGCCGCCGTAGCGCAGGTGGCGATGCATGGCGTCCTTCCATCCCTGCCGCTGCAGCCAGGCCAGGTCCGCGCGGGTATTCTTGCTGCCGGGGAGGACGATCAGGTCGGCCCCCGGAATCGCCTCGCCTTCGCGCACGAAGCGCAGGTCGACGTCGGGATGCGCGCGCAGCGGATCGAAGTCGGTGTGGTTGCTCATGCGCGGATAGCTCGGCACTACGACGCGGAACTTGCCCTCGCGCCGCGTCACGCCCTGCACCGCATCCTCGGCATCGAGGTAAAGCCCGTGCAGATAGGGCAGCACGGCCAGCACCGGCTTGCCGGTCTGCGCCTCCAACCAGTCCAGGCCAGGTTCGAGCAGCTTGATATCGCCGCGGAAGCGGTTGATCACGAAACCGACGATGCGGTTGCGCTCGCTCTCCGACAGGCAGGCGAGGGTGCCGACGAAGTGGGCGAACACGCCGCCGCGGTCGATGTCGGCCACCAGCACGACCGGGCAGTCGACCGCCTCGGCAAAGCCCATGTTGGCGATGTCGCGGTCGCGCAGGTTGATCTCGGCCGGGCTGCCGGCGCCTTCGACGATGACGGCCTCGTACTGCGCCAGCAGCCGCGCATGCGATTCCAGCACCGCGCCCATCGCCACCGTTTTGTACTGGTGGTAGTCGCGCGCGTTCATCTCCGCGTGCACGCGGCCGTGGATGATGACTTGGGCGCCGATGTCGCTCGACGGTTTCAGCAGCACCGGATTGAAATCCGTGTGCGGCTCGACGCCGGCGGCAATCGCCTGGAGCGCCTGGGCGCGCCCGATCTCGCCGCCGTCCCGCGTGACCGCGCTGTTGAGCGCCATGTTCTGCGGCTTGAACGGCGCCACCTTGACGCCTGCGCGCTTGAGCAGGCGGCACAGTGCGGCGACCACGGTGCTCTTGCCCGCATCGGAGGTCGTCCCCTGCACCATCAGGGTCCGGTAGGGGAAGGCGTTCATTTGCTGCGATGCTGGCGCGCCAGCTCCAGCTTCTCGCAGAGCATGGCGGCGCCCGCGATCATGCGCGGACCGGAGCGATTCAGCAGGTTGCCGTCGATGGTGAACAGGTTATCGTTGCGCACCGCCAGCAGCGTGCCATAGGGCTTCCACATGCTGACGCCGCCGTAGTTCTTCTCGGCCGTGGCGAAGATCGCTTCCGGGTTCTCCTGCAGGACGCCTTCCACGCTGACGACAGGCGCGGTCACTGCCAGTTTGGCGAAGATGTTCTCACCGCCGCACAGGTGCAGCGCGTCGGTGATGATGTGCTTTCCACTGAGCGTGTAGAGCGGTTTGTCCCAGACCTGGTAGAAGGCCCGCACCAGTGGACGGTTCGCGTAGCGGGCGCGCAGGCTGCCGAGCTGCTGGCGCAGCGCGTCGGCGGCCGGGTTGGCGGCCTTCTCGGTGCCCATCAGCTGCCCGAGCGTGGCGACACTCTCGGGAATGTCGTCGAGCTTTTTCGGCTCACTGTGGAACAGCGGGACGCCGAGCTTGCGCACCATCTCGATCTGCCGCTCCGAGCTGCCATGGCGCCAGACCACGATGAGGTCGGGCTTGAGCGCCATGATGCGTTCCAGGTCGACCTCGCGGTTGGAGCCGATCTGGGGGATCTTTTTCGCCTCTTCCGGGAAGTCGCTGTACGCCACCACCCCGACCACGTGGCTGCCGCCGCCGGCCGCGAACAGCAGTTCCGTCACGTGCGGGGCCAGCGAGATCACGCGCTGGGCCGGCTTTTGCAGCGTCACCGTATTGCCGTCGTCGTCTTTCACCGTGATTGCGGCCTGCGCCTGGGCTGCCGCCAATGCGGCCGAAAAGATCAGTGCTGTCGATGCGTTCATCGCTTGTTCCATTCTTGAAGTGCGTGTTCGATGCGGTCCCAGTCGCTCTCGCCACCAGGGAGGCCGAAGCGGATGCCGCGCGCCGCCTGCGGGAACAGGCGCACCCAGATCGCGCGGCGCGCCATGTGCTCATGAAATTCCTCGGGCCGGGGCGCGGACCACCAGTGAAACAGTGGCGTGCCCGAAGCCTGGATGCCGTAGGCGGCAAGCAGTCCGCGCATGCGTGCGCCGTCGCGCGCCAGCCTTGCCTGCGCCGCCTGCTGCCAGGGCGTGTCGCGCAGCGCGGCCAGCGCCACATGCTGGGCCGGGCCGCTGACCGTCCACGGGCCAAGGACATCCGCCAGCGCCGCCAGCAGCGCGCTGTCAGCCGCCACGAAGCCCAGCCGCAGCCCGGCCAGCCCGAAGAACTTGCCGACCGAGCGCAGGACGACCAGCCCGGACATCTGTGCATAGGCGGCGAGACTCAGCTCGGGTGCGGTGTCGCCGAAGGCCTCGTCCACCACCAGCCAGCCGCCGCGCGACCCGAGTTCGGCGGCCCAGCGCAGCAGCACCGCCGGCGCCAGCTGCTCGCCGGTCGGGTTGTTCGGATTGCAGACCACGACCACGTCGCTGCTGCCCACCGCGGCTTCCAGCATCGGGTAGCCGATCTGGCGCAGCGAGTGGCCATGCCGGACCCAGTGGTGGGCGTGTTCGGCATATGAGGGCGCAGCCACTGTCACCCGCGACGGCGGGCGCAAACGGGGCAGGGCCTGGATCGCCGCCTGGGTGCCGGCAACCGCCAGCAGTGCGCGGGCGCCGTAATAGGCGCAGGCAGCGTCCGGCAGCGCCGGATCCGCTTCCGGCAGCCGCTGCCACGCATCCGGCGGCAGTGGCGGCGCCGGATAGCCGAAGGGGTTGATCCCGGTCGAGAGGTCGATCCAGTCATCGCCGCCGTAGCGCCGCTGCGCCTCGCGCAGATTGCCGCCGTGTTCAAGCATGGAGAATCCCCGTCAGGTGCAGGATGATGCCGAGGCCGAGCGCGGCGGCGGCCCACAGCAAGGTGGAACGGAAGACCAGGCGCCAGGCGCGCAGGATGTCGGCTGCCTGAGCGGCAGGGCCGGCGCCCAGCAGCGGCCGCCGTTCGACTTCGCCCTCATAGATTGCGGCTCCACCCAGGCTGATGCCGAGGGCGCCGGCGCCGCTGGCCATGACCGGGCCCGCGTTCGGGCTGCTCCACGCGGGCGCCTGCGCACGCCAGCAGCGCAGCGCACGCAGCCTGCCGCCAGGGGCCAGCAGGGCATACGACAGGGCAGTCAGGCGCGCCGGCAGGTAGTTCAGCACATCGTCGATGCGCGCCGCCACGCGGCCGAACAGATTGAAGCGCGCATTCCGGTAACCCCACATCGCGTCCAGCGTGTTCGCCAGGCGGAATAGCAAGGCACCGGCGGCGCCGCCGACGAGGAACCAGAACAGGGTGCCGAACACGGCGTCGTTGCCATTCTCGAGCAGGGACTCGGCGCCGGCCTTGGCCAGGTCGGCCTCGCCGGCATGCGTGGTATCGCGGCTGACGATGCGAGAGGTCAGCCAGCGCGCACGCGGCAGGTCGCCATTCGTCAGCGCCTCATGGATGGGCAGGGTGTGATCGCGCAGGCTGCGCAGGCCGAGGCAGAGGTAAAGCAGGAAGGCGTGGGCAGCCCATCCCGCGGCACCGCTTGATGCACAGAGCCATGCCGCCAGTGCGCTCAAGGGCAGCACCGCCAGCACCCAGCCGAAGGCGCCGCGCGCGATGCGCCAGCTTCCGCCGTTCAGCCGGCGTTCCAGCCACTGCGCCAGCCGTCCAAAACCGACCAGCGGATGCCAGCGCCGCGCCTCGCCCAGCAGCAGGTCGAGCAGGATGCCGGCCACCAGCAGCAGCGCCAGCGTGAGCGGCGGCAGCCCGCTCAGCACAGCTCTCCCTTCAAGGCAAGCGGCAGGCCGGCCGCCACGAACAGTACGCGTTCGCAGCGCGCCGCCACCTCCTGGTTCAGGCGGCCCGCCTCGTCCACGAAGGCGCGCGAGACGGCGCCGGTCGGCACGATGCCCATGCCGACCTCGTTCGACACGAAGATCACCTCGCCCGCAGCCGGCTCGTCCAGCCAGGCCAGCAGGTCCGAGCGTTCCCACCCGAACAGCGGCGGCAGCTCGACGGCGCCGACTTCCGGATACTCGCGTCCCGAGGAAAAGAGCAGGTTAGTGAGCCACAGGGTCAGGCAATCGACCAGCACGATGCGCTCCGGCGCGCACAGGCGGCGCAAGGCCGTCGCCAGCGCGGTCGGTTCTTCCACCGTCTGCCATTCGGCCGGGCGGCGCTCGCGATGGTGGGCGATGCGCGCCGCCATCTCGGCGTCGCCGGCGTGCGAGGTGGCCAGGTAGACGACCTCCTTGCCCGATTCGCGCGCCAGGCGTTCGGCCAGGGCGCTCTTGCCGGAGCGGGCGCCGCCGAAGACCAGGGTGCGGCTCATGATTGCGCTTTCGCGAACAGGCCGGCGGTGGCCAGCGGATTCGACGCGAAGAAGCTATGGAAGTAGGTGGCCGTCAGCGAGCCAAGCCGGTACACCGCCTCGCCCTGCACGCCGGATGGATGCTTGACGGTGTGCGCGACCGGCGCCAGCGCCGTGTCGAGGTGCGAATAATGAAAGGTGTGGCCGCGCATCTCGCCGGCCGCGGTCGGCATGCCTTGCGAACCGAGACCGGCCAGGCGCTGCTGCATGAAGACCTTCCCCGGCAGCAGCGCGGGCATGCTGAAACTGTGGCCCTCCTTGTCCGTGATCGACTCCGACACCGCCATCATGCCGCCGCATTCGGCCAGGATCGGCAGGCCGGCGGCGTGCGCCGCGCGGATCGACTCGCCCCAGCGCGCCGCCTTGGACAGCGTCTCCATGTGCAGCTCCGGATAGCCGCCCGGCAGCCAGACCGCGTCGGCGTTGCCGGGTACCGGCTCGTCGGCCAGCGGCGAGAAGAAGCTCAGCTTTGCGCCGAGCTGCTGCAGCACGTCCAGGTTGGCGGAATAGATGAAGCAGAAGGCGGCGTCGCGCGCCACCGCCACCGTCTTCCCGGCCAGCAGCGGCGGGATGGGCTGGTCCGGCTCGGCGTGATCGGGCAGGCGCGGCGCGACCGCCTGCCAGGCCTGGGTGTCCAGGTGCAGCTGGTCGGCCAGTTCGTCCAGGATGGCGTCGATGTCGTCGACCTCGCCCGGCAGCACCAGGCCGAGATGGCGTTCCGGCAGGCGGCGCGCCTGCTTCGGCAGCGTCGCCAGCAGCGGAATGCCGCGCAGCGATGCCGCCACCATCTGGCGGTGACCCTCGCTGGCCACGCGGTTGGCGACCACGCCGGCCATCTGCACCGGGCCGTAGTCGCGCAAGCCTTGCACCACCGCGCCGGCGGTCTGCGCCATGCTGGAGGCGTCGATCACGGCCAGCACCGGAATGTCGAAGGCGCGCGAGAGATCGGCGGCCGAGGGATTGCCGTCGTACAGGCCCATCACCCCCTCGATCAGCACCACCTCGGCCTCGCGTGCCGCCTGCGCCAGGCGCTGCCGGCAGGCTTCCAGCCCGACCATCCACAGGTCGAGCGTGTGCACCTTCGAGCCGCAGGCGCGTTCCAGCAGCATCGGGTCGATGAAGTCGGGACCGCACTTGAAGACCCGCACGCGCTGGCCCTGGCGTACCAGGCCGCGCGCGAGGGCGGCGGAGATCGTGGTCTTGCCCTGGCCGGAAGCGGTGGCCGCTACCAGCAACATGCGTGCGCCCGGATATTCCATCACCACTCCGTACCGGCTTGCGCCGCGATGCCCGTCTTGAAGGCGTGCTTGACCACGTTCATTTCGGTGACGGTATCCGCCACCTCGATCAGTTCGGGCGGCGCCGCGCGTCCCGTCACCACCACGTGCTGCATGGCCGGGCGCTCGAGCAGGTCGGCGATCACCGCGTGCACGTCCAGGTAGCGGTATTTCAGCGCGATGTTCAGCTCATCCAGCACCACCAAGCCGATATCTGGATCAGTCAGGAAGCGCCTGGCCTGCTGCCATGCTTCCTCGGCCTTGGCGATGTCGCGCTCGCGGTTCTGGGTTTCCCAGGTATAGCCTTCGCCCATCGCATGGAAGCTGACTTCGTCCGGAAAGCGGCGCAGGAATTGTTCTTCTCCAGTCGACATCGCGCCCTTGATGAACTGGACCACGCCGACCTTCATGCCGTGGCCCAGCGCGCGCACCGCCATGCCGAAGGCGCTCGAGCTCTTGCCCTTGCCGTTGCCGGTATTGACGATGATGATGCCGATCTTCTTGTCGGCTGCCGCGATTTTTGCGTCGATCACGGCCTTCTTGCGCTCCATGCGCTGGCGGTGGCGCTCGTTCAGTGCCGCAGTGTCGGAAGCAGTGTCTTCAGGCGTCATGCTGTTCATGGTGGTCCTCGAAAGGGATGAAGATGCGGCGGCCGCCGTGCTCGATCATCTCGATCGGGTGGCCGAGGTAGTCGCCCAGCAGCGCCGGCTGCATTACCTGCGCGACCGGGCCGGCAAGCCAGCCGCCGTCGCCGCGCAGCAGCAGCGCGTGGGTCGAGATGCTGTGGGCCAGGTTGAGGTCGTGGCCGATCATGACGACCGTCTTGCGCTCGCGCCGGCACAGGCGCGCGAGCAGGGCGGTCACGCTGACCTGGTGCGCCAGGTCGAGCGCATTCGCCGGTTCGTCCAGCAGCAGCAGCGGCGTGTCCTGGGCCAACAGGGCGGCGATTGCCACGCGCTGGCGCTCGCCGCCGGACAGGGTGCGCACGTCGCGCGCCGCCAGGTGCTCGACTTCCATCGCCGCCAGCGCCTGCAGCGCCGCCTGGTGGTCGTCGCTGCCTTCCCAGTAACGGTTGCCGTGGTAGGGATGGCGCGCGGACAGCACGGTATCGATGGCACTGTAGGCAAAGGCGTCGGTGCGCGACTGCGCCAGGTAGGCCCGCTTGCGCGCCAGCTCTTCGAGCGGCCAGTCGTCGAGCTTCCTGCCGTCGAGGCTAACGAGGCCCCGGTTCGCGCCGCGCAGCCCGGCCAGGGCGCGCAGCAGGGTGCTCTTGCCGGCGCCGTTGCGGCCGATGATGCTCCAGCATTCGCCGGCCTGCACGGTCCAGTCGAGATCCCGCACCAGCGTGCGTTCGGCGACTTCCAGCGTGAGTTGTCTAGTCTCGATCATCTTATTTGCGCAGCTGGTGCAGTTGGTACAGGAAGACCGGGGCGCCGATCAGCGCCGTGATGGCGCCCACCGGCAGCTGGGTCGGCGCGATCACGGTGCGCGCCAGGGTGTCGCACAGGACAAGGAAGCTGCCGCCCAGCAGCACGGCCGAGGGAATCAGCACCCGGTGGTCAGGGCCGAAGGCGAAGCGGCAGGCGTGCGGCACGATCAGGCCGACGAAGCCGATCGAGCCGGCGTTCGTCACCGCGCTGGCGGTCAGTACGCCGGACGCGAAGAACAGGCCCTTGCGCAGGCGGCCGACTTCGATGCCGAGCGTGCGCGCGGTATCGGCATGCAGGGCCAGCACGTTCATCGCGCGTGCATTGCGCAGGGCGAAGGCGAGGCCGCCGGCCAGCACCAGCCAGGGCAGCAGCCGCAGCGGCGTGCCGGCCAGGTCGCCGATCATCCAGAACACCATATTGCGCAGCGCGCCTTCCGGTGCGATCGACAGCATCAGCGTCACCAGGGCCATGCAGGCCGACATCAGGATCACCCCGGTCAGCAGCAGGGTCGAGGTGCCGCCTTCGGCCGCCACGCCGCCGCGGATGTCGCGCCGCGCCAATATATAGAGCAACATCGACACCGCCACCGCACCGAGCAGCGCGGCACCGTCGACCACCACTGCCGCGCACATCATCAGCAAGGCGAACAGGGCGCCGACCGAGGCGCCGGCCGAGATGCCCAGCACGTAGGGGTCGGCCAGCGGGTTGCGCAGCAGGGCCTGCATCATGATGCCGGCCAGGGCCAGCGCACCGCCGGTGACGAAGGCCATCAGGGCCCGGCCGCCGCGCAGCGCGAGCAGCGAAGCGGCCAGCGAATCCTGGCGGCCGTGCAGCACCTGGCCCACGGCATCCGGCAGATCCGCCAGCGCCACCGTGACCGAACCCGTGACGCCGGAAAACAAGATGCAGGCGAGGGCGGCAAGCAGGAGCGTGCCGACGATCATGGTGGTGCGCTGGCGCGCGGCTTGGTGGAGTGGATGCATGCTGGCTTGATGAGTGAATTAACGGATCCCGTAGCGCAGTGCGGCGAACCAGCTGCGTTCGGCCGTGCCGTAATTACGCGCCAGCTCGTAGCGCTTGTCGAGCGCGTTGTCGAGGCGCAGCAGCAGCGACCAGTCGGGCGTGAACCGCCATGTAGTGTACAGGTTCAGCAGGCCGTAGCCACCCAGGCGGTTGGCATTCGCCGCGTCGTCGAAACGGCTGGCGGAAGCCTGCAGTTCGGCGCCGAGGTCGACGCGGTCGAGCGCATAGGCGGCCGTGAAACTGGCATGGCGGCGCGTGCGGCGGGCCAGCTGCTTGCCGGTGGTTTCGTCGCGCGGATCCTGCAGGTCGACGCTGGCGCGGAGAATGATGCCGCGCAGGCGCGTCTCGGCCGACATCGTCAGGCCTTCGAGCAGGGCGTGATTGACGTTGTAGGCGCAGCTGCCGGTGCGACTGGGGCAGGGATTGAGCGTCACGAGCATGTCGGTCAGGCGGTTGCGGTAGTAGTTGGCCTGCAGCTCGGCGCCGGCGATCCGGTAACGGAGGCCGACTTCCGCATTGCGGCCCTGTTCCGGCTTGTTGGTGCTCAAGCCGTAACCTGGGAAGTACAGCTCGTTGTAGGTCGGGGCACGGAAGCTGGTGCCGACGCTGGCAGTGGCGCGCAGGTCCTTGCTGAACTCGTAGCCGTAGCCGGCCGCGCCGGTGGTCTTGCCGCCGTAGACGGAATGGTCGCGGCGCAGGCTGAGGTCGAGCAGGTGGCTGCCGCGCCGCAGGTCGTAAGCGGCGGCGACGGAATTGGTGATGCGCGAGCGGTTCAGCGCGGTGCTGGAGCTGGACAGCACTTCTTCCTTGCGATGGCCAAGCAGGACTTGCAGGGTATCGCCGTCCAGGTCCAGCGTGTTCTGCCAGGTGTACTCATCCTGGCGGGTATCGATCTGGCTGGCGCCGTTGGCGGCGGTGCTGGTGAAGCTGCCCAGCCTGTCGTTCGAGCGGGCCGCCTGCAGGCTGCTGCGCCAGTTCGGCAGGATGCGGTCGTTCAGGAACACGGCATAGCTGTCGATGTCTTGTTCGTTGTGGGTGTCGTAGCTGGAGGCGCCGCTGTCGTACTGCGCGCGCAGGCGGCTCTTCAGGAATTGCGCGCCAACTTCATGCCCTGGCGCGAGCTGCACGGCGACGCGGCCGTTCACGCTGTTGCGCGCGTAGCCATCGTCATCCTTGTTGTAGCTCGAGGAGCCGGGACGGGTGCTGGAAAAGCCGTCGGCATCCTCGTGGGCGGCGCTGAGTGCATAGCTGACGCTGTGGTCGCCGCCGGTCGAGCCGTGCACGCCGGCGTCGTATTGACGGGCGCCGTAGCTGCCGGCACCGGCGCTGGCGCTGAAGGCAGGAGCACCCTCGCTCTTTCTGGTGAAGATCTGCACCACGCCGCCGATCGCGTCGGCGCCGTACAGGGCGCTGAGCGGGCCGTAGACGATTTCGATGTGGTCGATGCTCGACAGTGGAATCGCATTCCAGCTCGCCGCGCCGGTGGTCGAGGAACCGATGCGCACGCCGTCGATCAGGACCACGACCTGGTTGCTGTTGGCGCCGCGCAGGAACACGCTGGTGCTGGCGCCCGGGCCGCCGTTGCGGACGATCTCGATGCCGCGCTGGCGGCGCAGCAGGTCGGCAACCGAGCCGGCGCCGGAGCGCGCGATCTCTTCATTGGAGATGACGGTCGTATCCGGGATCACCTCGTCGGCGCGCTGCGGCGTGCGGATGGCGGTGACGACCACGGTCTCGAGGGCCGGATCGGCGAAGGCAGGAATCGAAGGCGCAGCAAGGGTGAATGCGAGCAGGGGCGCGGCCGCCTGCCGTGAAACGGAAAAGCTCATGATGGTAGGGTCTTTCGTGGACAACCGGCCGACGTCCCCGTAGGCCAGATTGAACAGAAGCGAGGGCAAGCCGCACGCTTCCACCTTTTGGCCGGTATCCGGGCTGGCAAGTGTGGCCGTCTGACCTTCCCATGCTTGCGCACAGTGGTATGAGAAGACGGTTGCCGCACGAGCGATTGCTTCATGCGGTACTTGCTTACCGTTGCGGGGGCAGCACACCTTGGCTCATCGAAGAGCTTTGTGTTTCCCGTTTAACTGCGCCTGAGGACTCAGGCGCGAGCACCAAAACGACGACATTATACGTCGAGCATCACCAGCTCGCCATAAGCGATGCGATGCGGCTTGCACGCGGCATCGAGCGCGGCCTGTTCCAGCGGGAGGCCGTCGCGCATGGCGCTCAACAGACGGATGGTGCCGGCATGGCAGATCAGCAGTGCTTCCGCATGAGCGGCCTGGCGCAGGTCGGCGAGAAAGGCCGCCACGCGCTGCGCGACCTCGAGCACGGATTCGGCGCTGCCGGGACGATAGTGCAGCAGGTCGGCGGCCCAGGCGTCCACTTCAGCGCGCGGGATGGCGTCCCAGGACTGCAGCTCCCAGCAGCCGAAGTTCATCTCGGCCAGGCGCGCGTCGAAGTTCAGCGTGGCTGCTTGCAGGCGATGCGCGAGCAGGGCGCAGCGCTGCAGCGGGCTGGAATAAACAGGAAGGTCGCCGGGCAGCCCCGCCGCGCGCAGGCTCGCATGCACCCGCGCGATTTCGGTCTCCGCGACCGCGACGTCGCTGGCGCCGTAGCACAGGCCGGGCGCGACATCGGGCTGCGGATGGCGGACCAGGTGAAGCTTCACCGATCAGGACCAGGCGCCATGGCCGAGCGTGGCCAAGAGGCCGATATAGATGAAGACTTCGGCCAGTTGCTGTACCGCGCCGAGGCAATCGCCGGTGTAGCCGCCGAGACGTTTGTGCAGCTTATGGCCCAGCCAGAGCGCGGCCAGCAGGGCGGCCAGCAGCGCCGCCAGCACTGCATCGGCCGAGATCCAGCCGGCCCCCAGCAGGATGGGCGCCGGCAGCAGTGCGGTGATGGCGGCGATCGTGAATTCGGCGGTCGTCATCTGCTGGGCGAGCGGCTTCGCCTTGCCTTCGCCGCGCACGTAGTCCAGCTTCCAGATCAGCGAGGCCGCGGCGAGGCGCGACAGCGGATGGGCCAGGAACAGCGCGCCGACGGCCAGGCGCGGCGGCAGCATCGCCAGCGCTGACAGTTTCGCGGCCAGCATGCAGACGATGCCGATCGCGCCATATGCACCGACCCGCGAATCCTTCATGATCTCGAGCACGCGCTCGCGTGTCATGCCGCCGCCCAGGCCGTCGCAGGTATCGGCGAAACCGTCTTCGTGGAAGGCGCCGGTCAGGTAGATCGAGGCAGCCGTCGACAGCACGGCCGCCACCGGCGCCGGCAGTACAAGGGCGGCCGCGAAGTACACGCCGGCGGCGATGGCCGCGACTACGCAGCCGACCAGCGGGAAATAGCGCGAGGCGTGCTGCAGCCAGCTGGCTTCGAAACCGACCCAGGAGGGAATCGGCAGCCGCGTGAAGAACTGCAGCGCGATGAAGAAGAGGCGAAGCTGCTGCATCCTGTTACGCGGCTTCCGACTTTTCGCTGACGGCGGCGGAGGAGAAGGTCGCCATCTCGTTCAGGAAGTTGGCCGCCGCGTGCAGCAGCGGCAGCGCGAGCGCGGCGCCGGTGCCTTCGCCCAGGCGCATGCCCAGCTGGAGCAGCGGACGGGCGCCGAGCTGTTCGAGCATGCGGCGGTGGCCGGCTTCGTCCGAGCAGTGCGCGAACACGCAGTAGTCGAGGATGGCGGGCGCGATGCGGCTGGCGACCAGCAGGGCGGAGGTGACGATGAAGCCGTCGATCAGCAGGGTCTTGCGCCTTGCCGCGGCTTCGAGCATGGCGCCGGCCATCATCGCGATCTCGAAGCCTCCGAACGTGGCCAATACGTCGAGCGGCTCGCTCACGCCGGCGTGGCGGTCGGCGGCTGCTTCGATCACGCGCTGCTTGCGCAGGACGCCTTCCGGCGACAGGCCGGTGCCGGCGCCGACGCAGTCCGCAACCGGGATGCCGGCCAGCTTGTGCATCAAGGCGGCGGCGGATGTCGTGTTCCCGATACCCATCTCGCCGAAGCCGACCACATTGCCGGGCAGGTCGGCGACCAGCGCTGCGCCGTGCTCCATCGCGGTGGCGCACTGCTGGGCCGTCATCGCCGGCTCGAGCGCGAAGTTGCGGGTGCCGTGGGCGAGCTTGCGGTCGAGGAGGCCGGGGCGCGGGCCGAAGTCGTGGTTCACGCCGGCGTCCACTACATACAGGGAGGCACCGTTCTGGCGCGCGAACACATTGATGGCCGCGCCGTTGGCGAGGAAGTTCTCGACCATCTGCCAGGTGACGTCCTGCGGGAAGGCGGAGATGCCTTCGGCGACCACACCGTGATCGCCGGCGAAGACGACGATGGCCGGCTGCTCGATCGACACCGCGGTGGTCTGCTGGATCAGGCCGAGCTGCTTCGCCAGGCTTTCCAGGGCGCCGAGGCTGCCGAGCGGTTTGGTCTTGTTATTGATCGCCTGGTCGAGCTGGGCGGCGAGTTCGGGATTCGCAGTCGCGGCGATGGTGGGCAGTCGCATGCTGGCTCCGGGGAGTGATAAAGGCGGCAAAGATAGCATACGAGCAAGCGTTGCAGACTGCGTGTCTGTTTGCTATAGTTCGCGTCCTGCTTCGGCGGCGCACGAAAAAAACTCCAAAACGAGTGTGCACTGTTGAAAAGGATGA
>NZ_JBWKQA010000014.1:0-15973 GCF_059418525.1 Telluria sp. GW821-FHT07G12 | reverse complement strand
GCTGCATTCTGCGAATCGTTGTGTTCGTCAGCAGCAGAGAAGTGAGATTATGCAGTGTTTCGCTTAACTCGTCAACTCATCCTTTTCAACAGTGCACACTCGTTTTGGAGTTTTTTTCGTGCGCCGCCGAAGCAGGACGCGAACTATAGCAAAACAGGACCGGGGCGCACAAGGCCTGTTGCGTCGACGACTCATCGAGATAAGTAGATGACCGCGATGATCGCCGGGGGTTCCCCTTAATTCAGCTTTCCCTGATACCGATCTGGATTCCAAGAAGTCAGGCGCTGCCAGCAAGAGCAGCGAGTGAAAATACCCGGAACAGCTTGAACTATTTGCTGCCGAGAGTAGTATCTGGAGCTGTGGTTGCAACTCGATAGCAGTCCATACAATAACAAGCCGTGGCGGCCCCGGGTGCAGCCACGAGTGAGGACGCAGGAGACAGCATGCCGAACTTTGCCGTGGAACACGTCAATCGTGTCCGCTCGGTCGTTCAGAGCCGGAGCGGACGCGAACGCATAGCAACTGCAAACCGCATTACCCAATCCTGGATACGATGCCTGGATGAATATCGGCTCGACCCGGGTACGTGTGCGGAGCCCGAGGTCGTCTCCCCCGCCGAATTACGGGAGCGCCAGGAGCGGCTGGCCGACGTGCAGGCTGTCGCCAAGGTCGAAATGGCCAACCTCTACCAGCAGCTGGCGGGTTCCGGCTACGCGATCATGCTGACCGACCGCGAAGGCGTACTCCTCAATTATTTCGGCGATCCCGCCTTCACCCATGCAGCATCGAAAACCGGCCTGATGCCGGGCGCGGTCTGGAGCGAACGTGCGCAGGGTACCAACGGCATGGGAACCTGCCTGTTCGAGCGGCGCCCGGTAACCGTGCACCAGGACGAACATTACCTGTCGCGCAACACCGGCCTGTCCTGCGCGGCCGCCCCGATCTTCGACCATGAGGGCGATCTCGTCGGCGTGCTCGACGCTTCCGGCGAATCCCGCCTGGCGCAGCAACACACGCTGGCACTGGTCAGCATGTCGGTGCAGATGATCGAAAACCGGGTCTTCCTGCACCAGTTCCGCCATGATTTCATCCTGCGCTTCCATAACCGCCCGGAATTCGTCGGCACCCTGAGCGAAGGGGCGATCGCCCTGAGCGTGACCGGCAAGGTGCTGGCCGCCACCCGCTGCGCCCTGTTCCAGCTCGGCTTGTCCGATCGCGCCGAGATCGTCGGCCGCGACATCACCGAACTGTTCAACATCACCTTCCCGGGCCTGATCGACAGCACCGTCAGGAAAGCCTTCCACCCGGTACCGATCTTCGAGATCCGCAACGGCGCCCGCTTTTTCGCCGTGGTGTACCAGCCCCTGTCGACCTCGAGCGGCCGCCATGCGCCGCATATCGGCCTGCTGACCGGCAGCGCCGCGAAGGAAGCCCCTGCTGCTCCGCCCGACAGCCCGCTCGACCGCTTGCAGTTCGGCGACCCCGTCATGACCGCCAACGTCGACAAGGCCAAGCGCGTCCTCGAACGGAATGTGGCGATCATGCTGCTCGGCGAGACCGGTACCGGCAAGGAGATGTTCGCCCGCGCCATCCACGCATCCGGCAGCCGCGCCAGCCGTCCTTTCATCGCGATCAATTGCGCCTCGATACCGGAGTCGCTGATCGAAAGCGAACTGTTCGGCTACCGGTCCGGCGCCTTTACCGGCGCCAGCAAGGAAGGCCAGCGCGGCAAGCTGCTGCAGGCGAATTCCGGCACCCTCTTCCTCGATGAGATCGGCGACATGCCGGTTGCCCTGCAGGCGCGCCTGCTGCGGGTGCTCGAAGAACGCGAGGTGATCCCGCTCGGCAGCGAGACCCCGGTCAAGCTCGACATCCGCCTGATCAGCGCCACCCACTGCGACCTGCCGAAGAAGATAGCGCTTGGCGAGTTCCGCGAAGACCTGTATTACCGCTTGCAAGGCGTGACGCTCACGCTGCCGCCGCTGCGCGAACGCGCCGACCGCTGTGCATTGATACGCCATCTGGCCGCCGAGGAAAGCGATGAGGACAGTCCCGTCGAGCTCGATGCGCGCCTGCTGTTCCTGCTCGAACAGCAGCGCTGGCCCGGCAACGTGCGCCAGCTGCGTCACCTGCTGCGCAGCATGATCGCACTGCGCGAAACGGATCGCCTGACCGTGCGCGACCTGCCGCCCGAATACCAAGCCGGCGCAGCCGATCTTGCGCTGGCGCCAGGCGAAGAAGCGGCGTCGGACGCCTCCGGCGAAACCAGCCTGAACACGCTCGAAAGCGCGGAGCGCCGCGCGCTGCTGCAAGTGCTCCAGCGCCACGAGTGGAACCTGAGCGGCGTTGCCCGCGAGCTGGATATCAGCCGCAACACGCTCTACCGCAAGCTGCAGCGGCTGAACATCAAGCCGCCCGAAAAGTCCCTGGTTCACTAGACGGTTCCATGCCCAAGCCCCTACGCGACCGCTACACGACAACCGCAATTGCCCTGCACTGGCTGATCGCCCTGCTGCTGCTAGGCCAGTTCGTCTTCGGCCTGATGCTGGAGGATATTCCGCGCGGGACGCCCGAGCGCGGCTTCTACGTCAACCTGCACAAGAGCAGCGGCATCCTGATCGGCCTGCTGATCGTGATGCGCATCGCCTGGCGGCTGACCCATGCGCCGCCGGCGCTGCCTGCCGGCATGCCGGCCTGGCAGAGGGTCGTGGCCAGGTTCAGCCATGTTGCCCTCTACCTGTGCATGCTGGCCTTGCCGCTGTCCGGCTACCTTGCCTCGAATTTCAGCAAACATGGCATCAAATTCTTCAATATCGTCCGCCTGCCTCCTTGGGGTCCCGACGACAAGGCACTCTACGCATTCTTCAACGGCACCCATCATGTCGCCGCCCTGCTGCTGGCATTGTTCGTCGGCCTGCACGTGCTCGCGGTCGCCAAGCACATGCTGATCGACCGCGACGGCCTGCTGTGGCGCATGTGGCCGCGGCGCACAGAGCGCGGTCTCCATCCCCATCCCGAACTCCCCGTGGAATCCCGATGACCGTCAAGCCAAACCGTCTCTTCTCGATCGCCCTCCTCCTGCTGGCGGCGCTGCCGCCGCTCCTGCACGCCGACCCCTTCGCCTACGTCCCGAACGAGGGCGCCGGCACGGTGTCGGTGATCGACACCGCCACCGACCAGGTGGTGGCCGAAATCTCGGCCGGCAGCAAGCCGCGTGGGCTGGCGGTCGGCGTCGACAGCCGCTGGCTGTACGTCAGCGACCAGCCGAACAACCGCCTGCAGCTGGTCGACCTCACATCCCGGAAGCCGGGCGCCGTCGTGACGCTGGGCGAGTCGCCCGAAGGCGTGTCGATTTCCCCGGACGGGCGCTGGGTGGCGGCGGCGGTCGAAGGCAAGAACGATATCGCGGTGGTCGACACGCGCAGCAATGCGCTGGCGTTTTCGATCAAGGTCCACGGCAAGAATCCCGAGCACGCAGTGTTCAGCCCGAACGGGCGCCTGCTGTTCGTCAGCGCGGAAGAAGGCGACGCGGTCGACATCATCGATTTTGGCGCACGCAAGCAGGTCGCCCAGGTGGCGGTCGGCGCCCGTCCGCGCGGCATCGGCTTCCTGCCCGACAGCAGCCGCGCTTACGTGGCGACGGAAAACGGAAACGAGGTGTTCGTCATCGACACCGAGCGCTTTGCCATCGTCGCACGGATCAAGGCTGGGCTGCGGGCGAACGGCATTGCCGTGCACCCGAACGGCAAGCAGGTGTACGTGTCGAATGGCGGCGATGCCAGCGTCTCTATCATCGACACCGCCAGCAATCAGATCGTGGCCACCATCCCGGTCGGCCAGCGGCCCTGGAACATGGCCCTGACGCCGGACGGCAAGAAGCTCTACGTGGCCAACGGCCGTTCGAACAGCGTGTCGGTGATCGACACCGACAAGCGCGTCAAGCTGCGCGACATCCCGGTCGGCAAGCTGCCCTGGGGCGTGGCGATCAGGTAAGCACGCTCAGTCAGCCTCATCGCTCAGGTCGACGCTCACAGCGCGCCGTGCGCTCAGCGGACCGGGCATGGCGCCCGGCCCTTTCAGCAATTCGATGACGAGGCCGGCCGGGTTGCGGCCGATCGAGGCGTGCAGGCCGGCGTAGGCGGCGGTGAGCCGCGGATTGACGTCGAGGACCACGGCGCCGTGGTCGGTGATAACGAAGTCGACGCCGACATAGCCCCACAGGCTGGGAATCGCCGCCGCCACCTGCTGGGCCAGGCGATCGAGCGAACCGTCGTGGTCACCCAGGCCGTTGACCGTGCTGCCGAGGAAGTGAAAGCGGTTGTTGCGCATGGCCACCCGCTCTAGGTTGCAGCTCAACACCCGCGCCACGCCGTCGCAGCACAGCAGGCACAGGCTGCCCAGCTTGCCGGCAATGAAGGGCTGCAGCACATAGCCCTCCGCCGCCGCGGCACGGATCCACGCCAGCGCCGCGGCGCGGTCGTTGAACAGGCGGATATTGAAGCAGCCGGCGCCGTCATCGGGCTTGACGACCCAAGCGCCGTGCGCGTCGGGCAGGGCCGCGTGCGGGCTGTAGGTGGCGGCGACCGGGACGCCGCCCTCGGCCAGCGCACGCGCGACCTCGAGCTTGCTTGCCGCCACCCGCACCGCGCCCGGCGCACTGCCCAGCAGGATCCGGTTGGCGCGCAGCACCTCGCGCGACAGGCGTTCCAGCAGCCCTTCCGATTCGATCGCCAGCGGCCACACGGCATCGGCCGCTTCCACGCCTGCCTCGAAACGCTCGCTGAACGCCTGCTGCGCCTGGGGAGCGTCCTGCGCAGGCGCCAGCGTCGTCAGTTGGACGTCCGGCAGCGCACGCAGGTCGGCCTGCAAGGCCTGCAGCAGCATGTCGCCCTGGCGCCTGAGCGAGCGCGGCAGCCGTCGTGGCATCGGCCCGCCGGCCGTCGCGTAATCGAATGCGAATACTTTCAACGGCGCCATCGCATATCTCCTGCTGCTGTCTTCTGCCGCTCAAGGCTGCTTGGGAGTCACGCTGCTCAGGGTCAGGGTTTCATCGATCATCGGTGGCGCAGCCGGCGCGGCGCCGGTCCGCACCGTGTCCGGTTTCCCGAGCGAGGTACGCAATTGATACAGGCCGCCCGGCACCTGGTCGCTCAGAACGAAGGTATAAGTCTTGTGCAGGTATTTCTCGAAACGCGCATGCATCGGATCGTTCAGGTAGGGCTGAATGCGCACCGCCTGCGCCTGCACGGTCTTGCCCTGGTAGGAAACCGGCTCCACGGTCAGCTGCGCGCCCTCGGCCAGCGCCATGCGGATCCGCTTGCGGAAATAGCTGGTCGAGCCGCCCGTCAGGCGCTTCATTTCGGCGATGTCGTGCTCGAGAAAGCCGAGCAGCACTGGGTTGCCGTGGGCCTCTTCCAGCGCCGGAATCTCCTGCTTGTGCACACCGGTGAGGAAATGCAGGGTGGCGCTCACTTTGCCGTTGATCCTGGCAAGCTCGAGCCGCACTTCATCCTTGAAGCCCGGCTCGACGTTGCTGTCCTTGCGAAAGGTGTACACCAGCGTGGCCGGCGGCTTCACTTTCGCCAGGTGGTCGGTCTCGAACAACAGGGTTTCGGCGGGCGAGACCGTCTGCGCCGCCGCCGGGCCAGCGGCAAGCGTGACAAGCACGGCAAGCATGGCGCCCGCCGGCCGCATGGGGAGAGAGGCGCGCAGGTGCATCATGGTGTTCCCGGACGGCCGGAAGCCACCGCCCGTCCCTGCTGGTCGACCAGCGGCACGCCGTACTCCATGAGGATGGCATCGATCCTGGCCTGGTTGGCCTCGATCAGCTGGTTGATGCGCTGCTTGAATTCCTTGTCGCTTTGGCGCACCGCCATCGCAATCTCGAAATCGAGCTTCATGCCCGGACGCGAGGCGAGCGGAACGGCGACGATGGGCGCCGAGCGCGTCTTCTGCGCAAAATAGCCCGCGATCGGCCCCCACACGAAGGCCGCGTCGATCTTGCCGCTGGCGAGGTCGCGTTCGATGATTTGCCCAGGATATTGCTCAGCGTCCCCAGTCTGGTTCTGGTACCAGTCGACCTGGTTCATGAGCTTGTTCTGCACCAGCCATTCCGTCACCGGCGAGGACGAGAACGCACCGAGCCGAAGCTTGCTGCGCTGCTCCGGCTTCAATGCCATCAGGTCGTCCAGGCTGCGCACGCCGTCCAGGCCCTTGCCCTTCACGTAGACCAGGGCATAGCTCGAATGGTAGTAAGGACGGGTGGTGGCGGCCATCTCGAAGCCGGCGGGAACGCCGATCACCAGGTCGCACTTGTAGCGGTCGGAATCGTCGATCTTGGCGCGCAGCGTGTTGCGGATGAAGCCGATCCGCTGCGGGAACCAGGTATGTTCCAGCTTCCATCCCAGCTCCTGGGCAAACAGGGCCGCGATCCGGTTCTCGAAGCCGGCCTCCGCACGGTTCGAGAACGGCAGGTTGTTGGGGTCCTGGCAGACGCGCAGCACCTTGTCCGCCCCGGGGCCGGCGTCACTGCCGGCCTGCTGGGCGGCGGCGGGTCCCGCCAGGCAGAGCAGCGCCGCCACGGCGCCGGCCAAGCTGCCCAGGCTGAAGCGCCACCTCATTTGCCGATCTCCTGCAGGCGGCCGGGCTGGATCGCGCCATCCGAGCGCCCCTTCAGGTAGGCGTACAGGTTGTCGATGTTGTCGACCACCATCTTGCTGCCGTCGAAGTTGGGCATGCCTTTGTCGATCCTGCCGTGCAGGACGGTCTGCTTGAACTGGTCCTTGGTCAGGGTTTTCAGGCTGTTCACCAGCGAAGGGCCGACCATGCCTTCCTGGGCCGCGCCGTGGCAGCGTTCGCAGGCCAGCGCGCGCCAGGTCTTCCAGCCGCTCAGGGTCTGGGCGTCCACCTTGTTGCCGTCGGCGACCTTGTAGGGGACGGCGCCGGCAGGCGCGGCGGCATCGTCGGCGAGGACGGGTACGGCGGCCATGCAGGCGGCCGCGCTCAACATCAGGGTTACGAATTTGTTCATGGCGATTTCCGGTAAAGACAGGGTACGGCCACCGGCGTCCGCGTGCCGGCGGCCGTTATTGCGGATTGTGCGGATCGCAGAGATCAGCGGTTGTCCGGCAGCGCGAACACGGTCAGCACGCCGCCGAGTTCGGTGTACTTGACGAGGTCCTTGTAGCCGCCGACCGCGCCCAGGCCTTCCGTGCCCTTGGTCAGGCCGGCCGCAAGGCCGATACCTGCCCAGCCGCCGATCCCGGACAGCACGCCGATGTACTGCTTGCCCTTGTATTCCCAGGTCATGACGTTGCCGATGATGCCGGACGGGGTCTTGAACTTCCATAGTTCCTTGCCCTTGTTGTCCACCGCCTTGATATAGCCTTCCAGGGTGCCGTAGAACACCACGTCGCCGGCGGTCGACAGAGCGCCGCTCCACACCGAGAACTTCTCGGGCTTGGACCAGACGATCTTGCCGCTGCTGGCGTCCCAGGCGATGAAGTTACCCATGCCGCCATGGCTGTTCGGCGCCGGGTACATCGACAGGGTCGAGCCGACGTACGGCTGGCCGGCCGTGTACTCGATCTGGAAAGGCTCGTAGTCCATGCACACGTGGTTGGTCGGTACGTAGAACAGACCGGTCTTGGGCGAATAGCTGGCCGGCTGCTGGTCCTTGGTGCCGAGGGCCGACGGGCAGATGCCTTTCGAGTTGACGTCCGGTCCGTTCTTGTCGGTGCTGTACTTCGCCACGACGACCGGGCGGCCGCTCTTCATGTCGATGTGGCTGGCCCAGTTCACCACCGGGTCGTATTTTTCGGCGACCAGCAGTTCGCCGCTCTGGCGGTCCATGGTGTAGCCGAAGCCGTTACGGTCGAAGTGCACCAGCGCCTTGCGCGGCTGACCCTTGACCTTCATGTCGACCAGGATCATTTCGTTGACGCCGTCATAGTCCCACTCGTCGTGCGGCGTCATCTGATAGACCCATTTCGCGACGCCGGTGTCGAGGTCGCGTGCGAAGATCGTCATCGACCACTTGTTGTCGCCCGGGCGCTGGCGCGGGTTCCAGGTGCTCGGGTTGCCGCTGCCGTAGTACACCAGGTTCAGCTGGGGGTCATAGCTGTACCAGCCCCACGTGGTGCCGCCGCCGAGCTTCCACTGGTCGCCCTGCCAGCTCTTGAGCGAGGAGTCGGGGCCGACCGGCGCCATCTTGCCGTCGGTCCAGGTCATGGTCTTGGCCGGGTCGATCAGCATGTCCTTGTCCGGTCCGGTGCTGAAGGCCTTCCACAGCAGCTTGCCGCTGTTCGGATCGTAGGCGGCAATGCGGCCGCGCACGCCGAATTCGCCGCCGCTGATACCCGTCAGCAGCTTGTCCTTGAAGATGTGCGGCGCATTGGTGGTGGTTTCGCCGATCTTCGGATCGCCGACCTTGGTCTTCCACAGTTCGGCACCCGTCTTGGCGTCCAGCGCCACCAGCGTGGTGTCTGCCTGCTGCAGGAAGATCTTGCCGTTCGAGTAGGCGAGGCCGCGGTTGACGGTGTCGCAGCACATGACCGGGATCACGGTCGGATCCTGCTTCGGCTCGTACTTCCAGCGGATGCTCTGGTCTTCCAGCGAGATCGCAAACACCTTGTTCGGGAAGGGGCTGTGCAGGTACATCGTGTCGCCGATGACCAGCGGTCCGCCTTCATGGCCGCGCAGCACGCCGGTCGAGAAGGTCCAGGCCACCTGCAGGTTCTTGGCATTCGTGCTGTTAATCTGCTTGAGTTCGCTGTAACGCTGGTTGTTCATGCTACCGGACTGCATCGCCCAGTTCTTCGGGTCCTTGCTCAGCTGTGCCACATCGGAGTCGGCTGCGAAGACCGGTGAAACAGCCAGTGCCAGGCACGGCCACCAGCGGATGAATTTCGTTTGAAATGACATGGTAGTCTCCTATCGATTTTTATATCAGCGCTGCTGCACATGGCAGGCCTGGTTCGCATTGGCCTGAATCGTCTTGTATTTGTCGGCCATTGCCCTGACCGAAGGGGGATCGCGAAACGCGCCGCCGCGCTCGCCCGCCAGCGACTGGTCGCGCAAGGCGGTCGACATCGCCACGTAGTCCTCGTACGGCATCGCCTCGGCGATACGGTCGATTACGCACGAGCACTTGTAGAGAAACTCGTACTTGCCGTCGTGCTTTTGCATACACTCCAGCACGTACTCCACGCGCCCACTGGTCGGGTAATCATGGGCCCGGGCCATGACAGGCGTTGCCAGGAGCGGCAGCAGAAGCAGGGGCAAGCGCTTCATAGGATTCCCTTGGCCTTGGCGACGTGGGTCGAGATCGCGTCCATCAGCGGCGGCGACAGGCAGTCGTAGGGCGGCA
This sequence comes from Telluria sp. GW821-FHT07G12, assembly GCF_059418525.1. Classification (NCBI taxonomy): domain Bacteria; kingdom Pseudomonadati; phylum Pseudomonadota; class Betaproteobacteria; order Burkholderiales; family Oxalobacteraceae; genus Telluria; species Telluria sp. GW821-FHT07G12. Next base: position 6,606 of record NZ_JBWKQA010000014.1, on the reverse strand, counting down.
AGCCCATTTCGGTCAGGCGCGCCCGCACGGCGCCCATGTTTTCCGGGCGGGCGCCGGACTCGATGATGGACGAGACGAAGGCCGCGAAGGTCGGCGGCGCCCAGCCGCGCTGGCTGGAGCGCTCGGTGTGCACGAAGTCGAGCCCGAAGAAGGGATGGGCGGTGTTCTCGATGCGCCCGTACATGTGCACGCCGCACTCGCGGCAGGCATGCCGCACGATGGCGGCGGTGGTGTCGACCGGCTGCAATTTGTCGCCGTTGGCCACAACCCGCACGTTGTCGCGCGACACCACGGCAACCTGAGAAAACAGCGAGCCGGCCGGCTTCCAGCATTTGGTGCAGCCGCATACGTGGTTGTGCGCCACCTGCCCCTTGATCTCGACCTGCACCGGATCGGTCGCGCACAGGCAGGTCAGGGTGCCGCCTGCGAAGTCCGGCGCCGCCGGCGGGATACCGTCGTCGACGGCTGGATGAATGTGGACTGCACTGCTCATGGTCATGTCTCCTCTTCTTCGTTGGACCGCCGTTGTCAATAGATCACTACCGAACGGATCGACTGCCCGTTCTTCATCAGCTCGAAGCCTTCGTTGATGCGCTCGAGCGGCAAGGTATGGGTGATCAGGTCGTCGATGTTGATCTTGTGTTCCATGTACCAGTCGACGATCTTCGGCACGTCGGTGCGGCCGCGCGCGCCGCCGAAGGCCGAGCCCTTCCACACGCGGCCGGTCACCAACTGGAACGGACGGGTGGAGATTTCCTTGCCGGCCTCGGCCACGCCGATGATGATCGACTGGCCCCAGCCTTTATGGCAGCACTCCAGCGCCTGGCGCATGGTCTGCACATTGCCGATGCATTCGAAGGAGTAGTCGGCGCCGCCGTCGGTCAGCTGGACGATGGCGTCGACCACGTTCTCGACGTTTTTCGGATCGACGAAGTGGGTCATGCCGAACTTGCGGGCCATCTCTTCACGGCCCGGGTTGAGATCGACCCCGATGATCTTGTCGGCGCCGACCATCTTCGCGGCCTGGATCACGTTCAGGCCAATGCCGCCGAGGCCGAACACGACCACGTTGGCGCCCGGCTCCACCTTGGCGGTGAAGATCACCGCGCCCACGCCGGTGGTGACGCCGCAGCCGATGTAGCAGGTCTTGTCGAAAGGCGCGTCGTCACGGATTTTCGCCAGCGCGATTTCCGGGACCACGATGTAGTTCGAGAAGGTCGAGGTGCCCATGTAGTGGTAGATCGGCTTGCCGTCCAGCGAGAAGCGCGAAGTCGCGTCCGGCATCAGGCCGCGCCCTTGCGTGCTGCGGATCGCCTGGCACAGGTTGGTCTTGCGCGACAGGCAGAATTTGCACTGGCGGCATTCCGGGGTGTACAGCGGGATGACGTGGTCGTCGCGCTTGACGGAGGTGACGCCCGGACCGGTTTCGAGGACGATGCCCGCGCCTTCATGGCCGAGGATGGCGGGGAAGATCCCTTCCGGGTCGGCGCCCGACAGCGTGTACCAGTCGGTGTGGCAGATGCCCGTTGCCTTGATTTCGACCAGGACCTCGCCGGCGCGCGGGCCTTCGAGGTCTACTTCGGCGATCGACAGGGGTTCCCCGGCCTTCCATGCGATGGCGGCTCTCGTTTTCATGGTGTCTCCGTTGTGAATGGTCTTGTGATATGTCCGGCATTCGCAAGGGTCGTGCCAGGCCATGCCGCCGCAGGAAATCTGTGCAGAGCGCGTATACGGTCGTGCCGGAATCGAGACACCCATGGGTCAACTGTGCAAAACCTGAACAGGTGTTGCGCCGGCAGATAGGCAAGCCGGTACGCCGTGCACAAGCGCGATGGGATGGCAGGCATATTGCTTGAACTGGGAACGAGCTATCCAGACAGGAGAAGGGATGAACCGAGCCGCATCCAGAATGAACGCCATTGCCGCGCTGTGCGCCACCGCCTGCGCCCAGATCGCCAGCGCGGCCGATGGCGGCGCGAGCCCGTCCGGCGAGGCGGTGGGAATACCGGTCGTCATCGTGACCGGCAGCCGCGTCGAACACGATATTTCCGACTTCCCGGCGGCGATCGACGTCGTCGATGCGCGGCAGATCCGCGATACGCAGATGCGCGTCAACGCCTCTGAATCCCTGGTCGCGGTGCCGGGGCTGGTGATCCATAACCGTGAGAACTATGCGCAGGATTTGCAGATTTCCTCGCGCGGCTTCGGAGCCCGCTCGCAGTTCGGCGTGCGCGGCGTGCGCCTGATCGCCGACGGCATCCCCGCCACCATGCCGGACGGCCAAGGCCAGGCGGCAACCTTCAACCTCGACATGGCCGAGCGCATCGAAGTGCTGCGCGGCCCCTTCTCCGTCGTCTACGGCAACCACGCAGGCGGCGTGGTGCAGCTGTTTACCCGCGAGGGACGCGGCAGCCCGACCGCCGAGACCAGCGTCTCCGGCGGCAGCGACGGCATGTGGAAAATCGACCTGAACGCACAGGGCGAAACCTATGGCATGGGCTATGTGGTCGACGCCTCGCGCTTCGGCACCGAGGGCTACCGGGCGCACAGCGCGGCGCGGCGCGACCAGGGCTTTACCAAGCTCACGTTCAAGCCCGGCACGGACAGCCGCCTGACCGTCACCGCCAGCACCCTGAGCCAGCAAAATACCCAGGATCCGCTGGGCGTGACCTGGGCCACCTTCGAGCGCGACCCGCGCGCCGGCGAGATCGACGCTACCGACACCCAGACGCCGAAGCGCACCCTGGCCGACCGCTACAACACCCGCAAGAGCACCAACCACCAGCAGATCGGCGCCATCTACGAGCGGCGCTTTGGCGAGGACCGCCTGCGCGCCATGGTGTACGGCGGCAACCGGAGCGTAGTCCAGTACCAGTCCTTTTCGCGCGCATTCCAGGCGCCGCCCACGCATTCCGGTGGGGTGGTCGATTTCGACCGCGATTTCTACGGCCTCGACCTCAACTGGCTGTTCGTGCGCCCGCTCGCCGGCGGCAAGCTCAGCACCACGGTCGGCATCGCCGTCGACCGTTCGACGGACGACCGCAAGGGTTACGAGAACTTCATCGCGAACCAGTCTGGCGTGCAGTTCGGCGTCAAGGGCGCGCTGCGGCGCGACGAAACCGACGTGCTGACCAGCGTCGACCCGTATCTGCAGAGCGAGTGGCAAGGCGGGCCCTGGGTCCTCACGGCCGGCCTGCGCCACAGCCGCCTGAAGGTGGAAGTCGACGACCGCTTCCTCAGCAACGGCAATGACAGCGGCAGGATCGATTACCGCCGGACCACCCCGGTGCTCGGCGTGCTGTACAAGGTCGGGCGCGGACTGAACCTGTACGCGAGCGCGGCGCGCGGCTTCGAGACCCCGACCTTGAACGAACTGTTCTATTCGAGCGGCGGCACCGGTTTCAATTTCAGGCTGGCGCCGGCGAAGAGCCGCCACCTGGAGCTCGGCGCCAAGGCCGTACTGGGCGCGGACACACGCATCGACGCCGCCCTGTTCCAGGTGCGCACCGACGACGAACTGGTGGTCGACAGTTCCGTTGCCGGACGCACCAGCTATCGCAATGCGGCCCAGACCCGGCGCCGCGGCGCCGAAGTCTCGCTCGACACCAAGCTCGCATCCGAATGGAGCGCCCGGCTGGCCCTGAGCATGCTGCGCGCGACCTATGAAACCGGCTTCGGCGCGGTGCAGCCGGGCAGCCACCTGCCGGGCGTGCCGCGCGCCACCATGTATGGCGAACTCGCCTGGAAAGAGTCCGACGGACGTTTCGGCGCCGCGCTCGAAACGGTAGCAAACGCCAAGGTATATGCCGAGGACTCGAATACCGAACGGCCAGCGCCGGGCTATACGGTGGTGAACCTGCGCGCCCAGGCGCGCCAGGAAGTCGACCGCTGGCGTTTCAAGCAGTTCCTGCGCTTGAACAACGTGTTCGACCGGCAGTACGCTGGCTCGGTCATCGTCGGCGATACCAACAAGCGCTACTACGAAGCGGCGCCGGGCCGCCAGTGGATGGCCGGCTTCAGTGCCGAATACCGGTTCTGATCAGAAGCGGTAGCGCAGCCCGGCGACGATGGTGCGCGACGCGCCGGGCGCCACGAAGCGCGCGTGCGCGGCCTCGCCCGCCTCTTCGTGCGGCGCGAGCAGGCGGCCATGCGGAAACAGGTCCGGCGCAACGGCTCCGAAGGTCTCGTAGCGGCGGTTGAACACATTGCTAACGCGCGCAAAGACTTCCCATTGTTCGGCAGGCCGGTAGCTGGCGCGCAGGCCGAGCAGCAGATAGCCGTGCACCCGCCAGTCGGCGCGCTGCGCGTCCCCGCCCTCTTCCGCATCCTGGGTCAAGCCGTCCTCGTTCCCTTGCGTGACCAGGCTCGATACCGCATGCAGGTCGGCGCCAATAGTCAGTTCCGGACGCATGTTCCAGTCGAGCGACAGCCTGGCGCTGTGGCGCGGCAATCCCGGCATTTGCGTGCCGCGTCGGACCTGGACATGGCGTGCGCCGGTGAACAGTTCGCCGTCGGCGTCGTACACGGCCTGCAGGTAGTTGTAGGAGAGCCGGATCCCGAGACGCCCGGACTGGCGGGTCAACAGGGCGTCGATGCCCTGGTGGCGGGTGCGCTCGAAGTTCGCAAAATAGCCCTGGCGCGATGGGGAACTGAGGAAGAGGATGTCGTCGCGGTTGACGGTGCGGTGCAGGGACAGCGAATAGCTACCGGAGGCCTCATCGTCCTGGAAGCGGCCGCGCGCCCCCGCCTCCATCGTGCGTGCCACGACCTGTTTCAGGTAAGGGTCTGACTGCAGGCCAACCGGCAAGCGGCAGGGATTGTCCGGATCGGCACAGCCGAGTTCGATCACGGTCGGCACGCGGTTGCCCTGCGCGATATTGGCGAACAGCGTCACGCGCGGGCTCAGGACATGGGTGAGGCCGAGCGAAGGATTGAGGCGGGTATAAGTAAAACGCTCGGCGGGCTGCTGTCCGCGTTCGTTGCTCAGGGTATTGGCGACCCGCGTGCGGCCGTAGCGCGCGCTGGCGGTCAGCTGCGTGCCCTGGGCAAGCGGCATGCTGGCGGCTAGGTAGACCGCAGCGGTGCGCGATTTGCCGACCACCGATGAGGTCGGCTCACGCGCTTCCAGCGGGTCGCCGATCACCTCGCGCCCTTCGGTGACAAAGGCGGGCTGCTCGAACTGGGCGTAGCGCACGTCGTTCTGGTCGACGCTGGCGCCGGCGTCGAGCCTCAGCGTACCGCGCTTGCTACTGAAAGCGAAGTTCAGGCCGCGGCCATCCTGGCGCGTGCTGGTCGTGTTCAATACGCCGGCGTGCAGTGCTGCGCCCTGCTCCCGCGTCAGTCCGCATGAAGCCGGTTCGCGCGGCGCGCCATCTGCGCCGAAGCCGGCTGCGCAATGTTCGATATAGTCAGCGTAGTCTTCGCTGACGTCGCCATTGACGGTATCGCGACGGCTGTTGCGGACATAGGCCACGGCGCTCAGCTCGCTGTCCCGGCCGAGGTGGTGCGTGAGGTTGAGAGTCCCCTGCAGCAGGCGGTTGCGGGTCGTGTCCGGATAGGTGTAGACGGCACGCCGGTCGTCCTGGTACAGCGGATCCGGCAGCAAGCCATTGCCGAGCACATGGCTGCGGCCGCCGAGCAGCGTGGCGCTCCAGTCGGTGCTGCCCATCGCACGCCCGACCTTGATCAGGAAATTCCCGAGCCGGCCTGCAGAATGGGCGCGCCAGCCGTCGTCGTCGAACAGGGTGGCGCCGATGAAGCTGTGCCAGCCCTTGGCGCCCTGCCAGCCGTACGCGATGTCGGCGCGGCGCCGGCCCTGGCCGGTCAGCGAGAATTCGGCCTCGCCGCCAGGGTCCGTGAGCCCGGACTTGGTCCTGAACGCCAGCGCGCCGCCCAGGGTGTTCAGGCCGTAGAGCGGATTGGCGCCGGTGACGAGGGTTAGGTCGGCGATTGCCGCCTCGGGCACCATGTCCCAGTTGACCACGTCGCCGAAGGGCTCGTTCACACGCACCCCGTCCAAATAGACGGAAATGCCTTGCGAGCTGCCCAGCACAGGCGATGCGCGGAAGCCGCGGAAGGTGATGTCGCTCTGGAAGGGACTGCCCGACACCTCGTTGACGTTCACGCCGCTCAGGTTGTGCGCCATGAACTCGGCAAGATTTTCGCCGCCCGCCTTGCGGATGGTTTTGTCGGTGGCGATCTGCACCGGGTAAGGCAGCAGGTCGCGGTCGATGCCGAGGCCGTGGAGCGGCGCGACCCCGACGACCTCGACCCGGGGAATGACCAGGCCGCGCGACTCTTCCGCGACGGCGATGGCCGGCAAGAATAATAAGGACAAGAAAGGAATGCGAAGTCGTGCCACGGCCGCGGGCCATGCCGCAGGACCGGTTGGATGCGCCATTGTGTCCCCTAGTCTTGTGATGTTTGGTGCTAGACCAGCAAAGGACATGCCACGCGCACGCTGGCGTGACGAACAGGACAGTTGCTCAGAAACGGCACAGCTGTTGCAGGGCAATGTGACGAATCCGGAGCAGAAAAGCAAAAAGCCCGCTCAGTCTTTGACTGAACGGGCTCTGCTTAATAATTAGCCTGACGATAACCTACTTT
>NZ_JBWKQA010000013.1:0-21868 GCF_059418525.1 Telluria sp. GW821-FHT07G12 | reverse complement strand
GCCGAGCCGCCGGCGCTGGTGCAGGCGACGCTGCGGGCGATATGGTGGATGTGGTTATCCTGGATCATGCCGTAGGAGCCGCCGGTGTAGATACCGTGGGTCCACTTGGTGCCCGAGCCCGAATTGGTGCCGTCGACGTCGAAGCCGATGATGCTGACGTAATTGCCGCGGTTGTCCCAGGCATTGTTGTTGCTCGAGCTCGACGGCGGAACGATCTTGGCGCCCCACTTGGTGGTCGAGACCCAGTAGATGCGTGCTGCTGCGGTACCGTTGGCGGTGGTCTTGATGCCGCCGGCGTAGGTGCCTGGGGCAACCCACACGGTGGTGCCCGCCTTGGTGGCGACTTTCGCTGCCTGCGCCAGGGTCTTGAACGGTGCTGCCTTGGTGCCGGCAGCGTTGTCCGAACCGGTCGGCGACACATAATAGTTATAGGTGGTGGCCGGGGTGGTCGTCGCGGCGCTCACGGTCGGGCTCGAGGACGAGATCGACGCCAGCAGATGCGGGGCGCCATCTGCCTGTGCTGCCGGGGCGGCGCCGGTCGAGGCCGGCTGGCCGTCGTAACCGCTCAGTTCGAAGCTGCTCGCGGCGGCTTCGGTCGCTTGTGCGCCGGCTGCATCGGCAGCGTTCGGCGTCGTGGCGGCACTGTTTGCTGCGGTTTGATCCGCGCTGCTGGTGACCACGGCGGCGGTCTGCGATTGCTGGCCGTTGTCCGTCATGCCGCCACCGCAAGCCGTCAGGAGGACGGCGGCGCTGGCGCACAGCAGGGAGTTGATGCGGATATCCGAAGCAAAAGTAACGAGTTTTTTCATGAGAAAGTTCCTAGCAGCAAAAAGAGAATGTACCCCTTTGAGGCTAGGAAACTTCCTTAGTTCAATCTTTTTTAAAATTGTTCCTTGCGAAATCAATTACTTATGAACATGAAAGACAAAGCAGCAACAAAAAAGCCGCAGCGGTGTTGACCGCTGCGGCTGCCACCGCGAACAACGGAGGAAATCGAAACTAGTTAATGGGCGACTCTATTGAGCGCCGTATTCAAGCAACCTTCTTCTCATCGAAGAACTGCTCATCTTCGGTCGAACCATGCAGCGCCGTGGTCGAGCTCTGGTTCTGCTGGATGGTCTGGGTCACGGCGTCAAAGTAGCCGGTGCCGACTTCGCGCTGGTGCTTGACCGCGGTGAAGCCCTTCTCGGCGGCGGCGAATTCCGCTTCCTGCAGCTCGACGAAGGCCGACATGCCGCGGCGCGCATAACCGTGCGCCAGGTTGAACATGCCGTAGTTCAGGGCGTGGAAGCCAGCCAGGGTGATGAACTGGAACTTGTAGCCCATCGCGCCCAGCTCCTTCTGGAACTTGGCGATGGTGGCGTCATCCAGGTTCTTCTTCCAGTTGAACGAAGGCGAGCAGTTATAAGCCAGCATCTTGCCCGGGAATTTTTCGTGGATGGCTTCGGCGAAGCGCTTGGCGAAGGCCAGGTCCGGCTTGCCGGTCTCGCACCACACCAGGTCCGCGTAGGGCGCATAGGCCAGGCCGCGCGAGATCGCCTGCTCGACGCCCGGACGCACCTTGAAGAAGCCCTCGACGGTACGCTCGCCGGTGCAGAAGGGCTGGTCGTTGGCGTCGACGTCCGAAGTCAGCAGGTCGGCTGCCTCGGCATCGGTACGGGCCACCAGGATGGTCGGGGTGCCCATCACGTCGGCCGCCAGGCGGGCCGCGGTGAGCTTCTCGACGGCTTCGCGCGAGGGCACCAGCACCTTGCCGCCCATGTGGCCGCACTTCTTGACGGACGCCAGCTGGTCCTCGAAGTGGACGCCGGCGGCGCCCGCTTCGATCATGGACTTCATCAGCTCGAAGGCGTTCAGCACACCGCCGAACCCGGCTTCGGCATCGGCCACGATGGGCGCGAAGTAATCGATGTCGTCCTTGCCTTCGGACCACTGGATCTGGTCGGCACGCTGGAAGGTATTGTTGATGCGTTTGACCACCATCGGCACCGAGTTGGCCGGGTACAGCGACTGGTCCGGATACATCTCGCCGGCCAGATTGGCGTCGCCGGCGACCTGCCAGCCCGACAGATAGATCGCTTTCAGGCCGGCCTTCACCTGCTGCATGGCCTGGTTGCCGGTCAGCGCGCCCAGGGCGTTGACGTAAGGTTCGTTATTGATCAGGTCCCACAGCTTTTCGGCGCCGCGGCGCGCGATGGTGTGCTCGATCTGGACCGAGCCGCGCAGGCGAACGACGTCTTCTGCCGTGTAGTTGCGGGTCACGTTCTTCCAGCGCGGATTGGTATCCCAGTCCTGCTGCAGGGCGGCGATTTGCTGTTCACGAGTTGCCATGCTGATTCTCCTGATGATGAATGATGAAAGCTGTGTTGGAAGGAAGCGTCCTTGGGAATATCTTAAAGCGGGTTGTGCGCAGCACCAATACTCTTATATAAGACATAGGATTCTTTTTATTTCCATATCTATCAATCACTTAGGAATCTCATTCCATGATACGGGAGAGAATTTCTCAGAATGGAAACGGGTGAGCCTGCCCTTTTCGTGCAATTTTCATATCCGCGAACACGATTCCGCATCATGAAATACCGATCATGCCGATGCTGGGATCTGTTTCTTTGACGCAGTGCGGTAAGTCCTCTATTTCCTTCCGAGCGTCAATATCTTTGTTACAAAGGCTGAGTTAGCCACTTAACAGAGAGCATCGCTCCCTCCCCCTACCCTGTGTTCGCGGACTCATCCGTATCGCCGGTTCGTTCGCAGGACGCGAAGGGCCGGCACCCGAGACACGAAGAAAAGGAGAAGGAAGTGAAAACGACGATCCGAAAGACCTTGCTCACATCGCTGCTGGCGTTCGGCGCCATGGCGTCGGCCCAGGCCGGCGTTCTGGAGTTCCAGGGCGTCACCTTCACGTCGTCCTGGACGGACAATGTGCTGACCCTCGAAATCGACGCCGCCCACCGCAGCGGCGATTGGGCCAGGGCGACCACCATCGGCGCCCTGCAGCTGAAGGACATCGGCAACTTCGACAGCGTGACCCTGACATCGGCGCCGGGCGGTGCGGCCAACTGGACGATGTCGAGCAATGAACTGAACGCGAACGGCTGCGGCGGCGGCGCCCACGTCGGCGCCGGCCTGTGCTTCTCGGGCCAGCACATCGCGCTGTCCGACGACATGGTCTTCAAGTTCACCTTCAACGGCGGCGCCACCGACTTCTCCTCGCCCCACCTGAAGGTCAACTTCTTCGACGGCGATGGCGGCCGCAAGGTCGGCAGCCTGCTGTCGGAAAACATCCCGCTGGCGCCGGTGCCGGAGCCGTCGACTTATGCGATGCTGCTGGGTGGTCTGTTGCTGCTCGGAGGGGTGGCAAAGGCACGCAAGCCAGTACGCAACTAAGCCGCGTACAAGGCCTCGTCATATAAAAAAGCGCCCTGCCCGGTTTCCCGGACAGGGCGCTTGCACATCCACGCTGAAAACTTACTTCGCCAGCTCCACTGCCGGCTCCCGGCTGAACGTCAGCTCGCTGCCGTTCACGCCCACGTGGATCGTGTCCTTCGGCCCGAAGCGGCCGGACAGGATCGCCTTCGACAGCGGATTCTCGATCTGCTGCTGGATCGCGCGCTTGAGCGGACGGGCGCCGTAGACCGGGTCGAAGCCGGCTTCCGCGATCTTCTGCAGCGCGGCGTCGCTGATGTCGAGTTTCATCTCCATCTTCTCGAGGCGCTGCTCCAGGTTGCGCAGCTGGATGCGCGCGATGTCGCCGATGTTCTTCTCGTCGAGCGCATGGAAGACCACGATCTCATCGATACGGTTGATGAACTCGGGGCGGAAGTGCCCGCGCACCTCGGCCATCACAGCCATCTTGACCACCGCCGGCTCGGCCGTGTCCATCGACTGGATCTTGTGCGAACCCAGGTTCGAGGTCATGACGATGACCGTGTTCTTGAAGTCCACCGTCCGGCCCTGGCCATCGGTCATGCGGCCGTCGTCGAGCGCCTGCAGCAGCACGTTGAAGACGTCCGGGTGGGCCTTCTCGATCTCGTCGAGCAGGATCACGCTGTAGGGCTTGCGGCGCACGGCTTCGGTCAGGTAGCCGCCCTCTTCATAGCCGACATAGCCCGGCGGCGCGCCGATCAGGCGGGCCACCGAATGCTTCTCCATGAATTCGCTCATGTCGATGCGGATCAGCGCTTCCTCGGTATCGAACAGGAAGCCCGCCAGCGCCTTGCAAAGCTCGGTCTTGCCGACGCCGGTCGGGCCCAGGAACATGAAGGAGCCGTAGGGACGGTTCGGATCGGCCAGGCCGGCGCGCGAACGGCGGATCGCATCGGACACGGCTTCGATCGCCTCGTCCTGGCCCACCACGCGCTCGTGCAGCTTCTCTTCGATGTGCAGCAGCTTGTCGCGCTCGCCCTGCATCATGCGCGCCACCGGAATGCCGGTCGCGCGCGAGACCACTTCCGCGATCTCCTCGGCGCCGACCTGGGTACGCAGCAGGCGCGGCTTGCCGTCGGCCTCGCCTTCGGCCTGTTCGCTTGCCGCTTCCGCTTCCTTCAGCTGCCGCTCCAGTTCCGGCAGGCGGCCGTACTGCAGCTCCGAGACCTTCTGCCAGTTGGACTGGCGCTTGGCTTCCTCCATCTGCAGGCGGATCTGCTCGATCTCTTCCTTGATGTGGGTCGTGCCCTGCACCGCGGCCTTCTCGGCCTTGAGGATCTCTTCGTAATCGTTGTACTCGCGCTCCAGGCGCGCGATCTCGTCGTTGATCAGCTCCAGGCGGCGCTGCGATGCCTCGTCGGTTTCCTTCTTGACGGCTTCGCGCTCGATCTTCAGCTGGATCAGGCGGCGGTCCAGCTTGTCCATCACTTCCGGCTTGGAGTCGATCTCGATCTTGATCTTCGAAGCCGCCTCGTCGATCAGGTCGATCGCCTTGTCGGGCAGGAAGCGGTCGGTGATGTAGCGGTGCGACAGCTCGGCCGCGGCGATGATCGCGGGGTCGGTGATCTCGACCTTGTGGTGCAGCTCGTACTTCTCCTGCAGACCACGCAGGATGGCGATGGTCGCCTCCACGCTCGGCTCGTCGACCATGATCTTCTGGAAGCGGCGCTCCAGCGCGGCATCCTTCTCGACGTACTTGCGGTACTCGTCCAGGGTGGTCGCGCCGATGCAGTGCAGCTCGCCGCGCGCCAATGCTGGTTTCAACATGTTCCCGGCGTCCATCGCGCCCTCGGCCTTGCCGGCGCCGACCATGGTGTGGATCTCGTCGATGAAGACGATGGTCATGCCCTCGTCATGCGCGAGTTCCTTCAGCACCGACTTCAGGCGCTCCTCGAACTCGCCGCGGAACTTGGCGCCCGCCAGCAGGGCCGCCATGTCGAGCGACAGCACGCGCTTGCCCTTCAGCGAATCCGGCACCTCGCCGTTGACGATGCGCTGGGCCAGGCCTTCGACGATGGCGGTCTTGCCCACGCCCGGCTCGCCGATCAGCACCGGATTGTTCTTGGTACGGCGCTGCAGTACCTGGATCGCGCGGCGGATCTCGTCGTCGCGGCCGATCACCGGATCCAGCTTGCCCATGCGGGCGCGCTCGGTCAGGTCGAGGGTGTATTTCTTGAGCGCTTCGCGCTGGCCCTCGGCATCCTGCGAATTCACCGAGGCATCGCCGCCGCGCACGGCCGCGATCGCCGATTCCAGCGCCTTCTTCGTCAGCCCGTGTTCGCGCGCCAGGCGGCCGGCGTCGGATTTGTCCTCTAGCAGCGCCAGCAGGACCATTTCGCTGGACAGGAACTGGTCGCCGCGCTTCTGCGACTCGCGGTCCGCCAAATTCAGCAGTTGCACCAGCTCGCGCCCGACCTGGACGTCGCCGCCGGTGCCGGACACCTTGGGCAGGCGCTCCAGCACGCCGCGCAGCGCGGTCGACAGCGCGCCGACATTCACGCCGGCGCGCTGGAGCAGCGAGCGCGCGCTGCCGTCGTCCTGGTTCAGCAGCGCACTTAGCAGGTGCGCCGGTTCGATGTATTGGTTATCGTTGCCGACCGCCAGGCTCTGGGCATCCGCCAGTGCTTCCTGGAGCTTGGTCGTCAATTTGTCTTGCCGCATATTGTTATCCCCTAGTGGTTCGGTTGGTTCTTAAACTAGAACCAAGTTAGGGATGCGGCAAGCAAATTTCAAGATGCGGGATGGGCGGATAAGTCGCGAACGTTTTTCTGCACTGCAACGATCGCGAACAGAACCAGCACGAAGGACATCGCATAAAAGCCCTTCGCGCTCAGCAGCATGCTCCCGTATCAGGCTATGGCACGCCAGGTAGCGAATCCCGCAATGCAGAAGGCAATCGAGCCCAGCAGATGCAGGCCGGAATGCGCCAGCGCCCAGCCATAGTCGCCCCGCTGCAGCAGCACCATCGCCTCGCCCGAGAAGCTGGAGAAGGTGGTCAGGCCGCCGAGGAAGCCGGTGATCGCGAACAGCCGCCATTCCGGCGACAGGGCCGGATAGCTGCCGAAGAAGCCCAGCAGGAGGCCGATCAGGTAGCCGCCCACCAGGTTGGCGATCAGGGTGCCGAGTTGTATGTGCGAGTGCAATTGCCCCAGGAAAATACTAAGGCCCCACCGCAACCAGGCGCCGAGAGCGGCGCCAAGACCTACGGCAAACCAACTCATCGGTCAGCCCACTTCGCTCTGGCAGCATCGTCGCTGACGCGCGCATCGACCCAGCGCGCGCCATCCGGCGTCTGTTCCTTCTTCCAGAACGGCGCCTCGGTCTTCAGATAATCCATGATGAATTCGCAGGCCGCGAAGGCTTCGCCGCGATGGGCGGCGCTTGCCGCCACCAGCACGATCTGCTCCATCGGCGCCATCGGGCCGACGCGGTGCACGACCAGCGCGCCGTACAGCGGCCAGCGGGCACGCGCCTGCTCGACGATGTCCTGCAGCGCGCGCTCGGTCATGCCGGGGTAATGCTCCAGCTCGAGCTCGGCAACCTTCGCGCCCTCGTTCAGGTCACGCACCGTGCCGACGAAAGAAACGACGGCACCGATGCGCGGGTCGCCCGCGCGCATCCGCGCCACTTCCGCGCCGAGATCGAAATCGTCCTGCTGCACCCGCACTTCATTGAAAAACTGCGCAAACCCCTGCGTCATTTCCCCTCCCGGGCCAGGCGCATGAACAGCTGTTCGATGCGCGACGCGGTGCGGGCGTCGACCAGGGCCGGCAGCGCGGCCAGTTCGCGCAGCTGGGCGGCGCCGCTCGCTTGCCCGCCCTTCTGTCCATCCTTCTGCCCGCCCTTGTGGCCGGCGCCGTGGCCGGACTTGAGCGAGGATTGCAGCACCTCGACCTGCAGCTTGAGGCGCTCGCGGGCGAACTCGGGGCCGCTGTCGATGCCGGCGCGGATCTCGGCGCGCAGCAATTCGTTCAGCAGCGTGTCGCGGTTGCGCTCCAGCAGCTGGGCATAGCCATCGCGCCCTTCGGGCAGGGCGCGCAGGGCAGCCTCGAAGCGGCCGCGCAGGGCGCGTTCCATGTCGGCGTCGAGCGGCGGCAAGGCATTCCAGCGCGCTTCCCAATCGGCATCGCCGGCACCGGCGCCACTGGCGACCAGCTGCTCCACTTCCTGCACCAGGCGCAGCTTGTCGCGCAGCTGGCCGGCCTGGGCCAGTCCGGCGGCGCGTCTGGCCGCTTCCAGCTGGTGCTGGATCTGGGCCACCGCGGCGTGGTAACGCTTCTCGACCCGCGCCTCGTGGGCGCGCGGCACCGGGCCGATCGCCTGCCACTCGGCCGCGGCGTCGCGCAGCAGCTTGCCGGCCGTGGCCGGGGTGAGCTCCGAAGCTGCCGCTTCCAGGCGCGCGCTGATCGCTTCCTTGGCGGCTTCGTGGGCGCGGCGCTCGATGTCGGCCTCGTGCATGGTCTCCTTGCGGCGCTGGAAGACGTCGTCGCAGACCGCGCGGAAACGCTGCCACAGCGCCTGCTCGCTCTTGCGCTCGAGCGGCAGCGCACGCGCATGCTCCTGCCAGCGCTGCTGCAGGGCGCGCATGGTGTCGAGCGCGTGGCGGTCGTGCGGATCGATGGCGGCGGCGGCCTCGATGATCTCTTCGCGCTCCGCCATCTCGCCCTTGCGCTGCTCTTCCAGCGGTCCCTGCAGGGTGTTCAGGGCGTCGGCGAACAAGGCGTCGAGGCGTTTCTTTTCCTTGCGGTCGATCGCGCCCAGGTGGCTCCAGGCCAGGCGCAGGCGCTGCACGGTGCCGGCCACGTGCTTCCATTCGGCTTCGCCCGACTGCAGGCGTGCGATCTCGGCGTTCGCCTCGTCGATCAGGGCCTGGCCGCGCGCGGCGTTGGCGTGGCGCTCGTCGGCCAAGTGGCGGAAGTGGGCCGCCGCCGGCGCATAGGCCGTGCTGCAGGCGGCGTCGAAACGCTCCCACAGGCTTTTCGGGGCCGCGCCGGACAGGCTGTCGAGCGCCTTCCAGCGTTCGCGCATGGTACCGACCTTCTTGGCCAGCTCGCTCATCGCCAGGTTCTGCGTCGGCAGCGCTTCCACCGACTTGATCAATTCTTCGCGCGACACGTTGCCGCCCCAGCGCGCCCAGTCGGACAGGCGCTTGAGCTCGGCGCGCACATGGGCCAGGCGGTCGGACTGCACCGGCGTCAGGCGCATGCCCTTGTCGCGGGCTTCCTTCAGCGCCTTGTCGAGCTCGGCGGCGGTGCCCAGCGAGCCCTGCTGCAGGGCCGCTTCCATCGCATCGATGGTGTCGAGGAAGTGTTGGTCGGCGCCACGCGACCTGCCCTCGGGCTTGGGCTGGCCTTTCGGCTTGGCGGCGGCAGGAGCTTCCTTCGGCTCGCGCGGCTTGCGCGCTTCCGGCTGCGGCACGCTCGCCAGCAAGGCGTCGAAGCCTTGCTGCAGCGCCGCCATGGCCTCGAGATGCGCGCCCTGCTGCGGCTGCGGCAGGCGGTGCCATTCCTTGCGCAGCGCGGCTGGATTCAGCTCGGCGGCGGGTTTCTCCTGCCGGGCGGCGAGGAAGGCTTGGCGCGCCGCCAGCGCGGCCTGGCCGGCTTCGATTTCATGCAGGCTGGCCTGCAGCTTCTGGGCTTCGAGGCCGACTTCGGCCACCAGGCCGCGCGGCAGCGATGCGTGCTCGGGCGCCTGCAGGGCCTGGGCCTGTTCCTGGGTCAGGGTCTCGAGCCTGGCCGCCAGCTCGGCGGCCGGCAGCGGCTCGGATGGCAGCCTGCGCAGGGCGGCCAGGCGGTCGATCATGGCGCGCTGCAGCTGCACCTGGGCTTCCAGGCGCTGGGCCAGCGCGGCGCGGATGCCGCCGAACTCTTCCTGCAGCTCGGGCGCGGCGATGATCGCCCACTTGCGGTCGAGGTCGGCAACATGATTGGGGGTCAGCAGCTCATCCTTGAGCAGCGAGCGCGCCTGTTCCAGCATGGTCTCGCCGCGCCGGTGCTCGGCCTCGCGGTGCCGGTGGGCGTCCAGGCGCGACTGCATCAGCTTGGCGACGCGGCGGTCGGTATTGCGCATCGCGGTATGGACGCGCTCGAGCAGTTCGGGGCTATGGATGAATTCGGCCGCGCTCAGGCGCAGCTCGGAAAATTCGCATTGGAGGATGAATTCCACCGCGGCGGCCTCGTCGCCCTGGAGCTGGCTCAGCTTTTCGGCCTGCAGCGCGCGCTGCGGGGTCGCACCGGCGCCCGGGCTCGCTGCGCCCGGCCCCGTAGAGGCGGCCTGTTCCGCTCGCGCCTCCTGTCCGGCCGGCTGCTTGTCGCCGGGCTTGTTGTCGCCCGGCCGCTTGAATAGGAACTCGAACATGATGAAATCGCACTTCCAAAATCGCCATCATAACAAGAAACCTGATGGCCTCGCGCCGCCGGACTGGCGCGTGCGGACAGCGCATCAGTGCAAGAGGGAGAGCGTGGCGTAGCGCCGCCCGAATTCGGCGCCCGCCGCACCGTGCGTCTGGGCGTGGGCAGGTGCAGGCCGCTCATACGGCGCGCGGCGCGCTTCGATCGCCTCGACGCAGCCGCGCCGCCCTGCCCCGCGCCGTTCGCGGGCGACGGCGTCGTGCGCCAGCATCTGGTTGGCGATCGCGAACCAGGCCTCGCCGCGCACCAGGCTCCGGGCCAGCGGAAACAGCTCGTGCTCCTCGCGTTCGAGGCGGCAGCGCAGGGCTTCGACGCAGCGCTCGATGGCTTCATGGTAGCTGTCGCGGTCGACGCCGCGGGCGCCCGCATCGACGCAGGCTTCGGCGGCGGCCAGCGCATCGGCGGCGGCGCGGCTGATCTGCTCGAGATCGTGCAGCAGGCCATCGGCCGCGCACGACACGCGGCGCAGAGCCGGCACCAGGAACTTGTCCAGCTTGCGCCAGTGGCAATCGTCGACCACCTGGCGCAGCTCCGTGCACAGCTGGGCCGCCTGGCCGGGCGCCAGGACGCCATCTTCGTCAGGCAAGGCATGCAGCATGCGTAGCAGCGACTGCAGCGCCGAGCGCACGGTGGTCTGTTCCACGGACAGGGCAACGAGAGTGTAGGTTGACGTCAGCATTCGGTCTCCGCTCAGTTTTTCGCCAACACAAAGTTCAGCCTGACCGGCATGGTCGGGGCAAGAACCTGGATGGGAGGCATATGTTTTGAACAGGCCTGAAGGAAGGGTTGGACCCTGTAGTCGTTGTCATCGGCCTGAAAGAGCACCTAGTGTACGGACGGGTCCCGGAGCCAGGTTTGATCTGGCACAAACCGCAAGGGCTCCCGCCCCCATCGGAGGGGGCGGAAGAAACAGCTCAGGCGGCGGCCTGTTGCGGCATGGTAAGCAGGTTGCGCAGGGGTGCGGCGAAGCCTTCGGGAATGGTGCGCGTCACCTCGACCGCCGGGCAGCCGTGCCAGCGTGCGCAGCGCGCCACCGCCGCCGCCAGGTCGCGCAGCAGGCGCTCGCTCGGACGCACGCCGCTCTCGAAAGCGACCGACTTCAGCTCGAACAGCCCGGCCGCGCGGTGCGCCTTGGCGTCGATGCGCCCGATCAGCTGTCCGCGGCGCAGCACCGGCAGCGTGAAGTAGCCGTACTGGCGTTTTTCGGCCGGGGTGTAGCACTCCAGGCGGTAATCGAAGCCGAACAGCTCGAGCGCGCGGCGCCGGTCCCAGACGATGGGATCGAAGGGCGACAGCAGCGTGGTCACGGTCGGGTTCAGGCGCCCCTGCGACGCGTCGTCGAGCAGCGCGGCGTGGTCGGGGTGCACGAACACCGGCTCCTTCCAGCCCTCGACGCGGGCGCGCAGCAGCAGGCCTTCGTCCACCAGCGACTGCAGCGCCAGGTGCGGCGGGCGTGTGCGGTGGTAATCCGGGATCCAGGCCGCCTTCGCCAGCCCCAGCGCCTTCACGGCGCGCAGCACGAATTCGCGCTGGACCTCGGGCATGGTCGGGGTCCGGCTGTCGTCCCAGGGCAGCACGCGTTCGGCGAGGTCGTAGACCCGATGGAAGTTGTGACGCCGCGCGACCATCACCTTGCCGGCCGTGAACAGCGCTTCCAGCGAGCGCTTCTCGGGCTTCCACTCCCACCAGCCGCCGGCCTTGCCGTCGGTGCGTTCGAAATCCGCTGCGCGGGTCGCGCCGTTCACGCGGATGTGTTCGAGCACATGGTCGACCTGCTCGGCATGCCCCTTCATCCAGGACGCGCCGGACTTCCAGCCCATCGAGTGCGGATCGAGCATGCGATGGCGGTACAGGCCATAGTCCTCGACCGGAATGAAGCAGGCCTCGTGAGCCCAGTACTCGAACAGCCTGCCCTCGGCCAGCAGCTGCTCGAGCCAGGCCGGCTCATAGTCGCCCAGGCGGCTCCACAGTACTAAATAAGGGCTGCGCGCGACCACGCTGATGGTGTCGATCTGCAGCACGCCCATGCGGCGGATCGCGGCCAGCACGTCGTCCTTGCCGGCGCGGGCGCGGCGCGGCTGCAGCATGCCCTGGGCCGCCAGGTGCAGGGCGCGCGCGGCGCCCAGGCTAAGGGTGGGTTCGCTCATTCGCCTATTTTATTAGAGCTATTGTCAGCTTGCTCATCTGTCCGAGAACTTTTGTCATGGCGATGCTGTCTGCGCTATAGTGAGCGCCCTGGCTCACCCAGAACCTATCTCAGGGGGGAGGAGGAAGTTGATGACGATGCATGACAAGCGCGGGCAAGGCGCGAGGAGGCCGCATGGCCCAGCCATGCAACGACGAGCAACGCAGCACCCGCTTGTCAGGCGCGTCAGCAACGACTCATCCCTACTGAGATAGGTTCTATCTTCCTGTAAGAAATCCATGCGGCTGCTGCACACCTCCGACTGGCACCTCGGCCAGACCCTGCACAACTTCGACCGGACCTACGAACACCAGCGTTTCCTCGACTGGCTGCTCGAGACCATCGTGGCCGAGCAGGCCGATGCCTTGCTGATCGCGGGTGACATCTTCGACAACTCGAACCCTTCGGCTGCCTCGCAGCGCCAGCTCTACCGCTTCCTGCAGCAGGCGCGGGCCAGGTCGCCGCAGCTGGACATCGTCATCGTCGCCGGCAACCACGATTCGCCGGGCCGCCTGGAAGCGCCAGGCCCGCTGCTCGAAGCCCACGGCACCCGCGTGGTCGGCCACGCCGTGCGCGATGCCGAAGGCAGGATCGACATCGAACGCATGGTGGTGCCGCTGACCGGCCGCGACGGCGAGGTCCGGGCCTGGTGCGTGGCGATTCCCTTCCTGCGTCCCGGCGACGTGCCGCGCGTGGATGCCGGCAATGAGGCCGAGAATGCGGCCATCGACGCCTACCTGTCCGGCATCGCCCTGCTCTACCAGCAGGCCTACGCGCTGGCGCGCTCGCGCTGCGCGAACGGCGAGGCGATTCTCGCGATGGGCCATTGCCACATGGTGGGCGGCGATTCCTCGCCGGACTCCGAGCGCCGCATCCTGATCGGCGGCACCGAGGCCCTGCCCTCCTCCATGTTCGATCCCGGCATCGCCTATGCCGCGCTGGGCCACCTGCACCTGGCGCAAAAGGTCGGCAAGCAGGAACACCTGCGCTATTGCGGCAGCCCGCTGCCGCTGTCGTTCGCGGAAATCGGCTACCAGCACCAGGTGCTGCGCATCGACCTCGATGGCGCCAAAGCGAAGGACGTCGTGCCCCTGCACGTGCCGCGCGCCGTCGACCTGCTGCGCGTGCCGGCCCAGCCGGCGCCCTTGAAACAGGTGATCGCCGAGCTGGTGGGCCTGGACCTGCCGGACGCGCCGCTGCACGAGCAGCCCTACCTGGAAGTGCGGGTGCTGCTGGACGGTCCCGAGCCCAGCCTCCGTGCCCAGGTCGAGGCGGCGCTGGAAGGCAAGCCGGTGCGCCTGGCGAAGATCGAGCCTACCCGCAAAGTGGTCACCGCGCCGGGTGTGAACGCGGCCCTGAGCCTGGACCAGCTGGCCCAGCTGCAGCCTGACGACATCTTCCGCCGCCTGTGGCAGCAGCGCTTTGGCGAGGATGCGCCTGACGACCAGCTGGCCGCTTTCGCCGAACTGATGACGGGGGAACTATGAAGATCCTTCGCATCGGCGGCAAGAACCTGGCCTCGCTGGCCGGCGAGTTCGAGGTCGACTTCGAGAAGGAGCCGCTGGTATCGAGCGGCCTGTTCGCCATCAGCGGCCCCACCGGCGCCGGCAAGAGCACCCTGCTCGACGCCCTGTGCCTGGCCCTGTACGACGCCACCCCGCGCCTGCTCAAGGGTCCGCGCGCCGGCAACTTCCTGCCCGACGTCGGCGACGATGTCCTGTCGGTGCAGGACCGCCGCACCCTGCTGCGGCGCGGCACCGCCGAGGCCCATGCCGAAGTCGACTTCGTCGGCAACGACGAGGGCCGCTACCGGGCGCGCTGGAGCGTGCGCCGTTCGCGCAACCGCGCCGGCGGCGCCCTGCAGCCCGTTACCATGAGCCTGCAGCGCCTGCCGGACTTGAACCCGATCGGCGCCACCAAGACCGAGGTGCTGGGCGAGATCGAGCGCCGCATCGGCCTCTCCTTCGAACAGTTCACGCGCTCGGTGCTGCTGGCCCAGAACGAGTTCTCGGCCTTCCTGCGCACCGACGAGAACGAGCGCGGCGAACTGCTCGAGACCCTGACCGGCAGCGCCGTCTACAGCGAGATCTCGCGCCGCGCCTTCGAGCGCTGGCGCCAGGAGCAGGAAGCGATGCGCCGCCTGAGCTCGCGCCTGCAGGACCAGGCCCCGCTCTCGCCCGCCGAACGCGAGGAGCTCGAAACGCAGCATGCGCAGGCCACGCGGCAGCTCGAGCAGGTCGACGCCCGCCGCGCCGCGCTGGAAGAACGCCTGCGCTGGCACCAGGAGCTGGCCCGTTTGAAATCGGCGGAGACCGCCGCCGAAGCCGCGCTGGCCGCCGCCCAGGCCGACGTGGACGGCGCGGGCGAACGGCGCCGGCGCCTGGCCACGCTGGATGCCGTGCAGCCGGCGCGCCCGCTGATGGCCGACCTCGCGCGCCTGGCCGACGAGCAGCGCCAGGCACAGACGCAACTGGCGTCCGGCGAACAGGAACTGGCACGTGCGCTGGCAGCCCAGCAGGAAGCGCTGCGCGGCCAGATCGAGGCCGAGCGCAAGCTCGAAGCGGCCGAGGAAGCCCTGCGCGCCGCCGGCCCGCAGCTGGACCGCGCCAAGGCCCTCGATGCGACCCTCGACACCCTGGTGCCCGCGCATGCCAAGGCGCGCAGCGCGCGCGACCAGGCCATCGATGAAGCGGCAAAAGCCGAGACGCAGCAGCAGGCGAAGGCCCGCGAACTGGCCGCCGCCCGCGAATCGCTGCAGGCCACCATCGCCTGGCTGGACGGCCAGCGCGCGCTGGAAGGCCTGGCGGTCCAATGGTCGCGCTGGGAACAGCGCCTGGTGCAGGCCGAGGAAGCCGCGCGGCTCGACGCCCAGTCCGCGGCGGCCCTGGACGCCGCCAGGACCGGCGCCGAGCAGGCGGCCAACGCCGCCCAGCGCACCGCCGTCGCCCTCGAATCCGCGACCGCGCTGCTGGCCACCCGCGACGAAGCGCGCCGCGCCGCCGGCGAAGCCCTGGCCGGCATCGACGACGACGCCTGGCGCGACGAACGCCGCCAGCTGGACGCGCGCCGCGAGCGCCTGGCCGCGCTGGAACAGACCTGGAACGTGTTGCGGAATGCCCGCCAGCGCCTGGCCGAGCTGGACGCCGGTGCGCGCCAGGCAACAAGCGCCCGCAGCACCGCCCAGGAAGCGCTGGAGGCGGCACGCGCCGCCGGCATCGCACTGGACGCCCAGGTGAGCCAGGCCGAGCGCCTGCTCAAGGGCGCCCAGCTGGCCTGCGCCGACGGCGTCGAGAGCCTGCGCGCGACCCTGGTCGACGGCGATCCCTGCCCGGTCTGCGGCGCCGAGGACCACCCCTACCGCCACCAGGACGAGCGCCTGCATGCGGTGCTGGCCAACCTGGCCGACGAACTGGCTGCGCGCCGCCGCGAGCAGCGCGACAACCTGAACCTGCAGGCGGAGCAGCGCGCGGCCGCCGACGCGGCCAGCGAAAAACTGGCGCAGCTGGGCCGCGAGCGCGAAGCCTTCGCCGCCGACGTCGCGCAACTGGAAGATGAATGGCAGGACAGCGAGCTGGCGGCGGACGCTCCCGCGGAAGCCGGACGCCAGGCCTGGTTCGCCAGCCAGGCTACCCGCCTGCGCGCCGACCTCGATGCGCTGGATGCGCGCGACCAGGGGCTGGGCCGCGCCCGGCTCGCACGCGACGCCGCCCAGCAGGCCTGGGACCAGACCAATGCCGAACACGCGCGCCTGTTGCAGGCGGCGCAGAACGCCCAAGGCCAGCTGGCAAAGCTGGATGCCGACATCGCCGGCCTGTCCGCGCGGCGCGATGCCGCCGCCGGCAGCCTGGCTGCCCTGCTGCAGGAACTCGACCCGGTGCTGAGCGATGCCTGCGGCGACGGCTGGCAACGCGCCTGGGAACGGGATCCATCCGGCTGGCGCAATGCGCGCGCAGCCCAGGCCAGGGAATGGCAGGAGCGCTCGGCGCTGCAGGCGCGTCTGGCCGCGAATATCGACACCCTGGCCGCCGGTCAATCCGCGCTGGACGAACGCGTCGTGCAGGCCCTGCGCCAGCGCGACAGCGCCCGCCAGGACTTCGAGCGCATCGACGCCGAGCTGCGCGAACGCCGCGAGGAACGCGCCGTCCTGTTCGAGGGCCGCAAGGCGGTCGAGGTCGAGCAGGCACTGGGCGCCGCGGTGGCGTCGGCGCGCCAGTCGGTGGCGGCCTGCCAGGCGGCCAGCCTGCAGTCGGCCCAGCTGGAAGCCCGCGTGCGCGCCGCCCAGGCCCAGGCCCTGGGCCGCATCGCCGATCTGCAGGGCGCGTCCGCCGATGCGGCGACCCGCCTGGCGCAATGGATCGAGGACTTTGCCGGCAGCGATCCCGGTCTCGAACCGGTCGAGAACGAACAGCAGCTGGCCAGCCTGCTGGCGGTGGGCGCGGCGCGCATCGCCCAGGAACGCGACGCCCTGCTGGAACTGGATGGCCGGGCCCGCCAGGCGGCCGCGGTGCTGGCCGAACGGCGCGGGCAGCGTGAGCATCATGTGCGGCAGCAGGCGGCGCTGCCGGCCGTGGCCGGACCGGCCGACGCACCGGATGCCGAAGCCCCGGCGCATGCGGACGCCCTGGCGCGCCTGCTCGACAGCGTGCAGGCCGAGCGCCGCACGGTGCACGAGGCGGCCGCCAGCCTGGCCGTACGCATCCGCGAAGACGAGCAGCGGCGCGAACGGGCACGATCGATGATGGGCGAGATCGAGCGCCAGCGCGCCATCGAAGAGCGCTGGGCGAAGATGGCGGAGCTGATCGGTTCCGCCGACGGCAAGAAATTCCGCAATTACGCCCAGCAGTTCACGCTGGACGTCCTGCTCGGCTACGCCAACATCCACCTGGCCCAGCTGGCGCGGCGTTACCGCCTGGAGCGCGTCGCCAGCCAAGCCGGCCCCTCGCTGGCGCTGATGGTGCGCGACCAGGACATGGGCGGCGAGATCCGCTCGGTGAACTCGCTGTCGGGCGGCGAATCCTTCCTGGTCTCGCTGGCGCTGGCGCTGGGCCTGGCGTCCCTCTCGTCGAACCGGGTGAAGGTCGAGTCGCTGTTCATCGACGAAGGCTTCGGCAGCCTCGATAGCGACACCCTGGGTGTGGCCATGGATGCGCTGGACGCGCTGCAGTCGCTGGGCCGCAAGGTCGGCGTCATCTCGCACGTGCAGGAAATGACGGAGCGGATCTCGACCAAGGTGCTGGTGCGGCCGGCCGGCGGGGGCAGCAGCGCAATCACGGTGCAATAGTGTGCGATGCTAAAATGCGCCCCTTTCCCCAAGCACGTCCAATCATGAACAAACCCGCCCGCTTCCTGACCTTCAAGTGCGCCAAATGCGCCAAGCCGGTCAAGGTCACCCTGCAAAAAGTCTCGGCCTGCTCGCACATCCAGCCCTACCAGGGCATTTGCGAATGCGGCGAGATCAAGCGCCACGCCACCGGCAATCCGGAGGCCGTGAAGTCCTACGTCGAGTCGAACGAGCTTCACTGGCACCACCACCATTGATCGGGCGCCCCTTGGACTCCCAACGCATCCACTGGATCGAGAACGGCGAGGAGCGCTTGGCGCTGTGGCGCTCGGAGAGCGGCTGGCCGGCGCCGAAGAAGCTCGTGCTGGCCGACGATACGATGAACGCCGACACGGCTTATCGCCTGGCGCTGGAAGGCACCGGCCTGCTGTGGCGCGGCGATTTCCAGAACGCGCGCCAGCTGGTGCAGGCGCTGGTGCGCCGCATCGAGCACAAGGGCGGACGGGCCAAGCGTGCCAAAGCCGCCGCCAAACCGGCGACCCTGACCGAACAGTTCCACCGCCACCGCCTGGCCCAGCTGCAGCGCGCCCGTACGCTGGCGATGCTGCTGATTCCCTTCGACGGCGATTACACGATCCCGCTGCGCCGGGCGCCCGACGTGAAGGACGCGTGTACCGAGGCCTATGGCCCTGCCAGCGAGCCTTTCGTCGCTTCGCTGCGCGAACTGCTGGGCGTGATCGGCGCCCACGAATGGCGCCGCAAGGGCGTGTTCATTCCGGCCCTGGATGAGCGTATCCACCCCTGGTATGGCGTGTTCTCGCCGGTGCGCGGCGAATACGTCGAACTGGTTGCGCAGGCGCCCCTGCCCGCCGGCGTCGCGCTGGCCTTCGATATCGGCGCCGGCACCGGCGTGCTGTCGGCGGTGCTGGCGCATCGCGGCCTGCAGGGCGTGATCGCGACCGACATGGACGAGCGCGCGCTGGGCTGCGCCCGCGCGAATATCGAGCGCCTCGGCCTGCAAGGCCAGGTCGAGGTGGTGAAGGCCGATCTGTTCCCGGAAGGCCGCGCCGGCCTGGTGGTCTGCAATCCGCCCTGGCTGCCCGGCAAGCCGAGTTCCGCGATCGAATATGCGATCTACGATCCGGACAGCCGCATGCTGCGCGGCTTCCTGGCCGGCCTGAAGGAACATCTGCTGGACGGCGGCGAGGGCTGGCTGATCCTGTCCGACCTGGCCGAGCACCTGGGCCTGCGTTCGCGCGAACAGCTGCTGGGCTGGATAGCCGGCGCCGGCCTGCAGGTTGCGGGACGCCACGACATCCGCCCCGTGCATCCGAAGGCGTCCGATCCGGACGACCCGCTGGCGGCCGCGCGCACGCTCGAGGTGACCTCGCTGTGGCGCTTAAGCGTCGCCTGAGCGTCGCCCGAGGGAGCAGCAGTAGCCTGATTTGCACTTCAGGCCAGGAAGCGATACAATAGCGTTCTCAGACGCGGGGTGGAGCAGTCTGGCAGCTCGTCGGGCTCATAACCCGAAGGTCACAGGTTCAAATCCTGTCCCCGCAACCAAATACTGTACGACAGAAGCCCGACTCTTGAGCCGGGCTTTTGTTTTCTGGGCCAGCGCAGCGCATGAGAGACAAGAAAGACAACGCCACCTTCGACCTGCCGGGCTTCGAGCCGGCCGCACCGGTCGAGGTTCTTGCTCCCGAACCCAAGCGCCCCGCCCAGCGCACCCGCCGCAGCACTCTCAAGCAGGAACAGATTCCTCTGCTGGATTTGAACCAGACCGACGCCACCGGGCTGCCGGTGTGGAATTCGGATCCGGATCTGGATTTGACCGGCTTGCCGGTTTGGAAGCCGGCGGCGTAAGCTACATTACTTTCGTCGTTCCCGCGCAGGCGGGAACCCATACTGAGCGTCTTCGGCCACCTGAGCATAGATTCCCGCTTCCGCGGGAAGTCAGGTCGGGCAATGCCCGGCATGACAATGCACATTTTTCGGCTCCGCTCATCACTTAATTACGCTACGGCCTTCCCATGTCCGACACCTCCTTCGCCGCCCTCCAGCTCCCCGCCCCCTTCCTCGCCAACCTGACCCAGCTCGGCTACCACGAGATGACCCCAGTGCAAGCCGCCACCCTGCCGCTGGCGCTGGGCGGGCGCGACCTGATCGCGCAGGCGAAGACCGGCAGCGGCAAGACCGCCGCCTTCGGCATCGGCATGCTGCTGCGCCTGAACCAGGCGCTGTTCGCGGTGCAGGGCATGGTGCTGTGCCCGACCCGCGAGCTGGCCGACCAGGTAGCGAACGAGCTGCGGCGCCTGGCGCGCGGGATCGGCAACGTGAAAATCGTCACCCTCACCGGCGGCATGCCGATGCGACCGCAGATCGCGTCGCTCGAATTCGGCGCCCACATCGTGGTCGGCACGCCGGGCCGCATCCGCGACCACCTGGGCAAGGGCACCCTGGACCTGGCGCGCCTGCGCACCCTTGTGCTGGATGAAGCCGACCGCATGACCGACATGGGTTTCTATGACGAGATCGCGGCCATCGTGCACGCCTGCCCCTCGCACCGCCAGACCCTGCTGTTCTCGGCCACCTACCCGGACGACATCCGCCAGGCCACCGCGCGCTTCCTGAGCGAGCCGGAAGAAGTCGCGGTCGAGACCCGCCACGAGCCGGCCCGCATCGCCCAGCAATTCTATGAAATCGGCTTCGACAACCGCTTCGAAGCGGCGGCGCGCCTGCTGGCGCACTTCCGCCCTTCGTCGGCGATCCTGTTCTGCAATACCAAGGCGCGCTGCAAGGAACTGGCCGACTACCTGCGCGAGCAGGGCTGGTCGGCGCGCGCGCTGTACGGCGAGATGGAACAGCGCGACCGCGACGAGACCCTGGCCATGTTCGCCAACCGCAGCTGCACGGTGCTGGCCGCGACCGACGTCGCCGCACGCGGCATCGACGTCGCCGGCATGGAAGCCGTGATCAACGTCGACGTCTCCAAGGACCCGGAAGTGCACGTGCACCGCATCGGCCGCACCGGCCGCGCCGGCGAGAGCGGCCAGGCGCTGACACTGGTCGCGCCGAACGAAAAGAAATGGGTGAAGCTGATCGAGGAATACCAGCAGACCGACGCCGAGTGGCACCCGCTGGCCGAGCTCGGCGACGACACCTACCCCGACGGACCGGCCGCGATGATGACGCTCAGCATTGCCGGCGGTAAGAAGGACAAGCTGCGTCCCGGCGACCTGCTGGGCGCCCTCACCGGCGACGCCGGCCTGCACAAGGACCAGGTCGGAAAGATCCAGATCGGCGAATTCTTCAGCTACGTGGCGCTTGACCGCCGCGTCGCCGAACAGGCTTTCGAACGCCTGAACGGCGGCAATCCGCTGGGCCCGGAGTTCGGCGCCATCAAGGGCCGCAACTTCAAGATGCGTTTCATCGACGTCTGATACGCACCCTCCGATACTGCTGAGTTGTAACCGTGCGTAACAGGCGCGCACGGTTGAGACCACTGCGGGGCATCTCCCCCGTAAATCTGGCATGATTTGCTACAAATATAGGTTAGCAAAATGACCAGCACACTCATCATCGGACCAGAGCAGCAGGGCCTCGAAGGCCGTACCGTCAGGGACATCGTCGAACACGATCCCGCGCAGGTCAACGAGGTCTGGTGCCGCAAAATCTTCCGCCAGATCCTGCAGTCGCTCGAACTGCAGTACGCGATGCACATGCCGCATCGGGCGATCACGCCGGATACCGTCGTCTTCCACGACAATGGCGAGCCGCTGCTGTTGCCGTCCGCCGTGACCGACGGCGAGCCGGACGAAGAGTCCGACCTCGCGGCCCTCGGGCGCCTCGTGCATTTTGCGATCACGCGCGAACTGGCGCCGGCCGGCCCGCTGCGCGGCCGCAACCTGGAAGGCTACAGCGATTCCCTGGTCACCGCGGTCGACCGCTGCATGTCCAGCGATCCCGCCGAGCGCCCCCGCACCATCGACGAGCTGCGCCACATCCTCGGCATCGTCTCGCTCGGACCGGCGGCGCCGGGCGCCATGCCGACTCCGGTGCCGCTGGACGCGCCGTTCGCGGCCCCTGCGCAGGGCGTGAAGATCATGTCCGCTACTCCTCCGGCCACACCGGCTACTCCGACGATGCCGGTGATGCCGCCCATGCCGGCCGCCGCGGCCGCCGACCCGCTGCCCTCCTTCATGCGCGAGCCCGGCCCGGCCAGCCCGCGCATCGGCGGCCTGTCGCGCTGGCAGCGCTGGGCGATCGCCGCGGGCGGCGGCGCGCTGCTGCTGGCCGTCGCACTGGCCCTGTTCGCCGAGCTGCGCGACTCCGGCTCCTACGACCACATCGTGCTGACTCTGCCGCAGTCCGGCGACCGCGCGCGCAACGACGCGGCATCCGTGCCGCCGCCGCTGGCGCAGGCCGAGCCGCGAGCGTCCGCACCCGCCGCGCCGCTTCCAGACAACGAGACCGCGCCGCCTGCGCCGACGACACAGGAGGCCGCGCCGCAGCCCGCCGCAACGGCCGCGGCGCCTGCCGCGGCGCCGGCCGGGCCCGCGC
>NZ_JBWKQA010000012.1:0-43897 GCF_059418525.1 Telluria sp. GW821-FHT07G12 | reverse complement strand
GGCGCGGCGGGAGCGCCGGCGGCTGGCGCGGCGGGCGGCGTGACGCGCGCCGGTGCAGGCGCGCGGTTCTGACCAGCGGGCGTCGTGGCCTGCGCAGGAGCGCGGTTCTGCGTGGCGGGCGACGTGGCCGGCGCGGCGCTTGGCGTACCCGGCGCGGTGCCTGCCGGGACGCCGCCTGGTACAGCGGCGTTCGGCGCGCCGGCGGCCGGCTGCTGGCCGGGCTGCTGCGCAGGCGGCACGGCCGGCGGCAGCGGCTGCGCAGGCAGCGGCGGCAGCGGGATCGGCTCCATCTTCGGCAGGTTGCGGCGCGGCGCGTTGTTGCCGGTGTTCTTGGGCGCTTCGGCGGCCGGACGCGGCTGGGCCGGCTGGTCGGACAGCACGATCAGCAGCTGGCGGTGGCGGTCGATGCCGGCCAGCGGCTGGCACACCACGCGCCCGAAGGCGCCCTGGGCCACGCTCTCGACCTGGCTCACCTTGGCCACCGCCAGGCCGGCCGGGTACATGCCGTCCAGGCCGGAGGTGACCAGCACGTCGCCGACCTGGATGTCGGCGTTCGGCGCGACGAAGCGCAGGTCCAGCTGGCCGGTCTGACCGCGGCCGTAGGCCACGCTGCGCAGGCCGTTTCTCAGCACCTGTACCGGAATCGCCTGCTCCTTGTCGGTCAGCAGGGTCACTTCGGAGGTGAGCGGGAACACGCGGGTGACCTGGCCGACCACGCCGGCGTTGTCGATCACGGGCAGGCCGAGCTTGACGCCGTTGAGGGCGCCGCGGTCGAGCACCACGCGGCGGGTGGCCGGATCGCGTGCGTCATACAAAATCTCGCTCATCATCGAGCGCACCGGCAGGTGTTCGCGCGCATCCATCAGCTTGCGCAGGTGGCCGTTCTCGGCCATCTGGAGCTGGGCCTGCTGCATGGCCTGGGCCATCGCCACCTGCTGGCTCTTCAGGTCACGGACTTCCTTCTGCAGCGCGGAAATCGATGAAAAATAATTGCCCATGTTGCTGATCGCATCGCGCGGCATCAGGGCAACCATCTGGAAAGGATAAAGGACCGTGGCCGCGACCTGGCGCACGGCGGTGAGCGCATGAAACCGCGCGTCGACGACAAGCAGTGCGATCGAGATGAGAGCGAACACTGTCACCTTGACCCTGGCGGGAGCGCCTTGCTTGAAGAGCGGCGGAGGACTGTATTCCATGACTTCCAATAATGAGGGCGACCGCGGGACGGGGCCGGGCGCCGACGTGAAGACACACTAACATGGCAGAAGACAGGACGCGCGGAGCGATCCGCGCAGCCTGTCTTCGCAATGTAATCCCGGCTTACTCGTACGAGAAGATCGAGCCCAGCTTGTCCATGCGCTCGAGCGCCATGCCCGAACCGCGCACCACGCAGGTCAGCGGATCTTCCGCGACCAGCACCGGCAGGCCGGTCTCTTCCATCAGCAGGCGGTCGAGGTCGCGCAGCAGCGCGCCGCCGCCGGTCAGCATCATGCCCTTCTCGGCGATGTCCGCACCCAGTTCCGGCGGCGCCATCTCGAGCGCGTTCTTGACGGCGGAGACGATGTTGTTCAGCGGGTCGGTCAGGGCTTCCAGGATCTCGTTGCTCGAGATGGTGAAGGAACGCGGGATGCCTTCGGACAGGTTGCGGCCCTTGACTTCCATTTCCTTGACTTCGGAACCAGGGAAGGCCGAACCTATGGCCTTCTTGATCGACTCCGCAGTCTGCTCGCCGATCAGCATGCCGTAGTTGCGGCGGATGTAGTTGACGATGGCTTCGTCGAACTTGTCGCCGCCCACGCGCACCGAGCCCTTGTAGACCATGCCGCCCAGCGAGATGATGCCGACTTCGGTGGTGCCGCCGCCGATGTCGACCACCATCGAGCCGGTCGCTTCGGAAACAGGCAGGCCGGCGCCGATCGCGGCAGCCATCGGCTCCTCGATCAGGTAGACCTGGCGGGCGCCGGCGCCCAGCGCCGATTCGCGGATCGCGCGGCGCTCGACCTGGGTCGAACCACAAGGCACGCAGATGATGATGCGCGGCGACGGGCGCAGGAATTTGGAGTCGTGCACCATGCGGATGAACTGCTTCAGCATCTGCTCGGTGACGGTGAAGTCGGCAATCACGCCATCCTTCATCGGCCGGATCGCTTCGATGTTGCCGGGCACCTTGCCCAGCATCTGCTTTGCTTCCTTGCCGACCGCCTGGATCGTCTTCTTGCCGTTCGGGCCGCCTTCCTGGCGGATCGCGACGACCGAGGGTTCATCCAGCACGATGCCCTGGCCACGGACATAGATCAGGGTATTCGCGGTACCCAGGTCGATCGCCAGATCGTTCGAAAAAAGCTGCGTAACAAAACCAAACATGTGTGTCCTGATGCGCATCCAAGTGCGCCTAAAGCGGACCTCGATGATCGAGATCCCAAACATTAATCGGGGAATCCTCGCCGCGATTGATGAATCCGCACCGCGGGCTTTCATGCGCGGTCCGTCTGCTTTCGGCGCCGGAGAACGCATTAGCCCGCCATTCTACCTTATAATTTGCCGATTAAACGCTGAAAAACGGGTGGAATCGCCCCTATATCAGCCTGCGAGTTCGACGGTATTAGCAAGCATTTATCAGCTTTAGCAAGCCGTTAACCAAATTTCATTATTCGCACAACCATCCTTGAACGCGGCGCCGAGCCGCGCCCTATGCCATGTCCCTGACTCTCTCAGACGTAAAACGGATCGCCAACCTGGCCCAGCTCGATATGGACGAGGCTCACGCAGAGATCGCCCTGAACGAACTGAACGGCATTTTTGCCCTCGCCGAGCAGATGCAGGCCGTCGACACCACCGGCGTCGAGCCGCTGGCCCAGCCTCTGTCCGCCATTCTCGCACTGCCGCTGCGCCTGCGCGAGGACGTGGTGTCCGAGGAAGACCACCGCGCCGAGTACCAGGCGCCGGCCCCGAAAACCCAGGACGGTTTGTACCTGGTGCCGAAAGTCATCGAATAAACAAAGCTGGGGATTCTCTGAATTATGCACAACAAGACCATTAAAGAGCTCTCGACGCTCCTGCATTCGAAACAGATCTCGTCGACCGAGCTGACCCGGCACTACCTCGACCGCATTGCCGCGAGCCAGCACAACGCCTTCCTGCACGTCGATACCGAGCTGTCGCTGGCCCAGGCGAAGGCGGCCGACGCGCGCTTCGCAGAAGGCTCGGCCGGCCCGCTGACCGGCATTCCGATCGCGCACAAGGACATCTTCGTCACCAAGGGCTGGCGCTCGACCGCCGCCTCGAAAATGTTGGGAAATTACGTCAGTCCGTTCGACGCGACCGTGGTCACGAAGTTCGGCGACGCCGGCATGGTCACCTTGGGCAAGCTGAACTGCGACGAATTCGCGATGGGCTCGGCCAACGAGAACTCGGCCTTCGGCGCCGTGAAGAACCCCTGGGATCTGCTGGCCGTGCCGGGCGGTTCGTCGGGCGGCTCGGCCGCCGCGATCGCCGCGCGCCTGGCGCCGGCCGCGACCGGCACCGACACCGGCGGCTCGATCCGCCAGCCGGCCGCCTTCTGCGGCATCACCGGCATCAAGCCGACCTACGGCCGCGTGTCGCGCTTCGGCATGATCGCCTTCGCCTCCTCGCTCGACCAGGGCGGCCCGATGGCGCGCACCGCCGAGGATTGCGCCCTGCTGCTGAACGAAATGGTCGGCTTCGACCAGCGCGACTCGACCAGTCTCACCCCTGAGCAGGGCAATGCGCGCGAAGACTTCACCCGCGAACTGAATCAGCCGCTGACCGGCCTGCGCATCGGCGTGCCGAAAGAGTACTTCGGCGAAGGCCTGGCCAGCGACGTCGAGCAGGCCGTGCGCGCCGCGCTGGACCAGTTCGTCAAGCTGGGCGCAACCCTGGTCGAGATCTCGCTGCCGAAAACCTCGCTGTCGATCCCGGTCTACTACATCATCGCGCCGGCAGAGGCCTCGTCCAACCTGTCGCGCTTCGACGGCGTGCGCTACGGCTACCGCACGCCGGAGTACAAGGACCTGCAGGACATGTACAAGAAAACGCGCGCGGAAGGCTTCGGCAAGGAAGTCCAGCGCCGCATCATGGTCGGCACCTACGTGCTGTGCCACGGCTACTACGACGCCTACTACGTGCAGGCGCAGAAGATCCGCCGTTTGATCGCCGACGACTTCCAGGCCGCCTTCAAGGACAAGTGCGACGTCATCATGGGCCCGGTGGCCCCGACCGTGGCCTGGGACCTGGGCGCGAAATCGGACGACCCGGTCGCCAACTACCTGGCCGACATCTTCACGCTGTCGACCAGCCTGGCCGGCCTGCCCGGGATGTCAATTCCTGTCGGTTTCGGTCAGGCCAAGGAAGGAGCAATGCGAAACGCCAAGCGCCCGGTCGGCCTGCAGATCATCGGTAACTACTTCAGCGAAGCCAAGCTGCTGAACATCGCGCACCAGTACCAGCAAGCCACGGACTGGCACCAGCGCGCGCCTGAAGGCGTATAAGGAGAAGAATATGCAATGGGAAGTCGTCATCGGTCTTGAGAACCACGTCCAGCTCACGACCAATTCGAAAATCTTCAGCGGCAGCTCGATCCGCTTCGGCGCCGAGCCGAACACCCAGGCCAGCCCGGTCGACCTGGCGCTGCCGGGCGTGCTGCCGGTGCTGAACCGCGGCGCGGTCGAACGCGCCATCCGCTTCGGCCTCGCGGTCGGCGCAAAAATCGCGCCGCGCTCGGTCTTCGCGCGCAAGAACTACTTCTACCCCGACCTGCCGAAGGGCTACCAGATCAGCCAGTTCGAGGACCCGGTGGTCCAGGGCGGCACCCTCAGCTTCGCCTACGAGAAAGACGGCAAGATGGTGACCAGCACCATCAACCTGACCCGCGCCCACCTCGAAGAAGACGCCGGCAAATCGCTGCACGAGGATTACCACGGCATGAGCGGCATCGACCTGAACCGCGCCGGCACGCCGCTGCTGGAGATCGTCTCGGAGCCGGAAATGCGCAGCGCGAACGAGGCGGTGGCCTACGCCAAGGCCCTGCACTCGCTGGTGATGTGGCTGGGCGTCTGCGACGGCAACATGCAGGAAGGCTCCTTCCGCTGCGACGTCAACGTCTCCGTGCGCCCAGTCGGCCAGAAGGAATTCGGCACCCGCTGCGAGATCAAGAACCTGAACTCCTTCCGCTTCATGGAAGAGGCGATCCACTACGAAGTGCGGCGCCAAATCGAACTGATCGAAGACGGCGGCAAGGTGATCCAGGCGACCCGCCTGTGGGACCCGGACAAGAAGGAAACCCGCTCCATGCGCACCAAGGAAGACGCGCAGGATTACCGCTACTTCCCGGACCCGGACCTGCCGCCGCTGACGATCTCGCAGGACTGGATCGAGCGCATCAAGGCCGACATGCCGGAACTGCCGGCCGCCATGCGCGAGCGCTTCATCAAGGACTACGGCCTGCCGGAATACGACGCGCTGATCCTGACCGGCTCGCAGGCGATGGCGAATTACTACGAAGCCGTGGTCGCCAAGGCCGGCAAGGACAACGCCAAGGCCGCCGCCAACTGGATGATGGGCGACGTCTCCTCGGCCCTGAACCGGGCCGACCTCGACATCGTCGATTCGCCGGTCGAGGCATCGCAGCTGGCGCTGCTGCTGAAGCGTATCGCCGACGGCACTATCTCGAACAACGCCGCCAAGAAGGTGTTCAGCCTGATGTGGGACGAGAAGTCGGGCGACGAGAACCTGGCGGATGTGATCATCGATCGCGAAGGCCTGAAGCAGATCTCGGATACCGGCGCGGTCGAAGCCATCGTCGACGAAGTCCTGGCCGCCAATGCGAAATCGGTCGAGCAGTACCGCGCGGGCAAGGAAGCAGCGATCAATGCGCTGATCGGCCAGTGCATGAAGGCGTCCAAGGGCAAGGCCAATCCGGCGCAGGTGACCGAGCTGTTGAAGCAAAAGCTGGCCGGCTGATCTTTTCAGCTCTTTTGCCAGATCTAAAAACCGGGTCCGTCCCCGGTTTTTTTATGGCCGTCGCACGTTCCAATACTGCCGGGCGCAAGATAGCCCCCCCGTGATAAAGCACGCATTTTTCCTAATACCAAGCTGATAAGCTTATTGACGTACTGCACATCAACAAGGCTAGGTGAACGCCTGACTCTTTAGGAATGAGCATGGATACGTCGACGGAATCCGACCGCCGCCCACTCAAGGTGCGCGGCGCCCGCTGGGCGCAAGGCCTCGCACGCGGACTGGCCCGCAGCGGTGTCAGCCCCAACCAGATCTCGGTGGCGAGCGTGGCCTTCGCCGCCGCCGGCGCTGCCTGCATGCTGGCCGGCGGCTGGTGGTTGCTCGGCGCCGCCGCCTGCATCCAGGGCCGGCTGCTGTGCAACCTGTTCGACGGCATGGTCGCGGTCGAGCACGACCGCGCGACGCCGCTGGGCGCCGTGTACAACGAATTCCCGGACCGGATTGCCGATTCCATCCTGCTCGCCGCCTGCGGCTATGCGGCGGCCCAGCCCGAACTCGGCTGGATGGCAGCCCTGGCAGCCGCCCTGACGGCCTATGTGCGGGTATTCGGTGCGTCCTGCGGGCTCGGCCACGATTTCCGCGGCCCGATGGCCAAGCAGCACCGGATGGCGCTGCTGACCCTTGCCTGCATCGCCACGCCGCTGCTGCCCTTCGGCGTCCGACCCCTGGCCGTCGTGCTGGCCATGATCGCCGTTCTCAGCCTGCTTACCTGCGTCACCCGCACGCTGCACCTGTGCCGCCAGCTCGAACAAGGGAAACCCTCATGAGCGTCTTCTTCCGCATGCAACGCGACGCCCTGCTCGGCTTGCAGAAGCTGCTCATCGGCGGCAAGGCCTTCTATGACGAGATGCCCACCGGCCAGTGCATCTTCTTTGCCAACCACACCAGCCATCTGGATACGACCGGCGTGCTGGCGGCCCTGCCGACGCCGATCCGCAACCGTACCCGCCCGGTGGCCGGCGCCGATTACTGGAACGCCTCGGTGCTGCGCCGCCACGTCGCCGGACGGCTGTTGAACGTGGTAATGATCGACCGCGCCAAGGGGGGCCCGGACGCGCTGGCGCCGCTGGCGGAAGCGCTGGACCAGGGCGACTCGCTGATCGTCTTCCCCGAGGGTACGCGCTTGCAGGCCGAGCTTCCGGGTCCGTTCAAATCCGGCCTCTACTACCTGACCAGGCATCGCCCGACGCTGCCCCTGGTGCCGGTCTACCAGGAAAACCTGCACCGCGCTCTGCCCAAGGGCGCGCCCTTTCCCCTGCCTCTGCTGTGCCGTGCCCATTTCGGCAAGCCCATTTTCAACAACCTGGGCGAGACCAAGGACGCGTTCCTGGCGCGCGCCCATGGCGGCGTATGCGCGCTCGCCACCTCTTTCTGAGCACCGCCGTGACACCAGAATTCATCAAGACCGGGCAGATCCTGCTCGGGATCCTCATCCTCGCTTCCGTGATCGGCTTTGTCCTGCACCGGAAATACCAGGGCGCCAACGAGACGGTGCGCAACCTGAACGCACGCATCAAGGCCTGGTGGGGCATGGTCGCCGTGCTGTTCTCGGCGCTGGTGCTGGGCCGCTATGCGACCATCGTCGTGTTCGGCTTTGCCTCGCTGATGGCCCTGCGCGAATTCCTGACACTGACGCCGACCCGCAAGAGCGACTACTGGCCGCTGTTCATCGCCTTCTTCATCGCCCTGCCCCTGCAGTACTGGCTGCTGTGGATCCAGTGGTATGGGCTGTTCGCGATCTTCATTCCGGTGTACGTGTTCGCGCTGATCTCCGCGGCCAGCGCCCTGAGCCAGGACACCGAGGACTTCTTGTCCCGAAACGCGCGCATCCTTTTCGCCGTCATGGTCTGCGTATATGGTGTCAGCCATGCGCCCGCGCTGCTCATGCTGGCCATTCCCGGCTTCGAAGGACATAACGCCCAACTGCTGTTCTACTTTACCTTCATCGTCCAGATCAGCGACGTGCTGCAATACGTGTTCGGCAAGCTGTTCGGACGCCGCAAGCTGGCGCCGAACGTCAGCCCTTCCAAGACCTGGGAAGGCCTGGTCGGCGGCGGCCTGGCCACCACGCTGATCGGTGGCCTCATGCATTTCGTGACGCCGTTCGGTTTCTGGGAATCGGCTGGCCTGGCGGCCTTGATCGTCGTGTTCGGCGCGCTTGGCGGCCTGGTGATGTCGGCGGTCAAGCGCTCGCTGGCGGCCAAGGACTGGGGCAGTGGCATCGCCGGACATGGAGGCTACATGGACCGCCTGGATTCGCTGGGCTTTGCGGCGCCCGTCTTCTTTCACATCACCCGCTGGCTGTGGGTGCCGTGACGGCCGGCATTTTTACGCGCCGGTTGCGCGCGGGCGGCGTCTTTATACACTACGTTTACACCCGTATCGCTAAGCTGGTCTCGTCATCATTCGTCGAAAGGACGTTGTATGTTCGAGGCCCTGGCAATCGCCACCGCAAGCCTGCTGTTCATCGCCATCGTGCTGCTCGTGCGCAGCTGCGTGGTCTACATCCCGAACGATAAAATCGGAATCGTCGAAAAACGCTGGTCCGGCCGCGGATCCGTGCAGGCCGGCTTCATCGCCTTGCGCGGCGAAGCCGGCTTCCAGCCTGCCGTGCTGCGCGGCGGCTTCCACCTGTTCGCGCCGCTCCAATACCGCGTGCACCGCCAGAACCTGGTCACCATCCAGCAAGGCACCCTCGCCTACGTGTTCGCGCGCGACGGCCTGCCCATGGCGCCGAGCCAGAACCTGGGCTGCAACAAGAGTGCCGACGACTTCACCGACGTCGCCGGCTTTCTCGCGAAAGGCGGCCAGAAAGGCTTGCAGCGCAAGATCCTGCGCGAAGGCACCTATGCGATCAACCTGGCGCAATTCGTCGTGCTGGCCGAGGGCCATGTGTACGCCTTGCCGCTGCCGGGCGACGCCAACGTCAACGCCAAGGGCGAGATCAGCGGCATCCTGGCCGCCGTGCACGACGACCTGGTGGCGCGCGGCGGCTTCCGTCCGCTCGTCATCCGCGAAGACAAGCTGGCCGTGATCACGACCCACGAAGGCCAGTCGCTGCCGGAAGGGACGATCGTCGCGCCTGTCGTCGGCGCCGACCCGCTTGAGGCCGCGCGCTACCATCACGACTTCCAGAACCCGGAAATCTTCATCGACGCCGGCGGCTACAAGGGCCGCCAGCTGCAAGTGCTGGTCGAAGGCACCTATTACCTGAACGCGCGCTTCGCGTCGTGGGAAATCGTGCCGAAGACCGAGGTGCCGGTCGGCTTCGTCGGCGTGGTCGTGTCGTACACCGGCAAGGCCGGCACCGACCTGACCGGCGACGACTACCGCCACGGCGAACTGGTGGGCACCGACGAGAAAGGCGTGCAGGCCACGCCTCTCCTGCCGGGCAAGTACGCGCTCAATCCCTACGCCAAGTGCGTGATCGAAGTACCGACCACGAACTTCATCCTCAAATGGCAGGCCGGCCAGGTCGGCTCGCACGAACTCGACAAGCATCTGTCGGAAGTCTCGCTGATCACCAAGGACGCGTTCGAGCCGGACCTGCCGCTATCGGTCGTGGTCAACATCGACTACAAGATGGCGCCGCTGGTGATCCAGCGTTTCGGCGACATCCGCAAACTGGTGGAGCAGACCCTCGACCCGATGGTGGCGGCCTACTTCAAGAACGTCGGCCAGCGCAAGACCCTGATCGAGCTGCTGCAGGAGCGCTCGGACATCCAGGAAAAGGCGATGGCGGAAATGCGCCGCAACTTCGAGGGTTACAACCTGACGCTCAACGAAGTGCTGATCGGCACACCGCGCGCCAAGCCCGAGGACACGCAGATCGAGACCATCCTGCGCCAGCTGCGCGAGCGCCAGGTCTCGCGCGAACAGCTGGAAACCTACCGCACCAAAGAAGCCGCCGCGCAGCAGGAGCGCATCCTGCGCGAAGCGGAAGCGCGCGCCAAGCAGCAGACGGCGATCACGGAATCCGAGCTGGCGGTACGCATCGCCGAGAACCAGGGCAGCGCGGCCGTGCAGAAAGCGATCAAGGCCGCCGAGGAAGCGCGCCAGGGCGCAGCGGGCGCCGCCGACGCCAAGCGCCGCCTGGCCGAAGCCGAGGCCTTCCAGCTGGAAGCGGTCGGCCAGGCCCAGGCCAAGGCCACCAGCCTGAACGTCGCGGCCTACGGCGGACCCGAACTGCAATTCCAGCAGACCGTGTTGCTGCGCTTTGCCGAGGCGATCGAACGCGGCCAGGTGGCGCTGGTGCCGTCGATCCAGGTCGGCGGCGCCGAGGGCCGCGGCACCGCCCTCGATGCCTTCATGGCGATGGCGGTGAAGCAGATGGCGGCCGCGCCGGGTGCCGCACCCTGAACGCTTAGGCCGCCGGCACCAGCGGAATCGTCACGCCGCGGCGGCGCTGGGCAAACTGCGTTGCGATGCTGTCGCGGATCGCTTCCAGTTTGCGGCCGTCGCGGTACAGCAGGTTGTAGCTCTCGAAGGGCACCATCTTGCCGTCCGGCTGGGCGAAGTGGATGCAGGACTTCTTCAGCGCCCGCACGTCCAGCGAGTACGCGTCCATGAACTGCACGATCAGCACCCGGAACACGTTGTCGTAGCGGAGCGCGGACGGCGCGCTCACCAGCGGCAGGCAGCACATCAGCTCCGACAGGCAGTTGGCCTGCGACTCGGGCGAGTGGTTGGTCGAGAACAGCTTGAAGACCTGGTCCTTCACGGTCTCGCGCAAGCCGGCGTCGCGCTCGAAGACGATGGTGTTGCCGCTGCCCTCGACCAGGGTCTGCGGATCCAGCCAGCGCGTCAGCGGCACGGTTCGTTCCGGCGTCTTGATCGCGTAGGCCATCGCCAGCGTGTCCGGGTTGCAGGGCACCGGCACCACGTCCTGCAAGGTGAACAGGCTGCTCTGCTCGTCGATCTTGCGGCGGATCTCCGACACCGTCAGGCG
Source organism: Telluria sp. GW821-FHT07G12 (assembly GCF_059418525.1). Lineage (NCBI taxonomy): Bacteria > Pseudomonadati > Pseudomonadota > Betaproteobacteria > Burkholderiales > Oxalobacteraceae > Telluria > Telluria sp. GW821-FHT07G12. Next base: position 32,913 of record NZ_JBWKQA010000012.1, on the reverse strand, counting down.
GTGCAGGCGCGGATCGTAATCCTCGACCCGGCCGGCATCCTGGATCGGCTGCAGGGTCACGCCGCGCACGCAGGGCTGCGTGAGCGCGAAGTCGATGATCCCGCCGATCTCGCCGTCGTTCAAACCCTTCTTGAGCGTGACCACCAGCGTGGTCGACAGGCCGGCCTCGTTCAGGTTGTCCAGCGCCTGGCGGCGGATGCGGGTCAGGTCGGCGCCGCGCAGTTCCTTGTGCACCTCGGCGCGCAAGGAGTCGAACTGCAGGTAGACCTCGATGCCGGGCGCGTAGCCGGCCAGGCGGGCGACAAACGCCTTGTCCTGGGCCAGCACGATGCCATTGGTGTTGACCATCACGTGCTTGATCGGGCGCGCCTTGGCGGCATCGAGGATGTCCCAGAACTGCGGATGCAGGGTCGGCTCGCCGCCGGACAGCTGCATGACGTCGGCCTCGCCCTCGTTGGCGACCACGGCGTCGAGCATGCGGATCACCTCTTCGAGCGGGCGGTGACGTTCGCGATGGGTGCCGCTTTCGGCATAGCACACCGGGCAGTTCAGGTTGCAGTTGTCCGTGATCTCGACCACCGACAGGCAGGAGTGCTGCATGTGGTCGGGGCACAGGCCGCAATCGTAAGGGCAGCCGTATTCCATCTTCGTGTTGAACAGCTGCGGCATCTCGGGATGCTTGACGAAGACTTCGCGGCACAGGCGGTAGTACTCGACGTCGTCGCTGACCAGCACGCGCTCGCTGCCGTGGGCGCCGCACCACTTGTCCATGTAGACCTTGTCGTCCTTGAAGATGATCTTGGCTTCGACCGGATGCAGGCACTCGGAGCAGACCGAGGTCGTCGTATCGTAGAACAGGTAGGGGCGGGTTTTGCGGCTCATTTCATTGTCCTGCGCATCGGCGGCGGATACTGTTGTTCGGATTGTTCGATCAGGCGGCGCAGCTGGGCCGATTCGCCGCGTGCAGTGGCGATGTCCTCGGGCGCCATCGTTGCCCCGGCCTTGTCGATGCGGGCGGCGTCCCCGGTCAGCATGATCAGGGTCAGCGCATCGATACGCTGCCGCGAGGTGGCGTTCTTCGCGGCGATCTGCCAGGACAGGCTGTCGGGATCGGGCTGGCCGCAGTGGAGCGCAGCGCGTCCACGCCAGACCCTTGCCTCATCCAGCCGGCCCGTGCGTTCCAGTTCGCGGCTCAGCACCGTTGCCGGCATGATCCAGCGCAGCGCGAAGCCTTCGCCGCCGGGCGTGAAGCGGCAGGCCTGGGTGGCGGCCTGCCGCAGCAGCGCCAGGCCTCGTTCGCGGTCCTGGAACCCGGGAGCGGCGCTGATGGGGGCGGCGTAGGCGCGGCTGAACCGTCCCGTCAGCATTGTTTCGCCCAATAGCGCCTGGGCCGGGCCGTAAGCCTTGTCCGCCGCCCGCGACAGCAAGGCGAACACACGCGCCTGGTCGATCTGCTCGGATGCCGGCGCGGCCAGTAGGTCCAGGGCCAGCGCAAAGGCCGCTGCGGGATCGCCCGCAGCGGCGGGGCCGGCCAGCTGCGCCATGCTTTTCCGGCGCGCCTCTTCCACTTCGCGCAGCCGGTTCTTCTGCTGCACGTTCTGGACGATGGCCGTCGTAATGCAGCCGGTCCCGCCCACCAGCGCCAGCGCGATCACCAGCATGCCCGCACGGGTGCGCGACGCCTTCATCGACAGCGATGTCATGTCCGCTTCAACTCCAAGGTTTGCCTGAGCACGACAGGCAGGTAACAGGCCAGCGCCAGCACACACACGAGCTGGATCCCGGACCAGCCGAACGCATAGGCATACGGCACCGGCTTGATGCCGTCGACCAGCAGGCGCCAGACCAGGTAGGCAGCCAGGTAGAGCTTGAACGCCAGGCCTTCGTGCCGCGCCAGGCGCGCACGGCCGCGCCACAGCAGCGCGCCCATCGCCAGCGCGAACAGCATGTCGTAGACCTGGGTCGGATGGCGCGGGATACCGTCGCCGAAATCGACGCCCCATGGCAGCGCGGTCGGCGTGCCGTAGGTGCCGTCGTACAGGCCGGCCAGGAAGCAGCCGATGCGGCCGATCACGGTGCCGGCCACCAGCGGCAGGATGAACTGGTCGCCGGTCGAACGCCGGATGCCGGCCAGCTTCTTGGCGATCTCGACGCCGAGCAGGCCGCCCAGCAGGCCGCCGACGATGGACTGGCCGGAAGCGATCAGGCGCCAGTCCGGCGCCGCGGATTGCCACAGGTGCGGCATCTCGATCCAGAACACCAGCTTGTTGCCGATCGCGGCGCCGAGGATGCAGCCGACGACGACGGCAAAGGAACCTGGCTGTAGCATGGCGGGCTGGCCGGCGCGCCGGCGCTGCCAGCGATACAGCTGCATGCCGGTGGCCAGGGCCAGCCATTCGAAGATAAGGTGGGTCGACTGCGCGGCGCCCGCGGACAGCACGGGCACCGTCATTCGGCGGGCGGCCCGGGCTTGCGCCAGATGCTGGAGATCGCTTTCCAGCACCCCCAGGCGATCGCGAGGCCGACCAGGCCGGCGATGATCAGCATGGGCGCTATGCCGCGGCCCTCGCCCGATCCTTGGAAGAAGGCGGCGATACCGCCAAACGCACCATACGCGCCGCAAGCGCCGAAGCCAACCAAAAAGAACGCCAGGACAGCGGTGGCGATGCCACGCAGGACGGTTTGCAAGGCGACTCCTTGTCGTCATTGTTTGTTGCCATTAAATCACAACTCGCCCAGCAGAGCCAGCGCCTGCGCCCGCGCCGCACTGCGCAGCGAGCGCCGCAAATCCGCATCGTCCGTGGTCCGCGCCAGCACCATCCCGCCCACGCACAGCGACACGATGGCCTGCGCCCGCTGCTCGCCATCCGGGCTACCTTCCAGCGCCGCTGCGTACACCGCCGTCAGGTTGCGGATCAGCTGCGTGTAGGCCTTTTGCGGCGACAGCCCGGCGCGCGCGACGTCGCCCGGCAGCGCGTACAGCGGGCAGTGATGCTCGACGTTGTCGAACACCTCGTCGCACAGGTAGACGTCGAGCAGCATGCGCGCCAACTGGCCCGGTTCCGGCGGCGGATTGCTGCCGATGTCGGGCTTGAAGGGATTGCAGCTCGTGAAGCTGGCGACGGCCGCCGCGTACAGCTCGTCCTTGCTCTTGAAATGGTGGTAGAAGCCGCCGCGCGTCAGGCCGGCGTCGAGCATGACGCGGTCGATCGACACCTGCTCGAAGCCATGGCGGTTGAACAGCCGGCGCGCCGCATGCACGATGCGCTCGCGGGTCTCGGCCTTGTGCTCGCTGCTGTAGGGCATGTCAGGTCTCCCATATTATGTTCTTGAACATATTATGCACCCGCGTATTCTCCTCCTATCCACATGACGAGGAGAAGACGAGATGCTGACCCTGACCACTTTCCGCAGCGTGCCGCCGTTCGCCGTCGGCTATGTGCGCGACCTGCGCGTGCGCTGGGCGCTGGAAGAAGCCGGCCTGCCCTATTCCCTGCGCGCGCTCGAGTTCCAGGAAGCGGCCACGCCCGCCTACCGCCGCGAGCAGCCCTTCAGCCAGATCCCGGTGCTGCAGGACGGCGGCCTGACGCTGTTCGAGACCGGCGCCATCCTGCTGCACCTGGGCGAACGCTGCCTGCATCACAACTCACCTCTGCTGCCGGTCGATGCGGACGAGCGGGCGCGGGTGACGATGTGGATGTTCGCGGCCCTGAACTCGGTCGAGCCCTATGTGGGCAACCTGGTGAGCCTGGTGGTGTTTTCCGCCGACGAGCCCTGGGCCGCCGGCGCCCGTCCGTCGACGGAAGCGATGGTGAACAAGCGCCTGCGCGACCTCGACGACTGGCTGGAGGGACGGGAGTGGCTGGCGCAGAGCTTCAGCGTGGCCGACATCCTGATGACGACCGTGCTGCGCCTGATGGACAACATGGAGATGGTGGAGCGCTTCGAACGCGTGAAGGCTTACCGGGACCGCTGCATGGCCCGCCCCGCCTTCCAGAAGGCGCTGGCGGACCAGGTGGCGCATTTCACGCAGGCGGCAGCGGCCGCCTGATCAGACCACGCCGTACTGCGCCCGATACGCCGCCACTGCGTCCTTGTGCTGGGCCATCGCCGGATCCGCCGACAGGTAGGCGAACAGGTCGGCCAGGTTGGCGATCGAGATCACCGGAATGCCATAGTTCTGACTGACTTCCTGCACCGCCGACAGCGGCGACAGCACGCCATCCTTGCCGCCGCGTTCCATGCGGTCCAGCGCGATCAGCACCGCGGCCGGCTCGGCGCCGGCGGCGCGGATCATGGCCACCGATTCGCGCACCGAGGTGCCGGCCGAGATCACGTCGTCGATGATTACGACCTTGCCCTTGAGCCCAGCGCCGACGATGGTGCCGCCTTCGCCGTGGTCCTTGGCTTCCTTGCGGTTGTAAGCGAAGGAGGTGTCACGGCCTTTCGCGGCCAGCGCCACCGCGGTGGCGGATGCCAGGGTGATGCCCTTGTAGGCCGGGCCGAACAGCATGTCGAATTCGATGCCGGAATCGAGCAGGGTCTGGGCGTAGAACTGGGCCAGCTTGCCCAGCGTGGCGCCGTCGTGGAACAGGCCGGCGTTGAAGAAATATGGCGACTGGCGGCCGGCCTTGGTGACGAACTGGCCGAACTTCAATACTTCGGCCTCGACGGAAAACGCAATGAACTGCTGGCGCAGATTGTCCACGACTTACCCCTGGTGTGTACTGTAAAGCCGTTATTTTAACCGGCGTGCGCAGCGCCCGACGCCGCCAGATCCACCACCAGGTCGGGATTGACCGGCTTGACCAGGTGCCGTTCGAAGCCGGCCTGGCCGCTCCTGACCTTGTCCGCTTCCTGCCCGTAGCCGGTCAGCGCGACCATGCGGCAGGGATGGCCGTCCAGCAGCGTGCGCATGCGGCGCGCCAGCTCGTAGCCGTCGAGTACCGGCAGGCCGATGTCGAGCACCGCCAGGTCGGGACGGAAGTCGCGCACCGCGGCCAGCGCCGCGATCGGCTCGTGGAAGACCCGGACCTCGTGGCCATGGGCGCCCAGCAGCCGCGCCAGGGTCTCGGCGCCGTCGACGTTGTCGTCGACCAGCATGATGCGGCGCCGCGCGGCAGCAGGTGCTGCGTGCTGCACCGGCAGGCTTTCCTCGGCGCCGGCGCCCGGCGTCAGCAGCGGCAGCAGGACGACGAATTCGCTGCCGCGGCCCTTGCCCTCGCTGCGCGCCTCGACCCGGCCGCCAGGCGGACCAGGTGGCCGACCTGGCGCTCGATGATCTCGCGTTCGCGCAAGGCGGCTTCCTCGCCGCGCAGGCGCATCAGCTGCAGCGAGGTGACGATGGGCGAGAGCGGATTGCGCAGCTCGTGGCCGAGCATGGCCAGGAACTCGTCCTTGGCCCGGCTGGCGGAGGTCAGCTCGGCCAGCAGTTCCGCGCGCTCGGCGTGGGCGCGCTCGAGCTGCTGGCGGCTGCGCACGTGTTCGGTGACGTCGACCGCCACCAGCATCACGCCAGTCTCTTCGGCCTCCAGCACGGCCAGCGGCTCGAGGCTGAACTTGAGGAAGCGCTCGTGCGGCTGGCCATCGGCGCCGTTCAGGACGATGCGCAGCTCTTCCGCCTGGGCCGCCTGCTGGTCGCGATACACCTGTTCGAGCAGGTGCTGGGGCTCGCTGTCGCGCAGTTCCGGGAAGACTTCCAGGAAGGCTTTTCCTTCCAGCCCGCTGCGCCCGACCAGTTCGCAATAGCTGCGGTTCGCCAGGCGGAACACGAAGTCCGGTCCGCTCAAGAGCGCCGCCGCCACCGGCGCATTCAGCAGCATGCTGTCGCGCTGGGCCAGCGCGACGTCGCGCTCGTGCCTTTCGGTGGCGTCGCGCGTAAAGCAGCGGGTGTAGCGCAGCTCGCCGTTCTCGAAGTGGGCGTTCGAGTGGATCACCACGTGCTTGATCGTGCCGTCCTTGCAGCGCAGGCGCGCCGGCTGGTCGTACAGGGTCTCGCCGGCCGACAGCCGGCACAGGATGTCGCCGATCACCACTGCATCGGCATGGAATTCGGCGATGTTGTGGCCGACGTATTCTTCCCAGCGGTAGCCGAGCATCTGCAGTTCGGCCTTGTTGGCCCACAGGATGGTGCCGTCGGCGCCGACGCGGTGCAAGCCTTCGGCGGCGTTCTCGACAAAGTCGCTGAACTCGCGCTCGTTGCGGCGCAGGATCGCCTCGGTTTCCATGCGGCGCGCGACTTCGGCCTCGAGCACGTGCACCTTTTGTTCGAGCCTGGCCACCTTGAGTTCGGCATCGTCGGCCGGCAGCGCCATCGAGGCGTCCGCGCAGGCGTGATCGTGTTCCGCGCACACGCGCTGGAAGGCGTTCATCAGCTTGGTCGAGGGGAACAGGCTCCAGGGGTAGGCGCAGAACAGCGAGAACGCCTGCCGCTGCGCCAGTTCGTTCCACATGCGTTCGAGCTGCAGCGCAGCGTCGTACTGGCCGCGCGCGCACAGCAGCGCCACCATTTCGCCAAAGGCGTGCACGCCGGCGCCATCGGCACAGGCTGCAGCCATGGCCCCGCCCACCACCGCGTCGAAGGACTGGGCGTCCGGCCAGCCGTCGACCATGAAGGCCGCCAGCGTCGCTTCCGCATCCAGCCACATGACATGCGTGGAAGACGCGACGGCGCCGCGCGCGCGCATCCAGGCGCAGGCGCAGCGCAGCGCGGTGTTCGGCGGTGGCGATCACGATCCCGCGGCCATTGGCGCGCAGGGCCTGGTCGACGTAGGCGGCAACCTCGTCGATCAGTAGCGCGTCGTTGTCGTAGAAGCGGACGAAGTGCCCGTGGTTGCCGTGTTTGCCAGACAAGATATCGTCGGTCTTGATGAGCACGAAGACTCCGGTGCATGCATGAGCTGGAAAGTTTAACACGGCGAAACAAAATAATTCACAATTACAGTGATAAGCGTAGTCGTCCACATACAGTTACCGAAAAGCAATCTGGAAACGCGTTAAACTCTCGTTTTGGCCATGCGCCTTGCCCTCACACTCTTTTCGACCATGCCACGAATTATCTCCGCCAACTTGAACGGAATCCGCTCCGCCCACAAGAAGGGCTTCTTCAACTGGATCGCCAGCCAGAACGCCGATTTCATCTGCGTGCAGGAGCTGAAGGCCCAGCAGGCCGACATGACCGAGGAATTCCTCGCGCCGCACGGCTACCACGGGCATTTCCACTACGCCGAAAAGAAGGGGTATTCCGGTACCGGCGTGTATAGCCGCACCAAGCCGGACGCCGCCAAGATCGGCTTCGGCTGCCTGGAGTTCGACAACGAAGGCCGCTACACCCGCGTCGATTGCGGCGACCTGACCGTGATCTCGGTCTACTGCCCGTCCGGCTCGTCCTCGCCCGAGCGCCAGGAAGCCAAGTTCCGCTTCATGGACGTGTTCCTGCCGCACCTGCAGGAACTGAAGGCCGAGGGGCGTGAAGTCGTCATCTGCGGCGACTGGAACATCGCGCACAAGGAAATCGACCTCAAGAACTGGAAGAGCAACCAGAAGAATTCGGGCTTCCTGCCGGAAGAACGCGCCTGGATGACGCGCCTGTTCGACGAGCTGGGGCTGGTGGACGTGCACCGCGTGGTCGCGCCCGACGCCGCCGACTACACCTGGTGGAGCAACCGCGGCCAGGCCTGGGCCAAGAACGTCGGCTGGCGCATCGACTACCACGTCGCCACGCCGGGCATCGCCAGCAAGGCGCATGCAGTCTCGGTCTACAAGGACGAGCGCTTCTCGGACCACGCGCCGCTGATCATCGACTACGCGCTGTAAGCCGCGCTACATCGAGCCCAGTCCGACCGCGTCCGCAATGACGTGCGCAGCCACGACGGGGAACAGCCGTCCGGTGCGCTGGTAGTACACGCCGAGCACGGCGCCGAACAGCAGCACGCTCAGGGCGCCGATCGGCCCCTGGTACATGTGATAAAGCAGGCGCACCAGCAGGGTCATGCCCAAAACCGTCGAGGCGCCGTAGCGGCGCAGGCCGCGCATCAGGTAGCCGAGCAAAAACACCTCCTCATAGGCGCCGTTGACGATGGACACCAGCGCCACCATTGGCAGGGAGACGCGCGCACGCGCCGCCATCTCGGCGATCGGCATGCCCTCCGGATGCGGCACCAGTGTCATCGCCAGCGTGGACAGCACCGTAGCGGCCAGGTAGAGGACAAAGCCGACAAACACACTGGACCACGACCACTGCGGATACAGCGTCCGCAGCGGATAGCCGCGCGCCTGCAGCACCGCGATGGCGGCGGCGCCGAAAATCAGTTCGGTGACCAGCAGCGCGCCGAGCAGGCCGTCGCTGAACCCCCGGGCGCCGGCTCCGCCCCGGTAGGCTGCCAGCGACTGCAGCGATGAGACGATGAACCAGCCAAAGCACAGCAGGACCATGCCCAGCGCCTCCAGCGTGCCGGCGTGGGGCGGTGCATCGGCGGTGGGAGACGGCTTGTTCGTCGATGAATTCATGGCGGGGGAAAGCAGGCTGAGCCGGACAGCATAGCATCTGCGGCCGAGCCCAAAATGCGCGCAATCTCACCGCAAAACTCCCCCTAGCCTGGGGGATTCGTCCAATTTCTGTGGCAAAAGCGCCATCCCTGGCCATCACCGCCGATTCCGGGTGGCTTTTTGTTGATATGATCCGTTCGTTAAGCTTGCTTGGTGGAATTTTTTATTTCCACCACCTTATTTATCCCGCCCGCCGCGCGAACGACCGTCATGACAACTACCACTCTCCCGCCGATCCTGCAGTCCGCCACCCCGACCGTCATCGCAGGCGGCATGAGCATCGACCTCGTGTTCAACACCGCGATGGCGGCCGGCAGCGGCACGATTTACATCACCGACGGCGCGGTGCAAACCGTGATCGACCGCGCCACCGGCCAGCCGGCCATGCGCGTGGTCGGCGCCACCGACACCCACACGATTGCCGCGTCCAGCGTCAGCGTCGACGGCGTCCATGTGAAGCTGAACGTGGCCGGTTTGCTGCCCGATCACAGCTACAGCATCGTGATGGGCAATGGGGTGCTGGTGTCGAGCGAGCACGTGGCCTTCGGCGGGGTGCGTTCCACCACGCAGCTCAAGTTCACCACCGCTCCCGCACCGGACAGCGGCGCGCCGACCCTGGTCTCGCACGAGATCGACAGCAGCCTGCTTAAGGCCGGCGGCAGCCTGCAGGTCACGCTGGTGTTCTCGGAGCCGGTGAACGGGCTGACGGCCGACGCCCTCGGCGCGCCGAACGCCGCCGTGAGCACCCTGGTGCCGGTCGGCGACGGCCACAGCTGGGTGGCGACCCTGGTGCCGTCCGGCGCGGCCGAACAGCCGGCCAACGTCCTCACCATCGACATGAGCAAGGTCCACGACGCCGCCGGCAATGCCGGCAAAGGCATCAGCAACGTGGCCAGCTATTCGGTCGACACCAAGGGGCCGGCCGCCGGCATCGCGCTGGACGGCGCCGACCTGTCGTCGGGTCATGACATCGTGGCCACCGTCAGCTTCTCGGAAGCGGTCAAGGGCCTGGACGCGGCGGCGCTGCAGGCCGGGCACGCATCCATCACGAACATCAGCGGCAGCGAAGACGGCAAGACCTGGAAAGTCACGCTGCACGGCGACGGCGCCACCACCGCCGCCGGCGAGGTGCTGAAGCTCGACCTCGGCAAGGTCGCCGACCTGGCCGGCAACCTCGGGAGCGGCACGGTCGCTTCAAGCGCCTATGCGGTCGACACCCAGGGTCCGTCGAGCGCCACGATCGTCCTCGACGGCAGCCTGCTCAAGACCGGCGGCACGGTCGGCGTCACCTTCAGCTTCTCGGAAGCGATCAAGGAGCTCCCGGCCAGCGCGATCACCGCGCCGCATGCCGTCATCAACGGCCTGGCGAGCAGCGACGGCGGCCGCACCTGGACCGGCACGCTGACGGCAAGCGACCCGAATACCTCGAGCGGCAACACGATCAGCGTCGACCTGAGCAAGCTGCAGGACCTGAAGGGCAATGCCGGCAGCGGCAGCGCGGTCTCCAGCGCCAGCTATGCGATCGATACGGTGGGGCCGGCGGTAGCCGACATCCAGCTGAACGGCAGTTCGGTCTCGACGAACGACGGCGTCGAAGTCACGATCAAATTCTCCGAAAAGGTGAGCCTGGGCGCGGACGCCATCCAGGCGCCGAACGCGACCCTGCTCGGCCTGAGCACCAGCGACGGCGGCCTGACCTGGAAGACCATCCTGCGTCCCGGCGCCAGCCCGGTCGAAGCCGGCGGCAACAAGCTGTCGATCGACATGAGCAAGGTGCACGACGTGGCGGGCAACGCCGGCAGCGGCAGCGTGAACGCCGCGCAGACCTACGACGTCGATACCATCGGGCCGAGCGCGAGCATCAGCCTGGATGGCAGCGAACTGCTGAACGGCGGCGGCATCGGCATGAAGATCGTGCTGTCCCAGAAAGTTGCGGACATCGCCGGCATCCTCGACGTGCCGAGCGCCACCCTGCTCGACACCTTGAAGACCGCAGACGGCGGCTTGACCTGGACCGCGACCCTGTCGACCTCCCTGTACGTGGTCGATGCCGTCAATGCGGTCACGCTCGACCTCCGCGGCATCCACGATGCGCATGGCAACGCGGGCGGTCTCGTCACATCGGCCAACTACACGGTCGACGGCACGGTGCAGGCTTATGTCGGCCATGACATCGACATCAATGACTGGCGCTCGCCGGATCTGAGTGACCACGTCAGCAACGAGGCATTCCAGTCCTTCCATGGCACCCTGTCCGCTGCGCTGACAACGGACCAGCAGGTGATGCTGTCGATTGACGGCGGCGCGGAATTCAAGGCAAGCATCGACGGCAGGTCCTGGTACGACGGCCAGGACAGCATGCATTTCGCGGACGGGGTCCACACGATCTCGGCGCGCGTGGTCGACGGCACCCACCACAGCGCCAGCTTTACGCAGAGCTTCACGATCGATACCGCGGCGCCGACGATGCTGAGCTCACCCGACGGCGCCTCCGGCAGTGCAAGCGACGACCTGGTATTCACCTTCGACGAGGCGATGTACCTGATTGCAAGCGAGGGTTCGCCCTTCTATTTCACCGATGCGGAAGGCCACACGGGCGGCGTCTATATCAAAAACAGCGATTTTTCCGCAGACCGCCACACCCTGACGATCTCCGCTGCGGAACATGGATTCGCACCGGGCAAGGATTACACGATCGAGCTGTCGAGTAATATCACCGACCTGGCCGGCAATGCGATCGCCAACCTGAAGCCCATGCATTTCCGTACCTCGGGCGTCGATACGCTGGCGCCGAGCGCGCTGTCGGCAGCTTCGCTGATCTCGTCCGGCATCTATGGCATCGGCAAGGAAATCGACATCGCCGTTTCGTTCAGCGAAGCAGTGCAGAAGGCCGGCAGCGGCACCCCGACCCTGCGCCTGACGAACAATGGCCTGGCGACCTGGGATCACACCAGCGCGGATGGCCGCACGGTTTATTTCAAGTATGTCGTCGGCGCCAACGGCGAAGACGATACCCACGGTTCGGACTCGCTCGCCCTGGTCAACAGCGCGGATCTGGTCGGCCACGTCAGCGACCTGGCGGGCAATCTGCTGGATGCCGCCCATATCAGTTTCTCGGGCCTCGACATTCCCTATGTCGACGGCTACGGCCACCACGATTCCGGCGGCAAGATCCAGATCGACGCCCATGCCAGCCCCGCGCCCAGCGCGCCAATACTGGCGGCCGCCAGCGACACCGGTGCAGCCGGCGACAACCTGACCAGCCTGCACACGCCTGGCTTTACCGGCAACGGCGCGGCAAGCTACGCCAGGGTCAAGCTGTTCGACGAGAACGGCACCCTGCTTGCCCAGACCTCGGCCAATGCCGACAACACCTGGACGATGTCGGCAAGCGACTGGCTGGACGGCAAATCCCTGGCCGACGGCACGCACCAGCTGACCGTCAAGCAGTACGACGGCGCCAACAACGAAAGCCCGGCCTCCGCGGCGCTGACGCTGAAGGTCGATTCGACGATCGCGACGGCCACCGTCACCCTGCGCAGTAGCGACGTCAAAGGCAGCGCCGACGGCGACCTGCTGACCAATGCGAGCAAGCCGACCTTCGTCGGCACCGGAGAAGCCGGCGCCAACGTCGTCGTGTGGGACGGCAGCACCATCGTCGGCCAGACCACCGTCGGCGCGGACGGCAGCTACTCGGTGATCTCCCTCTACAACCTGGCGCTAGGGCAGCATACCCTGACCGTCGAACAGACCGACCTGGCCGGCAACAACAGCCCACGTTCGGCTTCGCAATGGGTGAACTTCCGGATCGACTTCATCGAACCGGACGCGCCGGGCAAGCCGGTGCTGGCGGCCGCCAGCGACAGCGGCGCCTCGGACAGCGATGGCCTGACGAAGGAAACCAAGCCGCTGATCGGCGGCACCGCAAGCGAAGCCGGCGGCACCGTCAACATCTACGACGGCGCCACGCTGATCGGCACCACCACGGTAGGCAGCGACAAGAAATGGTCGTTCACGGTCGGCAGCCAGCCCGAGAAGCTGGCGGCCTTCGCCCCTGGCGAACACTCGCTGACGGTCAAGCAGGTCGACGCCTACGGCAACGTGAGCGCGGCGTCGGCGCCCCTGGCGATCACGGTCGACACCGCCGCGCCGACCTTCGCTATCGCGCCGGACTTCCACGATTTGAAGACCTGGGCCGCTCTCGTCTTCAACGAAAAGATCGAGTTCACCGGCGCCGGTTCGATCGACGTGCTGGACGCCGGCGGCGTCGTGCTCGGCCATTACACGGCCGGCGTGCACACCAACTGGGCGATCGTCGCCAACGACAGCGACGTGGCAGACACCGTGCTGGAACTCGACCTGGGCAGCGGCATCTATGGCCCGCTGCACCTGCAGGTCAACGGCGCGACCGTGGTCGACCTGGCCGGCAATGCTGCGGTCATCGGCAGTCCGAACTTCACGATCCCCATCCCGAGCTGATCAGGCGGGCCAGTCCAGATCCCGCTCGCTGGTGAAGCTGCGTGCTTCGCCGGTGAGCGGATCCTCGAAGGCAATCGAGCGCGCCAGCAGCTGCAGCGGGTTGGAAAAATCGTCGCCCTTGCAGGGCAGCGCCACCGGATAGAAGGCGTCGTTCAGGATAGGCACGCCCAGCGAGGCCATGTGCAGGCGCAACTGGTGCTTGCGGCCGGTGTGCGGATGCAGGCGGTAGCGGGCCAGCGGGCCGCGGCGTTCGATCAGCTCCACCAGGGTCTCCGAATTCGGCTCGCCCTCTTCCTCTTTCATGACGAAGAACTTCTCGCCGTCGACCATGCGGCTGCGGTAGGTGAAGGGGAAGTCGCGCCCCTCCAGCACCGGCGCCAGCGCCTCGTAGGTCTTGCGGATGACGCGCTTCTGGAACATCGACTGGTAGGTGCCGCGCGTCTCGATGTTGTGCGAGAAGATCACGACGCCGGCGGTCTCGCGGTCGAGCCGGTGGATGGGCGTCAGGTGCGGCAGGGCGAAGCGGCGCTTCAGGCGCACCAGCAGGGTCTCGCGCAGGAAGCGCCCGGTCGGGATCATCGGCAGGAAGTGAGGCTTGTCGACCACCAGCAGGTGCCGGTCCTGGAAAATGATGTGCTCCTCGAAGGGAATCGGCGTCTCTTCCTCGAGCTCCCGGTAGTACCAGATGCGCATGCCCTGGCGCACATGGCTGTCCACATGCAGGCGCTCACCCTTCGCATCGACCACGTCGCCGCGCGCCAGGCGCTCACGCCAGGGCGGGCCGCCGACCTCGGCAAAGCGCTCCTCGAGGAAGGCCAGCATGCCCCCGGGCCGGGTCTCGGTGATCCACAGATAGCTGGGGGCGACGCCGTCGCGCACCGGCAGCGGGACGACAGCGTTGGCTTCGGCCTGGTGGCCTTTTCTAACGAAGCGCGACATTACTGCGATAAGCCGGCAGCCGGTCGGCCGTCGTGCCTTTGCTACGCGCATACAGCGGCAGCAGGACGTTCATGTGGTTCTGTATCTGCTCGATGCGATTCTCGCCGCCCGGGTGGGTGGACAGCAGGTCGATCGGCGCGCCGCGCTGGTTCAGGGCTTCCATCTTGTTCCACAGGGCGATGCCGGCGCGCGGGTCGTAGCCGGCGCGCGCGGCGATGTCGAGGCCGACCAGGTCGGCTTCGCGTTCTTCGTCGCGCGAGAATTTCAGGACGTACAGCTGGCCCGCCGTATTGGCCAGGCCGCGCAGGTCGTAGCCGGTGTAGGCAGAGATCGCGGCGCCGACTAGCGAAGAAAACACGCCCGTGGTGGTCGCCTTGGCCTGGCGGTCGCGCCCGTGCTCGCGCAGCGCGTGCGCGATTTCGTGGCCCATCACGGCCGCGATCTCGTCGTCGGTGAGTCTGAGCTTGTCGATGATGCCGGTGAAGAAAGCGATACGGCCGCCCGGCATGCAGAAGGCGTTCACCTGGTCTGATTTGAGCAGGTTGACCTGCCATTTCCACTGCTGCGCGTCCTGGTTCCAGCGCGTGGTGTGCGGGATGATGCGCTGGGCGATGGCGCGCAGGCGCTTGACCTGCGGGTCAGTGGCCGGCACAAGCACTCCCTTCTGCTGGGCCTGGCCCAGAAGCGCAGTGTATTGCTGGGCGGCCGCCTTGTCCATCTCGCCTTCCGGCGCCAGTGCGTCGCGCAGCCAGCCGCCTTTCAGCGGCTTGACCGCAATGCCGTCCTGCACCACCTGGCCCTTCTGGCCGCGATCCTGGGCCGGCGCCGCCTGCACGATGCCGCACAAAGCCAGCACGGCCAATGTCTGCCTGAACTTGTTCATGGTCGTCTCCGATGCAGATAGCTGTCATTACGCCGCATCATACACAAGCATACCCACGCACACCGTTAGGTAACGACCAGATCCTTCTTGCGCAGCCTGAACACCGCCAGGCTGCCGCGCAGGTTCGGCAGGAAGGACACCACCTGGCCCTCGGCCAGCGCCACATATTCCAGCACTTCCAGCCCGCATTTCTCGGCCAAGTCCTTGAAATCGTGGATCGTTGCGTAGCGCACGTTGGGCGTGTCGAACCACTGGTAAGGCAGGGAGCGCGAGACCGGCATGCGGCCTTTCAGCAGCGCCACCCGGTGCGGCCAGTAGGCGAAGTTCGGGAAGGACACGATGGCTTCCTTGCCGACGCGGACGATGTCGCGCAGGCGCGCCTCGACGTGCTGCATCATCTGCAGCGAGGACAGGCACAGCACCATGTCGAAGGCGTCGTCGCCGAACAGGTCCAGGCCCTGCTCCATGTCGTGCTGGATCACGTTGATGCCGCGGCGGGTAGACTCCAGGACCTTGTCGTCGGCGATCTCGACGCCATAGCCGGTGCAGCGCTTGCCGCGTTCCAGGTAGCGCAGCATGGCGCCGTCGCCGCAGCCGACGTCCAGCACGTGCGCGCCTTCCTTGACCCAGTGGGTGATGAAAGCCAGGTCGGGGCGCAGGGTGTTCAGGTCTTCGTATTTCATGCGGCCTCCCCGTGCGCGCCCTCTTCCCAGATGCGGTCGTAATACGCGCGCACGATGTCCATGTAGCGCTTGTCCTCGAGCAGGAAGGCATCGTGGCCGTGCGGCGCGTCGATCTCGGCGTAGCTCACCTTGCGGCGGTTCTCCAGCAGGGCCTCGACGATCTCGCGGCTGCGTTCCGGCGAGAAGCGCCAGTCGGTGGTGAAGGATGCGATCAGGTAGTGAGCCCTGGTGTTCGCCAGCGCCTTGGCCAGGTTGCCGCCGTGTTCGCGCGCCGGGTCGAAATAGTCGAGCGCCTTGGTGATCAAAAGGTAGGTGTTCGCATCGAAGTATTCGGAGAACTTGTCGCCCTGGTAGCGCAGGTAGGACTCGATCTCGAAGTCGACGCCGAAGTCGAATTTGTAGTCGTTGGTCTCGGCGGCATTGCGCAGCTTGCGGCCGAATTTTTCCGCCATGTCGTCGTTCGACAGGTAGGTGATGTGGCCGACCATGCGCGCCACTTTAAGGCCGTTGCGCGGCACGACGCCGTGTTCATAAAAGTCGCCGCCGCGGTAGTCCGGGTCGGTCAGGATGGCCTGGCGCGCGACGTCGTTGAAGGCGATGTTCTGGGCCGAGAGTTTCGGCGTCGAAGCGATCACGATGCAGTGGCGCAAGCGCTCGGGGAACATGATGCTCCAAGCCAGCGCCTGCATGCCGCCCAGCGAACCGCCCATCACGGCGGCGAATTGTTCGATGCCGAGGCGTTCGGCCAGGCGCGCCTGGGCCGCGACCCAGTCTTCCACCGTCACCACCGGGAAGGCGGCGCCGTAGGGTTTGCCGGTGGCCGGGTTGGTGTGCATCGGACCGGTCGAGCCGAAGCAGGAGCCGAGGTTGTTGACGCCGATGACGAAGAAGCGGTCGGTGTCGACCGGCTTGCCGGGACCGACCATGTTGTCCCACCAGCCGGCGCTCTTGGCTTCGCCCACGTAGTGGCCGGCCACGTGGTGCGAGGCGTTCAGCGCGTGGCAGATCAGCACCGCGTTGGACTTGTCGGCGTTCAGCGTGCCATAGGTTTCGTACATCAGCGTGTAATCGCCGATGGATGCGCCGCTTTGCAGGCGCAGCGGTTCGGCGAAGTGCATCGCCTCGGGTGAGACTATTCCAATCGATCCCATGAGCTTCTTGTTTTACAGGGTTTGCAGCTGCTCGACGGCTTCAGCGATAGCGCTTGGCTCCATCGTGCGCAGGATGCGGCGGGTGCGAGGGCCCAGCACCGCGAGGTCGCTGGCGAGGATCTCCTGCTTCACGGCCAGCAGCTGGGCCGGATGCATCGAGAATTCGCGCAGGCCCATGCCGAGCAGCAGGCGGGTCAGCTTGATGTCGCCGGCCATCTCGCCGCACACGGCCACGTCGATGCCCGCCTTGCGGCCGGCGTCGATGGTCATCGAGATCAGGTGCAGCACGGCCGGGTGCAGCGGATTGTACAGGTGCGCCACCTCATAGTCGACGCGGTCGATGGCCAGCGTGTACTGGATCAGGTCATTCGTGCCGATCGACAGGAAGTCCATGCGCTTGACGAACATCGGCAGCGCCAGCGCAGCGGCCGGGATCTCGATCATGGCGCCGACCTCGATCGCTTCGTCGAACTTGATGTTCTGCTCGCGCAGCTGGGCCTTGGCCTGTTCGATCATGTTCAGCGACTGGTCGATCTCGAAGGCATGCGCCAGCATCGGGATCAGGATCCGCACCTTGCCGAAGGCGGAAGCGCGCAGGATCGCGCGCAGCTGGGTCAGGAACAGCTGCGGTTCGGCCAGGCAGTAACGGATCGCGCGCAGGCCGAGCGCTGGGTTCAGCGCCGTGTGCTCGGTCGGGTCGAGCGGCTTGTCGGCGCCCACGTCCAGCGTGCGGATCGTCACCGGGCGGCCCTTCATCGCCAGCACCGCCTTGCGGTACTGCTCGAACTGCTCGTCCTCGCCCGGCACCCGCAGGCCCGCATTGCCGATCCCGCTGCGGCCCATGAACAGGAACTCGGAACGGAACAGGCCGACGCCCACCGCGCCCGCATCCAGCGCCGGCGCGCAGTCGTCCGGCAGCTCGATGTTCGCCAGCAGCGTGACCGGGGTGCCGTCCTTGGTGATGGCCGGGGTCTTCTTGAGCTTCAGCAGGCGCTTGCGGGCCTTCAGCAAGGCGGCCTGGCGCGCGCGGTACTGGGCCATCACCAGCGCGCTCGGATTGCAGATCACCACGCCGGCATCGCCGTCGACGATCACCCAGTCGTCCTGCTCGATCAGGCGCGAGGCCTGGCTCATGCCGACCGCCGCCGGGATGTCCAGGCTGCGCGCGACGATGGCCGTATGCGAGTTCTGGCCGCCGACGTCGGTCACGAAGCCGACGAAGGAGCGGTCGCGGAAGGCCAGCATGTCGGCCGGCGAGATGTCGTGGGCGACCACGATCATCTGCGGCTGGAATTCGTCCTCGCCCGCGGGCTTGGCCGGCGGCGCGGCCAGCGCGGTGCCCATCAGGACCTTCAGCACGCGCTCGGCGACCTGCTGGATGTCCTGCTTGCGCTCGCGGAGGTATTCGTCCTCGATCTCGTCGAACTGCGCGGACAATTCGTCGATCTGGGTCACCAGCGCCCACTCGGCGTTGTAGTGGCGGCTGCGGATGATGTCGAGCGGGGCTTCGGAGATCATCGGGTCCGACAGGATCAGCACGTGGACGTCGATGAAGGCGCCCAGTTCGGTCGGCGCGTCCTTGGGCAGCTCGGTCCATAAATCCTGCAAGGCCCGATGCACTTCCGTGATCGCGCCTTGGAGACGGCGCACCTCGGCCTCGACCTGCTCTTCCGGCACCAGGTAGTGCTTGACGTCGAGCGCGGCCGGCGTGAGCAGGTGCGCGCGCCCGATCGAGATCCCGCGCGAGACCGGAATGCCATGCAGTGTGAACGATGCCATCGATATTCCTGGATGGAAGCGGCCGCCTCGGGAGTCCGGCATTACTTATTCGCCTTCGCCGAACTTGTCGTTGATGAGAGCAGTCAGGCCGGCCATGCATGCCTCCTCGTCCGGTCCGTCCGCTTCCAGCGTCACCTTGGCGCCCTTGCCTGCGGCCAGCATCATCACGCCCATGATGGACTTGGCGTTGATGCGGCGCCCGTTGCGGGTGAGCCAGACGTCGCTCTGGAACTTGGCGGCCAGCTGGGTGAATTTGGCGGAGGCGCGTGCATGCAGGCCCAGCTTGTTGATGATCTCGAGTTCCTGCTGAATCATGTTGTCGTTGTCGTCTCGTTGGTCGATGAGGTGTCGTCAGGTACCTACGCGGATCCGGTTATCCACCCGCACGGCGCCGTTCTGCGCGCCCGCCAGCGCCATCTCGACCACCACGTCGAGCGTGTCGCGGCGGTAGGTGATAGCGCGCAGCAGCATCGGCAGGCTGATGCCGGCGATGATTTCCACGCGGCCCGCCTCGGCCAGCGTGTTGCAGCAATTGGACGGCGTACCGCCCTTGATGTCGGTGATGACCAGCACGCCGTCGCCTTCGTCCAGGCGCTGGATGGCCTCAATCGCGAGGCGGTTGACCTCGACGGTATCCTGGTCCGCGGTCACGTCGATCGCCTCGAAGCGCTCGGTGGGGCCGCGGAATACGTGCGCGACCGCCGCGATGAATGCCTGACCCAGCGGTGCGTGGGTCATCAGCAGAATGCCTACCATGTCATTTCCTGTTAGCTGCTTTCTCGACGGCGTCGATGAACATCGCGGGCACATCGAAACCGGTCTGGTCGGTGATCTCCTGGAAGCAGGTGGGGCTGGTGACATTCACCTCGGTCAGGAAATCGCCGATCACATCCAATCCTACCAGCAACAGGCCACGCTCGGCCAGTGTGGGGCCGATGGCTTCCGCGATCTCGCGCTCGCGATCGGAAATCGGCTGGGCCACGCCGACCCCGCCGGCGGCCAGGTTGCCGCGCACTTCCCCGCCCTGCGGGATGCGCGCCAGCACGAAGGGCACCGGCTTGCCGTCGATGACCAGCACCCGCTTGTCGCCCTTGACGATGGCCGGGATGTACTTCTGGGCCATGATGGTGCGGGCGCCGTTGTCGGTCAGGGTCTCGATGATGGAGCCCAGGTTCAGGCCGTCGTCCTTGATGCGGAAGATGCCGGCGCCGCCCATGCCGTCGAGCGGCTTGAGGATGACGTCGCCGTGCTCGGCGTGGAAGGCGCGCAGGCGCGTACCCGAGGACGTCACCAGGGTCGGCGAGGTGAACTCGCTGAACTGGCCGATCGCCAGCTTCTCGTTGTGGTCGCGGATCGCCGAGGGCTTGTTGAACACGCGCGCGCCCTGGCGCTCGGCCAGTTCCAGCAGATAGGTGCCGTAGACGTATTCCATGTCGAAGGGCGGATCCTTGCGCTGGATGACGGCGTCGAACTCGGACAGGCGCATGGTGTCGGCCTGGCCCGCGCGGTACCACTCGTCGGGATCGCCGGTCAGCTCGATCTCGACCACGTCGGCGGTCACCACACCCTGCTCCAGCACCATGTGGCGCTGCTCGAAGGCGTAGATCTGGTGGCCGCGGCGCGCCGCCTCCCGCATCATCGCGAAGGTCGAGTCCTTGTAAATCTTGAATCCGGACAGCGGGTCGGCGAGAAAAGCGATTTTCATGTTGGTTCCAGTCGGGACAATGCATCGATTTTAGCCGGAAACGCAGATTCTCGCGGAAAGCCGGCCAGGAGCGCAGGGCCTCCCGGTCCGGCCGATTCTCATTGGCAAAAATGCATTTATTCGGACCGCATTTGCGGCCTCTCAAGCGCATAAAAGGACGGCTTGGGGATCATGGCCTGCGAGGAGGACGGGCGATGAGCGACCAGGTCGAGCAGGAACGCATCAAGCAGGTTTATCGCCAGTGGCACGGTGGCGCCGCGCTGGCCCGCTATGCCTGGCACCGGCCGGAAGTCGTGAGCCAGCAGGCGGCGCGTTCGCGAGTGCTCGCGCGGCTGCTGGCGCGCACGCTGGGCCCGGATTTGTCGAGCGCGCGGGTGCTCGACGTCGGCTGCGGCAATGGCCGCTTCCTGCGCCAGCTGATCGACTGGGGCGCCACGCCGGGCCACCTGGCCGGCACCGAGCTGCAGCAGGACCGCCTCGAACACGCACGCCTGCACACGGCGCCCGGGGTGCGCTGGCACCTGGGCCAGCTGGATGCGTTTCCCGACAATAGCGTCGACCTCGTGAGCGCCCATACCGTGTTTTCGTCGATCCTGGACGAAGACACGCGCCGTGCGCTCGCCGCGGAAATGTGGCGGGTACTGCGGCCGGGCGGCTGGACCATGATCTTCGACTTCCGCTACAGCAATCCGCGCAACAAGAACGTCCGCAAGGTGACGGACGTCGAGCTGCTGCGCTTCTGGCCGGCCGAGCAGCGGCATTACTGCAGCCTGATGCTGGCTCCGCCGCTGAGCCGGGCGATGTCGCGCCTGCCCTGGCTGATCCCGGAACTGCTGTCCGCCTGCGTGCCGCTGCTGCGCTCGCACTTCGTTTACATGGCCCGCAAGGAGCCGCCCGAAGTGCGGCGCAGGATCAATAAATCTCCGGATCCGGATCCGTCCGTTCCATCTCCAGCGACGCCGCCAGCAGCGCCAGACGCGCCACCACGCCATACACATAGAAGCGGTTAGGCGCCGCCGTGCCCGGCTTGGCCTTCAGGTCCGGCACCGCATGCTGCTGGGAGAAGGCCAGCGGCACGAACTGCGAGCCCGGCGCATTCAGGTTCTGGTCGACGCCGCGTTCCGCGTGCACGCGGTAGAAGCCGCCGACCACGTAGCGGTCGATCATGTACACGACCGGCTCGGCCACCGCGTCGTTGATCGATTCGAAGGTCGGCACGCCTTCCTGGATCAGCACGTCGGTGACGGTGACGCCGTCCTTGATGACCGACATCTTGTTGCGCTGCTTGCGGTTCAGGTCCTTGATCTCGGAAGCGTCCTTGATCGTCATGATGCCCATGCCGTAGGTGCCGGCATCCGGCTTGACGATGACGAAGGGCTTCTGGTCCTTCATCCCGTATTCCTTGTACTTCTTCTTGATCTTGGACAGCAGGGCCGACACGCTGTCGGCCAGCGCTTCCATGCCGATGTCTTCCTGGAAGTTCACCTCGCCGACCTTGCTGTGCAGCGGATTCACCATCCATGGGTCGATGTCGATCAGCTTGCCGAACTTCTTTGCCACTTCGTCGAAGGCCTTGAAGTGGTTGCTCTTGCGGCGGATCGCCCAGCCCGCATGCACCGGCGGCAGCAGCGACTGCTCGTGGATGTTCTCCAGGATCGAAGGGATGCCGGCCGACAGGTCGTTGTTCAGCAGGATGGTGCAGGGGTCGAAGTCGGCCAGGCCGACGCGGCGGCCATTCGGCGAACGCACCAGGGGCTCGACCACCAGCATGTTCCCGTCGGGCAGCGCCAGCGGGGTCGGCTGGGTCACTTCCGGCGACAGCGAACCGAGGCGCACGTGCAGGCCGGTCTGGCGGAAGATCTGCATCAGGCGCTGCACGTTCTGCAGGTAGAAGGGGTTGCGGGTATGGCTTTCCGGGATCAGGAGCAGGTTGCGCGCGTCCGGACAATACTTGTCGATGGCCGCCATGGCCGCCTGCACCGTCAGCGGCAGCATCTCGGTGGAGAGGTTGTTGAAGCCGCCCGGGAACAGATTGGTATCCACCGGCGCCAGCTTGTAGCCCGCGTTGCGCAGATCCACCGAGCAGTAGAACGGCGGCGTATGCTCCTGCCACTCGAGGCGGAACCAGCGCTCGATGGCGGGGGTCGCTTCGAGAATCTTCTTTTCGAGGTCCAGCAGGGGACCGTTGAGGGCTGTGGCAAGGTGGGGAACCATGGTGACGTCCTTGGGGCTTCTTAGCGATGTGGGAAATGCAACATGAGGGCAGGCTGGCCCTTTTTAAAGTCCAATTATCCCATCGGAAATAAAAAAGCGCCCCGCAGGGCGCTTTTTGCGACGTCGGGATCAATCAGGAATGATATGCCGATTCGCCGTGGCTGGTAATGTCCAGACCCTCGCGTTCCTGGTCTTCCGGCACGCGCAGGCCGATCACGATGTCGACCAGCTTGTAGGCGATGATGGAAACCACCGCCGACCAGATGATGGTGGTGCCGATCGCCTCGGCCTGCACCAGCACCTGGCTGGCGATCGAGTACGGGTCGGCCGACATCTTGTTGGTGGTGTAGTCGAAGATGCCCTGCCCGCCCAGCTGCGGCGCCGCGAACACGCCGGTCAGCAGCGCGCCCAGGATGCCGCCCACGCCGTGCACACCGAACACGTCCAGCGAGTCGTCGGCGCCGATCAGGCGCTTCAGGCCGTTCACGCCCCACAGGCAGACCACGCCGGCCACCAGGCCGATGATCAGGCCGCCCATCGGACCGACATAACCGCAGGCCGGGGTGATGGCGACCAGACCGGCCACCGCACCCGAGGCGCCGCCCAGCATCGACGGCTTGCCCTTGGTGACCCACTCGCCGAACACCCACGACACGGTGGCTGCGGCGGTTGCCAGCAGGGTGTTGATGAAGGCCAGCGCGGCGACGTCGCCCGCTTCCAGCGCCGAGCCGGCATTGAAGCCGAACCAGCCCACCCACAGCATCGAGGCGCCGATCATGGTCATGGTCAGCGAGTGCGGGGCCATGTGCTCACGGCCGTAGCCGATGCGCTTGCCGATCATGATCGCACCGACCAGGCCGGCGACGGCGGCGTTGATGTGGACCACGGTACCGCCCGCGAAGTCGAGGGCGCCCTTCTGCCACAGCCAGCCGGCTTTGGCGGTCTCGGTGGCCAGGGTTGCGGCATCCTTGATCGCATCCGGGCCGGTCCAGAACCAGACCATGTGGGCCACCGGCAGGTAGCCGAAGGTGAACCACAGCACCATGAAGCCCAGCACGGCCGAGAATTTGGCGCGCTCGGCAAAGGCGCCGACGATCAGGCCGCAGGTAATGGCGGCGAAGGTGCCCTGGAAGGCAACGTAGATGAACTCAGGAATCACCACACCCTTGCTGAAGGTGGCGGCGGTCGAGAAGGTGGCCTTGGCCGGGTCCCAGATGCCGCTCAGGAAGGCGCGGTCGAGGCCGCCGAAGAAGGCGGTCTTTTCCGTGAACGCGATCGAATAGCCGTAGATGCACCACAGTACGATGATGACGGCGAAGATCATGAAGACCTGCAGCAGCACCGACAGCATGTTCTTGGAGCGCACCAGGCCGCCGTAGAACAGGGCCAGGCCCGGGATCGTCATCATGATCACCAGCAGGGTGGCGACGAACATCCAGGCAGTGTCGCCCTTCTGCGGGGTCGGTGCAGCGGCCGGGGCTGCTTCGGCGGCCGGGGCGGCTGCCGCTGCTGCTGCGGGCGCCGCCGGAGCTGCCGCGGGTGCGGCGACGGCGGCATCGGGTGCGGCGGCCGTTGCGGTGGCTGCCGGCGCGGCCGGCTTGGCGGCATCCTGGGCCATGGCCGGCAGCGAACTGCCCAGCGCCAGGGCGACGGTGAAGCCTGCGATCAGTTTTGTCATTGTGCGAATCATCGGGTTCCCCTTACAGCGCATCGTTGCCGGTTTCGCCGGTACGGATACGGATTACCTGCTCCAGACTGGAGACGAAAATTTTGCCGTCACCGATCTTGCCGGTGCGAGCCGCGCTCTGGATCGTGTCGATCACCTGGTCGACGATGGCGTCGTCGACCGCCGCCTCGATCTTGGTCTTCGGCAGGAAGTCGACCACGTATTCGGCCCCGCGATACAGCTCGGTATGGCCTTTCTGGCGCCCGAAACCTTTCACTTCGGTCACCGTAATACCCTGGACATTCAGCTCCGACAGGGCCTCGCGGACCTCGTCGAGCTTGAAGGGTTTGATGATGGCGGTGATCATTTTCATGCGATTGCCTCTTCAGAAAGTTTTTGAAACGGACAGCAGGGCCGCGGACTTCCCGAGGTTCTCTCCGGATGGGCTCAGGTAGCCGCTGGTATTGGCCTTGATATAGGAAAGCGCGACCGAGCACACGCCCAGGTCCTTGGTCACGCCGACCTTGTAGTCGGTATAGGAAAACGCGCCGTTGTGGCGGACTTCCTGGTGGCCCGCGTGCAGGTTCAGCACGAAGCCGCCGCCGACGTCGACATTGGCGCCAATGTCGAGGTAGCCGCTGCCCTTGCTGTCGGCGGTGCCGAACAGGTTGGTCAGCGAGTGCGAATACTTGATGTAGGCCGGACCGTAGCCCAGCTGGCCGTACAGCTCGAAGGTGTTGGCGTTCGGGTGCAGGCCGTTATCGGGGTAGAAGTAGTACAGGCCGCCGACGTCGTAGGTGATGTCCGCGCTCAGGTTGCCGCGCTTGCCGGCGTAGATGTCCCACTCGATGTTGCCGCTGCCACCCAGGTCCTTGGTCCACTTGATGGTGGACAGCCAGGTGCCCACGTACACACCGGTCGGGTTGTGCACGTAGTCGGCGCCGCCCTGCAGAGCCGGATCGAGACGGCTCTGCGACAGGCCGCGGTAACGATAATCGCTCGTCAGCGCCGCGTTGTAACTCACTTCATGTTCCGGTTTCTGCTCCTGTTCCTGTGCGCCGGCCAGCCCAATGGACAGGCTCCATACGCCTGCCGTCACGATCACGATCTGCTGCCACTTGCTGTTTCGACGCTTCATACGACACTCCCTTATCAATGAACTTGGACCTGATGGGTTTACAATCCGAACTCGCGTCCCGGTTTTTGTATGTTGTATGCTTGCTTTAGCAGGATGCGTGCCACCCCTGAATGAAATGACAAGGCTTGTATTCCCGGGCCGCGTCCCCATTCTTGGGATGCAAAAAATGACAACGACGCCGCAGGCGCGTGCGCCATGCGGGTGCACGCACTAAATCAGCGATGTACGCACAAAAAAAGTGCGCACATCGTGGTGCGGCCACTATGAATAGAGATGGATATGAATAATTTCTTAAACGACCTGCAGGGCAGGATCAACCAGGCGATAGAGAATTCGCCGGCCAAGGACATCGAACGCAATGTGAAGGCCATGATGACCCAGGGCTTCTCGAAGCTGGACCTGGTGACGCGCGAAGAATTCGACATCCAGGCCCAGGTGCTGGCCAAGACCCGCGCCAAGCTGGAGGCGCTCGAAGTGCGCGTGGCGGAACTGGAAGCGAAGCTGGCGGCGGAGCAGAAGGTCTGAGTTGCAGCTTTAGCGCAGGCGGAAGCGCAGCGCGAGCCGCCACAGGGCGAACAGGGCAGCCCCGCCCAGGCTCACGCCGCTGGCGATGCCCAGCATGACGCCGACGGGATTGCCCAGGCGGGCATCGTCGGCCACGAAGACGAGAACGGCGGCCAGCGCCAGCTGCGCCAGCCATACGTAACGCAGCGGCCGCAGGGCCGCGACATCCCCTCCCCGCCTGAACCGGAGCGCGACATACAGCACCGGACCGCACAGCAGGCAGAACAGCAGCGCCACGACGACGCAGGTCAGGATTAGTTTCGGCATCCCGGCACTATACACATTTGGCCGCTCTCAACAATCGCAGGCCGCCCAACGCTCACCATCTGCAAGTCTTCATCCCGACAGGATCGTCATGAGTCTTGCAGTACTGCGCAGCCGGGCGCTGGCCGGCATGGACGCGCCATCCGTCAGTGTCGAAGTACACCTGGCCAACGGTTTGCCCGGCCTGGCCATCGTCGGCCTGCCGGACGCCGAGGTGCGCGAATCCAAGGACCGGGTCCGGGCCGCGCTGCAAAATTCCGGCTTCGAGCTGCCGAACCGGCGCATCACGATCAATCTGGCGCCGGCCGATCTGCCCAAGGAATCCGGCCGCTTCGACCTCCCGATCGCGCTGGGCATCCTGGCGGCCTCGGAGCAGATCCCATCCGAAGGCCTGGACCGCTACGAATTCGCCGGCGAACTCTCCCTGTCGGGCGAACTGCGCCCCATCCGCGGCGCGCTGGCGATGACCTTTGCCATGCACCGCAGCGCGGACGGCGCCAGACGCGCCTTCGTGCTGCCCCACGCCAACGCGGATGAAGCGGCGCTGGTGAGCGAGGCCGCCATCTACCCGGCGCGCACCCTGCTGGAGGTATGCGCCCACTTCGCCGCCCAGGCCGATGACGCCCGCCTGGCGCGCCACCGTCCACCGCAAGCACTGGCCGCGCCCAGCTATCCCGACTTCGCGGACGTAAAAGGCCAGCAGCACGTCAAGCGTGCGCTCGAGATCGCCGCGGCCGGGCTGCATTCGGTCTTGATGGTCGGTCCGCCGGGCACCGGCAAGAGCATGCTGGCGTCGCGCTTTCCCGGCCTGCTGCCGCCCCTGAGCGATGAGGAGGCGCTGGAGTCGGCGGCGATCCAGTCGCTGGCCGGGCGCTTTTCGATCGAGCGCTGGCGGCGCCGGCCCTTCCGCAGCCCGCACCACACCAGCTCGGGCATGGCCCTGGTCGGGGGCGGCGGGGTGCCACGCCCGGGCGAGATCTCGCTGGCGCATCACGGCGTGCTGTTTCTGGATGAACTTCCCGAATTCAGCCGCCACGTGCTGGAAGTACTGCGCGAGCCGCTCGAATCCGGCCACATCACGATCTCGCGCGCGGCGCGCCAGGCCGACTTTCCCGCCAGCTTTCAATTGATCGCGGCGATGAATCCCTGCCCCTGCGGCTGGCTGGGCCACCCGTCCGGCAAATGCCGCTGCAGCCACGATGCCGTACTGCGCTACCAGGACAAGATTTCCGGCCCCCTGCTCGACCGCATCGACCTGCAGGTGCCGGTGTCGGCGATGGCGCCGGAATCGATGGCGGCCCAGGCCGACGGCGAACCCAGCGAGGCCATCGCCGAGCGCGTGACGCGGGCCCAGGCCATCCAGCTGGCGCGCCAGGGCAAGGTCAACCAGCGCCTGGCAACGCGCGAGATCGACCGTCATTGCGAACTCGACGACGCCGCCGAGCAGTTGCTACGCAACGCGATGCGCCACCTGCACTGGTCGGCGCGGGCCTACCACCGGGTGTTGAAGGTGGCGCGGACGATTGCCGACCTGGCGGATGCGCAGCGGGTGAAGGCGGAACATGTGGCCGAGGCGATCCAGTACCGGCGCGGGCTCGTCGATTAAATATTTGCAACTTTTTTACTGGCCGACGGCGTGGGGCGCTGCTACCATCGCCCTATGAAAATCCGTCTCTTGTCGCCGGTCCTTTTCCTCCTGCTCGCCAGCGCCCTGCTGGCCGCCTGCAGCCCGAAATACAACTGGCGTGACTATTCCAGCCCGGATGCGCCCTACAAGGTCACCTTCCCGGCCAAGCCGGCCAGCTTCACCCGCAGCATCGACCTCGACGCCATGCAGGTCAGCATGACGATGACGGCGGCCGAAGTCGACGGCGCGACCTTTGCGGTCGGCTCGGCCGAGGCGCCGGACGAGGCGCGCGCCAGGGCCGCGCTGCCGGCCATGATGAAGGCGCTGCTGCGCAATATCGGCGCCGGCGATACGGACGGCAAGTTCCACACCGACGCCAGCGGCAAGACGACTGGTGACGTTGACGCCACCGGCAGCACCAATGGCATGCCGGTGCGGCTGGTCGGCCATTTCGAAGCGCGCGGCAAGCGCTTCTACCAGGTGATCGTGCTCGGCAAGGCAAACGCCGTACCGCCCGAGCAGGTCGAGCAGTTTCTTACTTCCTTCAGTCTCTGACTCTCAGCCATGATCGACGATACCCCAGCATTGCAGCTGCGCGACCTGCGCAAGTCTTTCGGCCGCCCGGCCGTCGACGGCATCAGCCTGAGCGTCAGGCGCGGCGAGCTCTACGCCCTGCTCGGCCCGAACGGCGCCGGCAAGACCACCACCTTGCGCATGGTCACCGGCCTGCTGGCGCCGGATTCCGGCCAGGTCGAGGTGCTGGGCATCGACCTGGCCGCCAACCCCTCCGCGGCCAAGCAGAAGATGGCCTATCTGCCGGACGACCCGATGTTGTACGGTAAGCTCAAACCCACCGAATACCTGGAATTCGTCGCCGGCCTGTGGGGCATCGCGCCCGAGGATGCCGAGCCGCGCGCACGCCATCTGCTCGACTGGCTCGACCTGTCCAAGCACGCGCACGAGCTGACCGAAGGCTTTTCGCGCGGGATGAAGCAGAAGCTGGCGCTGGCCGGCGCCCTGATCCACGAGCCCGAGCTGCTGATCCTGGACGAGCCCCTGACCGGCCTCGACGCCGCCGCTGCGCGTCAGGTGAAGGATCTGCTGGTCTCCCACGTCGCCAAGGGCGGCACGGTCATCCTGACGACCCACATCCTCGAAGTGGCCGAACGCCTGGCCCAGCGCATCGGCATCATCCGCCAGGGCCGCCTGATTGCGGAAGGCACGCTGGCCGAGCTGCGCGAGCGCACCCTGGGCGGCAGTTTGGAAGACGTGTTCCTGCAGCTGACGGAGCAGGCATGAAGGCGCGGCCGGGCTCAAGCCGCTGGCTGCTGCGCCACGAGCTGCGGATGGCCTGGTACGGCGCTGCCATCAATGCGGGCGGACGGCGGCGTATGAGCTGGCTCAGCATCTCGGTGTGGGCGCTTGCATGGATCCTGCTGCACGTGGGCGCTTTCCTGGTCCTGCGCACGCTGCCGGCGGGTGCCATGGATCCGCGCATGGCCATCATCGCCACGGTGGCGGTAGCGGCGATCGCCACCTTCATGCTCTCCAGCTCGCTCAAGGCCAGCGTGCTGGCCCTGTTCGAGCGCGGCGACCTGGACCTGCTGCTGTCCTCGCCGCTGCCCACGCGCAGCATCTTCACGGTACGCCTGCTGGGCGTGATCCTGGCTTGCGCCTCGCTCTACCTGTTCCTGTTCGGGCCGCTGGTCCACGTCGGCCTGGCGCTGGGCCAGGTCCGCTGGGTAGGCGTGTACGTCACGATCGCGACGACTTCCACCTTGATGGCCTGTCTCGGCATGCTGCTCACGCTGGCGCTGGTGCGCGTGCTGGGCGCGCGCCGCACCCGCGTACTGGCCCAGGTGCTGGGCGCCATCGCCGGCGCCCTGCTGTTCCTGCTGTCGCAGTCGTTTTCGTTTTTATCCCAGACGATGGCGTCGGGCGCCGCCGAACGCACGGCTAACCGTCTCATGCGCTCGCCCCTGTTCGCACCGGACAGCCCGCTGTGGCTGCCCGGCCGCGCGGTGCTCGGCGACCCGCTGCCGACGCTGGGCATGGCCGTGCTGGGCATCGCCGCCTTCGCGCTGACCGTCGGCCGCACCCACCGCTTCTTCGTGCACGGCCTGCAGCAGGCGGCCAGCACCTCGCGCGCATTGGGCAAGCCGGCCGGCGAGATGCGCCTGCGCTTCCGGCGCAGCCTGTTCGACGCCGTCGTCGTCAAGGAATGGCGCCTGATCGCGCGCGATCCGCATTTGATCTCGCAGGTGCTGCTGCAGCTGGTCTACCTGGCGCCGCTGCTGTTCCTGATCCTGCAGAAGAACGATGCGCCGGGCCCTGCGCTCGGCGCCGGCCTCGCCCTGCTCTGCAGTTCCCTGACCGGCGGGCTGGCCTGGATCGTGGTCGCCGCCGAGGATGCGCCGGACCTGCTGCAATCGTCGCCGGCAGCCGGGCGCACGATCGCACTGGCCAAGCTGGCCGCCTCGGTCATGCCGCCGCTGCTGCTGGTCGCCCTGCCGCTGCTGTGGCTGACGCTGCGCGCGCCGCTGGCCGGGCTCCTGATCGGCTTTGCGGTGGTGGCGGCGGTGCTGAGCGCCGCGTTGATCGTCAAATGGCAGGCGCGTCCGGGGAAGCGCAGCGATTTCAAAATGCGCGGCAAGGAAAACTTCCTGTGCTCGATGTTCGAACTCGTGAACACGCTATGCTGGGGCGGTATGGGCTGGCTGCTGATAACGATGACGGCCGAGCAAGGCAGCGCGGCCGGCTCGACCGCCCTGATGGCGGCAGGGGCGATGGCCGCCGCCCTGTTGACGCTGCTGCTGGCCTGGGTGATGCGGCGGCGTGAGACTTAAGCGCTCTCTAAGGCTAAAGTGACGCTGCGCACCGACGTCTTGCTGCCAGTCGTGTTATCGTTTGGTTACTAAATGATTGAACGAGACAACTATGTTAATCACATTTAAATCGAAAGCCTATCCCAACGTCCTGATGTACCAGGAACACGCCAAGCGCATCCTGGACCTGCTGGACAAGGACCCGGAGCGTGGCGTCATCACGGCTGCGGAAGCGCCGAAAGCGGTGCAACTGCTCGAGCATGAGATCGACGAGAGCCGCAAGCACCAGGCCACGGACGAGGTCGAGCAGGACGTCAAGGCCCATGCCGGCGACGCCGAGGATACCGATCACGAGCCGGCCGAAGTCGTGACCTTCTCGACCCGCGCCTATCCTCTGCTGGAAATGCTGCGCGCCGCACGCGACCAGGGCAGCGACATTCTCTGGGGCGTCTGAGCCCGGCAGTGTCCTAGCGCGCTGCGGCGGACATGGCTTGCGCCTCCGCCGGCGCCAGCGCGATTCGGCCCTTGCCCTTGCGCTTGGCCTCGTACATGGCCTGGTCCGCGCGGGCCAGCAGGCGCGCCGGATCCGGCGTCTGGTCCGGCATGTGCAGGGCCACCCCGACGCTGGCTCCCACTTGCACGCTGCCGCTGCCCAGGGTATAGGGATGGGAGAGCTGGGCCAGCAGATGATCCGCCTTGGCGGCGGCATCCGACTCGTCGCTCAGCAGCTCCAGGATCACCACGAATTCATCGCCGGCCAGGCGGGCCGCCATGTCGGTCTCGCGGATGCTGCGCAGGATGCGGCTGCTGAACTGGCGCAGCAGCTCGTCGCCGTCTTCGTGTCCGCGGGTATCGTTGACCTGCTTGAAGCCATCCATATCGAGGAATAGCACCGCGCAGGGACGTTGCGCCCGGTTCGCGCGGGCTATCGCTTCCGGCAAGGCTTCCATCAGGGCGCGGCGGTTCGGCAGGCCGGTCAACATGTCGCGCATCAGCAGGCCCTGGAGCTCGGCGGTGCGGGCCGCCACGGTGTCCTCCAGATGGGCATTCATCTCTTCCAGCGCGCTGCGATGGCGGCGTTCGCTGCGGATCAGACCGCGCAGCGCGTCCGACAGGACCTGGGCTTCATGGAAGCTGCCGGCCTGGGGTATCGCTTCCGGCGTCGCCTGCTCCGGGACCAGGGTAATGCCTTCGATGGCGCCGCTGAGGGATTTCAGGGGCGCGGCAATACGGCGCGCCAGCAGTGCCGCCAGGCCGGCCAGCACGCCCGCCAGAAGCAGGCTGAACCACAGGGCACGGCGCTCGAAGCGGTGCGCCGAAGCCATCGCCGCTGTTTCCGTCTGACGCACCAGCACGGCCCAGTGCAGCGCCGCGCGCTCACGGCTGTGCCCGCTCAAGCTGTAGCCGGTCACATAGGTATGCCCATCCGGCCAGCGTTCCGTGATGGCGCCGGTCTTGCCCTGCAGGGCCAGGGTCAGGCTTTCGGTCGAGATGCGCTTCTCGAGCATGTCGTCGGGACCGAGCAGGACCACGCCGTCGTTGCGCACGACAATGATCTCGGCGCCGATGTCGCGTTGCGCCGGCGTCAGCAGGTCGCGCGCAAGACTGCGCGCCCAAGACCAGCTCAGGTGGATGGCGAGCACGCCGCGCAGGCGACCGTCGGTATCCCGGATCGGTCCGGCGACGTCGACGAAGCGCCACGGATCCGGCGTGCGCGGCAGCAGGTTGCCCAGCAGGACGGCGGGGTGGTAGTCGTTGGCCGTCACGCCCTGCTCGCCGGTATGGAACCATGGCCGCGCGCTGACATCGCGGTTCTCCAGCAGGCCGCCGGTTGCGGCGAAGACTTTGGCGTCGGTGTCGGCGATGCCGATCCAGGCGTAGTCGCCGAAATTGTGCTGCAGGTTCTCGAGAACCTGGCGCGCGGCGGCGGGGTCAGTGAGATGGCGCAGCTGCGGCAGGGCCGACAGCACGTAGACGTCGCGCACAGCCTGGTCGAGGGTGCGGTCGAGCGAATCGCGCATCTGCCAGGACAGCTGCTGCAGGCGTAGCCTTGCCTGTTCGGAGGCATGCTCGATCGCATAGTGGTCGACCAGCAGCAGTTGCAGCAGGACCGTGACTGCCACGGTCAGACAGGAGAACGACACCATCAATGCCGCAAGGCGCATGTGCCTCGCCCGCTTGGGTTGCGGAATGGTGTCGCTAGCAGTCATGTTGTACCTGAATTGGCAAAAGCGAAATGCTACCGTACATACGGCTCTTGGCTCCAGCAAAAAATTGCTTTTTATCAGCCCTGTGGCGGTTTTGCCTATACAGGCAGAATGCTTGATTTATTGGGCGCAGAAAAGCAAAAAGCCCGCTCAGTGTTGACTGAGCGGGCTCTGCTTAATAATTAGCCTGACGATAACCTACTTTCACACTGGTTGCAGCACTATCATCGGCGCAAAGTCGT
>NZ_JBWKQA010000011.1:0-88968 GCF_059418525.1 Telluria sp. GW821-FHT07G12 | reverse complement strand
GATAACGTGTCGATCACCGTCAAGCTGATCGCCCCGATCGCGATGGAAGAAGGTCTGCGCTTCGCAATCCGCGAAGGCGGCCGTACCGTCGGCGCCGGCGTGGTTGCCAAGATCATCGCCTAAGTAATATGTAGTACCTCCGGGAGGAACGATTCTGTTCCTCCCAACAACAGAGTATTGCGCACTGCACTCGCGGTGCGTATAATGCTCGATTCAGCTAGAAGTTTATGTAGGGGAGTAGCTCAATTGGCAGAGCGTCGGTCTCCAAAACCGAAGGTCGCGGGTTCGATTCCCTCCTCCCCTGCCACCGAATTCGGTGCCAGGCACCCGAAAGTAAATTAAGTATGTCTAATCAATCCGTGCAAACCGTCAGCACCTCGAACGACAAGTTCAAGGTTGCGCTGGCAGTGGTTGCTACGATTGCAGGCGTGGTTGGCTTTTTCATTCTGAAAGGCCAGAACAAACCAGCTCTGGTGTGCGCAGGCGCACTCGTGGCTGGTTTGGTCGTTGCCGTCCTGCTCTTGTGGACTTCCGCTACCGGTCGCGACTTCCTGGGCTTCGCCAAAGAGTCCGTGCGTGAGACGAAGAAGGTTGTCTGGCCGACCCGTAAAGAGGCAACGCAGATCACCATGGTGGTTTTCGGTTTTGTCCTCGTGATGGCGATTTTCCTGTGGGGCACGGATAAGATTCTTGAGTTCCTGATGTACGACGTGATCCTGGGGTGGAAACAATGATGAGCGAAAACGCTGACAACGTGCCGGGTGAAGTCCCGGCGGCCGGCGTTCCGGCACAAGACGCTGCTGCGCCGCTGAGTACTCCGGTCAGCAACAAGCGCTGGTACGTCGTGCATGTCTACTCCGGCATGGAAAAGAGCGTCATGCGCGGCCTGCTGGAGCGTATCGAGCGCGGCGGCATGCAAGAGCAATTTGGCCAGATTCTGGTCCCGACCGAAGAAGTGGTCGAGGTCAAGAACGGCACGAAATCGGTGTCCGAACGCCGCTTCTTCCCGGGTTATGTGCTGGTCGAGATGGAAATGACCGACGAGTCCTGGCACCTCGTGAAGAACACGCCGAAAGTCACCGGCTTCATCGGCGGCAAGAGCAACAAGCCGACGCCGATCCCGGCCCGCGAAATCGACAAGATCATGCAGCAGGTGCAAGAGGGTGTCGAGAAGCCCCGCCCGAAAGTGCTGTACGAAGTGGGCGAGCAGGTGCGGATCAAGGAAGGCCCGTTCACCGACTTCAACGGCAACGTCGAGGAAGTCAACTACGAAAAATCGAAGGTGCGTGTCACTGTCACCATCTTCGGCCGCGCAACTCCGGTGGAACTGGAGTTCGGGCAGGTAGAGAAAGTCTAAAAACGCCGAATCGGAGCGTCGCAGCAGCAAGGCGGAATCCGGTAAGAGGAGCTCCGCCTGATAAGTGGTACAGGTGGAGCGCTACCACTCAATCGAGAGATTAGGAGCCATCATGGCAAAGAAAATCATCGGTTTTATCAAGCTGCAAGTGCCGGCTGGTAAAGCAAACCCGTCCCCTCCGATCGGCCCGGCCCTCGGCCAGCGCGGTCTGAACATCATGGAATTCTGCAAGGCGTTCAACGCCAAGACCCAAGGCATGGAGCCGGGTATGCCGATTCCGGTGGTGATCACCGCCTTCGCGGACAAGTCCTTCACCTTCGAGATGAAGACCCCGCCTGCGACCTACCTGATCAAGAAGTTCTCGGGCGTCACCAAAGGTTCGCCGAAGCCGCACACCGACAAAGTCGGCACGCTGACCCGTGCTCAGGCTGAAGAAATCGCAAAAACCAAACAGCCGGACCTGACCGCTGCCGACCTGGACGCTGCTGTGCGCGTCATCGCCGGCTCGGCACGTTCGATGGGCATCACGGTGGAGGGTATCTAAATGGCTAAGCTGTCCAAGCGCGTCAAAGAAATGAAAGCCAAAGTCGACCGTAACAAGGTCTACGCTTTCGACAACGCTGTCGCGATCGTCAAAGAATTCGCCACCGCCAAGTTCAACGAGTCGATCGACGTCGCCGTCCAGCTGGGCGTGGACCCGAAGAAGTCGGACCAGGTCGTTCGTGGTTCCGTCGTTCTGCCGGCCGGTACCGGCAAGACCGTGCGCGTCGCTGTGTTCGCACAGGGCGACAAGGCCGAGCAGGCTAAAGCCGCCGGCGCCGACATCGTCGGTATGGAAGACCTGGCAGAGCGCGTGAAGGCCGGCGACATGCCGTTCGACATCGTGATCGCTTCGCCGGACACCATGCGTATCGTCGGTACCCTGGGTCAGATCCTGGGCCCGCGCGGCCTGATGCCGAACCCGAAGGTCGGCACCGTGACCCCGGACGTCGCTACCGCCGTCAAGAACGCCAAGGCCGGTCAGGTTCAGTACCGTACCGACAAGGCTGGTATCGTCCACGCCACCATCGGCCGCAAGTCGTTCTCGGACGAACAGCTGAAGACCAACCTGGTCGCGCTGATCGACGCCCTGAACAAGGCCAAGCCGGCATCGTCGAAGGGCGTGTACCTGCGCAAGGTCGCTCTGTCGTCGACCATGGGCGCTGGCGTCCGTGTCGACCAGGGTACCCTGGCTGCCTAAGTAACAAGAATTAAGTCCCCGCAAAACATCGCGGGGCGGATCTTTGGGCTGGTGGCGCGAGCCGCCAGGCAATCAAAGACCGTTGGGCCGATGGAAGAGGTTGATCCGGAGGTTAATAGACCACCCAACGCAGATGGCGAACCCGAACAAGTTTTGTAGTCGATGCTATGTCGTACTTCTTAACTTCGGACGCCGTGTTCGAACCGATGCGGGGAATAATCCTCACATCATTTAAGGAGATTGACCGTGGGTCTTAATCTGAATGACAAAAAGGTCGTCGTCGAAGAAGTTAGCGCAAAAGTAGCAACCGCGCAAACCATCGTCGTCGCCGAGTACCGTGGCATCCAGGTTAGTGCTCTGACGAAACTCCGTGCAAATGCTCGTTCGCAGGGCGTCTACCTGCGTGTTCTGAAGAACACGCTGGCACGTCGCGCTGTGGAAGGCACCCAGTTCGCACCTCTGGCCGACACCATGGTCGGTCCGCTGATCTACTCGATCTCGGACGACGCCGTGGCAGCAGCCAAGGTCATCAGCGACTTCTCCAAGACCAACGACAAGCTCGTGGTCAAGGGTGGTAACTACGCTGGTAAGAACCTGGATGTCGCTGGCGTTACCGCGCTGGCAAGCATCCCGAGCCGTGAAGTCCTCATCGCCCAGCTGCTGGGCGTCATGCAGGCTCCGGTTTCTGGCTTCGCACGAGTTCTGGCTGCCGTGGCAGCACAAAAAGGCGAAGGTTCCGCAGCTCCGGCAGAAGCCGCAGCGGAACCGGCAGCGGCTGAATAAGCTCTGGCCTTTCTGTTCAAGTACTAACTACACACTAAATATTGGAGTTTCAAATGGCAATTAGCAAAGAAGAGTTCCTGGACGCAGTTGGCGCAATGTCGGTCATGGAACTGAACGACCTGGTCAAGGCTTTCGAAGAGAAGTTCGGCGTGTCGGCAGCTGCAATGTCGGCACCGGCTGCTGGCGGCGGCGCTGCTGCTCCGGCTGCTGAAGAGCAGACCGAATTCAACGTCGTGCTGGCTGAAGTCGGCGCGAACAAGGTCGGCGTCATCAAGGCCGTCCGCGAAATCACCGGTCTGGGCCTGAAAGAAGCCAAGGACCTGGTCGACGGCGCACCGAAGACTGTCAAGGAAGCCCTGCCGAAAGCTGACGCTGAAGCCGCTAAGAAGAAGCTGGAAGAAGCTGGCGCCAAGGCCGAGCTCAAGTAATACATACGCAATGGGCGCCGGCAACAGCGCCCAAAGCCGGAGTCAAAGCTTGCAGATCCCCGCCGAAAGGTGGGGTATGCGGCTTTGGCTCTTTTGTCGTCCCTGCGACATACACGCGTTACCCCTGCAGTAACAGCAGCACTGGCAGTTCAGAAGTAATCGTAACACAGCAGTACCGGCTGTCCTTTATCACCTGACGGAACGCGGCGAGTTTTGAGGCCTTGCATGTGGTGTTGCAACCACTCGCAATCCCTGAAGTCTCATCCCTTTCTGTCACTCACGGAGTGTCCATGCACTACTCATTTACTGAGAAGAAACGCATTCGCAAGTCGTTCGCGAAGCGCGCCAACGTTCACAACGTTCCCTATCTCCTGGCTACTCAGCTGGAGTCCTACGAGAATTTCCTGCAAGCGGACGCAGCGCCGTCCGTGCGCAAGAACGAAGGCCTGCAGTCGGCTTTCTCCTCTATCTTCCCGATCGTGTCGCACAACGGTTTTGCGCGTCTCGAGTTCCTCTCTTACGTGCTGGGTGACCCCGCTTTCGACGTCAAGGAATGCCAACAACGCGGTCTGACCTTCGCGTCGCCGCTGCGCGCCAAGGTGCGTCTGGTGATCCTGGACAAGGAATCGCCGACCAAGCCGGTCGTGAAGGAAATGAAGGAACAGGAAGTGTACATGGGCGAACTGCCGCTCATGACCGCCAATGGCTCGTTCGTCATCAACGGCACCGAGCGCGTGATCGTCTCGCAGCTGCACCGCTCGCCGGGCGTGTTCTTCGAGCACGACCGCGGCAAGACCCACTCCTCGGGCAAGCTGCTGTTCTCGGCACGTATCATTCCTTACCGCGGCTCGTGGCTGGACTTCGAATTCGACCCGAAGGACATCCTGTTCTTCCGCGTCGACCGCCGCCGCAAGATGCCGGTGACGATCCTGCTGAAAGCCATCGGCATGACGCCGGAGCAGATCCTCGCCAACTTCTTCGTGTTCGACAATTTCAACCTGCGTTCGGAAGGCGCGGAACTGGAATTCGTGGCCGAGCGCCTGCGCGGTGAAGTCGCGCGCTTCGACATCGTCGATCCGAAGTCGGGCAAGACCCTGGTGCAGAAGGACAAGCGCATCAACGCCAAGCACGTGCGCGACATCGAAGCCGCCGGCATCACCTATATCTCGGTGCCGGAAGACTACCTGGTCGGCCGCGTGCTGGCGACCAACGTCGTCGACGGCGACACCGGCGAGATCATCGCCAACGCCAACGATGAGCTGACCGACGAGCTGCTGGGCAAGCTGCGCGACGCCAACATCTCGGCGATCCAGACCCTGTACACCAACGACCTGGACCAGGGCGGCTACATCTCGCAGACCCTGCGCACCGACGACACCGCCGACCAGACCGCCGCTCGCGTGGCGATCTACCGCATGATGCGTCCTGGCGAGCCGCCGACCGAAGAGTCGGTGGAAGCGCTGTTCAACGGCCTGTTCTACAGCCCGGAGCGCTACGACCTGTCCGCCGTCGGCCGCATGAAGTTCAACCGCCGCATCGGCCGTGACGAACTGACCGGCGACATGACCCTGTCGAACGAAGACATCCTGGCCGTGATCAAGATCCTGGTCGAGCTGCGCAATGGCCGCGGCGAAGTCGACGACATCGATCACCTGGGCAACCGCCGCGTCCGCTGCGTGGGCGAACTGGCCGAAAACCAGTTCCGCGCCGGTCTCGTTCGCGTCGAGCGCGCCGTCAAGGAGCGTCTGGGCCAGGCCGAAGCCGACAACCTGATGCCGCACGACCTGATCA
The DNA here is from genome assembly GCF_059418525.1 of Telluria sp. GW821-FHT07G12. Classification (NCBI taxonomy): domain Bacteria; kingdom Pseudomonadati; phylum Pseudomonadota; class Betaproteobacteria; order Burkholderiales; family Oxalobacteraceae; genus Telluria; species Telluria sp. GW821-FHT07G12. The sequence continues at coordinate 83,369 of NZ_JBWKQA010000011.1, read as the reverse complement.
ACTCGAAGCCGATCTCGGCAGCAATCCGCGAGTTCTTCGGTTCGTCGCAGCTGTCGCAGTTCATGGACCAGACCAACCCGCTGTCGGAAATCACGCACAAGCGCCGTGTTTCCGCGCTGGGCCCGGGCGGCCTGACCCGCGAACGCGCCGGCTTCGAAGTCCGCGACGTGCACCCGACCCACTACGGCCGCGTGTGCCCGATCGAAACGCCTGAAGGCCCGAACATCGGCCTGATCAACTCGCTGGCACTGTACGCCCGCCTGAACGAATACGGCTTCCTGGAAACCCCGTACCGCAAGGTCGACGGTTCGAAAGTCACCGACAAGATCGAATACCTGTCGGCGATCGAAGAAGGCCGCTACATCATCGCCCAGGCAAACGCCGCGATCAACGAAGAAGGCCAGCTGGTCGACGAACTGGTGTCGGCACGTGAAGCCGGCGAAACCATCCTGGTCTCGCCTGAGCGCATCCAGTACATGGACGTGGCCCCGGGCCAGGTCGTGTCGGTTGCAGCGTCGCTGATTCCGTTCCTCGAGCACGATGACGCGAACCGTGCACTGATGGGCGCCAACATGCAGCGCCAGGCCGTGCCTTGCCTGCGTCCGGAAAAAGCCTTCGTCGGTACCGGCATCGAGCGCACCGTTGCGGTCGACTCGGGCACCACCGTGCAGGCAACCCGTGGTGGCCTCGTTGACTACGTCGACGCCGGCCGCGTGGTGATCCGCGTGAACGACGACGAGGCGCAAGCCGGCGAAGTCGGTGTGGACATCTACAACCTGATCAAGTACACCCGTTCGAACCAGAACACCAACATCAACCAGCGTCCGATCGTGAAAGTGGGCGATCGCGTGGCACGCGGCGACGTCATCGCCGACGGCGCTTCGACCGACCTGGGCGAACTGGCACTGGGCCAGAACATGCTGGTGGCGTTCATGCCGTGGAACGGCTTGAACTTCGAGGACTCGATCCTCATCTCGGAGAACGTCGTCAAGGACGACCGCTACACCTCGATCCACATCGAGGAACTGTCGGTGGTTGCACGTGACACCAAGCTGGGCCCTGAAGAAATCACCCGCGACATCTCGAACCTGGCTGAAAACCAGCTGGCTCGTCTGGATGAATCCGGCATCGTCTACATCGGCGCCGAAGTGCAAGCCGGCGACGTGCTGGTCGGTAAGGTGACCCCGAAAGGCGAAACCCAGCTGACGCCGGAAGAGAAGCTGCTGCGCGCGATCTTCGGCGAAAAGGCGTCCGACGTGAAGGACACCTCGCTGCGCGTGCCGTCGGGCATGGTCGGTACCGTGATCGACGTGCAAGTCTTCACCCGTGAAGGCATCGTCCGCGACAAGCGCGCCCAGCAGATCATCGACGACGAGCTGAAGCGTTTCCGCCTGGACCTGAACGACCAGCTGCGTATCGTTGAAGGCGACGCCTTCCAGCGTCTGGAACGCCTGCTGGTGAACAAGACCGTCAACGGCGGTCCGAAGAAGCTGGCCAAGGGCGCGGTCATCACCAAGGAATACCTGGCTGACCTCGACAAGTTCCACTGGTTCGACATCCGTCCGGCCGACGACGAAACCGCCAACGCACTGGAGGCGATGAAGGAGTCGATCAACGAGAAGCGTCACCAGTTCGACCTGGCCTTCGAAGAGAAGCGCAAGAAGCTGACCCAGGGCGACGAGCTGCAGCCTGGCGTGCAGAAGATGGTCAAGGTCTACCTGGCCGTCAAGCGCCGCCTGCAGTCGGGCGACAAGATGGCAGGCCGCCACGGTAACAAGGGTGTGGTCTCGCGTATCGTTCCGGTCGAAGACATGCCGTTCATGGCTGACGGTACCCCGGCCGACGTCGTGCTGAACCCGCTGGGCGTGCCGTCGCGTATGAACGTCGGTCAGATCCTGGAAACCCACCTGGGCTGGGCCGCCAAAGGTCTGGGCCTGCGTCTGGGCGAAATGATCAAGGCCAAGGCACAGACCGAGCAGCTGCGTGCCTTCCTGGGCAAGATCTACAACGAGACCGGCAAGTCGGAAGACCTGGACAACTTCAGCGACGAAGAGATCGTCGAACTGGCGAACAACCTCAAGAACGGCGTGCCGTTCGCGACCCCGGTGTTCGACGGTGCGCACGAGAGCGAAATTCGCCGCATGCTGGACCTGGCCTTCCCGGACGAGATCGCGACCCACCTGGGCATGACCCCGTCGAAGAACCAGGTCACGATGTACGACGGCCGCACCGGCGAAGCATTCGAGCGCAAGGTCACCGTCGGCTTCATGCACATGCTGAAGCTGCACCACCTGGTCGACGACAAGATGCACGCCCGTTCGACCGGCCCGTACTCGCTGGTGACGCAGCAGCCGCTGGGTGGTAAAGCCCAGTTCGGCGGCCAGCGCTTCGGTGAGATGGAGGTGTGGGCACTGGAAGCCTACGGCGCCTCGTACGTGCTGCAGGAAATGCTGACCGTCAAGTCGGACGACGTGAACGGCCGTACCAAGGTGTACGAGAACCTGGTCAAGGGCGACCACGTGATCGATGCGGGTATGCCGGAATCGTTCAACGTGCTGGTGAAAGAGATTCGTTCGCTGGGTATCGATATCGACCTGGAACGTAGCTAATAGCAGCATGCCCGTCGCCCCCGCGCAGGCGGGGGCCCAAGTTCGTGGCGTATTGCAAAACTTGGGTTCCCGCCTTCGCGGGAACGACGACTGAAGTAAAGAATTCAATCACCCGGAGTGATAAATGAAAGCACTGCTCGATCTATTCAAGCAAGTTCAGCAAAACGAGAGCTTCGACGCCATCAAGATTGGCCTGGCGTCGCCCGAGAAAATCCGTTCGTGGTCCTACGGCGAAGTCAAGAAGCCGGAGACCATCAACTACCGTACCTTCAAGCCGGAACGTGACGGCCTGTTCTGCGCCAAGATCTTTGGCCCGATCAAGGACTACGAGTGCCTGTGCGGCAAATACAAGCGCCTGAAGCACCGCGGCGTGATCTGCGAAAAGTGCGGCGTCGAAGTCACGCTGGCCAAAGTGCGCCGTGAGCGCATGGGCCACATCGAGCTGGCCTCGCCGGTCGCCCACATCTGGTTCCTGAAATCGCTGCCGTCGCGTCTGGGTATGGTCCTGGACATGACCCTGCGCGATATCGAACGCGTTCTGTACTTCGAAGCATACGTCGTGACCGATCCGGGCATGACCCCGCTGAAGAAGTGCCAGATCATGTCGGAAGACGACTACGCCGCCAAGTACGAAGAGTACGGCGACGACTTCACCGCATTCATGGGCGCCGAAGGCATCCGTGAACTGCTGCGCTCGATCGATATCGACCGCGAAGCCGAAGCGCTGCGCGTCGAACTGAAAGAGTCGAAGTCGGAAGCGAAGATCAAGAAATACGCCAAGCGCCTGAAAGTGCTCGAGGCATTCCAGCGTTCGGGCATCAAGCCCGAGTGGATGATCATGGAAGTGCTCCCGGTTCTGCCGCCGGAGCTGCGTCCGCTCGTCCCGCTGGATGGCGGCCGTTTCGCGACCTCCGACCTGAACGACCTGTATCGCCGCGTCATCAACCGTAATAATCGCCTGAAGCGCCTGATGGAACTGCGCGCGCCGGAAATCATTACGCGTAACGAAAAGCGCATGCTGCAGGAAGCAGTGGACTCGCTGCTGGACAACGGCCGTCGCGGTAAAGCGATGACCGGCGCCAACAAGCGTCCGCTGAAGTCGCTGGCTGAAATGATCAAGGGTAAGGGCGGCCGCTTCCGTCAGAACCTGCTGGGCAAGCGCGTCGACTACTCGGGCCGTTCGGTCATCGTGGTGGGTCCGCAGCTGAAACTGCACCAGTGCGGCCTGCCGAAGCTGATGGCTCTGGAACTGTTCAAGCCCTTCATCTTCAACAAGCTGGAACTGATGGGTCTGGCTACGACCATCAAGGCGGCGAAGAAGCTGGTCGAGCAGCAGGAACCGGTGGTCTGGGACATCCTCGAAGAAGTCATCAAGGAACACCCGGTCATGCTGAACCGTGCGCCGACCCTGCACCGTCTGGGTATCCAGGCGTTCGAGCCGGTGCTGATCGAAGGCAAGGCAATCCAGCTGCACCCGCTGGTCTGCGCGGCGTTCAACGCCGACTTCGACGGTGACCAGATGGCAGTCCACGTCCCGCTGTCGATCGAAGCACAGATGGAAGCCCGCACCCTGATGCTGGCTTCGAACAACATCCTGTTCCCGTCGAACGGCGAGCCGTCGATCGTCCCGTCGCAGGATATCGTGCTGGGTCTGTACTACGCGACCCGCGAAGCGATCAACGCCAAGGGCGAGGGCATGCTGTTCCCGGACGTGTCGGAAGTCATCCGCGCGTACGACAACAAGGAAGTCGAACTGGCGACCCGCATCACCGTGCGTATCGTCGAGTTCCCGAAGAACGAGCAGGGCGGCTTCGACCAGACCCTGACCCGCTACGAGACCACCGTCGGCCGTGCGATTCTGTCCGAGATCCTGCCGAAAGGCCTGCCGTTCTCGGTGCTGAACCGCGCGCTGAAGAAGAAGGAAATCTCGAAGCTGATCAACACTTCGTTCCGCAAGTGCGGCCTGCGTGCGACCGTCGTGTTTGCCGACAAGCTGATGCAGTCGGGCTTCCGCCTGGCGACCCGCGCCGGTATCTCGATCGCCGTGGACGACATGCTGATCCCGGACGTCAAGAAGTCGATGATCGCGACCGCCGAAGCGGAAGTGAAGCAGATCGAGCAGCAGTACGCTTCGGGTCTGGTCACCGCCGGCGAGCGTTACAACAAGGTCGTCGACATCTGGGGCAAGACCTCGGACGAAGTCGGCAAGGCCATGATGGACCAGCTGAAAGTGGAACCGGTCGTCAAGCGCGACGGCACCCACGGCACTCAGGAATCGTTCAACGCGATTTACATGATGGCCGACTCGGGCGCCCGTGGTTCGGCAGCCCAGATCCGCCAGCTGGCCGGTATGCGAGGCCTGATGGCCAAGCCGGACGGTTCGATTATCGAAACGCCGATTACCGCGAACTTCCGCGAAGGCCTGAACGTTCTGCAGTACTTCATCTCGACGCACGGCGCCCGTAAGGGTCTGGCCGACACCGCGCTGAAGACCGCGAACTCGGGTTACCTGACCCGCCGCCTGGTCGACGTGACCCAGGATCTGGTGGTGATCGAGGACGATTGCGGCACCACCAACGGCACGCACATGAAGGCGATGGTCGAAGGCGGTGAAGTCATCGAGCCGCTGCGCGACCGTATCCTCGGCCGTGTTGCAGGTACCGACATCGTCAATCCGGAAACGCAAGAGACCCTGTTCGAAGCCGGCACGCTGCTGGACGAAGACATGGTCGAAGAGATCGAGCGCGTCGGTATCGACGAAGTCAAGGTCCGCACTCCGCTGAACTGCGACACCCGTTATGGCCTGTGCGCGAAGTGCTACGGCCGTGACCTCGGCCGCGGCATGCTGGTCAACTCCGGCGAAGCCGTCGGTGTGGTGGCAGCACAGTCGATCGGTGAGCCGGGTACCCAGCTGACCATGCGTACCTTCCACATCGGTGGTGCGGCATCGCGTGCAGCAGTGGCATCGTCGGTCGAAGCCAAGTCGAACGGCACGGTCCGCTTCACCGCGACCATGCGTTACGTTACCAACGGCAAGGGCGCGCAGATCGTCATCTCGCGTTCGGGCGAAGTGCTGATTACCGACGACCACGGCCGTGAGCGCGAGCGTCACAAGGTGCCGTACGGCGCGACCCTGACCGTCCACGACGGCGTGACTGTGAAAGCAGGCACCGCACTGGCGACCTGGGATCCGCTGACCCGTCCGATCATCACGGAATACGGCGGCACGATCAAGTTCGAAAACGTGGAAGAGGGCGTGACCGTCGCTCGCCAGGTGGACGAAGTGACCGGCCTGGCTACCCTGGTGGCAATCGATCCGAAGCGCCGCGGTTCGGGCAAGACCCTGCGTCCGCAGGTCAAGCTGCTGAACGAAGAAGGCCAGGAAGTCAAGATCGCCGGCACCGAGCACGCCGTGACGATCGGCTTCCAGGTCGGCGCGCTGATCATGGTCAAGGACGGCCAGCAGGCATCGGTGGGTGAAGTGCTGGCACGTATCCCGACCGAATCGCAGAAGACCCGTGACATTACCGGTGGTCTGCCGCGCGTTGCCGAGCTGTTCGAAGCCCGTTCGCCGAAAGATGCCGGCATGCTGGCGGAAGTCACCGGTACCGTCGCCTTCGGTAAGGAAACCAAGGGCAAGCAGCGTCTGGAAATCACCGACATGGACGGCAACAAGCACGAGTTCCTGATTACCAAGGACAAGCAAGTGCTGGTGCACGACGGCCAGGTGGTGAACAAGGGCGAGATGATCGTGGACGGCCCGGCCGATCCGCAAGACATCCTGCGCCTGCTGGGTATCGAAGCACTGGCCCGCTACATCGTCGACGAAGTGCAGGACGTGTACCGTCTGCAGGGTGTGAAGATCAACGACAAGCACATCGAGGTGATCGTTCGCCAGATGCTGCGTCGTGTGCAGATCACCGATGCCGGCGACACCGACTACATCGTCGGCGAGCAGGTCGAGCGTTCGGAACTGCTGGAAGAGAACGACCGCATCAGCGCAGCCAACAAGCTGCCGGCGCAGTACGAAAACGTGCTGCTGGGTATTACCAAGGCATCGCTGTCGACCGACTCCTTCATCTCGGCCGCATCGTTCCAGGAAACCACCCGCGTGCTGACCGAAGCGGCGATCATGGGCAAGCGCGACGGTCTGCGCGGCCTGAAGGAAAACGTCATCGTCGGCCGCCTGATCCCTGGCGGTACCGGCCTGGCCTTCCACCGCGCCCGCAAGGAAAAAGAGGCGTGGGAAGCGGAAGAGCGTCAGGCGCTGCTGCAGCAGGAGAAGGCCAACATGGCTGCCGAGCTGCAGGCGATGGAAGACCAGCAGCAGGCTGCGGCTTCGATCGAGCAGCACCACGGCGACGCGGAGTGATCTTCGCTTGAGCTTCTAGCCGGTTGTTGAACGGCTAACGAAAACGGCACCTTCGGGTGCCGTTTTTTTTTCGTCTCGTCAATGCAATATGCATATCTCATGCATATCTTGTGCATACGTTGTACATATGCCACCTCCCGAATAATTGTCATTGACTCAAGTTTGCTCAGAATGTTCTTATTGCCAGCTGAGTTTTCCTATTAGAAAAATTTGCAAGCGCTGATACGTTTTATTTCTCATGTAAAGAGTTGTAAAGAGAAGTCGACGTGGTTCTTGCCCGGAAGGCTTGGTTCGCTGGTTGTTGTATCGCTCTGATTCAAAAAAACACATTCAAGATTCAAGGGAGAGATATGTTGCACACTGTAAAACAAACGTCGAAGATGGCCGTGCTGCGCCGGTCCGCGGTATCGCTGGCCGTCGGCATGTGCTTTGTCGGCGCTGTATGGGCCGCTGAAACCGGCGGCCTGCGCATTTCCATCGTGAGCCCACAAGGCAAGCCGGTGGCAGGCGCGACCGTGAAGATCAGCTCGCCGAGCAGCCTGGTGACCAAGACTGTCGTGACCGAAGCCGATGGCTCGGTGCGCGTTGCAGGCCTGGACCCGGCAACCGACTACAAGATCGAAGTCGCCGCCCCCGGCTATTCGACCTTCAATGCAACCGACGTTTCTGTGATCAGCGGCGCCAACCCCAGTGTGACCTACTCGCTCGCATCGGGCGGCGGCGAAGGCCAGCGCGTGGTCGTGACCGGCTCGCGCGCGGTGCAGGTCGACACGACCTCGGCCACAGTCGGCACCATCCTGAACCTGGCCACCGTGGAAGCCCTCCCAACCGGCCGCAGCTATCAGAGCTACCTGCAGCTGGTGCCGGGCGTGAAGCCTTCTTCCGGCGGCAACCCGTCCTCGAAATCCGGCGTCAACTACTCGGACATCGGCGGCGCCACCGGCACCTCGACCGACAACGTCTACATCCTCGACGGCGTCGACGTCACCGACTCGAATACCGGTACCTTCGGTTCGAACATCAACTCCGAGATCATCCAGGAGCAGCAGATCCTGACCGGCGGCATTCCGGCCGAGTACGCGGGTGGTACGGGCCTGGTGTCGAAGGTAATCACCAAGTCGGGCGGTAACGAGTTCCACGGCTCCGCCAACTATTACTTCCAGAACGACAAGCTGGTTGCAAAGAACAAGCACAACACCGCCTCCGCGTTCTCGACCTACGATTCGGCGGTCACGCTCGGCGGCCCGATCATCAAGGACCAGCTGTGGTTCTTCGGTTCGTTCCAGAAGAAAGGCCGCGACACCGACGTGGTCGCGTCGTCGACCGGCGAATTCCTGCGCACGGTCAAGCGCGACGACAAGCTGGGCTTCCTCAAGCTGACCTGGCAGCCGACCGACAACGACCGCATCACGGCGTCCTTCTTCAATGACCCGACCACCATCAGCGGTTCGACCACCTCGTCGACGCTCAACAACCGCGATTCGCGCACCAAGCAGGGCGGCAACAACTACAAGGTCGAGTACTCGCGCGACATGGAGAACCTGCGCCTGAATGCGTATGCGTTCCGCCACGAAGGTGAAGTGTCGACCTTCGCCGCCGACCAGACGACCCGTAACAACGTCGTTTATTGCGCGGGTACCGCATGCGCGATCAAGATCCCTGCTCTGAGCATCGCACAGGCCAACCTGGGCGGCGCTGGCTCGGACGTCGTCACGACACGTGACCGGGACGAAATCGGCGCGAGCGGCGAGTATTTCCTCGAGACCGCCTCGGCCGGTACCCATACCTTCAAGGCCGGCTACCTGCAGTCCGAAAACAAGTATTTCCGGGACTCCCGCGTGAGCGGCCCGGAGAAGGCGACCTATACCTCGATCGCAGCGGGCAATGCCGGCGTCACCTTTGCCCAGTTCATCGGTGGCGGCTGGACGGGTTCGAAGCCGATCGCCGCTGTCGATATTCCGCGCATCATCACGGCCATCAACGCCAGCCCGGACAAGGCCTACTTCGTCAACCTGCTCGATACCGACAAGAATGGCGTCGTGTCCGACCCCGAGATCCGCGCCTACAAGTTCGCCAGCACCACCGGCAACCCGGGCGGGCAGGTGAACAACTACCGCAGCCGGGAAGCACAGGCAGCGCCTTACGTCGTGAAGGCCACCGGCAAGGCCGCCTACCTGCAGGATACCTGGACGCTGAAGCAACTGACCGTGAATGCCGGTGTCCGTGCCGAAGAGTGGGTGCACAAGGATTCGAAAGGCGCGCAATCCGCCAAGTTCAAGTGGGAACTGGCGCCGCGCCTGAGCGTGGTGTACGACCCGGTTGGCGACGGCCGCAGCAAGGTGTGGGGCTTCCTGGGCCGATACTACGACCCGATCCGCACCAACATGTCCGACTTCGCCGGCAACCTGTCCGGCCCGGTGCTGGAAGAGCAGGTTGCCCTTGGCGACAAATGGCTGACCTTCCGCACCCGTGGCGGCGACAAGACCCCGGACGCCCTGTTCTCGCCGTCGACCAAGACGCCGTACACCGACGAGTTCATGCTCGGCTATGCGACGAACATCGGCAAGGACTGGACCGTGTCGGCCACCTACACCAAGCGCCGCACCCGCGACGTGCTGGAAGACTACGACCTGACCCTGTACTCGGACCCGACCCTGACCGTCGCCACGGCGCCGGAAGGTTACGCTGCGCCGGGCTCGGCCTACTACCTGCCGTATTCCTACTTCGGCTACTCGTCGAAGCCGAATTCGAACTACGTCCTCGGTACCCTCGCAGGCGGCAAGCGCGATTACCAAGGCGTCGAACTCAGCTTCAGCAAGGCGAAGCGCGACAACTGGATGGCGGGCGGCTCGTACACCTGGAACCAGGCCAAGGGCAATACCAACTCGGATAGTAACGCCGACTTCCAGGGCGACTGGCTGGCGCTGGATCCGCGCGCACCGAACGCCTACGGTCCGCAGCCTGGCAACATCAAGCACCAGGCCAAGGCCTATGGCGCCTACTTCTTCGACAACGGCATCGAGCTGAGCGGTGTGTTCAACTGGAACAGCGGCACCCTGTACAGCCGTACCTTCTCGAGCTCCAGCCGCAACCTGCCGGAAATGGTGACCACGCCGTACGTCAGCGGTGGCGTCCTGGATACCTGGATCCTGCCGGGCGCTATCGGCAGCCAGACCGCGCCGTCGTACTACACGCTGGACATCCGTGCGAAGTACATCTACAAGCTGAGCGGCAGCCAGAAGGTCGAGTTCTTCGTCGACATCTTCAACCTGCTCGACAAGCAGTCGGTGACCGCCGTGCAGTCCCTGGTGGCCGGCAGCGCCGCCTTCAAGTTCGGCGAAGGCACCGACTGGGTCCAGCCGCGCCGCCTGTACCTGGGCGCACGTTACACCTTCTGATCTACATGATCTGAAGTAGTAGTCTTGAGCTTTTGCCGGCCCTGCTTTCGGGGCCGGTTTTTTTTGTAAGATGGCAGGATGTCCAATGCCTCTTTTCTTCATGACGGTTTCGCCGTCCTGCCGCCAGTACTGACCGAGGCCGAATGCGATGCCCTGTCCGCCCGCGTAGCGGAGATAGGATCGGCATCCCCGGGCAGCCGCAGCCTGCTCGCCGACGGCTGGTGCCAGACGCTCGCGGCAAGGCTGCGCCGGGATCCAGCCGTCGCCGCCGCGATCCCCGAGGATTTCATCGCCGTCCAGTGCACCTATTTCGAGAAGTCGCGTGCGCAGAACTGGCTGGTGCCGGTTCACCAGGATCTCAGCATCCCCGTGAAGGAGCGCGTGGACCATCCTGTTCTGCGCGGCTGGTCGAAGAAAGAGGGCAGCCTGTTCGTGCAGCCGCCGGTGGAGGTGCTCGAGCGGCTGGTGGCGGTGCGCGTTCACATCGACCGCTGCGGCGCGGACGACGGCCCGCTGCAGTTCGTGCCGGCGACCCATCTGCTCGGCAAAATCGCGGCTGCGCGGGCGAGCGAATTGAAGATGGCGGGACCCGTCGTCACCTGTACTGTCGATCGCGGCGGCGTGCTGATGATGCGGCCGCTCTCCTTGCATGCGTCGTCGAAAGCCTCGGGCACGAGCCGGCGCCGTGTGCTGCATTTTGTCTTCGGGCCGCGTGAGCTGCCGTATGGATTACTTTGGGAATAGACCTGGATGAACTTAACAAGTGCACTGATCATCATCGACATGCAAAAGGGCATGCGCAGCCCGAATCTGCCGCCCCGGAACAACCCTGGCGCCGAAGACAACATCGCCCGCCTGCACGCGGCCTGGCGCGAGTTTTCTCAGCCTGTCGTCAAGGTCCGCCACATCAGCCGCTCGCCCACGTCCGTCTTCGCGCCTGGCCAGAGTGGCGTCGAGTTCCAGGAGCGTTTCATCCCGCTGACAGACGAACACGTGGTCGAGAAGAACGTCCCCGACGCCTTCATCAACACCGGCCTCGAACGCTGGCTGCACGCACGTGGCATCCGGCGCCTGGTGATCGTCGGCGTCAGCACGAATAATTCGGTCGAGGCGACCGCGCGTACGGCCGGCAACCTGGGCTTCGAGACGGTGGTGGTGGCGGATGCCTGCTTCACCTTCGAGAAGCAGGACTTCGGCGGAACCCTGCGCAGCGCCGAGGAGGTGCATCTGATGGCGCTGGCGAATCTGGATGGCGAGTATGCCCGCGTTCTCTCCACCGGACAGGTGCTGCATGAACGGCTTTGCGAACGCGGGATACCGGGTCAGGCTTTGTAATAGCGGATCGTGCTGGAGGCGAGGCCGGCGCCTTCCAGCTTGATCGAGGAGCCCAGGGGCAGATAGAAGGTGTTGGCGGATCCCGTGACCGTCACCGTCGTATCGACGCCCGGCATGAACACGACCGTGTTCAAATCTCCGCTGACGGCGACAGTGCCGCCGGATTTTGCCGCGCTCAGCCAGATGCCGTCGAGCCTGCCGGACAGCGTGAGATTTGCCGCGCCGGTAAAGCTGACGATCGCGTTTTGCGCGCTGCCTCCCTGATTGAAGCCGCCGACGCTCATTTTTACTGCCGAGGCTGGTGGCGCCGGCGCCTCGACGACCTGGTCTTTCGATCCCGGTTGCGATACCGAACCGGCCGGCGGCGGTGTTGGCGCGCTCGAGGAAACGGGCTGGCTGGTGCTTCCGCCGCCGCCGCCGCCGCCGCAAGCTGCGAGAAGTACCGAAAGGATCGCTGCAATTGAAAGGGTTTTCATGGACGCCTGATAGTAGTTGTTCATGGGAAACCAATACTAATTTCAGCGCGACCGAGGAATATTGTGCTGGGTCGCTTGAAGGAAGCTCTTCAGCCTGATTGCGTTTTTTCTTGCTCAGCCGCAAAATTCACTTATAAAATCCAGTTTACAGGATATTAATATCCACTATACTGGATGGCATGGACATCAACCAACTCATCGCCCGCCGCCTGCGCGAACTGCGCGACGCCCAGGGCCTCTCGCTGGCGCTTCTGGCCGAACGCAGCGGCGTCAGCAAATCGAACATCTCGCTGATCGAACGCGGCGAGAGCAGCGCCACCGCCACCGTGCTGGACAAGCTCACGGCCGCCCTCGGCGTCACGGTCGCCTCGCTGTTCGAGAAGCCGGCCGAGGATGCGCCGTCGCCGGTGTCGCGCCTTGCCGACCAGCCGGTGTGGACCGACCCTGGTTCCGGCTACGTGCGCCGCAACCTGTCGCCGGCCGACTACTCGCCGATCCAGCTGGTCGAAGTGAACTTCCCGGCGGGCCAGCGCGTCGCGTATGAAACCAGCACGCGCGACGTCGACGTCCACCAGCAGGTCTGGATCACCGAGGGCGCAATGGAAGTCAGCGTCGGCGACACGATGTGGACGCTCGCGGCGGGCGATTGCCTCGCAATGCGGCTCGACCAGCCGATCGCCTACCACAACCCGACCGACAAGCCGGCGCGCTACCTGGTCTCGCTGGTCACGCAGGCGCACAGGACACCGAGGAGAGAAGCATGACGACCACCATGACCGTACGCCGGCTCGGCGCCGATGAAGCCCTCGCACGTATCGAAGGACTGGCCGACGTCCTCCTCGATTGCGTCGAAGGCGGCGCCTCGGTGAGCTTCATGCTGCCGATGGCGCGCGCGACGGCCGTCGATTTCTGGCGCAAGGTGGCCGCGGGCGTGGCGCGCGGCGAGCGCACCCTGCTGGTGGCCGAGGACGGGGAAGGCATCGCCGGCACCGTCCAGCTGATCACCGACATGCCCGAGAACCAGCCGCACCGCGCCGACGTCGCCAAGCTGCTGGTGCACCGGCGCGCCCGCGGCGCCGGCATCGGCCGGCAGCTGATGGAAGCGGTGGAAGCCGCCGCGCGCGGGCAGGGCAAGCGGGTGCTGGTGCTCGATACCGCCAACGGCACTGCGGAGCGGTTGTACGAACGCCTCGGCTGGCAGCGCGTGGGCGTGGTGCCGGATTATGCGTACATGCCGGATGGGGCGCTGTGCGCGACGACTTTCTTCTACAGGAAGCTTTTCTAGAAGCTTAGTGTTAGCTTGGTATCCTGTGTCTATGCTATATAGATTGTCTCTAGTTAAGTAAGTAAGACAATCTACGCTGCGTAGAGAGTTTAGTAAGGGCTGTATCGATTTTCTGATAGACTCTTAAGTAAGCTAAGTACCGCTTTCTAGAGTGTTCCGAAAGTTTCGTAGACGCCCTCGTAAAACATGACACCTCTAGGCTACCAGGCGCTGATTGCGCAGTACGGAATTCAGTGTCCTCCGCTGGCACAAGTCTATGTACTCTCACCCAAGACTGGTTTAGTCAAACATAGCATTGCTGCCGACGGTAGTGAGCGTACCGAAATTCCGCGAAACAGGTACTCCGGTGGAACCGACACGGTTGCACATTTGACTTTTGCTCTTCGAAGAGAACGCTTGAATCTTACCGTTCTGTCCGCTGTGTTTTCTCACGAAGAGGCTACCCAGGCTGTTCAGGAGTGGCTGCGAGCCACACCAAGTTCGATATATGCTCGTATTGCAGGACATCTCGCAAAATGGCTTAAGGGCGTTAGCTTCGAGTTTGTCTTGCCTCCAGGAGCGCAACGCGTTTCTGTGCTAGATGAGCGCCAATACATTGTTGCCCCTGCCGTAGCCGATCCACAGTTCGGGGTCTTGAACAATTTGCTCGGATCCCCAGCATTTTGTCCCATCGTCAGAAAGACCGATACTTTAAATGCACTTCTTGCACTCAACTTGCGTGAGAAGGTAACGCAAGCAATATCGCGTATCGATCCGGAAGTCTTGGTACGCGCCGTTGACTATCTCTATTTGTCGGAAACGCGATCGACGTTCTCGATTGAGAAAGAAATCCCTGATAATCAGCGTGCTGCCAAGTTCAGGCAACTCCTGGAAATAGCGGGCGAACCAGGTTTGGTAACGGAAGAACAACTCTGCGGTTGGCAAAACCAGATCATGTCTTCATACGCAGCCGAAGCGTCTTACCGGACACAACAAAACTGGCTCTCCCGTTCCGGGCGCTTGCGAAACATCGCTGATTACATACCGCCATCTCCTGAGTACGTGCACCCGATGATGGAGGGAGTAGCAAAAGTCGCACAACTGGGCGCGGATAATCTGATCGATCCGGCAGTTGCTGCGGCATGCGCGGCATTCGGCTTTGTCTTCGTTCACCCATTCATGGACGGGAACGGGCGTCTTCACCGCTTCCTGATACATCATATCCTGCGCCAGTCAGGATACACGCCGACAGGAGTCGTCTTACCGATTTCCGCGAGGATGTTGAAGTCTTTGGATCGATACTCCAAACTGCTGAAGTCATACTCGACACCACGTACGGCATTGCTCGATTATGTTCTGGATGACGACAGCGGAACCATTCTCCTCCGGTCTCCGCAACCACTTTGGTTGTACGCCTCGTTTGACGCCACCGAGATATGTGAATTTCTATTAGCTTGCGTAGCACAGTGTGTTGAAGAAGACCTGGCTCAGGAGGTGAAGTATCTTGAGGCATTTGATCGTACCAAGACCAGGCTCGAAGCTTGGCTCGATATGCCGCAGCCCCAGCTAAGTCTGCTGATCCGATTGATCGTGCAAGGTAATGGCGAACTTTCCGAGCGCAAGAGAAAACGCTTCGACACCTTGTCTGAAGCTGCATTGGTTCGTGCCGAGGAGGTCGTAAGCGACGAATTTGCCGATTATATCGGCGTGTTCGGTGCAACCCTCGACTGATACTTCAAGCGCTGTTTCAACTTCCTCCCGTCCGCCCCCGGCCATATCGTTGACATACACTATCTCCGCTTCCTCATCCAAACCCTGAAAGGAGACGGTATGACAACGAACCCCAAGCTGGCCTGCACCCTCGCCGCAGCCGCCATCGCCACCATGGCCACCACTGCCCACGCCCAGACCCCGACCCAGGCCGCCCAGCCCGGCAACAAGCTGCAAGCCCCGATGACCCTGGTCAGCGCGAGCGGCACCGGCAAGATGATCGGTAATGTCGTGATTACGGAATCGCCGAACGGCCTGGTGTTCACCCCCAACCTGACCGATCTTCCCGCCGGCCCGCATGGCTATCACGTGCACGAAACCGGCAGCTGCGGCGTGAACGAAAAGGATGGGAAAAAGGTGGCGGCGGGCGCCGCCGGCAGCCACTACGACCCGGCCGGCAGCAAGCAACACCTCGGCCCCACCGGCAATGGCCACCTGGGCGACCTGCCGCCGCTGGTGGCGGGCGCCGACGGCCGCGCCACCGTGGCGGTGACGGCGCCGCGCATCAAGACGCTGGCCGACGTCAAGGGCAAGGCGCTGATGATCCACGCCGGCGGCGACAATTACGCCGACAAGCCGGCGCCGCTGGGTGGCGGGGGCGCGCGCATCGCCTGCGGCGTCATCCAGTAATGTAAAAATGATGCATTGCATACATGCATTGATTTAACAATGCCTGCTATGATGGGCAGCTGAGCCGACTGTCCGGCTCAGTCCTGTTCGTGAGCACTATGCCCTGGCCATTCGATCCCGCCGTCTCCGGAGACGCCCCGCTGCAGAAGATGAGCGGGATGGAGCTGCTGATGCAGCGCCATCCCTGGGACAAGACCGCCGTCGGTCCGGTCGCGTCCTGGCCGTTCAGCCTGAAGCTGGCCGTGCGCACGCTGCTCGATTGCCAGCTGCCGATGTACCTGGTGTGGGGCGACACCTTCCTCGAGTTCTACAACGACGCCTATGTGCCTGTCACCGGCGACAAGAAAGAGGCCCGGCTCGGCGGCGATGCGCGCCACACCTGGGCCGAGATCTGGTCGACCATCGGGCCGATGTTCGAGCTTGTCAGGCAGGGAGAACCGGTGGGCTACCAGGACCTGCCGCTGTCCATCAACCGCTACGGCTATTTCGAGACCTGCTACTTCACGTTTTCGTACAGCCCGGTCTATGGCGAGACCGGCAAGGTCGATGGCATCCTGGTCACCTTCGTCGAAACCACCAGCAAGGTCATGGCGGAGCGCCGCAATGCCTTCCAGGTTGCGCTGACCGAGATCCTGCGCCGCGAGACCGAGGCCGAACCGCTGCTGCAGGCAGCCGGCCGCCATGTGAGCGAGTATGCCGACGGCGCGGTGGCGATCTATGCGACGGTCGACCACGCGGCCCAGGCGGCCGTGATCCGCGAACAGTGGCGCAAGGGCGCGCCGGACGGCGAGGCGGGACGCGCGCTGCCGCTCGAGATGCTGGCCTTCGGCCGCGGCGCCCAGCTGCTGCGCGGCGAGACCGTGTGCGTGCCGGACGTCGAAAAGGAAGCGGACATTCCCGGCGCCGACGCCTGGCTGGCGCAGGGCATCGCTTCCGGCCTGGTGGTGCCGCTGATGGATGGGTCACGCCTGGACGCCGTGATGGCGCTGCACGCGCCGACCGCGCAGCGCTGGGAAACCGCCGAAGTGCACCTGATGGAAGATAGCGCGCGCCGCAGCTGGGAAGCGCTGCGCCGCATCCGCGCCGAGCAGGCGCTGCGCGACGAGACCCGCATCCTGGAGCTGATGAAGCACGCCACCGAGCAGCTGGCCTCGACGCTCGACCTCGAGCCGCTGATGCAGGCGATCACCGACGCAGCGACCCAGCTGACCGGCGCCGAATTCGGCTCCTTCTTCTACAACAACACCGACGGCAACGGCGACGCCTACCTGCTCTACACCCTCAGCGGCGCGCCGCGCGAAGCCTTCGCCCACCTCGGCCAGCCGCGTCCCACCAAGGTGTTCGGCCCGACCTTCTACGGCAGCGCGCCGATCCGCAGCGACGACATCACGAAAGATCCGCGCTACGGCTCGATGGGCCCGCACCACGGCATGCCGCCCGGCCATCTGCCGGTGCGCAGCTACCTGGCGGCGTCGGTGGTATCGCGTTCGGGCGAGGTAATCGGCGGCCTGTTCTTCGGCCACTCGACGCCGGGCATGTTCAGCGCGCGCACCGAGGAACTGATCGGCACCTTTGCCGGCCAGGCCGCGATCGCGATCGACAATGCGCGCCTGTACGACATGGCGCAGAAGGCGGCGCAGGAGCGCGAGAGCCTGCTGGCCAGCGAACGCGCCGCGCGCGCCGAGGCCGAGCGCCACAACAAGATGAAGGACGAGTTCCTGGCGATGCTGGCGCACGAGCTGAGGAATCCGCTGGCGCCAATCACCAGCGCCGCCCAGCTGCTGCGCCTTCCGGAAGTGAACGAGGGCTTGCGCCTGAAGGCCAGCAACATCATCTCGCGCCAGGTGCGCCACATGACGGAGCTGGTCGACGACCTGCTCGACGTCTCGCGCGTGACCCGCGGCCTGATCAAGCTGGAGACCGAGGTGCTGGACCTGAACAAGGTGGCGATGGCGGCCGTCGAACAGGCCCGTCCGCACATCGAGGAGCGCCGCCACACGCTGACGGTGGACCTGCCGGCGGAGCAGGTGCCGGTCGAAGGCGACCGCACGCGCCTGATCCAGGTGCTGGTCAACCTCCTCAACAACTCGGCCAAGTACACGCCGGCCGGCGGCCAGATCACCCTGTCCGTGCGCCGCGACGGCGCCTCCAGCGCGGTGTGCGTGGGCGACAACGGCAGCGGCATCGACGCCCAGCTGCTGCCCCACATCTTCGACCTGTTCACCCAGGCCGACCGCGCGCCCGACCGCTCGCAGGGCGGCCTCGGGATCGGCCTGGCGCTGGTGAAGAGCATCGTGCGCATGCACGAGGGGAGCGTCGCAGCGTACAGCGCCGGCGCCCAGCAGGGCACCACCATGACGGTCACGCTGCCGCTCGCGCAGGCGCAGGCCGGCGAGACGCCGCGCGCGAACCTGGCCGCGGGCGAGACCCGGCCGCTGATGGTCACCATCGTCGACGACAACCTGGACGCCGGCCAGTCGCTGGCGGTGCTGCTGCGCGCCCATGGCCACACGGTGCAGGTCTACGAAGACGCCTCGACCACGCTGCGCGCACCCGAGGCGGCGGGCATCGAAGTCTTCATCCTCGACATCGGCCTGCCCGACATGACCGGCTACGAACTGGCGCGCCGCCTGCGGCGCCAGCCCGTTCACGCCGGCGCGGTGTTCGTGGCGCTGACCGGCTACGGCCAGGAACGCGACCGCGAGCTGTCGCGCCAGGCCGGTTTCGATCATCACCTGGTCAAGCCGGTCGATATCGCGAAGCTGGCGCAGATCCTGGCGCGGGCCGCCACACCCGTCGCGCCGGCAGCCTGATCGCGAACGCAACGCCATGGCAATGGCATGTTGACAATTAATTGCCAACCGCTCAGTATTCGCCCATGTCACGCAAAAAGAACAGCCGACAGTGGGCCCGTCTACGCATCCTGTGCTATGCGGGTCTCGACCTGATGACCATTGTCCCGGATGCCTTCGGGCTGGTGCGTGAACTCATCCCGAATTCCTCCGCCCATCTGGTGCTGCGTCCGCAGCTGCCGGCCCAGCCGTTGCCCGGAGAGGTGCAGGACGACGCCGTCTTTTCCCAGGTGCTGCCGCCGCCGGAAGGCTACTTCTACAGCGACCACGCCAATTTCACCGCGCCGACCTCGCCGCCCGTGCACGTGCTGGAGGTGGCGCTGGAGATCGGCGGGCGCAGGTACGGCGAGATCGTCCTGTGGCGCGACGAGGGCCCGGCCTTCGACCGCCATGACGAGGAAGACCTGGAGCGCGTCGCCGGCTACTTCCAGCACGTACTGCGCAACGCGCCGGAACTGGGCGCGGGCGGGGCAGGGGTGATCGAAGACGAAGCCATGCTGCTTGCCACCGGCGACGGCCAGATCCTTTACCTGAGCGACTCCGCCGGCGCCCTGCTGGACCAGCTGGCGGCACAGGAACGCCAAACCTTCGACCGCCGCACCGTGCCGCCGTTCTGCATGCGGCTGGTGGAGTCGGTGGTGCACGGCGACCGCTATCCCTGGCTGCTGCCGCTGGGGACCCTGGCGATGGGCGGCGGCATTCTCGAGGCGCGCGCCCAGTGGATGAGCGTGGGCGGCGCCGCGGCCCTGCACACGGGCGGCGATGCGGGCGCGGCCAGCCGCACGGTCGGCATCTTCATGAAGTTCGTGGTGCCGCTGCCGCTGCGCATCTGGCGCGCGATCGGATCGGTGGAGCTGTCGCCGCAGCAGGCCGAGGTCGCGTTCTGGATGGGCGTGGGCGGCGGCCGCGAATCGGCGCGCGCGAACATGGAAGTCAGCGACGCCGTGCTGCGCGACTGCGTGAAGGCGGTCTACGAAAAATTCGGCTGCTCGTCCGAAGCGGGCCTGCTGGAGCAGCTGCGTCCCGCCATCTCCCGCATGTAAGCGCACAGTAACCCCACCCATGGGGGTGGGAACTTGTTGCCCCAGCAATTACTATTTTTCCTGAGGGGAAACACGAAAAGGGATCTACCCCGGACCGTGTTTCCCGATGAAACAAAGCTTCAAAAACTCAGGAAAAATGACATGAAATTTCGCCATCTACTGGCCGTACTCGCGCTGTTCGCTGCTGTCGACAGCCATGCGGCACTGATCCACCAGTACGAGCTGAACGGCAGCCTGAAGGACCAGCTGGGCGGCCCGGACCTGGTGGCGAATGGCGGGACCCTGTCGCCCACTACTTACGCGTTCAAGGCCAACCAGGGCCTGCAGCTGCAAGAAAAGATCGGCGCCGTCTACTCGATCGACATGCTTTTCCATTTCGATTCGCTGGGATCGTGGCGCAAGATCGTCGACTTCAGCGACCTGAAAAACGACGCCGGTTTGTATGCCTGGGGCGGCGACCTGACCTTCTATAGCCTGTACTCGACCACAGGCAAGCTGACCGCGCTGACCGACACCCGCCTCACCCTGAGCCGCAGCGCCGACGCCATGCTGAACATCTACCAGGACGGCCAGCTGGTGATGTCGCGGAAGGACAGCTATCCGTACAGCGACCTGTCGAACACTTACCTGAATTTCTTCCGCGACGACCGCGGCGGCAGCGAAGCCGGGCCGGGCGCCGTCGACTTCATCCACATCTACGACAACGCGCTCAGCGCGGCCGAGGTGAGCCAGTTGGTCAATCCCAGCCAGGTGGCCGAGCCGGCCAGTGCGCTATTGATTTTCTGCGGTCTCGGGATGCTCGGCATCGCCAGGCGGCGCCGCCTGGTGTGAAGCGCGGCGTCATCAACAGAATGGTTTTTCTTTAGGACGAGAGAAGGGAGGCGTTATCGAGGTGATCAAAGACAGCTAGCTTGCACACAAAGACGGGTGTTCCCGCGCGGCTTTTCCGGGCTGCGCGGGAATTCTATTATTTGTCTGCTGCGCGGGCTTTCGCAAACTGGTCACCCGGACGCCAGGCCGGCATCGCCGGCGCATCGGCCACCATGCGGCCCAGGTTCAGCGTGTACTGCGCCTGCTGCACCATGCCGGACAGGTCCCAGTTCGGATCGTATTCGTCGCTGGCTTGGTGGTAGCGCGCGGAATAGGCCTTGCGCTTGGCGTCGCTGGCTTCCTTGTCCTTCACCCAGTCATGGCCGCCGCCGATCGAGAACGCCGGCACGCCGGCCTTGGCGAAGCTGAAGTGGTCGCTGCGGAAGTAGCCGCCGCTCAGGTCCGGATGCGCCGCCGCCACCGTCAGCTTCATCGCCTTGGCCGTGCTGGCGGCCGCCGCGCCCAGGGTGCTGCGTTCGCTGCCCTGCACGCCGATGTCCCTGACGGCGCCGACGAAGTTCAGGCTGTCCAGGTTGAGCGCGGCCGCCGTTTTATTCAGGGGCCACAGCGGACGGGCGGCATAGGCCGCGCTGCCCAGCAGGCCCTGTTCCTCGGCCGCCACCCACAGGAACATCTGGCTGCGCTTGGCCGGGTGGCGCACCGCCGCCTGGGCCATCGCCAGCAGGCCGGCGCTGCCCGAGGCATTGTCGACGGCGCCGTTGAAAATCGTATCGCCTTTGCTGGCATCGCCCTGCATGCCCAGGTGATCCCAGTGCGCGCTGTAGATCACCAGCTCGTCCTTCAGCTTCGGGTCCGTGCCCGGCACGATGCCGGCCACGTTGAACTGTTCCAGCGTGCGCACCGCGGCCTTGGCCTGTCCCTGCACGCGGGCGTTCAGCAGCACCGGCTTGAAGGATTTATCCTCTGCGGCGGCGCGCAGCTGGTCGAGGTCCTGGCCGCCCGCTGCGAACAGGGCGCGCGCGGCGGCATCCGTCATCCAGCCCTGCATGCCGGTGCCGAGATCGGCGTCGGCCAGCTGGAAACGCTCGGCGGTCCAGCTGTTCTGCACCACGCTCCAGCCGTACGAGGCCGAGGCGTCGGTGTGGATCAGCAGCACGCCGGCGGCGCCGCGGCGCGCGGCTTCTTCGAATTTATAGGTCCAGCGGCCGTAGTAGGTCAGGCCCTTGCCGTTGAAGCGCGCCGGTTCCGCGGCGGTCGGCGCCGGGTCGTTGACCAGCATGACCAGCAGCTTGCCTTTCACATCCTGGCCCTTGTAATCGTCCCAGCCGCCTTCTTCGGCTGCTTGAATACCGTAGCCGACGAACAGCAGTTCGGCGTCCATGTCGTGCACCGCTTTCGCATCGCCCGGCGCCCATACCCAGTCTTTCGCGAAGCTCAGCGCCAGCGGCTTCCCGCCGGCGACCAGGGCCACCGAACTTTCCTGCGGCTGCGCCTTCACACCGGCGATGCGCACGCTCTGGCGGTAGCTGCCCTGGTTTGCCGGCAGCAGGCCGGCGGCCAGGGCCTGGGTCTCGAGATAGCTAACCGTCAGCTCGCCGCCGCGCTGGCCGGTGCCGCGGCCTTCGAGCAGGTCCGAGGACAGGAAGGCCAGGTGGGCGCGCAGCGGCGCCTCTTGAACGACTGCGGGGGCAACTAGCTTGGCTGCGTGAGCGGAAAAGGCCAGCGCCAGGCTGGCGGCGATGGCCGTACGGACGATCTTGTGCATGGATTCCTGCCGGGTGAATGGATAGAGAGCGCGGCCATTCTAGCGGAATAAAAGCACGTCGGCGGAGATCGTGGTGGCGGTTTGCGGCAGCAGGCGCGGGAGCATGCCGGCGGGGCGCGGCGGCAGGTCGCGTTCGGGCAGACCGGGGATGCGTTCCTGGACGTAGACCATGAAGCCCGGCTCGCCGACCATGTCGAAGGCGAAGTGCAGGTCACGGTCCTGCATGCCGTGCAGGTCCAGCTTCCAGCCCCGGTGCCGGCTGTCGGTCAGCACGCGGCCGTTGACCGTGGTTCTCAAGGTATCCCCACCGACGATGCGCAGCACCAGCTCGGGCGCGCTGTTCTTCGAGCGCAGCCGGAATTCCACGTGCTTTCCCGCAGCGCTGTACTCGACCTTCTCGATGGTCAGGTCGGGGTAGGCGACGCTGTCGTCGCGCTTGGCCGCCGCGTACCACACCGGCGCGCCGTCGGGGCCGAACAGATAGGGCAGGCGGTAGGGATGCATGGTGTTGGGGAAGATCTCGCGGGTCCAGCTGTCCAGCGGCACCGGCGGATACATCCAGAAGGATTGCCAGGTCATGGTGTCCTTGTAATACACCAGCCGGTTCGGCTGCGGCAGCTCGGGCCACGCCGTGCCGCCGCGGTGGGCCAGCACCATGCAGGCGCACACGCCCAGCAGCAGCGGCCGCACCACCAGGCGCACGCCGACTTCCGCCAGCAGCGGGCCGCACAGGGCGGGCAGGCAGCAGGCCAGGACTGAGGGCAGCACCAGCCAGGTCGGCGACACGAACAGCAGGCTGTCGCGCGCCGCCGGCACGATCAACAGCGCGGCCGGCAGCGCGGCCAGCACCAGCACGATGCGCCTGCGCGCCGCCGCCCAGTGCTGCGCGCGGCGGCTGGACAGGATCAGCCAGGCTGCCTGGGCCGCCAGCAGCGGCCAGGCCAGCACATAGCTCGCGCCCGGCGCGAACCAGCTGGCGCCGAGCAGGGCGATCGTCAGCATGCACAGCGTGCCCAGCGTCGCGGCGCCGCCGCCGATCCGCCGCTGCAGGATGCGCTGCAGAAGGATGAACACGGACACCGGCAGCAGCGTGAAGGCGAGCAGTTGCCAGCGCACGCTGGCCGCCAGGCCAGGGCCATCGGCCAGCAGGCCGGCGTCGTAGCGCGGCGCCAGGCCGGGCAGGAATTCGCGCACCACCCAGGCGGCGGCGGTGGCCAAGGTCGCCACGGCAAGGCAGCCGAAGGCGCCATGCACGATGTCGGTGCCGTCGATGCCCTGGCGCCGGATGCCGGCACGGCAGGCGGCCACGCACAGCAGGCAGGCCAGCAGGCTGAGAGGCCAGATCGCCGGATACCCGTAGTGCAGCATGCCCAGGCCGGGCAGGGCGAAGAACACTTGGCCGCGCGCACCCGCTTCCGGCAGAGCCGCGCCGCCGAAGTGGCGCAGCAGGGCCAGCATAGTGTCGCCTTCGTGCTGCAGGCTGGCCTGGTCCAGGCGCTCAAGCACGTCCCAGGCGCCGCCGCCCAGCGGACCGGCGGTGGTGGCGAAGTGCAGCAGCGCCGGCCCGCTTTTTTCCCCGGCCATCAGCGCCGCGCCCTCGTAATGCGGCAGCCTGGCATACAGCTCGCCCATGAAGGATGAGCCCTGCGGATTCGGCGCCAGCGCCGACCAGGCGCCGACCGTAAAGCCGTCCGCGTGGTCGGCGCCGATCAGCTGCAGCGCGCCGCGGTTGCCGGGATTGTCGAAGCGCAGCGCGACCCTGGCGCGCTTTGCCCAAGGGTGCGACTGCATGAAGCCGCGCGTGCCCAGTGCCTGGCCGGCATCGCCGTCGGTGAACACCGCCAGCACATCGTTGTCGAGCGGCGGGCCGGCCTGCAGCACGCGCAGGCTTTCCAGCAAGGCCGCGCTGGAGGCGGCGCCGTCGGCCGCGCCCAGGCTGTCGCTGGCGGAATCGTAGTGGGCCAGCGCCAGCACCGCCGGCCTGGCGCCATGGCCGGCCACCATGCCCGGCTTCCTGACGACCACGTTATGGACTTCGGCCAGGGTCACGCGCACGTTGGCGGTGAGGTCGGAGGATGAGGTCCGCACCATCTCGGTCTGCACTTCCGGCGCCAGCCCGATCGCGCGCAGCTGGGCCAGCAGGTAGTCGCGCGCCTGCCGGTTCGGAAGACTGCCGGTCGGACGCGGCGCGCCTGCGATTGCCTGGATGTGGGCCCGGGCGCGCGCGGCGGAAAACCCGGCGGCGGCGGGCGCCTTGCTGGCAGCGGGCGGTTCGGGAAGATGGCGCGGCGCCAGCGCGAGCCAGGCCAGCAGCGCGCCGAGCAGGCATGCGGCGGCGAGACCCTGGTAGCCGGCGGCGCCGGGCAGGGCGGATTCGTGAGACATGAAAACTCCAGGCGAAAAAAAGCCCGCCAGGCTGAGAGGAGAGTGGCGGGCTGAAGGGAACGCGTTACATGGCGGGCTCAGTCGAGCTTCCAGACATAGGCCAGCTTGGCCCAGCCGGCTTGCGGTGCACCGTTGTTCATGGCCGGCTTGAACTTGCACAGGCTGAGCGCATTCAGGGCGGCGCGGTCCAGGACCCGCGAGCCGCTGCTCTGCTCCACACGCGCCGAGCTCACGCGGCCATCCGTACCGACCAGCAGGGCCAGGGTGGTGGTGCCGGTTTCGCCGTTGCGGGCCGCGCTGGCGGGGTAATCCGGCAGCGCGCAGCCATTGGCGTCGGCGAACACCGCGGACTGCATCTGGCCGGTGTTGGTGCTGGGCGTCGTCGCGGGCGGGCCCTCGACTGCGGGCTGGGCCGGCATGGCCGGCTGCGGCTGCGCCTCGGTCTGGACGGCGGCCTGGATTTGCGGCGGCACCGGCGGCGGCGCGACCTCGACTTCGACCTTCGGCACCACGATGTCCGGCGGGGCGATCTGCTGCATCGGCTTCGGCGGCTCGGGCGGAGGCGGCGGAGGAATCTGTTCCGGCTGGATCATCACCAGCACCTGATCTGGCAGGCTGGAAAGCGAAATATGCCGGGTATTCATGCTGTGGACGAACAGGGTGCCGACCACCACGTGCAAGCCGGCAATCAGCATGAACTTGCCGGCCTTGCTGCCATTGCCATTGTTCGAGTAAGAGAAATGCATGGCCATCCTCCTTTGTTGTTGTCCGGATAGAAGCTGTTTGGCTAATCCGTGGAATTAATATATGCTAGGAGCTAGCAATGTGTAAAGCTAATTCTTGGTAAATTTTCTTCCAGTCCTTGCGCTAGCCGGCTTCGTTGGTATTGCCGTACTTATATGGAATAATCACACCATTCACATACCAGAGAATGGTAAGCAGATGCATAAAGAACAAAAGCCGATCCGCGTGATGCTGGCGGACGACCACCCGATCGTGATGACCGGTTTCGCCATGTCGCTCGGGGCCCAGGGGATGGAAGTGGTGGGGCAGGCCAAGTCGCCCAGCGAGGCGGTGGCGATGTACGCCGAGCAAAAGCCCGACGTGGCGGTGCTGGACATCCGCTTCGGCACCGAGCTGACCGGCATGGACGCCGCCCAGAACATCCTCAAAACGGATCCGCAGGCGAAGATCGTGTTCCTCAGCCAGTTCGACCAGGACAGCCTGATCAAGGAAACCTATCGCATGGGCGCGCACGCCTTCGTGACCAAGGACTGCGACCCGGCCGACCTGGCCGAGGCGGTGCGCCAGGCGCATGTCGGCAAGCTGTACTTCCTGCCGCAGATCGCCGAGCGCCTGGCCAGCCTGGCGGTGCGCGGCGACGTCTCGCCGCAGTCGATGCTGGACGAGCGCAGCCTGGAGATATTCAGGCTGATGGCCGAGGGCCTGACCAACAACGAGATCGCCGAGCGCCTCAACCTGTCGACCAAGACGATCAGCAACATCAGCCAGTCGGTGAAGGAGAAGCTGGGCGTGCACCGCCAGGCCTACATCACCAAGCTGGCCGTGAAGCACGGCCTGATCGAGCCCTGAGGGACATGCGGAGGACGCTCGCAGCCATCGCCATCGCGGCCCTTGCACTTGGCCCGGCCGCGAGCGCCCATGCCGCCAAACCCATCCAGGACCCGGTCCAGGGCTTCCGCTTCCAGATCCTCACCGCCGACGACAGCACCGTGACCCGGCGCATCGCCGAGGATCTGTACAAGCGCCTGGTGCCGATCTTCTCCGCCTTCCGCACCGAGCTGGCCCAGCGCCGCCGCATGGTCTACGTGGCGATCGGCCCGGCCGCGCTGCGCGACGTGACGGCGCGGCGCTGCGACTGCGTGGTGATCTCCGCCTTCACCTCGAGCCAGGTCTACCGCGCCATCATGAGCAAGGCCGCGCATGGCGGCACGTCTCCGGCGGCCAGCACCGCTGTGTACGCGGAACCCGCGCCGGCTGACCAGCTGCACCTGGCCGCGCTGCTGTACCGCCGTCCGGTGCGCGTGGGCGCCATCCTCGGCCTCGATACCGCCTTCCTGCGCCCCGAGCTGGAGGCCGACAAGGTAGCGGTGCTGGAGGCCGGCAACGGCGAGGACATCAACCGCCTGCTGAACCAGATCGCCCAGACCGACGTGCTGCTGGCCCTGCCCGACAGCGCCATCTACAGCACCGAAAACATCCGCAACATCCTGCTCTCGACTTACCGCCACAAGCAGGGCGTGATCGGCTTTTCCGGCGACATGGTGAAGGCCGGCGCCCTGGCCACGACGTATTCCGAAATCGAGGACATCGACGCCCAGGTCGCCGAGATCGCCAGCGCCTACGTGGCCGGCGGCGAACTGGCGCCGCCGCAGTTCCCGCGCTACTTCCGCACCATCGTCAACGAGGGCGTGGCGCGCTCGCTCGACCTGCACGTCGGCGACGAGGTGCGCAGCTTCAGCCGCCTGCCCGCCGGCGCGCAAGCAGGCGCCAACGTGGCCCGCAGGCCATGAAGCGCTCCCTGTCCTTCTGGCGCGGCTGGAGCATCGGCCTGCGCATGGCCTTCATCACCATGCTGCCGGTGGTGCTGCTGTTCTCATCCTTCGTCTCGTATTCCTGGTATTCGCACCGCGCCCAGGTCGACGAGGAGCTGGCCGAACGCGGCCGCATCCTGGCGCGCGCGCTGGCCGAGACCAGCGAGTACAACGTCATCTCCGGCAACCTGTCCGACCTGCGCCTGACGATCAAGGGCCTGGTGCAGTCGGACCGCAGCGTCTACCGCATCGACGTGGTGGACGCTAATGGCAGCAATACCGTCAGCGTGGTCTCCGAGCACCCGATCTCGGCCGAGCCGCGCTACTACGAAGCGACGATCCGCAAGCAGGTGGTGTGGATCAACCTGTTCTCGGACAACGGCACGCCGCACGTCTCAGCCTCCAGCGACACCCGCCCGCCCACGTTCGCCCCCGAGGTGGTAGGGCGGGTGCGGGTGACGATGTCGCCGACCAGCATGGTGGCCAAGCAGCTGCGGCGCTTCCGCATCGAGCTGGCGATGGCGGCGCTGGCGCTGGTGGCGAGCGGCCTGCTCGCGTATATCCTGGCGCGCAGCCTGACGGTGCCGCTGCAGGAGGCGATCGCGGTGCTGCGCGCGATCCGCGGCGGCAACTACCGCGTCGAGCTGCCGGTCACCACCGGCGGCGAGGTCGGCGAGCTGCAGGCCTCGATCGGCGAGATGTCGGTGGCGCTGGACCGCTCCAAGCAGGATCTCGAGAACAAGGTGGCCGAGCGCACCCGCGACCTGCTGGAATCGCGCAACGAGGCGCTGCGCGCCGACGCCGACAAGCGCAAGCTGATCCAGAAGGTCAACAACATCATCGAGGACGAGAGGAAGAGCATCGCGGTCGAGATCCACGACGAGCTGAATGCCTCCCTGATTGCGGTGCGCCTGGAATCGCAGACCATCCAGCAGCTGGCGGCCAAGGCCGTGCCCGGCCCCGAAGTCGAGCAGATCGGGGCCAAGGCCCAGGCGATCACCAAGCTGGCGCTCGACCTGTACGCCAACGGCCGCCGCCTGGTGCGGCGCCTGCGCCCTGAAGTGCTGGACATGCTGGGCCTGCACGGCGCGGTGGAGGAGATGGTCAGCCATTACCGCTCCAGTTCCGGCATCGCCTTCGAATTCCACACCGAGGGCGATTTCTCGCGCCTGAACAACGAGCTGGCGATCTCCGCCTACCGCATCGTGCAGGAAGCGCTGTCGAACATCATGAAGCACGCGAACGCCGCCGCCGCCCACGTCAGCCTGGTGCTGTCCGAGGACGACGACGCCCTGCACATCGAGGTCGGCGACGATGGCGAGGGCTTCGATCCGGCCCTGGCCTCCGAGGGCATCGGCATCATCGGCATGCGCGAGCGCGTGTTCGCCGTCGGCGGCACGATCCAGGTGCGCTCCCAGCCGGGACGCGGCACCACGGTGGCGATCAAGCTGCCACTCAAGAACGATACTGCGGTATCGTAACGGTCTTCGCATCACCATCACACACGGTCACCATGTCCAATGAATTGAAGACGCCTTTCGAAAAGGGCAACCAGAACCAGACCACCACCTGGGCCGATTGCATCGCCTGGTACGAGGAACTCGCCAAGCGCCACCCACGCGTGCTGCGCTTCAGCCAGATCGGCACCTCGGATGCCGGCGTGCCGATCCACGCCGGCGTGATCAGCGCCGACGGCGTGTTCGACCGCTTCGAGATCAAGCGCGACCAGCGCCCGGTATTCTTCAACAATAACGGCATCCACCCGGGCGAGCCGGAAGGCGTGGACGCCTGCATGGCGCTGGTGCGCGACTTCTGCCAGGAGCCAGCGCGCCTGGCCGCGCTGGGACGCACGGTGTTCATCTTCATCCCGCTGTACAACGTCGACGGCGCCTTCAACCGCCAGAACACCTCGCGCGTGAACCAGGACGGCCCCGAGTCCTTCGGCTTCCGCGGCAACAGCCGCCACCTCGACCTGAACCGCGACTTCGTCAAGTGCGACACCCTGACGGCACGCGTGTTCAACGAGTTCTTCACGGCCTGGGACCCGGACGTGATGGTCGACACCCACACCTCGAACGGCGCCGACTACAGTTACACCATGACCCTGATCCAGACCCAGGCCGACAAGCTGGGCGGAGAACTGGGCGAATTCCTGCGCGGGACCATGCTGCCGGCCATGTACGCCGAGATGGACAAGCGCGGCTGGCCGACCTGCCCCTACGTGAACCCGGTCAAGGACAGCCCGGACGACGGCATTGCCGACTTCCTCGAGACGCCGCGCTTCTCGACCGGCTACGCGGCCCTGCACCACACGATCGGCTTCATGCCCGAGACCCACATGCTGAAGCCCTTCGCCGACCGCTATCACTCGATGCGCGCGCTGGTCGAGACGGCGCTCGATTTCACCGTCGCCAACGGCGAACGGATCGTGCAGCTGCGCCGCGCGGCCAAGGAGCAGGGCCGTACGCGCCGCGAGTGGCCGATCCACTGGGCGATGGACGAATCGAATCCGTCCAGCTTCCGCTTCAAGGGCTACGAAGCGAAATACAAGCCGAGCGTGCTGGGCGACTACCAGCGCCTGTGGTACGACCGCAGCGCGCCCTACGAGAAGGACATCGCCTACTACAACAGCTTCCCGGCCGACGTGGTCGTGTGGGCGCCGCGCGCCTACGTGGTGCCGCAGCAGTGGCGCGAAGCGATCGAGCGCCTGCAGTGGAACGGCGTGCGCATGGAGCGCGTTGAGCTTGAGCGTGAGCAGGAACTGGCCTGCTACCACGTCAAGTCCGTGAGCTCGCGCCCGAACGCCTACGAAGGCCACATGTTCCATGACGACGTGCAGCTGGAGCGCCGCTGCGCCACGGTCACCTTGCGCGCCGGCGACTACATCGTGCCGCTGGATCAGGACAATGCGCGCTACGCGGTCGAGATGCTGGAGCCGCTGGGCCACGACAGCTTCTTCCGCTGGGGCTTGTTCAACAGCGTGCTGGAAAAGAAGGAAGCATATTCGGACTATGTGTTCGAGGACGAAGCCGAGAAGCTGCTGCGCGAAGAACCGGAGCTGGCTGCGAAGTTCGCGGAGTGGAAGTCGGCCAACCCCTCGCTGCTGAAAGACCAGGGCGCGGTGCTGGACTTCGTCTTCGCCAACTGCGCGCGCTACCGCGAGCCGGAATGGCGCCGCTATCCGGTATTCATGATCGACTGAGCGTTTCGACAAGGAGAATAATATGCATCGCACCATCCTCGCCGTCCAGGTCGCCGCGCTGGCCTGGCTGGCCTCGAGCGCCGCGCAGGCCGCGCCCTCGGCCGGGCAGACCTACTTCGAGCGCAACTGCGCCAGCTGCCACACGGTCGACCCGAAGCTCGGTTCGCGCGCCGGTCCGGGCCTGTACAACGTGGTGGGCCGCAAGGCCGCCGCGGTGGCCGGCTACAACTACACCGACGCGCTCGTGAAAACCGGCGCCGCAGGTAAAACCTGGACCCGCGAGGAACTCGATGTCTTCCTGCGCGACCCGACCAAGGACGTGCCGGGCACCGCGATGCCGATCGGGATCGCCGATGCGAAGGCGCGCGGCGCCGTGATCGATTACCTGGCCTCGCAGAGCGGCAAGCCGGCCGCGCCCGCCGCCACTGCAGCCGCAGCCAAGTCGGCCGCCGGCGCTGAAAAAACCGGCGCCTGGCTTGATGACAAACCGGGCGACCTGCACCAGCTCAGCGCCGACAAGCTGGTCGCGCCTTTCGCCAGCGAGAGCGCCGGCAATGGTCCGAAGGTCGCCGCGCGCCCGGACGGCGCCATGCCGGCCGTGCCGAAAGGTTTCAAGGTCTCGACCTTCGCCGCGGACAGCGGCAAGGCGCGCTTTGCTCTGCGTGCGCCGAACGGCGACATCATCCTGGCCGACACGGGCAAGGGCCAGGTGAGCATCCTGCGCTCGAAGGATGGCGCCAGGAGCGACAGCGCGAGCGTGTTCGCCACCGGCCTGTCGCGGCCCTACGGCCTGGCGCTGTGGCCGTCCGGCGCGAATCCGAAATACCTGTACGTCGCCAACGTCAACTCGGTGGTGCGCTTCCCGTATGCGAACGGCGACCTGAAGGCGAAGGGCGAGCCGGAAACCATCGTCGAGAAGCTCAGCGACACCACCGGCGGCCACACCACCCGCACGCTGGCCTTCTCGAAGGACGACAAGACCCTGTTCGTGTCCGTGGGTTCGGCCACCAATATCGCCAGCGGCATCGGCAAGGAGCCGCCGCAGCCGCTGGCGCAGTGGGAGAAGGAACACGGCCTGGGCGGCGCCTGGGCCGAGGAAGCCGACCGCGCGACGGTGCTGGCCTTCGACGTGGACGGGAAAAGCCGCCGCAACTTCGCCAACGGCCTGCGCAACTGCGTCGGCATGCTCGTGCACCCGCAGACGGGCGACCTGTTCTGCAGCGTGAACGAGCGCGACGAACTGGGGGACAACCTGCCGCCCGACTACGTCACACGCGTGAAGCAGGGCGGCTTCTACGGCTGGCCGTGGTACTACCTGGGCGACCACGAAGACCCGCGCCTGAAGGGCATCCGCCCCGACCTGAAGGGCAAGGTGACCGTGCCCGATACGCTGATCCAGGCCCACTCGGCGCCGCTCGGCATGGTGGTCTACCAGGCCCCCGCCGGCGCGAAACACGCTTTCCCGAAAGAGTACGAAGGCGACATCTTCGTGGCCCTGCACGGTTCCTGGAACCGCGGCATCCGCACCGGCTATAAAGTCATCCGCGTGATGATGAAGAACGGTGTGCCGACCGGCCAGTACCAGGATTTCATGACCGGCATGGTGCTGAGCGACCGCGACGTCTGGGGGCGCCCGGCGGCGGTGACGGTGGCGCAGGATGGCGCGCTGCTGGTGGTCGACGATGCCGGCGGCGTGGTGTGGCGCGTGACACCGAATTAAGCGCCGCGTAGTTCGCGCACGCCTTTCCCCAATCGGCGCCGCAGCAAGGTCCGCAAGGTAGCGCCATCGCTGTAGCCGACGGCTGCGGCGATGCGCTCGACGCTGTCGGCGCCGGTGCGGATCAGGTGCACGGCCTGCTCGATGCGCAGGTCCTGCACATGCTCGAGCGGCGTCTTGCCCAGTACCTGCTGCAGGCGGCGCGCCAGCGTGCGCTTGCTGGTCGCCAGCGCCGCCGCCGCGTCTTCCAGCACGATTCTTTCGCCCAGCCGCGCCCGCGTCCAGCGGTCGAAGCGCTGCACCAGCGGGTCCGCATGCGCCAGGTGGTGGGTGATCGCATAGGCCGACTGGCTGGGGCGCTGGTCGACGATCAGGTAGCGCGCCACCAGCGCCGCCAGGTCGGGGCTGCGCTGGCGCACGATGTGCAGGGCCAGGTCCAGGTGGCTGAGCGCCGCGCCCGAGGTCAGGCAGCGCCCGCTGTCCACCACCATGCGCGAGGCGTCCAGCCGCACGGCCGGATAGCGCTCGCGGAACAGCGGCGCCAGCCACCAGGTCGTCGTTGCTTCCTCCCCGTCCAGCAGTCCGCTCTCGGCCAGCACGAAGGTCGAAATGCAGGCCGCCGCGGCATCCGCACCGTTTGCCGCGCTCTCTTTCATATACGCGATACCGTCGGCGACATCCGCCCGCGCCAGCGCCGGCAGCAGCAGTTCCGGGGTTTTGGTGCCCAGCGCCGGCAGCAGCACGGCGTCGGCCGGCGGCGCCTGTTCGATGCGCGTGACGGGGATGCCGAAGCCATGCGCGCTGCGCACCCGGGCGCGCACGCCGGCCAGCGTCACCTCGAAAGGCGGCGGCCCCTTGCGCTTCAGCCGCGCCAGTTCGTTGGCGGTGGCGAAGACGTCGAGCATGGCCGCAAGGCCGGTATCGAATACGCCGTCGAGCGCGAGGACGGTCAGGTGCATGGCAGGATCGCTATCGATGATGTCAATCGCGCCAGTATCGCCGCCGCTTCTTGCGCTGTAAAGTGCAGGGATGACAAGGAGGCAGCGATGTACGAACAAACGCTTTTCGCCAGCTGGGGCGACATGGATTTCAACGGCCACATGCGCAACACGGCCTATCTGGACAAGGCTGCCGACGTGCGCCTGATGTTCTTTGCGGAGCACGGCTTTCCGATGGCCGAGTTCGTGCGGCTGCGGCTTGGACCGGTGGTGATGAAGGACGAGGTGGAGTACTTCCGCGAAGTCCAGCTGCTGGACGAAGTGCCGGTGCGGCTGGAGCTGGCGGGTTTGTCGGCGGACGGCAGCCGCATGTGCATCCGCAACGAGTTCTATCGCCAGGGCGTGCTGGCGGCGCGCGTGACCTCGACGGCTGGCTGGTTCGACCTGGCTGCGCGCAAGCTTGTGGCGCCGCCGCCCTTGCTGCTGGCGGCCTTGCAGGGCAGTCCGCGGACGGCGGATTTCAAGGAACTGCCGGGGAGCCTGCGATGACGGACCTGAAGCTTGTACCGGCGAGTATTGCGGCCGCGCTGAGCGGCTACGAATGGGAACGCGACACCGTCGGCGAATCGGGCGGCGCCGTCCACCGCCTCCACGGCAAGGCCGGTGCGCCGGACCTGTTCCTGAAGCAGGGCAGGGGTGCCGTTGCCGATGAGGTCACCGATGAAATGGTGAGGCTGCGCTGGCTGGGCGGCTACCTGCCGGTGCCCGCGGTCCTGCAGTTCACCCGCACGGCGGATGAGGCCTGGCTGTTGATGACGGCCCTGCCTGGGGAGAGCGCTTACCGGATCCTGGAGAAACGGCCCGAGCGCCGCAGCGCTGTCGTCGGCGCCCTTGCACGCTTCCTGCGCCGGCTGCATGCGATCCCCACGAGCGAATGTCCTTTCACCAGCAACCATGCTTACCGGCTGGCCCATGCGCGGGCGCGGATCGACGCCGGCCTGGTCGACGAAGACGATTTCGATGAGGCGCGTGAAGGCTGGACGGCGCAGCAGGTGTGGGATGCCATGCAGGCGCTGCTGCCGCTGGCGCCCGATCCGGTCGTCACGCACGGCGACTATTCGCTCGACAACCTCTTGATCCGGGATGGAGAAGTGGTGGGCTGTATCGATGTCGGCCGGGCCGGAATCGCCGACCGCTACCAGGACCTGGCCATCATGTGGAACTGCCTGGGCGAGTTCGGCGCATCGCTCCAGGAGAGCTTCCTGGAGCAATACGGCGTTCTCGAGATGGACCGCGGCAAGCTGCAGTTCCACCTCATGCTGGACGAGCTATTTTAAGCCGGGCGGCTTATCTGGACTCGGCGATCCAGCGGTCGACCTTCTTCTCCAGCAGCTCCAAAGGCAGCGTGCCTTCGCCCAGCACGATCTCGTGGAACTTCGGCAGGCTGAATTTGCTGCCCAGCGCCGCTTCCGCGCGGCGGCGCAGTTCCTGGATCTTCAGCGAACCGATCTTGTAGCCCAGCGCCTGGCCCGGCCACACCATGTAGCGCTCGATCTGGGCGCGGGATTCGGCTTCGCTGTAGCCCAGCGTGTCGCTGAAGTAGGTGATCGCTTTCTCGCGCGACCAGCCCTTTTCATGCATGCCGGTGTCCACCACCAGGCGCGCGGCGCGCAGCATTTCGTCGTTCAGGTGGCCGAAGTAATCTTCCGGCTTGTCGAACAGGCCCATCTCCTTGCCGAGGGTTTCGGCGTACAGCGCCCAGCCTTCGGTGAAAGCATTGTTGCCGCCGAACTTGCGGAAGTTCGGCAGGTCCAGCTCCTGCATCAGGGCGATGTGGAAGTGGTGGCCCGGCTGGCCCTCGTGCAGGAACAGCGTGACCATGCCGGTGCTGCCGTACTGCGCCGGGTCGTTGACGACGGCCCAGAATACGCCGGGACGCGAACCGTCCACCGCCGGCGGCGTGTAGTGGTCGGATGCGGTGGCGCGCGACAGCTCGGGCTCGAGGCGGATGTCGAGCGGCGTCTTCGGACGCAGCGAGAACAGGGACGGCAGCGTGGTTTTCAGCTTGGCGTCCAGCTGGCGGTACACGGCGAGCACTTCCTGCTCGGTCTTGAAGGGCTTGTACTTCGCCTGCTGCGCGACCCAGGCGGGCAGGCCGGCGGCCGGGCCGTTGTAGCCCATCTGCGGGCCGATGCGGCCGTATTCACCCTGGATGCGCGCCACTTCCTTCAGGCCGATCTGGTGGATCTGCTCGGGTTGCAGATCGGTCGTGGTCTGGCTGGCCACGCGCACCTTGTACCACTCGGCGCCCTGCGGCAGGGCGTTCCAGCCGCTGCTGTCGCGGCAGGCCGGAATATATTCCTTCTCGAGGAAGTTCACCAGGCGCTGCAGGGCGGGGTTCAGCTTGCGCTCGATGGTCGCGCGGTAGGCAGCCGTCAGCTTCTTGCCGTCCGGCTGGGCAAACGAGGCCGGCATCTTTTTCGCCGGGGTGAAGTAAATGCTGTCGTCCGGCCTGGCGGCCACCAGCTGCTTGAACTGGGGCAGGGCCGACTGCATGACGGACTTCGGCTGCACCACGCCGCGCTTGACCCCTTCGCGCATGTTGGCGATGGCCTGGTCGATCCAGGGGCCGAGCTGGTCCAGGCGGCTCAGGTAAGCCTGGTAATCCTTCACCGTCGACAAGGGCTGGGCGCCTTCACCGCCGGCGTAGTTCGCGAGCATCACCGGCAGGCTGTCCATCTGGCTGAGCGGCAGCAGGTGCTCGGGGAAGGGCTCGAAGCGCAGGGCGGTGGTGAGCTCGTAGTCGAGGATGTCGTAGCTGGTCTGGTCGCGCTGCGGCAAGGCGTCACGCTTGATCGCGTGCAGGCGTTTCAGGTAATCCTTGTAGCGCGCGAACTGGGCGGCACGGTTCTTCGGTGCGATCGACATGCCGATCTGGTCGTTGAAGCGGCTGTCGCCGCTCTCGCCGGCCGAGACCGGGTCGAAGCGCGCCAGCGCGTCGTAGTATTCGTCGGCCAGCTTGTTCAGGCGCTTCGATTCGGCGCTGTCGGCGGTCTTCACGGCGGCCGGCCTGGCGGCCTTGGTGTCAGCGGCGCCGGCGGGTGCACAGGCGAGCATGGCGGCGCAGGCGATCGCGCCCAGCTTCAGGGTGTTTTTCATGTGAGGTTCTGTATTCGATAAAAACAAGGCGGCGACAAGGATACGCTTGTCGCCGCCTGGAGAGCCAGTCTTTACGACGGCCTATTAATAGCTGGCGAGCGGCGACAAGGCGCCGTTCTTGAACGTATACACCGTCACCGCGGTCTTTTTCAGGTTCCCGCCGGCGTCATAGCCATAGGTGCCGGCCACGCCCTGGTAGTTCATCGTGTGCAGGGCCTTGCTGACGGCGGCCGCATCGACCGTGTTCGCGTTCTTGATGGCCTGGGCGATGAACATGGTCTGGTCGTAGAAAGCCGGCGCGTAGACGTCGGGGTCGCGCTGGAAGCGCTGTTTGTAGCGCGTCTTGAAGGCCGGGCCGCCCGGCTGCTTGTCGAGCATGGCGCCGGCCTGGGCGCACAGCACGTTGTCGCCGACGGCATCGCCGCCCAGCTTGGCCATCTCCGGGCTGCACAGGGTGTCGCCGCCGAGCAGGCGCACGTTGGCCAAGCCGAGCTGCTTCATCTGGCGCGCCATCGGCGCTCCCTGCGGCGCGTAACCGCCGAAGAAGATCGCATCGACCTTTTTCGCGCGGAAGGCAGTCAGGATGGCGGCGAAGTCGCTGGCCTTGTCGTTGGTGAATTCGCGGCCGGCCACGTTCAGGCCGGAGGCGCGCGCCTGCCTGGCGAATTCCTCGGCGATGCCCTGGCCGAAGGCGGTGCGGTCGTCGATCACGCCGACTGTCTTGATCTTGAGTTCCTTCGCCGCGTAGGCCGCCATCGAACCGCCGACCTGGTTGTCGCTGGCGACGATGCGGAACACGTGCGGGTAGCGCGACTGCGTGATCTTGGGATTGGTGCCGACCGTGGACATCAGGATGCCGGCATCGTTGTACACGCGCGAAGCGGGAATCGCGACGCCCGAGTTGTAGGGGCCCAGCACGAACTTGACGCCGGCGTCGGCGAACTTCTGGGCCACGTTCACGCCGGCTTTCGGGTCGCCCTGGTCGTCTTCGGACATCAGCTCGAACCGCAGGGTCTTGCCGCCCGCCTTGAGCTTTTGCGCGTTGAGTTCTTCGACCGCCAGCCGCACGCCGTTCTCGTTGTCCTTGCCGGCAAACGCGTTCGCGCCCGACAGCGGGCCGCTCACGCCGATGCGCACGACCTGGTCCTGGGCCTGGGCGGAAGCGCTGAATGTGGCCAGGGCGGCCGCCAGCGAGGCGGCCAGCGCCAGCGGCGCAATCTTGAAAATCGATGGCATTTACTTCGTCTCCGTTATGTCCTAACGGGCGCCATCATCGCACGAATTATTTCAGGCAGCGAGCCCGTGCGAGATCAGTTCCAGCGGCAGCGCGGTGGTGCACTTGATCTGCTCCATCGAGAAGGCCGAGGAGACGCCGGCCAGCTGGGCGGTCTTGATCAGCTTCTTGTAGAAGCGGTCGTAGCCTTCGATGTCGGTGGTGACCACCTTCAGCAGGTAGTCGACGTCGCCGCTCATGCGGTGGAATTCGAGCACTTCGGGCAGGGAAATCACGGCGGAGGCGAAGCGCTCCAGCCATTTTTCGTCGTGCTCCTTGGCGCGCACGCTGACGAAGACCGTGACCGGCAGGCCGACCTTGTTGCGGTTGACGATGCTGACCCGGCTCTCGATGTAGCCCTCTTCCTCCAGGCGTTTGACCCGCTTCCAGCACGGGGTGCTGGACAAGCCGACTTTTTCGCTCAGCCCGGAAATCGACAGGGTAGCGTCCGCTTGCAGGGCGGCAAGAATCGCGCAATCGTACTTGTCGAGTGAGTTCATTTTATTTATGCAGTAAGAATGAGAATGCCAGTTCTTCTTTGAAGCGAAAACAAAGGAATTTTAGTACATCTTAACCTGCGTCAGTCCGTAACATATTACTCAAGTATGGCGGCTTGTGCGCATATTATTTTTTGTTTTTAGCAATTTTTTCGGCATTTAATTCATGAGTCACGATCTCTACCTCGACGCCAACGCCACCTCACCGGTACTGCCGGCAGCGGCAAGCGCCGCGCTCGAGGCGATGCAGGCCTGCTTCGGCAACCCGAGCAGCAGCCATGCGACCGGCCTGCGGGCCAAGGCCACCCTCGACGATGTGCGGGCGCGCGCGCGGCGCGTGCTGGGCGCGGCGACCGGCCGGGTGATGTTCACGAGCGGCGCCACCGAGGGCATCCAGACCGCGGTGCTGTCGGCGCTGTGCGCGGTGCGCGAACGCCGCGCCGCGGGCCTGGATGCCGGCGACCTGCTGATCTACGGCGCCACCGAGCACAAGGCGGTGTCGGAAAGCCTGGCGCACTGGAACCGCCTGCTGGGCACGGACCTGACCCTGTGCGCGCTGCCGGTCGAAGGCGCCGGCCGCCATCGCCTGGACCTGCTGCGCGAACTCGCGCCGCGCGCGGCGCTGGTCTGCACCATGGCCGCCAACAACGAAACCGGGGTGATCTCGGACCTGGACGGCATCTCCAGCGTGCTGCGCGAGCGCGCCCCGCATGCCTACTGGATGGTCGACTGCGTGCAGGCCCTCGGCAAGCTGCCGCTCGATCTTGCCAGCTCGCGCATCGACTACGCGCCCTTCTCCGGCCACAAGCTGTACGCGCCGAAGGGCATCGGCATGCTGTACGTGCGTGAGGGCGCGCCCTACACGCCGCTGATGATCGGCGGCGGCCAGGAAGCGGGCCAGCGCTCGGGCACCGAGAACATGGCCGGTATCGCGGCGCTGGGCGCCGTCCTGGAAGCGCTGGAGGAGGGCGGTACCTTCCGCAGCCACGCCGAGCTGGCCGCGATGCGCGCGCGCGTGGCGGCGGCGCTGGACGAAGCCTTCCCCGGCATCGTGTACAACGCACCCTTCGAACTGGCGCTGCCGACCACCCTGAACTTCGCGGTGCCGGACATGGCCAGCAAGGAGCTGCTCGACCTGTTCGACGCCGCCGGCGTGCGCGTCAGCGCGGGCTCGGCCTGCTCGGCGGCGAAGGCCGCGCCCAGCTACGTGCTGGAGGCGATGGGCTTGCCGCGCTGGCGTACCAGCGGCGCCGTGCGCATGTCCTTCGGCCCGCTGGCGACCGACGCCTTCATCGATGAAGCCTGTGCGCGGATCCGCCGCTGCGGCCAGGCGGCGCGGCAGCCGGCGCTGGCGGCCTCGAAACTCAGCGGCGACAAGCGCGGCCTGCTGCAGGTCAGCAGCGAAGGACGCCATGGCTGGATCCTGTTCGACCTCGACGCCAGCACCTGCGTGGCGATCGACCCGCCGGCCGGCATGGCGGCGCGGCTCGCGGCCCAGGTCCGGGAAAGCGGCCTGCGCATGCTGGCCGTGCTGGGTACCGGCATCGATGCGGCCGGCCTTGATGCCCGCGCCACGCTGCGCGCGGCCCTCGGCCTGGATGCCGGCGAACAGGGTACGCTCGGCTGGCCGCGCGATGGCGGCATGGTGACGCTGGCCGACGGCAGTGCGGCGCCGGCGATCGAGATCGGCGAGGAGGTGCTGGCGCGGCTCCCGGACAGCGATGGCAGCGGCGCCGCCTACCTGCTGGGCCGCGCGCATGAAGGCCGGCTGGAGGCCGCCGCGGTGCGCCTTGCCTTCATCGGCGGGACCGTCATGGCGGATGCCGATGCGCAGGGCCTGGCGCGCCTGATCGATGGCGGCACGGTGCTGTGCCATGGCCTCGATATCGGCGGCGCGCCCTGCACCACGGCGGAAGGTGTGAAGAACGCGGCGCAGAAGCCGGCGGAAGTGCAGCAGCTGCGGCCGGAGGGACTGGACGACTTCCTGCGCACGCACGCGGATGCGTTGCTGGTCGACGTGCGCGAAGCCTGCGAGCTGGAAGCGGGAGGCATGCGCCTGTGCGGCCGCGAGGCGCAGGCGCTGCCGCTGTCGCGCCTGGCCGAGCATCTGGGCCAGCTGCTGGCGGCACAGCGTCCGCTGGTGTTCGTCTGCCGCAGCGGCAACCGCAGCGCGCGGGCGGCCTTGTGCCTGCAGCGTCTCGGCCATCCGCAGGCCTGGAGCCTGGCCGGCGGTCTCGCGCTGGCCCAGCGTCCCTGACGCCCGGCGCTTATTTATCCAGGATCGTCGCCTGCCGCGCTTCTCGCCGGCAGGTCTTTGCGCGCACGCGACAAGCGCTCGCCGGCTGTGGCGGCTTCCCGCTACACTAGCCTTATCTCAGCATACGATCGCCTCGATAAATTACATAGGAAAAAAGATGAGCGAACGCACCAAAGCCGCGGCCCTGGCCGCCCTTGGATTCCTGGCCTTCGCCGCCGGCGCCGCGCCCTCCGCCAGCGCCGCCGACTGGAGCGACACGGCCATCAGCTGGCGCTACGGACAGCGCTTCCGCGAGCCCTACAACCCGGCCGACATCAAGAAGCATATCTTCGCGCTGACCCACGCCAGCGGCTACAAGTACGGCTCGAACTACTTCAATGCCGACCTGCTGCAGTCGGACAGCAATGATCCCGGCTCGCTGAACCAGACCGACGGCGCCCAGGAAGCCTATATCGTCTACCGCCACACGCTCGACATCGGCGCGCTGCGCGGCGCCCCCATCGCCTATGGCCCCGTGAAGGGCCTGGGCCTGGTGCTGGGCTTCGACTGGAATACCAAGAACGACGTCGGCTACAACTCGCGCAAGCGCATGCTGGTGGCCGGGCCGACGCTGATGTGGGACGTGCCGGGCTTCCTCAGCACCGGCGTCCTGCTGCTCCGCGAGAGCAATGCGCCGAGCGGCGCCTTCCCGCCGATCTCCGAGGTGCGCAGCCGCTACACCTACGACTATCACCCGATGTTCTCGGCCAGCTGGGGCATTCCGGTGCCGGATGCATGGATGCCAGGCTGGTCCTTCGAAGGCTACCTGAACTACATCGCCGCCAAGGGCCGCGACGAAGTCGGCAACCCGACTGGCGCCGAGACCAACCTCGACATGCAGCTGATGTACGACATCGGCAGCCGCTTCGGCCAGCCGAAGAACCGCTTCCGCGTCGGTCTGGAATATCAGTTCTGGAACAACAAATTCGGCAACACGGCGGCCACCACCGGCAACCGCGGGCAGCGCGCCAGCACACCCATGGTGCGTGCCGAGTATCATTTTTGACAAGCCTTTATTTTTGTCAATTAAATAATAACAATTTCACATCGGTATGATCCGGTGATCAAGATGAGGGAGTGATGCAATTGCAAAAATTGCATCATGAAAACCTCATTCCCCACCCCGTCCCTGGCCTGGTCCCGCTGCATCGTCCTTGCAGCGGCCAGCTTCCTCCACTTCGCCGCCGCCGTCGCAGCACCCAGTGCGCCGGTCATGCACGAGCACCAGGAATTCGAGGCCACGCTAGCCGCGCCTTATCACGGCGATCGGCAGCTCGATGCCCGCACCTTCACGCTGTCCTTCGATTACCCGGGACTGCAGGGACGCCGCAGCGTGCACTGGCGGCTCGAGCTGCTGGCGCCGAGCGGCCAGCCCGTGCAACGCTGGCAGGGGCAGGCGACCTTGTCGGGCCGCCCGCTCGACGTGCCGGTGCGCTGGCAGGGCAAGCTGGGGAGCCGGCCGCCTTCACCCGGCGTGTACAAGGTGCGCCTGCACGCCGCCAGCGGGAGCGAGGAGGTCGAGCAATCCTGGGACATCGCCGTCGGCAGCCTGCCGGCGCCCGCGCTGCCGGCCTTCGCGCCGCTGCCCGGCGGACGTGGCGTGCTGCAGGCGGCGCCGGCGCCGGGCGCGCTCCCCTTTACAGTCTATTACGGCAACCTGCACAGCCAGACCCGCGACAGCGACGGCGGCGCCGCCCTCGACGATTGCCGCGGCGCGCAGGACCCGCAGACCGCGCCCTTCGGCCCGGACGCCGCCTTTCCCTACGCGCGCGCGCACGGTCTCGACATGCTGATGGTCTCGGAGCACAACCACATGTACGACGGCTCGGACGGCACCAAAACGGACGCCGACCCGGCCGCGGCAAAGGCGCTGTACCAGGCCGGCCTGCAGACGGCGCGCGGCTTCAACGAACAGCACAAGGATTTTCTCGCCCTGTACGGCATGGAGTGGGGCGTGATCAGCAATGGCGGCCACCTGAACATCTTCAACAGCGGCGAGCTGCTGGGCTGGGAAAAGAACGCCAAGGGCGAGCTGCTGGCGGATACCCTGACCCCGCGCAGCGACTACGCCGCCCTGTACACGCTGATGCGCCAGCGCGGCTGGATCGGCCAGTTCAACCATCCCTCGCTGAAGGACCAGTTCAAGGTGAACGGCGTGGCGCTGGCGTACACGCCGGACGGCGACGAAGCGATGGCCTTGTGCGAAGTGATGAACAGCTCGGCCTTCTCCACCAACGACAAGGAGGGAGAGACCCGGCGCAGCAACTTCGAGGCCGCCTGCAACAAGCTGCTCGAAGCCGGCTACCACGTCGCCTTCAGCAGCAACCAGGACAACCACTGCGCCAACTGGGGTGCGTCCTACACCAACCGCAGCGCGGTGCTGCTGCCGGCCGGCGAGGCCCTGAGCCGCGACAGCTTTCTCGCCGCATTGAAAGCGCGGCGCGTGTTCGCGACCATGGACAAGGACTCGCAGCTGGTCTTCACCGCCAACGGCAAGATGATGGGCGAACGCTTCGACAACCGCGGGCCGCTGCAGCTGTCGGTACAGTTTGCGAACAATGCCGGCCGGCGCGCGGCCACGGTGGCGATCATGGAAGGGGTGCCGGGCCGGAACGGCATGGTGACGCAGATGGCGTCGGAGGCGACGGTGAAGCTCACGCCGGCGCCGGGGCCGCACTTCTATTATGCGAAGCTGACCCAGGACGACGGCAAGGTGCTGTGGTCGGCGCCGGTGTGGGTCAAGCAGCTGGCCGATTAGAAACCGAGCGAATCAAAAGCCCAGCGCATCAAAAGCCCAGGTTTCGTCCTGCGCCTAGCAGCGTGGCCACGCCCAGCACCAGGAAGATCAGTGCCGCCAGGCCGTGCACGAGTTTCAGGGGCACGCGGCCGGCGATGCGGTCGCCGAAGTACACGGCCGGCACGTTCGCCAGCATCATGCCCAGCGTGGTGCCGGCCACCACCGCCACCGCGGACGAATAGCGCGCGGCCAGCGCCACCGTCGCCACCTGGGTTTTATCACCCATCTCGGCCAGGAAGAAGGCCAGTACGGTGGTGAGGAAGACGCCGAAGCGCGCCGGGCTAGCCTCGTTCTCGTCGATATCGTCCGGGACCATGATCCAGGCCGCCATGCCGATGAAGGCCAGGCCCAGCACCCAGCGCATCACCTCGGGGCCGAGCAGCTTGCTGACCAGCGCGCCCACCGCGGCGGCAAAGGCGTGATTCGCGATGGTGGCCACGAAGATGCCGAAGACGATGGGCAGCGGGCGCCGGAAGCGGGCGGCGAGCAGGAAGGCCAGCAACTGGGTCTTGTCGCCGATTTCTGCGAGGGCGACGATGCCGGTGGAAACGAGGAAGGCGTCCATTGAAGCGACAGGCGGGAGAAGCAAAGCGGCGATCATAGCACCTACCTTTGGCAAAGCCGAAGTGCTATCCTGCTCGCGCCTGTTTATCCAGCCAAGGAACTCACCCGTGCACTCCATGAACCGCATCGCAGCAGCCCTCCTGATCGCATTCGCCGGCGCCGCCCTGGCGCAGACCCCGGCCGCCACCGCGCCGGTGGCGCCCATCGCGGCCAGCGCACCCCTCCAGCTCACGAACCTGTCCGCCGACGTCGAACGAGTCATGAAGCAGTTCGACGTGCCGGGCATCGCCATCGCCATCGTCAAGGACGGCCAGGTGCTGGCCACGCGCGGCTTCGGCGTGCGCAAGCTCGGCTCGCCCGAGAAAGTCGACGCCAAGACCCTGTTCGAAGTCGCCTCCAACTCGAAGGCCTTCACCGCCGCCGCGCTGGCGATGCTGGTCGACGAGGGCAAGCTGGCCTGGGACGATCCGGTTACCAAGCATCTGCCGGACTTCCAGATGTACGACGCCTACGTCACCCACGAGATGACGGTGCGCGACCTGCTGACCCACCGCAGCGGCCTGGGGCTCGGCGCCGGCGACCTGCTGTGGTGGCCGACCACCAGCTTCACGACCGACGAGATCATCCACAAGCTGCGCTACATTGCACCGAGCACCAG
Organism: Telluria sp. GW821-FHT07G12; assembly: GCF_059418525.1. Taxonomy (NCBI): domain Bacteria; kingdom Pseudomonadati; phylum Pseudomonadota; class Betaproteobacteria; order Burkholderiales; family Oxalobacteraceae; genus Telluria; species Telluria sp. GW821-FHT07G12. The sequence continues at coordinate 38,983 of NZ_JBWKQA010000011.1, read as the reverse complement.
CTTCCGCAGCAGCTACGCCTACGACAACCTGCTGTACATCGTGGCCGGCAAGATCATCGCCGCGAAGTCCGGCAAGACCTGGGGCGAGACCATCCATGAGCGCATCCTGGCGCCGGTCGGCATGGCGAGCACCACCACCAGCCTGGCCGAGAACGAGGGCAACCCCAACGTCGCCAACGCCCACAGCAAGATCAACGACAAGATCGCCGCCGTGAAGGCGATGCCGGTGCCGAATGCGGTCGGCGCGGTTGGCATCAACACCAACGCCGAGGACATCGCGCGCTGGATGAACGTGCTGCTGGCCGGCGGCAAGCTGCCCAATACGGGCGCGGACGGCAAGGAAGCCCGCCTGTTCAGCGCCAAGCAGGCGCGCGAACTGTGGACCGCGCAGACGCCGATGCGCACCGGCGAGCCGAACGCCAAGCTGGCCGGTACCAAGGCCAACTTCGCCGCCTACGGGCTCGGTTTCCAGCTGCGCGACTACCACGGCCGCCTGCTGGCGTTGCACAGCGGCGCCCTGCAGGGCTTCTATTCGAAGGTGGTGCTGGTGCCGGAAGAGAAGCTGGGCATCGCGATCCTGACGAATGCCGAAAGCGGCGGTTCGCTGAACGCGCTGCAGTGGCAGCTGCTGGGCCGCCTGGTGGACAGGGACGACAAGACCGACTGGATCGGCGCCGTCGCCGCCGTCGAAGACGAGATGCACGCCAAGGAAAAGGCGCGCCTGGCCAAGAACTCGGCCTCCCGCGCCGCCAAATCCCAGCCCTCGCTGGCGCGCACCGCCTACGACGGCGACTACCAGGATCCGTGGTACGGCATCGCCACCATCAAGCACGTCGGCGGCAAACAGCTGCTGTCGCTGTCGCGCACGCCGGACCTGACCGGGGAACTGGAGCACTACCAGCACGACACCTTCATCGTGCGCTGGAAGGAGCGCAACTTCAACGCCGACGCCTACGTGACTTTCGCGCTGAACCCGGACGGCAGCATCGAGCGCATGAAGATGCAGCCGATCTCCACCGAGACCGACTTCAGCTACGACTTCCAGGACTTGAACTTCACGCCGGTGAAGAAGTAAGCCGTCATTCCCGCGAAAGCGGGAATCCAAGTTGTATCAAATCGGCGGAACTGGATTAAATCCGGACACCGCCCGGTACTTCCCGCTGCTGTAGCGCAGCACCTGGCGCTGGTCGATCGCGACCGGCGGCAGTGCATGCGCATCGGCGCGGCTGATCGCGCCCTGGTAGCGGATCGTGAAGTCTCCCGGCTGCTCGCGCGTGGCGTCGACCGTCCAGCTGCTTTCGATGGCATAGCAGTCGTGGCTGTTGGAAGCGGCGCTGTCTTCCCTTGCCGCCGGTTCCTGCAGATGCGGCTTGATCAGCGGCTGCAGGCGGCGTATGCAGTCGGCGCTGGCGTCGACATTGATGCCGGACAGCGCCATCTCGAGCGCCGGCTCCTTCCGCACAGTGCCCTTGTCCAGTTCATACATCGCCAGCCAGGTGCCGCAATAGCCTTGCCAGCAGCTGCCGTATTCGACCGCGACCGCCTGGCGCTGGCCGGCGAGCGGCACCGCGCGCAGGCTGGCTTCGCCGAAGAAGCCGCGCAGCGCGAACACGCCCTGGCGGCCGGTCACCTTCCATGCGCCGTCGCGCTGCTCGAACTGGTAAGCCGCCAGCGCCATCGGGGTGCCGTGGCTGGCGGCGCTCTTTCCTTCTTCCGCCGGCACCAGGCCGGCGATCAGGGTCAGGTGGCTGGCGTCGATGCGCAGCGCCAGCCTGGGTTCGACCAGCACCTGGTTCGTCCCGACGGTCCATGCGCTGCGCGCGGGATTGGTGGTGACGCCGGGCATGCGCGGCAGGGTGACGGTCTGCAGGCGCCCCGCTGCGCTCTCGCTCCAGCCGGGGAAGGCCAGCGCCGCCAGCTGGGCCGGCGTCACGCCGGTGGACGGCGCGGGTGCAGTCTGCGGGGGCGCCGCCAGCGCAAGGTCGGCCATGAAGGCGGCGGCCATCGGCGCCAGGCCCAGCCAGGCCATCCAGTGTGGGAACAAGCGGCGCATGCTCAGGTCTTCTTGCCGTTCCAGATCGCCATCATGTCCGGCGAGCCTTGCGAGCGGATGCCGTTGTCGGACAGGATGTCTTCGGTGGCCTCGACCATCGTCTTGCGCGGCAGGACCATGGTTTCGCCTTCGCGCTGGTCGAAGCGCAGCACCACCAGTTCATCCTTCAGGTCGCGCAGCAGGGCCACCAGGTGGCGCAGGCTGCGCACCGGCACGCCGTTGACCGATTCCACCACCGAGCCGAAGCGGTTGCTGTAGCCGGCCACCAGCTTGTGCGGGAAGAAGGGCGAGCTGACCACCACCAGTTCCTCGTGGCGGCTGCTCGGCGCTTCGCCGCGGCGCGTCACCAGCGGGCTGCCGTTGAAGCCGTAGTTGTTCAAGGTCGAGGCGTTTGCGGTAATGAAGGACAGGTACTCCTCGGTGGCGCGCGAGAACACGATCGGGCCGTAGATGAAGTACGAGGGATAGCCGCCGTCCAGGTCCGGAATCAAGAGCGGGCGCTTGCCGGCGACCGGCACCTGCACCTGCATCGTCTTGCCGTCGCGGACCACGGTCAGCGGCACCTTGCCGTCCTTTGCCACCTGCTGCACGCGGTACTGGAAGCGCACGCGCAGGTTGGGGCCCAGCTTGACCATGCCCTGGTCGTCGACCGGGTAGTCGCCGATCTTCGTGATCAGATCCCATTCCTTGAGCGGATAGGATGCATCGCTGCTGTTCGGACGGTGCACGACCACACCGCGGACCGACTTGTCGATCTTCAAATACTGGCGCAGCACCGGGTTCTCCAGCGTCTGGGTGTCGTCGAGCAGCTGCGGCTTGCCGTCGTAGCGGCCGTCCGCCACGTCGCGCAGGAACAGTTCGACTTCCTCGTTCGGGATCACGTAGCCGATGTTGTTGGCGCTGGCGATGATGGAGTAGGCCAGGCCGACCATGCGGTCGCCGGCGACGATCGGGCCGCCGCTGTTGCCGGGATTGATCGGGGCGTCGATCTGCACGCGCAGGCCGGAGGCGCCGAAGAAGTAGGGGACGTATTCGACGCGCGAGACGATGCCCTTGGTGATCGACAGCGAGTTGCCGCCCATCGGGTAGCCATAGGCCATGACCGCGTCGCGCACGTCGGGCAGCACGCTGGCGCGCTTCAATGCGGGGTGTTCGTCGAAGAAGGATTCGTCGTCGAGCTTGAGGATGGCGAGGTCGATCCCGCGCGCGATCGCGACCACGGTGGCGCCGACCTTGTCGCCTTCCTCGCTGGCCTGCACCTGCACCTGGCTGGCATAGCCCACCACGTGGGCATTGGTGAGAATGCGCTTGCCCTCGATGACCACGCCGGAGCCGGTGGCTTCCTGCGGCGTCGCCTTGGTCCAGGGCCGGTAGGGGTCGGGGCGGCGCAAGGTCGTGAAGATCTTGACGACCGATTTTTCGATACTGGAGCTGTTCGCGGGCCGGGTGGGCGGCGCCTTGGCGTCGATGTCCTGGGCCTGGGTGGCGAGGCTGGAAGCGGCAAGCAGGGCCGCGGCGGCAAGTCGGATCAATTTCATGCGCCGACTATACACTGAGGGACGGCGCAAAAATTCACAAATTCTCACCGCGGCTTCACATTCGCCGCGGTGAGCATCGATCGCGTATTTACGGCTTCACGAACTTGAGCGTCATGCGGTCGCTCTCGCCGATGGCCTGGTATTTGGCGCGGTCTTCGTCCTTGTTGGTCAGGGTCGGCGGCAGCGCCCACACGCCGTTCTTGTGGTCGGCCTTGTCCTTCGGATTGGCGTTGATCTCGGATTTGCCGGCCAGCTTGAAGCCGGCGCTCTCGGCCATCTTGATCACATAGGACTCATGCACATAGCCGCTCGAGGTCTTTGCATCCTGCGGCATCGCTTCCGGCAGGCGGTGTTCTTCGATCCCCAGCACCCCGCCCGGCTTCAGGCTGGTGTAGGCGGCCTTGAACACGGCCTTCAGCTCTTCGTCGCCGCCGTCGTCGATCCAGTTATGCAGATTGCGGAAGGTGAGCACCATGTCGGCGCTGCCCGGGGCCGCGAAGTTGTAGGTCGATGGCGGCTCGAAGACGCCCTGCACGACCTTGCCGAAGACCGCCGGGGTGGCGTCCAGCTTCTGCTTGAACGCCACCGTGCCGCGCTTGGCCGGATTGAACGCCGGGCCCGCGGCAATCAGCTTGCCGTTATCGCGCAGGTAGGGCGCCAGGATCTCGGTGTACCAGCCGCCACCCGGCGACAGCTCGACCACGGTCATGTTCGGCTTGATGCCGAAGAAGCTCAGGGTTTCGTAGGGATGGCGGAAGCTGTCGCGCGCCGCGTTGGCGCTGCTCCGGTGGCTGCCCGCGATGGCCGCGCGCAGCTGCGCGTCGTCGTTCTTGTCGGCGGCTTGTGCGAGGCCGGCCAGGCCGCTTGCCAGCAGGGCGGCCAGGATGAATCGTTTCATTGTGTCGTCTCCAGGGTCGATGGCATCGGCGCCATGCCGTGCCGCCCGGCGATCATCGGCCACGTCACAATTGTCGTCAAGTAAAGATGTGTATGTATCGCAGGCGTCCGAGCGGACACTCCCCGGACAGGGCGCGGACACTGTCCAGCCGAACACCGGACCGCCCCGTGCGCCGCAAGCAGGGATTCAGGCGCTTGGCATAAAGATTGCCTATTCAAAAACTTTACTTGCTGATATGGTTCAGCAGCCAAGAACGAAGAAGACCAAGCGCAGTACAAACAAGCGGTCCGTCCGCCGGGCCACTGTCCACTTCAGGAGACGTCATGGAACGCCGTACCTTCCTCAACATCAGCGGCCTGGCTTTCGGCTCGATGCTGGTTCCCGTCTTCGGCCGCGCAATCGCCGCCGAAGAACTGCTCAATCCGATGCCCGTTGCGGCCAAGAAGATGCTGGCCGATACCGCGCTGAGCGCCGCCACCAAGGCCGGCGCCAGCTACTGCGACGTGCGCATCGGCCGCTACCTCAACCAGTACGTGATCACCCGCGACCTGAACGTCGAGAACGTGGTGAACACCGAGTCGGCCGGCATCGGCGTGCGCGTGGTCTGCAACGGCGCCTACGGCTTTGCCGCGACCAACGACATGACCCCGGACGGCGTGGCCGGCGCGGCGCGCCAGGCGGTGGCGATCGCCAAGGCCAACGCCAAGCTGCAGTCCGAACCGGTGCAGCTTGCACCAGTCAAGGGCGTGGGCGAGGTGTCGTGGGCGACGCCGGTGACCAAGGACTGGCGCACGGTGCCGATCAAGGAAAAGGCCGAGCTGCTGATCGCCGCCAACAAGGCCGGCATGGAAGGCGGCGCCAACTTCATGCAGTCGATGCTGTTCCAGGTGAACCAGCAGAAGTACTTCGCGTCCACCGACGGCTCGTATATCGACCAGGACATCCAGCGCCTGTGGGCGCCGCTGACCGCCACCGCGGTCGACAAGGCGACCGGCAAATTCCGTTCGCGCCAGGGCCTGTCGGCGCCGGTCGGCATGGGCTACGAATACCTGGACGCGCGCAAGGAAGACAAGATCAAGGCCGCCGGCGGCGTGGCGACGCTGTACACCCGCTCCTACGACATGATCGAGGATGCCCGCGCCGCCGGCCGCGACGCCAAGCGCAAGCTGACCGCCAAGACCGTCGTCCCGGGCAAGTACGACCTGATGCTCTCGCCGGAACACCTGTTCCTGACCATCCACGAATCGGTCGGCCACCCGACGGAACTGGACCGCGTGCTGGGCTACGAGGCGAATTACGCCGGCACCAGCTTCGCCACCCTCGATAAATGGGAGTCGAAGAAATTCAACTACGGTTCGCCGCTGGTGAACATCGTAGCGGACAAGGTCACCGCCGGCTCGCTGGGCAACGTCGGCTTCGACGACGAAGGCGTCAAGACCAAGCGCTGGGACATCATCAAGGACGGCATCCTGGTCAACTATCAGGCCACGCGCGACCAGGCCCACATCATCGGCGAGAAGGAATCGCACGGCTGCTCGTATGCGGACAGCTGGAGCAACGTGCAGTTCCAGCGCATGCCGAACGTCTCGCTCCAGGCGGGCAAGAAGAGATTGAGCCCGGACGAGATGGTCAAGGACATCAAGAAGGGCATCTACATCGTCGGCGACGGCTCGTTCTCGATCGACCAGCAGCGCTACAACTTCCAGTTCGGCGGCCAGCTGTTCTACGAGATCAACAACGGCAAGATCGGCCAGATGCTGGAAGATGTGGCCTATCAGTCGAACACCCAGGAATTCTGGAATGCCTGCAGCGCCATCTGCGATGAGCGCGACTGGCGCATGGGCGGCTCCTTCTTCGACGGCAAGGGCCAGCCTCCGCAGATCTCCATCGTCTCGCACGGTTCGAGTACCGCGCGCTTCAACGGCATCAACGTCATCAACACCGCCCGCAAGATCGGCTAAGGCAGGAGCACAACGACCATGACCATCCTGACCCAGGACCAAACCAAGCATATCTGCGACCGCGTGCTGTCGCTGTCCAAGGCCGACGAATGCAGCGTGACCGTGAACGGCAGCCGCCAGGGCAATATCCGTTTCGCGCGCAACGCCGTCTCCACCGCCGGCCTGGCGGAAGACACGAACATTGCCGTGCAGGTCGCCTTCGGCAAACGCCAGGGCACCGCCACCATCAACGAGTACGACGACAAGTCGCTGGAAAAAGCCGTGCGCCGCGCGGAAGACCTGGCCAGGCTGGCGCCGGAGAATCCGGAGTTCATGCCGGCCGTCGCCAAGCAGAACTACCGCGCTTCCGAGACCTTCAGCAAGAAAACCGCCGCCATCGATCCGGAATTCCGCGCCCAGGCTGCCGCCTACGCGATCGAGGCCTGCCGCAAGAATAAACTGGTGGCCGCCGGCTTCTTCAGCGACAGCACCTCCTTTACTTCCGTTGCCAACTCCAACGGCGTGTTCGGCCACCAGAATGAAACCGGCCTCGATTTCACCTGCACCGTGCGCACCGAAGACGGCCGCGGCTCGGGCTGGGTCAAGCGCTCGGCCACCGATGCGTCGAAATTCGACCCGCGCGAAGCGGCCGACGTCGCGATCGAGAAGGCGCTGCGCTCGGTCGATGCGAAAGCCCTGGAACCGGGCCGCTACACCGTGATCCTGGAGCCGGCCGCGACTTCCGAACTGCTCGGCTTCATGCTGTTCGGCTTCGATGCGCGCCAGACCGACGAAGGCCGCAGCTTCCTGTCGAAGAAAGGCGGCGCCTCGCGCCTGGGGGACAAGCTGTTCGACAGCCAGGTGAACATCTGGGCCGACCCCTGGAATCCGGACGTGCCGGTGCTGCCTTGGGATACCCAGAACCTGATCGCGCGCGAACGCATGGACATCATCAAGGACGGCAAGGTCAACGCCCTGAACTACTCGCAGTACTGGGCCAAGAAGAAGGGCGTAAAGCCGACGGCGACCCCGGGCAACATCATCATGGCCGGCACCGACAAGACCACCGCCGACCTGATCGCCAGCACCAAGAAGGGCATCCTGGTCACCCGCACCTGGTACATCCGCATGGTCGACCCGCAATCGGTACTGCTGACCGGCCTGACCCGCGACGGCACCTTCTACATCGAGAACGGCAAGATCAAGTACCCGATCAAGAATTTCCGCTTCAACGAGAGCCCGGTGACCATGCTGAACAACATCGAGGAGATCGGCAAGCCGGTGATCATCGGTGGGGATGAGGTGCCGTTCCAGATGTCGATTCCGCCGATGAAGGTCCGCGACTTCAACTTCACCTCGCTGTCGGATGCCGTCTAATTCAATGGAACGCCGTACTTTCCTCCACCTGGCCGCCGGCACCGCCGGCGCGATCCTGGTTCCCGTCTTCGGCAATGCCATCGCCGCCGAAGAGCTGCAGTCCAGCATGCCGCGCAGCTTCAAGAAGGCGCTGGCCGACGCCGCCCTCAACGCGGCCACCAAGGCCGGCGCCAGCTATTGCGACGTGCGCATCGGGCGCTACCTGAACCAGTTCATCAACACCCGCGACCTGACGGTGCAGAGCGTGACGAACACCGAGTCCAGCGGCGTCGGCGTGCGCGTGATTGCCGATGGCGCCTACGGCTTCGCCGCCACCAATGCGATGAATCCGGACGCCGTGGCGAATGCCGCGCGCCAGGCGGTGGCGATCGCGCGCGCCAATGCGAAGCTGCAGACGGAGCCGGTGCGCCTGGCGCCAACCAAGGGCGTGGGCGAGGTGGCCTGGGCCACGCCGATCAAGAAGGATTGGCGCAGCGTGCCGGTGAAGGAAAAGGCCGAGATGCTGATCGCCGCGAACAAGGCGGGTCTGGATGCCGGCGCCAGTTTCATGACGGCGAATCTGTTCCAGGTGAACCAGCAGAAGTACTTCGCTTCCACCGACGGTTCGTACATCGACCAGGACATCCACCGCCTGTGGGCGCCGCTGACCGCCACCGCGGTCGACAAGGCGACCGGCAAGTTCCGTTCGCGCGCCGGGCTGGCGCCGCCGGTCGGCATGGGCTACGAATACTTCGATGTGCGTCCGGAGCACAAGATCCTGGCCGCGGGCGGCGTCACCACCCTGTACAAGGGCGGCTACGACATCGTCGAAGAAGCGCGAAACGCCGGCCGCCAGGCGCGCGAAAAGCTGACGGCGAAAAGCGTCGAACCGGGCAAGTACGACCTGGTGATCGCGCCGGAAAACCTCTTCCTCACCATCCACGAATCGGTCGGCCACCCGACGGAACTGGACCGTGTGCTGGGCTACGAAGCCAACTACGCCGGCACCAGCTTCTGCACGCTCGATAAATGGGAGACGAAGAAATTCCAGTTTGGCTCAGACAAGGTGAACTTCTTCGCCGATAAAAGCACCCCCGGCTCCTTGGGCGCGGTCGGTTACGACGACGAGGGCGTGCAGCCGAAGCGCTGGGACATCATCAAGGACGGCATCCTGGTCAACTACCAGGCCACGCGCGACCAGGCCCACATCATCGGCGAAAAGGAATCGCATGGCTGCTCCTACGCGGACAGCTGGAGCAATGTGCAGTTCCAGCGCATGCCGAACGTCTCGCTGGCGGCCGGCAAAGGGCGCCTGACGCCGGACGAGATGGTCAAGGATGTCAAGAAGGGCATCTACATCCTGGGACGCGGTTCCTACTCGATCGACCAGCAGCGCTACAACTTCCAGTTCGGCGGCCAGCTGTATTTCGAGATCAAGGACGGCAAGATCGGCCCGATGCTGGAAGACGTGGCCTACCAGTCGAACACCCAGGAATTCTGGAACGCCTGCAGCGCCATCTGCGACGAGCGCGACTGGCGCATGAGCGGCTCCTTCTTCGACGGCAAAGGGCAGCCCAGCCAGGTCAGCGCGGTCTCGCACGGCGCCTCGACCACCCGCTTCAACGGCGTCAAAGTGATCAATACCGGCCGCAAGATCGGCTGAGGAGACTAGATTGAAACAGCTGAACCAGGAAGAAGCAAAACGGATTTGCGACCGCGTGCTGTCCTTCTCGAAGGCGGACGAGTGCAGCGTCGCCATCAACGGCAGCCGCCAGGGCAATATCCGCTTTGCGCGCAATAGCGTGTCCACCGCGGGCCTGAACGAAGACCGCCGGCTGGTCGTCACAGTCGCTTTCGGCAAGCGCCAGGGCACGGCATCGATCAACGAATTCGACGACAAGTCGCTCGAGCAGGCCGTGCGCCGCGCCGAGGACACCGCGCGCCTGGCGCCCGAGAATCCGGAATACGTGCCGATACCGGGCAAGCAGGAATTCAAGGCGAGCGGCGAATACTTTGCATCGACCGCCGCGATCGACCCGGACTTCCGCGCCGAAGTCGCCGCGCACGCGATCCTGGCCGGGCGCAAGAACAAGCTGGTGACGGCCGGCTTCTTCACCGACACCACCGGCTTCGAGACCATTGCCAATTCGAAGGGCCTGTTCGGCCACCGCGAGTTCACCGGCCTCGATTTCACCTGCACCGCGCGCACCGAAGACGGCCGCGGCTCGGGCTGGGTGACCCGTTCGGCCAGCGACGCCAGGCGCTTCGACGCCCGCGAAGCCTCGGACGTGGCGATGGAGAAGGCGCTGCGCTCGGTCGACGCGAAGGCGCTGGAGCCGGGCCGCTACACGGTGATCCTGGAGCCGGCCGCGACCTCCGAGCTGCTGGGCCGCATGTTCGGCGCCTTCGGTGCGCGCCAGGCCGACGAGGGCCGCAGCTTCCTGGCAAAAAAGGGCGGCGGCAACCGCCTGGGCGAGAAGCTGTTCGACGAACAGGTGAACGTGTGGTCCGACCCCTGGGACAAGGACGTGCCGGTCAGCCCCTGGGACAGCGGCTCGATGCTGGCGCGCCAGCGCCGCGACCTGATCAAGGACGGCAAGGTCGCCAACTTGGAGTACTCGCGCTTCTGGGCGCAGAAGAACGGCGTGGCGCCGACCGCCCGCGCCGGCAACATGATCATGGCCGGCGGCAGCAAGTCGCTGGAAGAGCTGATCGCCAGTACGAAGAAGGGCGTGGTCGTGACCCGCACCTGGTACATCCGCATGGTCGACCCGCAATCGGTGCTGCTGACCGGCCTGACGCGCGACGGCACCTTCTACGTCGAGAACGGCAAGATCAAGTACCCGATCAAGAACTTCCGCTTCAACGAGAGCCCGATCACGATGCTCAACAACGTCGATGAGCTGGGCAAGCCGGTCATCATCGGGCCGGACGAAGTGGCCTACCAGATGGTGATTCCGCCGATGCGTATCCGCGATTTCAACTTCACTTCGCTGTCCGACGCCGTGTGATGTAGTGGTCTACGATTTTTACTTCACGCGCCTGATGTACGAGTCGGGCGACTGGGATGTCGACATCCGCATGCCCAGCAACGTGCTCAACTCGCTGGTCGAGTACACGACCCTGCGCGTGGACCCGGCCGAGCGCGTGGTCAACCTGTCGGACCCGAAGATGCTGCAGGCGCCGTTCTGCTATCTGGCCGGGCACAAGCTGGTGCAGTTCACGCCCGCCGAGCGCCGCAACTTCGAGCGCTACGTGAAGGGCGGCGGCTTCGTCTTCGTGGACGACTGCAACCACGACATCGACGGCCTGTTCGCCAAGTCCTTCGAGGCCGAGCTGGCCAAAATGTTCGGGACTAAGGCCTTGGTAAAAATCCCGAATACGCACCGCCTGTATTCGAGCTTCTTCAAGTTCGACGGCCCGCCCAACACCACGGTGGAGCTGAACGGCTGGGGCGACGACCTGGTGCACGAATACCTGCGCGCCATCGAGGTCAATGGCCGCATCGGCGTGCTGTATTCGAACAAGGACTACGGCTGCGAGTGGGACTACGACTTCCGCAACAAGCGCTGGCTGGCGGTCGACAACACCCGCTTTGCGGTCAATATCATTCAATACGCGTTGGGAGCATAGCAAGTGGCAGAGGCATGGACTGAGAACGAGATTACCGACCTGGTGTCGCGCGTGAGCGCCCTCAAGGCGAGCATGGGCCAGGTGATCATCGGCCAGAAGGATGTGATCGACCTGCTCCTGACCTGCCTGCTGGCCGGCGGCCACGCGCTGGTCGAGGGCGTGCCGGGGCTCGGTAAGACCCTGCTGGTGAAATCGCTGGCCCAGGCCACCGACATGCAGTTCCGGCGCGTGCAGTTCACGCCCGACCTGATGCCCTCGGATATCGTCGGCACCGAGATCCTCGAGGAAGACCAGGCGACGCGCCAGCGCGTGTTCCGCTTCCAGCAGGGGCCCGTCTTCACCCAGGTGCTGCTGGCCGACGAGATCAACCGCGCGCCGCCGAAGACCCAGTCGGCGCTGCTGGAGGCGATGCAGGAGCGTTCCGTCACCTTCGCCGGCCAGACGCACAAGCTGCCGCGCCCCTTCTTCGTGCTGGCGACCCAGAACCCGATCGAGCAGGCCGGCACCTATCCGCTGCCGGAGGCCCAGCTCGACCGCTTCCTGCTGCGCATCGACGTCGGCTACCCGACCGAGGATGAAGAAATCGCGATGGTCGGCGCCACCACCCACGCCGGCCTGGCCGACGCGGAGCCGGCAATGACGCTCGAAACGCTCCTGCGCCTGCAGCAACTGGTGCGCGACATCGAGATCTCCGAACCGATGCTGCGCTATGCGACGAGGCTGGTGCGCGCGACCCGCCCGGCGGAATCCCAGGTCGAGGCGATCCGCAAGCACATCGGCTGGGGCGCCGGTCCGCGCGCCGGCCAGGCGCTGGTGCTGGCCGCCAAGGCGCGCGCGCTGATGCAGGGCCGCCTGGCGGTCACCCGCGAGGACATCGGCGCGATGCTGCTGCCGGTACTGGCGCACCGCGTGCTGCGCAATTTCGAGGCGGAGGCGGACGGCGTTGCGATTGCCGACATCCTCGCCGCGCTGCGCAACGAAGTCCGGATCGACTAAGTGTCCGTATTGGCAAGTGCGGCGCTGGCTGCGCACACGGGAAAACTCGATCTCGCCATCCGCCACGTGCTGGCGGGGCTGGGCCACGGCATCCACGCCGGGCGCGAGCGCGGCGCCGGCGTCGAGTTCTCCGAATACCGGGCCTACGCGCCCGGGGATGAGTGGCGCCGCGTGGACTGGAAGCTGATGGCGCGCGCCGACCGCTACTACGTGCGCGAGGCCGAGCGCGACAGCCATGTCGCGGTGTGGCTGGTGCTGGATGCGACCGCATCGATGCTGGAGCCGAGCCGCAGTATCGAAGGACTGGACAAGCTGGGCATGGCGCGCCTGCTGCTGGGCTGCGTGGGCGCCATCGCGCAGCGCCAGGGCGACGCCTTCGGGCTCCTGATTTGCCAGGGCGAGCGTGCCCATTTCACCCCGGCCGCGCGCGGGCCGCGCCAGTTGCAGCGCGTGCTGGCCCACATGGACCGCGTCGACGCCGCCGGCACGCTGCCGGCCGGCGAGGTGCTGCGCGCCAGCCTGCATTTTGCGCGCGCCCCCAGCGTGGTCTGCGTGGCCAGCGATTTTCTTGACTGGCCGTCGCCGCTGTCGGAAGCGATGCTGCGCCTGCGCGGCATGCGCCACGATGTGCGCGCGCTGTGCCTGCAGACCGAGGCCGAGATTGCGGCCGATTTCGATGGATCGACAGCCTGGCGCGACCCGGAAGGGGACGCCAAATTGTTCCGCTTCGCCGGCGAGGCGCGCACCGAGTACATCCGCCGGCGCGAAGAACATTTCGGCATGGTGGCCCGGCAGTGCCGCGCGCATGACATTCCCTATGTGGCGGCGCCGATCGAGCGGGCGCCGGCCGAGACCTTGCGCGCCTGGCTGCGCAAGCCCGGAGGTCGCTCATGAACAGCCTGTGGTGGTGGGCGCTGCCTGTTTTGATTCTGCCCATCCTGTGGCACCGGCAAAAGCGCGAACAGACCAGGGCCATGCCGCTGGCGACGGCGCGCTTCCTGCCGCAGTCCGAACCGGTGCAGCTGCGCGTCTGGCGCTTGAGCGACCTGTTCCTGCTCTTGTTGCGTTGCCTGCTGCTGGCGGCCCTGATCGCGCTGCTGGCCGACCCCGTGCTGCCCTGGCGCGGCGACAGCGTGCTGATCGTGCCCGGCGCCGAGCGTGCTTTCGTGGATAAACAGATAGGTGACGCCGGCCTGGCTGAGGCGCGCCGCATCGACCTGCCGAACCGCGATGCCTACCGCTGGCTGCATGAGCACGAACGCGAATTCGAGCCGCAGGCGCGCCTGCTGCTGGTCGGCGACGTGGCGATGCCGGCTACACTGCCGCGCCTGCGCCATGCGGTGATCGTGCGTTCCCAGGCGGCGCCGCCGGCAGCGGACGAACGGCACGTGACCGTGTTCAGCCGCCGCGCGGACGAATGGCGCAAGCTGTTCGGGGCGCTCGACGGTCCGCAGCGCTACGTATTCGACGAACAGGCGGGGCCGAAGACTGGACTGGTCATCTGGGATTTGCCCGAAGCGCCGCCGGCGGGCCTGCGTGCGCCGCTGTGGTGGGTGGCCGATAGCGGCGCCTTCCCCGAACTGCAGAAGGCGCCGCAGGCCGACGGTCTGCGTTACCTGGACAGCCCGCGCGGCCGCCTGTGGAGCGCCGCCTGGCTGCCGCCGCAGGATGCCGCCGGCGCCCGCACCATGTTCGAAAGCTGGCAGCGCCTGCATCTCGGGCTGCGGCCCTACACCGCGCCGGCGCAGGCGCCGGTCGTCGATGCGCATGTGCCGGCGGGGCCGAACGGCGGCGCCCTGCACGATGCGCTGTCCATCGCGCTGCTGGTCCTGTTTGCCCTGGAAAGGATAATGACGCATGTCCGCCGGCGCTGAGATTTTCGCCCGCCTGTGGCGCGCCGCACTGCTGCGCCGTGGCGGCCTGTGGCTCATCGGCGCCATGCCCTGGCTGCTGCTGCGCTCCGGCCCCGGCCTGCTGGCCTGGTCGGCTTTCTGCGCCTGGGACGGCCTGCGACTGAAGCATCGGGTGGAGCGGCAATGGACCGTCTGGCTGGACGGCGCTGTGCCGGAAATGGAAGACAGCGCCGCGCTGCTGCTGCGGGCGGAATCGCCGGTGGCGCAGCTGCAGCAGCGGCGCCTGCTGGAGCGCGTCGGCGCCAGCCTCACGGGCCCACGCGTCCGTGCGATCGTGCGCGAGCGCGTGCGCCCGGGTCTGCCCTGGCTGGCCGGGAACCTGGCGCTGGCGGCACTGGCCTGGGGCGCGACGCTGCTGCCGCACGGCGCGCAGCCGCGCGCTGCCGGCCTACCTGGCGCCAGGGCGATGCAAGTAGCAGCCGCCGCCGCGGCGCTGACGGTCAAGCTCACGCCGCCGCAGTACACGGGCGTGGAACCCGCCGTCTCCGCGCCGCGCGACTTGACGGCGCCGGAACAGACCGTGGTCGAATGGTGCCTGAAGCAGCCTGCGGATGCCGTCGAGACCATCGAACTGAGCGACGGCCAGCAACTCCAGGCCGGCGCCGCATGCGCGCGCTGGACCGCCACCGAATCCATCTTCTGGCGCTGGCGCGGCGCCCGCTACACGCTGAAGGTGCTGCCCGACCAGGCTCCCGAGATCGTGGTGAGCCAGCCGAACGAGATCATCAAGGAACTGGCGCGCGACGCCACCCAGGCGGCGATGGCGATTGCGGTGCGCGACGATTACCAGGTGAAGCAGGCGACCCTGCACCTGACCCTGGCGCGCGGCAGCGGAGAAAACATCCGCTTCAGCGACCGCGAGCTGCCGCTCCCGGCGGGCCGCGATCCGCATCGCCGCGACTGGGCCAGGAACTGGACTTTGATCGACCTCGGCATGGAGCCGGGCGACGAACTGTACTTCTTTGTCCGCGCCAGCGACAACGCAGCGAAGCCGCACACGGTGCAGTCGCCGACCTACACGCTGCGCCTGCCGGCCCCGCAGGCCGAGGAAGAGCAAGACGTCTCCGCGCTGCCGGTGATGGTCAAGCCCGAGAGCCTGCGCAGCCAGCGCCAGATCATCATCGACACCGAGCAGCTGATCGCCGACATGCGCGCCAAGAAGATGAGCGCAGACACCGTGCGCGAGCGCAGCGAAGCGATCGCCGCCGACCAGGGCGCGCTGCGGCGCCGCTACGGCCAGTTCCTGGGCGAGGAGTCGACCCTGTTCGGCAAGGACGACCATAACGACGATCACGGCGGCGGCAAGAACAGGCCGCAGGACGTGCTGCACGAGTTCGGCCATGCCCACGACCAGGCGGAAAACGCGACCCTGTTCGACGAGGCCACCAAGAAGGTGCTGCGGCGCGCCCTGTCCGCGATGTGGGATGCCGAGAACGCGCTGCGCGCCATCACCCCGAAGACGGCGCTGCCGCCCGAGCACAAGGCGCTCGACGCGATCAAGGAACTGCAGCAGTCCGAGCGCATCTACCTGCACAAGACGGCCTTTGCGCCGCCGCCGATCAAGGAGGACAAGCGCATGACGGGCGACATGGCCGGCGCTGCCGCTGGCCGCCGCGAACAGTCGAGCGCACCGGATACTGTGCCGGCGCAGCTGCGCGAACTGGTGCAGGCGCTGGCCGGCGACGGCCCGCTGCCCTCGCTGTGGACCCGTACTGCCCACGACTGGGTGCGCGAGCGCATCGGCGTCGACGAGCAGCGCCTGGCGGCCCAGCGCGCGATCCAGGATGTCGCCGACGGCTGCCTGGCCTGCCGCCCGGTGCTGCGCGCCTGGCTGCGCGGCGCCGTGCATGAGGCGCCCGTGCTGCTGCAGGCCACGCCGCGGGTCGAGACTCCGTTTGAACGCGCCGTACGGGGAGGCTTGCGATGAACTGGCTCCCCATCGCCGCCCTCGTCATCGGCGCATTCAGCGTCCTGGCTTACGGCGCACGCCAGCGCTGGATCGACGCGCTGCTGGCCGCAATCGCGGGTATCGCGCTGGCCGGTGCGGTCGGCAGCTTTGCGCTCCCCGGCGAGGCGGGCGTCAGCCTGGCGTTGAATTCGAAGGAAGCACCGGCCTCGCTGGATGGCATCCGCAGCATCAAGCTGGAAGGCGACGGCCTGCGCGCCGCCGAATGGGAGGACCTGCCGGCGCGGCCGCTCGCCTGGACCGTACCGGCCACGCCTGTCATCCACATCGACTTCCCATCGACGGTCGCGCTGGGACGCATGTTCACCCTGACGCTGCAGCGCTCCTGGAAGGAACAGGGCCGCCTGCAGCTGCTGGCCGAGAACGACGAGGTGCTGGCCGAGGCCAGGGGCGATGGCCTGCTGTCGGTACAGTGGCTGCCGCCGCTGGCCGAGCGTCTGGTATTAAAAGCGCGGCTGCTGGATGCGAACGGCAAGCTGGTCGACCAGGGACCGGTGCCGGTGACCGTCACCGAACCGTCGCCGCTGCAAGTACGCGGCCGCTTCGGCGCCCCGTCCTTCGACCTGCGCACGCTGAACGACCTGCTGGCCGCCAGCAATGCCGTGATCGACTGGCAGGTCGAGCTGGGCAAGAACCTGACCCGCAGCGAGAGCGCACGCGCCGAGATGAAGACGCCGGACCTGGAGATCGTCGACGCCACCTGGTTCGAGCGCGCCGGCGACGCCGCCAGAAGCGCGCTGCTGGCCCGCGTGGCCGAGGGCGCGCCGCTGCTGGTGCTGGGCGCGAATGCCGGCGACCCCGGCGCCTGGTCGCGCAGCGTGGGCTTGCGCCTGGCGCCGCAGCCGGCCGACAAGACCATCGGTACTCGCCTGCCTATGGCTTCGGGCGGAATGAATCCGACCGCCGCACTTGCGGGCGAGTGGCAGGGCGAAGACGGTTTGTGGACGCGCGACTGGCACAAGGGCCGCATCGCCTGGCTGGGCGTGGGTGGCTGGCACCGCCATGCGATCGAGGAACCGCGCGCGCTGGCCTTGTGGTGGCAGGCCGTGCTCGACCGCCTGCACGTGCGCCGCAACGAAGACATCGCCTGGCTGGTTCCAGGCGAGCTGCCGCTGCCGTCCCAGCGCCTGGAAGTCTGCGCCCGCGGCGAGGCGCTGCAGAAGTCCGGGACGCTGGCCTTCCCGGCGCTGGCGCTCATCTTGCCCTGGCAGCACCGCCCCGAGCACGTCGACGCTTCCTGCGTGGCCGTGTGGCCCAAGCAGCCAGGCTGGCTGCAAATGAAGGCACAGGGCGCCCGCCCGCTGGAGAGTGCGCTCTATGTCTATGCGGACGGCGACTGGGCCCTGTGGCAGCGTGCCCAGCGCCGCGAAGCGACTGCGCGCTATGCCGCCCGCACACCGGCGCCGGCTGCCGACCGCGCCGCGCGCACCCTCCCGGTCTGGCCTTTCGGCCTGGCGTTCGCGCTGGCCATGCTGGGCCTGTGGTGGCGCGAGCGGCGCTGACTTACCGCTCTCGTACTCAAAAGCTGTAGTCCGCCTTCGCGTACAGCGAGCGCCCGTTGATCCCGAACGGGCAGGTCTCCCAGCAGTAGGTAAAGCCCATCTGCGGGAAAGGCGCAGCCTTCACCGGGTCCCAGCGGCTCGGGTAGGTGTCGAACACGTTGTTCACGCCAAGGCGGACTGCAAACGCCTTGCTGAAGGCGAAGCGGCCGGTCAGGTCGAGCAGCCATTTCGCATCCCAGGTCTGCACGAAGGGTGCCGTGAAGCCCTGGCCGGCCACCTCGCCGTAGTAAGTGGCGCGCGCATTCAGGTTCCACGGGCCGGCCGTGAAGTCGGCCGCCACCACGTGGTGCTGGCGCGGCTGGCCGCGTTCGATCAGCGTGACCTGGGCGTCATCGAACAGCTGGGCGCCGCTCAAGACCTTCGATGAGGACTTCCTGGAATCGACTTCCGTGCGGTTGAAGCCGAGCTGGCCGGACAGCACCAGCGTGCCGGCGGAACCGCGCAGCGTTTGCTCGGCAATCAAATCCAGGCCCCGGGTGGTGGTGCCGATCGCGTTGGTGAAGAACTGCGCCTGGCCCACGCGCAGCGGATCCAGCACGGCCTTGATCGGACAGGCCGTGGCGGTCGGGCAGGGACCGCTCTCGGGGGCGATGGTGCTCGAGAAGACGATGCGGTCGGCGATGCGGGTGCGCCAGGCGTCGGCGGTGAACGAGAAGCCCGGTGCGGGACGCAGCACCAGGCCAAGGCTGGCGCTGCGCGAGGTCTCCTCCTTCAAGGGCGCGATGCCGAGCGCCTTGGTAACGGGGCTGCCCTCGCGCGCGGTGAGGGTGTCGGTCAGCACGCCCGCGGCGTTCAGGTTGGTCGAGACCGAGCTGTAGAACTTCTGCTGCACGCTCGGTGCGCGAAAGCCCGTCGAGGCGCTGGCGCGCAGGCCGAGCTCGCGGCTCGGATCGTAGCGCAGCGCCAGTTTGCCGGTGGTGGTGCCGCCGAAATCCGAATAGCGTTCGTGCCGCAGCGCCGCCGCCAGCGTGAGCGGCAAGCTGAACTTGTGCTCGGCGTCAAGGTAGACGGCGCTGTTGTGGCGCGCCTCGTTCACTTCGGTCGCCGGGGTATAGCCGGGGAAGCCCTGGATGCCGGCCGCCGCGATATGCCCGGTCTGGTCGAGGATGCGGATCGCCGGGTTGTTGGTGCGGCCGTACTGGTAGGAGACCGGATCGCCGGCCACGATCTGGTAGCCGTCGCGCCGGTATTCGAGGCCGGCGGCCAGCTGCAGCTCGGTGCTGCCCACGCTCAGCGGCCCGCGCAGGTCGAGGTTGGCGGTGGTCTGGGTGAAGCGCAGGCGGCCGGTGTTGGCGCCGGTCGGGGATTCGTTCCAGTTCGAGCAGCTGCACTTCGGCTCGTACCAGTAGCTGACGTTGATCGAATTGCGCTCGAAGAAGGCGAGTTCGCTGCGGCCATGGTTGACGCTGGCGTCCAGGTTCCAGGCGGCGCCCAGGCCATGGCGGAAGCCCACTGCCAGCGAGGCGTCGCGCACCGTGGTCAGGATGTTCGGCAGGAAGCCGTCCGGATAGACCGCGGGCACGTTGCGGCCATCCGCTTTCGGCCGGAAGAAGCCGGCGGCGTCGCCGGTGCGGCGCGAGACGCCGCCGAAGGCATACAGTTCGCCGCTGCTACCGACCGGCAGCATGGCATTGGTCCACAAATAGGCATCCCTGGCCAGCGAGTCGCCGATGCGCTGGGTGACGCGCGGCGGGTTCACGCGCAGGGTGTCGACGCCGGCGCGGTTGGTCTCGCCGCGGCGCCGGCTCTCCACGGCCAGGTTCAGGTAACCGCCCGAGGACCCGAGCGCGAAGCCGTGGCTTTCGCTGACGCTGATCGTGTCGCCGTCGCCTTCCGCGGTGGTGCCGCCGGCCACGCTCAGCTGGCCGCCCGGGCCCTGCTTGAGCACGATGTTGATCACGCCGGCGATGGCGTCCGACCCGTACTGGGCGGCGGCGCCGTCGCGCAGCACTTCGATGCGCTGGATCGCGGACAGCAGGATCGCATTGATGTCGGTGCCGGCCGAGCCGCGCCCGATGGTCTGCTGGACGTTTACCAGCGCCTGCTGGTGGCGGCGCTTGCCGTTGACCAGCACCAGCAGCTGGTCCGGACCCAGGCCGCGCAGGGTGGCGGGGCGGATGATGTCGGTGCCGTCGCTGATGAAGGTGGTGGTGAAGTTGAACGAGGGGTCGAGCTCCTGCAGCACCTTGCCCAGCTCCGGCGTGCCGGCCGATTGCAGGTCCTTCTGGTCGATCAGGCCGACCGGGACCGTGGTGTCGAGCGCGCTCCTGGCCGTGGTGCGCGAGCCGATCACGACGACGGTGGCGGCGCTGCTTCCCGTGGCGTCGCCGGCGGCGGATTGTTGGGCCTGAGCGGGAGCGAAGGCGGCCAGGATGGCGGAGGCGAGCACACTGCGATGGAGATGTTTGGTCATATTCCCCTCTGATGAGTCTGGTTGACGGCCCATCTTGCTCGTGAGAATACGAAGCGAAATTGATGAGCCGCAATTCCATCCCTGTCCTGAGGCAGAACCGTGCGAATGGCACAACAAGGATCATGTCGGCGGGGCGAAAGATGGCCTTGAATGTGCCTCTTTCTCAACGACAAGAGGGCGGACGATCATGAACCTGGTGTATCGCAACGAGGAGCGCTTGTTCCGGCTGATGCTGGTGTGGTCCATACTGATCTGGGGCGTGCTGCTGGTGATTACCTTCGGCCTTGCCCTGGTCTATCTGCTGTTCGGTTTCCTGTTCTATTGCGTGGCGCAGTCGGCGCTGATTTCCTACATCAAGGGCAATGGCGTGCGCATCACCGAGGAACAGTTCCCCGACCTGAAGCAGCAGATCGCGGCCTGCTGCCGCAAGCTGGGCCTGGAGGAAGAACCGCAGGCTTACCTGATGCAGATGGGCGGCATGCTGAATGCCTTTGCGACGCGTTTCCTCGGGCGTCACTTCCTGGTGCTGTATTCGGATGTGGTGGACGGCCTGGCGGACAATCCGGACGCGCTGAATTTCTACATCGGCCATGAGATCGGCCACATCAAGCGCAAGCACCTCAGCTGGTCGACGATCCTGATGCCGGCCTTGGCGCTGCCGCTGATCGGCCCGGCCTATTCGCGCGCCCGCGAATACACCTGCGATCGCCATGGCCTGGCCGCCTGCGACAATCCCGTCAATGCCGAGCATGGCCTGGCGGTGCTGGCGGCCGGCGGCAAGCGGGCGCGGACGATGAACAACCAGGCCTATATCGATCAGGCGCGCCACACCGAGGGCTTCTGGATGTCCTTCCACGAGCTGGTGGGCGACTATCCCTGGCTGGTCAAGCGCATGGCTGCGGTGCGCGCGCTGGCCGCCGGCCACGAGCTGCGCCAGCCTTCACGCAACAAGCTGGCTGCCTTCGTGGCGCTGTTCGTGCCGCGCACAGGCATGGGCTCCGGCGCTGCCGCCATCGTTCCGATCGTGATGATAGGCGTGATGGCGGCGGTGGTGGTCCCGGCGTACAAGCAGTATCAGGTGCGAGCCCAGGAGGCTGCGGAGATGCAGACCATGGCGGGCGTCCTCGAACGGGCCGCCGTCACCCCTGGTGATCCCGCATCCACTCCTTCAGACCATTGACCCAGTTCTTGGCCGGCAGGTTGTAGCGCCGCTTGATCTCGGCGGCGCGTTCGTACAGCAGCGCGAAGTCGATCTGCGGCGCCTCCTTGAAGGCGATGACGACGATGTTGGCATCGTGGACCTCGGGCAGCCAGACCACGGCGTCGAAGGCCAGCTCCATCGCCTGCAGGTTCTTGTCGTAGTTGATGAAGTCGCCGAACACGTTGGCGGTCATCACGCCGCCGTCCCGCAGGCAATCGGCGCAGGCCTGGTAGAACTCGGGTGTATCGAGCACCGGGCCGCGCGCTTCCTCGTCGTACAGGTCGACCTGGAGCACGTCGACCGTGCCACGGTTGGCCGGGTCCATCACGAAGTCGAGGGCATCCATCTCGCGCACATCCAGGCGCGCATCGTTCGGCGGCAGGCCGAAGTATTCGTGGCAGATCGCGATCACGTTCGGATTCAGCTCCGCAGCCGCCACCCGCGCCTCCGGGAATTTCTGGTAGCAGAACTTGGTGAGCGCCGCGCTGCCCAGCCCCAGTTGCACGATGCGGCGCGGCTGCTGCACGAACAGCATCCACATCATCATCATCTGCACGTATTCGAGCTCGATCGCATCCGGCCGCGCCAGGCGCATCGACCCCTGCACCCAGGACGTGCCCAGGTGGAGCGAGCGGACGCCTTCGAATTCGGTGATGGTGGCAGGCGGGTGGCCGGGCTGGGAGAAGCGTGGGTCGGTGGGGGCAGGCATAGGGGTATTTTACCCCGGCCCCACCGGCAGGATCATGGTCACGGCCAGCCCGCCGCCTTCGCGGTTGGCCAGCGTGATGCGCCCGCCGTGCGCTTCGGCGATCTCGCGCGCCAGCGCCAGGCCCAGGCCGGTGCCGCTGCGCTTGGTGGAGTAGAAGGGCACCAGGGCATTGGTCAGCACGGCGTCGTTCATGCCGCTGCCGCGGTCCAGCACGTCGATGCGGACCACTTCCTGCACGCGGCGGATCTGCAGCTCCACGTGGTCGGGCCAGGAGCCCGATTCATGCGCATTCTTGAGGAGATTGAGCAGGGCCTGTTCCATCTGTGCCGTGTCGATCTGGGCCGGCTCGGGCGGCAGTTCGCCGATCACCCGGAACGACACCTGACCGGCCAGGCGCGCCACCAGGGCCTCCCAGGGCACGGCGTCGATGCGCGGCGTCGGGAGCTTGGCGAAGCGGGCGTAGCCGAGAATGAAACTCTCCAGGTGACGCGTGCGCTCGCCGATGGTCTCGAGGATCTGCGGCAGGCGCTCGGTCTGGCCGCGCCGCACCAGCTCCGCGCCGGAATGCGCGAGCGATGCCAGCGGCGCCAGCGAATTGTTCAGTTCATGGCTGATGACGCGGATGACCTTTTTCCAGGTCTGCACTTCCTGGCGCCGCAATTCCGTGGTCAGCTGGCGCAGCAGCAGCAGTTCGTGCTTGCGGCCGTTCAGGCTGAAGTTGCGGCGCGCGAGGTGGTAGACCTCTTCGTCCTCGCCTTCGCCGGCGGTGAACAGGCCGTCGCCGCCGCGTCCCAGCGCTTCGATCAGGGCCGGCGCGGCCTGCTCCAGCACCTCGTTCAGTGCGTAGCCTTCGAGTTTGCGGCCGCTCGACAGCAGCTGGCGCGCGGCCAGGTTGGCATACACGATGGTGCGCGGCGCATTCGCCAGCTCCGCCACCAGCAGCATGGCGACCGGTGTGTTCTGCACCATGGTGTCGAGCAGCAGCTCGCGCTGCACCAGGTCGAGGCGCTGTTCGCGCAGCACCTGGCCGAGCGCGTTGTGGGCCTCGATCAGGTCGGACAATTCGTCGTTCTGGCCCCAGTGCAGGCTGAAGGAAAAGTCGCCGTCGCGGTAGCTCGCCACCGTGCCTTCCAGGGCGCGGAACAGCGACAGGATGGGCTGGATCTGCGAGCGGATCGTGATCAGGGCGATCGGCACCACGCACACCAGGCAGATGCCGAGCACGGCCAGCGGCTGGCCCGGCAGCAGATGGTCGAGGGCCAGCGCGATCAGGATCCCGACCGCCAGCAGCGTGCCGACCAGGGCCGACCAGCGGGTGACGAGCGAGAGCCTGAAGCGCTTCCCTTTGGGGCTCATGCCAGGCTCACCAAAGACTCACGCGGCGCGCGCGATACCGAGGCGCTCCATGCGGCGGTACAGCGCCTGGCGCGACAGCCCGAGATCGGCCGCGGCCTGGGCGATGACGCCGCCTGCGCGCGCCAGCGCCTGCACGATGGCGTCGCGGTCCGGCTCCGCCTCCTGGCTGCCGCCGGCAGGCAGCGGCAGGCCCAGTTCGGCCGGCTTGATGACCTCGCCGACCGCCAGCAGGCTGGCGCGCGCCATCACGTTCTTCAGCTCGCGCACATTGCCCGGCCAGGTGTGCGCCAGCAGCGCGCTTTCCGCGCTCGGGTGCAGGGTTTTGCCGGGCGGGAGAAAACCCTGGGCCAGCGGCAGGATGTCGCCGGGGCGGGAGGCCAGCGGCGGCAGCTTCAGCTCGATCACGTTCAGACGGTAGAACAGGTCTTCGCGGAAGGTCCCGGCGCGGATCATGGCCTGCAGGTCGGCGTTGGTGGCGCTGATCACGCGCACCTTCACCTGGCGCTCGCGGTTCGAGCCGAGCCGCTCGAAGCGTCCGGTCTCGAGCACCCGCAGCAGTTTCATTTGCCCGGCCAGCGGCAGGTTGCCGATCTCGTCGAGGAAGAGGGTGCCGCCGTCGGCCGCCTCGAACTTGCCCTCTCTCGCTTTCGAGGCGCCGGTGTAGGCGCCGGCGTCGGCGCCGAACAGCTCGGCCTCGATCAGCTCGGAGGGCAGGGCGCCGCAATTGAGCACCACGAAGGGCCCGTTGCGGACCGCCGAATTGGCCTGGATGATTTCGGCGATGCGTTCCTTGCCGGTGCCGTTCGGCCCCGTGATCAGGACCGGCACGTCGGCGCGCGCCACCTGGCAGGCCAGGGTCAGCACGCGTTCGGTGGCCGGGTCGGCCCAGGTCAGGCCGCGCAGGTCGTAGTTCTGTTCCAGCTCGCGGCGCGCGCGGCGCTCGCGCTGCAGGCGCTGGTTGAGGGCGCGGTTGGCCTGGCCCAGTTCGACCAGGTTCGTCACCGTCGCCAGCAGGCGGTCGTCGTTCCAGGGCTTGGACAGGTAGTCCGCGGCGCCGGCCTTCACCAGGTCGACCGCGGCGTCCAGGTGGGTCCAGGCCGTCAGCAGGATCACCGGCAGGTCCGGATGGCGCTTGCGAATCTCGCGGAACAGCGCCACCCCTTCCTCGCCCGACGTGGTGTCGGCCGTGAAGTTCATGTCCTGGATCACCAGGTCGACCGGCTGGCGCGCCAGCACGGCCAGACCTTCCTCGGGCGAGGCCGCGTGCAGCGCCGCGATGTCGTGCAGGGAAAACAGCACGTCGAGGGCGACGCCGACGGCGGCGTTGTCGTCAATGATCAGGACTGTAGGCATAGGTGCAAGCATACACCGGCGTCAGACGCTGCGGGTAGCGGTCGCCGGCGAAATGCTCGCCGCCCGCCATGCCGGGCCGTAGGCCGCCAGGATGCCGAGCGCCCAGAACACCACCGCACCGCCGACCAGGTAGCCGGCCGGCAGGCGCGCCATTTCCAGCTTGCTGACCAGCAGATGGTTCAGCGCCAGCCCCAGGGTCACGCCGCCGAACACGCCGGCGCTGGTGATCATGAAGTTCTCGGTGATGAAGTAGCGCAGGATGTCCAGCTTGCGCGCGCCCAGTGCGCGGCGCACGCCGATCTGCTTGCGGCGCTGGGTGACCCACAGGCTGGCCATGCCGACGATGCCGGACGAGGTGATGATCAGCAGCAGGACGCTGACCGTCACCAGCATCCAGGACAGGGCGGCGTCGGAGCGGTACAGCTCCTTGCGGTCCTGGTCGACGGTCTTCAGGCGCAGGATCATCGGGCTGGCGGAGGATTTGCGAAGCGCCGCCTCGGCTTCCTTCATCACGCGGTCGCGCTGGCCGGCTTCGGCGCGGATCGCGTAGAGATTGCCCGGGTTGCCGTACAGGCGTGCCGGGACGATGGCCGAATACTCGGAGCGCTCTTCCAGATTGACGTGGGCGGCCTGCAGACGCTCGACCACGCCGACCACCAGCGCGCCCTGGGCCTCTTCGCCGGTGCCCCAGAACATGGTCTTGCCGGCCGCAGGCGCATCCGGCCACAGCTTGTTGGCCAGCGCCTTGGTGATGATCACCTGCTTGGGCAGCTCGTTGCTCGTGTTCTCGTTGAGGTCGACCAGTTCCTGCGGCTGGAAGTCGCGTCCTTCGACCAGCTTCAGGCCGAAGGTCTTGATCAGCGAATCGCCCGAGATGTAGGTCGACGCGCTGGTGCTCTGGACTTTCTGCTTGCGGTCGACGGTGACGCTGTTGTTGCTGCCGCTGCGCGACAGCGGCATCTGCGACACGTTCGCCACCGAGGCCACGCCCGGCACGGCGCGCAGGATGTCGGCTTCGCGCTTCATGCTGGCCAGCTGCTGCTCGGCGCTGTCGCTGTTCAGTGTGCGCGAGATGATGTAGAAGGTCGCGTGTTCGTCCGACAGGCCGGACGGGCGCGCCATCGCGGCGCGGCGCTCGTTCACGATGTGCATGGCGTTGGCCAGAATCGCCAGGCTCAGTGCGACCTGCAGGGCCACCAGGATCGGGCCCGTTTTATTGCGCATCAGCGCGGACAGGATGGGACGGATTTCCATGAATGTCTCCCGATTACTGCGATTTGAGTTGGATGGCCGGCGTCACCTGGCAGGCGCGCCAGGTCGGCAGCAGGCCGGCGAGGATCGCCGCCGACACCGACATCACGAAGGTCAGGCCCAGCATCTGCCAGTCCATGTGCGCGATGTTCCCCATGCCCTTGCTCTGCATGCCGATCAGGGCCAGGGCGCCGAAGGCCAGCACCAGGCCCAGCACGCCGCCGACCAGGCCGACCACGCCGGTCTCGATCAGGAACTGGTGGAAGATCTCGGTGCGCGAAGCGCCCAGCGCGCGGCGCACGCCGATCTCGGAAGCGCGCACCGAGAACTTTGCCAGCAGCAGGCCGACCGTGTTCACCAGGCACAGCACCAGGAAGCCGAAGGCCAGCCAGGCCGACAGCTTGCTGTCGTTGCCCACCACCTTGAGTTTTTCCATCCACTCGTTGACGTCGTACAGCTTGTTCGGGGCGTTGCGCTTCAGGCGGCCCAGCTTGCGCTGCTCCCCGGCGTAGTTGTCGATCCAGGTCTGCAGCTCGGCGCGGTCACTCTTGGTGCGGGTCTCGAACCAGAACTGGATCCAGGTGCATTCCGAGGTCAGCAGGCTGGCGAAGCCCGGATCGCGGTTGGCGTTGCAGCTCATGCTGCCGCTATGCGGGGTCTCGTGGCGGATCGCGGTCGAGAAGGGGAGGAAGAATTCCTCGGGCGTGCCGAAGCGGTTCCCGCCGATCAGCTTGTAAAAACGCGGCAGCGGCGCCCAGTTGTCAGTCACGCCGACGATGGTGAAGGGGAAGCCCATCACCATCAGGCGCTGGCCGACCGGATTGGTATTGCCGAACAGCTTCTCGGCGGTTTCGCGGCCGAGCACGATGACGTCGGCGCCCTTGGCATCGTCGGCCTCGGACCAGGCCTGGCCGTGCAGGAAGGGCACGTTGAACATGCTGAAGAAGTCGCGCGTCGGCGCCAGACCGGTGGCCTGGAAGGCCGGGATGTCCTTGCGCGGCGGTTCGATGGCCGCCGGTATGCCGTACATGGCGCTGCGGCGCTCGCCCTGGCCGCTCTTGAGCAGGTTGGCGGCGTCCGGGTAGCTCATCTGCATGTCGCCAGGGTCTTCGCCCGGGGTGTAGTCGTCGACCCGGCCGTTGTCGAACTGCGGCACGAACAGGCGCGCGCTCTTTTCCGGGATCGGGTCGGCCGACATCACGTGCAGGATGGTCAGCGTGGAGACGCTGGCGGCCACGCCGACGGCCAGCGTCAGCACCATCAGGGCCGTCAGCGCCGGGTTGCGGCGCAGGCTGCGCACGCCCAGCTTGAAGTAATAGCCAAACATGGTTCCGCTCTCCTTATGCGTTGACGCTGGCTTTGGTGTCGACCAGGGTCGGGCCGCGGCGCACCAGGTCGGACACCTGGCCGTCGATGATGTGGACGTTGCGCGTGGTGCGCACCGCCAGTTCCGGGTCGTGGGTCACCATCAGGATGGTGGTGCCGGCGGCGTTGATCTCTTCCAGCAGCTCCATCACGCCGCGCGCCATCGCGGTGTCCAGGTTACCGGTCGGTTCATCGGCCAGCAGGAGCTTGGGGGTGCCGGCCAGCGCGCGCGCGATCGCCACGCGTTGCTGCTGGCCGCCGGACAGCTCGGCCGGGTAGTGCTTCATGCGCGAGGCCAGGCCGACCTTGGCCAGCGCGTCCTCGATGCGCTTCTTGCGCTCGGAGGTGTTGAAGCCGCGGTAGCGAAGCGGGACGTCGACGTTGTCGTACAGGTTCAGGTCGGGGATCAGGTTGAAGCCCTGGAAGATGAAGCCGAGCTTCTCGTTGCGCAGGCGCGAACGCTGGTTGTCGTCCAGGCCCTTCACGTTGACGCCGTCGAGGATGTACTCGCCCGAGGTGAATTCTTCCAGCAGGCCGGCGATGTTCAGGAAGCTGGTCTTGCCCGAGCCCGAGGGGCCGGTCACGGTGACGAATTCGCCTTCCTTGACTTCGATCTCGAAGCCGCGCAGGGCGTGCGTCTCGATCATGTGGGTGCGGTACACCTTGGAGAGGTTAGTCATGCGCAGCATGGTCATGTCCTTTGAATGGATTGTTATTGATTGATCGAGACGCGGGTCGCGTTATTGAATGCATCGGTACCTGCTACCACCACTTTGTCGCCCTGCTTCAAACCGGAGACGATTTCGACTGCCGAGACGCTGGTCGCGCCCATCGTGATCGGGGTGCGGGTGGCGATGCCGTCGCGGACCACGTAGGCGTAGCGGCCGCCGTCCTGCTCGACGAAGGGACCGCGCGGCAGGGTCAAGACGTTCGGCTTTTCCTCGATCAGCAGGCGCGCCGTCACGCGCTGGCTCTGGCGCAGGCCTTTCGGCTGCTCGCCGTCGAAGCGCACGCGCGCCAGCACCATGTTCTTTACCACTTCCGGCGACAGCGCGGACAGCTTGCCGGTGGCGGTGCCGCTTGGCAGGGTGATCTCGGCGTTCATGCCCAGGCCCATGTCGGCCACATAGGTCTCCGGCACTTCCACTTCAATTTCGAGCCGCGACAGGTCGACCAGGGTCATGAGCGGCGCATTGGCGGCCACCACCATGCGGTTCTGCACGTTCAGGGTGCCAATGAAGCCGTCCACCGGCGCGCGCACGGTCAGCTCGTCGACGCGGCGCTGCGCCTCTTCCATCGACAGCCTGGCGCGTTCCAGCTCGTTGACCTTGGTCTTCAGGGCCAGCTGGACGTCGTCGCCTTCCAGCGCGGCGGCCTGCGCGGCGTGCCTGGCGCGGATTTCGGCAGACTGCAGCGCGTCCTTGGCTTTCTGGTAGTCGATCTTGGCGATGACGCCGACCTGGGCCACGCTGTCGTAGCGCTCCAGGGTGCGCTGGGCGGACAGGCGCTCGATCTCGGCGGTGTCGGCCTCCTTCTGCGCCAGCAGCTTCTGCTTGCGCGACAGGATCTGCTGGCGCGCCACCTCGGCCTTCAGGCCTTCGTAGGTCGAGGTTTCACGCTTCAGCACGTCGGCCAGGTCGGGCGACTCGAGCACGGCCAGCACCTGGCCCTTCTTGACGGTGTCGCCGGCGGCGACCTTCAGATTGACGGTGGACGAGGCCTTGGCATACAGGGTCGGGCTGACGGCAGCGACCACGCGGCCGTTGACGGAGGCATCGCGCACCAGGGTGCCGCGGCTGACTTCGGCCACCCGCACGCGCGCGGCGCTGACCGATGCTTCGCTGCTGCGCCAGGTGGAGAACAGGGCGAAGCACAGGGCAGCGACGCCGACGGCACCGCCGATCAGCAGGGCGCGGCGCTTGATGGCATGGCCGGCCGGCGCGGCGATGACGGCATCTTGTTGTGAGGTATCGCGAATCATGGTCGTGGACATTCGGGTTTGGACGGTGCTGTATTTGCACGATCCGTGCCAGTTCGCTAAGCCTTTGATTTGTATAGAGCGCGCTGTGCTGGATGAGCTGTCCGCCGTGTCCGGACGAACTGTGCTACGGACACTGCGGACAGGACTTGAAATTTTGCCAACAGTCACTATTATCCGTGCATGAGCTTGAACACTTTGCGATTCTTTACTGCCTGGCGGCCCGCCTTGACCCAGTTCCTGCGCGGGTTCACGCCGGTGGAGGTTGAGCCGCCCAGGTATCCGTTTGCGCCGACGGACGTCGCCCAGCTGCATAGGCTGACGGCGTCCGGCGATGAGGGCGCGCTCGACGACCAGACCTGGCGCGACCTGCTGCTCGAGCGCTATGCGGACAGCCTGTCCGCGGACGTCAGCATCTTCGGACGCCAGGTGCTGTACCGCCGCCTGCGTGCGGGCGCCTCGGCCGAGGAGTGTGCAGCGCGGCGTTCGCGGATCGAGCGCCTGCTGCAGGCGCCTTCGCAGCAGTTGGACGGCCTGCACCGCAGCCTGCGTGCGCTGCGCCGCGCGGACGTCGAAGTGGCGGAGCTGCTGTTCGATCCGGCCTGGCAGGCGCCGCCGCGTCCGCTCTGGCTCGCATATGCTGCGCTGCTGCCGGTCGGCCTGGCGGCGTCGCTGGCGGCGGTACTGTGGACGCCCTGGGCCTGGATCGGCTTCGGCGTCGTCATGTACTGGCTGATGACGCTGCAGATGCGCTATACCGACCGGGTCGGGCCCTGGCGCGCCACCACCTGGGGACTGCGGATGCTGCTGCGCGCGGTGTCGCTGCTGGATGGCAGCGGGCAGCCGCTGGCGGAGGAGTTCGCGGGCCTGGGCGGGCGTGCGGGAGCGCTCAGCCGCAGCCTGACGCGCGGCGTGGTCGGCGAGGCCGTGCCCGACGTGGCGGCCTATGGCGACTGGTTCATGCTGGCCAACGTCAAGCACTACTTCAAGACCCTGGACATCGTGGCCGAGCAGCGTGAGTTTTTACGTGAGTGCTACTGGCTGTGCGCGAATCTCGAGGCCGACCTTGCGCTGGCGCGCCATCTGCGGGAGGTGCGCTTGTGGTGCTGGGCCGGGCGCAGTGACGGCCGTGCGCTGGAACTGGAAGCGGGCGTGCATCCGCTGCTGCAGGACGCCAGCGGGCTGTCGCTGGCCTTGACGGAGAAGGGCGCCTTCGTCTCGGGCCAGAACGGGGTCGGCAAGAGCACCTTCTTGCGCATGCTGGGCTTGAACCTGGTGGCGGCGCGCGCTTTCGGCTTCTGCTATGCGCGCCATGCCGTGCTGCCGGCGCTGCCGGTGGTGGCCAGCATGCAGAACGAGGACTCGCTACTGGATGGGCACAGCCTCTACGTGGCCGAGCTGGCGCGGGCGCGCGAGCTGCTGGCGGCCAGCGCGCTTCGACCGGTGATCTGCCTGGTCGACGAGATCTTCCGCGGGACCAATCACGAAGAGTCGGTGGCGGCGGCATCGGCGGTGCTGGACGAGCTGGCGGAACGCTCGCTGGTCGTGGTCTCCTCGCACAACCTGGTGCTGGGGCCCTTGCTGGCGCACCGGCTGGCGCCCTGGCGCATTGTGCGTGAGGGAGAGGGCTTGCTGCTGGAGCCCGGTGTGCTGGGGCAGACCAATGGGGTGGCCTTGCTGGCGCAGCGCGGCTTCGGTGTCGAGATTCAGCGGAAAGCCGAGAAGGTGGCGGCGTGGCTTGCGCGCCAGCGGCACGGGGAAGTCGATCCCGTGCTGCTGGCGCCTTGAGGCTTACTTCTGCGGCTTCTGTTTCTGGGCGTAGGTGCCGAGCAGCTCGCCCTTGGCCAGCACATGGCCCTTCATCGCATCGAGCAATTGGTCACGCTCGGCGCCCCAGGGCAGGTCCAGCATCGCGTCCAGCGCATACACCTGGAAGTGGTAGTGGTGCGCCGGATCGCCCACCGGCGGACGCGGGCCGGTCCAGCCGACCGTGCCGCGCGTGGTGCGGCCCTGCAGCACGCCTTCCGGCTCGGTCAGGCGCGGCTGCTCCTGCAGGCCTTCCTGCAGGCTGGTGGTCGAGGCCGGGATGTTCCAGGCCAGCCAGTGCACGAAGGGCGTGACCGGCTTCGCGTCCGGGTCTTCCATGATCACCACATAGGACTTCGCGTTCGGCACGGCGCTCCAGGACAGCGCGGGCGAGACGCCGTCCGCGTATTCCGAGTACCTGGCCGGGATCGCGCCGCCCTTCGCGAAGCTGGACGAGCTGACGCTCAGCTTGCCCTGCGCCTGGGTCTGCGGACGGGTGATGGCGATCGGGACGCCGCTGCCTTTGCTGGCCTGCTGCTGCATCGGGCCGGCCGGCGCTTTCAGTTCGGCGCTTGATGCGCCGCGCGCGCTGCCTGTGTAGGCGACGCGGTAGATGACGCCATTCGCATCGTCGGCCATCAGCAGCGAACCGTCCTTCGCCATCGCCAGTCCGACCGGGCGCGCGATGTGGGTCTTGCCGCCATCGGTCAGGAAGCCGGTCACGAAAGGTTCGATGGCGCGCGCCTGGCCGTTCTGGAAGCGCACGCGCACGATCTCGTAGCCGGAAGCCGTTTTGCGGTTCCAGGAGCCGCGCATGGTGACGAAGGCGTCGCCCTGGTACTCGGCGGGGAAGGCCGTGCCTTTGTAGAACACCAGCTGCATCGGCGCGGCGTGGGCGGCATAGCCCAGCACCATGGGCGTGCTGTGGGCCTTCCAGTCCTGCTTGGAGATCTGGCCGACCGGGGTGCTCTGCGGGTAGATGCTGCCGGCGGCGTAGACGTGCGGCCAGCCGTAGATCTTGCCCTGCTCGATCTTGTTGAGTTCTTCCGGCTGCTCTTCGTCGCCGAGGAAGTCGATGCCGTGGTCGAAGCCCCATAGCTCTCCGGTCTGCGGCTGCCAGTCGAAGCCGATGGTGTTGCGCAGGCCGCTGGCGACGATGCTGCGGCTGCTCATGTCGGCCGAGAAGCGCAGGATGGTCGCGTTTTCCTGGTTGGTCTCGTTGCAGGCATTGCAGGTGCTGCCGACGCTCATATAGAGCATGCCGTCCGGCCCGAAGGCGATGGTGCGGTTGGCGTGCTGGCCGGCGTCGGGCAGGTCGCCGGCCAGCATCTTGAGCTCGCCGAGGCGGCCGTCGGCCTTGATGTCGGCGACGAACAGCTCCTTGGCCGTCACCAGGTAGAGCTTGTTTTCCTTGATCGCCAGACCGTGGGCGCCGGCGCGGCTGACGACAATTTCCGGCGGCCCGTCGGCGCGGCCGTCACCATTGGCGTCGCGCAGCAGCAGCACGTCGCCCTGGTCGCGCCGGCTCACATACACGTTGCCGCCGGGCGCCACCGCGATGATCCGCGCATTCTTGAGGCCGGTGGCGAAGGGCGTCACCGAGAAGCCGGCCGGCGCCTTGATGCCAGCCATGCGCTGCGGCGTGGGCTCGACCTTGTCCGGCTTGAAGATGTGGATCTGGTTGCCGGTATCGGTACCGTCGCCTTGCTGGGCCCATGCGGCGCTGACGGCCAGGCACAGGAAGGCCATGCTGATGGTGCGTTTCATCGCGTGCTCGCTTTCGGAAAGGGATCGGACTGTCTGGATAGCCGGGCCATTGTTCCTGAACAGATCGGCGTGATCTGTTTGCGAACTCACAAAATTTGACGAATTTATTTGTGACTGGGGATCACAAATAATTCGGGGTCAGAGCACATTTTCTGGAAAAACCGATTTGTCTTCAACGGCTTAGCGAAAATAATGTGCTCTGACCCCGAATTTTGGGGCGACTTTTAGTTGCGCGGCAGCGGCTTGCCTTTGGCGATGACTTCGTGGCACTCGCCCTTGATGGTGGCGTCGTCGTAGTCGGTCCAGCCGTAGCTGTCGACGTAGCGCTTGTGCTGCTTGAAACCGGGGTTCGCGAAGCTCCATTCGAGGCGCTCGCCGGGGTAGCGGACGTCGGCCAGGTCGAGCAGGGTGTGGAACATGTTTTCGGTGGCGAGTTTCGCTTTCCGGTGGCGCAGCAGCTGGCCGACCTTGTCCGGGTAGCGTTCCTGGTAGGCGTCCGAATACCAGGCGAAGGCCGGGATGTGGAATTCGTATTGCGTGTTGTGGCCGTGGAAGACCTGGCGGCAGCTGTTGTCATACAGGGTCTGGCCGTGGTCGGCCACGTAGAGCATCGAGGCCGGCTGCCCGGTGTCCTTCAGCGCGTCGATGACGTGGGCCAGGAACCAGTCGGTGTACAGGATCGAGCTGTCGTAGCTGTTGTTCAGCTGCTCCTTGAGGCGGATGTCGGTGTAGACCGGCTTGTCGACGCCGAATAGCGAGGGCTGCCATTTATCGAACTGCTTCGGATAGCGGTGGCTGTAGTTCCAGTGGCTGCCCAGGGTGTGCAGCACCAGCAGCTTCTTCGGCGCCGGGTCGGCCAGCGCGTGTTTTAGCGGACCGAACAGCACCTCGTCGTAGCTCGAGTTGTCCGTAAAGCCGCCCAGGTTCAGGAAATCGATCACGTCCGCTTCCTTGGCGAACACCGAGACCGGGGTGTCGAACTTGCCGAAGGAGATCTGGTTCGACAGCCAGAAGGTCTTGAAGCCTGCCTCCTTGAACGCCGTCAGGAAGGATTTTTCCGAGAACCCGTCCTTCAGGCTCTCGATGGCCGGCTTGCGCGAGATGATCACCGGCACCGACAGGCGGGTCGCCGACACCGAGGTGATCACGTCCGGCAGCACCACCATATTGGTTTCCTGCGACAGCAGCGGATTGGTCTCGCGCGCATAGCCGTTCAGGCTCCAGCGGTCGTAGCGCGAGGATTCGCCGATCACCATCACGACCACCTGCGGCTCCTCCGCCGGCCGCGCCGCATGGGCGCCGAAGCGGAAGTGAGCGCTTCTCCGGTTCAGGTCGGCCAGGTAGACCCGCTCTTTATAGAAGTCGATGCCGCGCGCCATCAGGCCGAAGGGCCAGGAATGGGCGAAGGCGTCCAGGTCGAGCGGCAGCCTGGCCCAGTGCGCGAGCGGCGGCAGGCGGTGCGCAGGCGGCACGCTGCCCGGGCGCGGCGCGGCGGTGACTTCGGCAACGCTGTTTTTCAAGGGCGCCGAACTGCCGGCCACGGCACGCAGGGGCGGCGGCGCAATCCCGAAGTGACGCCCGTAGAAGAACACGCCCACACCAAAGCCCAGCACGGCGATCACCACCCAGCGCGAGACGTCGTTCCAGTCGAGGTCGCGGGTGCGGCAGGCGGCGATCCAGGTCGTGATGAACCAGGCCAGCACGCCGGCGAAGACGACCAGCATCAGCCAGACTTTGCTGCCCAGGAATTCCAGCGCCTCGGCCGGGCTGGTCTCGAAGACGATGCCGAGATGGTGGGTCGAGATGCCCTGGCCGTAGAACACATATAGATAGAGTTCCATCGGCAGCGCCAGGAAGGCCGGCAGCAGCATCCAGTGGAAGTACGCGGGACGCTTGAAGAAGGCCCAGGCGCCGATCCAGCAGACCAGTTCGATGCCGGCA
Source organism: Telluria sp. GW821-FHT07G12 (assembly GCF_059418525.1). NCBI lineage: Bacteria > Pseudomonadati > Pseudomonadota > Betaproteobacteria > Burkholderiales > Oxalobacteraceae > Telluria > Telluria sp. GW821-FHT07G12. Next base: position 3,988 of record NZ_JBWKQA010000011.1, on the reverse strand, counting down.
AGCTGGCCCGGGTGCGCGACCGGCAGGCCGAGCAGCCGCGGCACGAAAGGCATGCACGACAGTACGCAATAACTCAGCAGGACATAGAGGTTGCGCGGACGCAGCAGGAAACGCATCGAAGCCAAAGCAGGGGAAAAGAATCGGTCATTATCTCGCCTTTGCCGAGTGGAAACCAGCGTACAATGCCTGTATCGCAAGCGCGACATTCTCCTGGCGTTTTTGCCATCTTTCCCTGCTGCCGGGCCGCCCGGCTTGCTAAGCTAGTTGACCTTGCACTATATCGGGTCTATACTCGCGAGTTCTCGAATTAATCTGCACATCGTATACGCATTGAGGCCGCTCCCACTGGTGAGTGGCTTTCGTCGCCTGTACGGCGGGCAATCCGGGACTAGGTTTCAGTCCCCGGGCAGCAAGACGGTCCGGGTCATCAACGTAGTAGCAATTTTGTTGGATTAAGAACGATGCCAACCATCAATCAACTGATTCGCAAGCCGCGTGAAGCCGCGGTTGTGAAGAGCAAGTCGCCGGCACTGGAAAACTGCCCGCAAAAGCGCGGCGTTTGCACCCGTGTCTACACGACGACCCCGAAGAAGCCGAACTCGGCACTGCGTAAGGTCGCCAAAGTTCGCCTGACCAACGGTTTCGAAGTCATTTCGTACATCGGCGGTGAAGGCCACAACCTGCAAGAGCACAGCGTCGTCCTGATCCGCGGCGGCCGTGTGAAAGACTTGCCGGGTGTGCGTTACCACATGGTCCGCGGCGCACTGGATACCCAGGGCGTGAAAGACCGTAAGCAGGCGCGTTCGAAGTACGGCGCCAAGCGTGCGAAGGCTGCGAAGAAGTAATTTTCGGCTCTCGTCACACCGAGGTCACATTTAACAGATAAGTTGAGCCGGCCGTAAGGCCGAGTAAGTGAAGGGTCATGAGGGCCTTTCGCGAGTGCGGAATAAGCACTCAACTGAAGACAGGAAGGAATTGAAATGCCACGTCGTCGTGAAGTACCCAAGCGCGAGATTCTGCCGGATCCAAAATTCGGCAACACCGATGTCGCCAAGTTCGTCAACGTTCTGATGCTGTCCGGCAAGAAGTCGGTCGCAGAAAACATCATCTACGGTGCGTTCGAATACATCCAGACCAAATCGGGCAAGGACCCGCTGGAAGTGTTCGTGGCCGCGATCAACAACGCCAAGCCGATGGTCGAGGTGAAGTCCCGCCGCGTCGGTGGCGCCAACTACCAGGTGCCAGTGGAAGTTCGTCCGGTTCGTCGTATGGCTCTGTCTATGCGTTGGTTGCGCGAAGCCGCAAACAAGCGTAGCGAGAAATCCATGCCGCAGCGTCTGGGTGGTGAACTGATGGAAGCCGCGGAAGGCCGTGGCGGCGCAATGAAGCGCCGTGACGAAGTCCACCGCATGGCTGAAGCGAACAAGGCGTTCTCGCACTTCCGCTTCTAAAGCATTAGCAGTAGCTGTTGTTCAGGCCGGGCGCGTTTTGATTTCAAAATGTTGCCCGGTTTTGTCCATTCAAAGATTTAGGAAAAATTATGGCACGCACTACCCCTATTGAGCGCTACCGTAACATCGGTATCTCCGCTCACATCGACGCCGGTAAGACCACTACCACCGAGCGTATCCTGTTCTACACGGGCGTGAACCACAAGATCGGTGAAGTGCACGACGGCGCCGCTACCATGGACTGGATGGAGCAGGAGCAGGAACGCGGTATTACCATTACCTCGGCAGCGACCACCTGCTTCTGGAAGGGTATGGCCAACAACTTCGAGCCGCACCGCTTCAACATCATCGATACCCCGGGCCACGTCGACTTCACCATCGAGGTGGAGCGTTCGATGCGCGTTCTGGACGGCGCCTGCATGGTCTACTGTGCAGTCGGCGGCGTGCAGCCGCAGTCGGAAACCGTGTGGCGTCAGGCTAACAAGTACAAAGTCCCGCGTCTGGCATTCGTCAACAAGATGGACCGTACCGGTGCGAACTTCTTCAAGGTGTACGAGCAGATGCGCGCTCGCCTGAAGGCCAACCCGATCCCGCTGCAGATCCCGATCGGCGCCGAAGAAAACTTCCTCGGCGTGGTCGACCTGGTCAAGATGCAGGCGATCTACTGGGACGACGCGTCCCAGGGCATGAAGTTCGACTACCGCGAAATCCCGGCCGAACTGCTGGAAACGGCCAAGGAATGGCGCGAGAAACTGGTCGAAACCGCCGCTGAAGCGTCGGAAGACCTGATGAACAAGTACCTGGAAGAAGGCGAACTGTCGGAAGCCGAGATCAAGCAGGCACTGCGCCAGCGCACCATCGCTTCGGAAATCGTTCCGATGATGTGCGGCACCGCCTTCAAGAACAAGGGCGTGCAGGCCATGCTGGACGCGGTCATCGAATACCTGCCGTCGCCGGTCGACATTCCGCCGGTCGGCGGTACCGACGAGGACGACCAGCCGGTCACCCGTCAGGCGTCGGACGACGAGAAATTCGCTGCACTGGCATTCAAGATCATGACCGACCCGTTCGTCGGCCAGCTGATCTTCTTCCGTGTGTACTCGGGCGTCATCAAGTCGGGCGACACCGTCTTCAACCCGATCAAGGGCAAGAAGGAACGCGTCGGCCGTATTCTGCAGATGCACGCGAACCAGCGCGAAGAGATCAAGGAAGTCCGCGCCGGCGACATCGCCGCTGCTGTCGGCCTGAAAGAAGCGACCACCGGCGAAACCCTGTGCGATCCGGCGGCCCCGATCATCCTCGAAAAGATGGTGTTCCCGGAGCCGGTGATCCAGCAGGCCGTCGAGCCGAAGACCAAGGCTGACCAGGAAAAGATGGGTCTGGCACTGAACCGTCTGGCTCAGGAAGATCCGTCGTTCCGCGTGCGTACCGACGAAGAATCGGGCCAGACCATCATCGGTGGTATGGGCGAGCTGCACCTGGAAATTATCGTCGACCGCATGAAGCGTGAATTCGGCGTGGAAGCGACCGTCGGCAAGCCGCAGGTGGCTTACCGCGAGACCATCCGCAAGGGTGTGTCGGACGTCGAAGGCAAGTTCGTCAAGCAGTCGGGCGGTCGCGGCCAGTACGGTCACGCTGTCCTGACCGTCGAGCCGCAAGAGCCGGGCAAGGGCTTCGAGTTCATCGACGCCATCAAGGGCGGTGTCATTCCGCGTGAATACATCCCGGCAGTCGAGAAGGGTGTTCGCGAGACCCTGACCGCCGGCGTGCTGGCTGGTTACCCGGTGGTCGACGTCAAAGTGACGCTGACCTTCGGTTCGTACCACGACGTTGACTCGAACGAGAACGCGTTCCGTATGGCCGGTTCGATGGCATTCAAGGAAGGCTGCAAGCGCGCCAACCCGGTCATCCTCGAGCCGATGATGTCGGTGGAAGTGGAAACGCCGGAAGACTACGCCGGTACCGTGATGGGCGACCTGTCGTCCCGCCGCGGTATGGTGCAGGGCATGGACGAAATCCCGGGCGGCGGCGGCAAGATCATCAAGGCCGAAGTCCCGCTGTCGGAAATGTTCGGTTACTCGACCGTGCTGCGTTCGGCAACCCAGGGCCGTGCGACCTACACGATGGAATTCAAGCACTATGCTGAAGCTCCGAAGCACGTGATGGACGCCATCGTGACTGCAAAGTCGAAGTAATTTAGTCAGTAAAATCTAGTCAGTTGGGGACAGGGCAAAAGCGGTAATTCACGCCCTGTCCCACAAAAGAAAATAAATCTTTTAAAGGAAGATCAAAATGGCAAAGGAAAAATTCGAACGGACCAAGCCGCACGTGAACGTCGGCACCATCGGTCACGTTGACCACGGCAAAACCACCCTGACGGCTGCAATCGCAACCGTTCTGTCGAAGAAATTCGGCGGTGAAGCCAAGGCCTACGACCAGATCGACGCGGCTCCGGAAGAAAAAGCACGCGGCATCACCATCAACACCGCGCACGTCGAGTACGAAACCGCAAATCGTCACTACGCGCACGTTGACTG
>NZ_JBWKQA010000010.1:0-142213 GCF_059418525.1 Telluria sp. GW821-FHT07G12 | reverse complement strand
ACTGCCAGGTTTGTCAGCTAAAACCGAGGTGCTGTCCCAACATGATCATTCGTAAAATCGACCGCAGTCCGCATGAGCCTGCGCGCGACGTGGCCAAAGCGATCGGTAAAACGCCGGCTTATCGCGAATCGCGTCGGGAGCGAAAGAAGGTGGAGATGCTGTTTGCCCACCTCAAACGCATCCTCAAATTCAGAGAATTGCGCTTGCGTGGGCCCAGCGGTGCCCATGATGAGTTTCTGTTGGCGGCAACGGTGCAAAATCTACGTCGAATGGCCAAAAACCTGCTGCCTGCACGCCGAAACGAGAATTTAGTGACGAGTTAGCCCAACCAGGATGGGCCAGGCCGCTCATCTTTCCTGTAAAGTTAGTTCATCAGGACTGCTTCTTGCCCAAGAGTTTTTCAACACAATAGACCCATTGCGGACGTTCACTAGAGCTTCTTAATTCTCGCAGGCTAGGACTTCAGTGCCATCTTCATAGCGATACTCAGCATGCCAGTAGTGTGGACTTTGCAGTTTTTGAAAGGTAACCCCAGGTTGTACAGCGTCGTTTGTCCTGAAGCGGTGCTCAAGGATCACTAGCAGTCTGCACTTAGGAGGCCAACTGGAAATCTCAACGATACGGTTACCCCCTCGGATCTCTGCTTCGAGCAAGCGTTGCAAAGGTGCTGACATCTTTGGGGACTTCGCTCATGTGGACGTGTAGTTAGGTGACTGGCGATGACCGCTGTTGGCCGATCTCGGCCGTACGGGTTAGCATAGCAGGTTGCCTAAGCAGAAAAGTTACGAACGGTCACGACAGGCCGGAACCGACCCTAATCGGGATCGTCGGCATCGCATAACGGTCGAGTTCAAATTTCAATAGCCGGCACACTCTAGCGCGTCTGGATGGATTTTCTAGTCAGGCACGCGATTAGTACGTCTGCTCACACAACCTGGCTTTTACGAGAGCCAGGGTGGTTCAGTTCGAACGCGCTACCGCCGCCGATACCGATACGGCCACGATGGATTTCAACGTGCCGGAGGCCCCGAGAGGGAACCGGGCAGCGTCGTGCGAGGTCATCGCGCAAAGGAATCTCCCCGCTTTTGCTTGGCGCAATGCGCGCCCTCCATTGCACGTAGTGGCGCTAGCGGCGCCCGTTTCCGCTGCGGTACGGGTTATCGATCTGGTACCGCCCTCGCCGGCCTGTGGTGAAGCGGCGATGTTGTGCAGCGCCGGGCAGCCATCGAGGCGTTTGTCGCCACGCTGGCGAACTCCCAGCACGCACTGAGCGACTACCTCACCCTCATCCGTTCGTTCACCTCGCATTCATGCCGGAGTCGCACGGGAAGATTTTCGCGACGAAGCCTCAACGGTGAATAAAAACTTTGTGTTTCGCCGCTGCTCTTATCTTGCCTTAGGTTCTATTTTTTCAAGCGCTGCATCTATCGCGGCTGGGTAAAACCCGTTCATTTGACGACTGCCAATCAGAATGAGTGGCACTCCCTTTCCTCCTAACGCAGAAAAATCGCGCCTGCCCTTTTCTGAATTATTTATATCAAAATCGACAAAAGCAATTTGACGTTTCCGTAAATATTCCCGGGCTTTGGCGCAATATGGGCACGTAGCAGTACCATATAAGGCAACCTTAACTTTTGCATCGGGATAATATGCGCTAAAGTTACCTTCGCTATAGTTCGGAGCCAACATGCGAACTAACCGAGGAGTATAGTGGCCGAGCGCCAGACCTGTAACCAAGATAAGACCATAGACCAGAAAATTTTTCGTTGTCTTTAAAATCATCAAGTGACTCCGCTATGATGACCAAGGAAATTGGCGCCAAATTTCGTTATGATGACTAAAAGAAATCGGCGCCATATAAATGGACATACGCGTCAGATAAAAAATTATCGTGAATTTTTGGCAGCTAGAAGAGGCATTATCAGCAACCGGCGTGCCATTCTTCCGCGCAACTGCTGCAAGAGAGGTCGCATGCGTCGTACATCGCAAAACACGTTTCTGCCGTTTGATTCGCGTCCGTCAAACATGCCTGGTATCTAGCGTTACAGATAGATACGCAAGACGCAAATGCTGGAGCCGACGCGACACCGATACCAATCGAGAAAATTAACAAAGCAAGTTTCTTGTTCATTTTTTTCCTTATGCTTGGAGGGAAAGTATTTTTCTGAAAAGCTTGCGGTTAATCTCTCCGCTAAGGCTGGGCACTAGTCGATAGAAGATCTGCACGCTTTGTCAGAAGCATCCAATCTATTCGCCCTACATCTTCATGTCAATTCAAATAGGGTAGAGATTTTTCGTTTCAGTATTTGATTTTCCGTGACTTTTCAGCCGCTATGCAGGTAGCGGGCAGGATCACCCGCGAATGCGCGTTGCAAGACGACGAACATATCGTAGCCTTGCTTGCGTAGTGTGTAGAGTCAGGAGTGGATGACTCGGAAATGCTAGGCCTCGTGAAGCATGCGGAAGCGGCGATATTTTCTGTTTCGCCTTGGGCATGTGCACGGCTCGCTCGCCAACGTTGTTAGTGAACGGCACAGTCGGATCGCTGATAAAGCGTAGTGCCTCGTCGGCCTAAAGCTGGAAGCGGCGCGGCAAGTTGGGCGCGACTGACTGCTTGCTGCAGTTCCACCGTCCCACAACTTGAGCGAGTTCAGGATGTAATGCTTATCCTTCACGCACCAAGGCGTCATACGCTGTGCGGAAGACGGCGATGTCGTCAGTGCTCAGCAAGCCTTGGTGGTGCCGCGCTACCGCACATAGCCGGATTGCACCGACCAGCAACTGCATCATTGACTCGGGCTATTGCTGGCCAGCGGGTTCTTTCACGTAGAGTAGTTCGCGTAGCAAGTGGGCAGCGATTATCGCCACCAGCCACGGTCCGTGCACTGCCCATTGCATGTACAGCGAAGACAAGAAGACTGAAAACACCCACGAAAGCAGAATCACGCCTCTATGGAACGCCGCCGTACGAAACTGCGGACAATCCAAACAACGCACACCGCGAATATTTGTACGACGCAGTTAGTTGCGAGAAAAAATACATGCGAAAGTTCACCCTAATGTTCTCAACGTCCGCTTCTGGCCTTTAGCAGCCTGCACGGTAGCACGCCACCGACCGGACGCAGCCTTCTTGATTAGTACTTAAAAGGCAGGGTTTGGCCTGACGGTCTGCTTTTGCCCTGGATTCAATTGCAGAAGTATTTCAAACCAAGCCGGCAGTTTCACCAGCTGCCTTAATCGATCCAGTTCACGCGGTCGAATTTAGTGCGGAAGTCTTCCGGCATCGCCACTACCTGGCTGGTCTTGTAATTAAAGAAGACGAAGCCCTGCTTGGCCATCGCCACCAGTTTCTTGTCCTTCGGGCGGCTGATGCGGAAGATGATGTCGCCGCCGTACTTGTTGAAGTCCATGACGCCGACTTCGAACAGCAGCTGGTCGCGCGCATGCGCTTCGGCGCGGTAGGTGGTGGCCAGGTCGGTGACGATGATGCCGGTGCCGTCGCGCTCGGTCTCGGGGACGCCGAATTCGAACAGGAAGCGGGCGCGCGCCTCGGAGATCATCGAGATCATCGAGTCGTTGCCGAGGTGGTTGGCGGCATTGATGTCGGTGACGCGCACCGTCAGCAGGGTCGTGTAGTAGTACTGGTCTTCGGGGAAGTCGAGATGTAAGCGTGCCATGAATCTAAAAATAGGGTCTCAGTCTTGCCGCGTGAGGCGGTAGATCAAAAGTGCTGCACGGATCGCGCTGCGTTCGATCGACGCCACTTCCAGGCTTTCGTTCGGCGAATGCGCGCCGCCGCCGCTGGCGCCCAGGCCGTCGAGGCTGTCGATGAAGGGCGCGACGAACTGGATGTCGCCGGCGCCGCGCGATTCCGGCGGCACCGCGCCGATCGGCCCCAGGCCGGCGTCCTGGCTGGCGCGCGAATATTGTTCCAGCACCTTCAGGTTGCCGGGCGTGACCGCCATCGGCGGGTAGGAATCGCGGAAGTTAATGCTGGCGCTGGCGCCGGGCAGGCTCTGGGCCACGATCTCGCGCATGCGCGCCTGGGCGCGGTCGCGCTGGGCGTAGTCCAGGTAGCGCAAATCTCCCTTGACGGTGACGGTGTTGGCGATGACATTGGTCTTGCCGAAGGCGGTGCCGAGCGAATTGGCTTCGTCGTAGGTGACTTCGGTGCCGCCCAGGATCACGCCGGGGTTGAAGGTCAGTCCCGGTTCCACGACCTGCTGGCGGAAGGCGTCGAGGATGCGCGCCGCCTCGTACACGGCGCCGTAGCCGCCAGGGCCGAACACGCCCATCGAGTGCGCCTGGCGCGCCTTGATCTCCAGCTCGAAGAAGGCGGTCGAGCGGCGGCCCACGGTGGCGGCCGCCATGCCGTCCTTGTTGATGATGCTGCCTTCAAAACTGAGGGCGACGTCGCTGCGCTTGGCCAGCTGGACCATGTCGCCGCGCGAGACGCTTTTCGGGTTGCCGGCTTCTTCCTCGTCGCCGGTCAGCATGACGGCGATGCGCGTGCCTTCGAGCGCGCCTGCCCGCTTCAGCGCGCGCAGGGCCTCGACGATGACGACGTCGCCGCCCTTCATGTCGGACACGCCCTGGCCCTTGACGCGGCGGACGCTGGCGTCGGCTTCGGGCTGCGGCTCCCAGGCCGGCGTTGTGTTGCCCGGCTCGAACACGGTGTCGAGGTGGCCGAGCAGCATCAGGCGCTTGCCGCGGCTGGACGGCTTGTTCGGCAGTTCGGCCAGCAAGTGGCCGGCGCGCTGCGTCTCGGGCGGCAGATCGATCCAGCGCGTCTGGAAGCCGAGTTCGTCGAACTGGTCGCGGAACAGCTTGCCGACGGCGCGCACGCCCGCGTGGTTCATCGTGCCGCTGTTGATGAGGACGCTTTGACGGAGCAGCTCCAGCGCTTGCGGCGCATGGGCGTGGATTTCGGCGACGATCTGCTGTTCGACCGGGCTCAGCTGTTGAACTGCTTCCTGCGCCCCTGCAAGCTGCACTGTCATGGCTGCCGCCAGTGCCAGCATGGTCTTTACGGTCCCGCGCATCGGATCTTTCCAGAAATAAGATGCTCAACTGTACACCGATTCGGTGTTCGAATGCTGTATGGACAGGGCGATTCAGCGCGGCTTGTCGGTGGGGTAGGGCGGCCGTCGCCGCATCTTCTGGACCACGCCGGCTGGGTCCAGCAGTAGCACCAGCTCGGTATGACGGCCGGCGCCGGCATCGGCTTCGTACAGCCAGGCTTCCTTGCCGCTGTCGAAGCTGACGGTCTTGGTGGGGCCGAAAGCGGCCAGCAGCTCGGCGCGGGTGGTGCGGCCGGGCACGACCAGCTGTGCAAAGCGGTCCTCGAGCACGATCTTGCCGGGCTCGTTCGAGCCGGTGGCGCAGCCGGCCAGGGCCAGCGCCATGGCGGACATCGCGAGCAGGCGCTTCATGGCTTCACCTCGGCCGAAGGCTCATCCATATATTCGAACGTCACCAGGGTGTCGTCCGGCCAGCTGCGGTCCCAGATCGGCGCGTAATAGGTGCGGTCGAGCAGGACCTGGCAATCGCAGAAGGGCAGCATCTCGCGGGTCTGCTCGCCGCCGGCGTAAAGCATGCGGAAAGGGAGGATTTCGGTGCGCTCGCCGGCGCGCAGGATCACCGAGAAGATCGGGCGCTCATTGAAAAACAGGAAATTGCCGTCCGGGCTGTTGCAAACCTGTTCCGGCGTCGTGAGGGCGTTCGAGATCCAGCCGAACAGCGGCGAACTGTTCGATACCAGCCCCGCCTCCATGCCGACCAGGCATTCCAGCCGCAAGTCGCCGAGGCGCCGCGTGCCGGGCGGCAAGCCGGGAGTGATGACCTGGGCGCGCCAGGTCATGCTGGTGGTCTTGCGGTTGGCGATCACGGCGGCGTCTTCGCGCAGGGCCTGCTCGTTGCGCGGCAAGGTGAAGGTGTTGTCGTCCGCTACCGCGATCGGCAGGGCGATATGGTCGCCGAGTGCGCGCAGCGTGATGCCGTGCATGTTCACGCCGGGCGTGCGCGGCAACAGGTGGAAGCGCAGCGTGGCCTGGGGGGCCAGCGCGTGCTCGCGCTGGAAGCGTTCCATGCCGCGGATCATCTTGCGATACGACTTGTCGACCGGATCGCGGGTCGAGCTCACGGTGACGGTTTGTGGCTTCGGTTCAGCCGAAGCCTGCGTCTGCTCCTGCTGCGCCAGGGCCATCGCTGGCCAGACACAGCAGAGCAATGCGGGCAGGAAGCTGCTCAGCCACCGCATCGTTTGATGGCTTACCAGTAGCGAACGCGGCCGACGTCCATGTGGACGAATTGCGAGTCCGGGTAATAGCCGACCCCGCCCGCCTTCTGCGACATCGCGATCTTGTGCAGCTTGGCAAGGTCTTGGCCGGGGACGCGCACGTCGATGGCTTTACCTTCCATGTGCAGGCTGTGTTTCGCCACGCCGGGGGTGTTCTCGTGCAACTTCGCATTCGATTCCGGCGAACGGTAGCCCGAAATCACGTGCAGGGTCGGATGGCTGCCGTATTGCGCGCTGATGCGGTCGAGCAGTACCAGCAGCTGCGGATCGATGGCCGACACCTGGTTGTTGCGGTGGTCGCGCAGCAATTTGTTGATGTCCTGCAGCGCTTCCGGAATGAACTGGCCTTCCGCCCAGAAAATACTGCGCAGGCTCTCGCCGGTGTGGGTGTTGTAGAGGCGCAAGATGCGCTCGTTTGGCGGCGCCGTACCGGGCACGGTGGCGGCCTTGGCCGATTTGATGACTGCGGGCGCACCGATCACGGAAGCCAGCATGGCGGAGCTTTTGAGGAAGGAGCGTCGTTGGTTCATGAGCTTTCCTTTCTGCTGTTCGTCAAGAGGACATGATACGCCTCATGCGGAAAGGATGTAGCAGATAAGTTCCCCAGAGGCTGTCAGTGCAGAACTACAAGCCGAGAAACATTGCTCAAGCATCCAGCGTGCCGCAAGGCACGAGCGAGGCAATGGGAGGAAGCGTACGAGGCGTTGCCGCTCCATCGATAGACCACAGGTCCAGTCCGGCCAGCAAGCCATCCTGTTCAAAGACGAAAGCACCGAACAGATGACCTTCCCCGTCCCGCCACTGGTAGTCTGAAAGTACCCGCATGGCAAAGGTCGCCGGCCGCTTTCCTGCGATGGCGAAATCGATACTCGCACACCCGCAGGCGCAATGCGAGGCCACTTCCGCATCCGCAAGCTGGGACAAAAATTGTTGGCCTTCAGCAGTGCCATGGGCGAGCAGCCAACCGACGAGCTCGCGTTCGGCCTGGCTCAGCGGGCGCGGATGGAGGAGTGTGCCGGGTTGGTGTGCCATGCCCCTTTATAGTCCTTCTGCCGGACTGATGTAAAGCACGGCACGCGTGTCACGCCAGGCTGAGTACCGGCGTGGCCTTCTCCGACGTACGGAACTTGCCAACCTGATCCGACAGGCGCTTCGATTGCTCGTACAGCGACTGCGCCGCCGCGCTGGCCTGTTCCACCAGCGCCGCATTCTGCTGGGTCAGGCCGTCCACGTGGGACATGGCCTGGTTGATCTCCCGTACGTGCACCGCCTGGCTTTCGCTGGCGCTGTCCATGTCCTGCATGGTGGCGGCAAGGCGGGTGACGTCTTCCACGATATGGCCCATGGTTTGCCCGGCTTTATTCACCAGCGCCGAGCCGGAGGCGATCGCCGAGGTGGACTCTTCGATCAGCGCCTTGATTTCCTTGGCCGCGGTGCCGGAGCGCTGCGCCAGGGTCCGCACTTCGCTGGCGACGACGGCGAAGCCGCGGCCCTGCTCGCCGGCGCGCGCCGCTTCCACGGCCGCATTCAGGGCCAGGATATTGGTCTGGAAAGCGATGCCGTCGATGACGCCGACGATATCGGCGATGCGCGCGGAAGCGGTGTCGATGGTATGCATCTTGTCGATGACTTCGCCCATCACCTGGCCGCCCTCGCTGGCGACCGAGGAAGCCGCGATGGCGGCGCTGCCGGCCGCGCGCGCCGCATCCGCATTCTTGCGCACCGTATTCGTCAGCGTTTCCATCGACGCCGTCGTCTGTTCCAGCGACGACGCCTGCGCCTCGGTGCGGCGCGACAGGTCGGTGTTGCCGGCCGCGATTTCTCCGGTGACGAGGGAGATCGAGCTGGCGCCGTCGCGGACTTCGCGGACGATGCCTTCCAGGCCCAGACGCATGCGGTCCAGCGTGCGCATCATGGAGCCGAGTTCATCCTTCGCATCCGATTCGAGACGGACGCCCAAGTTGCCGCATTCGACGCCTTCGGCGAAGGCGCAGGCCTGGGCGATTGGACGGGTGATGCTCAGGGTGACACGGAGCGCCAGCAGCGCGGCCATCAGGACGGCGACGGCTGAGATGGCGATCACGATCCAGCGGGACTGGGCCGTCACCGAATCGACGGTCTGGCTGGCGTGGCTCAGGTCGGACTCGATCGACTTGATGACTTCGTTCACGTCGATAACGATGCGGCGGCGCAGCGGGCTGCATTCATTGGCGAGGAAGGCGGCATAGCCCTGCATGTCCTTCGCTTCGCGATACTTGCGCGGGCGGTCGAGCTCCTTCGCCATCTGGCGCAGGCCGTCGCGCGCCTTGACGAAGTCCGCCCGCTTGCCCAGCTGGGCGTCGAGGGCTTGCAGGCGCTCCAGGTAGCGGTCGCGGAACTGTTCCACCAGCACCAGTTCCGCTTGGGCCTGCTTGTCCTCACCGATGACGTAGGCGTTGCGCGCCGAGATGCCGGTCTGGGCCAGGGACTCGCGTATATCGTACAGTGGCGCCAGCTGGTTCTCGCGAATGGCGGTGGCCTGCGCGATGGAGGCGGCGGTCGTGCTCAGGCGGCTGAGCGAAATCGCCGCAATGGCGAGCATGAGCGCCACGACGATGCCGAAGCAGATCGCGAGGCGGGGACCAATCTTGAAATGTTTGAACACGGCAGTCGACTGATGCACGAAAAAGGATGAGATTTCAGCTTATCCTCATTCAAGGCGAATATTTCACCTGAGCTACTTTTTCGCCCTGAGTCCAAGGTAAATCGACAACAAACCGTTTCTCTCGGGCAACACACTGTAAATTTACTGACACCCTGTCAAGCGCTCAATTCACAAATTTGCATGCTGGCCAATGTTGCCTTTGTCAATACCGCGCGCCGTGAGTACTCGATCGATCAGCCCATAGTCCACACCCTGCTGGGCCGACATGTAATTGTCGCGGTCCGAATCTTTTTCGATCTGCGCCAGCGTCTGCCCGGTGCGTTCCGCCAGGATGCTGTTGAGGCGGTGGCGCTGGTACAGCACCTCGCGCGCCTGGATCTCGATGTCGGCCGCCACGCCCTGCGATCCGCCGTGCGGCTGGTGGATCATGATGCGGGCATTCGGCAGGGCGAAGCGTTTGCCGATGGCGCCCGCCGCCAGCAGGAAGGAACCCATGCTGGCGGCAAAGCCCGTGCACAGGGTGGAGACGTCCGGCTTGATGAACTGCATCGTGTCGTAGACGGCCATGCCGGCATACACCGAGCCGCCCGGCGAGTTGATGTACAGGGCGATGTCCTTGTCGGGATTGTCCGACTCCAGGAACAGCAGCTGCGCGACGATCAGGTTGGCCGATTGTTCCGTCACTTCGCCGACCAGGAACACCACGCGCTCCTTCAGCAGGCAGGAATAGATGTCGAAGGCGCGCTCGCCGCGGCCGGTCTGTTCGATGACGGTGGGGACCAGGCCGAGCGCCCGTGGGGAATGTGCAATCATGATCGTCCTTTCGCGGTAGAGTGGAATGACTGCCCGCTTGACGCAGGTGGCCGGCTGCCATGTGACACCCTGAAAAATATTTCGTCGGCGTGTCACGTTCAGGCCCCGCCGGGCGTCAAGTGGCACCAGCACCGCAAAGGAGATGACGATGGCGAGCACCCATGACCTTGATGGCGCCCTGTTCGAGCAACTGCGCCCGCGCCTGACCGCGATCAGCCGCCGCATTGTCGGCAGCGAGGCGGACGCCGAGGACGTCGTGCAGGACTGTTACCTGAAATGGCATCGCGCCGAGCAGGACAGGCTGGCGACACCGGCCGCCTGGCTGACCACCGTCGTGCAGCATCAGTCGATCGACAGGCTGCGCAAGCGCGCCCGGGATGCGGTGGCGGAGCTGGCGGCCGGCGAGCTGGTTCCCGATACGCCAGCCTTGCTGCCGGAGGAGGGCTTGCTGCGGCGCGCGGAACTGGGCGAGGCGCTCGGGCGTCTGCTGGGGTGCTTGTCGCCGTCAGAACGTCTGGCGCTGGTGCTGCATGAAGTCTTCGAGTGTGAACACGCCGATATTGCGGCGGTGCTGGGGACCAAAGCCGTGAATGCGCGGCAGCACCTCGCGCGGGCGCGCCGGCGGCTGCGTGAGCGTGGCACGGAGGTGTCGGCGGAAGAGAAGCTGTGCAAGGAGCTGGTGCGCCGCTTTCAGGCTGCGATCAATGGGCTGGACGTGCCGGCGATGGTGATGGTGCTGGCGGCGGAGCAGCCGGTGTCGGTGTGCGATGCGCCGCGGTTGCAGCTGGGCGGCAGCGCGGCTGCCAACGATGCGGCCTATGCATGCAGCCTGGCGGCCTAGCATTCACGCCATTGCGACCCGCGCCGTCGCCGCCTCGGCCAGGATCCAGTCCCTTACCGCGGACAGCGCGCGGCTGCCGGCGCCACGCCGTTCCAGCAGCCAGTAGCCATGATCGGTGGTCACCGGCGGCCGCCTGGTAGCCACTGCAAGCTGGCCCTCGTCGATCAGCTTGCCGACCAGGGCCAGGCGGCCGAGCGCCACCCCTTGTCCTGCGAGCGCCGCCTGCGCCACCTGGTCGTACTGGTTGAACAGCAGGCGTCCATTTCCGGATGCGCCGGTCTTGTGCCCGGCATCGCGCAGCCAGTTTTTCCACTGCAGCCAGGGCCGCGAACTGTCGTCGTAATCGATCAGCACCTGGCGGCGTAATTGCGCCGCATCTTCGATTGCGGTAACGCCCAGCGATGGATGCGCCACCGGCACGAGCACCTCGCTGAACAGGCGTATTGCCCCTTCCGGCGCCAGCGCGTCCGGGCTGAAACGCAAGGCCAGGTCCATGCCGTCACGTTCCAGGTCCATCACGCGATTGGTGGCGGCGACGCGTACGTCGATCTCGGGTGCACTGCGCTGGAAGGCGCCCAGCCGGGGCAGCAGCCACAAGGCCGTCACGCCGATGGTGGCCGTGATCGTGATGCAAGGCCGCTCGCCGCCAGGGCGCAAGGTCTCGATCGCGCCGCCCAGCTGTTCCAGCATCGGGTCCGCCGTGCGGAACAGGTGTCGGCCCTCGAGGGTGAATTCGATGCTGCGATATGAGCGGACGAACAGGCGGCAGCCGAGCGCCGTCTCCAGTGCCTGGATCTGGCGGCTGACCGCGGACTGCACGATGCACAGGTCCTGCGCGGCGAGCGTGATGCTCATGCGGCGGCCAACCGCGACGAAGGTGCGCAGCAGGTCGAGCGGCGGCAAGTCGATCAAGCGATTCGGCATTCGTCAGTGCTCCCTGTCGGAGTGCATCATCGGTCTCGCATGCCGTCACGGCATGCGACCCAGTCATTTTAAACGTTTGAACGGCGCCCCGCGACGGTTTGTAATGAAGGCTCCAGACCACCTCAGACCTGCAAGGGACCAGCATGCATACAACACCCGTCAACATCGAGCCCGTCAGCGCGACGCTCGAGTATCTGCAAAGCGCAGCGCACAAACCCGTCACGTACATGCTTGCCCCGCCGGGAGGCCACCAGTGGGAGACCGGCTATTACGCCGCGACGCCCGTGACGATCCGCGACGGACGCGGCAGGGCCGATGCGCCTGCCCTCGAGCGCGAAGGCTTCCAACTGTGCAGCGCGCCGAGCGCGATGCGGGCCTTCGGCGAGCGCGAGGATATACAGCGCGTCTACTACCCCGAGATGGAAGAACTCGCGCGCGCCGTCAGCGGCGCGAGCCGCGCCATCGTGTTCGATCATCTGGTGCGGCGGCGCGCGCCGGGCACGCTGTCGCCCTTCGGTGCGCGCGACGGCCAGCGTCCGAGCACCGCCACGCGCGTCCACTGCGACTTCACGCCCGCATCGGCGCAGCGCAGGCTGGCACTGGAGATGGAAGCGCGCGGAATCGGACAGGTCTCCCGCTTCGCAATCCTCAACCTGTGGCGCACGACGCGCCTGCCGGTCCTGGACGCGCCGCTCGCCGTCTGCGATGCACGCACCGTGAACCCGGCCGACCTGGTCGCCGCCGACATCGTCTATCCGACCCGCACCGGCGAAATCTATGAAGTGCTGCACAACCCCGCCCATGCCTGGACCTATTTTCATGGCATGCTGTTCGATGAGGTGCTGGTGTTCAAGCAGTACGACTCGGCCGAAGGCATGCCGTGTTACACGCCGCATGCCGCGTTCGCGCATCCGGCCACGCCGGGAGGGACGCCGCCTCGCGAGAGCATCGAGATCCGCTGTCTCCTCATCTACGACTGACAGGAACAGAGCCCATGCAGACCATCGAATTCTGGTTCGACTTCGGCAGCAACTACAGCTACCTGAGCATGATGCGGATACGGCGCCTGGCGGCCGGCGCTGGCGTACAGGTCGTGCTGAAGCCCTTCATGCTCGGCCCGATCTTCAAGACCCTGGGATGGGAGACCTCGCCATTCGTGCTGCAGACGATGAAGGGCAACTACGTGTGGCGCGACATGCAGCGCCAGTGCGCAAAATACGGCCTGCGCTGGCAACGGCCCTCGGTGTTCCCCCGTAACGGGCTGCTTGCCGCGCGCGTGGCGCTGCAGGGCGAAGGCAGCCACTGGATGGCCGGCTTTTGCGAGCAGGTCATGCTGGCCAACTTCGCGGACGACCGCGAGATCGGCGACCGAGCCTTGGTTACCGATATCCTCGACCGCCTCGGCGCCGACAGCGCGGCGATCGTCGCGGCAGCCGGAACCGAGGCATGCAAGGCCGCGCTGCGCGCACGCACGGCCGATGCCCAGGCCCGCGGCATCTTCGGCGCGCCCATGTTTTTCGCCGGCGGCGAGATGTTCTGGGGGAATGACCGCCTCGAGGATGCCATCGCTTACGCCACAACCACAACAGGAGATCAAGCATGTTCAGTCACGTCATGATCGGCACGAACGACATCGACAAATCCAAACGGTTTTACGACGCCGTGCTGGGCACGCTGGGGGCGGGCGAACCGTTCCGGAGCCGGGCGCCCTCGGGCCACACGCGGCTGTTCTACCGGCACGAGGGAAGCACCTTCTGCGTGAGCGAACCGATCGACGGCGAAGCGGCGACCTGTGCGAACGGCGGCACCATCGGTTTCAAATGCGCTTCACCGGAGCAGGTGAGGGCCTTTCACGACGCCGCGATCGCGCACGGCGGCGTATCGATCGAAGAGCCGCCGGGCTTGCGCGACAACGGTTTCGGTCCGCTGTACCTGGCCTACGTGCGCGACCCGGACGGTAACAAGCTGTGTGCGCTTCACCGCGTCAAATCATGATGCCAGTGTCAGTGTCTTCAAATGTTCAATGAGCCACCTGCCTGCCGGCCCTGGCGGCGTGGAAGTCTGGTGGTAGGCAGAAATCGCGAACGCCGTTCCTGTACTTGGCAACTCATCCACGTCCAGGATCTGCAAAGCACCATCTGCAATATCCTTTTCGACGATGTGCAGGGGCATCCCTCCCCATCCCAGTCCGTCCTTGAGAAAGGCGTGTTTGGTGGACAAATCCGCCAGCCGCCAGGTGTGTGGCGAGATGACGCCGTAGTCTCGCCCAGCCAGCAGATCGGACCTGTCCGTGAGCACGAGTTGAACGGCTTTTGCCAGCTCCTGTCGCGGTATCCTGTGCTCGAATCGTGCCAATGGATGGCTTGGTGCAGCCACTGCGACCAGACTGATCGTGCCTAGCCGTTCGCTTGCAAGCGAAGGAAAGGCCATCGGCAGGCTGGAGAGAATGCCCAGGCTGCAGCGGCCATCCAGCACGGGTTGATAAGCTGCGCCCAGCCCTTCGACGAAGATCCGTAGCGGCGTGAGCGGAAATTCATTCGCAAACGCTTTCGCGGCGCTGCTGACGAGCGCTGTCGGGAAAAACAGGTCGACGACCACCGTGAGTTCCGGCTCGATACCGGACGACATCAATTTCGCACGGGCCTTCAGCGTATCCACGCCCGCCACGATGTTCCGCGCATCGGCGAGCAGCAGGCTTCCCTCGGGCGTGAGTTTGGGGAAGCGGCCTGAGCGGTCAAACAGGACGACGCCGATCTGGGCCTCCAGGTTGCCTACCCATCCGCTCACTGCAGACTGGACGCGGTTGAGCTTCCTTGCTGCAGCTGAAAAGCTTCCTTCATCCACAGCAGCAATAAAAGTCCTCAGTTGGTCCAGCGAGACGCCATCGAGCATGTATTCCTCCATCTCAAAAATAGATAGATAGCATCTCAATATACCGTCTTCTCACGATCGGTTCCGGTCTCCATCATTCTCCTACGCTAATACTCCAAGGAAGAATGCACGACATGAACAGACTGAATGGAAAAACCGCCGTCATCACCGGCGGTGCTACCGGCATCGGACGCGCCGCAGCCAGGGGCTTCATCGAGGAGGGCGCTTTTGTCTTCATCTTTGGCCGCCGGCAGGACGCGCTCGACGCCGCCGTGGCCGACCTGGGGCCGAATGCCCGCGCAATCAAAGGCTCCGTTTCCGATCCGGCAGACCTCGACCGGCTCTACACAGCGGTGAAGGCAGAGCGCGGGACCCTCGACATCGTGTTCGCCAATGCCGGCGCAGGCAGCCCGCTGCCGCTCGGGAAGATCACTGCCGAGCACATTGACGAGACCTTCGACACCAATGTGAAAGGCACGATCTTCACGGTCCAGAAGGCGCTGCCGTTGATGGGCGAGGGTGGGTCGATCATCCTGACCGGATCGAGCGCCGGCACCACGGGGGCGCCGGCATTCGGCGCCTACAGCGCGAGCAAGGCGGCAGTGCGTAACCTCGCGCGGACCTGGGCGGAGGACTTGAAAGGCACCGGGATCCGGGTCAACGTGCTGTCGCCCGGACCGACTGCGACTGAATTGGCGAAGGAAGCACTGGGCGTGGAGGGCATGAAGGCCTTCGCCTCGATGAATCCCTTGCAGCGCATGGCCGATCCGGCGGAGATCGGCGCAGCGGCCGCTTTTCTCGCGTCGGAGGACAGCAGTTTCATGACCGCCAGCGAGCTCGCCGTCGACGGCGGCCTGGCGCAGATCTAATCAGGGAGAATATATGAGCTACGCAATTATTGGTTTCGGCAAGATCGGCCACGCTCTGGCGAAGGCGTTTGCCCGCAAAGGCATTGAAGTATCGGTGGCAAGCACGCGCGACCCGGAAAGCTTCGCTGCCGACGCGGCCGCGATCGGCCCGGGAGTCATTCCCCGCAAACTGGAGGACGCCGTCAAGGCGGACGTCATCTTCCTGGCTGTCCGTTTCGAGTCGCACCCGGATGTGGCGAAGGCGCTCCCCTCCTGGCAGGGAAAGACCATCGTCGACGTGACCAATGCCTACGGCGTGCCTGCCGAAACGCTGGGCGGGCAACCATCCGCCAGCTTCGTCGCGCAGGCTTTCAGCGGTGGGCGGCTGGTCAAGGGCTTCAATCATCTGGGGGCAAGCGTCCTTGCACAGGATCCGGCCGTCCATGGCGGCAGGCGAGTCGTGTTCCTGTCGAGCGACGACGACGGCGCCGCGGCGGAGATCGGCGCCCTTGCGGAAGATCTCGGCTTCGCGCCGGTCAAGCTTGGCCGGCTGTCTGAAGGTGGGTTGCTCGTGCAGGCGCGCGGAAACAGCTGGGGGCAGCTGATCTTCAAGGATCTGGTGAAGTTCGACTGAGCGCTTCACTGCGCTGCCGGCTCCGGCAGCCACACATGCACAGCCAGGATCGCCACCGGCAGGATCAGCGCCACGAAGCCCACAGCGATATATGCAAAGGCCGCCGCCCCGCAGCCCAGCGCAAACGCCAGCACCGGCCAGAAGAACTTGGCGCAGCGCGCCCTGGTTGCGGGGTCGGCCACGCCACGCAGGCGGTCGACCGTGTCGATCACCAGCTGGGTCACGTTCCCGGTCATCATCGAGGTGGGCGCCAGGTGCGACAGCAGCAGCTTGCTGGCCGCGCTGTGCGCCCCCATCGCCGCCGCGCCGAACAGGCCGGCCGCCATCGCCAGCGCACCGGCTTGACGGCCCACCGGCTCGGCCAGCATGCCGCAGACCATGAAGCCGACCAGCAGCACCAGCTGCAGCAGATAAGAGGGCTTGGTGGCCGGCTTGCCGCGCCGCTCGCAGCTCGCCACAAGCAGCCTGGCCGCGGCCACGCCCAGGATGAAGGCCGGGAAGGCCAGCAGTTTCAACAAGGTCGGCGTCTGGCCCGGATCGGCCAGCGCCACCGCGATCAGCACGAAGTTGCCGGTGACGTGGGCCGTGAACAGGCCGAACAAAGCGCTGAAGCCGAGGGTATCGACGTAGCCCGCCAGGAAGCCCATGCCGACGCCCTGCAGGCGCTGGAAACTTTTCGCGTCCATGCTGTGTCCCCGTCAGAAAGCGAAGCAGCTGCAGCCGAAGGCGCCCCAGAAGCCGCCGAAGTCCTGCACCGGCACGTTCGACTTGCGCGCCTTGTCGTGGGCGTGGGCGTGCACGCCGCAGGGGCCGGAGCACTGGTGCGGCATGGCCATGTGTGACTGCGGCTGCGCCGTAGTTTGCACACCAGCCTTGCGCCAGTGTCCGGGCACCTTCTGCACCGGTGACCACTCCGGCAGTACCGGAATCGGCGGCGGCCCCAGGCTGGTGAATTCGGCGGCGCCGTAGACGATGTCGCCGCCGACCACGGTCAGCACCGATTCCAGCGCCTTGATCTCTTCCTCGGGCACCGTAAAGAAATCCTTCGACAGCACCGCCAGGTCGGCCAGCATGCCGGCCTGGATGCGGCCCTTGCGTCCCTGCTCGTTGGAGAACCACGCGCTGCCCGCGGTCCACAACTCCAATGCGGTGCTGCGCTCGAGCAGGCCATTGTCGCCGTACAGCGGCAGGCCGCCCACGGTGCGGCCGGTCACCAGCCAGTACAGCGCGGTCCACGGGTTGTAGCTGGCCACTCGGGTGGCGTCGGTGCCTGCGCCTACCGGCACGCCTGTCTCCAGCATCTGCCTGACCGGCGGCGTGGCCTTCGCGGCCTCCTTGCCGTAGCGGTCGACGAAGTACTCGCCCTGGAAGGCCATGCGGTGCTGGATGGCGATGCCGCCGCCCAGCGCTTTCACGCGCTCGATGTTGTGCTGGCTGATGGTCTCGCAGTGGTCGAACATCCAGTGCAGGCCATTGAAGGGGATGTCGCGGTTGACCTTCTCGAACACGTCCAGCATGCGCGTGATCGATTCGTCGTAAGTCGCATGCAGGCGGAAGGGCCAGCGGCTCGCCACCAGATGGCGCACCACCTTTTCCAGTTCGTCTTCCATGCCGTGCGCCAGCTCCGGACGCGGTTCCAGGAAGTCCTCGAAGTCGGCCGCCGAGAACACCAGCATCTCGCCGGCGCCGTTGTGGCGGTAGTAGTCGCTGCCCTGGCCCGGCGTCACCATCCTGGTCCAGCGCTGGAAGTCCTCCAGCTCCTGGCCCTTGTTCTGCGTGAAGAGGTTGTAGGCGATGCGGATGCTCAGCTGCTTGTTGCGGTCGAGCTCCTCGATGACGGCGTAATCCTCGGGATAGTTCTGGAAGCCGCCGCCGGCGTCGATCGCACTGGTGATGCCGAGGCGGTTCAGTTCGCGCATGAACTGGCGCGTCGAATTCACCTGCAGGTCGTAGGGCAGCTTCGGGCCCTTGGCCAGCGTCGCATACAGGATCATCGCGTTCGGGCGGGCGATCAGCATGCCGGTCGGGTTGCCGGCAGCGTCACGCTGGATTTCGCCGCCCGGAGGGTTCGGCGTGTCCTTGGTGTAGCCGACGGCGCGCAGGGCGGCGCGGTTCAGCAGGGCGCGGTCGTACAGGTGCAGGATGAACACCGGGGTGTCGGGCGCGGCGGCGTTGATCTCTTCCAGCGTCGGCATGCGGCGCTCGGCAAACTGGAATTCGCTCCAGCCGCCCACCACCCGCACCCACTGCGGATTCGGGGTGCGCTCGGCCTGCTCCTTCAGCATGCGCAGGGCGTCGCTAAGGGAGGGCACGCCTTCCCAGCGCAGCTCGAGGTTGTAGTTCAAGCCGCCGCGGATCAGGTGCAGGTGGGAGTCGTTCAGGCCCGGCACCACGGTGCGGCCGTTCAGGTCGATTACCTGGCTGCCCGCCCCGCGGTGGCGCATCGCTTCCTCCGCGCTGCCGACCGCGAGGAAGCGGCCGTCGCGGATGGCGACCGCGCTGGCCTCTGGCCGCTCGCGGTCCAGCGTGGCGAACCTGCCGTTGATGAGGATGAGCGTTGGCGTTTTCGCCGCGGTGGACTGTGCCTGCATGATCGACTCCCTGGTTATGAAGATGGTATCAGCGAATCGGGGCCGGGACCGGAGCCAGCACCTCGTTATGGCCCTGGTTGCGCGCCGGCGCCTTGTGCACCATCGTGTAGGCGTAGTCGACGCCCATGCCGTATGCGCCGGAGTGCTCGGTGACGATCTTGATCACGGCATCGTAGGTGTCGCGGTGCGCCCAGTCGCGCTGCCATTCCAGCAGCACCTGCTGCCAGGTCATCGGGACCACGCCGGCCTGCACCATGCGCTGCATCGCGAAGTCGTGGGCATCCTTCGAGGTGCCGCCGGAGGCGTCGGCCACCATGTAGATCTCGTAGTCGCCTTCCAGCATGGCGGAGAGCGCGAAGGTGGTGTTGCAGACTTCGGTCCACAGGCCGGCCACGATGATCTTCTTGCGGCCGTTGGCTTTCAGGGCGTCGCGCACTTTCTGGTCGTCCCAGGAGTTCATCGAGCTGCGTTCGAGGATGACGTGGTCGGGGAACACGTCCAGGATTTCCGGGTAGGTCTTGCCGGAGAAGGAGTCCGATTCGACGGTGGTGATCGTGGTCGGGATGCCGAAGGCCTTGGCTGCCTTGGCCAGGCCGACCACGTTGTTCTTCAGGGTCTGGCGGTCGATCGACTGCACGCCGAAGGCCATCTGCGGCTGGTGGTCGATGATGATCAGCTGCGAGTTTTGCGGGGTCAGGACTTCCAGTTTCGGGTTGCTCATGATGTGCTCCTTCAGGTTTAGTGGATGAATTGGTGAATCAGATGTTTTGCCAGTGGCACGGCCTGCTCGCCGATCAGCATGCCCAGCAGGCCGATCAGGGCGACGGCCGGAGGCGCCGGCGAACGCACGCCCAGCAGGCCGTAGATCGCACCGACCAGCAGGCCGACGCCGAGGGAAATCAGGTACATGCTTGGCTCCTTTGGTTAGCTTAGTCGATCGCTTCGAAGCTTGAGTCTGCTGTGTGCTCGCTGCGATGGAGTCATTATGCGATGGTGGATCGGCAATGAAAAACGGATTATTTGCGCGCGTTTAATCGAAATTTTCGAATATTCATCCAGGGCGCCCGATTCGTGTGCCCGGCAGGCCGGCTTAGAATGGGCGGCCCGGATTCCAGGAGGTAGCGCATGCGCCCATCCATGCTTCTGGCCCTGCTGCTGGCCATGCTGATGTCAGTCTCTTCCGCCGCGGCACCGAGCGCCGTCGACATCCCCATCCCCGACATCCCTTACACGAAGTTCGTGCTGAAGAACGGCCTGACCGTACTTGTGCATGAGGATCACAAATCGCCCGTGGTGGCGGTGAACACCTGGTACCACGTCGGCTCCAAGAACGAGAAACCGGGCAAGACAGGTTTCGCCCACCTGTTCGAGCACCTGATGTTTTCGGGCAGCGCCAACTTCAACAAGACCTTTCTCTCGGCGCTGGAGGGCATAGGCGCGAGCGACTTGAATGGCACCACGAATAAAGACCGCACCAACTACTTCGAGACCGTGCCGACCTCGATGCTCGACTACGCGCTGTTTGCCGAGAGCGACCGCATGGGCCACCTGCTGGGGGTGCTCGACCAGAAGAAGCTGGACCTGCAGCGCGGCGTGGTGCAGAACGAGAAGCGCCAGCGCGAGAACCAGCCGTATGGCGTGGTCGAGCAGATCGTCACCGCGAACACCTGGCCGGCCAATCACCCGTATTCCTGGACCACGATAGGCGCGATGGAAGACCTCGACGCCGCCTCCATGCAGGACGTCACCGACTGGTTCCGCGGGAACTACGGCCCGGGCAATGTGGTGCTGGTGCTGGCTGGCGACATCACGCCCGCGCAGGCGCGCGAGAAGGTCGAGAAGTATTACGGCGACATCCCGCCCGGCCCGCCCGTGGCCAAGCAGCGTGCCTGGATCGCAAAGCGCAGCGGCACGCACCGCACCAGCGTGCAGGACCGCGTGCCGCAGGCGCGCATCTACCGCGTCTGGAACGTGCCGGGCGCCGATACGCCGGAAGAAGCGCTGCTGGATCTTGCGGCCCACGTACTGGGCGGCAGCAAGACCTCGCGCCTGTACCAGCGCCTGGTGGTGAAGGAGCAGCTGGCGACGTCCGCCTTTTCCAGCGACGACTCCAGCGAGGTCGCCGGCCAGTTCGGCGTCAACCTGACGGCGCAGCCCGGCGCCGACGTCGCGCGCATGGAGCGCATCGCCGACGAGGAATTGCGCGCGCTGATGAAAACGGGGCCGCGCGAGGACGAGCTGCGCCTGGCGAAGACGGCGATCCTGGCGCAGTACGCGCGCACCGTCGAGCGCGTCGGCGGCTTTGGCGGCAAGAGCGACATGCTGGCACGCTGCATCACCTTCACCGGGGATCCGGACTGCTACAAGACCTATCTGAAGCGCATCCAGGCGGCGACGCCGAGCATGGTGCGGCAAGCCATGCTGGACTGGCTGGCCGACGGCGACTATGTGCTGCAGGTCGATCCCTTCCCGGCCGGACTGGCGCCCTCGGTGACGACGCTGGACCGCAGCAAGGGACCGCCGGCCGGCCACCCGGAAAAGCTGCATTTGCCGCCCATGCAGTCGGCGCTGCTGTCGAACGGGCTGAAGGTGGTGCTGGCCGAGCGCCACGGTGCGCCGGTCATCAATGTATCGATGATGATCGACGCCGGCTTCGCCTCCGATTCGCATGAGCTGCCCGGCCTGGCCAGCCTGAGCTTGCGCATGCTGGAAGAGGGGACGCAGACCCGCTCATCCCTGCAGATCAGCGCCGAGCTGGAAGCGCTGGGCGCCTCCTTCGGCGCCGCCACCAATCTGGACGGCGCCTTCGTCAACATGAACGTGTTGACGCCCACCTTGCCGCGCGCGCTGGGCCTGTATGCCGACCTGGTGCTGCACCCGTCCTTCCCACAGGCCGACTTCGAACGCCTGCAGCGCGACCGCATCGCCGCCATCGCCCGCGAAAAGACGGTGCCGCGCGCGATGGCGCTGCGCGTGCTGCCGGGACTCATCTACGGCAAGGACCACGCCTACGGCTTGCCGCTGACGGGCACCGGTACCGAGGCAGCGGTCGCGCGCATGACGCGGGCCGACCTGGTGCGCTACCACCAGGCCTGGTTCAAGCCGAACAATGCGACCTTGCTGGTAGTGGGCGACACCACCATGGCGGCCTTGACCCCGCTGCTAGAAAAGGCTTTCGCCGGCTGGCGGCAGGGCGAGGTGCCTTCGAAAAATGTGGCGCAGGTGGCGCAGCCGGATCGCACCGTCATCTACCTGATCGACCGTCCGGGCGCGCTGCAGAGCGACATCGTCGGCGCCCAGCTGGCGCCGCCGCGCAATACGCCGGATGCGGTGGCGCTGAACCTGCTGAACGACGTGTTCGGCGGCACTTTCAGCTCGCGCCTGAACATGAACCTGCGCGAAGATAAACACTGGTCGTACGGCGTCGGCTCCTCGCTGGTGGCAGCGGTCGGGCAGCGCATCCTGTTCAGCGGCTCGCCGGTGCAGACCGACAAGACCGCGCCGGCCCTGCGCGAGCTGCTGCGCGAGTACGCCGACATCGCCGGCGCGCGGCCGATCACGCAGCCCGAGCTGAAGGCGGCCCAGGACAACGAGACCCTCGGCCTGCCCGGTGCCTTCGAGACCATCGCCCAGCTCAGCAACGGGTACGCCACCATCCTGCAGTACCGCCTGCCGGGCGACTACTACAACACCTACACGGACCAGGTGCTGGGCCTCGGCACGGCGGAGCTGAATGCGCTGGCGGCACGGACTATTTTGCCGAAGCGACAGCTATGGATCGTCGTGGGCGATATGAGCAAGATTGAGGCCGATGTGAGGGCGCTGGGACTGGGCGAGGTACGAAAAATCGACGCCGACGGCAATGTGGTGCCCTGAACGGCCGGGTTTGCAAAGAGATGTAACCGGGCTGCGTGCGCTGCCCCACGGAAGATGATTTTTTGTTACGGTTTGGCACATTTGGCAATCGTGCGCGGGGCTTTTGGCGTGTAGGATACGTCCATACACTTTGTTTATTTAATAACAACAGGAGCCCATCATGAAGACCACGACCATTTCTCTCTCGAGCATCGTTTTTGCTGCTGCCGTGCTGATGACCGGCTGCCACAAGGCCGAACCGGCCAAGACCGAAGGCATGGGCCCTGCCCAGGCTGCAGGCAAGGCCGTCGACGATGCCGGCGCCAACGCCGCCGCAACGACTCGTGAAGCCGCTGCCGACGCCAACGCCGCCGCCGCCCGTGCCGGCGAGAAAATCGACGCCGCCACCGACCGCGCTGCCGTGAAAGTCGATGCCGCCGCCGACCGCGCCGCCGCCAACATGCACGAAGCCGGCGCCGAAGTGCGCCAGGAGTCGAAAGAAGCCGCTGCCAACGTGAAGGAAGGCGCGAAGGATGCGACCGCCGCTACCGGCCGCGCGCTGGAGCGTACTGGCGAGAAGATGCAGAACGCTTCGAAGTAATAGATCGTTGGCTTAAGCGGACATTGTTAGCTTAAGCACGTCATTCCCGCTCCTGCGGGAATGACGTTTGAAGGCTGCGGGAATGACGCTTACGTTGCGGCCTTTTCCTTCTCCCGCTTCTTCTTCATCTCTTCCTGCCACTGGTGATAGCGCTCGATATGCTGCTCCCTGCGCAGCACCTTCGAATGCGGATCCAGCGTATAAGCCACGCCTTCCGGCAGCGGCACACTGCCGCGCCCGTCCGTCATCGGCACATTCACCACACGGTCCCCGACTTTCACCTCGACCGGCATCGGGAAGGGCGTGTTCTTTTCCGTCTTCCACGCCAGCTCCAATGTATTGCCGCTGCGCGTCGCCTGCAGCTCCGGTAACTCCTTCTGGTACAGGTAAGCCTGGAAGAACCAGTCCAGGTCGCGCCCGCTCACGCGCTTGACGATGGCCATGAACTCCGGCGTCGTGCCGTAGCGCGGCGCGAAATTGCCGGGGCGCGGGTCGGGCGTGCCGTAGACTTCTTCGCGCACGGCACGGAAGAAGGCTTCGTCGCCTATCAGGCTGCGCAAGCTGTGCATGACCAGCGAGCCCTTGTTGTAGATGTCCTGGCCGGGGCCGCCGCGCTTGATATCGTAGACGTCTTCTTCCAGCTTGGGCTTGCCGGACACCATCGGCGCCTTGTTCTCGATCATGCCGCGCTGGTGCATCAGCTCGGCGAAATACTCGAGGTCGCCGCGCAGGCTCTGCATGTACAGCGGCTGCATGTAGCTGCCGAGTCCCTCGTGCAGCCACATGTCGTCCCAGTTGGCGTTGGTTAGCTGGTTACCGAACCATTCGTGGGCGAACTCGTGCTGCAGCAGCTCGTCGTAACCGTAGGCCGTCTTCGCGTACTTGTTGCCGTAGGCATTGATGGTCTGGTGCTCCATGCCCTTGTGCGGGGTCTCGACCACGCCCATCTTTTCGTCGCCGAAGGGGTAGGGGCCGATGGTGCTTTCAAAGAAGTCCAGCATTGGCGCGAACTCGGCGAACAGTTCCTTGGCACCCTTTTCGTTCTGCGGCAGGTACCACATGCGCAGCGGAATCACGTTGCCGTAGCGGCTGCGGTACTCGCCGGACAGCAGCTGGTAGGGCGCGACATTGATCGAGATGCCGTAGGTGCTCGGGTTCCTGGTGCGCCAGTGGTAAGTGCGCCAGCCGTCCTTCTCATCCATCCCCATGGCTATGCCGTTGCCGGCCGCGACCAGCGGGCTCGGCACCGTGATGTGCTCGTCGACCACCTTGGCCTTGCCGGTCGGATGGTCGATGCAGGGCCAGAACAGGTCGCAGCCTTCGCCCTGTACGGCGCTGGCCACCCAAGGCTGGCCGTCCGGCGTTTGCGACCACACGAAGCCGCCGTCCCAGGGCGCCTTCTTGGCCACGTGGGGCTTGCCGTGGTACTGCACGCGCACC
The DNA here is from genome assembly GCF_059418525.1 of Telluria sp. GW821-FHT07G12. Classification (NCBI taxonomy): domain Bacteria; kingdom Pseudomonadati; phylum Pseudomonadota; class Betaproteobacteria; order Burkholderiales; family Oxalobacteraceae; genus Telluria; species Telluria sp. GW821-FHT07G12. Next base: position 117,853 of record NZ_JBWKQA010000010.1, on the reverse strand, counting down.
GCGATCTGCTTGCCAGGTTCCAGCGGGCGCGGCAGGTCGATGGTCAGCTTGCCTTCCGGATTGCGCCAGCTGCCGGCGGGCAGCGCCTGGCCGTCGACGTCAATGGCGTCGATCGGCAGGTTGCGGTCCAGGTCGAGTTCGATGCTGGACAGGGCTGCGCGGGTGCCGAAAGTGAGCGTGACGTCACCGGCGATGCTGCGGGTGGCCGGTTCGATGCGCAGCTTGAGGTCGGCCTTGTCGAATTCGAGGGCTTGCTGGGCTTCGCTGCGGGCGGCGCCGGAGCCAAGGCTGTAGTCGGTGAGGGGAGGCTGGGTGGTGGCGCAGGCCGCCAGCAGCGCGCTGGCGCCGACGATGGCGATGTTCTTCATGGTGGTCGGCTGCTGCCGTCTCTGTGATTGATCTGAGGAATCTATCACAGGGAGCGGGCATGGTCAGTATTGACGGTGAGGCGACAGGTCCGCGCGCCGCCGAATCCGCGCCTGATGAATACTTGGGCCAAGGAGGAAGCACTCATGAACGAACTGAATATCGATATCGGCCGTACCGCCCTGGTGCAGATCGATCTGCAGAACTTCAATGTGAAAAGGGAACTGGAACCGCATCCGGCCGAGCGCGTGGTGGGCAATTGCGTGCTGCTCGCCGGCGAGATGCGCGACCGCGGCGGCATGGTGATCTTCGTGCGCGTGCTGGTGGACGAATTGCTGTCGCTGCCCGCCGACAATCCGGTGCGCAAGCCCGGTACGCCGGCACCGCCGCCGGAAGCGGTCCATTTTGCGGATGAAGCCCAGGTGCAGGCGAACGATATCGTCGTGACCAAGCGCCAGTGGGGCGCCTTCTACGGCACCGAGCTCGAGCAGCTGCTGCGCCGGCGCGGCATCAAGACCATCATCATGAGCGGCATCGCCACCAACTATGGCGTCGAGTCGACCGCGCGCGCGGCTTTCGACCGCGGCTTCGAGCTGATCTTCGCGGAAGATGCGATGAGCAGCATGAGCGCGGACGCGCACCAGTTCTCCTGCCAGAACGTGTTCCGCAACATGGGACGTGTCAGGTCGACGCGCGAACTGATCGATGCGCTGCAGGCGGGCACCGGCGACGCCTGAACCTGAGCGCCTGAAACGGCCCTGAAGCCGTTTCGGGCGCTCAGCTTACTTCTTAAAGTAGCGGCTTACCTGCGCGGTGCCGGCGCCTGGCCGTTCTGCGCCCGGGCATTGGCTTGGGCTTGCGCATTTGCCTGAGCCTGGGCTTGCGCCTGCTCGCGCTCCTGCTTCTTGGACATGTGGTGGCCCACGGCGCAGCCGACGGCCGCGCCGAGCACGTGGTGCTTGCCGAGGAAGTGGCCGCCGACGGCGCCCGCGGCCGCGCCTTTCAGGCAGCTGGGTTTGGCGTAGGCAACGCCGGTCGAGGCCAGCGACATCACGAGGGATGCGGCGATCAGTTTGGCTTTCATGACATGACTCCGTTAGAAGGTTGATGCGTCCAGCCTAGGCTTGGCGAACGTGTTCGACTGTTCGCCAACCCACCGAAACAGGCATTCAGCTGCCCCGCGCGATATCCGCCGTGATTTCGTAGGAACGCAGGCGCGCAGCGTGGTCGAAGATCTGCGAGGTGACCATCAGCTCGTCGGCGCCGGTGCGTTCGATGAAGGCCTTCAGCTGGGCCGAGACGGTGGCGGGCGAGCCGATGGCCGTGCACGACAGTACCGAGTCCAGCATGGACCGTTCCGGCGGGCTCAGCAGATCGAGATAGCCTTCGACCGGCGGTTTCAGCCTGGTCGGGCGGCCGCTGCGCAGGTTGACGAACGCCTGCTGCATCGAGGTCGCGCGGAGGTGCGCTTCGGCATCGGTATCCGCGGCGAACACGTTAAAGCCGAGCATCACGTAAGGCTTGTCGAGCTGGGCCGAGGGGCGGAAGGTCGCACGGTAGAGCTCGATCGCCTGCATCATCATCTGCGGCGCGAAGTGGGAGGCGAAAGCGTAGGGCAGGCCGAGCGCGGCCGCCAGCTGGGCGCCGAACAGGCTGGAACCGAGGATCCACACCGGCACGTCGAGCCCGGCGCCGGGCACCGCGCGGACCTGGCGGCGCGGCGAATCGGCAAAGTAATCCATCAGTTCCACCACGTCCTGCGGGAACTCGTCGGCGTCGGACGCCAGGTTGCGGCGCAGTGCGCGCGCGGTGGTGTGGTCCGAGCCGGGCGCGCGGCCCAGGCCTAGGTCGATGCGGCCCGGGAACAGCGAAGCGAGCGTGCCGAATTGTTCGGCGATCACCAGCGGTGAATGGTTCGGCAGCATGATGCCGCCGGCGCCGATGCGGATCGTCGAGGTGCCGTTGGCAACATGGCACATCAGGACGGCAGTCGCCGCACTGGCGATGCCCGGCATGCCGTGGTGTTCGGCCAGCCAGAAGCGGTTGTAGCCCCAGCGCTCGCCATGCTGGGCAAGGTCGAGCGAGTTGCGGAAGGAATCGGCAGCGGTGCCGCCCTCAACGATGGGGGCGAGGTCGAGTATCGAGAGTGGAATCATGGGTCCATGATACGCCGATCGGTTTTTTTTCGCCGACGGTGCCTCGCTTGACCCCGCCTGGGCGCCTGCCTATGATGCATTGGTTCAATTTCGCCAAGACCGCATCATGACCCGATCCGCCTTCCGTCCGCTGTTCCTCTCCCTGATTGCCGCAGCCGGCATGTCCGTCCTGCTCAGCGGCTGCATTCACGGCCGTGTCGCCCCACTATCCCTCGCGGAAACCCTGGACCCCGCGCGCCTGCCGCAAATCGACGCCGCCGTGCAGGAAGCCATTGCCGCGCACAAGCTGCCGGGCGCCGTGGTCCACGTCGAGCACGCGGGCGCCGTCTACGAACAGGCATACGGCAAGCTCAGCTACGAAACCGATGCGCGCGCCGTCACTACCGGCACGGTGTTCGACGCGGCGTCCCTGAGCAAGGTGCTGTCTACCGCGCCCTCGGTCCTGAAGCTGGCTGAAGAGGGAAAAATCGACCTCGATGCCAGGCTGACGGCTTACTTTCCGGAATGTGCGAACGGCGGCAAGGAGACGCTCACGATCCGCCACCTGCTGACCCACAGCTCGGGCCTGCCCGCCGGCCTGCCGGCAAAGCCCGCCTGGCACGGCGATGCGGCCGCCCATGCGCTGGCCTGCAGCCAGGTCGTGACCCATCCGCCCGGCACGTTTTTCCGCTATTCGGACATCAACTACATCCTGCTGGGCCAGCTGGTGCAGAAAGTGTCCGGCATGCCGCTGGACGAATTCGCGCGCACCCGCATTTTTGAGCCACTCAAGATGGCCGATACCGGCTATCTGCCGCTGCGCCGGGGAGATGCCGCCGCCGCGCTGATCGCCCCGACCCAGAAGGGCAAAGAGGGCGAGGGCTCGGCGCACGGCGACCTCGCGCCCGGCCAGCTGCTGCAGGGCGTGGTGCACGATCCGACCGCGCGCCGCATGGACGGCGTGGCCGGCTCGGCAGGCGTGTTCACCACCGCCCGCGACGTCGCCCGCTACGCGCGCATGTTGCTGAACAAAGGCGAGCTGGATGGCGTGCGCGTCCTCAGCGCCGAGAGCGTGCGCCTGATGACGACGGTGCAATCGCCGAGCGGCATCGAGGCCTTGCGCGGCCTGGGCATGGACATCAACTCGCCATATGCCGTGCGGCCGCGCGGCACCGTGTTCCCGGTCGGCAGCTACGGCCACACGGGCTTTACCGGCTGCGTGCTGTGGATCGATCCGGGCTCGCGCAGCTTCTACGTGCTGCTGTCGAACCGGGTCTATCCGGACGACAAGAGCAACGTGCTGGAGCTGTACACGAGGCTGGGCACGTTGGCTGCCGAAGCTGCGGCGCTGCATGCGCCGCCGGCCGCCCCAGCGGTTGCCGCAATGCACTAACGAGGACGCCGGCTTGCCCGGCGTTTTTATTGTCGTTCAACGCGCTCGATTCGCACGAATGTGTCGCCGATTTGTCGCTATGTGTTTCCAGGCGGCTAACGCGCGCACGCTTTGCCGCGGCCGTTCTACACTGCGAACCCTCAATTTATCTCGTTGATATTGTTGAGCTTTTTGCCCCAAATCCATTAGGAGAGCGACATGAAAATGAATAAGTTACTGAAAGGCCTGCTCGGTGCTTCTGTTGCAGTAGCGATGTTCGGTATCGGCAGCGCCCAGGCGCAAAGCACCAACGCTTCTTCCACCGGCGACGCCAATGCCAGCGCACAGGCGGACCAGTCCACCAGCAAATCGACCCCACACAAGTCGAGCAAAAAGAAAGCCAAGAAACATAGCAGCAGCTCGGGCTCGAGCAGCAGCGGCACCACCGGCTCGTCCAGCAGCTCGGGCATGGACAGCAGCAGCGGCTCCTCGAGCAGCGGCAGCGGCACCGGCTCGTCGGGTTCCAGCGGCACCTCGGGCAGCGGCAGCATGGGCACCAGCGGCTCCTCGAGCGGCACTTCCGGTAGCGGCAGCATGGGCACCGGCACCGGCACCGGCACCGGCTCGTCGGGTAGCAGCGGCACCAGCGGCAGCATGGGCACCGGCACCGGCTCGTCCGGCAGCACCGGCACCAGTGGCGCCACCGGCACCATGGGCTCGGGCTCGACCGGCACCAGCGGCATGAGCGGCAGCACCGGCACCTCGGGCACCAGCTCGTCCGGCACCAGCGCCACCGGCACGACCGGCACCGGTACCACAGGCACTGGCACCACGGGCACGGGCACCAGCGGTGGCCGCGGCTATTGATCGCATTCGATCGGCCGGCAGCAAATAAGACACCAGCCTGCGGGCTGGTGTTTTTTTATTTAATTTCGCTTGAAGAAGGCGGCCAGCTGCGGGTCGGTCAGCGCCGGTTCCTCGACCACCGCCAGATGGCCGGTCGCGGGCAGCGAGATGAACTGCGCCTGCGGTATCGCGCGCTGCACGGCGGCGTGCTGGGCATAGGGCACGGTTTTGTCAGCCTCGCCCCACACCAGCAGCACCGGCAGTCTGCTTTTGCCGAGCTTCTCGAAATCCGGCAGCGAGGATTGCGTGATCACGTGGCGCATGGTCGACAGGATCGCGCGGCCGAAACCGTCGTAGCGCATCTGCGGCTGGAAGCGCTCGGCCCAGCCGGGCGGCTGCTGCGGGTGCGGAAAATCCTCGAGCTGGCTGCCTGCCAGCTTCGGCAGGTACCAGCTGCGCATCAGCCATTCGCCGACGCCCGGCCAGGCCATCACGCTGATGTCCTGCGGCTGGGTCAGGGGCGCCACCAGCGCCAGGCTGCGCACCCGCTCCGGATGCTCGGCGGCGAAGCGCCCGACGATCGCGCCGCCCATCGACAGGCCGACCAGGTCGGCCTTCGGCAGCTGCAGCGTGTCCATCAGTTCAAGCAGCTGGTTGGCGAACAGTTCGCGGTCGTAGTCGAGGTCCGGGCGGTCGCTCCAGCCGCGCCCGTACAGGTCGAAACGGATCACGCGGAAGCCGCTGGCCGCCAGGTCGGCGCTGGTCTGGTCGAACACGTAGTTCGGCACCGAAAAGCCGTGCACCAGCACCACCGGGCGGCCCTGTTCGGGGCCGGCGATGCGCACGTGGACGATGCCGTGCGAGAGCGTGACGAACTGGCCGGGCGCCTGCCGACGCGCGGAGGCGTCCAGCGGGCCGTGTTCCAGGTTGCGCGCCAGCGGAATGGCGGCGAGGGCGATGACGACGGCGCCGCCGAGGGCAAGCAGGATCTTGCGCAGGCGGCGCTTCGGTTTCGGGGTGGAGGTAGCGGTCATGGTTGCGTATTGCACACCAGACCGCGGGCTTGCGTCAATCCTTGACCAGCATCGAACCGGTCTCGCGGTAGCGCGTGTGCCAGGCAAACGCCTTTTCCAGCACGTGCGGGGTCTGGCCGCCACGCTGCTGCGCCTCCGCCACGTATTCGCGCAGCATCGTCTTATACGGCTCGGCCACGCAGTTCTCGATGATCGCCTCGGCGCGTTCGCGCGGGGCAAGGCCGCGCAGGTCGGCCAGTCCCAGCTCGGTGACGATGATGTCGACGTCGTGCTCACTGTGATCGACGTGGGTCACCATCGGCACGATCGAGGACACGCGCCCGGCCTTGGCCGTGGACTTGGTGGCGAACACCGACAGGTAGGCATTGCGCGCGAAGTCGCCCGAGCCGCCGATCCCGTTCATCATGTGGGTGCCCGACACGTGGGTCGAGTTGATGTTGCCGTAGATGTCGGCTTCCAGCGCCGTGTTGATGGCGATGATGCCGAGGCGCCGGATCAGTTCCGGATGGTTCGACACTTCCTGCGGGCGCAGCACCAGCCTGTCCCTGTAGCGCTCGAAATCGCGGAACACCTGCGCGCTTTTCTCGGGCGAGAGCGTGATCGAGGAGCCGGACGCGAATTCGAGCTTGCCGGCGTCGAACAGGTCGAAGGTCGAGTCCTGCAGCACCTCCGAATACATGGTCAGGTGATGGAAGGGACTGTGGACGAAGCCGGCCAGCACCGCGTTGGCGATGGTGCCGATGCCGGCCTGCAGCGGCAGCAGGCTGCTGGTCAGGCGCCCCGCAATGATCTCGTCCTCGAAGAAGCGCACCAGGTGGCCGGCGATCGCCGCGGTGTCTTCGTCCGGCGGCAGCACGGACGAGGTGCTGTCCGGCTGGTCGGTGATCACGATGGCGACGATCTTCTCGGGCGGGATCTCGATCCAGGGCGTGCCGGCGCGCTGCTCGACCGACATGACCGGGACCGGCTCGCGCATCGGACGCTTTTTGGGAATCCAGATGTCGTGCAGGCCTTCGAGACCGGTCGGCTGCGCCAGGTTGATCTCGACTATGACCTTGTCGGCCAGGATCGCGAAGCTGGCGCTGTTGCCGACCGAGGTCGTGGGAACGATCGCACCGCTCTCCGTGATCGCCACCGCCTCGACCACCGCCACGTCGACCGGCTTGATGTGGCGGCTGCGCAGCTGTTCGACAGTCTCGGACAGGTGCTGGTCGATGTACATCACCTCACCGCGGTTGATGGCCGCGCGCAGCACCGGGTCGACCTGGAAGGGCATGCGGCGCGCCAGCGCCCCGGCCTCGGTGAGCAGTTTATCGGTGTCGTTACCGAGCGAGGCGCCGGTGAGCAGCGTGATCTTCAGCGGCTCGCGGCGCGCGCGTTCAGCCAGCGCGCTCGGGACCAGCTTGACGTCGCCGGCGCGCGTGAAGCCGCTCATGCCGACGGTCATGCCGTCCTTGATCCAGCTGGCTGCATCGGCAGCACCGGTGACGCGCGCGCGCAGCCGGGCGCAGCGGATTCGATCCAGGTATTCAGTCTTCATGTGCTTTGTTTCCAGGCGATTTAATTGAGCCGGTAGTCGACCGGCAGCAGGGGCGGGGGTAGGTCGGTGTCGCCGAGCGCGGTGCGCAGGTCGATCTCGATGGTGCGGCACATGGCCTCGAGCGGCAGGTCGTGGTCGGAGGTGCCGAAGGGCTCCTCGATCTCGTCGCCGAGGGCGTCCAGGCCGAAGAAGGTGTAAGCGACCAGCAGCGTCACCAGCGGGGTCAGCTCGCCGATCGCGTCGACCATGCCAAAGGGAAGCAGCACGCAGTACAGGTAGGCGGTGCGGTGCAGCAGCAGGGTGTAGGAAAAGGGGATGGGCGTACCGCGGATGCGTTCGCAGGCGGTGGCGGCGCCGTTCATCGCCGACAGGCTGGCGTCGATGCTGGGGACCAGTACCGAGTCGATGCGGCGCTCGCGCAGGCAGTGCTTGATGTCGGCGCCCATTTCCAGCATCAGCGCGTGGGTCAGGTTGGGCAGGTTCTGCAGGCGCGCCCATTCGCCGGGCTCCAGCCAGGACTGGACGTCGGCCGCGGGATCGCTGTCGCGCAGGCGGTGGCGCAGTGCGTGCGCGAAGGCGATCGCGCGCCGGATCATGCGGCTGCGCGTGGCATCTTCATCGATCAGCGAGAGGCACTGGCGCGCCAGGTTGCGGCTGCGCGTCACCAGTTCGCCCCATTGCTTGCGGCCTTCCCAGTAGCGGTCGTAGGCGGCGTTGTTGCGAAAGCCGAGGAAGATCGCGAGGGGAAGGCCCATCAGCGTGAAGGGGATCGCGCCGATCGCGATCTTGTGGCCCCACGGCGTGCCATGGGCCCAGGTGACGGCGATGGCCAGCAGGGTGGTGCCGAGCAGGCTTTTCCAGATGTTCGGCAAGACCGAGCCGCGCACCACCAAGAACAGGCGCAGCGGTGAAGGGCGGTCGCGGACGATCATGCCGGCCCCGTTCCGCGCCGGGACTGCGGGATGAGGGTGGGTTCGGTCTGGCGCTGCGTCATCGGGTCTGGAACTGCTTGTGGTGCCGTCATTGTGCAACGGGCGCAAAAACAGCTGCGTCCGGTTGGAGTGGGCTTGCACCATTCTGATCCTGCTCAGAGGAAATGACTAATTACGATTCCTGATGGCCACCATGCGTGGCGTGAATGGTGCGGCGCAGCGTAGCGGACTCGACCGTTCGTAGTAAACGGCGTCCCGGGATCCATAAATGTTGCCGCAGGTCATTATTGATCCGCCCTAGAGGCCGCAAAATTTGCCTGACGTAAACATCCCATTCCGGCCCTCCGCCTCCGACCATGACCAGATTCCTGCGGCTCAACAAAACCTGTCTCGTCGGCTTTATCGCCTTCGTCGTCCTGCTGTCGACGCGCGTGGTCGATCCCGATTACTTCTGGCACCTCAAAACCGGCGAATACATCGTCACCCACGGCGCGCTGCCGGCGGGCGACATCTTTTCGTTCACGCGGGCGGGGCAGCCCTGGGTCCTGCACGAGTGGCTGTTCGAGGCACTGCTGTACTGGATATCGTCGGCATTCGGCGAGACCGGGGTGGCGGCCATGCGGGCGACGCTGTGCGTGTTTGCCATGGGGTTGGCCTACGTGGCGGGGCGGCGGCTGGGCGCCTCGGCGGCCACCGTGTGGATCCCGATGACGCTCGGCGTGGTCGCCTTCTACATGGGGATCGCCCCGCGTCCCCAGTTGCTGACCTACGCCTGTTTCGCGCTCTACCTGTTCGTCCTGCTCGACTTCAAGTACGCGGCTTCCGCCTCGACCCGTGCGCTGTTCCTGCTGCCCCCGACGATGGTCGTCTGGGTCAATGCGCATGCCGCGTATGTGGGCGGCATCGCCTTGGTGCTGCTGTTCGCTGCCTGCGAATGGCTGGCGTGGGCCAACCGGCCGGCGCGGGACCCGGCGCAGAAACGGCGGCTGCTGCGCCTGACGCAGGTGGCCGGCCTGGTCGTGCTGGCCAGCCTGGCCAATCCGGGCCTGTTCGAACGCTGGCTGTACCCGTTCCAGGTGCTCGGGATGGCGGCGAACCAGTTCATCGCGGAGTGGCAGAGCCCGGACTTCCACGGCCTTGGCGGGAAGGCCTACCTGGCGCTGGTGCTGCTGCTCCTGGTCGCCCATGCGCATGCGACCCGCAAGCCGGACCTGACCGAACTGGTGGTGCCGCTGTTCTTCGCGGCGCAGGGCTGCATCGCCGCACGCCATGTGCCGCTGGCGGTGCTGGTGCTGGTGCCGTTCACCGCGCTGGCGCTGTCGCGCGGGATGCTCGCGGCCCTGGAAAACTGGGTGCGCAGCTCGAAGCCGGCGCGCTGGTATGCGCAGCGGCGCGGCGCCGGCAAGGAGCTGGGCCAGGGCGAATTCGTGATCAACTGGCTGGTCGCCTGCGCCATCGCCGTCTGCATACCGGCTTATCTCGAGGGCCGTCCGGCGGATTACAGCGCGCGCGGCGGGCTGGCGCTGCCCAAGGGCGCGGCCGACTATGTCGCAGCGCATGGCATCGGCCACAACCTGTTCAACGAATATGCCGACGGCGGCTACCTGATCTACCGCCTGGCGCCGCGCATGCGGGTCGCCGTCGACGGCCGCGCCGACGTCTACGGCGACCAGTTCATCAAGGACTACCTGCACGTCTACCTGGGCGGCGCGGACTGGCAGGCGAAGTTCGAGCGGCTCGGCGTCGACCTGGCGCTGCTGCCACTCGATGCGCCGATCCGCCAGCTGCTGCTGGCGAGCGGGCGCTTTCGCGAGGTCTATCGCGACGAGCATTTTTCGGTACTGCAGCGCGGCGCGTCCTCGTGAAGGAGACAGGCATGGCATCCCCCGGCGAACTGGTGGCCCTGCAGGAAACCCTGTACCGGTCCGGCAATCCGACCCGGCGCTGGCTGCACTGCAGCCGGCGCGACTGGATCGTCGACACGCTGCGCCGGCATGCGCGTCCCGGCGGCCGTGCGCTCGAGGTCGGGCCGGGCTGCGGGGTCTACCTGCCGGTGCTCGCCGGCCTGTTCGGCCAGGTGGTGGCGGCGGACATCGAAGACGCCTACCTGAGCCACGCCGCCCGCCTGCAGCAGACGATCGCCAACCTGGAGCTGGTGCGCGACGACGTGTGCGCCTCGACGCTGCCGGCGCAGGGCTTCGACCTGATCCTGTGCACCGAGGTGATCGAGCATATCGAAGACTCTGCCGCGGCGCTGCGCGGCATGCGGCGCCTGCTCAAGCCCGGCGGCGTGCTGGTGCTGTCGACGCCGCAGCGTTACAGCCCGCTCGAACTGGCGGCCAAGATCGCCTTCCTGCCCGGCGTGATCCAGCTGGTGCGCCGCATCTACCGCGAACCGGTGCTCGAGACCGGACATATCAACCTGATGACGGCGCGCACCGTGCAGCGCCAGTTGCAAAGCGCCGGGTTCGAGATCGCCGAACAGCACAGGACCGGCATGTACCTGCCGCTGGTCGCCGAGTTCGGCGGCGAACAGGGCCTGCGCTTCCTGCAGTGGCTCGCGCGCACGCTGGCCGGCGGCGCCGGCAGCAACCTGCTATGGACCCAGTACTACGTGGCCCGCGGCACGGCGCACTGACGCCGCCGCTGCCGGTCCGCTTCGCGCTGGTCGGGCTGGCCGGCGCCGCCATGTATTACGCGCTCTTGTGGAGCATGGTGGAACTGGGCGGCGTGCCGGCACTGGGCGCAAGTTCGCTGGCCTTCTGGGTGGTGGTGACCGAGAACTACCTGCTGCATCGCCGCTGGACCTTTTCCAGCCAGGCGCCGCATCGCCAGGCCTTTCCGCGCTTTGCGCTGATGGCCGGCTGCGGCGCCGCGGTCAACGCCGCGGTGATGGGCGCGTGCCTGAAGCTGGGCTGGCATTACCTGCTGGCCCAGGCGCTGGCGCTGGCAGCGGTGGTGAGCTGCAACCTTGCCGGTACATGGATGATATTTAGGGGGAGGACCTGAAGATGCTGCTCCATGAACAAGAGATCGCGCGTGCCTATAACACCTTGGCGGTCGTGGTGCCGGTATTTAACGAGCAGGAGGTCCTGCCCGAGTTCCACCAGCGCCTGGGCAGGGTGCTCGACGCGCTGAACCTGCGCACCCAGGTCATCTATGTCAACGACGGCAGCACCGACGGCACGCTGGACGCGATCGGGCAGCTCGCCGAACACGACGCGCGCGTGACCCTGGTCGACCTGTCGCGGAATTTCGGCAAGGAGATCGCCATGACGGCGGGCCTGGACCATGCCGACGCCGATGCCGTCGTCGTCATCGACGCCGACCTGCAGGATCCGCCCGAGCTGATTCCCCAACTGGTCGAGGAATGGCGCGATGGCCATGACGTCGTGTACGCCAAGCGCACCTCGCGCGAGGGCGAGAGCGCGGCAAAGAAATTGACGGCTTTCCTGTTCTACCGCCTGATCCAGAAGATGAGCCGGGTGCGCATTCCGGAAGACACCGGCGACTTCCGCCTGCTGAGCCGGCGCGCCGTCCACGCGGTGTGCCAGATGCGCGAGCAGCACCGCTTCATGAAGGGCCTGTTCGCCTGGGTCGGCTTTTCCCAGAAGGCGGTGTTGTACCGGCGCGCGCCGCGCCATGCCGGCACCACCAAGTGGAACTACTGGAAGCTGTGGAATTTTGCGCTGGAGGGCATCACTTCGTTCAGCTGCGTGCCGCTGAAAGTGGCCACCTACGTCGGCCTGGCCAGCGCCTTCGGCGCCTTCGGCTATGGCGTATACACGGTGCTGCGCACGCTCGTATTGGGCAATCCCGTGCCCGGCTACCCCTCGTTGCTGACGGCGGTGATGTTCCTCGGCGGCCTGCAGCTGCTGAGCATCGGCGTGATCGGCGAATACCTGGCGCGCATGTTCGACGAGAGCAAGCGGCGTCCTTTGTACTTCCTGAAGGACGGCTTGCCGCGCAACGCCGTCCGCAAGCCGGCGCTGGCCTGGGACGACTACACGGTCCGCGATCGCCGTCTCGGCGAGACGATTTAATGGCGCCCGCGGTCGCCGGCCTGCCATCCGCGCAGGCCGGCGATCGCTTCTTCCTTGTTCTTGGCCTCGATCTCGATCCACGGCGCCTGCGCATAGGCTGAGGGCATCACCGCGATCAGGTCCGAATGCTGGCGGTCGTTGAAGCCTTCGCGGCCGTTCGAGATGTGGACCAGCTGGTGCGCCGGATCCGGCCAGGTCTCCCTTGCCTTTGCCAGCATCTCGGCCACGCTGGGATCGTCGTAGCTGGGCAGCTTTTCGCTGACGATGTGGTGGTGGGCGTCGAACACCATCGGCACCCGGGCGCGCGTGCAGACGTCGTGGATCTGTTCGGCGTTGTACGAGTACTCGTCGTTTTCCAGGCAGAGGCGCGAGCGGATCGGCTCGGGCAATTCCCCGATGCGCTCGACCAGGGCGTCGCTGCGATTCGCCTTGCCGCCGTGGATCTCGAGCACGGCCCAGGGCGAGCGTGGCTGCTGCAGCAGGTCCATGATGTCGGCATGCATCTGCAGGATCTTGACGCTGTTGGCCACCACCTCGGGCGAGTCGGAGCTGAGCACGACGAACTGGTCGGGATGCATCACCAGGCGCAGCCCGAGTTCGATGGCGCGCTGGCCAATGCCGGCCAGGGACGGCGCCAGGCTCTGCATCACTGCGCGGCCGACGTCTTCGTCGAAGAAGGGGAAGATCGAGGACGGGATACGGTGCAGGCGGATGCCTTCGCGCTTGCAGTACTGCAGGGCGCCGCTCAGGGTCTGGATGTTGTCGCGGTAGATATCGTCGAGCAGCTTGCGCTGGCCTTCGTCCGAATGCTCCAGCAAGCGCTTGCGCGTGACGGTGCGGTAGCGGACATCCTTCGATACGGTAATGCAGACCAACCCAAGCTCAGGAACCATGGCGCACCAGAATTGTTGATGGGCAGGCCATGTTCCAACGAATCGCAGCGGTCGTCAAACCAGTGCCGTGCCGCAATCCAAAATTCGGGGTCAGAGCACATTATTCGAGAAATTCGGGGTCAGAGCACATTTCTCGACAAAAGCCCTCAGGCACATCTGCAAATCAAAACCTGCTGTGGTAAAGCGATGCTGGTCACGCGGCCGGCCAACATGTAGCCGAAGCCATTTCCACAAAAAGTGCTCTGACCCCGAATTAAGCCGGAAAAGTGCTCTGACCCCGAATTTTCAGACGAGGGGCAGGGTGACGGTGAAGGTGCTGCCCTGGCCCTGGCCGGGACTACTGGCGGCGACCTGGCCGCCGTGCAGCTCGACCAGTTTGCGCACCAGCGCCAGGCCGAGGCCGAGGCCGCCCTGGGCGCGGTCGAGGGTGCGCGAGCCCTGCGTGAACAGGTCGAACACCACCGGCAGCAGGTCGGGGCCGATGCCGGTGCCGTTGTCGCGCACTGCCAGCCGCGCCTGGCCATCGTGCGCGTCCAGCGTCACCCGGATGTGCCCGCCCTCGGGCGTGTACTTGGCGGCGTTGTTGAGCAGGTTGGTCGCCACCTGCACCAGGCGCGTGTGGTCGCCGTCGACCATCAGCGGTGCATCCGGCAGCGCCACCTCGAGCCGGTGGCGGCGCGTCTCGACCAGGGGCCGCGACTGCTCGACCGCTTCGCTCACCACGCGCCGCATGTCGGTCGGCTGGCGGTTGATCGTCACCAGGCCGCGCGTCACCCGCGACACGTCCAGCAGGTCGTCGACCAGGTGGCGCATGTGGGCCACCTGGCGCGCCACGATGTCGCTGATCTGCTTCACGCGCGGCTCATGGGAATAGGCGATGCGCAGCATGTCGGCGGCGCTGCTGATCGGCGCCAGCGGGTTGCGCAGCTCGTGCGCCAGCATCGCCAGGAATTCGTCCTTGCGGCGGTCCGCCAGTTGCAGCGCTTCCTCGGCGTGCTTGCGTTCCGTGATGTCGATCGCGACGACGTGCATCACGGTGCTGCGCCCGTCCGGGCCGAGGCCGAGGCGGCCGCGGATGTCGATCCAGATGCTGCGGCCATCGTCGGCGCGGCGGATGCGCCCCGTGGCGCGGTACTCGCCGCCTTCGCGGATCGCCTTCGCCACGACCTCGTCCAGTTGCGCGCGGTCGTCCGGATCGATCAGGTCCCGCAACTCCCTCACGTTGGTCCAGTGCTTGCCGAAGACGCTCTGCAAATTGGCCGAGAAGCTGACCGCGCCGCTGACGGGATCGCGCTCCCACACCGCCATGCGCGCCGCCACCAGGCCTTGCTGCAGGCGCTCCTCGCTGTAGCGCACGGCGCGCTCGGCTTCCTCGAGCTGGCTGACGTCGGTGCAGGTGCCGAACCACTGGACGATGCGGCCTGCCGCGTCGCGCAGCGGCGCGATCGAGCAGAAGAAGCTGTGATAGCGGCCGTCGAGGCCGCGCAGCGGGAAGGTCATCTGGTCGGGCTGGCCACTGACGATCGCCTGCTGCCAGCGCCGCATCACCTCCGGCAGGACCTTGGGGTCGTGCAGCTGCTGCCACCCCTCGGCCGAGACGGTGCCCGGCTCGGCGCCGGCAAACTCGTACCAGCGGTCGTTGAACCAGAAGATGTGGCCGTCGGGATCGGCCATCCACACAAGCTGCGGGATGTTGTTCGACAGCTGGTGGAACTTGCGGCGCTCGGCCTCCAGATGCGCGTGCTGCTCGTACAGGCGGTCGAGCATGCGGTTGATGGCGCCGGCCAGGCTGACCACTTCGCGGCTGCCGGCCAGCGGCGCGCGCTGGCTCTTGACCCCGGCGTCGCCCAGCCTGGTGGAAAAGGCTTCCAGCAGGCGCAGGTCGCGCGTCAGGCCCAGCGCCAGCCGCTGGGCCAGCAGGAACACCAACAGCGCCAGCGCGGCCGTGATCGCGCCGATCAGCAGGTATTGCGGCGCCGGCGAGTCGAGCGGCGCCGCCAGCCGGCGCTCGTCCTCGCGCAGCGCCAGGTCCAGGTGGGCCAGGGCGGGCGGCAGCGGCACCCGGGCGCTGATCTCGTGCGCCCGCGGCGTGCGTGTGGCGTCGGGTTCGAGCACGGCCCACGGCCCCGGCTTGAGGTCGGCCAGGCGGATCTTGTACATCAGCGCTCCTTCCGGGGTGCGGGTGCGCGAGTAGCGCAGCAGGTAGACCCCGAACAGTTCGCCGTTGTGCAGGGCGGCGCGTTCGATGCCGCTGGCCAGGCGCTCGCGCAGCCAGGCAAGTTCCTGCTCGCCGAAACCGGTGCTGCCGTTGTCGGCGATTTTCTTGCCTTCGAAATCGGTGAACAGCACCTGCACCGGGATCCCGTTCATCTGGCGCAGGCCGTGCAGATAGGGCGTCAGGTAAGTCTCCTTGCCGGCGCTGTCGACCAGGGCATTGGCCAGGATAGGACTGGCCGCGACGTCCGCCAGGCGGGTCGTCAGGGCTTCCAGGTTATGGCCGGCGGTGCGCGCGTGGAAGGCGACTTCGCGCTGCTGCAGCAGGTCGTTGGCGTGCTCGCGCTGGCGGTCGATCAGCCAGAACGAGACGATCGTGATCAGCAGCATGGCGGCCGCGGTCAGGATCGCGGCGGCGATCGCGAACTGCCGCGACAGCCGTGCGGGAGGAGATGCCGGCGCCATCCTCACTCCCGGGCCGGGACCAGCACGCCGTCGGCCCGGTAGCGCGCCATCAGCAGTTCGTCCGGGCCCAGCGCCTCATGGCGGGCCGGGGTGAAGGGCGGCGCGTAGTTCTTGATCAGGCCGCGCCAGGCCGGCAGCTTCTCGAGCGCGTCGCGCACCGCTTTGCGGTCGGTGCTGCCGGCGCGCTCGATCGCCTGCGCCAGGATGTGGGTCAGGTCGTAGGCATGGGCGGTGCCGACCGGGCCCTTGATGTCCTCGATGCGCCTCACCTGCGAGACCTTGGCGGCGCTGGCCAGGAAGCGGCGCACGCGCGCCGGGTCGGCCTGCCAGAAGCTGAAGGTCTGGATCACGGAAAAGTCGACCTGCCGCAGCGCCGGGCCGGCCTGTTTGACGAACTCGCCGCCGGTCACGCCCCAGTGGCTCAGGATCGGCACCCGCTGCGCCTTCGGCAGCGCGGCCACCTCGCGCACCAGCACCGCCGCTTCGTCGTCGTTCGCGACCAGCACGATGGCCTGGGCGCCGGCCTCGCGCAGCTGCTGGTACTTCCCGATGAGAGAGGTGTCGCGCCAGTTGTACCAGGAGGTGCCGACGATGCGCATGCCGCGGTTGGCGGACAGCGCGCGTTCGGCCGCCTCGGCATTGCTGCGGCCCCAGGAAGTGTTGGTCAGCAGCAGCCCGATCCGGTCCAGGCGGCGCCGGTGCGCCGATTGCAGCAGCCGCGGCATGGCCAGCGAATCGCGCAGCGACAGGCGGTAGACGTAGTTCGGCTGCATGTCGTTGTCGACGATCGCGTCGGCCGAGGACCAGGGCGCCATGAACAGGGTCTTGGTCGATTTCAGCGTCGGCAGCTCCTCGATGATGACGGGGCTGAAGCGGCCGCCGAACACCGCCACCAGGCCGGGCATGCGCGCGAATTCCTGGATGTTGCGGATGCCGCGCGCCGGAATCGAACGGTGGTCCTTGATCACCAGTTCGAGCGGACGCCCGCCGAGCACGCCGCCGTCCGCGTTGATCTCGGCGATTGCGGCGCGGATGCCCAGCTCGACGGCCTGTGCCGAGGTGCTGTTGTCCAGTCCGAATTCGCCGTCTATCCCCAGCAGCACGGGCTGCGGCCCGGCAGCCTGCGCCAGCCCGCCGCAAAGGAGCAGACAGGCAAGGCTGCGGCGCAGCCATTCGGCGTAAGGGAAGCGGGCAAGTCTGATCACTGGGCAGGAGAGCTGTTTGACAATAGATTGGTGACATTCTAACTTTTTCGCCCTACGAGCTCCGTTTCTGCTCATGGAGAGAAAATGTTGTTGTGCAACAACCATATGTGTCACGCACAATGTTTCCACGTATCATTAGTGCCGTGACACGGATTCTCCGTCGGGCCAAATCCTCGCCCCTTAGTCCCTGTGCTGACCCGGCCCCGCATCGACGCCGCCGGGTAAGGCGCAGCTCCTGTTTTCTCCGAGGTGAAAATGCATATCCGAAATCTGAAAATCGGGACCCGCCTGGGCCTCGCATTCTCCAGCGTCCTGATCCTGACCGTGCTCCTGACCGGCATCGGCGCGCTCCGTTTGCAGCAAGTAGTCGGCGCCAGCGCCGACATGGACACCGCTATCCAGAAGGCCCGCCTGGCCGACCGCTGGCAAGCCAACAGCCGCGTCAATCGCGCCCTGATCGACGCGCGCCTGCGTGCCATCGATGCTGCCGACCTGCGGACGATCACTGAAAAAATGAAGGCCAACAGCGCCGAGATCGCGCGCATTCAGCAGGAACTCGCGAAGCTGGTCGTTCTCCCAGACGGCAAGGCGCTGCTGGCCGAAATCGGCGAGCGCCGCAAGGCCTATGTGGCAGCCCGCGACGAGGTTTTCGCGCTGCAGGATAGCGGCAAGGCCGACCACGCCCAGATCGTGCAGTCGGCGGAAGCGAAAATGACGCCGGCCGTGCTGGCGTATGACGAGGCAGTTGTCCGCTTGTCCCAGCGCCAGACGCGCATGTTCGACGAATCCGGAGATTACGTCGAAGCGCTTGCGGCCAGCGGCCGCCTGCTGCTGACTGGCGTCGGCCTGCTGGCCGTCGTGCTTGGCGGTGCGCTGGCATGGTGGCTGAGCCGCAGCATCACGGTACCGCTGCGCAATGCGCTCGCCCTGGCGAATGCGGTTGCCAAGGGCGACCTGTCGACCCGTGTCGATATCGGGTCCACCGACGAAACCGGCGAGCTGATGGCAGCCCTGAACACCATGACCGGCAACCTGAACGCACTGGTGACCCAGGTGCGCACCGGCGCCGACAGCATCTCCACCGCAGCCGGCGAGGTTGCGGCCGGCAACCTGGACCTGTCGAGCCGTACCGAGCAACAGGCCGGCTCGCTGGAAGAAAGCGCCTCCGCGCTGGAAGAACTGACCGGCACCGTGGCCCAGAACGCCGAGAATGCGCTGAAGGGCAGCGAACTGGCCTCCACCGCATCCGGCGTGGCGGCGCGTGGCGGCGCGGTCGTCGAGCAGGTAGTGACGACGATGGGCGAGATCAACGACGCGTCGAAGAAAATCGTCGAGATCATCAGCGTCATCGACGGCATTGCCTTCCAGACCAATATTCTGGCGCTGAACGCCGCGGTCGAGGCGGCGCGCGCGGGCGAGCAGGGCCGCGGCTTCGCGGTCGTGGCGGGCGAAGTCCGTACCCTGGCGCATCGCTCGGCTGCTGCCGCCAAGGAAATCAAGGTACTGATCGATGCCTCGGTGGAGAAAGTCGGCAACGGCACCCGCCTGGTGGGCGAGGCCGGTGCGACCATGCAGGACGTGGTCGCCAGCGTGAAACGGGTCAGCGACATCATGACTGAGATTTCTGCAGCCTCGCGCGAACAGAGCATCGGCATCGAGCAGGTGAACGGCGCGGTCGCCGAAATGGACCAGGTCACCCAGCAGAACGCAGCGCTGGTCGAGGAAGCGGCGGCCGCCACCGAATCGATGCAGGAGCAGGCGCACCAGCTGGCGCAGGCAGTAAGCGTGTTCAAGCTCGATCGTGGCGAACGTGCTCACACTGCCGCGCCAAGCGCAAGCCGTGCCATGTTGGCAGCGCCGCGCCCGGTTTTCGCACCAGCGTAGTGCGGCTTTGTCGCCTGCGTGCAACCAGCCTAAATTTTGTATCCGCGGGGCAATGAAAGTGCTTTTGGATAGGGAAGAAAGTGAACTAGAGTGATGTATCGGCTCAATGTTTTGTACGAGCGCTCGTCACCTAGAGATCTTCCATGTTCAAGAACATCACCATCAAAGCCCGCCTTATTTTCCTTACCGCCTTGCTGAGCGCGGTGGCCATCGTGGTCGGCGTTGCCGGCCTGTCGAACCTGAGCGCCACCAACGCCTCCCTGCGGACCGTCTACAACGACCGCCTGATCGCACTGGCCGACCTGAGCCGCGTGCTGACGCTGATGCAGCAGAACCAGAGCACCTTGCTGCGCGCGACGCTGGAAGGCGGTGACAGCACTGCCGCGATCGATGAGGTCGAGGGCCGCATCAAGCAGATTTCCGAGCAGTGGGCCAAGTACATGGCCACCTACCTGACGGACGACGAAAAGGCGCTGGCCAAGACCTTCATCGACAGCCGCACGCAGTTCGTCGAGCAGGGCCTGAAACCGACCATCGCGGCGCTGCGCGCCAAGGATGCCGATGCCGCCAAGGCCGCGGCCGCGGGGCCGCTCCTGAAGCTCTACCTGCCGGCCCAGCGGAACATGCAAACGCTGATCAAGCTGCAGATCGACGTCGCCAAAAAGGAATACGAAAGCGCGGACCAGCGCTATGGTCATGCGCGCAATGTGGCGATTGCGCTGAACGTGATCGGCGGCCTGCTGGGCGCGGCGGTCGCCTGGTTCCTGATCCAGGGCATCGGCCGCGCGATCGGCCAGGCCCTGCACCTGGCGCGAAGCGTGGCCGACGGCGACCTGACCCAGACCGTGCACATCGACTCCAACGACGAAGTCGGCCAACTGCTGGCGGCGCTGCAGAAGATGAATGCCTCGCTGTCCGGCATCGTGTCCGAGGTGCGCGTCGGCAGCGACGCGATCGGCACCGCCAGCCAGGAGATCGCGTCCGGTAACATGGATCTGTCCTCGCGCACCGAGCAGCAGGCCAGCTCGCTGGAGGAGACCGCGGCGTCGATGGAAGAGCTGACCTCGACGGTCCGCCACAACGCCGACAACGCGCGCCAGGCCAACCTGCTGGCGCAAACCGCCTCCAGCGTGGCCGAACGCGGCGGCGCGGTGGTCGAGCAGGTGGTCGGCACCATGCAGGACATCCACGCCGCATCCGGCAAGATCTCGGAGATCATCGGCGTCATCGACGGTATCGCCTTCCAGACCAATATCCTGGCGCTGAACGCGGCCGTGGAAGCGGCGCGCGCCGGCGAGCAGGGCCGCGGCTTCGCGGTCGTCGCCGGCGAAGTGCGCAACCTGGCGCACCGCTCGGCAGCGGCGGCCAAGGAAATCAAGTCGCTGATCGAGAATTCGGTGAACAGCGTGTCGGCCGGCAGCCGCCTGGTCGCGCAGGCCGGGGACACCATGCGCGAAGTCGTCACCAGCGTGCAGCGCGTGACCGACATCATGGCCGAGATCACCGCTGCCAGCACCGAGCAGACCGCGGGCATCGAGCAGGTGAACGTGGCTGTGGTGCAGATGGACCAGGTGACCCAGCAGAACGCGGCGCTGGTCGAGGAAGCGGCGGCCGCCGCCGAGGCGATGCAGGACCAGGCGGCGCGGCTGGCGCAGGCGGTGAGCGTGTTCCGCACTGGGCAAACGGGTTCGCGCCTGCCGGTGCTGATCGGCTGACGCGGAATAGTCCGTCATTCCCGCGAAAGCGGGAATCCATACTGAGCGACGGGAATCCGTACCTTGTCGATACCGAAGTATTATTAACATACTGACTTCGGACCTTCAGCATGGATTCCCGCGTGCGCGGGAATGACGGGTTAATGCAAAAACTCCTCATCACCCTCGGCCTCATCTTCCTCGCGGCCGGCCTCGCCTGGCCCTGGCTGCGGCGCCTCCCGCTCGGCCGCCTGCCGGGCGACATCCACGTCGTCCGCGAAGGCTTCTCCTTCAGCTTCCCCGTTGTTACCTGCCTCATCGTCTCGGTCGTCCTGACCCTGCTCCTCTGGTTCTTCCGCCGCTGAATCCCGCTAGCACGCGAACGTGTCAAAAATATGACGCCCTGTTCGCGATAGCAAGATTTGACAAACATGGCCAAGAAATCAACGACACAATGCGCCCCATACGAAGAAGAGGTTGTTCCACCATTTACGGGAGATGACATGAACGAGGCTAAGGCAAGCAGGGTGATCGCACGCACCGCGATCGCAAGCGCGGTATCGGTACTGGTGATGGGCATGGCAGCGCAGGCCCAGGCACAGGAGCAGCAGGGACAGGAAGCGCGTCCGGGCGAAGCGCAGACGGTGATCGTGACCGGCGTGCGCGCCGCGCTCGAGCAGTCGCTGCGCCAGAAGCGCAATGCCGATTCGGTGGTCGAAGTCGTGACCGCCGAGGACATCGGCAAGATGCCCGACAAGAACGTGGCCGATGCGATCCAGCGTCTGCCGGGCGTGAACACGCAGTCGTCGGCGGGCGGCGAGGGCGGCTTCGGCGAGAACGACCGCGTCAGCCTGCGCGGCACCAGCCCCAGCCTGCAGCAGACCCTGTTCAACGGCCACGCGATCAGCACCGGCGACTGGTTTGTGCTGAACCAGATCGGCGGCAACGTCGGCCGTTCGAGCTCCTTCTCGCTGCTGCCCTCGGAACTGGTCGGCTCCATCGTCGTGCAGAAGAGCGCCACCGCCGATCTGGTCGAAGGCGGCGTCTCCGGCGCCATCAACGTGATCACGCGCCGTCCGCTCGACTTCAAGCAGGCGCTCACGCTGGAGGCCTCGCTGCAGGCCAACTACAACGACCTGTCGAAAAAGACCGAGCCGCAGGTGTCGGCCCTGGTCAGCTGGAAGAACCCGGCGAACAACTTCGGCGTGCTGCTGCAGGGCTTCTCGGAAAAGCAATCGGTCCGCCGCGACGGCCAGGAAGTGCTGGGCTACACCCCGATCAGCGCCACCAGCGCCGCCGCCAAGGCGAATCCGGCGCTCGCCGGCGTGGCAGTGCCGACCTTCATCGGCGCCGCGCTGTTCGAGCAGAAGAAGAAACGCGAAGGCGGCGCCTTCGACATCGAAGCCAAGCCCTCGCGCGACTTCGGCATCGACCTGAACGGCTTCTATTCGAAACTGCAGGCGCCGCACCAGAACACCAACTGGCTGGCGGCACCCGCGAACTCGATCAACAGCAGCGGCCTGATTCCGCAGAACCCGGTGATCCGCAACGGCACCCTGGTCGGCGCCGGTTTTGCCAGCAACTCGGGCGAGGTCGATAACATCTACCGCCCGAACGCCGGCGGCGAATCCTGGTACCTGGACCTGAACGGCCGCTTCCGCGCCAGCGATGACCTGAGCTTCACGGGCCGCGTCGGCAAGACCAACGGCGTCGGCTACGACCGCGACGACGTCTACTACCAGAACAACGTCGACGGCGGCATGGTCTACGCCCTCAACGGCCTGACCCCGGCCACCGTCAGCTACCCCGGCGGGAATACCGCGAAGCCCGGCAGCACGGCATGGGCCGGCGGCGGCGAGGCGCAATCGGTGGACCAGGAAAAGTATGGCCAGATCGACGGCGAACTCCGTGTGCATGACAATGCATGGGTGAACGCCGTGCGCTTTGGCGCCCGCTTCACGGACCACAAGCGCACCGCCGAGCACCCGCTCGAAACCCGTCCGGGCCCGAACGGCTTCAGCAATCCTGGCCCGGTGTGGAACGGCAGCATGTACCCGGGCGACTTCGGCAATGACCTGGGCGGCAGCGTCTTCAACGGCTACTTCAAGTACGACGGCGCGGCCCTCGGCGCCTGGGGCGCGGTGCCGGGCAACCGCCTGCTCGACTACACGCTGCGCCATAACTGGCTGGACGAATTCAAAGTCGGCGAGAAGACCGCGGCCCTGTACGGCATGGCCGAATTCGGCGGCGACGGCTGGAGCGGCAACGCCGGCCTGCGTGCGGTGCAGACGCGCCAGACCACGATCGTCAACCTGCCGGGCGGCACCGCGCCGATCACCGGTTCGGCCTTCGGCCCCTACACGCCGACCGCCTACGAGCGCACCTACCGCGACTACCTGCCGAGCGTGAACCTCAAGTTCGACGTGCGCCCCGACCTGGTGGTGCGCGGCGCGATCGCCAAGACCGTGGCGCGTCCGGACTACAGCGCGCTGGGCGGCTCTGTGTCGCTGAACGACGACGCCCTGTCCGGCAGCGGCGGCAACGTCAACCTGGACCCGGTGCGCTCGACCAACTTCGACCTCTCGGCCGAATGGTATTTCGCACCGAAGGCGGCGCTGTCGGCCGGCCTGTTCTACATGGACTTCGGCTCCATCGTGGCCCAGGGCACCAGCACCGGCAGCTACTACAACAACAAGCGCGGCGTGTTCACCGACTACCAGATCACGTCGCCGTACAACACCGGCGCCAAGAACAAGGGCGTGGAATTGAGCTGGCAGCAGCCGCTGATGAACAACTTCGGCTTCCTGGCCAACTACACCTACGCGGACGGCGAGCTGGATGACGGCGGCGAGATGCTGAACTCCTCGAAGAACACCTACAACCTGACCGGTTTCTACGAGAACGAACGCTTCAGCGCGCGCCTGGCTTACAGCTACCGCTCGGCCTATAAAGCGGGCGTGGACCGCGGCGCCAGCCAGCACGTGGACAGCATGCCTTCGCTGGCCGCATCGCTGAACGTCAAGCTGACCGAGCACCTGACGCTGACCTTCGATGCGCTCAACCTGACCAACGAGACCATCAAGATGTACGCGGAGAACAAGGACCGCCCGCGCGCCTTCTACTCGAACGGCCGCACCTTCTACCTCGGCCTGCGCGGCAAGCTGTAATCCCATGAGGGCTGTGGGTATCACTTGGGAATGCCTGTCCAACCTGGTCGGGGAAGAAGCTTTCTCCGCCAGGCTGGCGCTGCGCAACCTGTCGGATAAGCCGATCGCGGCGGGCTGGGAGCTGTACTTCAACACCTGCCGCCGCGTGCTGGCGGACACGGTCGATGCCGGCTACCGCATCGACCACCTGAACGGCGACCTGTTCCGCCTGCGCACCACCGGCGGCGCGGACTGGCTGCCCGGCCAGGCGCACGAGATCGGCTACGTGGCGCAGTTCTGGGCCATCAGCGTGACCGATGCGCCGCTCGGCTTCTATCTGGTCGAAGCGGACGGCAAGGTGACGGACCTCGGCGACCCCGAGATCCTGCCCTTCGCGCGTCCGGAGCAGCTGCACCGCAATGCGCGCGACCTGCTGCCGCCCTGCGATGCGGCGCGGCGCTATCGCGAGAACGCCGGCCTGCGCCTGCTGCCGGCCGCGGAAGTCGGGCGCATCACGCCGCGGCCGCTGCATGCCGGCTTCGGTGACGGGCGCTGCCTTGTGGCGGCCGGCAGCGAAGTCGATGCCGGTCCCGCGCTGGCGGGCGAAGCGGCCTTTTTGCGCGAACACCTGCAAAGCCTGTACGGGGGCGCAGGGGCCCGCATCGAACTGGCCATCGGCGCCGTCGACGCGCCTGGCCTCGAAGCCTACCTGCTCGATATCGGCATGGGCACGGTCCGCATCCGCGGCGCCAGCGCCCACGGCGTCTTCAACGGCATCCAGACCCTGGCCCAGCTGATGGCGCCGGACGGCTCGCTGCCCTGCGGCCGCGTGCTGGATGCGCCGCGCTTCGGCTACCGCGGCATGATGCTGGACGTGGCGCGCCACTTCTCCTCAAAGGAGACGGTGCTGCGCCTGCTCGACTGCATGGCCTGCTACAAGCTGAACAAGCTGCACCTGCACCTCACCGACGACGAAGGGTGGCGCCTGCAGATCGACGCATTGCCCGAGCTGACCGCGATCGGTTCGAAGCGCGGTGTGGCGAAGGATGGACAGAGTTTGCCTCCGTCCTTCGGTTCCGGCGCGGATGTCGACAGCTCGGCCGGCACCGGGTATTACGACGCCGCCGATTTCATCGCCATCCTGCGCTACGCCCATGCGCGCCACATCGAGGTGGTCCCGGAATTCAACATGCCGGGCCATGCGCGCGCCGCCGTGCTGGCGATGCGCGCGCGTCACGACCGCCTGCACGCGCAGGGCGACGTCGAAGGTGCGCAGCGCTACCTGCTGAGCGACCCGGATGACGCGTCGGTGTATGAATCGGTGCAGATGTGGCGCGACAACGTGATGTGCATCGCGCTGCCCTCGGTCGACCGCTTCTTCGACACCGTGGTGGCCCACGTGGCGGCGCTGTACCGCGAGGCCGGCGTGCCGCTGCGCGCCGTGCACACGGGCGGCGACGAGGTGCCGCTGGGCGCCTGGCTCGGCTCGCCGATCTGCCGGCGCCTGATGCGGGAGCGCGGCTGGAGCGAAGTCAGCCAGCTGCACGCGGACTTCGTCGAACGCTGCCGCGCGATCCTGGCCCGGCACGGCCTGGCCTTCGCCGGCTGGGAAGAAACGGCGCTGAAGCATGGCGCCGCCACCGCGGAGGGCTGCGCGCCGGCCCAGCACGAGAACACGCAGAAGGTGGAGGGCGCGCCGCTGCCCTTGCCGAAACCCGCCTTCGACGGCCCCGGCTTCCAGGTCTATGCCTGGAACAATGCCTGGGGTTCGGGCAAGGAAGACGTGGCCTACCGCCTGGCCAACGCCGGCTACGACGTGGTGCTGGCGAATGCCGCCAACCTGTATTTCGACCTGGCGTATGCGAAGGACCCGCAGGAACCCGGCTATTACTGGGCCGGCTTCGTCGAGACCCGCCACGCCTTCGTCTTCTGCCCGCTGGACATGATCGCCAGCGCCGCCAGCGATCCGATGGGCCGCGACATTCCCGCCGAGCGCCTGGCGGCGATGGCGCGCTTGTCCAGTGAAGGGCGGTCGCGCATCCTCGGCCTGCAAGGGCAGCTGTGGGGCGAGAACGCCCGTTCGCGCGCCCGCATCGAATATCTCGCCGCGCCGCGCATGGTGGCGCTGGCGGAGCGGGCCTGGGCGCCGGATCCCGGCTGGTGCACGATCAACGACCCGCTGGTGCGCGCAGCCGCCATCGAGGCCGACTGGAACGAGTTCGCCAACCGCCTCGGCCAGCGCGAGCTGCCGCGCCTGGACCGCGCGCCGCTGGCCTACGGCTACCGCCTGCCGCCGCCGGGCGTGCTGCGCGAAGGCCGGACCATCCATGCGAATGTCGCCCTGCCGGGCCTGCCCCTGCATTACACTCTGGACGGCAGCGTACCGACGCTGGCCAGCCCGTGGTACTCGGGACCAGTGCATGCGTGGCCGCAGCACAGTGTATTCAAGGTCGCGAGCTTCGATACCCGCGGCCGCGCCAGCCGTATCGTCACCATCGACCTGGAACAGGGCAGCTGAGCATGGACAAGGCAGAACCGCATCACCTGGCGCCGAACAACATGCGCCACCCGCTGGCCTGGGTGCCCAGCCTCTACCTGGCCCAGGGCCTGCCGTTCTACAGCGTGGCGCTGGTGGCGGGTCTGATGTTCAAGAGCATGGGCGTGCCCAACGAGCAGATCGCGCGCTGGACCGGCGTGCTGGGCCTGGCCTGGGTGTTCAAGGCCTTGTGGAGCCCCTTCCTCGAGCTTTTCCGCAGCAAGAAGCGCATCGTGGTGGTGCTGCAGCTCGCGGGCGGTATCGCGCTCGGTGCGCTGGCGCTGGGTCTACAGCTGCCGGCCTGGTTCGCGCTGGCGATCGCGCTGCTGGGCGTGGTGTCCTTGGCGTCCGCGACCCACGACATCGCCGCGGATGGGCTGTACATCGCCAGCCTGTCGGCGAAACAGCAGGCGGCGTATGCGGGCTGGCAGGGCGCCTTCTTCAACGGCGCCAAGTTCCTGTCGCTGGGCGGGCTGGTGATCCTGGCCGGTCACCTGGAGCAGAAGGTCGGTCCGCAGCTGGCCTGGTCCACCGTGTTCGGCCTGCTGGGCGCGCTGATGGCGGGACTGGGCCTGTATCACGCCTGGGCGCTGCCGGGACCCTCCGTCGATGCCTCGGCCGCAGCAGGACCGGCGGCCACCGTGCGCGGCACCGTCGACGTCTTGGTCGACGTGATCCGCGCCTTCTTCGCCAAGCCCGGCATCTGGCTCGGCATCCTGTTCATCCTGTTGTTCCGCACCGCCGAGGGCCAGGTCCAGACCATCGGCCCGCTGTTCCTGCGCGACGCCCGCGCGATCGGCGGCATGGGCCTGTCGACCCAGGAAGTGGGCGCGATCTACGGCACCGCCGGCACCGCCGCCTTCCTGGTCGGCAGCATCCTGGGCGGCTACTTCACGTCCTGGCTCGGCCTCAAGCGCGCCATGATCTTCCTGATCCTGGCGATGAACGTGCCCAACCTGGTGTTCTATTACCTCAGCATGGCCCAGCCGGAGTCGCTGGGCGTCGTGACCGCCTCGCTGGCGGCCGAGATGTTCGGCTACGGCTTCGGCTTCGTCGGCATGATCCTGTTCATCATGCAGGTGATCGCCAGCGGACCTTATCAGACTGCCCACTATGCGCTGGGCTCCGGCTTCATGCAGCTGGGCTTCGTGCTCTCCAAAGTGGTCAGCGGCGACATCCAGCAGGCGCTGGGCTACCGCCATTTCTTCCTGTGGGTTGTCTTGTCGGCAATTCCGGTGCTGGTGCTGACCCGTTTCGTGCGTCTCGAGCCCGAAAAGTCATAATCACCCCTTGAAAATACTCTCCCTATACTCCAGATGGAGTATAAGGAGAGTATTTCCATGAAACTTGTTGAAGCAAAACCCAAATTCCCCGACACCGAAAAGGTGACGATCAACCTCGGCCTGGTCGACCTCGCGCAGATGGATCTGCTGGTCGAAGAGGGCTTCTATACCAACCGTACGGACTTCGTGCGCATGGCGATCCGCAAGCAGCTGGAGCTGCATGGCGAGGCGATCCGCCAGACCGTCATCCGCAAGCGCTACGTGATGGGCATGCAGCGCTACTCGAAAGCTGAGCTGGAAAAGACGGTCGCCAGCGGCGAACGGCTCGAGATCCACGTGCTGGGCCTCGCTTCCATCGACGACGACGTCACCCCCGAACTGGCGCGCGAGGCGATCGTCTCGATCCACGTGCTGGGCGCCTTTCTCGCCTCGAACGCCGTCAAGGCAGCGCTCGCGGACCGCATCGAATCCTGAAGGAATACCATGAAACCCTACGATAAATTCGTCGAGAATATCCTCGGCGCCGTACGTTCCAGCCAGGGCAAGGACCCTGCCGCCGCCACCGCGATTATCCAGGAGGCCCTGAGCGCCGCGGGCTTGATGGGCGGCGGCGCATCGCCCGCCGCTTCGCCCGCATCGCCGCAGGAAAAGGCCGCGCCTTTCGTCGACCTGAACCCGCCGCCGGCGTGGGCGGCAAAGTTCCGCCAGCAGGAGGCCAGGCCGGACAAGGCCGGCACGGCGATGCCGGACTGGATGGCGCGCTTCGCCTCGAACCTGCCGGGCCAGGCGGCCGGCAGCAGGGCCGTCGACCCGGCCACGCACGGCCCCGGCCAGTTCCTGGCGGGCAGCTTCAGCAACGAGGCCGGCACGCGCAACTACCGCCTGTATGTGCCCGCCAAGCCGGCAGCCGGGCCGCGTCCGCTGGTCGTGATGCTGCATGGCTGCAAGCAGAATCCCGAAGACTTCGCCGCCGGCACCACGATGAACCTGCTGGCCGAAGAAGCGGGCTGCCTGGTGCTGTACCCGGAACAGGCGGCGGGCGCGAATCACTCGCAGTGCTGGAACTGGTTCGAGGGCGCGCACCAGAATCGCGACCAGGGCGAGCCCTCGCTGATCGCCGGCATGACGCGGCAGGTGTTGCGCGAGCACGATGGCGACGCGGGCCGCGTGTATGTGGCGGGCCTGTCGGCCGGCGGCGCGATGGCGGCCGTGATGGCGGCCGGCTACCCGGAACTGTACGCCGCCCTTGGCGTGCACTCCGGCCTGCCGGTCGGCGCCGCGCACGACCTGATGTCCGCATTGAACGCCATGAAAGGGGCCAGGAAGCGCAAGGGCGCAGCGGACACCGCGTCGGCGCGCGTGATCGTCTTCCACGGCGACAGCGACGCCACCGTGCACGCGTCGAACGGACAGGCCGTGTACCGCCAATTCACGCAAGGCGCCGTGAAGGAAAGCGAGGAGCGCGGCCAGGGACACACCCGGACCGTGGCGCTGGATGCCGGCGGACGCGTGGTGGCCGAGCACTGGACGCTGCACGGCGCCGGCCACGCCTGGTCGGGCGGCAGCACGGCCGGCTCGTACGCGACATCGTCCGGCCCGAATGCCTCGGCCGAGATGTTGCGATTTTTCCTCTCCCACTGAGCGGCCCATTTGCTATGCTTGCGGCTTCACACAACGGAGTCTCAAGATGGTTTCCCTGCAAGAGCAGCTGCTCAAGGCCGGCCTGGTCGACAAAAAGAAGGTCAAGCTGGCCAACCAGGAAAAAAGCAAGCAGCACAAGATCGAGCTGCGCACCGGCGAACAGAAGCAGAACGAGTCGCGCGAAGCCGCGCTCGAAGCCCAGCGCAAGCAGGCCGAGCGCGCGCGCGAGCTGAACGCCCAGCGCGACGCCGCCGCCGCGCAGAAGGCGGTCGCCGCCCAGATCGCGCAGATGGTCACGACCAACCGCCAGCCCAAGGGCAATGGCGACATTCCCTACAACTTCACGCTCGGGACCAAGATCGAGCGCATCCACGTTTCGGAAAAGGTGAGGGACCACCTGGTGGCGGGGCGCCTGGCCATCGTCAGCCATGGCGGCGGCTTCGAACTGGTGCCGCGCGTGATCGCCGAGAAGATCGCCGAGCGCGCGCCCGAGATCGTGGTGCGCGTGGCCAAGGCTGCGCCGCAGGTGGTCGAGGAAGACGATCCTTACGCGGACTTCAAGATTCCCGACGATTTTACGTGGTGAGCGGAGCGCTCAGCGCTTCTTGATGGGGAGCGCTAGCCAGCCGCGCCAGCGGCCTTCGGCGTCGCGCTCGACCATCTGGATGTGCGGCCGGGTGCTGTCCAGCCGCCACAGCGACTGTTTATCCAGCCAGTCCTCGTACATGGAGCGGAAGCGCGGCCATTCGTTGTGGAAGTCCAGGCAGGCATAACTCCCTGCCGGCAGCACGCGCATGCCCATGCTGGGGTCGGCGCCGGCATCGTCGGCGTGGCCGAAGTCGTAGCAGTATTCGCTTTCTCCCGTGAAGCCGGGATCCTCGTCGAACACCCCGTACCAGGGCCGCACCGCCGCTGCGCCGGCCGCCGCATCGAGCCGCTCGCGCTCGCAGATCACATCGTTGCAAGCGATCGACAGCGCCGCCCCGGACTGGCCGAAGAAGCGCTGGTAACGCAAGGTCACCGCCGGCAGCATGCGCACGGCGATGCGCGCGGCGACGGTGCCCGGCTGCGGCGGGCAATAGGGCGCCAGCAGCACCTCGAGATTGTCCGGCTCGGCCACGAAGAAGCTGACGTCGCTCTCGCGCCCGACCTGCTGGTCCATGTAGGCGCGCCAGCCGCCTTCGCGCCAGGCCTTGGCCGACATGGCGAACTGCTGCTTGAAGGCCTTGGCGAAGGCCGCGTTGGACGGAAAGCCGCAGTCCTGGGCGATGCGCACGATGGCCACGTCGGGCTCGTGGCGCAGCAGGTGGGCGGCGCGGCGCAGGCGCCGCTTGCGCTGGTATTCGACGGCCGAAAAGCCGGTCAGCTCGCGGAAGATGCGGTCGAAATGGAAGGACGAATAGCTGGCCGACGCCGCCAGGCTTTTCAGCGCGAGCGGATCGCCGACCGAGTCCAGCATCAGGTCCATCACTTCATACAGGCGCGACACGCGCGAGGGCGGCTTCATGCGGAGCTTGTCTACGAAATAATTACAAATATGAAATAAGTATATTCCGTAAATAAACCTTCTTTGGCAAGCATTTGCCGCGTATGCATGGCCAAAGTGTTGTCAACGTGTCTGCTTCGTCTGTTCCAGCTTGCTTATGTCGAAACCCTGGCGCGCCAGCCGGTCGAGCAGGCCGGCCATGGCCAGGCGCGGCACGGTGGGCGTGCGCGACAGGATCCACAGGTATTCGCGCTTCGGTTCGCTGACCGCCGCCAGCTGGTAGTCCGGGTCGAGGTCGATCACCCAGTAGTCGCCCCACACCATCGGCAGGAAGGACAGCCAAGCCGGCGCGAAGCGCACTTCGAGCCTGGGCGAATCGGCAGGGCCGATCTGGCGCGCGGTGCCCACCGCCTCTTCGATGCGGCCGTCGGCGCGGCGGCAGCGGTTGATCACCTGGACGCTGCCGTCGGGCTGCAGGCTGTAATGCGCGGTGGTGTCGCGGTCGCACTGCTTCTGGAAGCGGTTCGGGTATTTGGCGATCTCGTACCAGGCGCCGAGGTAGCGCGGCAGCTCGAGAGAAGGAATGGTGTCGAGGTCCGCGCCCTGCTGGCGGTCGCGCGCGGCGGCCAGCACGGTCATGGTGGCGCCGAGCAGGCCGAGGGCGATCAGGGCGAGGCGGGAAACGGGAAGGGGCATGGCGCGCGTCGGTAATCGATAACGGCGCCAGCTTAACAGCTGCGGGCCTTACTTGCCGCGCCGTTCGACCGCAGCGGCGCCGGTCGCCAGCGCCAGGATCAGCACCACCAGCGCCATCAGGCCGATCAGGCTGGTCAGGTGCAGCACCGTAGCGGCGGGGCCGGTGGGCGGCGCCGCGAGCGCGCCGGAGCGGTCCAGCACGAACAGCATCACCAGGGTCGCGCCGACCAGGGCGCTCCACAGCAGCGCCGGGCGCAGGCCGCCGAGCAGCATCGCCACGGCCGGGCACAGCACGAACCAGGGCGTGGTCGGGGCAGCCAGGCCGCCCAGGTGGACCGCCATCCAGACCTTCAGCAGGAACAGGGCGCCGACGAACAGGTCGCGCGCGGCGGCGATCGGCAGGCCGGCGGCCAGCGAGAACGGCGTCACCATCATGACCACGCCGGCGGTCAGCACGACCATGCCGACGGCGTCGAAGCCGAGCAGGTGGTACATCATGGTCAGCAGCGGCACGCTGAGCGCGGTGACGGCGGCCAGCACGGTCAGGTTGCGCGCCGCCTGCCACTGTTTGGTGTCGGCGCGCAGCGCGGCCGGGAGGATGCTGTCGAACAGCTTGATCATGTTATGGGGTGGGTGGGTGATCATGCTGTTCTCCGTTGGCGTTCAAGGAAGCCTGCGAGTTCGTTGACGCTCTGGTAGTCGAATAGCAGTTCGGGCACGATGGGCATGCCTAGGCGTTGCTCGAGTTCGACCGCGATCGAGGCGGTGGCCAGCGAATCCATGCCCAGCGCCGCGAAGGGGGTGTCGGGATCGATGCGCTCGACGTTCTGGCGGCCTTCGGTGCGCAGCCAGGACAGCACGCAGTCATGAACCGCGGCGTGGATGGCGCTGTCGCCGTCCGTTGCGGCGGCGGGAAGGATGGCTGCGGCCGGCGCCTGCTCCGCCACGGCCTGCGGCATTGCCGCGGGTTTCGCACCGGCGCGCAGCAGCAGCGGGTCCGGCTGCTGGTCTTCGCCGGCCAGCTGCTGGTCGACGTCGCCGATGTCCTGGGCGTAGCCGGCCACCAGGGCCAGCAGGTCATTTGAAGAACTGTAGGGGCGCTGGCCGGCCAGTTCCGCCAGCAGCGCCTGCAACTGGTGGTTGAAGCGGCGCCGCGCCCACACCACGGCATTGCTGGCCGCCTGCGCATCGCCGCTCTGCGACTGCTGGCGGCGCTCGGCGGCGCCCAGCAGGAAGGCGCTGGCCGCCAGTTCGCCCAGCTTGTAGTCGGTCCACTGGCGCGCCGCGATCTTCGAGCCGAACAGGCGCTGCGCGCCTTCCGCCAGCGCCGCCACGCGGGCCATGGCGGCATCCAGCTCGGCGCTCAGGGCCGGGCGCGCCAGGGTGTCGGCCAGGAAGGCGCGTCCCGCGCCGCCCGGCTTGGCCAGCGCCGCGCCCAGGTGAGCGTACAGGGTTTCGGTCGGGCCTTCGAGGATGCGCAGCACGCGCGCGTCGCGCAGGATCTGCGGCGCGCCGTTGGATTCGATGTAGCCGCGCCCGCCCAGTATCTGCACCAGCAGGTCGGCCGCTTCTCCGAGGGCTTCGGTGGCGGCGGCTTTGCAGGCGATATAGGCCTCGGCGCCGGGTACGCGGCCGGCGTCGACCTCCGCGGCGATCGCGTACACCAGCGCTTCGCTGGCCTGGATCGCAGCAGTCAGTTCCTGCAGCCGCACCACGCTGACGGCATTCTCGGCCAGCAGGCCGGTGGCGACCGTGCGGCGCGAGGCGTAGCGCGCGATCAGCTGGGCGCAGCGCTTCATGGCGCCGACGCAGATCGCACCGATGCCCAGGCGCGAGAACAGCATCGCGTCGTGCGCGGCTTCCATGCCTTCGCCGGGCGCCAGCAGCACCGCGTCGTCGGGCACGAAGGCATTGTCGAGGAAGAGGGTGTTCTGGACCATGCCGCGCATACCCATGGTCAGCGATTCCGGGCCCTGCACCAGGCCGTCGTTGTCGGCGTCCACCAGCAGCGAGATCATGCCCAGCGGAGCGCCCTCGGCCGAGGTGGCCTTGGCGAACACGGTGGTGAGGCCGGCCCAGGAGGCCAGGCCGATCCACTGTTTCTCGGCGTTGACGCGCCAGCCGCCCGGTACCTTGACGGCGCTGGCGCGCAGGGCCATCGGGTTCGAGCCGGCGGCCGGCTCGGTCAGCGCGAAGGCCGCCAGCTGGCGCCCGGTGGCGAGCTGCGGCAGCAGGCGTTCGCGCTGGGCTTCGCTGCCGAAGCGCAGCAGCGGGCGCAGGCCGAGGCCATTGTGCACGCCGACCATGGTGGCGACCGTCATGTCGACCGCCGCCAGCTGCTCCAGAACGCGCATCAGGTCGACGGTGGCCAGGTCCTTGCCGCCGGCGCTGCGCGGCGCCTGCAGGCCGAAGAAGCCGGCGTTGCCGAGGTCCAGCACGACATAGGGCGGAATGGTGCGGCGTTCGTCGATCGTGCGCGAATTCAGGCGCCGCTGCGCAT
This sequence comes from Telluria sp. GW821-FHT07G12, assembly GCF_059418525.1. Lineage (NCBI taxonomy): Bacteria > Pseudomonadati > Pseudomonadota > Betaproteobacteria > Burkholderiales > Oxalobacteraceae > Telluria > Telluria sp. GW821-FHT07G12. The sequence goes on along the minus strand of NZ_JBWKQA010000010.1, from coordinate 83,942 downwards.
AGCGGCGCAGCCAGGCGATCATCTGGTCGGCGGTGCTGCGCGACAGGGCGCGCGCGGCGTCGGCGCTGGCCGGAGCCGGCGCGGTGGGCGCAGCGACAGGCGTTTCCGCCTGCGGCGCTGCAAGCGGCTGCGCAGCCGGTGCTGCGGCCGGCGCCGGCACGGCGTTACGCGGCGTACGGCGGTCGAAGATCGAACCCGGCATGACGTAGACCAGCTCGAGCTGGCCGGTCAGCGCCAGTTCCTTGCAGCGCGAACGCTGTACCTTGCCGCTGGTGGTGCGCGGGAAGGTGCCCGGCTTGACGAACACGATCGAAGACACCGACACGTCGAACTGCTGGGCGACCGCCTTGACGATGCTCTGCGCCATCGCCTCGATGCGCGCCAGGTAGTCGTCCTTGGCCTTCTGCTGCTCGCCGCTCGTGGCCAGTTCCTTTTCCAGCTGCTGCGCCGCGCGCACCAGGCTGCGGTTCGCTTCGGCGACGATCGCTAGCCGCTCCTGGCCGCCGATCTCCACCGAGAAGGCCGCGCACATGTTCGGCTCGATGAAGTCGATCGTGTGTTCGATCACCTCCTCGATGTCCTGCGGGTAGACGTTGCGGCCGTTGATGATGATGAGGTCTTTCAGGCGCCCGGTGATGAACAGCTCGCCGTCGCGCATGAAGGCCAGGTCGCCGGTGCGCAGGAAGGGACCTTCGCCGGTCTTGGCGAGGCGCGCGCCGAAGGTGGCCTCGCTTTCCGCCGGGCGGTTCCAGTAGCCGTGCGCCACGCTGGGGCCGCTGACCCAGACTTCGCCGACGCGGTGGCTCGACACCGGCAGGCAGGTCTCGGGGTCGACCACCAGCACCTTGCTCCCTAGGCCGACGCGGCCGGAGCTGACGATCTCGCGCGCATCGGCATCGCCCGGTTCGGCGTCGCGGATCTGGTTCCCTTCCAGCAGGGACTTGCTGACGGTGCGCACCAGCGGGCCGCGGCCGCGCGGGCCGCCGGTGACGAACAGCGTGGTCTCGGCCATGCCGTAGCAGGGGAACAGCGCGGTCTCGCGCATGCCGCAGGCGGCGAAGGCCTCGGTGAAGGCGCGCAGCGTGGAGGCGCGCACCGGCTCCGAGCCGTTGTAGGCGACTTCGAGGCTGGACAGGTCCAGCTGCGCCTTGTGCTCGTCCTTGATCTTGTTGGCGCAGTAGTCCCAGCCGAAGTTCGGCGCGCCGGCGCAGGTGCCGCGGTAGCGCGTGATCGCGTCCAGCCAGATCGTCGGGTTCTTCAGGAAGGCGGCCGGCGCCATCAGCACGCAATGGAAGCCCACGTGCATCGGCGAGACCACGCTGCCGATCAGGCCCATGTCGTGGAACAGCGGCAGCCAGCTCACCATCACGGTGCCGGGCGTGAAGCCGAAGCCTTCGCGGATCGACTCGACGTTGGCGGCGATGTTGCCGTGGGTGATGCGCACGCCCTTGGGCAGCGAGGTCGAGCCCGAGGTGTACTGCAGGAAGGCCACCATGTCGGCCGTGATGGCCGGCAGGGCGGACGCAGCGCCGGATGCTTCCAGGACGTCGGTGCACATGCACTCGCGGTTCGATGCATCGACCAGCGACAGGCTGGCCTTCACGGCCGGTTCGACGTCGCTGCTGGTCAGGATCAGGGCCGGGTCGGCGTCGTCCAGCAGGGCTTTCAGGCGGCGCGAGGCGCGGCTCTTGTGCGGGATGGTGGCGGGCACCGCGATGATGCCGGACAGCAGGCAGGCAAAGTAGACGGTGATGAATTCGAGGCCGGCGGGGTAGAGCAGCAGCGCGCGGGCGCCCGGCGCCGCATGTTGGGCCAGCGCGGCGGCCAGCGCGGTGGCGCGGCGTTCGAGCTGGCCGTAGGTCAGCTCGTCGATCTTGCCGTCGTCACGCAGGAAGGTATAGGCAAGGCGGTCGGGCGTCTGCCGCGCATGCTGGCGCAGGCGCTCGTGCAGCAAGGCGCATTGATTGTCCACCGTGTCGATATCGTCCCGCATTTGTCCCAAGCTAGCTCCTATTCCTGCCGGCGGCGCGCTTCTCCGGCAGCGATTGCGTCGCGCGCCCGGGCGACCGTTTGGCCGATGATCGGCGCGGCGCGTTTGATTTGCTGCATATTATGGTTGGACATCAGCTGCAGGCGCAAGCGCGAAGCGCCGACCGGCACCCCGGGGAACTCGACCTGGTTCACGAACACGGACTGTTCAAACAAGAGCTTGCCGGTCAGGCGCGAGACTTTTTCGCTGCCGATCAGCACCGGCACGATGGCCGAGGGGATGCCCATGCAGTGCAGCCCTTCGGCCGCAAGGTGGGCGCGCAGCCCGTCCACATTGCGCATCAGGTCCGCGCGCAGGGCGTCGCCTTCGTCGGAGCGGATGATCTGGATGCACTCGAGGATGACGGCGGACTGCACTGGCGACAGCGCGTTCGAGAACATGTGCGGCCCGGCATACAGCTGCAGGTGGCGCTTGACCGAGCGCGATGCGGTGGCGACGAAGCCGCCGTTCGAGGCGAAGGATTTCGAGAACGCGCCCATCACCAGGTCGATCCGGCCCAGCATGCCCTGCTGGGCGATGCAGCCGCCGCCGCCCGGGCCCATGGCGCCGAGGTCGTGCGCCACGTCCACCAGCAGGGTGGCGCCGAATTCGTGGCAGAGCGCCTGCAGCGCGGCCAGGTCGGGGGTGTCCGAGTCCATGCTGAACAGGCCCTCGGTGACGACCAGGATGCCGTGCGCGGTGTCGCGCGCGCGGATCGCGCCCAGCAGTTCGCGCACGTGGCCGACGTCGAGGTGGCGGTTGATGCTGACGTTCGGCGTGGCCGCGCTGGCGCCCTGGCGCAGCGAAGCGTGGGCGAACTGGTCGATGACGATGTGGTCCTGGGCCTGCACCAGTGCGGTGATGGCGCCGAAGGCCGCGCCCCAGCCGGTCGGGAACAGGGCCACGTGCTCGGTCGCGACCAGGCCGGCGATGGCTTCCTCGAGGGCCAGCGAAGTGCGGGTATTGCCGAGCAGGACAGCCGAGCCGGCGCTGTGCGGGCCGGCTTCGCGCAGCGCGCGCGCGGCGGCATCGGCCACCTGCGGGTGCGAGGCCAGCGACAGATAATCCTGGGAGGCGAAATTGATGCCGCGGGCGCCGGTGCCGCTCTCGTCGCGGATGCTGGCGATCGGGTGCGGGGCGCCCTCGAGCGAACGGGCGTACTGCCACAGGCCGTCGGCGCTGCGGGCATTGTGCCAGGCCTCGACGCCCTCGGTGCGGCGCAGCAGGTCGGCGCCGCGCGGCTGCGCGAACTGGGCCGCGGTACCGCCGAGCGAACCGTTTTCCAGCATGGCGTCGACCTGGCGCGCGAGCTCGCGCTCGGCCGCCAGTTGCGGATCTTCTTCGGTATCGGGTGCGCCCGGCGCCTGCATCGGTGGATTCGACATGCTCGTTCTTTCGTTAATCTGCCTGCACTAGGCAACCTGCAGGGCGGAACCCTGGTCGGCCGCAGCTTGCTGGCGCAGCAGTTCGGCCACCTTGTCGGCCGCCAGCGGACGGTGGAAGTAGTAGCCCTGCGCGAAGTCGCAGCCCATCGCCGACAGGTCGGCCAGCTGCTCTTCGGTCTCGACCGCTTCCGCGATCACCGACAGCTGCAGGCGGTGGGCCATGTGGATGATCGATTCGGCCAGCGCATAGCCGCGCGCGCTGGCCTCTCCCTGGCCGAGGCGGGTGACGAAGCTGCGGTCCATCTTGAGGATATCAGCCGGGAGCTCAGTCAGGTAGCCCAGGCTCGAATAGCCGGTGCCGAAATCGTCGATCGATACCTGGACCCCGGCCTGGCGCAGCGTCTGCAGTCCCTGGCGGTTCATCTCCATATTATCGATCAGGATGCCCTCGGTGATCTCCAGATCCAGGCAGGACGGTGCGATGCCCGTTTCGGCGATGATCTCGAGCACGCGGCCGACCAGCTCCGGATGCTTGAGCTGGCGCGCCGACAGGTTGACCGCGGTCTTCAGCAGCGGCAGGCCGGCGTCGAGCCAGGCGCGGTTCTGGGCGCAGGCGGAGCGCAGCACCCATTCGCCGATCGGCACGATCAGGCCGGTCTCTTCGGCCAGGGTAATGAAACGGCCCGGCTCGATGCGGCCGTACTGCGGATGGTTCCAGCGGATCAGCGCCTCGACGCCGACGATGCGGCGGGTGGCGATGTCGACCTGCGGCTGGTATTCCAGCAGCAGCTGGTTCTGGGCCAGCGCCTCGCGCAGGTGGTTCTTGAGGATCAGGCGCTCGCTCGGCGGCAGCGGCGCATCCGAGGAGAAGACCTGCACGCTGTTCTCGCCCCACATCTTGGCGCGGCTCATCGCCGTGTCGGCGCGCTTGAGCAGGGTGTCGATGTCGCAGCCGGGCGCCGGGAAGGTGGCGATGCCGACGCTCAGGCTGACGAAGGATTCGCGCTCGCCGGCGCGCAGCGGCAGGGCGAAGCGGTCGAGGATCTTTTCCGCCACCTGCTGGGCGTCGCCGAGCTGCGCCAGGTCTTCCAGGATCACGATGAATTCGTCGCCGCCCCAGCGCACCACGGTGTCGGAATCGCGCAGGCAGTCGCGCACGTTGGCCGCGATCTGGGCCAGGATCGCATCGCCGGCTTCGTAGCCCAGGGCTTCGTTGATGTCCTTGAACTTGTTCACGTTCAGCAGCATCAGGCCGACCAGGCGCTCGTTGCGGATCGAGCGCGACATCGCGTGGTTCAGGCGGTCGCGCAGCACGCGCCGGCCCAGCAGGCCGGTGAGCGGGTCGCACTGGCTGGTGTCGGTCAGTTCCAGCGGCAGCGGCGAGGCGCCGGTGTCGGTATCGGTATCGGACTCGCCCTGGTCGCGCAGCAGCTCGACGGTCTGGCCGTGGTTGACGACGCGGTTGCGGCCGCTCGACTTGGCGGTGTACAGGGCCTCGTCGGCGCGGGTGACGGTCTGGCCGATGGTCTCGCCGATGCGGAACTGGGCCACGCCAATCGAGACCGAGACCTTCAGCTCGCCGGAGATGTCGCGGAACACCAGGCGCTCGATGCCCATGCGGACGCGCTCGGCGAACAGCATCGCGTCTTCCAGCGTGGTCTCGGGCAGCATCAGCAGGAATTCCTCGCCGCCGTAGCGGCCGAAGGCGTCGCTTTCGCGGATCTGCTTCTGCACCGTGACGGCGAAGCTGCGCAGCACCGCGTCGCCGGCGGCGTGGCCATAGGTATCGTTGATGCGCTTGAAGAAGTCGATGTCGAGCAGGCAGACGCAGAAAGGCTGGGTGCCTTTCATCACGCGCTCGCGTTCCTGTTCGATCAGGCCGATCAGGTGGCGGCGGTTATGGCTGCCGGTCAGTTCGTCGCGGATCGCCAGTTCGTTGATGACGTTCAGGGCCTGCTCGAGCTTGATGAAGCCCTGGGTCTTGGTCAATTCGAACAGCAGCACGAACACGACGATGACCAGGTAGAGGCCGAGATCGCACAGCAGGTAGAGCAGGTCCATGTCCTTGACCGGATGGGGCGGCAGTGCATAGCCCATCAGCGGCAGGATATAAATGGCGGCCACCGCGCCGCAGCTCATGGTCAGCCAGAACACGGCGGTGCCGACGCCGCCCAGGAACATCGCGACCACCGGCGCCGTGATCAGCCAGCCGGCGGTAGGCGCATTCACCCCGCCCAGATTGAAGGTCAGCCAGGTGAAATTGAAGAACACCGCGCACAGGAAGACCTCGCGCGCGATCGCGATGCTGCGGGTCGCGCGCAGCAGGAAGGGCGAGATGAACATGAACGTGCAGCAGGCCAGGATTTCCTGGGCTGCGACGGGGAAACCGAGCAGGTAATACGCCATCGAATAGAAAGGCCCCGAGAGCGCGGCCAGGAGCACGGCGTTGACGACGTTCTGCGCCCGCGTGAGCTGCGCAGCGTTCTGCTGGGCTTCGGCGGGAATGAACCAGTGGATCGCCGTGATGTAACGGTCAATCAACCTGGAACCTATATTTTTCATGGAGTCTCTCGGCTTATTGCCGGTTATTTATTGTTATACGCAGCAATGCATCGTCTTGAAAATGTTTCCGTAAGGAATTTGTGGATGTTAGCATGTTCGTGAACAGCTGCTACATCAAATTGATGACTATGCGTATGGACAATGACTCAGCTGTTGTACATACGTCAGCAGAGTAGGGGCTGCCGCCAGTTTCGCACCAGAATGGTGCGAAACCTTGGCGGTAGATTATTGAATTTGAGTCTAGATACTCAGGCGGCGCGCAGGCGCGGCAGCGCGGCGGCTTCCTGCGGCACGGGACGGTGTGGCGCACGGGATTGCGGGCCGGCGATCTGGAAGGTGGCCATCATCGCTTCCAGCGAGGCAGCCTGCTCGCGCAGCACGGCGGTGGCGGCCGCCGCTTCTTCGACCAGGGCGGCGTTCTGCTGTGTGGTCTGGTCCATCTGCGACACGGTCTGGCTGACCTGGGCGATACCGGCCGATTGCTCGCGGCTGGATTCGACGATGCCGCTCATGATCCCGGTCACGCGTTCGATGCCGCCGACGATGCCGCTCATGGTGGCGCCGGCCTGCTGCGCCAGCTTGGCGCCGCCTTCCACGCGCCGGGTCGAGTCGTCGATCAGGCCCTTGATTTCCTTGGCCGCGCCGGCCGAGCGCTGGGCCAGCGCGCGCACCTCGCTTGCCACCACCGCGAAACCGCGTCCCTGTTCGCCGGCGCGCGCCGCTTCCACCGCCGCGTTCAGGGCCAGGATATTGGTCTGGAAGGCGATGCCGTCGATGACGCCGATGATGTCGGTGACGCGCTTGGACGATTCGTCGATCTGGCCCATGGTGTCGACCAGCTGGCCGACCATGGCGCCGCCCTGGCGTGCGATGTCGCTGGCCTGGGCCGCCAGTTCGCTGGCCTGGCCGGCGTTGTCGGTATTGTGGCCGACGGTCTGGGTCAGCTCTTCCATCGAGGAGGCGGTCTCCTCCAGCGCCGCGGCCTGGCGCTCGGTGCGGCTCGACAGGTCCTGGGCTTCGCTCGAAATGATCTGGGCCGATTCTGCGATGGCGATCGTGCTTTCGCGTACCTGGGCGACCATGCCCGCCAGGCTGTCGCGCATGCGCTGCATGGCGGCCATCAGGCTGCTGTCGTCGCCCGGCGCCACCTCCACCTGCACGCGCAGGTTGCCGGCCGCGATCTGGGCCGCGACTTCGACGGCGCGCGCCGGCTCGCCGCCGAGGCGGCGGAACAGGGAGCGCGAGAACAGCAGGCCGGCCGCAATGCTGGCCACCAGGGTCGCCAGGCTCAGGGCGATCAGCACCGACTCGCTGCGCGCGGCGCTGGCCAGCACGGTGCGGGCCTGCTCGTCGATGGTTTTCTGCTGCAGCGCCAGCAGTTCCTGGGTCTTGGCGATGTAGAGGTCGGTAGTCGGCTTGAAGTCGCGGTCGAACACGGCGCGCGCTTCCTCATGCTTGCCCTCGGCCTTGAGCTGGGTGGCGCGGTCGCGGCTGCTGGTGTACAGCTTGCGCACGCGGCCGATTTCCTCGTACACGGCTTTTTCTTCCGGCGTGGCGAGGAGTTCGCCGACTTTCTTCTGCAATTCGGAGGAGCTGGCGGTGGATGCCTTGGCTTCGTCGGCAAAGAAGCTTGCCAGTTCCGGGTCCGACGAGCGCACCACGGCCGCGGTGCGCTTGGCGCCCACCGACATGTTCAGCTGCCATTTCGAGATCAGGCGCTCCTTCATGAGCGGCTGCTCGGTGAGTGCACGGGTGTCCTGGGACAGCGCCTGCAGGCGCCAGAGCGCCAGGCCGGTGGACAGGAAGGAAATCGCGATCACGACCGCAAAGGCTAGTCTGAGTTGATGGCGCACGCTGGCGTTAACTGCTCGAATCACATTGGCTCCGCTACTGTAATTGCAAAGTGACAATAGGTATTGCCACATAGAAATATCGCAAGAATACCAGCGCCGTGTGAAAGTGGATATGCTTTTTGGATAGAAAATCGAACAGGCGTGCGGTAAACGCCACATGAAAAAACGCCAACCTTTCGGGCTGGCGTTGTACTGGACAGCTAGTGAGGACTTACTGCAGTTTGCTGGCGCGCTGGGCTTGCAGCTGCTCGCGGATCTGCTCGCGCAGTTGCTGCGCGTTCGAGTGCGTATAGTCCTTGTTGACCTCGAGTTTGATCAGCGGCTTGATGTGCGAATCGAGGTAGTTGCGCAGGGCGCCGAGGAATTGCGGCGAGGCCGAAATGACCAGCTGCTGGAAGCGGCCTTCCTGGTGCGCGTCCATCAGGTATTTCGAGATCTCCTTGGCGAACTGCTCGGCCTCGTGTTCCTGCGGGGTCTGGGCCGGCTGGTAGGACTTGTTCGGCGCGCCGGCCTTGGCATTGTGGGCGAAGCCCGCCGCCTCGTTGCCGCCGATGCCATGACGGCTGCTGCCGGCGGCGGTGCGCCCGACTTCATCGGTATTGATGTCCACGTCGCGCAGGCGCGCGGCGCTGCTGATCATGTCCTCGATTTCTTCCAGCGGCTCCGATGGATCGGCTTCCGAAAAAATCCTCGCGCGGCCGGCGTTGGCCGACACAATCCAGGTCGTCTGCATATTACCCCCTGTCAGTCTATGAAACGTGAAGGATGGATCGGCGTTGCGTGCCGATCATGGCTTGAATTCAGTATAGCCAAGCTTGGAAATGGCTGGCGTCACGTATCCAGCCGGTAAGGAACGCTGCGGAGGAGGGCGCTGTGTTTCAATATCTGTCCAGGACAAAGGAGGGAATCATGACCCAGACCTTCAAGGCAGGCGACAAGGTGGAATGGCATGCGGCGCAGGGCGCGGTGCGCGGCACGGTCAAGAAAAAGCTGACGGCGCCGATCGAGATCAAGGGCCATCACGTGGCGGCATCCGCAGAGAACCCGGAATACCTGGTCGTGAGCGACGAGACCGGGGCCGAAGCTGCGCACAAGCCTTCGGCGCTCAAGAAGATTTAGGGGATGTTTGGCTTGTTGATAGAACTTGCCGCGCCCAGCAAGCGTAAGGTGACAACGTTCGATTGCTTGCAATCAGTTACTTTTCGAAGTCAACTGGCAGATTGCTCTATCGTTATTTGATAAGGCACGTATTTTCGTGTAATCCTTACCGGAACGACTATGAAAAAGCTTTTGTTCAGCGCCACGCTCACCCTCTTGATGGCAAGCGCAGCGTTTGCCCAGACAACGGTGCCGAATCCGGTTGCCCCAACTGCAACTGCTCCAGCGAAGGCACCTACCGCCGCCGCGGTATCGAACCCATCAAAGGCTGACTCTGCAAAGTCAAACAAAGCAAACAAGGCGCAGATGGAGCAGGCCCCTGGTGGTGGTGACGGCAAAGTGTGGGTGAACGAATCCAGCAAGGTCTATCACTGCGAAGGCGACAAGTACTACGGGAAGACCAAGAAGGGGTCGTACATGGTAGAAGCTGACGCAAAAGCGAAAGGCTTCCATGGCGTGAAGGGCAAGACCTGTTCCAAGTAGTTTGTGCCAGCTTATCCGGCCGGCCCCGGTCGGACCCGAAGCGGGCATTCGCCCGCAATCCCCGCCAGAGAGTGACACCAAAATTGAACGTCCGCTCTTAGTTGGTCGCAGACGCTCAAAGCACCGCTCCGCATCAGCGCTGCCAGGACAACAGGAATGGCTTTAGTGGGTCATTCTTGCCCAAGAACGGCGCAGCCCTCGTCCACACCCCCCTCTGTTTATGAAACACGGGTAAGCCCGCGCCTGTGCCCTTACATTCCGATCGCATGTCGAAACAGGTCATGTTTACGAAAACGCGGCTAAACTGCGCGCCGTTTTTCAAATCTTGTTGAGCCTGCAAAACCAAGTTTGTATAACTCCAATAGGGCGCAGTGCGATGCCCCACGGCGCAGGACGCTGGCACGGCCGTTTAGTAAATGGCCTCAGTAGCGTCAGACAAAAGAAGCCCATCCACAGGGCACCATAAGGAGACATGAGATGATGTTCAGGAATACCCCGATTGCCGCGGCAGTCGCCCTGGCCCTGTTGAGCATTGCCAGCGCGCACGCGCAAACCGCTCCCGCCGACAGCTCGGCCGATACGACGGTCGACGGCAAGCAACCGGAGAAGGTCGTCGTCACCGGCTACCGCTATTCGATCGAGAAGAGCCTCGACCAGAAGCGCAACGCCAACGCCATCGTCGACGTGGTCACCGCCGAAGACATCGGCAAATTCCCCGACAAGAACGTGGCCGACGCGCTGCAGCGCGTGCCGGGCGTGATCATCGACCGCAGCGGCGGCGAAGGCAAGAACGTCAGCGTCCGCGGCCTGTCCTCGGAACTGACCCTGACCCAGTTGAACGGCAATTACGTCGCCACCGCCGAGTCCAACGGCGATCCTTCGCGTTCCTTCAACTACATGCTGATGCCCTCGAACATGCTGGGCAGCGCAGAACTGTTCAAGACGCCGGAAGCGCGCATCGACGAAGGCGGCATCGGCGGCACCGTGATCCTGCACACCCGCCGTCCGCTGGACGTGAAGTCGGGCAGCGGCTTCGTCAACGCCGAAGGCACCTGGGCCGACACGACCAAGAAGGGCGACGGCCAGTTCTCCGGCCAGTACGCCTGGCACGACGAGAGCAACCGCTTCGGCGTGCTTGTCGGCTTCACCCAGCAGAAGCGCACCACGCGCACCATGAGCGCGACCACCGAAAACTGGAGCTGGTACGGCGACGACTACGACGCCCACCCGGCCACGGACGTCAACGGCAAGCCGTCGGACATGACCAGCTACTGGTGGGGCCAGTCGGGCTTCTACGACCAGTCGGGCAAGTACTACACCAACTTCATGATGCCGACCTCGGTCAACTTCAACGTGAAGGAAGAGCAGCGCGAGCGCAAGGGCGGCCAGCTGACCCTGCAGTTCAAGCCGATGCGCAACCTGAACCTGACCGCGAATTACTTCCGCTTCGACCTGTCGCAGAACTCGCAGACCAACACGCTCAAGGTCCCGGAATGGAACCTGGCGCGCTATTCGGGCGACGGCAACTGGCCGGGCGGCCGCATGCTCGACGGCCTGACCTTCGACCCGAGCGGCACCATCGTCACCGGCGCGAACTACAGCGCCCACCCGGGCAAGACCTACTACTGCAGCGAAGACCAGGCCAAGGCCGCGGGCCAGAAGCCGGGCGGCTGGGGCCCTGACGACTGCACCATCCCGACCCCGCAGATCACCGGCAGCTACAACCGCGAAAAAGCGAAGTCGCAGACCTTCGACATCGGCGCCGAATGGAAGGGCGAGTCGCTGGACGCCAACTTCCTGGCCGGCCGCACCTGGGCCGGCGGCGGACCGTCGCTGCAGTTCTCGATGCCGATCAAGCCGCGCGTGCAGAACGCCAACGGCAGCTGGACCTTGGGTAACTACGCCAGCAGCTGGAACCTGAACGGCACGCCGACCATGAACTTCTCGCCCGAGCTGATGGCCAACCTGGCCAAGGGCATCGGCGAGATCGACCTCGGCTCGACCTCGTCCTCGTGGACCCGCAACAGCACCAAGCAGAATTACGCCCAGGCCGACTTCACCTGGCACAACGACGGCAGCAAGTGGCTGGATTCGCTGCAGTTCGGCGCCAAGTACCGCGACGGCGGCACCCACCGCAACACCGGCAACAACTACTGGGTGTGCCCGGGCAAGGACCCGAGCAACTACGACAACCGCTACCAGGCCGGCTGCGACCCGACCGCCAACAAGTTCCAGCCGCAGTTCTTGTACGGCCAGTCGCTGGACAACATCGCCGGCGGCATCAAGGCCAGCGCCTTCCCGGCGATCGACTACGCGACCTACGTCAATTACCTGAACAAGACCTACGGCCAGATGCAGACCCGTAACGAAGACAACTTCGTGTTCAACGTCGGCGAGAAGATCTCCTCGGGCTACCTGCAGGCCAACATCAAGACCGACCGCCTGCGCGGCAACGTCGGCGTGCGCTACGTGAGGACCAAGCAGCATGCCGATTCGACCGACCAGGTCGAGAACTACAAGGACTACTTCTTCAACGGTCCCAATGGCACCCCGGCGCCTTGCCTCGCGGGCGGCGCCCCGGCAGCCGGCGCACCGGCCGGTTCGGGCTGCGTCAGCGGCTTCACGACTCTGCCGGACAGCATCGCACGCACCCAGACCTTTGTCGTCAGCTCGCTCGACCGCACCTACAACGACGTGCTGCCCAGCCTGAACCTGGCCTACGACCTGACCGACACCCTGCTGCTGCGCGCCGCCGCCTCGAAGGTGATCTCGCGTCCGAGCTATAGCGATATCGCCGCGCCGGGCGGCCTGCAGAACTTCAGCCAGGAATACGTCAACGACCGCCGCCTGATCGGTGGCGGCGGCAATCCGGGCTGGTTCGGTTCGGGCAGCAACAAGAACCTGGAGCCGTACAAGGCCACCCAGTTCGACCTGGGTCTGGAGTGGTACTTCCAGCGCGGTTCGGTGCTCGGCCTCGACGTGTTCCGCAAGAACGTCAGCAACTTCTCGGTGCCGGTGGTGATGGACGTGGTCCTGAACGTCGGCGGCCAGAACGTGACGGTGCAGAACTACTCGACCAGCGCCGGCGGCCGCAACGGCGTGTCGCAGGGCGCCGAGCTGTATGCCCAGCACACGCTGTCGAACGGCATCGGCTTCCAGTTCAACTACACCTACAACAAGACCAACCAGGCCGCCATCACGCTGGAAGACGGCACCGACGTGGGTTCGTCGCCGCTGGTCGGCAGCGCCCGCAACCAGGTCAACATGACGGTGTTCTACGAAACCGACAAACTGCTGCTGCGCGCGTCGTACAACCGCCGCGGCGAAGTGGTGGACGGCCTGCAGAACGGCTTGAACGTGTATGAAGACCCGTACAGCCAGATCGACCTGAACGCGGCCTACAACTTCACCAAGCAGCTCAGCCTGACCGCCTCGGTGCTGAACCTGACCAGGCAGGAGACCCGCGCCCACCTCGGCAACGACACCAAGAACCGCTTCTACTCGAACGGTTATGCCGGCCGCATCGCCTATGTTGGCCTGAACTACAAGTTCTGAGTTGCCCCTTGCTCCCCGGCCGCTTGCGCCGGGGAGATCTTTTTTGGAGGCTGCAATGAACGTGGACAATCGCATCAAGAGCATCGTCGTGGTCGGTGGCGGCAGCGCGGGCTGGATGGCTGCCGCAGCCTTTGCCACCTACCTGGGCAAGGGCGCATCGATTCGCCTGGTCGAGTCCGAGGAGATCGGCATCGTCGGCGTGGGCGAGGCCAGCGTTCCGCACATCCGGCTGTTCAACGGCCAATGGCTGGGCATCGATGAGGCGGAATTCGTCAAGCGCACCCAGGCCACGGTCAAGCTGGGCATCGAATTCAAGGACTGGAGCCGCATCGGCGACAGTTATATCCACGGCTTCGGCGCCATCGGCCGCTCGCTCGGGCCGCTGCCTTTCCACCAGTTCTGGCTCAAGCTGTTTTTAGCGGGCCGCGCCGGCCCGATCGGCGACTATTCGCCGCAAACGGTGATGGCGCCGCAGGGTAAATTCGCGCCGGGCGACCGCAATGCGGCGCCGAATTCGCCGCTGGCCGACATCGCCTACGCCTACCACTTCGACGCGACTTTGTACGCCCGCTTCCTGCGCGAGCTGGCCGAGAAGCGCGGCGTGCAGCGCATCGAAGGCAAGATCGTCGGGGTAAACCAGCGCGCCGACGATGGCTTCATCGAATCGGTGACCCTGGAAAGCGGCGAGCAGGTCGGCGGCGAACTGTTCATCGACTGCTCGGGATTCCGCGGGCTGCTGATCGAGCAGACTTTACATGCCGGCTACGAAGACTGGTCGCACTGGCTGCCCTGCGACCGCGCGCTGGCCGTGCCCAGCGAAAGCGTCCATCCGATCACGCCCTACACGCGCTCGACGGCGCGCAAGGCGGGCTGGCAGTGGCGCATTCCGCTGCAGCACCGCACCGGCAACGGCCACGTGTATTCGAGCCGTCACATGAGCGAGGACGAAGCCACGGCCACGCTGCTGGCGGGCCTGGATGGCAAGGCCCTGGCCGATCCGCGTCCGCTGCGCTTCACTGCCGGCATCCGCAAGAAATTCTGGGACAAGAACGTGGTGGCGGTGGGGCTGGCCAGCGGCTTCCTGGAGCCGCTGGAATCGACCAGCATCTACTCGGCCCAATCGGGCATCACCCGCCTGCTCAGCCTCTTCCCCACGCGGGATTTCAATCCGCTGCTGGCGGAACGCTACAACCGCGAATCCGCCTTCGAATTCGAGCGCATTCGCGACTTCATCATCCTGCACTACCATGCGACCGAACGCGGCGACACGCCCTTCTGGGATCATTGCCGCACCATGGCCGTCCCCGACACCCTGCGCGAGACCATGGACCTGTTCCGCGTCGACGGGCGCTACTTCCGCAACGGCGAGGATTTCTTCGCGCTGCCCAGCTGGGTCCAAGTGATGCTGGGCCAGCGCATCGTCCCGCAGGGCTACCACCCGATCGTCGACGAGATGCCGGAGGACCGGCTGGTCGACCACGTCGAGAGCATGCGTGCAATGCTGGCGCAGGCGGTGGCGGCGATGCCGACCCACGGGGAGTGGATAGAGCGTTACTGGAAGGCGCCCCTCGTATGAGTGCGCGTCCGCTGGCGAGGCTGTTCCTGGGGCTTGTCTTGGCCGCTGCCGCCGTTTCGGCCATGGCCGCTGCGCCGGAGGGCTTCGTGATCGACAAGGGCTGGAGCGTCCGTCTCCTTCCCGGCAATGCGCAGGCTGCGGCGCATCCGCAAGCGGCTTCCTGGCGTGCGGCGACGGTACCGGGCACCGTGCACACCGACCTGCTGGCGAACAAACTGATTCCCGATCCCTACGTGGGCGCACCCGAAGCCGGCCTGCAATGGATCGGTTTGGGCGACTGGGAGTACCGCACGCGCTTCGACGCGCCGCGCGCGGCGCTGACCAAGGCGCGCAGCGACCTGGTGTTCGAGGGCCTCGACACCTTTGCCGAGGTCTGGCTGAACGGCGTCAAAGTGCTGGACGCCGACAATGCCTTCCGCAGCTGGCGCGTGCCGGTGCAGGGCAGGCTGCGCGCGAAGTGCAACGAGCTGCGCATCGTGCTGCGTTCGCCGATCGCGAAGCTGCTGCCGACGGTACAGGCGATGCCGGTCAAGCTGGCCGGTAACTACCCGTCTCCCTACGGCGACGAGCCGCAGGATGCGATGACCGGCAACTTCGCGCGCAAGCCCGGCTACCACTACGGCTGGGACTGGGGCCCTCGCTACGTCACCGCCGGCATCTGGAAGCCGGTGGTGCTGCAGAGCTGGGACGCGGTTCGGATCGACAACCTGCAACTGCGCCAGGACCATGTGGACGAAGCCCGCGCCGACATCGCCGCGGTGGCTTCGCTCGACGCGGTGCGCGCCGGCGCGGTCGAGCTGCGCGTCTGGCAGAGCGCGCCGGATGGCAGGCGCTCGCTGGCGGCGCAGAAGCGCGTCGACCTGCATGCCGGAGACAACCGCATCGAGCTGCCCGTGCACGTCGACAGGCCGCAGCGCTGGTTCCCGAATGGCTATGGAGCGCAGCCGCTGTACCGTTACGAGCTGGAAGTCGGCGACGGTTCATCGACGCTGGCCAAGACCAGCGCACGCACCGGCCTGCGCAGCATCGAGCTGCGCCGCGAGCCGGACGCCAAGGGCCGCAGCTTCTATTTCGCCGTCAACGGCATCCCGGTATTCGCCAAGGGCGCCAACAGCATCCCCTTCGACATGTTCCAGCCGCGGGTGAACAAGGCCCAGCTGCGCCGCGTGCTGCAATCGGCGCGGGACGCCAACATGAACTTCCTGCGCAGCTGGGGCGGCGGCTATTACGAGAGCGAGGACTTCTTCGATCTGGCCGACGAGCTGGGCCTGCTGGTCTGGCAGGACTTCATGTTCGGCGGCGGCATGCAGCCGGCCTACATTGAATCCTTCCGCGCCAACGTGATCGCGGAGGCGCGCGACAACGTGCGGCGCCTGCGCAACCATCCGAGCATCGCCCTCTGGTGCGGCAACAACGAGGAAGAGATCGCGTGGAAGTATTGGGGGCAGGGCAAGGATATGAAGGCGGCCGACCCGGCTTTCGCCGACAAGGTGTGGAAGGGTTACAAGCAGCTGTTCGGCGCCGACCTGCGCAAGGTGGTGGCGGAAGAAGGCGGCGGCATCGCCTATTGGGCCAGTTCGCCGGGCGACGACCTGGCGGAAGTCGCCAACACCCCGGCCAGCGGCGACATGCATTACTGGGAAGTCTGGGGCAACCCGGCGCACCCACCCGTGAAGTATTTGGAGATCACGCCGCGCTTCATGTCCGAGTACGGCCTGCAGGCCTGGCCGGTGCAGCGCACCATCGACGCCTTTGCCAAACCCGAGGAGCAGGGCATCGCCAGCCCGGTGATCGAGGCGCACCAGAAATTCCTGGCCGGGAAGGGCAACGAAAGGCTGATGAAGTACGTCGATTACGAATTCGGCGACACGAAGGACTTCGGCAGCTTCGTCTACCTGAGCCAGGCCGCCCAGGCCGAGGGCATCGAACTGGCGGCACTGCACCACCGCGCCAGCCGTCCGTTCACGATGGGTTCCCTGTACTGGCAGCTCAACGACGTGTGGCCGGGCGCTTCCTGGTCCAGCGTGGACTGGTTCGGGCGCTGGAAGGCGCTGCATTATCACGCGCGCCGCTTCTATGCGCCGGTGGCGGTGGCCGCGCTGCGCGACGCGGCGGGAAAGACCGCGGTCAGCCTGCTCAACGACCGTACCCGGCTTCTACGCGGCGAGCTGCGCCTGCGCGTGATGGGCCTGGACGGCAAGGTGCTGCGCGACGAGCGCAAGCCGGTCGAGCTGGCGCCGCTGTCGGCGGCCAGGGTGGCGGATTACCTGGATGCCGAGCTGCTGGGCGGCGCCGACCCGGCATCCACGGTGGCGGTGTTCGAGCTGCAGGCGGAAGGTGAGCCGGCCTCGCGCGGTGTCGTATATTTCAGGGCGGCGAAGGAAATGGCGTGGCCGGACGCCGGCCTGCATGTGGACTTGCGCAGCGATGGCGGCGGCTATGTGCTCGATCTGCGTGCGGAAAAGCTGGCGCGCGCCGTCTGGATCGATTTCGGCGACGCCGACGCCGAACCGGCCGACAATGCCCTGACCCTGCTGCCTGGCGAGAGCCTGTCGGTGCGCGTGGCCTCGAAAGCCGGCCTCGCGAGCTTGCGCAAGTCGCTGCGGGTGCGGTCGCTGGGGGACGTATTTGCGTTTACTAAAACGCGCTAAAAAGTGGAACGATCCAGCGCCTCCGATTGACGCCCCGGAGGCTGCTGGGATACAACGACGATGAACAGACGCGCGGCAAAGAACCGCGTGCGTTTAATAAACAGGATCTTGGAGACCCCTTCATGTATGTGATGCCGCCGCGCCGTCCGAGGATGCAGCCGTGAGCCAGGTCACCCTGCGCGACATCGCGGAGAACACCGGACTGTCGATCGGCACGGTCTCGCGCGCGCTGAAGAACCAGGCCGGCATGACGGAACTCACCCGCAACAAGGTGCGCGACGCCGCGCTCGGGCTGGGCTACGACTTCGGCCAGCTGAAGAAGGGCCGCATCCGCCGCATTGCCTTCCTGCTGCACAGCCAGCACAACACGCTCGCCTCCAGCCCCTTCTTCTCGCCGGTGCTGCAGGGCGCGGAAGCGGCATGCCGGCGCGAAGGCGTGGCCCTGTCCTTCATCACCGTCGATCCGGCCGAGCCGGTGCTGGCGCAGATCCGCGTGCACCAGCCGGACGCCTTCGTCTGCGCCGGCTTTTTCGAGCCCGAAGTGCTGGACGCCCTGCAGCATGCCGGCAAGCCGATCGTGCTGGTGGATATGCACCGGCGCGGCTTCACCTCGGTCAATCCGGACAACCTGCGCGGCGGCTACCTGGCCACCCAGCACCTGCTGCGCTGCGGCCGCAAGCGCATTGCCATGCTGTCCGGTTCCCTTGCCCACTACAGCATCCAGCAGCGCAACCGCGGCTTCCGCCAGGCGCTGTTCGACGCGAAGGTGCATGCCGATCCGGACCTGGAAGTCATCGTGCCGTCCATGGGCGAGGGCGACGAGGGCGTGGCGGAAGCCATGCGCAGCCTGCTCGCGCTGCCGAAGCGGGCCGACGCCGTCTTCTGCTACAACGACAGCACTGCGCTGGCCGCCATGAAGTTCTGTCTGAACGAGGGCCTCAAGGTCCCGTATGACATCGCGATCGTCGGTTTCGACGACATCGCCGCCGCCGCTGCCGCCATCCCGCCGCTCAGCACCATCCACGTGGACAAGGAAGCGCTGGGCCGCGCCGGCATCGAATTATTGCTCAACAAGCCAGACGAAAATCCATCACAGATAACCGTGCCAGTCGAGATGGTCGTACGCGAAAGCAGCTGCGACGACTAGAGCACACTGACCCTGACCACCATGACCACTCTCCCGAATTTCCGCAGCCCGGCCGTGCTGCTCGACCACGCGCAGCACACCATGCGCTTCTACCATCCGCGCGCCATCGACCCCGCCGGCGGCATGTACCAGTATTTCAAGGACGACGGCACGGTCTACGATACGCGCCACCGGCACCTGGTCAGCAGCACCCGCTTCGTGTTCACCTATGCGATGGCCTACCGTCATTTCCAGGACCAGGCCTATCTGGACGGCCTGAAGCACGCCGTGCGCTTCCTGCGCGAGGCGCACCGCCGGCAGGACGGCAGCTATGCCTGGATGCTGGACGGCCGCGAGGTCGAAGACGGCACCCAGCATGCCTATGGCCAGGCCTTCGTGCTGCTGGCCTATGCGCATGCCGCGATGGCGGGGCTGGATGAGGCGCGCCCCTGGATCGCCGAAACCTTCGACTTGATGGAGAAAAGCTTCTGGCAGGCCGCGGATGGCCTGTACGCCGACGAAGCCAGCCAGGACTGGAGCACGCTGTCCACCTACCGCGGCCAGAACGCCAACATGCACGCCTGCGAGGCGCTGCAGGCCGCTTACCAGGCCACCGGCGAGCGCCGCTACCTGGAGCGCGCCTACACCGTGGCTTCCAACATCACCCAGCGCCAGGCCGGGCGCTGCGGTGGCCTGATCTGGGAGCACTACGATGCCCAGTGGCAGCCGGACTGGAAATTCAACATCGACGATCCGGAAAACCTGTTCCGCCCCTGGGGCTACCAGCCCGGCCACTTCACGGAGTGGGCCAAGCTGCTGGTGCAGCTGGAGGCGCGCGGCAAGGGTGTCTTGAACGAAGACCTGGGCTGGCTGCTGCCGACCGCCGAAAAGCTGTTCGGCGTCGCGGTGGACAAGGGCTGGGACCCCGAGCACGGCGGCCTGTGCTACTCGCTGGCTCCGGACCTGAGCATCTGCGACTGGCACAAGTACTTCTGGGTGCAGGCCGAAAGCGCGGCCGCCGCCGCCATGCTGGCCCAGCGCACCGGGAACGCGAAGTACTGGGACTGGTACGAGCGCCTGTGGGCCTACAGCTGGACCCATTTCGTCGATCACGAATACGGCGCCTGGTTCCGCATCCTCGACCGCGAGAACCGCAAGCTGAGCGACGAGAAGAGCCCGGCCGGCAAGGTGGATTACCACACCATGGGCGCCTGCTACGACATCCTCACCGTGCTGGCGGAGGCCGACCGTGCATGAGGCTCCGTTGATGCTGTGCGCCGGCGAGGCGCTGACCGACATGATCGACCAGGGCGGCGAACGGTGGGTGAGCCGCGTCGGCGGTTCGACCTGGAATGTGGCGCGCGCGCTGGCGGTGCTGGGCGAGCCCACTGCCTTTGCCGGCGCCATCAGCCAGGACCGCTTCGGCGACGCCCTGTGGATGGCCAGCGAAGAAGTCGGCCTGGACCTGCGCCTGACGCAGCGCGTGCCGCGTTCGCCGCTGCTGGCCATCGTGGAAAAATGCGAGCCGCCGCGCTACTTCTTCATCGGCGACGACAGCGCCGACCTGCACTTCGACCCGGCAGCGCTGCCCGCCGCCTGGTCGGATTCGCTGCGCTGGGCGCACTTCGGCGGCATCAGCCTGGCGCGCGAGCCGCTGGCATCGAAGCTGGTGGCGCTGGCCGAACAGTTGAAGGCGAAGGGCGTGGCGATCAGCTACGACCCGAATTACCGCAATGTGATGGACGAGCGCTACACGCCGACCCTGCAACGGATGGCGGCGCTGGCCGACCTGGTCAAGGTGTCGGACGACGATCTGCGCGGCCTGTTCCCGGGCCTGGCGCTGGACGACGCGCTGCGGCAGCTGCGCGCTTTCAACCCCGATGCGTATTGCCTGCTGACGCGTGGCGGTGAGGGCGCAAGCCTGTTCCACCGCGACCAGCGCGTCGATGCGCGCGCGCCGAAGGTGGCGGTGGTGGACACGGTCGGCGCCGGCGACGCCAGCGCGGCCGGCCTGCTGCACAGCCTTGCGCGCCATCCCGGCCGTTCGCTGCAGTCCCACCTGCACGCGGCGCTGGCCGCCGGCTCCGCCGCCTGCCTGCAGGCCGGCGCCACCCCGCCGCCGCCCGCGGCCATGCACCCATTGTTCGAACAGCTCGAAGGAGAAGCCACGTGATGCGCCGTAACCGCATGTCCCTGTTCCAGCCGGCCCTGTGCCTGGCGCTGGCCGCCGCCTTCGCGCTGCCGCTCGCCGCGCAGAGCGCCACCGCAGCCATCGCCCGCGGCAGCATGCCGGTCAACACCTTCATCGGCACCCAGGACGAAGGCAATACCTATCCCGGCGCCTCGGCCCCGTTCGGCATGATCCAGATCAGCCCGACCACCGACCATTACGCCGGCTACCGCTACAGCGACAAGCGCATCCGCGGCTTCGGCCATTCCTATGTGTCCGGCGCCGGCTGCTGGGAGCAGGGCGGGCAGCTGTCGGTGTTGCCGGTGACGGGCAGCATCGGCCCCGGCGGCGATTTCGACACGAGCAAGCCGGGCAGCTTCGACTACAAGAAGTACGGCGCCGAGTACAGCCACGAGGGCGAAGTCGGCCAGGCCGGCTACTACAAGGTCCAGCTGACCAGCTACGGCGGCATCACGTTCGAGGCCACCGCGCTGACCCGCGCCGCCGCCGAGCGCTACACCTTCGCCCCCGGCACCGCCACCGGCCACGTGCTGCTCAACCTGGGCCAGGCCAACGAGCGCCATTCCGTGGTCGGCAGCGAAGTGAAGGTGGTCGACGAGCGCAGCGTCGAGGGCAAGATCGTCACCAACAGTTTCTGCGGCGGCGCCAAGTACACCACCTGGTTCCGCATCGTCTTCGACCAGCCGGTGACCGCGCACGGCATCTGGGATGACCGCGGCGGCTGGCCGGGCGCCAAGGGGCCGAGCCAGGCGGGCGAAGCCAGGCCGCATGGCGTCTGGCTCAGCTTCGACCTGAAGAGCGGGCGCGCCGTCACCGCCGTGAGCGCGATTTCCCACGTCGACCTCGAAGGCGCACGCACCAACCTGCGGCTCGAGGGCATGGCCGGCGGCCGCCCGCTGGCCTTCGACGCCATGAAGGAAAAGGCGCAGGCGGCCTGGCAGCGCGAACTGGGCAGCGTGCGCATCGAGGGCGGCAGCAATGACGACCGCACTGTGTTCTACACCGCGCTGTATCACGCGCTGCTGCAGCCGATGACAGGCAGCGATGCCGACGGCCGCTACCGCGGCTACGACAACAACCTGCACAACGCGCGCGACTGGACCTATTACGAGTACTTCTCGCTGTGGGACACCTACCGCGCACAGAACCAGCTGCTGGCCCTGCTGCGACCGCAGCGCGCGCGCGACATCGCCAACTCGGTGCTGAAGATCCGCGAGCAGGGCGGCTGGCTGCCGCGCTGGGGCTATGCCAACTTCGAGACCAATGTCATGACCGGCGACCCGGTCACGCCCTTCCTGGTCGATTTGTGGCGCTTCGGCGCGCTGAAGGGCCGCGAGCGCGAAGCCTACGATGCGCTGCGCCAGAATGCGTTCGGCGTCCCGCCCTTCAACGTGCGCCCGCAGGGCCGCTCGGGCAACCCCAGCTACCTGCAGCAGGGCTTCGTGCAGTACGACCGCACCTTCATGGCCAAGGGCATGGACACCGACCCGCACCACGGCGCCTCGGCGACCCTGGAGTATGCGCTGGCCGACAGCGCGCTGGCGAAGATGGCCTGGGCGCTCGGCCTGGAAGACGACGCGCTGACCTTGTCGCAGCGCGCCCTCAACTGGAAGAAGGTGTGGGATCCGTCCGTCGTCGATGCCCCGACCGGCCTGAAGGGCTTCCCGCGTCCGCGCCTGCAGGACGGCAGCTGGTTCGCCGACGTCGGCAGCGGCTTCGATCCGCGCGGCGACCACGGCTTCCACGAAGGCACGGCCTGGCAATACCAGTGGCTGGTGCCGCAGGACGTCCCCGGCCTGGCCGCGGCGATGGGCGGCCAGACCCAGGCCCTGCACCGCCTCGACCTGTTCTTCGACTACGACGCCATCCAGGCCGACCCGGCGGCCGTGCGCAAGTCCTGGGTGGTGGGACCCTACAGCTACTACAGCCAGTTCCGCTACAACCCGAATAACGAGCCGGACCTGCACGCGCCCTGGATGTACACCCTGATGGGCCAGCCCTGGAAGACCACTACCGTGCTGCGCGCCGCCGAAACCCTGTTCGGCAACGGCCCGAGCGGCGTCACCGGCAACGACGACCTCGGCACCATGTCGGCCTGGTATTTGTTCAGCGCGCTGGGCATCTATCCGGACACGCCGGGCAGCGGCCGCTTCCTGCTGCATGCGCCGCGCTTCGCCCGCGCCGAGATCGACCTGCCGCAGGGCCGCGTGCTGTGCATCGACGCACCCGACGCCAAGGCCGGCGAGCGCCGCTTCGTACAGTCCGTGAACTGGGCCGGCAAGCCGCTGTCGCGCGTGTGGCTGGACTGGGAGCAGCTGCAGGCCGGCGGCACCCTCGGCTACCGCCTGGGCACGCAGCCGGAGACGGCGGGCTGGGGCACGCATGCGGCCGACCTGCCGGCTGCGCCAAAATAACAAGGAGACATAGCATGGAACACACCTCAACAACGGCGCTAAGGCCGCAATCGGGCGCCGCTACCGGCAACACCGGGCCGCTGGTCATCATCACCATCCTGTTCTTCATGTGGGGCCTGCTCACCGCGCTCAACGACGTGCTGATCCCGCACCTGAAGGCGCTGTACACGCTCAACTACGTGCAGGCGATGCTGGTGCAGTTCTGCTTCTTCGGCGCCTACGCCATCGTCTCGCTGCCGGCCGGCGCCCTGATCAAGAAGATCGGCTACCAGAGCGGCGCCGTGACCGGGCTGGTGATCGCGGCGGCCGGCTGCGCGCTGTTCTACCCGGCGTCGATGAGCGGCTATGGGCTGTTCCTGCTCGGCTTCTTCGTGCTGGCGGCCGGCATCACCATCCTGCAGGTGGCGGCCAACCCCTATGTGACGGTGCTGGGCGACCCGCGCACGGCATCGAGCCGGCTGTCGCTGACCCAGGCTTTCAACTCGCTGGGAACGACCATCGCGCCCATCCTCGGCGGCATTCTGATCCTGGCCGAGGGCGCGCACCAGGTCAGCGAGGCCGCCAGCGTCCAGAAGCCCTACCTGGCCCTGGCCGGCGCGCTCTTGCTGCTGGCAGTGCTGTTCGCCTTTGCCCGCCTGCCGAAAATCGAACACACCGACGACGGTGTGGTGCAGCTCGATAGCACTACCCGCACGTCGGTGCTGGCCCATCCCCACCTGCTGATGGGCGCGATCGGCATCTTCCTGTACGTGGGCGGCGAGGTCAGCATCGGCAGCTTCCTGATCAACTTCATCGGCGAGCCGCACATCGCCGCCCTGAGCCCGGCGGACGCGGCTCACTACGTCAGCTACTACTGGGGTGGCGCCATGGTCGGCCGCTTCGTCGGCTTCGCCGTCATGCGCTACGTCAGCCCGGGCAAGACCCTGGCCTTCAATGCCGCCGTCTCCATCGCGCTGATCATGGTCGCCATCTTCGGCCACGGCCAGGCAGCGATGTGGGCGATCCTGGCGGTCGGCCTGTGCAATTCGATCATGTTCCCGACCATCTTCAGCATGGCCTTGTACCGCCTCGGCAAATTCACCGGCCAGGCCTCGGGCATCCTGTGCATGGCCATCGTCGGCGGCGCCGTGGTGCCCTTCGTGCAGGGCATGGTGGCCGACGCCATGGGCCTGCAATGGTCCTTCCTGGTGCCGGCGGCCTGCTACGCCTTCATCCTGTACTTCGGCCTGCGCTTCGCGGGCCTCTACCTGGCCGGCGACAAGCAGTGAGTACCGGCCGGCTCCTGCGGATGTTTGCAGGCGCCGGCCTGGCGGCCTGCATGGCCTTGGCCGCCGTCCCCGCCACCGCGGCGCTGCGCACTGTCGGCGCCGTCGTTCAAAGCCTGCCAGGCGAGGATGGCGTCGACCTGCGCCTGTCCAGCGGCGCCCGCGTGCAGGTCGGCTTCGTCACGCCGGACGTGGTGCGCGTGCGGATGAACCCGCGCGGACGCTTCGAAAAGGACGTCTCCTACGCCATCGCGGGCACCCCTCCCAAAGCCAGGGCGACGCTGGCGCAGCAGGGCGCGGCCATCGAACTGCGTTCCGAAAGCGGCACGCGCGTCGTGATCCGCAAGACGCCCGAGCTGGCGATCTCGATCCATGACGGCGCCGGCCGGCTGATCGTCGAGAATGACCCGGCCCGTCCGATGGCCTTCAATCCTGATGACGGCGCCGTCGAAACCTCGATGCGCCGCGACGACTACGAGCTGTATTACGGCTTCGGCGAAAAGACCCTCCCGCTGTCGCGCCACCAGCAAAGCATGGCGATGTGGAACGCGGACGTCGCGCCCTATCCGGAGGGCCACGATCCGTCCTACCAGGCGATTCCCTTCTTCATCGCCCTGAACGAGGGCAGGAGCTACGGCCTGTTCTTCAACAATACCTGGCGCAGCTGGTTCGACATGGGCAAGCTCGAACCCCACCGCAGCAGCTTCGGTGCGAGTGGCGGAGAGCTGGACTATTACGTGTTCACCGGCGGCGCCGAGCGCAGCCCGGCCGGCGTCCTGCGCGACTACACGCTGCTGACCGGCCGCGGCGCCTTGCCGCCCCTGTGGGCGCTGGGCTACCAGCAATCGCGCTGGTCCTACATGACGCAGCAGAAGGTGCTGGACGTCGCGCGCGAGTTCCGCCGGCGCCGGATTCCGGCCGATGTGCTCTATCTCGACATCGACCACATGGACGGCTTCCGCGTCTTCACCTGGAACCCGAAAACCTTCCCCGATCCGAAGGCCATGCTGGACCGCTTGCACGGCGAGGGCTTCCGCGCCGTCACCATCGTCGACCCGGGCATCAAGGTCGACCGGAACTACGCGATCTACCGCAGCGGCCAGGAGCAGGGCGTCTATGTGCGCAAGCCCGATGGCAGCGAACTGCAGGCCAAGGTCTGGCCCGGCATCTGCGCCTTCCCCGATTTCACCTCGCCGGCGGCGCGCGCCTGGTTCGGCGGCCTGTATAAACCGGCGCTGGATCTCGGCGTCGACGGCTTCTGGAACGACATGAACGAGCCGGGCGTGTTCCCGGCCGACGGTTTCGACAAGCCCGAGATCTCGCTCGGGCCGCAACGCACCTTCCCGATCGATGCGCGCCACGCCGGCGACGGCCGGCCGGGCAGTCACGCGCAGTACCACAACGTCTACGGCATGCAGATGGCGCGCGCCAGCTTCGAAGGGCTTCGCAGCCTGCGGCCGGATAAACGCCCGCTGGTGCTGACGCGCGCGGGCTTCGCCGGCGTGCAGCGCTACGCCGCGGTCTGGACCGGCGACAATTCGCCGAGCTGGTCGCATCTGGCCTTGACCATTCCGATGCTGACCAATCTGTCGGTGTCGGGCGTGCCTTTCGTCGGCGCCGACGTCGGCGGCTTCATGGGCAGCCCAAGTGCTGAACTGCACACGCGCTGGCTGCAGGCGGCGGCACTGACGCCTTACTTCCGCACGCATTCGAACGACGTCTCCGCACCGCGCGAGCCCTGGGCCTTCGGCGCCGAGCTCGAAGCCATCAACCGCGCCACCATCGAGCTGCGTTACCGCCTCCTGCCCTATCTGTACACGCTGTTCGAAGAGAGCGAGCGCACCGGCCTGCCGCCGATGCGTCCCCTGTGGTTCGCCTACCCCGGCGATACCCGCGCCGCCCTGGTCGACGATCAGTTTTTGCTGGGCGGCGACGTGCTGGTGGCGCCGGTGCTGCGCGAAGGGCAGCGCAGCCGCGAGGTCTACTTCCCGAAAGGCGATGCCTGGGTCGACTGGTGGGACGGCAGCCGTCACGAGGGTGGCACGTCGGCGATGATTGCGGCGCCGCTGGACCGGCTGCCGCTGTTCATCCGCGCCGGGGCAGGCGTGCCCGTTTCGGAGGTGGTGCTGCATACCGGCGAGATGAAGGATGTGCCGCTGACCTTGGCCCTTGCGCCAGGCGGCAAAGGCGTCAGCCACGTGTTCCAGGATAACGGCGACGGCTATGGCTACCGCGAGGGCCAGTCGCGCCGGATCGAAGTGATGCAGGACGAGCAGGGCGTGCGGCTGGACATCCCGCCCAACCGCGGCTACCAGCGCGTGGGGGCCGTCGAGTTCATCGGCGTGAAGGCGCCGCCGGCCTCCGTGCGCATCGACGGCAAGCCGGCGCAGGCGCTGCATGTCGATGCAGCGACGCACCGGCTGCGCATCTTGTTGCCAAATGAAAACGTCCAACGGGTCCTGCTCGATTCACCAGAGTGAAAGCTAAATGAAGGGAAGGCGTAGGTAGAGTGGCGGCATATTCACCACGGCGATCATTGATATCACCGTTGGAAATGCAAGAAAGGAACCGCCATGAATCAACCGAACCGCCGCCCGCTTGAAGCCGCACAAGCGCACATCCACGCCCCAACCCAAGCCGCCGCGCAGGCCAGGCCGCATCCGTTCTGGAAGCTGATGGACATCCGCCTGGGCATCGTGCCGCTCCCGGTCTACGTCCTGTTGCTGGCGCTGATCGCCGGCTTCGTCGCCACCGGCAAGGTGCCCAACGATATCTGCGTCTCGATCGCCATCCTGACCGTCGGCGGCTTCTCCTGCGCGGAGCTGGGCAAGCGCCTGCCTTTCTTCCGCAACATCGGCGCCGCTGCGATCTTTGCCACCTTCATCCCGTCCTACCTGGCCTTCAGCCACCTGCTGCCGGCGCCCGTGCTGAAGAACGTGGTGGACTTCACCAAATCCACCAACTTCCTCTACCTGTTCATCTCGTCGATCATCGTCGGCAGCATCCTGAGCATGGACCGCTCGGTGCTCATCAAGGGCTTCATCAAGATCTTCGTCCCGCTGGCGATCGGCTCGGTGGTGGCGGGCGCGGTCGGCACCGCCGTCGGCGTCGCGCTGGGGCAGGGTGCCTTCCACACCTTCTTCTACCTGGTCGCACCGATCATGGCCGGCGGCGTGGGCGAAGGCGCGATCCCGCTGTCGATCGGCTATGCCGGCATCCTGCACCAGGAGCAGGGCGAGATCTTCGCGCATGTGCTGCCGGCGGTGATGCTGGGCAGCCTGACGGCGATCCTGTTGGCCGGCATGCTGAACGCGATCGGCAAGAAGCGTCCGCACCTCACCGGCGAAGGCCGCCTGCAGCCGGGCGACCAGGACGACGGCAAACCGCTGGCGGAAGTTCTCCCGCTGCACATGGACATCGGCCATATCGCCGCCGCCGGCATCACCTCGATTTCGCTGTACATGGTGGGCATGCTCAGCTTCCGCCTCTTCGATTTTCCGGCGCCGGTCGTCATGTTGTTCGTGGCCGTCATGTTCAAGCTGTCGCGCGCGGTCTCGCCCCAGCTGCAGCAAAGCTCTTACGTGGTCTACAAATTCTTCTCGACGGCCGTCACTTATCCGCTGCTGTTCGCGATCGGCGCATCGATGACGCCCTGGGACAAGCTGGTCTCGGCCTTCAACCTCGTCAACCTCACCATCATCGCGTCGACCGTCGTCAGCCTGATGGCGACCGGCTTCGTGGTCGGGCGCAGGATGAACATGTACCCGATCGAGGCGGCCATCATCAACGCCTGCCACAGCGGCCAGGGCGGCACCGGCGACGTCGCGATCCTGACCGCGGCGAACCGCATGCAGCTGATGCCCTTCGCGCAGATTGCGACGCGCATCGGCGGCGCCATCACGGTCACCCTGACGCTGATTGCGATGGCGAAGCTGCACTGATGTTCGCCGTCTGCTGCCAATGAAAAACGCCACCCGAGGGTGGCGTTTTGCTTTGGAGCGCAGCTAGCCGGCGATCAGCCGCGGCGGCGGCGCGCCCAGCCCATCGCGCCCAGGCCGCCCAGCAGCAGCGCGATGCTGAAAGGTTCCGGCACGTCGCTGGCGAATGCGGTGGCAGTGACGCCGACACTGTCGACGAACAGGGTGGAATCCGCGGCGCCCGACAGGTTGACCGCGTTGAAGCTCAGCGTGTGGGTGTCGCCGCTCAGGCCATTGATGTCGAAGGAGTAGGAGGTCCATTCGTAGTCCACCGGGGTCAGCGTGGCCGCCACGGCTTTGCCGTCGAGCGTCACGTTGACGCTTTCCTGGTTGCCGCCGCGCTGGCGCAGCTGGAAGCTGACCGTGTAGCCGGTGGCCTTGGAGCTGAAGGTCTGCTGCAGGGACGGGTCTGCCCAGTTGAATGGGCTGTAATTCTGCAGGAAGGCCATGGTGCCCGGACCGCCCCAGGCGTTGTTCAGGATGCCGCTGCCGTTGATGAAGGTCCAGCCCGGCGCCTGCACGAGGGTGTAATTGAAACCGTTGCCATACAGGCCGACGCCGTAAGGGGCATTGGAATCGTCGAAATCACCGTTTTGAATCAGTGCAGCGTTGGCGGCGCCGGCCAGCATCAAGGTGGCGAAGGCAGCGATCAGAGTACGACGAATCATGGTGGGCCCTGTATGGAATGATTTAATTTCCATATTGTACATGTAATTACAAAATGGAAATACAAATTTTTATTTGACAACAGTTTCCGAGCGCATGAAACCCGATTAACAACAAAAAAGCCGCAGTCTCAGAGGAGAACTGCGGCTTTTCTTGAATTCTTGGTGGCCCGGGGCGGAATCGAACCACCGACACAAGGATTTTCAATCCTCTGCTCTACCAACTGAGCTACCAGGCCAAGGCGGCGAATTTTAACACATCCGCGCGCCTCGTCCATAGCCCTACGTGCGCATTGCCTGGCGCTCGGCGTGCTGGCGGTCCAGCGTCAGGCGCAGTTCCTTGCGGCCCTTGGCTTCCTCGAAGCGGCGTTCCTCGTCCGGGGTGGACGGCTGCAGCGGCGGCACCGTCACCGGCTTCTTGTCGTCGCCGACCGCCACCATGGTGAAGAAGCAGCTGTTCACGTGGCGCACTTCCTGGGTGCGGATGCTTTCGGCCAGCACCTTGATGCCGATTTCCATCGAGCTGCGGCCGGTGTAATTCACGGCGGCGAGGAAGGTCACCAGCTCGCCCACGTGGATGGGCTGGCGGAAGGTGACCTGGTCGACGCTCATCGTCACCACATAGGCGCCGGCATAGCGGCTGGCGCAGGCATAGGCGACCTGGTCGAGCAGCTTGAGGATATGGCCGCCGTGGACGTTGCCCGAGAAATTGGCGGTATCCGGGGTCATCAGCACTGTCATGCTGAGCTGATGGCTGGGAAGATTCATTCGATAACTCCTTGCTGATTGACGTGGTCCGGCTAGCGCATGCTGACATGGAAAGTCCAGCGCGGCAACCGCAGGCTCAGAACTCTTCCCAGTCCTCGGCGACGGCGGCCGGCTTGGCCGGCTTGGGTGGCGGCGCTCTGCGCACGGTGCGTGGGGCCGCAGGCTTCGCAGCCGCCGGCGCCGGCGCCGCGGGCTTTTTGGCCGGCAGGGCAGGGCGCGTGGAAGCCGAAGCCGGCGCACGCGCCGCCACCTCGACCTGGAACACGGCCACCAGCTCCTTCAGCTTGTGCGACTGCTCCTGCATGGCGAGCGTGGCCGCCGCCGACTCCTCGACCAGCGCCGCATTCTGCTGGGTCGCGCCGTCCATCTGCGTGATCGCCTGGTTGACCTGGGCGATGCCGCTGGCCTGTTCGCGGCTGGAAGCGACGATGTCGTTCATGATGCCGCTGACGCGGTCGATGCTGGTGACGATGCCCTGCATGGTTTCCCCAGCCTTGCCGGCCAGGGTCGAGCCTTCCGTCACCCGGCCGGTCGAATCGTCGATCAGGACCTTGATCTCCTTGGCCGCCGCGGCCGAGCGCTGGGCCAGCGCGCGCACCTCGCCCGCCACCACGGCAAAGCCGCGTCCCTGCTCGCCGGCGCGCGCCGCTTCCACCGCGGCGTTCAGCGCCAGGATATTGGTCTGGAAAGCGATGCCGTCGATGACGCCGATGATGTCGGCGATGCGCGAGGACGACTCATTGATCGCGCCCATGGTCTCGACCAGCTGGCCGACCATCGCGCCGCCCTGCTGCGCGACCCGCGAGGCCTTCGCCGCCAGCTCGTTGGCCTGCTCGGCGTTGTCGGCGCTGTGCTGGATGCCCTGGGTCAGCTGCTCGATCGAGGATGCGGTCTCCTCGAGCGCGGCGGCCTGGCTTTCGGTGCGGCGCGACAGCTCCTGGGATTCGGCAGACATTTCCGCGATCGATTCGCCGATGGAGGTGGTGCCCTGGCGGACCTGGCCGACGATGCCGGCCAGGCTGTCGCGCATGCGCTTGAGGGCGGCCATCAGGCTCGCCTGGTCGCCGTCCGCCAGCTTCACCTCGACGCGCAGGTTGCCGGCAGCGATCTCGCCGGCCACCGCCGCGGCCCAAGCAGGTTCGCCGCCGAGACGGCGGAACAGGGCGCGCGCGAACAAGTGCGCCGCGCCGATGCTGAAGATCAGCGTGGCCAGGCACAGGCCGACCAGCACGTTGGAACTCTGCTCGGCGCTGCTCAGCACGTCGTCGGTGCGCGCGCCGATCGCCTTCTGCTGCAGCGCCAGCAGGTCGCCGACGCGGGCGATGTAGGCGTCCATCACGGGCGCGAAGCTCTTCTCGTAAAGGGCGATCGCTTCATCGTTCTTGCCTTCGGCCTTCATCGCCATCAGGCGGTCGCGCACCGCGATGTATTCCTCGCGCGCCGCGCCGATCTGCGCGTAGACGGCCTTTTCGTCCGCCGTGTCGAGCAGCTCGCCGACCTGCTTCTGCAGCTCGGTGGTGCGCTTCGACTGCTCGACGGTCTCGCTGGCGAAAAACTTCGCCAGCTCGGCGTCGGAGGCGCGGGCGATGGCCGCGGTGCGCTTGGAGGAGGTCGAGATGTTCAGCAGCCAGCTCGAGACCAGCCGCTCCTTCGCCAGCGGGCGGTGGGTCAGTTCGTTGGTGTCGTTCGACAGCACCTGCAGGCGCCAGATGGCGACCGCGGTCGAGACGAAGGAGAGGATGATCACGATCGCGAACGCGAAGCGCAATTGGTTCCGTACGCTGGCAGTGAGGGTAGTGAACACTTCGTTTCCTTGTAGAGAGGGAAAAGTCAATTTAAGCATGGGCCGCACCTTGCTGCCCTGAGATGGCGCAACAATGGAAACGTTACCTAGAATGAATAATATATACCGCTTGTTAATATTTTTCAGGCAACGCCGGTTTTTCATCGCTTCGCTGCTTCTGCTACGATGGGCGCATGTCTCTCCTGCTCGTCCCCGGCTTCATGGCCGATGAAACCCTGTGGTCCGACCTCGAGGCGCCGCTGGCGCCTTTCGCGCCCCTGCATTACGCCGACCTGCGCCACGACGGCTCGATAGCGGCGATGGCACGCCGCGCGCTGGATACGGCGCCGCCTTCCTTCATGCTGGTGGGGTTTTCGATGGGCGGTTACGTCGCGCGCGAGATCGCCCGGCTGGCGCCGGAGCGCGTGCGGGCGCTGGTGCTGATCGCGACCTCGACCCGCCCCGACACGCCGGCGCTGCGCCAGCGCAAGGGCGCGATCGGCAATGCCGCGCCCTCGATCGCCTTCAGTGGCTTGAGCCGCATCGCGGTCGCTTCCTCGCTGCACCCGAAGGAGCGCAACAACGAGGCGCTGATCGAACGGGTGAGGGCCATGGGCACGCGGCTGGGCGGCGAGGTATTCCGCCGCCAGTCGATGCTGGAGCGGCCCGGCGACCTCGATCGCCTGCATGAGATCCGCTGCCCGACCCTGGTGGTGGCGGCCGCCCAGGACCAGCTGCGTAGCCTCGAGGAAGCGCGCGAGCTGCAGGCCGGGATCCCGGGCGCCACGCTCGACGTCATCGAGGACACCGGCCACATGATCCCGATCGAGGCGCCGCAGCGCCTGGCCGCGGTGATCGTGCCCTGGCTGGCGCAGTACGCGGACTGAAACGCCTCAGGCGCCGTAGGGCGTGTACACGATCCCGCTGCTGCCGACCACCTCCGCCACCGTCTTCACGTTCTCCTCGCTCTCGCTGAAGAAAGCCAGTACCCAGTTCAGCGGCGCCTGCTTGTTGTCGAGGATGCCGAGCCAGTAGGCATAGCCGCCCGGATCGGGCTCGCGATGCAGGATGTTGTGGTACAGGCGGTTGACGATGTCGGCATTGCTGGCGGCGCTGCCGTACAAATCGATGAATTCCTGCGAATGCGCGAAGCCGTCGGCGACGTCGCGCAGCGAAGCGCCATGCTGCAGGCGGTCGATCCAGTAGCCGAGGCCGCCGAAGTCGGGATCGCGGTCGAAGGCGGCGCGGTACAGGCGGTAGGCCTGGGATTCGAGCGCGTCGGCCGGTACGTCGAGGGCCACTGCCTGGTCGGCGAAGCTCAGCTTTTCCACGCCCTGCAGGGTGTCCCTGCCGTCGCCGTTGCTGCGCTTGTCTTCCACGTGCCAGCCGCTGGCGTCGTGGGTGATTTTGTAGTTCTCGAACTTGCTGTCGTAGGTGGCGGTGTCCCTGCCGTCGCCGCCGATCAGCAAGTCGGTGCCGCCGCCGCCGTGCAGGATGTCGTCGCCGGCGCCGCCGTCGAGCTTGTCGTCGTTGGCGCTGCCGGTGAGCTTGTCGGTGGCGTCGCTGCCGGTGCTGACCACGCCGGGGATGACGGGAGGGGAAGGTGGGGTGACGACGACCGGTGGGGTGACCACGGGTGGCGGCGTGACGACCGGTGGGATCACGACAGGCGGCGTGACCACCGGGGGCGGCGTCGGCGTGGGATCCGGCGTCAGCGGCCCCCCATGCGGATCGATATGCTGGACGAAGTTGTCGGCCGTGAGTGTGGAGGCCTGGACGTCCTTCAGGATCAGCAGGACCTGGGGCAAGGCGCTGCCGGCGGCGCCGTCTGGATCGTATTCCAGCCAGGTGTCCTTGCCGACCTGGGTCAGGAGCAGAAGATGGCTGCCGCCAAAGGGGTTGTCGCCGGCCTTCAGTCCCGGCATGAAGCGCAGGTCGCCCAGCGCGATCTGGTCGCCGTTCGCGCCGGCCTGGAAGTCGGTCACGGTGTTCCACTTGCCATAGCTCTGGTAGCCATCCCCGAGATCGAAGATGTCGAGTCCCGCGCCGCCGGTCGCCATCACCGAATCGGTCGACACGTCGCCTCTGTTATTGAAGCGGAAGGTGTCCTTGCCGTCGCCGCCGAGCAGCGTGATCGCATGGCGCGTCGAGGCGAACTTGTCGCCGACTTCCAGCAGGTCGTCGCCCGCGCCGCCGTCCAGCGTCGCGTTGTCGTCGCGGGCGATAAGGTGGTCGTTGCCATTGCCGCCCAGCGCCAGGTCGTTGCCCAGAGTCGCGTCGATGTAGTCGTCGCCGTCGCCGCCCAGCAGGGTGTCGCTGCCGAAGTCGCCGTGGATGGTGTCGTTGCCGGGGCCACCGTCGATGCTGTCGTTGCCCAGGTCGCCCACGAGGGTGTCGTTGCCCTGGCCGCCAGAGATGGTGTCGTCGAGCGCGGTGCCGGCAAGGAGATCGCCGGCATCGGTGCCCGTGATGACCTGGCCCTTGGTTGGACCGGTCGACGGCCAGCCCATCGTGTTCTCGGCAGTCAGCTTGGTGCGGTCGACGTTCTTCAAAGTGACGATGTCCGAGAACGCGGCGCTGCCGGAAGGACCGTCGGGATCGTACTGCAGCACCGCGTCGGTGCCGCGCTGCACGAACTGGTAGTAGCCGCTCGTGAACGGCGAGGACCCCTTCCACAGGCTGGAGTCAAAGGCGCTCAGGCGGTCGCCGCCGGCGCCGGTCTCGAAGTCGGTGATCGTCAACGCCAGGCCCGGCACATTGACGGGAAGGGCGAAGAGGTCGCTGCCGGCGCCGCCGG
This sequence comes from Telluria sp. GW821-FHT07G12, assembly GCF_059418525.1. Classification (NCBI taxonomy): domain Bacteria; kingdom Pseudomonadati; phylum Pseudomonadota; class Betaproteobacteria; order Burkholderiales; family Oxalobacteraceae; genus Telluria; species Telluria sp. GW821-FHT07G12. Next base: position 49,704 of record NZ_JBWKQA010000010.1, on the reverse strand, counting down.
ACATGGTGATGCCGAACGCGGACGTCGACGGATAGTAGGCGCTGACGAGGATGAAATCGTCGCCGTCGCCGCCGTTCGCCACCACCTTGTCGCCCAGGCGCGGGCCGACGCCGATCTCGTCCCCGATGAAGATGCTGTCGCCGCCGGCGCCGCCGTTGAGGGTGTCGCTGCCGGCGTAGCTCGACAATTGATCGCCGCCGCCACCGCCGTCGAGGCTGTCGCTGCCCTTGCCGCCGTCCAGGGTGTCGGTACCCAGGCCGCCGCTGAGCGTATCGTCGAGGATGCCGCCGGTGAGCTTGTCCGCGCCATCGGTGCCGGTGAGCGTCATGCCGGCGCTGCTGCCGTTCGGGTTGTAGCCGCTCCAGAAGTTGCTCGGCGTGAGCTGGTCCTTGGCGACGCCCTTGATGACGAGGAGATCGACGAAGCCGAGCGCGCCTGCGCCGTCCGGATCGAACTCGATTACGCTGTCGTCGCCGCGCTGCACCAGCTGGGCCACGCTGCCCGGCGCGAACGGATTGCCGCTCACGTTCCGCGTCAGGAAGCCGAGGTCGACCAGGTCGCCGCCGGCGCCGGTCTGAAAGTCGGTGACCGTGACCGTGCTGTCGCGGGAGGCCGCGATGAATTCGTAGGTGTCGCTGTCGGCGCCGCCGCTGACCACGACGTCGAGGGGGTTGGTGCTGTCGAGCGAAAACGTGAAGGTATCGTGGCCGGCGCCGCCGCTCAGCTTGACCTCGTGGCGCGGCAGCTGGACCGGGGGATAGCCGCCTGGTGAGTTGGCCACGTTCACGTGGTCGTCGCCATCGCCGCCGTCGACCGTGTCGTAGCCGCCATACGTGAGCACCAGGTCGTTGCCGGCGCCGCCGGACAGCAGGTTGTGGCCACGGCTGCTCGAAAAGAGCTGGTCGGCGCCGTCACCACCGTCCAGCACATTGTCGCCGTTGAAGACGTTCAAGGTATCGTTGCCTGCGCCGCCCCACAAGCTATCGCTGCCGGCGCCTGGGTAGGCGGCGCCGGTGAGCTGGTCGTTGCCATCGTCGCCGAACAATTGGGAGTGGCCGCCCGAAACCTCGATCCAGTCATCGCCGCCATTGCCATGGATGAGGTCCGCGCCGGCGCCGCCCTTGATGGTGTCGTTGCCGCCGCCGCCGCTGATGGTGTCGTCGAGCAGGCTGCCGTAAAGTCGATCGGCCTGGTCGGTGCCGGTGATCGTCAGGCCGGTCGAGGCGCCGTCCGGACGGAAGCCCAGCGGGAAGTTGTCGGCCGTGAGGCTGGCGGGCGCGAGATTCTTCAGCACCGCGACCGTGACCCAGTCCGTTGGGCCGGCCTTGCCGTCCTGGTCGAACTGCAGCAGGGTATCCGTGCCGCTGGCCGTCAGGCGCAGGTAGCCGGCGCTGCCGAAGGGATTGCCGGTGGGCGGGGTCGTCAGCAGGGTGCTCACGTCCAGTACGTCGCCGCCCGCGCCGGCCGCGAAGTCCAGGATGGTCAGCGCAACCGACTTCAGGGTCGTGGCATCGAGCAGGTAGGTGTCGCGGCCGGCGCCGCCGGTAGCGTCGACCGTGATCTTGCCCCCGCTATAGCCGGACACGGAAATAATGTCATCGCCATCGCCGGCATCGGCCACGACGTGGCGGTCGCCGGCCCAGCTGTCCAGCTGGACGTTGACTGTGTCCTTGCCGGCGCCGCCGGACAGCAGGTCGTTGCCGTTGCCGCCGTAGAGCGTGTCGTCGCCGTCGCCGCCATCGAGGATGTTGTCGCCGTGGTCGTAGGGAAGGTATTTATTTGCCGGTGTGGCGCTGACGACGTCGAGCACGTCGTTGCCGGCGCCGCCGTGCAGGGCGTTGGCGCCGGCCCTGTCGTAGAGGCGGTCGTCGCCGGCGCCGCCGTCCAGCGTGTCATTGCCTTCGTCGCCGTTCAGAACGTCGTTGCCGCCACCGCCGTCCAGGATGTCGTTGCCGCTACCGCCGCCCAGCGTGTCCGCGCCCAGGCCGCCGTGGATGGTGTCGTCCCCGGTCCCGCCGGACACCAGGTCGCCGGCGCCCGGCACCGTTTCGTCGCCGCCGTCGATCAGGTCATTGCCGGCGCTGCCGTCGATGACGTCGCTGCCGTCGCCGCCCTGGATGGTGTCGCCGAACAGGCCGCCGGTGATGGTGTCCGGCCCGGCGGTTCCGGTCAAGGTCAAACCAAGGCCCTTGCCGCTGATGTCGAAGCCGCCGACGAAGGCGCTGGGCGTCAGGGAGGCGAGGTCGACGTTCTTGAGCGTGACGAGCGAGGCCAGCTGGTAGCCGGTGTCGACGGAGCCGTCGGCATCGTAGCTGATCACGACGTCGCTGCCGGTTTGCGTCGCCTTCAGGTAGCCGGCGTCGAAGGGATTGTCTTTCAGGTTGCTCGGTAACAGCGCCACCAGGTCGATCTTGTCGCCGAGCGCCGCGGAAAAGTCGGTGATGGTGATGTCGCTCTTGCCGGGCAATCCATTGAACCGGAACAGGTCGGCGCCATTGCCGCCGCTGGCGCTGATGGCAGCGCCGGGGTTGATCATGAAGTTAAGGACGTCGTTGCCGTCCGCGCCGGACACGCTGATCGCATGCACCGCGGCGCCGCGATAGTACTGGCCGACGCTGATGACATCGTCGCCGGCGCCGCCGAGCAGCGTGTCCGCGCCGTAGCCGTCGGCGGAAAGCTGGTCGTTGCCGGCGCCGCCATCGAGCAGGCTGGCATGGCTGTCCATGGTGGTCAGCGTGTCGTTGCCTTCGCCTCCGAGCAGGACGTTGTCGCCGCCCTGGTCGAACAGGAAGTCGTTATCGAGGCCGCCCGACAGGGTATCGTTGCCCCTCCCGGCGAACAGATGGTCGCTGCCGGCGCCGCCATCGAGCGAATCGTTGCCGCCCTGGCCGTCGATGTCGTCATTGCCGCCCATGCCGGCGATGGTGTCGTCCAGCAGGCTGCCGTTCAGGATGTCGCCGTTCTCCGTCCCCGTCAGCCTGACGGCAACCGGGCTGAGCGCGCTAACGAAGCTGATCATGCTCGAGATCGAATCCGGCAGCGAAAAGCTGTTGCCGGCCATGTCGTTCACCTGCGCGCCGATCATCCAGATCATGTAGTAGGTCCCGTATTCGAGATGCTGGGACAGGTGCAGGGTCAGCGTATTACCGGAAATGGTGATCTCCGGGCTGGCGTTCACGATGCCTGAAAAGACCGTGTGCTGGCTCGCGTCGGTCAAGGCAAGGCGGCCATCGCCGGCCTTGATGGGTTCGTTGAACGTGAAGACAAGGTCGCCGTCGATGGCTTGGCCATTGATGGGCTTGGCGATCAGGACTGGTGGGGAGGTATCGGCCGTATCGGCGCCGCCGCCGGACATCGTGCCGTTCTGAAGAGTGGTCATCCCGGTTTCATTGTAGTTTTTATATGAACGATACTATGGATGAGCTCCTTTGTTGAGTCCAGAAAAAATTGAATGAAATGAATGGCTTAGTCGTGATTTTTGGTGAGAATTTCCTTCCAGAAATGAGGAAGCCGGGCGATGTCGGCGCCCGGCTCTTTGCTTGTCGCTGCTGTTGGTTCTGGCGCGTCAGGCCTTGTTGGCCAACGCGTAAATCGCCTCCGCCACCCCATTCCCATACGCCGGATCGGCGCGCAGGAAATGCCCGATCTGGCGGTCCTGGGTTGCCGCGTCGGCCTGGCTGAGCGCCCCGGCGATGTTGGCGATCAGGTTGCGCTTGCCTTCCTCGCTCAGCAGGCGGAACAGGTTGCCGGCCTGGGTGTAATGGTCATCCGTGGCGCGGGTGTCGTAGCGGCCCGCGGCGCCTTCGAGCTGCCAGCCGGCGTCGCCGTGGCCGAAGCCGCCGGCTGCCGGGACGCCTTCACGAACCGGATCGTAGTTGCTCGCCGCGCCGCCGTTGGCGATCGCCATCGCGCCGTCGCGCTGCTGGTTGTGGAAGGGGCAGCGCGGACGGTTCACCGGCAGGTGCTGGTGGTTGGTGCCGACGCGGTAGAGCTGGGCGTCGTGGTAGGCGAACAGGCGCGCCTGCAGCATCTTGTCCGGGCTGTAGCCCATGCCGGGGACGATGTTCGACGGCGACAGCGCGGCCTGTTCGACGTCGGCGTGGTAGTTGTCCGGGTTGCGGTTCAGCTCCAGGATGCCGACCTTGATGCGCGGGAAATCTCCCTGCGGCCAGACCTTGGTCAGGTCGAACGCGTCCCAGCCGGTTTTCGCTTCCCAGGCGGCGCGCTGTTCGTCGTCCATCACCTGGATCTCGACGCTCCAGCACGGGTAATCACCCTTGGCGATGGCATTGAACAGGTCGCGCTGGGCGTAGTCCGGATCCGCGCCGGCCAGGCGCACGGCGTCAAGCGCCGGCAGGTTCTTGATGCCCTGCAGGGTCTTGAAGTGCCACTTGACCCAGACGCGCTGGCCGTCGGCGTTGATCAGGCTGTAGGTGTGGCTGCCGAAGCCGTCCATGTGGCGGTAGCCGTCCGGGGTGCCGCGGTCCGAGAACAGGATGGTTACCTGGTGCAGGCTTTCCGGCGCACGGCTCCAGAAGTCCCACATCATCTGCGCGGATTTCAGGTTGGTCTGCGGATCGCGCTTCTGGGTGTGGATGAAGTCCGGGAACTTGATGCCGTCTTTCAGGAAGAAGGTCGGGGTGTTGTTGCCGACCAGGTCCCAGTTGCCTTCCTCGGTATAGAAGCGCAATGCGAAGCCGCGCGGATCGCGCTCGGTGTCGGCCGAGCCCTTCTCGCCGCCGACGGTGGAGAAGCGCAGGAAGGTTTCGGTCTGCTTGCCGACTTCGCCGAACAGCTTCGCCTTGGTGTACTTGCTGATGTCGTGGGTGACGGTGAAGGTGCCGTAGGCGCCCGAACCCTTGGCGTGGACCACGCGCTCGGGGATGCGCTCGCGGTTGAAATGCTGGAGCTTTTCGATCAGGTGAAAGTCCTGCAGCAGGACCGGGCCGCGCGGGCCGGCGGTGATCGAGTTCTGGTTGTCGGTGACGGGAATGCCGGCGGCGGTGGTGAGATCGGTCATGGCAGCTTTCTTCTTTGAAGTAAGGCTATCGATTTTCAATTTTCGATAGGATTTATGTGAGCGAGTCCATGGTAAGTCCGGGGCGGCATTTGTGCAAACTATCAATTTATATGGAGGCTATAGAAAAAATAAATGTAGATCCGGCTTGCCTATCAAAGTAGGCTATTGCTTGGAATCATCAAATTTTTCACCATGAACAAGCTATCGAGCACCATGAAAGCCGAAATTCTCCCCGCTGCAGAGCTGAAACTGTCGGAATTGATCGCTTCTCTCAGCTACGCCCTCGATATCACCGAGGGCCAGCCGCCCGGCCATTGCGTGCGCGCATGCTGGATCGGCATGCACATAGGCCGCCAGTTCGGCCTGCCGCCGGAGCAGTTGTGGGAGCTTTACTACACCCTGCTGCTGAAAGACCTCGGCTGCAGCAGCAATGCCGCCCGCATCTGCGAGCTCTATTTAACCGACGACCTGGATTTCAAGCGTGACTACAAGATCGTCGGCGACAGCCTGCCGCAAGTGCTGGGCTTCGTGCTCAAGCACACCGGCTTGAAGGCCGGGCTGGCGGAGCGCTTCCGCAGCGTGATGACGATCCTGCGCGACGGTCCCGAGATCGCGCGCGAGCTGGTCGCGACCCGCTGCCAGCGCGGCGCCGACATTGCGCGTCTGCTGCGCTTTCCGGAAGCGGTGGCCGAAGGGATTTATTCGCTGGACGAGCATTTCAACGGCAATGGCAAGCCGGCGCGGCTGGCGGGAGAGGCGATTCCCCTGTACGCGCGCATCGGCCTGCTGGCGCAGGTGATCGACGTCTTCCATACCGAAAGCGGCCGCGCGGGCGCGCTGAAGGAAGCCCGAGCGCGTATGGGCCAATGGTTCGACCCGGCCCTGGTGCAGGCCTTCGAGCAGGTGGCGCAGTCGGACGCCTTCTGGACCGTGCTGGCAAGCGAAGACATCGACGCGGCAGTGACGGCGCTGCTGCCGGCCGGGGCAGGGCGCCAGCTTGCGCTCGACGACGACTACCTCGACGACATCGCCACCGCCTTCGGCCAGGTGGTCGACGCCAAGAGCCCCTACACCAGCGGCCATAGCGCGCGGGTGGCGCTGTACACCGACATGATCGGCGAGTCGCTGGGGTTGTCGATGGACCGGCGGCGCTGGCTCAAGCGCGGTGCGCTGCTGCACGACGTCGGCAAGCTGGGCGTGAGCAACAGCGTGCTGGACAAGGCGGGAGCGCTCGACCGCGCCGAGTGGGACGCCGTCAAGCTGCACGCCGAGTTTACCGAAACCATCCTGGGCCGAATCGGCGCCTTCCGCGAGCTGGCGGCGATCGCCGGCGCGCACCACGAGCGCCTGGACGGCAGCGGCTATCCGCGCGGCCTGGCGGCGGAGGAAATCCGGATCGAGACGCGCATCATCACGACAGCGGACATCTTCGATGCAATCACCGCCACACGGCCTTACCGCGGCGCGATTCCGATCCCGCAGGCGCTGGAGATGATGAGGAAAACGGTGGGGACGGCACTCGATCCGGACTGTTACGACGCCCTGGTGCGGGCGGTGGAGCGGGTGCCTTTTCCTGAGGCTGCCTGAGCAAGCCCTTGCAGCCGGCCGGCAGCGGCCCGGGAGGAGGAGGGGACTCCCGGGCCGCGCGGCAGGTCTTACACGAGGGTCAGGGTGACGTCGATGTTGCCGCGGGTCGCGTTCGAGTAAGGGCAGACGCCGTGGGCGGCTTCGATCAGGTCCTGTGCAGCGGCGCGGTCCATGCCCGGCAGGCTGACTGCCAGTTCCACGGCCAGGCCGAAACCGGCCGGGATCGGGCCGATCGAGACGCTGGCGTCGATGGCGGCGTCGGCCGGCACGGCGATTTTCTTCTGGCCGGCGACGAATTTCATCGCGCCCATGAAGCAGGCCGAGTAGCCGGCAGCGAACAGCTGTTCCGGGTTGGTCGCGTCACCCTTGCCGCCCATTTCCTTCGGCGGTGCCAGGCGCACGTCCAGCAGGCCGTCGTCGGTGGTGGAACGGCCGTCGCGGCCGCCGATGGTGTGCGCTTTTGCGGTGTACAGGACTTTGTCGAGCTTGGTGGTCATCGCGTTACCCTTTCGTGGTTGAGTCGGTTAAATGTTGTGTCTGCTTTGATGGGATGAATCATAGCGCGAAATTAAATAGCGCGCTATTTAATTATTCCGATGAGGCCGATAGATGAAAATAATAACAAGCTTTTTTAGAGCGTCTTACAAAGCCCCAGGGCAAGGCGCACCGTCGAAGACAGTACTTTAGTACGGCGAGACGGTGCAACGCCGCCATGGGGTTTTGTTAGGCGCTCTACGGGCGGCCGAACATCTGGGTCCAGTAGGGGGTACGGTTCTCATTGGCCGGATTGACCGCGTAAGCCGCGCCCATCTCCGTAAAGGCCGGATTCATGATGTTGGCGCAGTGGCCGGGGCTGCCCAGCCAGTCGTTTACCGCCTGCGCCACCGAATGCTGGCCGGAGGCGATGTTCTCGCCGATGCGGCTCCAGCGGTAGCCGGATCGGGTGGCGCGCTCGGCCGGGTCGCTGCCGCCGGGCTCCTTGTGGCTGTGGTAGCGCTTGGTCGCCATGTCCTCGCTGTGGCCTAGCGCGGCCTGGGCCAGGTTCTCGTTCCAGGTCAGGGGCGGCGCCGCGCTGAAGGCTTGATCGCCGCAGCTGCGCGGCGCGGCGCGCGCTTCGTTGACGCGGGCCAGCAGTTCCTGGCTCAGCTGGGCCGGATCGGGCAGGGCGGGGAAGACCAGCGGGTGGGCCAGGATCACCTGCCACTCGTTGCCGCGGCGCGCCGTGCCGACCGCCGAGAAGTCGCCGCTCAGGATGCGGCCGCAGAATTTATCGCGGATGACCGCCATCGCCGCCGGCGCATCTTCCGGCCCCGTCACCGAGATCATCTCGGCGAGATCGGCGGGATAGCCGGCCTTCTTCAGCGCCGGTTCCAGAAAGGTGCCGGCGCCGATGCGCAGCCTGGCCAGCACCGCCTCCTTCGTCAGCGGCGCGGCGGGGCGGGCGGCGCGGCCCGCGCAGCTGCCGGGCGCGCTGCGGTAGGCGTTGATCAGGTCGGCGAGTTCGTCACCCTCGCGTGCGAAGACGGGCGGCGTGGCCGCGGCGGCGCAGGCGAGCGCAGCGGCAAGTAATGGCGGAAGTGCGCGATGGAATGCGGGCATGCAGCCGATGATGGGGCCGGCAGCCGCGATGTCAAGCGGGGCCGTCCTGAATGCAACACATGCATACGCAAAAACCATGGTGAAACCTTGGCATGGGGCAAAGATTAAATTAGGATCAAAGGTCCGATTTATCCGATTCACCATGGAGACACACCAATGAAGCGTACCCTGTGCAGCGCCCTGATCGCGGGCCTGTTCGCCGGCTTTGCCCACGCCGGCGCACCCGCCGCCAACCCGGCAACGGACGCACCTTCCGCCACGAGCGCAGCAGCAGCCCATGCCCGCTCCGGCGTCGACGCCGGCGCGCTGGACGCCGCGGTACGCCCGCAGGACGATTTCTTCCGCTACTCGCAAGGCAAGTGGCTGAAGGACGTCGACATCCCGAACGACCGCTCCAGCTGGGGCGCGTTCAACATCGCCGCCGATGGCGTCGAGACCCAGATCCGCACCCTGATCGAGCAGGCTTCCCAGGACAAGCATGCGAAGGCCGGCTCGGACACCCAGAAGATGGGCGATTTCTACGCCAGCTACATCGACGAAGCGCGCCGCAACCAGCTCGGCCTGGCCCCGCTCAAGAGCGAACTGGCCAGCATCGATGCACTGAAGGACAAGAAGGCGCTGGCCAAGGTGGCTGCGCGCTTCGAGCGCATCGGCGCCGGCTCGCCGGTCAACATGGGCGTCCACCAGGACAACAAGGATTCGACCCGCTACATCGTCGACATCTCGCAGTCCGGCCTCGGCATGCCCAACCGCGATTTTTATCTGCAGGACGAAGCGCGCCTGAAGGATACCCGCGCCAAGTACCTGGCCCACATCGAGAAGATGCTGACCCTGGCCGGCCACAAGGACGCCGCCGCTGAAGCGCAGGCCATCCTGGCGCTGGAAACCGAGATCGCCAAGGCGCAGTGGAGCGCCGTCGAGAACCGCGATCCGGTCAAGGGCTACAACAAGATGAAGGCGGCCGATCTGGCCAAGCTGGCGCCGGGCTTCGACTGGGCCACCTACCTGAAGGACTGCGGCGTTGCGGCCAAGGCCAAGGAAGTGATCGTCAGCCAGCCGTCCTACCTGCAGGGCCTGGACAAGATCATCGCCGCGACCCCGGTCGACACCTGGAAATCCTACTTCGCCTTCCGCCTGATCAGCGCCTACGCGCCTTACCTGTCGCAGCCTTTCGTCGACGAGAGCTTCGCCTTCCGCGGCGGTGTGCTGAGCGGCGCCAAGGTGAACCGCCCGCTGGACAAGCGCGCGATCGCCGAAGTCAACCGCGACCTGGGCGAAGTGGTGGGCAAGGTCTACGTGAAGAACTATTTCCCGGCCGAGCGCAAGAAGCAGGTCGAGGAGATGGTCCACAACTTCCTGCTGGCCTATAAAGAGCGCATCGAGACCCTGGACTGGATGAGCCCCGAGACCAAGAAGCAGGCCCAGGCCAAGCTGGCGAAGATTTCGGTGAAGGTCGGCTATCCGGACAAGTGGCGCGATTACTCCTCGCTGACCGTCAAGCGTGACGACCTGGTCGGCAACGTGATGCGCTCGCGCGAGTTCGGCCACATGTACGGCGTGAACAAGCTGGGCCAGCCGGTCGACCGCGGCGAGTGGCACATGACCCCGCAGACCGTGAACGCGTACTACAGCCCGGAGATGAACGAAGTCGTGTTCCCGGCCGCGCGCCTGCAGTCCCCGCTGTACGATGCGGACGCCGAACCGGCGATCAACTACGGCGCGGTCGGCATCTCGATCGGCCATGAGATCAGCCACGCCTTCGACGACCAGGGCTCGCAGTACGACGGCGACGGCAACCTGCGCAACTGGTGGACCAAGGAAGACGGCGAGAAGTTCGCGGCCAAGGGCAAGGTGCTGGTCAAGCAGTACGAAGGCTACAGCCCGGTGGACGGCTATCACCTGAACGGCGAGCTGACCCTGGGCGAGAACATCGCCGACAACGCCGGCGCCATCATGGCCAGCCGCGCCTACAAGATCTCGCTGAAGGGCAAGCCGGCGCCGGTCATCGACGGCTACACCGCCGAGCAGCGCATCTTCATGGGCCTGGCGCAGGCGCGCCGCGGCAAGGCCCGCGACGCGGCGCTGATCGCGCAAGTGAAATCGGATCCGCACTCGCCGGCCGAGTTCCGCGTGAACGGCAGCCTGCGCAACCACCCGGGTTATTACGAAGCCTTCGACGTCAAGCCGGGCGACAAGATGTACCTGGCGCCGGAAGACCGCGTCATCTTCTGGTAAGCGTGTTTTAGCCAGTAAAAAAGCCAGCCCACGGGCTGGCTTTTTTATTAAATGACTTTATAGGATAAAAAAGAAAATATGCTTATATTTCAGTAAGATTATCTATCAAGCTTTAGCCATCGCTCTTCAAGTTTTGCAAGTTCTGTAATGGCAATGTCTGCAGACATTGATAGCTTGAACCCTTCCGGCCATTCGCCAATTGCTACAGTCTTTTTATCTGATATTTTTCGTACAACAGCCAAGCGAAGTCTCGGAAATTTTAGTGACGATAAAATCTGAGCAATCTCATCCCTTGTCATTCTTGATGTGATATCAATCCGTCTGAAAATTTTCCAGTCCCGTATGTAGTCGCGAAGGGTGAGGATCAAAGCAATAAGAACTCCGCCGCCAAGAACTATGGCAACAGCGGATGCAACAACTATTTTAACTAAGTGCGACGAATGGTCAATAAGCCAAATAATCAATGTCACAAAAAGACCAAGTGCTGTTGCAAATGCAAGAAATTGAAGTATTGCAATCAAACGTTTCACCATAGATATGCGAAAAAATATCTGAAGCAAACTTTTTGCACGTCCAACCCAAAGCCAATCTATTGATAAAACAGCGAGAATGTACGCAACGCTAACAAGTTCGAATGATTTTGCGTAAGTTGATGGAAAAATGGAAATGCTTTCTCCCGCTGACTTCGTTGTTGTTATCGTGAACTGAGAGAGTGATACGATCCAAAGCAATCCAAGTGCGAACAAATGTTGATATGCTCTAAACATAGTGCGGGTACTAATTATCTTTAGAGTCGACCTAGTAGATTCTTTTTTTATTTCTGCTCTTGCGTGTGCCACGCTTGGATAGATTACGTAGTCCATAACAAAGAAAGAAAGGAGCCATGAAATAATCACAAGACACAGCTTTGGTACGAGTGCCGCGCCAACGAATAGGGCTCCGACTGAAGCGATAAGATTGCGCTTGCGCCAAATTGCAATTCTATGCGTCTCCTTCAGTGCATCAGATAACGCTAATGAAAATATTAAAGTACGACGATTATGCCAAAATTGATGCGCAGGCAAATTGATAACGTAAGCGTTAATTAGATTTTGAAGATCTGGTGATACCCTCGGTAAATGACGGCATGCACGAAAAGCCGTTTCTTGTAACCAGGAATTTGGACGTGACATTGCAGTTTGTAAAATTGGGATCGATGCAGAGTCTTTTAGAAGTCCTGTTGCCTCTAGGCAAATTTTAGCCTGAATAAGATCGTCTAAATCATTAACATGCTTGTTAATGAATATTTCTAATTCGTCTGTAAACGAGTTGACGGCAGTTCGTCTGGATCGGAAAGCATCCGTTAGAAAGCGAAGGCTGTGTATTGCCCGTAAACGGTTCTGCGGCTCATCAAAATGCTCGCAAACTTCTTTCCAGCAGAGTTGCGCTAATCTCGCAGCGTTTAAATCGTCACATAGCTGAGCATACAAGACCATTGCATCTCTTCCACGTGAGTCAGTAGGAATATGATCAAGAGGCAGATCTTCTGGGGCTGCTAATAGACGCGTCGTAACTAAATATTCGAGAAATCGACGATGGACAAAAGCAAAAGAAATCGTTTCGCCAGTTGTGACTCGTGCAATACGTGCATAACTTAAAATCTCGATAGTTTCACTCGCATGTAAGATTGTTGGCTCGTCTTTGAGTACTGATACAGGAGCTTCTAGTCCATACGATGGTGAATTAAAGACAAATGAAGCTATCTGCTTTGCACTTTCTAGAACGTCGTCAACGGTTAGCTTAAATTTTGCAGTTTTTGTATGGACTTTGCTTAGGCGGCTGTAAAGGTAGTTGTTATATAGCTCGGCTTGAGTGGTGGGAAGGGCCCTATGGTTACTTACCCATTCGCCAAGTAGCGCCATTAAGAACGGATTTCTTATTATTGATATAAGATCATAACGATCACGGAATAGCTGATTTTGAAGTTCTTGGGTAAACGCCGGATAACGTGCTAACGCCGATACGATTCTGTCTTCCGTCATTGGACGAATGTCAAGAATTTTTTGCGCAAGAAAAGCTTGTGTAGGCCGACGAAACATGCGGGAAGCGAGCACTCCGCGTGCGTTAATATTTGAGGATATAAATCGAGAAAGCAAGTCTGATAGACAGTCGATTAACCAAGATTCCTCGTTTACGTCGAGAAGTTCTGGAATCTCGTCAAAAGAATCAAAAATAAAAAACAGTCGACCGTGTTGCCACAAATCACGGAAGTATGTATCTGCAAAATCTTCGGTAAATACATCTCCTCGAGATTTGATATTTTCGATGACGAAAGCTTCCAACTCCTGCATCGTGGGAGGCTTCTGTTCCGTCCAAGAGGATTGTCGAAGGCCAATTACAGGTAGCCACTCGCGAAGATTAATATACAAAGGTATCCGCCCGGTCCGGTCAACTTCCAGTAGCATATCTCGGGCTAACTTGCGTAATGCCACACTCTTGCCACCGCCAGGGTCGCCAAGTATTAGAAATGCCTGGGTTTTTCGGTCTAGCCGAAGCGCGGATTGTAGATTAACAATTTTCTTTTTGCTACTAGCGCCTCCGATCGGGACAATCTCGACTTCTGCTTCCAACTCTGTGTAATAGTCTGGACTCCAATTAGCTTGACGATCAGTGGTCTCTAAGTGCTGGCGCAATGCAGCACAAAAAGACCGCAGCTTCAACTGGAAGCTGGGTTCTGTAAATTCTTTTTTTATCGGTATCGGATGAGTGCCTGCGATCGTTTTCTACGACATAAAATAGTTTACAATTAATATGACTATGGCTACAAAAACTAATACGGCGTTTGACGGCTCTGTGGGAAATTCAAAATTTTTTAGCCACGGCGCTGATTTAACGATAGACGGATAAGATGTAAGTGATTTGATCGCGGCATTGGCAACGTCAGCCCATAGACTATGTGATCCAACTAGGGAAAAAGTGGCTAGTAACGATATGATCCTTACTTTTGTCGCGCCTGCACCAGGCGGAAGCATTAACGGACGTAATAACCAAAGCAGAGATAAAATAAGCACTCCAACAGCTATTACTAATATACTTGGGAGGAAAATTGAGGAGGCAACAAAAAGGGAGATGGATAGTGAAAATATAAATAGGATTAAGCGGTGAGATGAGGTGAGATTATTGAACAAAATGGCCCCAGTGTAGATTAATTTGATAATTCTTATTGTTGGTATTCTTTTGCAATCTGATGAAAGATTTTTACTTTCCGCCACCGAGAATGGAAAGAATGACTTGATGTGGCCTTAACGGCCCAGCATCTCATGCAGGTCGTAACTCATGATGGCCAAAAACGCCGCCAGCCCCAGATACATCACCGCATAATTGACGCGCGCCTCCTGCGGCACCTGGTAGTACTCCGGCGGACGGCCATGGTCGCCGCTCAGCGCCGCCTTGATCTGCGGGTAGGCCAGCACGGCAATCAGGATCAGCATGGGACTCGGACGCCAGAAGAACAGCGCCGCCAGCAGCGGCACCCCGAGCAGCCAGACCTTGGGCGAGATGATCGCCGTGATGCGCCCGCCGTCCAGCGGCGAGACCGGGATCAGGTTGAACAGGTTCAGCATGCAGCCCGAGTAGGCCAGCGCCAGCAGCAAGTCGCTGCCGGTCTGGCGCGCCAGGCCGTAGCAGGCCATGGCGCCGGCGGTGCCGGCCAGCGGACCGGCAAAGCCGACGAAGGCCTCGGTCTCGACGTCGTGCGGCATCTCCTTCATCTCGATCCAGGCGCCGACGAAAGGAATGAAGGTGGGCATGCCGACCGCCAGGCCGCGCTTGCGCGCCGCGAGATAATGGCCCATCTCGTGGACGAAGATCAGCAGCACGAAGCCGACCGCGTAGCGCCAGCCGAAGATCCAGCTGTAGGCCAGCATCGACAGCAGCATGGTGCCGCCGGTGGTCAGCATCTTGCCGAACTTGCCGGCCACCAGTAGCCAGGCGAGGAGCTTGCCCATTATCGTTTGCTCAGGTCGACTTTGTCGGATTCATGCGCGGACCCGGGTGCGGGGTCGGCCGGGGTGTCCTCGAAGTGGACCGGCGGCGGCGCCGCATTTTTCTCGCGCTTGAAGAACTTCCAGATTCCCGAACCCACCGCGGCAACGCCGACGATGATCAGCTTCTTGAACGCCAGCAGCAGGGCGAACAGCTTGCCGAAGAAGCCCAGCTTGGCCGCCACGCCGCCCGCGACCAGCGCCGCGATGCCATATTCTGCCACCTTGTCGGTGCTGCCGTTGAAGTCCGCGTAGCGGTTGCCGGCCGTGAAGTTGGTGAAGGCCGTGACCTTCTGCATCTCGGTCTTGATCTGGCCGAGCTGCTCGATGCTGGCCACGGCGTTCAGCACCAGCACGCCTTCGCGGCCCAGCACGCGGATGTTGTAGTTCAGGCCGTGGTGCGCCTCGCCTTCGCTCTGCAGTTCCTTGGCCCAGTACAGCTTGTGGCTGGCCTTGTCGTAGTGCGGCTGCTCGGCCCAGCCGACCAGGCTCATGGCGCGGTAGCCCTGCTTCTTGCGCTCGGCATTGCTCTCCGCGAGGCCTTCCTGCATGTCCTTCAGCAGCTTGGTGTAATCGATGCCGTCGGCATCGTCGTCCTTGACGTGGCCGTCCTTGTCATAGGTGATGACCACGCCCCAGCTTTCGTTCGACAGCGGATTCACGCCGGCTGGCACGATCATGCCCAGCGTTTCGGCGCCGGGCGGATTGCCCCAGGCTTCCAGCAGGCGCGCGCTGTCGGCGACGCTCAGGTAGCGGAAATTCGCCGGCAGGTCCAGGGTCGCGATATTGCCCGGCAGGGTGATCTTGCCTTCCTGCGGCTTGAAGGAGGCGACCAGCTGCTGCTCGGACTGTTGTTGCGCCTGTTGCTGGGTTTGTTGTTGGGATGCGGCGTCGCCGCCGGGAGCGGCGCCTGCGCTGCCCAGCGCCAGGCACACCAGGGTTGCGAGCAGGATTTTGCGCATGATGTCTTTCAGTCAAAAACTTGAATATTACTGAAAGGAAATCTGTACAAAAACGCGAATTATCACGCTGTTGTTTTCTTGCTCTCAAACCATGTCGCGATTGTTACGCCAAGCGTAACAAACAATCCCCCTCCATCGCTATTTTTCGCCTTGGCCCCAGCGCTTACCATTTGCCTGTCAGCAAAACGCCCACAACAAGGCGACTGACGTGCCACCGTCGCCAGGTGGCACACCAGAACAAGGCCGGTGCGCCCACGGGCGCCCGGCACATCCAAGGGAAATCACCATGAACACCAAGCTGCTCCTGCCCATCCTCACCGCCGTTACCCTCGCCGCCGGTTCCACTGCCCTGGCCGCCGCCCAGCCGGCCGATTTCCGCGGCAACGCCGCCCCGGCCCAGGCCAGGGCCGACCACGTCATCGTCATCACCGAGGCGACCCGCCACGTCAACGTCACCGGCGGCTCGACCGTGCGCTTCGTGGTTGGCGGGCGCTCCTTCAGCTGGTGCTTCCAGAACGGCAGCGCCCAGGTGGTTCCGTTCGACCTGCAGCTGATCGCCCCGCAGGGCCTGCTGAGCCATCCTGTCACGGCTTACGTGTCCGATAATCCGCTCTACCGGAATAATTAAGTAAGATGCGGTCCTATGCGCAAGGATCTCGATTACGGACTGCTGCATGCGATGAACGCCTTCGTGCATGTGATGGATGGCGGCAGCTTTACCGCCGCCGCCGAGCACCTGGGTATGTCCAAGGCGCAGATTTCGCGCCTGGTGACCCTGCTGGAAAACCGCCTGCAGACCAAGCTGCTGCACCGTAGTACCCGGTGCATCTCCGCCACCGAAGCCGGCGAGCGCTACGCCGGCCATTGCCGGGCCATCCTCGACATGGTGGCCCAGGCGGAAGGGGAGGCCGCCGGCGCCGCGCACGAACCGGCCGGCCGCCTGCGGGTGATGAGCATGGCCGCCTTCGGCAACCGCTACGTGACGCCGCTGGTGAGCGCCTATTGCGCGGCCAACCCGCGCGTGACCGTCGAATACAGCTCTTCGCAAAGTCCGCCCGACCTGCTGGCGGAAGGCATCGACGTCAGCATCTACCTGGCGCAATACCTGCCCGATTCCGCCCTGGTGGCGCTGAAGCTGGGCCGCATGTTCTCGGTGCTGTGCGCGGCACCTGGCTATCTTGCGCAGCGCGGCGTGCCCCAGCATGCGCAGGAGCTGGCCCGGCATACCTGCCTGCGCCTGGTGAATTCCTCGTTCACCTCCTGCTGGCAGCTCGACCGCGACAAGGAACACCTGACCCTGGACCCGGAAGGTCCGCTGATCGGCAATACCACCGAGGTGCTGCTCGACGCCGCGCTGCGCGGCCTGGGCATCGCCCTGCTGCCGGCGTACAGCGTGGTCGATGACCTGCGCAGCGGCCGGCTGGCCCAGGTGCTGCCGGGCTGGCGCTCACCGGAGATCGGCATCTTCGCGCTGCTGCCTTCGAGCCGCTTCATCGACGCCAAGACGCGCGCCTGGATCGAGCTGCTGAAGGAAGAGCTGCCGCCGGCCATCGAGCGCGACATGGCTTACTTCACGGACGCCGCCACCTGCTGAAGCGCGACGGCAGTGCGGGCATCGATGCCAAGGTCCTTCGCCACCTGGTCGCCGGCACCCACCGAGCGCGGATCGCGCCCGGTGATATTGGCGAAGATGGTCAGCGCCTCGAGGTAGTAACCATACACGCTGCCGTGGTAGGCGTCCGGCGCCCACAGGTCGATGCCGGTCACTTTGCCGTCGTAGGGATTATCGTCCGCCAGGCCGATGGCGAAGGCGCGGTTCCAGGCCTGGCCGATCGGGATCACGCCGCCAATCAGGTCCGATGCCTGGTCCGCCTTGTCATAGCCGGCGCGCACGTCGAGCGCCATCTTGTAAATCGGCTGGCCGTACCAGGCGCCGCCCTGTTTATAGGTCTGGTCGGCGCGCGACCAGGTGGCGGCGAGGCGCACGTCAACCTTCGGGTTCTTCTCGTAAAAGGCCTGGGCCAGCAGGCCGGAATACTTGACCAGGGTGGCCGGATCGCCGGGCCTGGCGGCGTCCAGCGTGCTGTAGCTCTGCAGGACCACCTTGTCGAAGGGCCTGGCGATGGCGGCCAGCCTGTTCTCGTAATGCCAGTCGAGGCCCTTGCCGGGCGCGGTCTCCAGGCTGACCTCGTAGTCCAGCCCAGCCTGCACGGTCAAGGCCTTGAACAGGGCCGGCACGCCGCCGAGGTGGGTGCCGTTCAGGTCCGTCACCGTGTCGGGACGGTATTCGCGCACCAGCGGGGCGGCGCCGGCCGGATCGCCGTAGGTGAAGCTGTTGCCGATGAAGAGGATGGTGGTGGCCGCTGAAGCAGGCACCGCCAGTGACAGGATGCTTAGTAGGGCGACGGTGCGGGGTGAGGACATGATGGTCTCCGATATGGTGTGCCCATATTGTAGAGCCAAGAACGCTTAGGCCTTCCCCGCTGGTTTCGCCGCGCGCCGGCAGCGCTCGGAACAATACTTGACCTGGTCCCAGTCGCGCTCCCACTTCTTGCGCCAGCTGAAGGGCAGGGCGCAGTGGGCGCATAGCTTCTGCGGCAGGTCCGCCTTCTTGCGCATCTTCATCGCCCGCTCCTCATGCATGCCGGGCGTATGATGCCACGCGTCCGCGGTTTACTGTCGCAGCTCGGAGCGGTCCGGCTGGCCCGTCTGCAGGGTTTGCAGCGCGGCCGTCGCCGGCGCCGTGTCGTAGTAAGAGTCGACCCGCTCGACCATGCCGTCGCTCAGCGTGAACACATGGACCCATGGCGTTTCGTACTCGCGCCCGGTCAGGCGGTTGTGCCAGGCGCCTTCGCCGATCGCGACCACCTTGTCGCCTTCCGCGATCAGGTCCTTGACGGCGAAGCTGGTGGCCTGGACGGTGGCGTCGAGCTTGGCGAAGAACTGCGCGATCCCCTGCCTGCCGTGGAAATGGCCGGCAAACGGTATGAGCTCGGAATCCGGGCTTGCCCACACGGCGTCGTCGCGGAAGCGCGCCAGCAGGCCGGCAATGTCACCGGCCTGGAACAGCCGGTAGCCTTCGAGGACGAGTTGCTTGTTTTCTTGTGTGCTCATGGTCGTCTCCTGTGTGCGGCGCCCGACGGCAAGCGCGGATGCCCATGCCGCAAGTGGCCGCTTCCTGAGCCTAGTTGTCATATGCCTAAAGTCAAGGGGCGTTTGCGACTTTCGGTTGCATTTGCCGTGCATGGGCGTAGCGCCATTACAATCGGACAACCATCGTCATCGGAGAACACCATGCATTGCCGCGTTTTCATCGTCGCCACCCTGCTTCCCCTTGCCGCCGCATCGGCGTCCGCCCAGACGACGGTGAAGATCGGCAGCGTCTCGCCGCTGTCCGGCACCGGCGCCCACCAGGGCAAGGACATCGAGAACGGCGCGCAGATGGCGGTGGACGACCTGAACGCGAAAGGCCTGACGATAGCCGGCAACAAGCTGCGCTTCGTGCTGCAGGCCGAGGATGACGGCGCCGACCCGAAGATGGGCACGGCGGCGGCGCAGAAGCTGGTCGACAATGGCGTGGTGGCGGTGGTCGGCCACCTGAATTCCGGGACCACGGTGCCGGCCTCGAAGATCTACAACAGCGCCGGCATCCCGCAGATCTCGCCTGCCGCGACCACGCCGCTGTACACCCGCCAGGGCTACAAGACGGCCTTCCGCGTGGTCGCCAGCGACAGCCTGGTCGGCAAGACCCTGGCCGCGTATTCCATCCAGACCCTGAAGGCGAAGAAGATCGCGGTGATCGACGACCGCACCGCCTTCGGCCAGGGCCTGGCCGACGAATTCACCAAGGGCGTGAAGGCGGTCGGCGGCGCCCAGCTGGTCAGCCGCCAGTTCACCACCGACAAGGCGACCGACTTCAACGCCATCCTGACCCAGATCCGCGCCCACAAGCCGGACGTGATCTTCTATGGCGGCATGGACGCGGTGGCCGGCCCCATGCTCAAGCAGATGAAGGCGCTCGGCATCGAGGCGAAGCTGGTGTCGGGCGACGGCGTGTGCTCGGAAAAGCTGCCGCAGCTGGCCGGCGACGCGCTGGGCAGCGACAAGGTGTTCTGCGTGGTGGCCGGCGGCGTGACCGGCGCAAAGGAAGAAGCGGCGGCCGCCGCCTTCGCCGAACGCTACCGCCAGCGCTACAAGATCCCGCTGCAGACCTACGCGCCCTACGCCTACGACGCGACGATGGTGTTCGCCAGCGCCATGCAGCAGGCGAATTCCACCGACCCGGCCAAGTTCCTGCCGGCGCTGGCGAAGATCAAGTATCACGGGGTCACCGGCGACATCGCCTTCGACCCCAGCGGCGACCTGCACAACGCCGCGCTGACGCTCTACACCTACCGCGAGGGCAAGCAGGTCAAGCTGCAGGTGGTGCGCTAAGCATCAGCTGCGCCTGGCGCGCACGGCGCGCAGGCCCAGCAGGCCGGCGCCGAACAGGGCCAGCGAGAGCGGTTCGGGCACCGGCGTGTCCGGGCGCGCATAGGCTGCCACGTACATGGTTTCCGGCGTCGCTTGCGTCGTGCCCTCTTGGAACTGCAGGCCGCCGCCGATCACGCAGCGGTCCAGGTCCGGGCAGAAGCTGTTGGCCTGGCCGGCCTGGATCGCATCCATGATGAACAGGTTGTCCCCGGACTGGCCGACGCCGCCCGAATCGCCCAGCTCCAGCGGCGCGCCGGTATAGAGGAAATTCTTTTGCGTTCCGAGGTCGAGGTTGTACAGGCTCAGGTACAGCTTGGTCATGACCGCCGTACCGCCCGGCTGGCCTTCGCTGACGTTGACGACCAGGGCCAGATCGCCGGCGTGCATCAGCTGGTCGATGTCGGATGCCAGCTGCACCTGGTTCAAGCCCGTGTTGTCGCCGCCGTCCAGGCCCTCCTGGCAGGCAGTGCTCGGCGTGTCGAGATGCCCGTTCTGGAAACCGTTGTAGGTCACGCAGCCAGACTCCAGGCCTGGCACCTGGCGCGCGCTGGGGACCGTATTGTCCTGGATGGTAGCCAGGGTGCTCACATGCCCGAGTCCAGTGCCGGTGACCTGGGTGCCGGGTACTTGCATCAGGCCGGCGAAGGCCGGGATGGCGGAGGCCAGCAGCAGTGCTGCAATTACCGGCTTTAAAACGGGGACGTTCATGGCGTTTCCTTTCATTGAACCTGGTGGGTTGAAGGACGCAAGAGCTACGTAAAGACAGAGCCAGCCCTATGCATAAAGCGCGCCAGTCCAGATAAGCCGTATGGATTCAAGCACTTGGCGGAGAGCCTGACAGCAGCGGCGGAAAAGTGTAAATTCCATCGACGCTGTAGAGTGTTTCGATTTTGCAATTTATCGCCGGATGTACGTCCGCGAACGTTGCCAAGGCCTGGATTTCTCTAGACTGGGCCACATCGACATCGCTGTGCGAGGTACCCGTGCGCTATATGGATTTCAGTTCATGGCAGGGCGTGTTCACGACGCTGATGAGCCTGATCGTGGTTACCCTGCTCGGTGTCGGTATCCGCGTGCTGATGATGCAGACCATCCAGCAGCGCCGCGAGCGCATGAACCGGCAGATCAACGAGCGCCTGCGGACCCTGATCGCGGCCTATAAGACCCTGGGCGGCTCCTTCACCGGCGAGCTGACGGTCGATCCAACCCATCTGCGCGAGCTGCGCACGGCCGCGCCGGTGGCCGGCGACACTCTACCTGCGGCGCAGCCGGACGCACGCGTCAATTCCGACCGCGCACGGCGCATCCGCGACGCCGTCGAAGCGGCGCTGGCCGACATCCTCCTGCTCGGCACCGAGGAACACTGCCGGCTGGCGGGGCAGGCGGCCACCGACATGGCGGCCGGGCGCCCGATTCACACGGCGGAGCTGGTGGTCGCGCTGCGCGACTTCATCCGCGAAGCGCTGGACCTGGGGCCGATGCCGAAGGATGTCGCGATTCCGTTGCAGGGACCGACCCGCACCCAGGGCAGCGGCGGCGCGCGCGGCCGCGGAGAAGGTGGTGGTGGTGGCGGTAAAGGTGGCGGTGGCGGAGGCGGCGGCGCCGATGCCGGCGGCGGCATGGGCATGGGTCTCGGCATGGGCCTCGGCCACGCGGCCGGCGAGCACGATCACAACGGCTAGCGCGCGTCACGATCCTGTCACGATCCCGGTCTACATTAGCGGCACACACAGACCGGGGTCTCTCATGCTGCCGATATCGCCGTATCAAGCCGTGCCGCGCCTGCCCGCCGTTCACGGGACGGGTGCATCGTGAGGGATACCGGCTCAGGCGCGCCCATGGCCGGCAAGACCATCCTCCTGCTCAGCGTGCCCGCCGGGGCCGGGCATACCCGCGTGGCCGAGGCCATCCAGGCCTGCGCCGCGGATGCCGGTGCGGACATCGATATCGCGCACCTGGACGCCACCGCCTTCGCATCGAAGCGCCTGCGCAGGGTGTATACGGACCTGTATCTGTTCCTGGTAAAGCGCATGCCGGCGCTCTGGAGCCTGGTCTACCGCTGGACCAACCGCCCCGGGCCGGAGCGCTGGATGGACCGCCTGCGGCGCCGCATCGAGCGCCACGACAGCCGCGCCCTGATCGCGGAAGTGCGCAGGCGCGATCCCGACATCGTCGTCTGCACCCACTTCCTGCCGGCCGAGATCCTGTCGCACGAAGTCGGCGCCGGCCGTTTGCGCAGCCAGGTCTGGGTCCAGGTCACGGATTTCGATGTGCACCGCATGTGGGTGCATCCGCACGTCACGGGCTACTTCGCCGCCAGCGAGGAAGTGGCTTTCCAGCTGCGCCGTCTGGGCGTGGCGGCAGGCCGCATCCACGTCAGCGGCATTCCGGTCATGCCGGGTTTTGCCGCGCGTCCGGGGCGGGTCGAATGCGCGCACGCGCTCGGGCTCGATCCGTGGCTGACGACGGTGCTGCTGATGGGCGGCGGCGCCGGGCTGGGAGACCTGAGCGGCGTCGCCCGCCACCTGCTTGAGACGGACGACAGGCTGCAGCTGATCGTCCTGGCCGGCAGGAACGCGGCGCAGCTGGCCGCGCTGCGCGAACTGGCCAAGGCCTATCCGGGCCGGCTGGCGCCGCAGGGCTATACCGGCCAGGTCGAGCGCCTGATGGCCTGCGCCGACCTGGTGATCACCAAGCCGGGCGGTTCGACCACGGCCGAGTGCCTGGCGATGGGCCTGCCCATGATCGTGAATTCGCCGATTCCTGGGCAGGAAGAATGCAATGCCAACTATCTGCTCGAGCAGGGCGCGGCGCTGAAGGCCAGCGACCTGCCGACCCTGGAATACCGCGTGCGCTGGCTGCTGGCCTGCCCGGCCAGGCTCAAGGCCATGCGCATGCGAACCAGGGAGCTCGGACGCCTGCGCGCCGCCGGGCAGGTGCTCGCCACGGTCCTGCAGCACCCCCAACATGAAAGCCAAGATGCAAGAATTTGAGTGGCCGATGCTGGCCGGGGTCCTGATCGCGGCCTATTTTTTCGCGCGTGTCGAAGTGGAGATCGAGGGCGAGGCCGGCTGGGCCGCTAACCTGCCCACCTGGCGCATCGAGAACCACCGTCTTCTCGACCTGTTCTGGGGCGGGCGCGCGATGACCGGCTACCACGCCTGGATGTTTTCCTTCATCGCTCTCATCTTCCACTTCCCGCTGTGCTTCATGGGCGAGTGGTCGCTGCGGCTGGAGGGCAGGGTGCTGGCATGCGTGATGCTGTTCTGGGTGGCCGAGGATTTCCTGTGGTTCGTGGTCAACCCCGCCTTCGGCTGGCGCCGGTTCAAGCAGGAACACGTGTCCTGGCACAAGCACTGGGCCTGGGGCGCGCCGGTCGATTACTGGATCTTCGGCGCCGCCTGCGTGCTGCTGTTCTGGCTTACGGCTTGAGACGCACCTGATCGAGGTCGAGGGCGTGCCGCACGCGCAGGCACAGCTCGGCCGAGGTGCGCGAGATCAGCTCGTGCGGTATGTCGAATTTGTCCGTCAGCCGGTCGTAGTCTTCGAAGCCGTAGGAGACCATGAAGGGGTGCATGCCGGTGCCGACTGCCGCCGCGAAGTCCTTGTGCTCGTCGCCGCAGCAGTAGGCGCGCGCCGGGTTGATGCCGAACTGTTCGCGGATCGCGCGGAAGTGGCTGGTCTTCTTGTCGCTGAGCGGGATGTGGACGAAGAAATCGAGTTCGCTGATATCGAAGTCATGGCGCGCGAACAGCTGGCGCAGGGTTTCCAGCGGCTCGTTGGTGATGTTGCGGGTCACCATGCCGACCGTGACGTCGGGCGCCGCCACCAGGGTCCGGATCAGTTCGGCGATGCCCTTGTACAGGCGCGCCTCCTGGCGGTAGACCTCCGTCAGGCTGTCGACCAGCTTGGCGCGGCTGTCCTTGCGCAGGTTCTTCTTGACGATGGACGGGAATTCCTTCAACCCGCCCAGGTACTTCAACAGGTGGCGCCGCTTGCGGAAACTGGTCTCGTCGCCGATCGCCAGTCCGTGCCGGGCAAAGGCTGCTTCGATGGCGGAAAACGCGTCGATGGTCGTGCCGTCCGCGTCGAGGATCAACAGCCGTTTATCGCTTTTGTACATGCATGCCATCATACCGGCGGCATTGTTACCGGCGTATGACGGCGCCACCTGCCAGTGCTTAGTCCGTCACGACGTGCCAGGCGTTCATGGCTTTGTCTCCGGCCTTGTCGCCCGGCTTCTTGTCCTTGACGAAGGTGTAGAGCGGCTTGCCCTTGTAGGCCAGCTGTTTGCTGCCGTCGTCGCGGGTGATCATCGAGTAGGGTGCGGTGGGCGCCGCATCGCCGGGCTGGACGGCTGGCCAGTTGGCCGCGCAGCCGCCGCTGCAGGCGCTCTTGCCGCTGTTGGCCGTGTCCTTGTCGAAGGTGTAGACCGTCATGCCTTTCATGTCGACCAGCATGCCGTCCTTTTTCATGACGGGCGCCGCCTGGTCGGCCGCGTGGGCGGAGAAGGAGAGCAGGGTGATGAGGAATGCAGAAGCAAGACTGAGCGTTTTCATGGACATCTCCTGTGAACTATTCAGTGGGGAACTGCTTGAACTGCGCGGCCATTGTAGCCGTGTAGGAGGAAGCCCCGCGCACTTTGTGTATTAGCGTACGGACAACGATATGCGCCCGGGGCACCATGGAGCCGTACTCATCGCACAACATTGAAAGGAGCACGATCATGGGCAAATATTTCCTGGCGTGGATTCTGGGCGTTCCCGCAATCGTCCTGGTGCTGATCTACATGTTCTTCCATTGATCAGACAAGCAGCAACAAGCGAAACGCCAACCTGCACGGTTGGCGTTTTGCTTTATCGCCGAGAACCGGTGCGCTTCCCGCCTGTCTGACTCTTTGGGGTAGGTCGAACTTACGGGAGGCCTGAAGAGCATGAGCCCAGGTCTGCATGACGACACCATTCCGGCAGAATTGGAAAAAACCTGTGCACAGGAAAAAATTCACCTGCTGGGCACCGTCCAGTCCTATGGATTCATGACGGTGGTGGACCTTGCGAGCCGGTCCATCGTACAAGTTTCCGCAGGCATCGTGCGCCATTGGCCGGGCTTGCCAGACGCCGACGCGCTGATCTCCAGGCCCCTGTCCAATTGGGTCGTCGGCGCCGACCCGGCCGATCCGCTCGACATCGCCGCGCTGCCCACCTCGCATCCCGTGAACCTGCCCTGGCGTCCCCGCTTCGAGCAGACCTGCGCCCATCGAGAGACGCTTGCAGCGCCGCAATGGGAATGCCTCGGGCACCGGCAGGGGGCGATGGCGGTGCTCGAATGGCTGCCCTTGAACGTCAGCGTGGATGAGTTGCGGCGGCAAAACGAGATATTTTCCGACTTCGCGGAAGTGATGGCCCGCCTGCGCCGCGCCGAAGGGCTCGACGCCTTCTTTCGCGAGTGCGTGAAGGTGGTCCAGGAAATCAGCGGCTTCGACCGCGTGATGATCTACCGTTTCCTGGCCGATGGGAGCGGCGAAGTCGTGGCCGAGCGGACCTCGCCGGATTATCCGCAAAAATACCTGGGCTTGCGCTTCCCCGCGTCCGACATCCCCAGCCAGGCGCGTACGCTCTACCTGACCAACAAGCTGCGCGTGCTGGCGGACGTGGAAGCGGCGATGGACGCGCTGGTGCCCCCGCTGCTGCCGAATGGCGAGGTGCTCGACCAGAGCCACTGCATGCTGCGCGGCCTGTCGCCGGTGCATCTGTCCTACCTGCGCAATATGGGCGTGCGCGCCACCCTGACCCTGTCGATCGTCTGCGAGAGCAAGCTGTGGGGCCTGATCGCCTGCCATCACCACAGCCCGAGGACGCCGCCGCACCAGCTCCGCGACGGCATGCGCCAGCTGTCCGAGCTGCTGGCGGAAATCGCGAACATGCGCATCGAGGGCCTGACCAACCTGGAAGCGGTACGCCATCGCCTGACGCTGGACCGTCTGATGAACGAGTTTCACCAGGCCCTGATCCAGGACGGCGATATCACGACCGTGCTGGAATGCTGGCTGCCCAAGCTCTTGCCGGCGTTCAATGCAAACAGCATGGGCGTGGAGATCGGGACCCTGGCCTGTGTGAACGGCGGGGGAAGGCAGCAGGGCTCCGCGCACCAGATCCTGGACGAAGTCGGGTCGCGGCTGGACAGCCGCAAGACCAGCCCGGGCGTGCAGATGTGGGACGACCTTCTGACCTCCCCGAAAAAATCCCTGATGCACCTGCCGGAGGCGGCCGGCCTGTTGCTGGCGCAGCGGCATGACGGCGACCTGATCTTCTGCTTCATGACGCGGGCTGAAGTGGTGCAGCAGGTGCGCTGGGGCGGGGAGCCGGTGAAGGATGTGATCGCCCTGCCGAATGGCCGCATCCGCCTGGAACCCAGGCGATCGTTTGCCGAATGGCAGCAATCGGTCAAAGGCCACTCGGTCCCATGGCAGCAGATCGACGCCGATGCGCTGCAGAACCTGCTGCGCATCCTGAGCGAGGTGAACAAGCTGCAGGTCAACCGCAAGATGCAGGAAACCCTGCACTGGCGCGCCCACCACGACCACCTGACCGGGCTGTACAACCGCCGGGCCATGGAAGACGAGGTATCGCGGCGCCTGGACGATGCGGAATACAACAACGCGCTCATGCTGCTGGACCTCGATCACTTCAAGAAGATCAACGACACCTATGGCCATGAAACCGGGGACGTGGTTCTGCAGCAGCTGAGCCTGAGGCTGAAGGCGGTGGTGCGGGAATTCGACCTGCTGGCGCGCCTGGGCGGCGACGAATTCATGCTGCTGCTGCTGCAGATTCCGCACCCGAGCGCCGCTTCCGCGCTGACCTTTGCCGAGCGCCTGCACCAGGCGGTGGCATCGCCCTTCGACATCAAGGGGCAGCGGTTCCGCCTGGGGATTTCCGTGGGCATTGCGATTCCGCCCGGCCATGGCCGCACCGTGAGCGAATTGCTACGCCATGCCGACCTGGCCCTGTACCAGGCCAAGTCCGAGGGACGTGGCCGCAGCGTGGTGTTCGAACTCGCGATGGCGGCGAACCAGCGCGACTACTACCTGCTCGAGCGCGACCTGGACGAAGCGGTGGAGCGCAACCAGCTGTCGCTGGTGTTCCAGCCCAAGGTGGACCTGATCACCCGGAAAGTGGTCGGCCTCGAGGCGCTGGTCCGCTGGAACCACCCGACCCGCGGCCAGAACAGTCCCGGCGCCTTCATTCCGATTGCCGAGCACAGCGACCAGATCATCCGCATCGACCGCTGGGTCATGCGCAATGCGATCGCGGAATAGGCCAACTGGCTGCGCCATGGCATGGCGAACCTGCCGGTGGCGATCAACCTGTCGATCGCGGACATCCTGTCGCCGAACCTGGTCGCCTACCTGGCCGAGTTATTGGAGGAATACCAGGTGCCGGCGGCGGCCCTGCAGGTCGAAGTGACCGAATCCTGCTTCATGCGCCAGCTCGACGAGACCCAGAACGTGCTGCGGGCCCTGAACGAGACCGGCATTTCCACGGCGCTGGACGATTTCGGCACCGGTTTTTCCTCGCTGAGCTATCTGCGCCAGTTGCCGCTGCAGTGCCTCAAGATCGACCAGTCCTTCACCCAGAGCATGCTGGAAGACCCGAACGCGGAAAAGCTGACCCAGGCGATCGTCGCGATGGGGAACGCGCTGAAGATGAATATCGTGGCGGAAGGGGTGGAGACGCGCGAGCAGATGAACTGGCTGCTCGCGCATGGCTGCCATATCGGCCAGGGCTATTATTTCAGTCCGCCGGTGCCGCCCGAGGACGTGCACCAGGTGATCGAGCGGATCGAGTTGCGGCTGACGGCCTAGACGGCCGCCTCAGATCTTGCGGACGAATTCCGATTTCAGGCTCATGGCGCCGAAACCGTCGATCTTGCAATCGATATCGTGGTCGCCGTCGACCAGGCGGATGTTCTTGACCTTGGTGCCCTGCTTGACCACGCCGCCGCCGCCCTTCAGCTTGAGGTCCTTGATGACAGTGACGGCATCGCCGTCCTGCAGGATGTTGCCGGCGGCGTCGCGCCACACGCGCTGCGCGTCTTCCGCCGGCGCTTCGCCATTCACCGGCCATTCGTGCGCGCATTCCGGGCAGACGTAGTTGCCCGAGCCGTCTTCGTAGGTCAGCGTGGAGCTGCAGGCGGGGCAGGGTGGGAGAGCGTTCATGGCGGTATCCTAGGCGACAAAAAACAAAAACGCCACCCGGAGGTGGCGTTTTCTGAATTCTTGGTGGCCCGGGGCGGAATCGAACCACCGACACAAGGATTTTCAATCCTCTGCTCTACCAACTGAGCTACCAGGCCAAGAGAGGCATGATTATAGCCAGTGGTTTCCGAGCCCGCAAGTCCCGGGCGGCAATTTTTTCAGCTCCCCGGCCCGCTGGCCGCGTTCTGGTGGGCGAAGCCGCTCTGAGGCAAAGCGATATAATGTCTCCATGACTACACAGACCTCTTCCTCCGCAGCACGACGTAGCGACGCCCGCCACAGCGACGTCTGCATCGTAGGCAACGGCGCGATCGCCAAGACCGCCGCCCTGGGCCTCTCCCAAGCCGGGTACAGCGTCACCCTGCTGGTGCCGCCCGCGCGCCCGGGCGCGGAAGAGTCTGCTTCTTCATCTGCGAGCGGCGAAAAGCCCTGGGATGTGCGCGTCTACGCGCTCAACCACACGGCGCAAAAGCTGCTGTCCTCCCTGAAGGTCTGGGGCGCGCTCGACATGGCGCGCGTGGCGCCGGTCGACGCCATGGACGTCAAGGGCGACGGCGAGCAGGGCGGCCACCTGGGCTTCGATGCCTTTGGCGCCCACACCGGCACCCTGGCCTGGATCGTGGAGGACAGCAACCTGAACACGGCGCTGGATGCGGCCCTGCGCTTCGCCCAGAACGTCGACGTCGTCAGCGGCCGCGCCTGCAAGCTGACTTGCAGCGCGCGCGGCGCCAAGGTCGAGCTGGAGGAAGGGGCGCCGATCGAGGCCCAGCTGCTGCTCGGCGCCGACGGCCGCGAATCCTGGGTGCGCGGCCAGTGCGACATCGGCATCGACTACCGCTCCTACCACCAGCACGCCATCGTCGCCAACTTTTCCTGCGAGAAGCCGCACCACAACGTCGCCCACCAGTGGTTTACTTGCAAGGAAGGCATCATTGCCCTGCTGCCGCTGCCGGGCGATAAGGTCTCGCTGGTCTGGTCGGCGCCGGAAACCCTGGCCGACACCATCATGGACGAGTCGCTGGGCGAGCTGGCGATCCGCCTCGGCCAGTACTCGGAAAGCACCCTTGGCCTGCTCAAGCCGCTGCAACCGGAAGCGGTGAAGGCGATTCCGCTGGCGCTGGTGCGCCCGCACGCCATCACGGCGCCGCACGTGGCCCTGATCGGCGACGCCGCCCACGCCGTGCATCCGCTGGCCGGCCACGGCATGAATCTCGGCTTTGCCGACATCGTCGACCTGCTGCGCGTCGTGAACGAACGCGAAGCCCAGCACGGCATCGGCGACGAGCGCGTGCTGGCGCGCTATGCACGGGCGCGCAAGGAAGACGTCTTCCTCATGCAACTTGCCACCGACGGGCTCGAACGTTTGTTCGGCGCCAATCTCGAACCGGTGCGCGTTGTCCGCAATTTGGGATTAAACTTGCTGGATAAGTTGCCGCTCGTTAAGCGCAGACTGATCGCCCATGCGATGGGCAAATAAGTAGGCACACATCTTTAAGGAATGAAGTTCATGGTCAAGACCAAATTTGCCGTCCTGCTGGCGGCCGGCCTCGTTACATCCTGCGTCGGCGCGCAGAACTCGGTCGAGGCCACCATCAAGAAGAATATCGAGCCGCGCCTGGGCGGCGCGAAGATCGAGTCGATCAAGGAAACCCCGTACGGCGGCCTGTACGAACTGCGCGTCGCCGGCGACATCCTGTACACCGACAAGAAGGGCGAATACCTGGTCATCGGCCACGTCTACGATGCCAAGACCACGCGCGACCTGACCCGCGAGCGCATCGACGACATCAACAAGATCAAGTTCTCGGATCTGCCGCTGAACGACGCCATCAAGCAGGTCAAGGGCGACGGCAAGCGCGTGATCGCGGTCTTCGAAGACCCGAACTGCGGCTACTGCAAGCGCCTGCGCCAGACCGCGCTGAAGGACCTGGACAACGTCACCATCTACACCTTCATGTACAACATCCTGTCCGAGGATTCCTTCGTGAAGTCGAAGAACATCTGGTGCGCGCCGGACCGCGCCAAGGCCTGGGACGACTGGATGATCGCCGGGAAGGCCGCGGCAGCGGCGCCGGAAAGCTGCCCGACCCCGAACGACAAGGTGCTGGCGCTGGGCCAGAAGCTCAAGATCCAGGGCACGCCGGCGATCTTCTTTGCCGACGGCTCGCGCATTCCGGGGGCGGTCGATCTGCCGACCCTGGAAAAGAAGCTCGAATCGATCAAGCAGTAAGGTTGGCGTGGGCACGTGGTGCCCACCCTACAGCGATAGGGTAGGGTGGGCACCCCGTGCCCACGTACACAATAAAAAGCAGTTCCCGTCCAAAAACTAGGGAGTAGAACTTGGTCACTCTGAACATCAACGGGCGCGACCAGCAGGTCGACGCCGATCCCTCCACGCCCATCCTCTGGGCGCTGCGCGACAACCTCAACATGACCGGCACCAAGTTCGGCTGCGGCGCTGCCCTGTGCGGCGCCTGCACCGTGCACCTGAACGGCGAGGCGATCCGCTCCTGCATCACGCCGATCTCCGCCGCCGCCGGCCAGAAGATCACCACCATCGAAGCGATGGAGGCCGACAAGGTCGGCAAGGCCGTGCAGGACGCCTGGGTCAAGCACGACGTGCCGCAGTGCGGCTACTGTCAGAGCGGCCAGGTGATGAGCGCCACCGCGCTGCTGCGCGTGAACAAGGCGCCGAGCGACGCCGACATCGACAACGCCATGAGCGGCAACATCTGCCGCTGCGGCACCTACCAACGGATCCGCGCGGCCATCAAGGATGCCGCCAAGACGATCGCGTAAGGAGCCGACATGCGACCAACATGGTTCAAGAACGCGGGCCTGCCTGGCGCCGCAGCTGGTGGCGTTTCGCGCCGCGGTTTCCTGAAAGCCGGCGCAGTTGCCGGCGGCGGCCTGGTGCTGGGCTTCATGCTGCCCCAGGGTGGCCGCCTGGCGCGCGCGGCGGAAGGAAAGCCGGTCGTCTACGCGCCGAACGCCTTCCTGCGCGTGGCGCCGGATAACACGGTCACCGTGATCGTCAACCGCCTCGAATTCGGCCAGGGCGTGCACACCTCGCTGCCGATGGTGATCGCCGACGAACTCGATGCCGACTGGGCGCAGATGCGCGCCGAGCTGGCGCCGGCGGGCGAGGCCTATAAGGACCCGGCTTTCGGCATGCAGATCACCGGCGGCTCGGGCACCATCGCCCACTCCTTCACCCAGTACCGCGAAGTCGGCGCCCGCGCCCGCGCGATGCTGGTGGCTGCCGCCGCCGATCAGTGGAAGGTGAAACCGGAGCAGTGCCGCACCGCCAAGGGCCTGGTCTACGGCCCGGCAGGGCAGAAGGCGACGTTTGGCCAGCTGGCCGACGCCGCGATGAAGCAGCCGGTCCCGGAAGCCGTCACCCTGAAGGATGCGAAGCAGTTCCGCTACATCGGCAAGCCGATGAAGCGCCTGGATGCGCGCGCCAAATCCAGCGGCCGCCAGCAGTTCGGCATCGACTTCAAGCCGGAAGGCGCGAAGGTGGCCGTCGTCGCCCACCCGCCGGTGTTTGGCGCCAAGGTCGCCAAGTTCGACGCGGCCAAAGCCAAGGCGATCCGCGGCGTGCTCGAAGTGCTGGAAATCCCGGTCGACCGCGGTGGACGCGGCATCGCCGTGATCGCCGATGGCTACTGGCCGGCCAAGCAGGGCCGCGACGCGCTCGAGATCGAATGGGATACCGCCGGCGTCGCCAAGCTTGATTCCGCCGCCCAGCTGGCGGAATTCGCCGAGCTGGCCAAGACCCCGGGCGCAGTGGCGCGCCAGGCCGACACCTCGAAGCTGGCCACGGCCGCGAAGAAGATCTCGGCCGTCTACGAATTCCCGTATCTGGCCCACGCGCCGATGGAGCCGATCAACTGCACGGTCGACCTGAAGGACGACAGCTGCACGCTGTGGGTCGGCTCGCAGTTCCAGACCGGCGACCAGGCCGCCGCCGCGAAAACGGCGGGCCTGAAGCCCGAGCAGGTGACCCTGCACACGATGATGGCGGGCGGCGGCTTCGGCCGGCGCGCGGTGCCGACTTCGGACTTCGTGGTCGAGGCGGTGAATATCGCCAAGGCCTGGAAGGCAGCCGGCCACCAGGGCCCGATCAAGATGATGTGGAGCCGCGAGGACGACATCCGCGGCGGCTACTACCGCCCGTCCCACCTGCACCGCGCCGAGATCGGCCTGGACGCGCAGGGGAATATCGTCGCCTGGGACCACGTGATCGTCGGCCAGTCGATCATGGCCGGCACCCCCTTCGAAGCCTTCATGGTCAAGAACGGCGTGGACGGCACCATGGTCGAAGGCATGGGCGAACCCTATGACCTGCCGCTGAACCTGACGGCGCACACGGCCAAGGCCAACGTGCCGGTGCTGTGGTGGCGCTCGGTGGGCTCGACCCACACCGCCTTCGTGATGGAGACCCTGATCGACGAGGCCGCGCATGCGGCCAAGGCCGACCCGGTTGCCTATCGCAAGAAGCTGATCGATGCCAAGCACGTGCGCCACCATGCGGCGCTGGACCTGGCGGTGGCCAAGTCCGGCTACGGCAAGAAGACGCTGCCGAAAGGCCGCGCCTGGGGCGTGGCCCTGCACGAATCCTTCAATACCGTGGTCGCCTACGTGGTCGAAGCCTCGATTGCCAAGGACGGTACGCCGCGCCTGCACAAGGCGACCGCCGGCGTGCACTGCAACCTGGCGGTGAATCCGCTCAGCATCGCGGCCCAGGTCGAGGGCGCGGCGCTGATGGCGCTGGGCACCACCCTGCCGGGCGCGCGCATCACGCTGAAGGATGGCGTGGTCGAGCAGCAGAACTTCGGCGACTACACGGTGGCGCGCATGAACGACATGCCGCAGGTCGAGGTGCACATCGTGCCTTCGAACGAGGCGCCGACCGGCCTGGGCGAACCGGGCCTGCCGCCGCTGGCGCCGGCCTTTGCCAATGCGCTGTTCAAGCTGACCGGCAAGCGGCTGCGCAAGCTGCCCTTCGATCTGGCTTCGGCCTGAGCGTATGGGCGCCCCTGTCGTCGGTGTCTTACTGGCCGCCGGCAGGGGACGCCGCTTCGATCCGCTGGGGCAGCGCAACAAGCTGGTCCAGATGCTTCCCGATGGCGATCCGGTCGTTGTCGCCAGCGCGCGCAAGCTGCTGGCTGTTGTGCCCACCGTGATTGCCGTGGTGCCGCCCGAGGATGGCGGCGTCGGCGCGCTGCTATCGTCTCTCGGCTGCGAAGTCACCGTCTGCGCGGACGCCGATACCGGCATGGCGGCCTCGCTGGTGCACGCCATCCGTCACTCCCTTTCTCACGATCCCGCTGCCTGGCTGGTGGCGCTGGGCGACATGCCGCGTGTCGCCCCTGCCACACTGTGGCTGCTGGCCGATGCGCTGGCTGCCGGCGCGGAGATCGCCGCGCCGGTGCTGGATGGCCGGCGCGGCAACCCGGTGGGCTTCGGCCGCGTCCACCAGGGCGCGCTGCTGGCGCTGAGCGGCGACCAGGGCGCGCGCCGCCTGCTGCAAACCTGTCCTGTTACCGAAGTCCCGACCGCGGACCGCGGCATTTTCCATGACATCGACACCCCCTCAGATCTTT
Source organism: Telluria sp. GW821-FHT07G12 (assembly GCF_059418525.1). Classification (NCBI taxonomy): domain Bacteria; kingdom Pseudomonadati; phylum Pseudomonadota; class Betaproteobacteria; order Burkholderiales; family Oxalobacteraceae; genus Telluria; species Telluria sp. GW821-FHT07G12. The sequence continues at coordinate 15,940 of NZ_JBWKQA010000010.1, read as the reverse complement.
AGGTATGCATACGTTTTGGACACCTTTCGCTGAAGAATCCGATTAAACTACGGTGGAAAAGTGAGAGATTGTTCAAAAACCATGAAAAAAACCAATCAGAAGAAGCCGGCCGGGGTGCAGTACACCATCGTGCCGAAGGACCTCGCGGGCCACCTGTTCAACGTCACCGTGACCGTCGCGGCGCCCAGTCCGGAAGGGCAGGTGTTCGCGCTGCCGGCCTGGATCCCGGGCAGCTACATGATCCGCGAATTCGCGCGCAATATCGTGCGCATCCGCGCCGAAGCCGAAGGCCAGGCGGTCGACCTGGTCAAGCTCGACAAGCACACCTGGCGCGCCGCCCCGGTGGCCGGGCCCCTGACCCTGCACTACGAAGTCTATGCCTGGGACCTGTCGGTGCGCGCCGCCCACCTGGACCAGACCCACGGCTTCTTCAACGGCACCAGCGTCTTCCTGCGCGTGCAGGGCCAGGAAGCGGCCCCTCACCAGGTCGACATCCAGCGCCCGGGCCATCCTGCAGCCTCCGACTGGCGCGTGGCCACCTCGCTGCCGGAACTGGGCGCCAAGCGCTACGGCTTCGGGACCTATATCGCCGCCGACTACGACGAACTGATCGACCATCCGGTGGAGATGGGCGACTTCGCGCTGGCCAGCTTCAAGGCCCACGGCATCCCGCACGACATCGTCGTCACCGGGCGCGTGCCCAACCTGGACATGGAGCGTCTGCAGCAAGACCTGAAAGCCATCTGCGAAACCCAGATCGCCTTCTTCGAGCCGAAGACAAAAAAGGCGCCGATGGACCGCTACGTCTTCCTGACCATGGCGGTCGGCGACGGCTACGGCGGCCTGGAACACCGCGCCTCGACGGCCCTGATCTGCTCGCGCAACGACTTGCCGACCACCGCTGCGCCCAAGACCGCCGAACGCAGCGAGGGCTACGTCACCTTCCTCGGTCTGTGCAGCCACGAGTACTTCCACACCTGGAACGTCAAGCGCATCAAGCCGGCCGTGTTCGCACCCTACGACCTGCAGGTCGAGGGCTACACCCCGCTGCTGTGGCTCTTCGAAGGCTTCACCAGCTACTACGATGACCTGATGCTGGTCCGCAGCGGCATCATCAGCGAAGCGACTTACTTCAAACTGCTGGGCAAGACCGTCGGCAGCGTCCTGCGCGGCAGCGGCCGCACCAAGCAGAGCGTGGCCGAATCCAGCTTCGACGCCTGGACCAAGTACTACCGCCAGGACGAGAACGCGCCGAACGCCATCATCAGCTACTACACCAAGGGTTCGCTGGTCGGCCTGGCCTTCGACCTGACGATCCGCGCCAAGACCGGCGGCGCGAAGTCGCTGGACGACGTGATGCGCGCGCTGTGGGAACGCTATGGCCGCGACTTCTATGCCGGCGCTTCGGGCAGCGGCCGCGGCGTGACCGAGAAGGATGTGGAAGCCCTGTTCGACGAGATCAGCGGCGTGCGCCTGAAGTCCATCTTCGACCGCTACGTGCGTGGCACCGAAGACATCCCGCTGGCCAAGCTGTACGCGGCCTTCGGCGTCAAGGTCGTCGACGATCGCAAGAACGGCAAGCCCTCGCTGAACGTCGGCGTCGGCCGCGACCCGCTGGGCGTCAAGCTGAGCCAGGTGCATGAGGGCGGGGCGGCCCATCAGGCTGGCCTGTCGGCGGGCGACATCGTGATCGCCGTCGACGGCCTGCGCGTGAACGGCAACCCGCCCAATCTCGACCAGCTGTTCGCGCGTTACCGCGTCGGCGACGCCGTCACCGTCCACGCCTTCCGCCGCGACGAGCTGATGAGCTTTGACGTGACCCTGCAGGGCTGCGTGGCGCCGGCTATCACGGTGGGCGTGGCGCCGGCCGGTACGCGGCGCGCGGCGACCATTCCGCGGCCCAGCGCGAGCTGAGTCTGGCAGGAATCGCCCTAAGATTGTCATTGTTGTCAGCATCTCTTCCTTTACGCTGAGCGCTGTTAATTGCTCAACTAAAGGATGTCGATGAAAGGCGTGTTGAACAGGGCGGCCCGTGCAGCCCTGCTGGTGGTGATGGCGGGTCTGTCCCTCTCGGCGAACTGTGCACAGGCGGCCGGCGCCTATGCCGTCCGCGCCGAAGCATTGGTGCGGGACTTCGTACGCGACGATTTGTTCAGCGGCGTCGTCCTGGTCGCCAGGGATGGCAAGCCGGTGTACCGGAAGGCCTTCGGGGCCGCCAACCGCGAATGGGCAGTCGCGAACACGCCGGCCACCCGGTTCCGCATCGGATCGATCACCAAGCAGTTCACGGCCGCCGCCATCATGCGCCTCGTGGATGCGCATAAACTCGCGCTCGACGATGCGATCGGCAAATATGTCCAGGATTTGCCGGCGAGCTGGCAAACGGTGACCATCCGCCAGCTGCTCCAGCATAGCTCGGGCATTCCCCGCTACACGGCGCTCGACGGCTTCGACGACACGCTCGTCCGCATCGAACGCACGCCGCGCCAGATCATCGACCTGATCAAGACGCAGCCGCTCGAATTCGCACCGGGTTCGCAGTTCAGGTACGACAACACCGGTTATATCCTGCTCGGCTGCATCATCGAGGCAGTGAGCGGCCTCGCTTACCAGGATTATCTCGAACAAAAACTGCTCGAGCCGCTGGGCCTGACGCATGCCGGCTACGACGACGGCCGCCGGATTCTCGCGAATGCCGCGCAATCTTATACGGATGGCGCCGATGCCGTGAGAAAGGCAGGCCTGGCCGACATGAGCAACGCCTGGGCCGCTGGCGCCATGGTTGCCGACGCCGATAGTCTGCTGGCCTGGCAGCAGATGCTGGTGAAGGGCAAAGTGCTCGGCCCGGACAGCACTGCGGCGATGTTCACCGATGGCGGGCACCATTACGGCCTGGGCTGGTATATCAAGGACCGCTTTTCACGCAAGGTGTTCGAGCATGGCGGTTCCTGGCAAGGCTTCCAGTCCCTGCTGGCGTATTACCCTGCCGACAAATTGACCGTCATCGTGCTGGGCAATTACGGCGACCAGGAGGTAGTGGAAAACATCGCCGACGGCCTCGCGCGGCTGGCGTTCGGGGTGGCCCCGGCACACCGCGAGGTCAAGGTCGACCCGCGCCTCTTCGCCCGCTTCGTGGGGCGCTACCAGCTGACGCCGGACGCGATTTTGACGGTATCGCGCAGGGACGGGCGTCTGTTCGCACGGCTGTCCGGGCAAAGGCAACTCGAAATCTATCCGGAAGACGCCTATCGCTATTTCTACAAGGGCGCCGACGCGCAGCTGTCCTTCGACGCCGGCAATCCGCAGCGTGCGGACTTCCTCATCCTCCACCAGAACGGCGAGCAGATGAAAGCGCTGCGGATCGATTAGGGTGTCCGTAAAATTATTCCGAGGCCTGCGGCCCCGCCAGGCTGCGCAACTGGTAGCGGTTGCTGTCCGCAAACAGGAAGGTCTCGGAGAATTTCAGCTTGCCGTCCGCTTCCGCCAGCTGGTGCGGCGGCGGCAGCGGTGTACTGCGCCGCATCGAGTCGAGCGCGACCTGCGAGGCATCCGGGTCGCGCGAGCGCTGTACCGCGACCTTGGCCAGCTGGCCGTCGCGGTCCACCGTAATCTCCAGGACGACGATGGCCGGCAGCAGCGGCGGCAGCGTGCCCTTGTAGGTGTGGCTGGGATTGTGCTGCACGACGTGCTGGGCGACCTGGGTTTTATAGGCGTCCAGGCCCGGCGGCGCCGGCTGCGAAGCTGGGGAGGATTTGAAGGGGCGGACCGCTGCGCTGGCGACGTTCCCCACGGTGGAGACGACGGCTGTGGTGGCCGTGATCACGGTCGAGCATCCGCTCAGGCCTGCAGTTAAACACAAAAGAACCAGGCCAGGGCGGATGATCGTTTTCATGATCTAGTCGAATAATCGTCGCAGTTCCGTGCCAGGATCGGGCGCGCGCATGAAGGCTTCGCCCACCAGGAAGGCATGCACGTTGGCGTCGCGCATGCGCTTGACGTCGGCCGGCGCCAGGATCCCGGACTCGGTCACCACCAGGCGCTCCGCCGGGATGTTCGGCAGCAGGCCGAGGGTGGTGTCGAGCGTGACCTCGAAGGTGCGCAGGTTGCGGTTGTTGATGCCGAGCAGCCTCGTCTTGAGGCGCAGTGCAGCGTTCAATTCGTCGCCGTCATGAACTTCGACCAGCACATCCATGCCGAGTTCCTGAGCACAGGCTTCCAGTTCCGCCATCAGGCCGTGATCCAGCGCGGCGACGATCAAGAGGATGGCGTCGGCGCCCATCGCGCGTGCCTCATACACCTGGTACAGGTCGACCATGAAATCCTTGCGGATCACCGGCAGCTCGCAGGCGGCGCGTGCCTGCTTCAAATACGTCGCCGAACCCTGGAAGAACTGCTCGTCGGTCAGCACCGACAGGCAGGCAGCGCCGCCCTTGGCATAGCTTTCGGCGATGGCGGCCGGCTGGAAGTCGGCGCGCAGCACGCCCTTCGAGGGCGAGGCCTTCTTCACTTCGGCGATCACGCCGGGGCGGTCGGCCTCGATATTGCGGCGCAGGCTGCCCTCGAAACTGCGCAGATTGGCGCGCAGTTCGGTGTCGCCTTCGACCTCGCGGCGCAGGCTGTACAGGTCGCGGTGTTTTTTGGCGGCGGCGACCTCAATGGCTTTCACCGCCAGGATCTTGTTCAGGATGTCGGACATGGGAGACCTTCAGGATTGCCTGGCCAGCGCCAGTTTGACGCCGAGCCAGACGAACAGGCTGCCGGTGACGCGCTTGAGCCACAGGGCCACGGTGGGGCTGAGCCTGACGCGCTCGCTGGCCCGGGCCGTGAACAGGGACAGCGCGTTACACCACAGCATGCCGTTGAAATTGAAAATGCAGCCGAGGACGATGAAGGCCAGGGCCTTGTTCGGCGCGTCGGCACTGATGAATTGCGGGACGAAAGCCAGGAAGAACAGCGCCACTTTCGGGTTCAGCACGTTGGTGAGAAAACCCTGGGCGAAGATATTCCGGTAGGGCAGACGCGGCAAGGCAGGCGCAGCAGCCGTCGGTGCGCCGCCCGCTTTGCTGCGCAGGAGCCCGACCGCCATCCACAGGATATACGCCGCGCCGACCAGCTTGACGGCCGTGAACGCGGCGGCGGAGGTCGCCAGCACCGCGGACAGGCCGAGCGCCGCCGCCAGGATGTGCACGAAGGTGCCGGCGCCGATGCCCAGAGCGGCCGCACTGCCGGCACGCCAGCCCTGGGTGGCGCTGCGGGTCATGATCAGCAGCGAATCGGGGCCGGGCAGGATGTTGAGCAGCAGCCCCGAGAGGATGAAGAAGGGCAGGTCGTGGATGCCCAGCATCTCAGTTGGCCGCGCCCAGCTGGCGGGTCACGCTCACGAACTGGTCCAGCTTGGCCAGCGCCGCACCGGAAGCGATGGCGGCGCGCGCCTTCTGCAGGCCCTCTTCGATCGATGCCGCGACACCGGCCGCATACAGCGCGGTGCCGGCATTCAGCGCCACGATGTCGTGCGCCGGACCCGGTTCGCCGCGCAGCGCTTCCATCACGCGCAGCTTCGACTCGGCGGCATCGGCCACCTTCAGGTTGCGGCTGGCGATCATCTGCAAACCGAAGTCTTCCGGGTGGATCTCGTATTCGCGGATCTCGCCATTCACCAGTTCACCGACCATGGTGCCGGCGCCCAGCGAGACTTCGTCCATGTTGTCGCGGCCCCAGACCACGACGGCATGCTCGGCGCCGAGGCGCTGCAGCACGCGCACCTGGATACCGACCAGGTCGGGGTGGAACACGCCCATCAGGATGTTCGGCGCACCGGCCGGATTGGTGAGCGGCCCGAGGATGTTGAAGATGCTGCGCACGCCGAGTTCGCGGCGCACCGGCGCCACGTTCTTCATCGCCGCGTGGTGGTTGGGTGCGAACATGAAGCCGATGCCGGTCTGGGCGATCGACTGGGCGATCTGCTCGGGTTTCAGGTCGATCTGCGCGCCCAGCGATTCGATCAGGTCGGCGCTGCCGCTCGACGAGGACACGCTGCGGCCGCCGTGCTTGGCCACGCGCGCACCCGCTGCGGCGGCCACGAACATCGAGGCCGTCGAGATATTGAAGGTGTGGGCGCCGTCGCCGCCGGTGCCGACGATGTCGAGCAGGTGGGTGGTGTCCGCCATCGGCACCTTGGTCGAGAACTCGCGCATGACCTGGGCCGCGGCGGTGATCTCGCCGATGGTTTCCTTCTTGACGCGCAGGCCCATGGTGATGGCGGCGATCATGGTCGGCGACATGTCGCCCGACATGATCTGCCGGAACAGGTGCAGCATTTCGTCGTGGAAGATTTCGCGGTGTTCGATACAGCGCAGCAGCGCTTCTTGCGGGGTGATCATGTCAGCGCTCCAGGAAGTTCTTCAGCATCGCGTGGCCGTGCTCGGACAGGATGGACTCGGGGTGAAACTGCACGCCCTCGATGTCGAACTCCTTGTGGCGCACACCCATGATTTCGCCGTCGTCGGTCCATGCCGTCACTTCCAGGCAGGACGGCAGCGAGGCGCGTTCGATCGCCAGCGAGTGATAGCGGATCACGGTGAAGGGGCTGGGCAGCCCTTTGAATACGCCTTCGCCGGTGTGGGCGATCTTCGAGGTCTTGCCGTGCATGACCTGCTTGGCGCGGATGATCTTGCCGCCAAAGGCTTCGCCGATCGCCTGGTGCCCAAGGCAGACGCCCAGGATCGGCAGCTTGCCCTTGAATTCCTTCAGCACGTCGACCGAAACGCCGGCATCCTTCGGGCTCTTCGGGCCGGGCGAGATGCAGATGCGGTCCGGGTTCATGTCGGCGATCTGTTCCAGCGAGATCTCGTCGTTGCGCACGGTGCGCACGTCCTCGCCCAGCTCGCCGAAGTACTGGACGATGTTGTAGGTGAACGAGTCGTAGTTGTCGATCATGAGCAGCATGTCAGATCTCTCCATCCAGTCCGTCTTGCACTTGCTCGGCCGCGCGCAGCACGGCGCGCGCCTTGTTTTCCGTTTCCAGCCATTCCATCTCGGGGATGGAATCGGCCACGATGCCGGCCGCCGCCTGCACGTAGAGGTTGCCGTCCTTGATCACGCCGGTGCGGATCGCGATGGCGACATCCATCTCGCCGCCGAAGGAAAGATAACCGCAAGCACCGCCGTAGATCCCGCGTTTCACGGGCTCGAGTTCGTCGATGACTTCCATCGCCCGTACTTTCGGCGCGCCGGTCAGGGTGCCGGCCGGGAAGGTCGCGCGCAGCACGTCCAGGTTGGACATGCCTTCCTTCAGCTCGCCCTCGACGTTGGAGACGATGTGCTGCACGTGCGAGTATTTTTCGATGACCATCTGGTCGGTCACCTTCACCGTGCCGGTCTTGGCGATGCGGCCGATGTCGTTGCGCGCCAGGTCGATCAGCATCACGTGCTCGGCGACTTCCTTCGGATCGTTCAGCAGCTCGTGGGCGAGTTCGGTGTCGCGTTCCGGCGTCGAGCCGCGCGGACGGGTGCCGGCGATCGGGCGCAGCGTGACCTTGCGGCCGCCTTCGGGCTGCTGCTCGTTGCGGACCAGGATCTCCGGCGAGGAGCCGACGATCTGCATGTCGCCGAAGTTGTAGTAGTACATGTAGGGCGACGGGTTCAGCGAACGCAGCGCGCGGTACAGCGACAGCGGCGAATCCACGTAGGGCTTGCGGATGCGCTGGCCGATCTGCACCTGCATCAGGTCGCCGGCCATCACGTATTCCTTGGCCACCGCCACCGCCTTCAGGTAATCCTCCTTGCTGAAGTCGCGCACGGCTTCGGTGCGGACCGAGCTCGAAGTGACGGGCGCATCGACGCTACGGCGCAGCATCATGCGCAGGTCCTTCAGGCGCTGCTTCGCTTTCGCATAGGCTTCCGGCTGGGACGGGTCGGCGTAGACGATCAAATACAGCTTGCCCGACAGGTTGTCGATCACGGCCAGCTCTTCGGTCTGCATCAGCTGGATGTCCGGCAGGCCCAGCTCGTCGCGCGGCGCCTTGCCGGCCAGCTTGCGCTCGATGTGGCGCACGGTGTCGTAGCCGAAATAGCCGGCCAGGCCGCCGCAGAAGCGCGGCAGTCCCGGGCGCAGGGCCACCTTGAAGCGCTGCTGGTAAGCCTCGATGAAGTCGAGCGGGTTGCCTTCATGCGTCTCGATGACTTCGCCGTTGCGCTCGACCGTGGTCACGTCGCCGCGGGTAGCAAGGATCGTCTTCGCCGGCAGGCCGATGAAGGAGTAGCGCCCGAAGCGCTCGCCGCCGACCACCGACTCCAGCAGGAAGGTGTTCTTGCCGGCGCCCTGGCTCTGGGCCAGCTTCAGGTAGAGCGTGAGCGGGGTTTCGAGATCGGCGAAGGCTTCCGCGATCAGGGGGATACGGTTATAGCCTTGCGTGGCAAGCGATTTGAATTCGAGTTCGGTCATGCTTTTCTCCGGGCCGGCCGAGGGGAGGGAGGTCGGGCGGCGTTTTCTTCAAAAAACCTGCCGGTATTTATACACGCAGGAGCGTGCGCCGGCAGCAATCAACGGGGGTTAGTTAGCCCAGGATTGCCAGCGTCGCCACAGCCAGGCCTCAAGGGCGCCGGTTTGGTTGACGGTGTGTTTTTTGGTGAAAAACATGTATAGATAAGTTAGTTTGACGTGCTGTTGTGAACAGATATCAGCTTCGCTGCGTCCAGCAGCGAATTAACTATACCATCGGAATTAATAGTTTGCACAGGCATTCCGTGGTTATATCCATATGGGACTGTGAGCACAAAACAACCGGCGGCGCGCGCGGCCTCGGCGTCGTTGCTCGAATCGCCGATCGCCACCACGGCTGAAGGCAGGACGCCGAAGTCGCGGCAGACCTGCTGCAGGGGCAGGGGATCGGGCTTCTTTTTCGGCAGCGAGTCGCCGCCGTAGACCAGCTCGAACCAGGGCGCCAGGCCCTTGCGCTCCAGCAGCGGCGTCGTGAAAGCGATGGGCTTGTTGGTGACGCAGGCGAGGCGCAGGCCGAGTTCTTTCAGCGCCTTCAGGCCGTCGATCACCTCGGGGTAGAGCGTGGCGCGCTCGCCGTTGATCGCCAGGTAGTGCCGCTGGTAGGCGGCCATGGCCTGGTCGAACACGGCGTCGATGCGGGCGCTGTCGTAGTCGAGGGCCAGCACGTCGCGAATCAGCTTTTCCGAGCCCTTGCCGACCATCGGTTCGATGGTGGCCTGGTCAATCGGATTCAAGCCGAACTCCGCGCGCATGCCGTTCAGCGCCAGTTCGAAATCCGGCACCGTGTGCAGCATGGTGCCGTCGAGGTCGATGATGGCGGCCTTGATCGCCGCTGCGCCCGATCGCATCCTTACTTCGCCTGGCTAGAGGCCAGCTCGGCGCGCATGGCGTCGATCACGGTCTTGTAGTCCGGCTTGCCGAAGATGGCGGAGCCGGCCACGAAGGTGTCGGCGCCGGCCGCTGCCACCGCGGCGATGTTGTCGGCCTTGATGCCGCCGTCGACCTCCAGCATGATGTCGCGGCCCGATTCGTCGATCAGGCGGCGCGCTGCCGCGACCTTCTTCAGCGCTTCCGGAATGAAGGACTGGCCGCCGAAGCCCGGGTTGACCGACATGATCAGGATGATGTCGATCTTGTCCATCACGTGGTCGAGGTAGTGCAGCGGGGTGCCCGGGTTAAACACCAGGCCGGCCTTGCAGCCGTTATCGCGGATCAGCTGCAGCGAACGGTCGATGTGCTCCGACGCTTCCGGGTGGAAGGTGATGATGTTGGCGCCGGCCTTGGCGAAGTCCGGGATGATGCGGTCGACCGGCTTGACCATCAGGTGCACGTCGATCGGCACCTGCACGTGCGGGCGGATGGCCTGGCAGACCATCGGGCCGATGGTCAGGTTCGGAACGTAGTGGTTGTCCATTACGTCGAAGTGGATGATGTCGGCGCCGGCGGCAACGACGTTCTTCACTTCCTCGCCCAGGCGGGCAAAGTCGGCGGACAGGATGCTGGGAGCGATGCGGTACGTGGTCATGGCGGTCTGGAAGTCTGCAATTCAAGAAGACCGCTATTGTACGACGCCGCGCTTTTTGCCAGCGTTGTATGATGGCGTCTTAGAAAAAAGGAAACAAGATGGCCGCCTACGATTTCGCGATCAATGTCAGGACCCAGTACCTGCCGGAACAATCCAAGCCCGAGCGGACGCTGCATGTGTTCACCTACACGATCACGATCAAGAACACCGGCGACGTGCCGGCCCAGCTGATCTCGCGTCACTGGGTGATTACCGACGCCAGCGGCAAGAAACAGGAAGTGCGCGGCCTGGGAGTGGTCGGCCACCAGCCGCTGCTCAAGCCGGGCGAGGAATTCGAATACACCAGCGGCACCCAGCTGGAAACGGCCCAGGGTTCGATGGTGGGCGAATATTTCTTCGTGGCCGAGGACGGGCACCGCTTCGAGGTGCCGATCCCGGAATTCGTGCTGACCCTGCCGCACGCGCTGCATTAATCGCTCATTTTCGCCCTGAGAACATCGTCCACCAGACGATGAAGATCAGCAGCAGCAGCGCCGCCCCCGCTTCCAACACCAGTATCCACATATATCGGTCCCTTATGTTTTCGACACGACCAAGTGTACCTGTGCGCGGCATCGCCGGGCTAATTTCCCTCGCGACCTTGCTGGCCGCCTGTACGACAGCGCCGCCCACACCGGGGCCGCAGCCTTCGCCCCAGCCGAAGCCTCAGCCCAAGCCGGCGCCGCAGCCGCAGCCGCCGGTCAAGCTGCCGCCGCCGGTGACGCCCGTGCCCTCGGCCCCGGGCCAGCTGCCGCCGGCGCCGGCGCCGGTATTCACGCCGGTCGCCTTCGAGGCGCTGCCGGGCTGGCAGCAGGACGACCTGCGCCAGGCCTGGCCGGCCTTCACGGCCTCCTGCCGCGCCCTGGGCGCCAAGCCGGACTGGAAAGCCCCCTGCGCCGCTGCCAAGCAGGTCGATGCCGGCGACGGCGTGGCGATCCGCCAGTATTTCGAGACGTATTTTGTGCCGAACATGGTGCGTGCCGCCGATGGCGCGGACAGCGGCCTGATCACCGGCTATTACGAACCCATGCTGCACGGCTCGCGCAAGCGCGGCGGCGCCTACCAGACGCCCTTGTACAAGGTGCCGGACGACCTGATTACCGTCGACCTGGGCAGCGTCTATCCGATCCTGAAGGGCATGCGCCTGCGCGGCCGCCTGGTCGGCAAGACCGTGGTGCCCTACGGTAGCCGCGCCGAGATCGAGCGCGCGCGCCTGCCGGGCAAGGAACTGGTCTGGGTCGACGACCCGGTCGAGGCCTTCTTCCTCGAGGTGCAGGGCTCGGGCCGGGTGCAGCTCGACGATGCCGACGAAACGGTGCGCATCGCCTACGCCGACCAGAACGGCCATCCCTACAAGGCGATCGGGCGCTGGCTGGTCGAGCAGGGCGAATTGACGGCCGCCGAAGCCTCGGCCCAGGGCATCAAGGCCTGGATCGCGGCCCATCCGGAACGCCGCCAGGAACTCTTCAACGTCAACCCGAGCTATATCTTCTTCCGCGAAGAGCGCCTGCCGGATCCTTCGGTAGGGCCGAAGGGAGCATTGGGTGTGCCGCTGACGCCGGGCCGCTCGGTGGCGATCGACCCGAGCTTCCTGCCGCTGGGCGCGCCGGTGTTCCTGTCGACCACCGAGCCGGCCAGCGAGGCGCCGGTGCAGCGCCTGATGATGGGGCAGGATACCGGCGGGGCGATCCGCGGGGCGGTGCGCGCCGACTTCTTCTTCGGCTTCGGCGGCCAGGCGGCCGAGAATGCCGGGCGCATGAAGCAGCGCGGCCAGCTGTGGGTGCTGCTGCCGCGGCCGGCCACCGTGCAGGCCTCGCGCTGAGCGTTTAAGCAGCGGCTGCGCAGGCGCCGCTTGCGCGGGCGCGCAGCTCGGCCATGCTGGTGACGATGGTGGCGGTCAGGCGCAGGTCCATCGTGTCGAAGTCGCCTTCGTAGGTCTGGATGATGACCTTGTCGCAGCCATCGCTGCGATCGACTTCGCTTGCGGCCAGTGGAATGGGGGACATGGGGTGCTCTCCGTGGGCATGATCGTGATCGTATAAACGATTATGCGGACCGCCATGCCCCGTGTCTGCCACCACCCTTGGGGTCTTGTCGGGCGCTCAGCCCTGGATGCGGTGCAGGCGCGTGCCGAACAGGGTGCTCGCCGTCAGCAGCAGGGCGCCGCCCGCCACCACCGCCAGGCCGCCGCGCACGCCGATCCGCTCCGCCAGCAGCCCGGCCCCGGCCGCGCCCAGCGGCGCCATGGCCACGGTCATGAAGCGCATGGTCGAGGTCATCCGTCCCAGCAGGGCGTCCGGCGTGACGCGCTGGCGCAGGGCTAGGTAGGGCAGGAAGAACAGGGTGGCGCCGCAGTCCAGCCAGAACACCACCACCGCATAGGCCGCCGCGCTGGCCGTGCTGCTGCCGAGCAGGTCGCGCGGGATGGCGGGCATCAGCACGAAGCCGATCGCCGAGGCACATAGTCCGATCGCGACCGTGCCGCCGGCGCCGAAGCGCTGCGTGAGCGGTTTGAGCAGCACCGAGCTGGCCAGCACGCCGACGCCGCCCAGCATCTGCGCCGTGCCCATCATCCCTGGCGACAGGCCGAGCTCGCGGGTGGCGAACAGCACGTACAGCGCCAGGTAACCGTAGAACAGCAAATGCCAGCAGGCCGAGGTCCAGGCCAGCAGGCGCAGGGTCGGCTGGCGCCAGACGAAGGCCAGGCCGTCCAGCATGTCGCGCACCGCATGCGATTCGGGCGGCGCCGGCTGCGGCTCGCGCGCGCGGATGCGGCGCAGGTTCGAGATCGACACCGTGAAGCCGGCCACGTTGCAGAGGATGGCGACGGGTGCGCCCAGCGCCTGCACCAGCACGCCCGCCAGGCCCGGCCCGAGCAGGCGCGAGGCCGATTCGGTGGCGGCGAACTTCGACTGCGCGTCGATCAGGCCGTCGCGCCCGACCAGGAAGGTCATGAAGATCTGCTCGGCGCCGCCGCCCACCACCAGGCCGGTGCCGAGCACGAACTCGACCGCGTACATCCAGTGAATGCTGAGCCAGCCCTGCCACCAGGCCAGCGGCACGCTCGCCAGGCTCAGCGCCACCATCGCATCGCTGCACAGCATGACGGGCAGACGCCGGCTGCGGTCGAGCAGGACGCCGACCGGCAGCCCGAACAGCAGGAAGGGCAGCGAACCGAGCGCCGCCAGGGTGCCCATCTGGCTCGGACTGGCGTGCAGCAGCAGCGCCGCGCAGATGGGCAGGGCCAGCAGGGTGATCTGGGCGCCGAAATTGGTGAGGATGCTGCTGAACCAGAAGCGGCGGAAATCGGCGTTGCGCAGCTGCTGGTCGCTGCCGAGTTGTCGGAGGAAGCTGATTATCCTTGTCATTTATGCCATCGCAGGCGCTACAATCGCAGCGTTAATTTTACTAAGAGGTGTCCCATGGAATATTCTGATCTGCTGATCGAGCAACATGGCAAGGTTGTCGTGATCCGCCTGAACCGTCCGAAGGCGATGAATGCCCTGAACGACAACATGATGAACGAGCTGGGCGATGCACTATACAAGTTCGACGCCGACCCGGCCGTCAACGTCATCGTCCTGACCGGCAGCGAGAAGGTCTTCGCGGCGGGCGCCGACATCGCCGCCATGGCGAACTACACCTATGCCGATACCTACCCCGGCAACTACATCGGCCGCAACTGGGAGCACATCCTGAACGTGCGCAAGCCGGTGATCGGCGTCGTCTCCGGCTATGCACTGGGCGGCGGCTGCGAGCTGGCGATGATGTGCGACTTCCTGATCGCCGCCGACAGTGCCAAATTCGGCCAGCCGGAAATCAAGGTCGGCGTGACTCCGGGCGCCGGCGGCACCCAGCGCCTGCCGCGCACGATCGGCAAGTCGAAAGCGATGGACATGCTGCTGACCTGCCGCATGATCGACGCGGCCGAGGCCGAGCGCACCGGCCTGGTGTCGCGCGTGTTCCCGGCCGAGAAGGTGATGGAAGAGGCGCTGGCGGTGGCCAATACCATTGCTGCGATGCCGGTGTCGGTGGCCATGCAGATCAAGGATTCGGTCAACCGGGCCTTCGAGACCACCTTGACCGAGGGTGTGCGCTACGAGCGCCGCTATTTCCATGCCGGCTTCGGTACGCCGGCACAGAAAGAGGGCATGAGTGCGTTCCTGGAGAAGCGCAAGCCGGACTTCGACGGTCTCTGATCAGAGGCAGTTGCCCGGGACCCGACCGCACAGGGCCGCAAACATGTTGACCCAGCGGTCGTCGAGGTTCGAGGCGCCCTGCACCTTGGGATCGCGCGGCGAGTAGCCATACGAGGTCACGCCGACCACGCGGTTCGGGAGGCTGTTCGACCCCGAAGCGCCGCCGATCTGCAGCTCCTGGAAATTCATGACCAGCGGCCCGCCGCTGGAGCCGCCTTCGGCGTCCGAGCCGTATTCGACGTTGTTGGGATCGACGTTGCGGAAGGAGGCGGCGCTGATGATCTGCATCCGGATGCAGCGGTCGAGATTGCAGGGATAGCCCAGCCGCGAGGTGTGGTTGTCCGACAGGCTGGCGGTCTGCCAGCCGAGCCAGCCGGTCACATTACCCAGGGACTGGGTGCTGCCGCCCACCGGCTGGTCGGCGAATTCGATCATTGCATAGTCGGCGGCGTTCGGCACCGTACCGCCGCCGCTGGCCCAGGTGCCGCTGACGATCACGGCATTCCAGTTCCAGGACTGCAGGGGCGCGGTGCCGTCGCGGTAGGCAGGGATGAACACCCAGTTGCTGTAGAAGCCGCTCGCGGTGCCGCTGTGCACGCAATGGCCGGCGGTGGCGACGACCCGCTTCTGGATCACCGAGGCCGAACATAGATAGGGCACGTTGTCGATCGAGAAGAACAGGATGCCGACCGTCGAGTAGGGATAGTTGCGGTCGGCGGAATAGGGCGCGCCCGCGCCGTTAAACATCGGGAACACACGGCTGCTGGTGTAGTGGGCGCCAAAGGTTCCGACGGCGCCCGGCGTGATTACGTCTGGACTGCGTTTCTGCACCGGATCCGGCGTGAACAGGCGCTTCAAGGACGGGAGGGCGCGGATGCTGGGCGCATGGGCGTCGCTGGTGGCGACCGGGCCGGCGCTGCGGGACGCTTCCAGCGCCCGGACGGCGCCGAACGAGGCTTGTGGCAAGGGCAGCGGCTTGGCCGCCTTGAAGCGCTCGGGCGTCCAGTAGGCCACGGCGGCCTTGACGTTCGGGTTGGTCAACATCACTTTGTTGTCCTGCTTGCTGTCTTGTGCATGGCTGGCCGAGGCGCTGAACAGGAAGAGCGCGAGGGCGGGCACGCGTGCACGCGTGAGAAATTTCATGCCGTCTCCAATGAGATAGTGTTGACCGGTGCGGCGCAGCTGGCGACGCGCTGGACGCTGCTGAGGGATGGTGCGCGCTCAGATTAAGACTTTGCTTGGCAGAGAGTTCCCTGCATTGCGCAGTTTGCTGATGAGCATCAAGTCAAGCTGGGGTGGAGGCGATGGAGCAGTGTGGCGCGTTCGACATTTGGGCCTTGCGTGCTCTGCAGTGGATTTGCTATAGTGCGCGTCCTGCTTCTGCAGCGCCGGAAAAGCTGAACGAAATCAAGTAGTTGAGCTGGATGTTTTGATAACTCCGCTGGTGTTGCAGAAAAACGAGGGGTTGACGAGTTAAGCGAAACACTGCATAATCTCATTCCTCTGCTGCTGACGAACAAAACGATTCGTCGACAAGGCAAGCAGATCAGAACACGGTTCTTTAACAATCAACAGTCGATAAGTGTGGGCGTTTGATGAAGTGCCAGCAGCTGCGTAAGCGGTTGCTGAATGCTTAAATTATCAAATGTTCACAAAAAGTATAACGTTGCTCAGCAA
>NZ_JBWKQA010000009.1:121980-174979 GCF_059418525.1 Telluria sp. GW821-FHT07G12 | reverse complement strand
TCCGTCTTCGCGCTTTACCTAGATAACGGTAGGCGTTGACAGAGCTGGCATCAAGGGGAGTTTTTCAACGGAATAGGTCGTTTGCGGACAATCAAGACACCTCATAGGATTTTTACGTTCACAAAATGTTATGCCGAACCGACGATCGGCAGCTTCTCAATCCGGACCTTCGCTGACCCAAGCCTGCGGCAGAGCGATTTTTCTGTTCTGCCGTTCCACATGTATGATCTACAAACTCGGCCATGAGCCTTGCAATGTTTGCCCATGAGTGCGGAGGCAAGTCACCCGACATGGTGGCAACTCTGCGAGCATCGGGCCGATGAAACGTGTGGGAAGCAACGATGAGAAGCATTTTATCTGTCTGTTCAACAGCAGGGCTGATAGCTGCGTGCGCGCTGTCTCTTGTAGCCTGCTCGACACCAAAAGTTCAGCCAACGAAAGCTGGTGGGGGCTATTACCTCAACGATGGTCCACCAAAAGGTATAACGCAGGCGCAGATTGATGCAGTCAAGGAGCCAGTACCCAGGGCAGAGCGGTTTGTCACTGGTACGCTCAAGCCGTATGTTGCTATGGGAAATAGCTACCGGCCGATGAACAAGTTAATGCCCTACCACGCGCGTGGCGTGGCAAGCTGGTACGGAACCCGTTACCACGGTTTGCCGACGGCGAGTGGGGAACTCTACGACGTGATGAAGCTCACCGCTGCGCATCCGACCCTCCCCATCCCCTCTTATGTCAGGGTTACCAACGTCGAGAACGGTCAAACGCTGGTCGTTCGCGTGAACGACCGCGGTCCGTTTCTCTATGACAGAATCATCGATCTATCATACGTAGCCGCAGCCAAGCTCGGCTATGCGGCGAAAGGAAGGGCGCTGGTCGAGATCGACCTGATCCTGCCATAAAGGCTCTGTACATGTTGAGACACATAGGTCGGCTATTCGCCAATAGCGGACTTTCAGCGCGTTGACATCAGTGGTGCAATCTTTCACCGGCAGACATGTACTCAATCCTATTTTTTCTCGTTTTTTTGATCGGTTTCGCAGGAATCGTTACCAGTCGTGTCAGGGACTTGGCGCGCGGCCACGAAGACGGCATCCTGCCGTGTATCGATGAGGAATTCCGAGCACTTGTCGTCAACAGCACGGTTCCGAATCTGCGCTTCGATGGGCGCACTGCCGAGATAGTGGACGAGCACCAAGAGCATTCTGACGAAGGAAGCGATGCCTCCACATTGGTGAGGGTCCAACGATTTGCGCGGAACGAGTACGGGGAATACTTTTTCTTTATCTCTGAAGGCGACGGCCAGCCTTACCTCAAGCATGTGTCACATACTAATGCCAGGATCGCCTTAGGCAAAAAGTACATTGAGCCCACGGCTTCTATTGACGGCTGAGAACGCTCAACAAAACCTGTTGGCCCGCTGCAGGCCATGTATTGCTGGCGGTGCGACTGCTTCGCGTGAGCAACGGACGAGTGTGATAGTTCGAGACTTTTTGACGGTCGGCAACCTGCTATGCTGAGTCAAACGGCCGAGTTCGGCCAAGACCGGACCTTACCCCGGACAAAAATTAGTGCTAAGAAGCTCAGCAATGAAGTAGTTTGGTGGGACGCGGCAGAACGCGGCTTACTAAACCGCCACACATTCACAACTCATCGATTTGTGCTCATGAACATTTTTCAGCGATTTGTCGTCGGCTTGACCGCTTGCTTGGCCGCGCCTTGTTTTGCCGGTCCACTTGTCGATTCTCAGATGGGGCAAATGCTCAATTTGAAGGAAGCGCACAAGATCTCTTTGCTCGACATGCACGGCAAGCCCGTGACCGAGGAAGAGTTTATGGCGTTACCGGGCTCCTTTCAGGTTGAAAAGCACAAGAACGCGGACGGCACCGTCGATGTGGTGCTGCGCCGGAACGATCCGAACGAAAAGCCGAAGTCGCCTGCCACGCCGGTCGCGCTCAAGGTGGGCGATACGCTGCCGGAGTTCGCATTGAAGGGGCTGGACGGCCAGGTCGTCGACAGCAAGAGCTTGCATGGGCGCTACAGCGTTCTGAGCTTCTACTTCGCGGAGTGCGGGCCTTGCATCCATGAGGTGCCGCAGTTAAACGCACTGGCCAAGGCGCATCCGGACATGGGCTTTTTTGCGCTGACCTTTGACAGCGTGGGCGATGCCAAGGCGTTTGTGGAGAAGCGCAAACTGGAATGGCCCGTGCTTGCAGATGCCGATATCTACATCAAGACCCTGAAGGTGCGGTCGTACCCGCTGCTGCTAGTGGTCGGGCCAGACGCTAAAGTGGTGGCGGTGCGCAGCGGGTTGAACGAGCACGCGCCGCAGATTCTGGCCTGGGTAGACGAGGTGCTGGAGAAGACGAAGTAAGCCAATCGGCTCTGGTGTAAAAGAATGCACAGACGGATTGGCGCCATGGCCATGCAGATCTTCCCGAAGACTCTTGGCCGCTTATAGCAGCCGCTCGACCGGACAGTTCATCGCCAGCATGCGCTCCAGCGGCGGCGTCGTGCGCAACCGTTCGCGCCACCACTTCAGCGCCGCGCCTTCCTCGCCGGTGCGCCAGGCCATGAACAGGGTTTCGTCCGGCCGCGGCTCCTCGACCTCTTTCGCCACCAGGCGCCCGGCCTCGATCGCGGGACGGGCCCAGGGCTCCGGCAGGAAGCCGAAGCCGAGACCGGCCACCTGGAAGTCGTATTTGGTCTGCATGTCGGGGACCGTGAGCGTGTCCTGGCCGAACAGCAGGCCCACGGTACGCGCCTGCAGCAGGCGCACCGAGTCCGCCACCGAGATGGCGCGGTGCTCGCTCAGCTCGGCCTTGCCGAGGCGGTGCTTTACCTTGGCCAGCGGGTGCGAGGGCGCGACCACGAACACGAAGGACATGTTCCCGAGCGGCTCGGCGGTGTAGCCGCCACCGGAGGGACCTTCGCCGGCCGCGCCGGCCAGGAAGTCGACGCGGCGGTCCAGCAGGCTTTCCCAGGTGCCCGACAGGGCTTCCTTGACGATGCGCAGGCGGGTCTGGTCGGCCACTTCATAGAAGGCGCGGATATCGTCCTGCAGCCCGAGCGGGGAGAGCGCCGAGTCGACGCCGATGGTGAATTCGGTCTCCCAGCCGGAGGCGACGCGCCGCACGCGGCTTTCGAGGTCGCCGGCCGCCTTCAGCAGGTAGCGGCCTTCCTTCAGCAGCTCTTCGCCGGCGGCGGTGAGCACCACGCGCGGGCCGAAGCGCTCGAACAGCTGCACGCCGAGGTCTTCCTCGAGCTTGGAAACGGTATAGGAAATCGTCGACGGCACCCGGAACAGTTCCTTGGCGGCGGCGGAGAAACTGCCGCGCCGGGCGATGGTATCGACCGTGAGCAGTGCATCGAGGCTGATTCTTAGCATGTAACTATTTTACAATAGCGGCATGCTCATTCAAATCGCCCCCAATCTCTGGCACATGGAACGCGGCTTCAAGGTCGCCGGCCTGGCCGTCGCCTCGCGCATGACCGTGGTCCGTTTCGAAGACGGCCGGCTGTGGATTCACTCGCCGGTGCGCTTCAGCGACGCCGTGGCCGAACAGCTGCGCAGCCTTGGCCAGGTCGCCTGGATCGTCGCCCCGAACCGCGCTCACCACCTGTTCGCGAAACACGCCCAGCGCATGTTCCCGCATGCCGCCTTGTACGGCGCGCCGGGTGTGGCCGCCAAGCGCCCGGACCTGGAAGGGCTGATCGAGCTGGGCGACGCCGTCCCGCCCGAGTGGCAGCACGACCTCGACCAGGCCATCATCCGCGGCATCCCCTTCGTGAACGAGGTGGTGTGGTTCCACAAGGCTTCGCAAACCCTGATCATGACCGACGTGCTGCAATGCTGGTGCGGGAAGCTGCCGTGGAATACCTCGCTGTACGCGCGTCTGACCGGGGTGCGCTCGCACCTGGACGTGCCGCGCACGGTGCGCCTCGTCACGCGCGACAAGGCGCTGGCGGCGGGCAGCGCGCGCGTGATCCTGCAGTGGCCCTTCACGCGCGTGATCACGGCGCACAATTCGATCGTCGAGCACGAGGCGCATGCCTTGGTGGCGCGGGCGTTCAGCCGCTTCGGATATGAGCCGGCGTCCGAAAGGAAAGCTTGAGGGACGGTGCTCCGGCCGGCTTCATTTCGCTTTTTGACGAATAAAAGTGCCGAAGCAGGTGTTGGTATCTTCTTCCGCGCACATCATGAATTTCTCGCCGGATGGGACAAACAAAATAAAGTTGGTTGCCACATGGCCCACCGGCGTGGTCCCGCCCATGCAGTCCGGTTTTCCATTGTCCTTGACGATCTTGTCGACCAGCTTGTAGAAGCCGCTCTTGCCTGGGCTTGCGGAAATCGCGAACTCATTCTCTGAGGTTTCCTCGCCGGCCCAGACTTGAAAGGTCCCATTGGGTTTGACGCGACGGAGTTCATGACAATTAGTGCCTGCTACCTCGACGCGCCATTCTCCGACCAGCGGGTGATGAGAAGGAATCGGTGTACGTTTGAAGCCTTGCGAGAAGGCTGGACCTGAGCAGACGAGGGAAAGAGCGGCAACAGCCATGAAGGCCGCGACGAAGCGAGACATGGTGTCCTTTGAAAGTGCAGTAGGGGATCGGAGAACGCGTATGTTCGCTTAGCCCGGCGGTTTCGGCAACTGCCCATCGGCGCTCCTGGCTTCGGGGGGCATGGCCCAGGTGTAAAGCCTGTCCAGAGAGAGGAGGCTGCGGTATCCTTGTCGGAATTTCATTCACAAGGAAACGCATGCTCCCGTCCGTCCGGTCCATGCGCGCAGCCAGCCTGGCTGCCGCAATCTTCGTTGGTAGCGTCCCCTTCACGATCGTCCACGCCGCGCCGGCAGCTACCGCGGCGCAGGCCTCGGAAAAGAAGGTCGACCAGATCGCCGCCAGGTTCTACGACGCCCGCGCGAAATACGATCCGCTCCTCTACGCCACCGCCAACGGCGACAGCCGCTACGACGACCAGATCGGCATGGCGATCGACCCGAAGGTGCGCAAGCGCTACCTGGCTGCGAATCACGCTTTCCTCAAGCAGCTGAAGGTGGTCGACCGCGCGCGGCTCGACGCCAAGGCGCAGCTGAACTACGACATCCTGGCCGCAGAGATCCAGGCCCAGCTCGACCTCGAACGCTTCCCCGAGCACCTGCTGCCGCTGAACCACTTCGACAACGTGCCGAGCAACCTGGCCAATTACGCCAGCGGCACCGGCTCGCAGCCGCTGGAGACGCCGGCGCAGCAGCGCGCCTACCTGCACCGCCTGCAGCAGCTGCCGGCCTGGATCGACCAGGCCATCGTCAACATGAAAGAGGGCATGCGGACCGGCGTGGTGCAGCCGAAGATCGTCACGACGAGGATGCTGCCGCAGTTCCAGCAGCTGCGCAGCAGCGACCCTCAGGCCAGCGTGTTCTATTCGCCGGCCAAGCGTCTGCCCGCGGCCTTCAAGGACAAGAACAAGCGCGAACTCGAAGACGGCTATCGCCAGGCCGCGGTGAAGATCGACCAGGCCCTTGCGCGCCTGTGCGCCTTCCTCGAAAAGGATTATTTACCTGCAGGCCGCAGCACGGCCGGCTATGGCGCGCTGCCGGACGGCGCCGCCTGGTACCAGGCCCGCATCAGGAACAACACCAACCTCGATACGCCGCCGGCGCAGATCCACGAACTGGGCCTGAAGGAAGTCGCGCGCATCCAGGGCGAGATGGCGAAGCTGGCGCCCAAGCTAGGCTACGACGGGCCCTTGAAAGGCTTCCCGCAGTGGGTCGCCGCCCAGCAGAAATTCAAGCCCTTCACCAGCGAGCAGCAGGTGCTGGAGCGCTACCGCCAGATCTACGCGCAGGTGGATGCCAAGCTGCCGCAGTATTTTAGTTTGCTGCCGAAGGCGAAGCTCGACATCCAGCTCGAACCCGAGCTGACCCGCGCCACCGCCTCCGACCACTACACGCCGGTGGCGGCGGACGGTTCGCATCCGGGCGTGTTCTGGGCCGTGGTCAACGATCCGAAGGAGTACGACACGGTGGGCATGGCCACGCTGCTGCTGCACGAAGGCGTGCCGGGCCACCACTTCCACGCCGCGCTGCTGAAGGAGCTGCCGCTGCCGGACTTCCGCAAGTTCTTCACCGAGCACCCGAGCGCCGCTGCCTACACCGAGGGCTGGGCTTTATATTGCGAGACTCTGGGCCGCGAGTTCGGTTTCTATGACGATCCCGCCTACTACTACGGCCACCTGAACGACGAGCTGCTGCGCGCGGTGCGCCTGGTGGTCGATACCGGCATGCACGCGCAGGGCTGGTCGCGCGAGAAGGCGATCGCCTATGCGATGGAAAACCTCGGCTACAGCGAGGCGCGCGCCGCCAACCAGATCGAGCGCTACATGGTGTGGCCGGGCCAGGCGCTGGCCTACAAGACCGGCGCGCTGAAGATCCTCGAACTGCGCGCCAAGGCCCAGCAGGCGCTGGGGCCGAAGTTCAGCTACGCGAAGTTCCACGAGGTGGTGCTGGGCGACGGCACGCTGCCGCTGCCCATCCTCGAGGCGCAGGTGAACCGCTGGATCGAGAGCGCCAAGTAAATCAGGTCGGCTGTTCGGCGGGCGGCACGGCGTAGCGGCGCGCCACCGCGTTGCCCAGCGGGCGCAGCGTAAAGCCGAGTATGAAGGCGCAGTTGGCCGAGCCCGGGAACAGGCCGGCCAGCCCCACCGCCAGCAGGGCGATCACGCCCAGGCCGCCCAGGCGCGTGCAAATGGCCATATAGGTCGCGTCGTCCATCGGGTGCGCGCACAGCTGCGGGTTGCGGTGAATGTAGCGCGCCACCAGCAGCGAGCCAAGGCCGATCAGAATCATCACGCCCGAGTACACGCCCTGCGCCAGCTGCGAGAAGAAGTGGCCATTGACGGCGGAGGCGAAGGGCAGCAGGCTGGCCCCGCCCAGCATCAGGATGGTGCGCCATACCAGGCCGCCGTCCACATGCCGCACATGGCTGTAGACGCGGTGGTTGCCGACCCAGAAGATCCCCAGCACGATGAAGCTGACCAGCCAGGAGTACAGGTTGGGCAGCAGTTCCGCCAGGGCCTCGCGCAGCTCGGCGTCGCTGCTGATGTGCAGGTGCTCGGGCAGGCGCAGGTCGATCACGAGCAGGGTCATGGCGACGGCGAAGATGCCGTCGACCAGTGCTTCGATGCGGTGCTTGCTGAGTTGCGGCGTGCCGGTGGAGGTGGTGTGGTCCATGCGCTGTCTGGATGTTAGTGAATTGCCAATTCTCGCTTGGCTTCGCCCTCAAGGCAAGCCCCCTGGCGGGTAAAGCGTGAGGTGAACTTCTCCAGCACCAGCGCCAGGCCGTAGCACAGCAGCAGCACCGGCAGGTAAACCGTAAAGGTCCAGGCCTGCTCCTTGCCGAGGAAAGCGCGGTACAGGCCGACGGCGGCCAGCACCACGAACATGTGCGACAAATACAGCTCGTAGCTCAGGCTGCCCATGCGCGCCAGCCAGCGCAAGCCCGCGCGCGGCGCCGGCGGGTGCGCATGGAAGGCGACCAGCATGAAGGCTGCGCCCAGCACCAGTCCAACCATCACCGATTTGAAAAGATGGCGGTGCACCAGCTCGCCCCAGCCCAGCACCATCAGGATGCAGAAGGCGCCGAAGATCGCCATGGCACGGGCGTCGCGCCGCGTCGGGCGCCAGCGCTGGGCCAGCAGGGCGGCCAGCACGCCCCAGGCGATCGCCGCCATCCCGGGCAGATAGGCTTTCTCCCACCAGACTTCGTCGGCGGCAGGCACCAGGTTGCGCAGCGGGTTCAGGAGCAGCGCCCACACGACCAGCAAGCCAATCAGCAGCCGCCGCGGCAGCCACAGGCAGAGCAGCGGGAAGCCGAGATAAAACACTTCCTCGATCGACAACGACCACAGGACGTCCCAGCCGGCCGGCGCCCAGCCGGTGCGGCCTTCGTACCAGTTGAAGGTGAAGCTGAGCGCGGAACCCAGCAGGCCGGCCAGGCTTTGCTGGTCGCCGTCCGGCGCGAAACCGGTAACGCCGAACAGGGCCAGCACCGACAGCGCGGCCAGCGTGAGCAGCAGCAGCGGCAGGATGCGCAGCGCGCGGGCGCGGTAGAAGCGGCGCAGGTTCACGCGATCGAGGCCGCCATCGCGCTCGACGATGCGGGTCGCGATCAGGAAGCCGGAGATGACGAAGAAGATGAAGACCGCCTCGTAGCCATTAAAGCTGATGGCGTTCAGCAGGCGCTTCGGCAGCCAGTCCTTTAGCAGGCTCGGGCCCAGCGGCAGGCGGAAGGGCAGGGCCAGGTGGTGCACGACCACGAGCAGGATGGCGAGGCCGCGCAGGCAGTCGATGCCGAAGTTGCGGGAGGAAGGCGCAGGTGGGGGCAGAGGCGAGGTCATCCGTCCATGGTAGCGCCACACCGGCCGCGAGGAAAGGGTATTGACAGGCGCCAGCCGGTCGCCTTTGTATTATCGAAAAAATCGATGATAGGCGGTCAAATAACTCGTTTTTCTTCCGTTCCCAGGGCGTCCATAATGAACTCCATCGACAACCCACACCTGAAGGAGAACACCATGAACACCACCAAACTCTATCCCGCCGGCCGCGCGCTCGTCGGTTCCCTGTTCGTCATCTCGGGCATCAACAAGATCCTCGCCTTTTCCTATGTCGCCGGCTGGATGGGCAGCCTGGGACTGCCGTTTGCCAGCCTGCTGCTGGCGGCGGCCATCGCCCTCGAAGTCGGCGGCGGCCTGGCCCTGGTGACGGGCTTCCAGGCGCGCTGGGCCAGTCTCGGACTTGCCCTGTTCCTGGTGCCGGTCACGCTGATCTTCCACGGCTTCTGGAGCGCTCCCGCCGCCGAGCTGCAGAACCAGCTGAACCACTTCCTGAAAAACGTGGCGATCCTGGGTGCGATGCTGGTGATTTTCGACATCGAACGCCAGCGCGTGCAAGCCAAAGCCGGCGCCACCGTCCTGCGCGCCCGCACGGCCTGAGATAGCATCACGTACAATCGCTCAAGAACAGGGAGACCATCATGGAAGTGACGACCCACCGCGGCCAGGGGCCGCTGCAGCAGGTAATCGAGATCGGGCGGCACCGGCTCCTGACCGACGTGGCGCCGGAATTCGGCGGCGAGGACAGCGGCCCCGAACCGCACGACCTGCTGGCGGCGGCGCTGGCGGCCTGCACCACCCTGACGGTCAACCTGTACGCCAAACGCAAGGGCTGGCAGCTGGACGAAGTGCAGGTAAGCATCCGCCACGGCCAGGAAGGCGCGGCCTACGCCCTGCACCGCAGCATCCGCTACGTCGGCGCCTTGAGCGAAGAAGAGAAGCAGCGTTTGACGGACATCGCCAACAAGTGCCCGGTCCACAAGACCCTGTCCGGGCAGATCCAGATCACCACGGAGGCTCAGTAACATGGAACTCAACATGGACAACAATGCGCACGACGAAGAAAGCATGCTGGAAACCATCGTGGTGCCGCGCACCCATGACCTGGGCGGCGGCTTCGAAGTCAGGCGCGCGCTGCCGCACAAGGACCGCCGCATGGTCGGTCCCTTCGTCTTCCTCGACCAGATGGGCCCCCACGTGTTCAACGCCGGCACCGGCATCGACGTCCGCCCGCACCCGCACATCGGCCTGTCCACCGTGACCTATCTGCTGGAGGGCGAGATCTCGCACCGCGACAGCCTCGGCACCGTGCAGGACATCCGTCCCGGCGCGGTCAACTGGATGACGGCCGGGAAGGGCATCGTCCACTCCGAGCGCACCGGCCCGCTGGTGCGTGCGAATGGCTCGACCCTGCATGGCCTGCAATGCTGGGTGGCGCTGCCGAAGGCCAAGGAAGAGAAGGACCCGAGCTTCTCGCACATCGCCGCGGACGAATTGCCGGTGCTGGAAGGCGAGGGCGCCACCGCCCGCATCATCGCCGGCGAATACTTCGGCAAGCGCGCTCCGGTGCCGGTCGAGTCGCCGATGTTCTACGTCGACCTGGCGCTGCAGCCGGGCGCGCGCCTGCCGATGCCGGCGGAGTACGGAGAGCAGGCGATCTACGTGGTGGAGGGCACGCTGGACCTCGGCCGCGACGGCCGCTTCGGCCCCGGCCAGCTGCTGGTGCTGAAGCCCGGCGCGGCGGTGACGCTGGCGGCGGCGAACGGCGCCGGCGCCCGCGTGATGCTGCTGGGCGGCGAGCCGATGGACGGTCCGCGCTACCTGACCTGGAACTTCGTTTCCAGCTCGGCCGAGCGCATCGAGCAGGCCAAGGAAGACTGGCGCGAGATGCGCTTCCCGAAGGTGCCGGGCGAGACCGAGTTCATCCCGCTGCCCGATACCCTGGGCCGGCCGGTGCGTTATCCCTGAGCCTGCGCGGCAGACGGCTGGCCCGAGGCGTGCGCCCTGAGATAGGCGGCGCAATCGCCGGGGCTCAGCGGTTTGCTGTAATAAAAGCCCTGGATCTGGTCGCAGCCCGCCTTGCGCAGGCCGTCCAGCTGCTCCTGCAGTTCGACGCCTTCGGCAATGACTTCCAGGCGCAGGCTGTGCGCCATGGCGACGATGGCTTCGACCATCGCCATCGAATCTTCGCTTTCGTGCATGTCCTGCACGAAGGAGCGGTCGATCTTTAGTTTGTCGACAGGCAAGCGCTTCAGGTAGCTGAGGCTGGAATAGCCGGTGCCGAAATCGTCGATGCTGATGGTGCAGCCGAGATCGCGCAGGCGTCCCATCAGGTCGGCGCTGCGCTCGGGGCATTGCACCGACATGCTTTCGGTGAGCTCCAGTTCGAGGTCGCCCGGCGCCAGCCCGGCGTCGCGCACCACGGTGGCCACGCAGCCGACGATGTCGGTGCGGTGGAATTGGCGCGCCGACAGGTTGACCGCCACCGGCACGGTGGGCACGCCGTCGGCGCGCCAGGCGCGGCACTGGTCGACGGCGCTTTTCAGCACCCACTCGCCGATCTCCACGATCAGCCCGGCCTCTTCGGCCACCGGGATGAACTCCACCGGCGAAATCAGGCCGTGTTGCGGATGGCGCCAGCGCAGCAGCACCTCCAGCCCGGCCACCGAATCGTCCTTCAGCGCGATCT
Organism: Telluria sp. GW821-FHT07G12; assembly: GCF_059418525.1. NCBI lineage: Bacteria > Pseudomonadati > Pseudomonadota > Betaproteobacteria > Burkholderiales > Oxalobacteraceae > Telluria > Telluria sp. GW821-FHT07G12. The sequence goes on along the minus strand of NZ_JBWKQA010000009.1, from coordinate 163,898 downwards.
TCGGCTGGTACATCAGGAACAGTTCCTTGTGGTCGAGGGCGGCGCGCAGCTGGCTTTCCATGGCCAGCTTGCGGTTGAAGGCGTTTTTCAGCTCCTCGGTGAAGTGCTGGATCTGGCCGCCGCCCATCAGCTTGGCGCGCCGGCTTGCCAGGGCTGCGTTGTTCATCAGGACCTCGGCGCTGTCGCCGTCCTGCGGATAGATCGCGTAGCCGATGCTGCAGGTGAGGGGGAAGGCGCCGCCGCCCGCGGTCTTGAACTCGCGGTGCACCGCCTGCATGATCTGGCGCAGGCGGTCGCGCGCCACGCTGTCGTCGCCGAGGCCGGGCAGCAGCACCACGAATTCGTCGTTGCCGACCCGCGCCAGCAGGTCTTCCGGCCGCAGCACGCTCTGCAGGCTCCAGGTGATCGATACCAGGGCCTGGTCGCCGGCGTGGTGGCCGAGGGCTTCGTTGAGGCGCTTGAACTTGTCCAGGTTGAGCGAGGCGACCAGGGTCTGGGTGCCTTCCTTGCGCCATTTCTCGAGGCCTTCGCCGATGGTGCGCACCAGGGCCTGGCGGTTCGACAGCCCGGTCAACTGGTCGTGGTTCAGCAGGAACTCGACCTGGCCGGCGGCCGCGCTCAGCTCCGGGTTGGCGGCGTCCAGCAGCACGTGCGAGTACAAGGCCTGGGCCGCGGTGGCCAGCTGGCGGTGGTGGATCAGCTGTTCGACCATGCGCGCGAGGTCGCGCAGCAGGTCGAGCTCCTCGCCGCTGAGCTGGCGCGGTTCGCGGTCGATCACGCACAGGGTGCCGATCGCCATCCGGTCGACCGAATACAGGGGCACGCCCACATAGAAGCGCACGTGCGCCTCCCCGGTCACCATCGGGTTGCCGCAGAAGCGCGGGTCGCGGGTGGCGTCGGTCACGATCAGCGGCTCGTGCTCGAGGATCGCGTGGCCGCAGAAGGAGATCTCGCGCGCCGTCTCGGTGCCTTCGAAGCCGCAGCGCGACTTGAACCACTGGACATCCTTGTCGACCAGCGAAACCAGGGCGGTGGGCGCGTTCAGCAGCCGCGCGGCCATGCGCGTGATGCGGTCGAAGGCTTCTTCGGGGGCGCTGCCGAGCAGGCGGGTGGCGTGCAGGGCGGTCAGGCGGCGCGCTTCGTCGACGGGGATGTCTGGAATTTGCATTGGGCCTCGCGTTGTGAATCCTGTGCTTTGCGGCCCATTCTGCCATGGCGCAGCGAACTGGAGCAGAGGCAAGGGTGCGACGGCAGCACATTTGACTTTATCGTGCGCGCCTGCTTGCGATAACATTCGTGACGATGCCCTGCGCGGCAATGGGATGGAGAAGGACATGAAAGCAATCGTAACCGGCCATACCAAGGGCCTGGGCGCTGCCCTGGCCCGTAATCTGCTGGCGCGCGGGGTGCCGGTGCTGGGCCTCGCCCGCACCCGCTCCGACGGACTGGCGCAATCCTGGCCCGACCTGTTCGAGGAGGTGGAACTGGACCTGGCGGACGGCCCCGCGCTGGTCGACTGGCTCGACGGCAATGCGCTGACCGACTACCTGGACGGCACCGGCGCCGTGCTTCTGCTCAACAATGCGGGGATGCTGGCCCCGGTCGGGCCCCTCGAGGCGCAGGATCCGCGCGCGGTACTACGCGCCGTGACCCTGAACGTGGCTGCGCCGATGGCGCTGGCGGCGGCCGTGGTGCGCGCCAGCGACGGCGGGCAAAAGCGCATCATGCACATCTCCAGCGGCGCCGGGCGCCATCCGTATCCCGGCTGGAGCGTCTACTGCGCCACCAAGGCGGCGCTCGACCACCATGCGCGCGCGGTGGTGCTGGACGGCGGCCAGGACGTGCAGATCTGCAGCCTGGCCCCGGGCACGATCGACACCGGCATGCAGGCCGAGATCCGTGCCGCGCCGGAAGAGAACTTCCCGATGCGCCAGCGCTTCGTCGACCTGAAGGAGACCGGCAGCCTGGTCGACCCGGACGAATGCGCCGAGCAGCTGGTCGACTACCTGCTCGGCAAGTCCTTCGGCGATGAGGTGGTGGCCGACCTGAGGACTTTAGGCGCTTAAAGGCGCCGGCGGAATCTGCAGGCCGCGCGCCACGGCCGGCCGCGCTACAAAAGCCTGCACCACGCGGGCCACGTTCTTGAAGTCCTCGTAGCCCACCAGCTCGCCGGCTCCATAGAAACCGACCAGGTTGTTCACCCAGGGGAAGGTCGCGATGTCGGCGATCGTGTATTCCTCGCCCATGATCCAGTCGCGGCCCTCGAGGTGCTTGTCGAGCACCGCCAGCAGGCGCTTCGATTCGGCCACGTAGCGGTCGCGCGGGCGCTTGTCTTCGTAATCCTTGCCGGCGAATTTGTGGAAGAAGCCGAGCTGGCCGAACATCGGGCCCAGGCCGCCCATCTGGAACATCAGCCACTGGATGGTCTGGTAGCGCAGAGCCGGGTCGGCCGGCAGCAGCTTGCCGGTCTTTTCGGCCAGGTAGATCAGGATCGCGCCCGATTCCCACAGCGGCAGCGGCTTGCCGCCGGGGCCGTCCGGGTCGATGATGGCCGGGATCTTGTTGTTCGGGTTCAGCGACAGGAACTCGGGCGACAGCTGGTCGTTCTTGTCGAAGGCGACGCGGTGCACTTCGTAGGGCAGGGCGATCTCTTCCAGCATGATCGCGGCCTTCACGCCGTTGGGCGTGGGCAGGGAATACAGCTGCAGGCGCTCGGGCTGCTGCGCGGGCCACTTGCGGGTGATAGCGAATTGGCTCAGGTCGGACATCGGAGGCTCCCTAGTGGTGGTTGGTCGGTGTTGATTGTACTCAAGATACGTTTTCAGCGTGGGTGGGACTATCCATGAATGGACGAGCTACTGCGCTACTACGAGGAAGAGTTGGGCCTGTTCGGACAGTTCGCGCGCGAGTTCCGCGCCCGTTATCCGAAGCCGGCCGGCGAGCTGCACCTGGCGGGTGAAACCTACGAAGACCCGAGCGTGGCCCGGCTGATCCAGTCGGTGGCGCTGATGAGCGCGCGCATCCGCAAGCGCCTCGACGACGACTACCCGAAGTTCACCGAATCGCTACTGGAAAGCCTGTATCCGCACTACCTGCGGCCCATGCCCTCGCACACCATCGTGCAGGTGGGCGGCCACGGCGACGCCGAGCTGCCGGATGCCCCCGTGCTGCTGCCGCGCGGGACCATGCTGCGCACCAGCGCCCGCCACGACAGCGTGATCCTGTTCCGCACCGTCTACCACGTGCTGCTGGCGCCGCTGCGCGTGGCCCAGGTCCAGTTCGCGCCGCTGGCCAGGGCCCCGCGCTCGCTGCGCCTGCCGCGCGGCGCCGCCAGCGCCATCGGCATCACGCTGGCCACGCCGGGGCCACGCCCGCTGGGCGAGGTGCTGCCGGCGCGCCTGCGCCTGTTCGTCGACGGCGAAGCCTCCATGCGCGCGGCCCTCATCGATGCGCTGTTCCTGCGCGGCGCCTGCGCCTTCGTCCAGGCCGGCGGCGAGGCCGCCTGGCTGCCGCTGCCCTCGGTGCCGCTGTCGCTGGCCGGCTTCGAGGAAGAGGATGCGATGATCCCGTTCCCGGCGCGCGCCCATCCGGCGCTGCGCCTGCTGAGCGAATACTTCTGCTATCCCGAGAAGTTCCACTTCATCGACCTCGACACCGCCGCCCTGCGCGCGCTGCTGCCACCGCGCTGCACCAGCTTCACCCTGCACGTGGTGCTGAACGGACTGCCCGTCGACGCCGCCGCCGCGCGCCTGCTGGCCGGACTCAAGGCGAGCAACCTGCTGCTGTCCTGCACGCCGGCGATCAACCTGTTCCCGAAAGCCGGCGCGCCGCTGCAGCTGTCCCATACCAGCGCCGACTATCCGCTGCTGGCCGACGGCGCCCACGCCGCCGACTACGAGATCCACAGCGTCGACGCGGTGCGCCTGGTGCGCGAAGGGCCCCACGCAAGCGTGGGGCGATCGAGCAGCGTCACCCGCTTCGCGCCGCTGTACGCCGCAAATGGCGGCGGCGAACAGGGCGGCAATCACTACTGGGTCACGCGGCGCGACCATGCGGTGGCCGCCGTCAGCCCCGGCCACGAGATGCGCATCGCCCTGATCGACGCCGACTTCCACACCACCGACAGCGCTGGCGCCACCCTGTCGACCATGCTGACCTGCACGAATCGCGACCTGCCGGCCCAGCTGCGCTACGGCGATCCGCAGGGCGACCTGCGCACCGATGAACTCTCGGGCGTGGCGCCGATCCGCATGCTGCGCAAACCCAGCCCCAGCTACCGCTTCGGCAGCGCGCGCGGCGCGCACTGGCGTCTGATCTCGCACCTGTCGCTCAGCCACACCAGCCTGACCATGGCCGGCCTCGACGACTTCCGCAAGATGCTGGCGCTGTACGACCTGCCGCATTCGCCGGCCGCGCAGCGCCTGATCGCCGGCATCCAGGGCCTCGAGCACGGCGCCGTGCGGGCCTGGGTGCGGACCGCGCCGGTGTCGACCCTGATGCCCGGGATCGGCATCCGCATGACGGTGGACGAAGAAGCCTTCGCCGGCGGCAGCCTGTTCGTGTTCGCCCGGGTGCTCGACCATTATTTTGCGCTGAACGGACAGCTGAACTGCTTCACGCGGCTGCAGGTCGTGTCGCGCCAGACCGGTCAGGAGCTTCTTGCATGCGAACCCCGTCACAGCAGCCGCCCGCTGGCCTGATCGAGCGGCTGCTGGCCGAGCCGCAGCGCTTCGAATTCTTCCAGGCGGTGCGGCTGCTGCTGTTGTGGCTGGGCGAGCAGGGTGTGCCGCCGCGCCGCGCGCTGGAACATCACCTGCGCTTCCATAACAGCCTGGCGCTGGCCTTTCCGGCCGGGCAGGTGGAGGCGATCGCGCCTGGCACATCGCCCGACGGTCTGCCGCCGCAATTCCACCTGACCCCCACCTTCATGGGCCTGCTGGGAGCCCATGGCGCGATGCCGGGGCACGTGACCGAGCGCATCGCCGCCTGGGAAGCGACGCAGCCGGACGCCGAGCTGGCCGAAGCGCCGCGTGCCTTCCTCGACATCTTCACCACGCGCATGCTGGCCTTGTTCTATGGCGCGTGGCGCAAGTACCGGGTCGAGCATGCCGTGAGCGGGCCAGACGGCGGCGATGGCTTCATGCCGCTGCTGCTGGCGCTGGCCGGTTTCGCGCCGGAGTCGCCGCACGAGGCCGTCGACGACGCCACGCTGGCGCGCTATGCCGGGGTGCTCAGGCAGCGCCCGGCCTCCGCGGTGGTCCTGGCCCGGGTGCTGACGCATCACTTCGGCGTGCCGATCGCGCTGGAGGAGGGCATCGGCTTCTGGGATGCGCTGGCGTTTGAGGAGCAGTCCAGGCTGGGCGGCGCTGCCGGCCGTCCCGGCGGTCATCCCGGCGCGATTCTGGGCCAGGCCGCGGTACTGGGCGAGCGCTGCTGGCGCCCGGACCTGCGCGTGCGCGTGCGCATCGGGCCGCTGCGCCGCGCCCAGTTCGAGCGCTTCCTGCCGCACGCGGACGGGGCGCGCGCCCTGCGCACCATGCTCGGCCTGTTTGCCGCGCCGACCCTCAGCTACGAGGTGGTGCTGGTATTGGCGCGCAGCGAACTGCGGCCCGTGCGCCTGGCCGGCGGTCCGCAACGGCTGGGCCGCGACAGCTTCCTGATCACTGGGCCGACGGCCGGCGACCGCGCCGACATGGTCTACGACCTGCGGCCGATGACACCGCTGCCGCCATCCTCCGCACCCTTCGACATCGGCGCTTGACCTTCCCATCGTGGGAAGGATTATCCTGTCGTTACTGACAGGAGCAAGCGATGAATACCAAGGATTCCACTGCCGGGCTGCAGCTCGCGGTACAAGGCATGACCTGCGCGTCCTGCGTGGCACGCGTCGAAAAGGCATTGAAGAAGGTCCCGGGCGTCTCGGACGCCAGCGTCAACCTGGCCACCGAACAGGCGACGGTGCACGGCGCGGCGCTGGACCCGGATGCGATTGTCGCCGCCGTGGCGCAGGCCGGCTACGAGGCGGAGCCCATCCAGCGCGGCCAGCCGCGCGCCGCGCCGCAGGCATCCCGGCTGCCGTCCTGGTGGCCGGTGGCGGCCGCCGCCATCCTCAGCCTGCCGCTGGTGCTGCCGATGTTCGGCCAGCTGTTCGGCACGGATGCGGCCCACGATGCGATGCTGCCGGGCTGGATCCAGCTGCTGCTGGCGACCCCGGTCCAGTTCTGGCTGGGCGCGCGCTTCTACCGCGCCGGCTGGAAGGCGCTGCGCGCCGGGTCCGGGAACATGGACCTGCTGGTGGCGATCGGCACCTCGGCGGCCTACGGCTTGTCCGTGGCCCAGCTCCTGATGGCGCATGAGGGCGACAGGCTGCCGCACCTGTATTTCGAATCCTCGGCGGTGGTGATCACCCTGGTGCTGCTCGGGAAGTGGCTGGAAGGCCGGGCCAAACACCAGACCGTGGAGGCGATCCGCGCGCTCGAATCCCTGCGCCCCGAGTCCGCCCTGGTAAGGCGGGACGGCCGTGACCTCGAGCTGGCGGTGGCGGATTTGCGCGCCGGCGACCTGATCGTGGTCAGACCGGGCGAGCGCGTGCCCGCCGACGGCCGCGTGACGGAGGGCAGCAGCCACCTGGACGAATCCCTGCTGACCGGCGAAAGCCTGCCGGTGGCGCGCAGCGTCGGGGAGCTTGTGCTGGGCGGCGCCGTGAACGGCGAGGGCCTGCTGCTGGTGGAAGCCACCAAGGTCGGCGCGGACACCATGCTGGCCCAGATCATCCGCATGGTCGAGGACGCGCAGGCGGTCAAGGCGCCGATCCAGCGCCTGGTCGACCGCGTGAGCGCCGTATTCGTGCCGGCGGTGCTGCTGATCTCCGTGCTCACGTTGCTCGGCTGGGGCCTGGCCACCGGCGACTGGCAGCAGGCGCTGTTGAACGCGGTGGCGGTGCAGGTGATCGCCTGCCCCTGCGCGCTGGGCCTGGCGACGCCGACCGGCATCATGGTCGGCACCGGCGTGGCGGCGCGCCACGGTATCCTGATCAAGGACGCGGAAGCGCTGGAGACGGCGCACGCAGTCCGCACCGTGGTGTTCGACAAGACCGGCACGCTCACCGAGGGCAAGCCGCGCGTGGTGGCGGTCGAGGGCGGCGATTCCATGCTGGCGCTGGCCTGGGCCGTACAGCAGTACAGCGAGCACCCGCTGGCGAAGGCGGTTACGCAGGCGGCCCGGGAACGCGGCCTGTCTCTGCCGGCAGCGAGCGACGCCGCCGCCTTGCCGGGCCGCGGCGTACGTGCGCGGGTCGGGGCGGCGACCGTGTATCTTGGCAATCGGCGCCTGATGCAGGAGATCGGCGCCGCGGCGGATGCCTGGGAAGCGGCGGCGCGCCGGCACGAGCTCGATGGCCGCACCGTGTCCTGGCTGGCCGTGGAAGAGGGCGGCGTGCTGCGGGTCGAGGGCCTGGTGGCCTTCGGCGACCGCCTGAAGCCGACCAGCGCGGCGGCAGTGGCCCGCCTGGAAGCGATGGGCGTGGACACCGTCATGCTGACCGGCGACAACCGCGGTGCGGCGGCGCTGGTGGCGCGCGAGCTGGGCCTGGAACGTTACGTCGCCGAGGTGCCGCCGGCTGACAAGGCCGCTACCGTGCGCGAATTGATGCGCGACGCCGGCAGGGGCAAGGTGGCGATGGTCGGCGACGGCATCAACGACGCCCCGGCCCTGGCCGCGGCCGACGTCGGCATCGCCATGGCCGGCGGCACCGACGTCGCCATGCACACGGCCGGCATCACGCTGATGCGCGGCGACCCGCTGCTGGTGGCGGACGCCATCGCGATCTCGCACCGCACCTACAGCAAGATCCGCCAGAACCTGGGCTGGGCCTTCGTTTACAACGTGGTCGGCATCCCGGTCGCGGCGCTGGGCCTGCTCAATCCCGTGCTGGCCGGCGCAGCGATGGCGCTCAGCTCGGTGAGCGTGGTGACGAATGCATTGCTGCTGCGGCGCTGGGCGCCGGCGGCACCAAAGATTTCAACTTTTTCAACCGAAGGAGAAAACAAGATGTATGAATTGACCGTGGAAGACATGACCTGCAAACACTGCGTGGGCCGCGTGACCAAGGCCGTGCAGGATATCGACCAGCAGGCGAAAGTCGATATCGACCTGCCGACCAAGAAGGTGAAGATCGACAGTTCCGCCGACCTGGACCGGATTGCGAAGGCGATCGACGAGGCCGGGTATCCGGTCAGTGCACGGGCCTGAGGGGGATACGCGGCCGGATCGACCGGTGCGGCAGCAATTCTCCAAACATGTAGAATTGCCAAGAATGCCAAATAAACAACCCGGAACATGAAAGGCGCGCACATGGCAAAGACCGACCTGTCGAACTACAACCTTGCCGAGCTCAAGGGCCTGCAATTCGATATCGAGAAGGAGATCAAGTCCCGCCAGCAGGACGAGGTCAAGAAGGCGCGCGAGCAGATTCTCGCGATTGCCCAGGACGTGGGCGTGCCGGTGTCGGCCCTGCTCACGGCCGCCGGCGCTGCAAAGAAGGGCGGCGCGAAAAAGGGCGATGCGCAGCCGGGCCAGGCGCGCTTCCGCAACCCGGCCGACGCATCCCAGACCTGGACCGGCCGCGGACGCCAGCCCAGGTGGATCGCCGAGGCGCTCACCAAAGGCAAGTCGCTGGACGACTTCCGGATCTAGGCCTGTCCGGCTGTCCCGTAGCGCCCGTCACCGATGGCGGGCGTGGCGTATGATACGGCCTTCGACAAACAAGTATCCCATCCATGAACTTCGAAGACGTAGCGGCAGCGGCAAGCAAGCTGCAGGACGGCGGCACGCCGGTGACAATCGATTCGGTGCGTGACGCCCTCGGCGGCGGCTCGGCCGCCGCCATCTCGCGCCATCTGGCGCAGTGGCGCGCGGAGAACGAAAAGCCGCCCGAGCCGCCCAAGGCAGAACTGCCGCCGAACCTGGTCACCGAACTGGCGCGCTGGGCCCAGCAATTCGCGGAGGAAGCAGGCACCGGCACCCGCGCGGCGCTGGCTCGCCACGAAGAAGAACTGGAAGCGCTGCGCGAAGCCGGCGATGCGCTGGAGGGCGAACGCGACGCCGTGCAGGCGCAGCTCGACGAGACCAGCGCGGCCCGCGACGAAGCCCTGGCCAACCTGGCCGACCGCGACGAAGAGATCGAGCGCCTGAACGCCGAGCTGCGCAACGCCAAGCAGGTCGCCATGGACGCCCTGGTCGGCAAAGCCAAGGACCAGCTGGCGATCGAGGGCAAGGATGCCCAGCTGGCGGACCTGCGCGGGCAGCTGGAAAAGGGCGTGGCGCAGAACGCGACCCTGTCGGATGCGCGCCTGGCCGCGGAAATGGAACTGGTCGGCGCCAGGACGGCGCGCGACAGCCTGGAAGCGGAGAACGCCGACCTGCGCAAGCAGATTGCAGCCTTGCGCAAGAAGGGCTGACGGCCTCCACCATGCGCCTCACGAACCACCTCATCGCATCGTGCGCCCTGCTGGGCGCGGCGGCGTTGTGCCCTGCGCAGGCGGCGCCGGCCTGCCCGGTCCTGCAGGCGCGCTACGTGCTGAAGGCGGATCCGGCCTTCACGGCCGGTTTCGCGAAGTCGGCGCGCGGCAAGGCCGACCTGCTATGGGTGGCATCCGCGAAGACCGGCGAGACCTACTGGTTCATGATGGACATCGGGAATGGCTACACCGAGACCTATCTGTATGCTGCCGAAAATCCCGCCACGACCGGCGGCGAGGTACGCAAGCTGAAACGGGCCGACGACCTGATGTCCATGTCGCTGTACACGATGGACGACAGGCTGGGCGTCAGCTCCGAACCCGCCGCCGGATGGAAGGAAGCGCCGCGCTACCTGTTCGCGCCCACGATGGGAATGAATTTCTATTATTTCAGCAGCGTCTTCGGCCGCTCGGCCAATGACCGGGAAACCATGCCGCGCGCGTTGTTCGAACTGGCGTCCTGCAACGGCCCGGCATGATCTTCCCGATGCGGCGGCTCAGTGCCCGCCGTGCCCACCACTTTTCTTGACAGTCGCCACCGGCTCCCCTGGTGAAGTCGCCGCCGCCGGCGCACGCACCGCCTCCGGCAGCGCCCCCGTCCACTCCTTCGCCACCGTCCCCTGCGGATGCCTGTACCAGCCCGGATCGCGGAAATCGCCGCGCGCCAGGCCTTCGCGTACCTTGATCATCGTGAACATGCCGCCCATCTCGATCTCGCCGAAGGGGCCTTTGCCGTCCATCATCGGCAGGGTGTTCTCGGGCAGCGGCATGCGCATGCTGCCCATGGAGCCTCCCTTGTCGCCCATGACCATGTAGCCCGGCACCAGGTCGTTGATCTTGCGCGCCACGCCGCTGTGGTCGACGCCGATCAGGTTCGGCACGCCATGTCCCATCGCGTTCATCGTGTGGTGCGACTTGTGGCAGTGGAAGGCCCAGTCGCCCGGCGCATCGGCGATGAATTCGATGGCGCGCATCTGGCCCACGCCAATGTCGACCGTGACTTCCGGCCAGCGCGCCGCCGGCGGAATCCAGCCGCCGTCCGTGCCCGCGACCTCGAAGCGGTGGCCGTGGATGTGGAAGGGGTGATTGGTCATCGACAGGTTGCCGATGCGGATGCGCACGCGGTCGTCCTTGCGCACCACCATCGGATCCGTGCCGGGGAAGGCGCGGCTGTTGATGGTCCAGATATTCTGCTCCAGCATGGTGTTGACGTTGGGCGTGTAGCTGCCCGGCGCGATGTCGTAGGCGTTCAGCAGGAACACGAAGTCGCGGTCCACCGCATGCTTGCGCGGATCCTTCGGGTGCGTGACCCAGGAACCCATCATGCCCATGCCGATCTGCGCCATCTCGTCGGCGTGCGGGTGGTACATGAAGGTGCCGGCGTAGCGCGCCACGAATTCATAGACGTAGGTCTTGCCGGGCTCGATGCGCGGCTGGGTCAGTCCCGCCACGCCGTCCATGCCGTTCGGCAGGAGCTGGCCGTGCCAGTGCACGCTGGTCGCTTCCGGCAGCTTGTTGGTGACGAAGATGCGCACGCGGTCGCCCTCGACCACCTCGATGGTCGGGCCCGGGCTCTGGCCGTTATAGCCCCACAAGTTGGCCTTCATGCCGGGGGCGATCTCGCGCACCACGGGTTCGGCCACCAGGTGGAATTCCTTGACGTCGTCCTTCATGCGCCAGGGCAGGGTCCAGCCGTTCAGCGTCACGACCGGGTTGTAGGGACGGCCGTTCGGCGGCGCCAGCGGCGGGGCGGTGCCGGCCGAGCTCTGGACCGGGGCTTCGGGGATGGCGGCGGCCGCCGCCTTGCTGACCAGCGATGCGCCAACCATGGCGGCGCCGGCGCCGGTAATGAAATTCCTGCGGGATGTCATTCTGCGTGTTCCTTGTGTTCCTGGTCCTGGTGTTTGACGTGTTGGCCGCCCAGGCGCACGCCGAGCGCGGCCTCGAGATGCGCGTGAGCGCTCCAGAACTCCTTCAATGCCTCAATATAGCTGGACACCGCGCCCGCCTGCTCGCGCGAATCGGTGAGCAGTTCCTGCGTCGACATCAGCATGCCGTTGTAGCGCAGCAGGACCTCTTTCGAGATCCGCTTGCGCAGCGGGATGATGTGGTCGCGGTAGTGGGCGGCGACATCGTAGGCGGTGCGATAATCGAGATAGCTCTCGCGCGCTTCGCTGCGCGCCGTGACGGCCGCCTGGGCAACGCGCTGCACCGCCTGCATGTACACGCCTTCGGCCCGCGCCACCCGCGAACCGCCCCAGTCGAACAGCGGCAGCTCGAGCGTGAGCTCGTAGCCGCGCGCGGTCGGCACGTTCGTCTCGGTCTGGTTCACGTAGCCGAGATCGAGCACGTTGACGAAGCGCGTCGTCTTCGTCAGTCCGAGATTGGCGGCGGTGGCCTGCGCATCCAGCTTCGCGGCTTGCACGTCGAGGCGCTGTTCGATGGCGATGCGCTCGATGTCCTGCAGCTGCGCAGGGGCTTGCGGCAATTCCGGCAAATGATCCGGCAGGCTGTATTGCGCATCCTTGCCCCACAGGCCGAGCATGCGCGTGAGCTTCTCGCGCGCAGCCACGGCCTGCTTGCCGGCGCGGGCCAGCGCGGCCTGGGTCTCGGCGTGGTAGACCTGCTCCCGAGACAGGTCGAGCTGGTTCATGTTGCCGGCCTTCGCCATGCGTCCGGCCAGTTCCGCGCTGGCCTCGGCGGCAGCGTCGACCTGGCGCGCATAGTCCAGCGCCTGCATTGCCGCCACCGCATCGACCCAGGCCACGCGGGTGTCGCGCGCATGCTGCTCGATCTCGCGCGCGACTTCCAGCTTGACCTGCTCGAAGCGCTGCGCTTCCAGGCGGGACGCCAGCGGCAAGGTCAGGAGCCGGACCAGGTTGACGGTGAAGCTGCGCTCGATAGCAACATCGCCGGCGTTGGACAGGTGCTTGTAGTCGAGCACCGGGTTCGGCAGCCGTCCGGCCTGGGCCAGGTCGGCCTGGGCGATGCCGACCTTCCAGTAGCTCGCCTGCAGGCCCGGGTTGGCCAGCACGGCGACCTTCACCGCGTCGTCCATGCCGAGCGGCTTGGCGAGCGTGGCCTGGATAGCCTGCGCCAGCTCGCGCGCAGCGGCATCGTCACGCGCGAGACGGGGTTCGGTGCCGATACGCTCGCGCGCGCTGGCGGCCACCGCGGGGAAGCCGCCATCAGGCGCCACCGTCGTGCAGCCGGCCAGCACGGCCAGCGCCAGCGGCGCGCCGAGCATCTTGAACTTCATGTCGCCTCCTTGGGCTTTTTCATCTTGTCCATGCAGCAGCAGGATGCGCAGCCGGAACCGCAGCAGGACATCTTGCCTTCGGCGGCTTTGCCACCGTTCTTGTCGCCGGACATGCACTGCATGCCTTTGCCGGCGCCTTCCGCGCCGCCGGGCGAGCACATTGCCGGGCTGTCCTGCTTGTCCATGTTCATGGCCGGGCTCATACCCTGCATCGCCGCGTGGTCATGCTGGGCGTGGCCGGCGTGACCCGCCATGCCTTTCATGGTCAGCGCCATCGAATTGGTGGCGGCAACGGTCTCGTTGCTCTTGACCCAGTTCGCGTCCGGCGTGCCGGCAGGCGCGGCCTCGGGACGCTTTTCCAGCGTGGACTGGTAGCTAGTAGCGGGCACCGCAGCCTGCGGATCCGCAGCTTGCTGGGCGTGAGCGTGAACGCTGGACGCGGCCAGCAGCAGGCAGGCGGCGGCGCGCGCCAATTGGTTTTGGGTTTTCATGGAATTCCTCGTCAAAAAAGCGTGATGACAGCCGCCGGCAATGGCAAAGCCAAAGCGCGACGGCGCGCGGTATCAGGCGAGGAGGGTGCTGGGAGGGCGTTCGGGAAGGACGGGGTCGACGCTCGGCAGGTGGCCGGCGCGGAAGGGAATCATGGTGGTGGAGGGCGGCGCGAGCGCCAGTGGGACCGGCAGGCTGGAAGCCATGGCCGCGCCCACGCAGCAGGCGGCGCAGGTGCCGCATTTGCCTTTGTCGTGCTCACCCGCGTGCTGGCTGTCGTGCGCGGATGAAGCCTTGGTCATCGCCATGTGATCCTTCGCCATCTGCTGGTGGCAGGGCGGGAGCTCGGCCGCCGGCGCCGCATGCGCAGCCGGCGATGCATTCGCGACGCGCGGCAGCATGCTTGCCGAAGCGAATGCCTGGAAAGGCAGCGCCAGCATCAGGAAGCAGACAAGCAGCGATCGGAGTATGGATTTCACGAGCTCATTCTAGCACGCGTTACGGCACGCCTGGCGTGACGCGGCCATGCACGTGATAGCATTATCTTAAGCATCGCCATCGTCGACGGAGGCAACGAGAATGGTTCCAGCGGCCCGATCAGGCCATCGCAGAGCGCAGCGCACCCGATTCGAAGTAGATATGCTTGATCGACGGGTAGAGCGCCATCACCGCCTTTTCCAGCCGCTCGATGGCGTCTTCGACTTCGTCGATGCGCATGCCGCGCCGGAACTGGACGGCCGCCGTCAGCAGCGCTTCGTCGGGGCCCAGCTGCATGCTTTGCAGGCTGGCGACGCTGTCGATGGCCGGATCCTTCTCGAACACTTCACGCACCTTGCGCGTGGCATCCACGCCGATGCTCTCGCCGACCAGCAGCGCGCCGGTCTCGCGCGCCAGCGTGAAGGCCGCGCCCACCAGCAGCAGGCCGATCAGCACCGAGGCCGCCGGGTCGAAGTAAGGATTGTCGAAGGCGTGGCCGAGGGCGATGCCGAGCGCCGCGATGACGAGGCCGATCAGGGCCGCGCTGTCCTCGATGAAGACGGTGAACACGGACGCGTCCTTGCTGGCACGGACGGCCTGCCACAGCGAGGCGCCCGGCTTGCGCAGCTTGTTGAGGGCCTTGCGCGAGACGTTCCAGCTGTAGCCCTCGAACAGGGCGGAGATGCCCAGCACGACGTAGTTCCAGGTCGGGTCCCGCAGCGGCTCCGGATGGCGCAGCGAATCGATGCCGTGGTAGATCGAGAGCCCGCCGCCCAGCGAGAACACGGACAGGGCCACGATCAGGGCCCAGAAATACAGCTCCTTGCCGTAGCCGAAGGGGTGCTTGGCGTCGGCCGGCTGAGCGCTCTTGCTTTCGCCGATCAGCAGCAGGAATTCGTTGCCGGTATCGACCGCCGAGTGGATGCCTTCGGCCAGCATCGCCGCGCTGCCGGTGATGGCGGCCACCACGAACTTGCTGACGGCAATGCCGAGGTTGGCGAGGATGGCCGCATAGATCACCTTCAGCGAGCCGCTGTTTTCGTTCGACATGTGCTGGTCCCTTGGTCTGTTCGCTCCTGGGACCAGTGTAGCCGAAGGCAGCGGGAGGGCAGCGCATGAGCGTCCGCAACCTGCGCCAGCTGTTCGCGCCGAAGTCGGTGGCCCTGGTCGGCGCCACCGAGCGTCCGGGCAGCGTCGGCGCCACCATGCTGCGCAACCTGCGCGAGGGCGGCTTCGAGGGCCTGGTCTATCCGGTCAACCCGAAGTACGCCAGCATCGGCGGCCTGCGCGCCTGGCCGGATGTGTCCAGCCTGCCGGCGGCGCCGGAACTCGCCATCATCTGCACGCCGCCGCAGACCGTGCCCGGCATCGTGCGCGCGCTCGGCGAACTGGGCACCCGCGCCGCCATCGTGATGAGCGCCGGCGTCGCCACCGGGCGCGATTTTCGCGGACGCAGCCTGAAGCAGGCAATGCTGGATGCGGCCAATCCCTATTTGCTGCGCATCCTGGGCGCCAACAGCGCCGGCCTGCTGGCGCCGGGTGTCAAGCTGAATGCCAGCATCGCCGCCGGCGGGGCCGCGCCGGGACGGATCGCCTTCGTCTCCGAATCCGGCGCATTGATGACGGGGGTGCTGGACTGGGCCCGCACGCGCGGCATCGGCTTTTCCAGCTTCGTCTCGCTGGGCGAATCGGCGGACGTCGATTTCGGCGACGTCCTCGATTACCTGGCCAGCGACGGCGGCACCAGCGCCATCCTGCTGCACATCGAAAGCCTGCGCTATGCGCGCAAGTTCATGTCGGCGGCGCGGGCGGCGGCGCGCAGCAAGCCGACCCTGGTGCTGAAGGCCGGCCGCTCGCTGGAGGCGGCGACGGCCGGCGCCTGCCTGTCCGGCGTGCTGGCGACCCCGGACGACGTCTACGATGCCGCGATCCGCCGCGCCGGCATGCTGCGCGTGTACACCACCGAGCAGCTGTTCGCGGCGGTCGAGACCCTGGCGCGCGCCAAGCCGCTGTATGGCGAGGGCCTGGCCGTCCTCGGCAACGGCGCCGGCCCGGTGGTGCTGGCCCTGGATGCGCTGCAGTACGCCGGCGGCCACCCGGCCGTGCTGCAGGAGGACACGGTGCGCAAACTCCGCGACATGGTGCCCGAATGGCGCGGCGACGGCCCGCTCAACCTGCGCGGCGATGCGCCGCCCGAGCGCTATCACGACGTCATCGAGCTGCTGCTGCAGGACCCCGGCGCCAATGCGGTGCTGATGATCCACGCGCCGAACGCGGTGGTCAACCCGGCCGACGTCGCGCGCGCGGTGGCGCCGCTGGCGAAGAACTCCTCGCGCAATGTGCTGGGCTGCTGGCTGGGCGTGAAGTCGGTGCTGGAAGCGCGCACCATCGCCGCCGACGCCGGCATGCCGGCCTACCGCACGCCCGAGGATGCGGTGAACGGCTTCATGCAGATCGTGCACTACCGCGAAAGCCAGAACCTGCTGATGCAGGTGCCGGCCTCGGTCGGCGACGGCGAGCCGGACCGCGAGCGCGCGCGCCGCCTGGTGCGCGAAGCCCTGGAGAAGGGCCGCTACATGCTGGCCGACCCGGACACCAAGGCCATCCTCGAAGCCTACAACATCCCGGTGGTGCCGACCCGCGCCGCCGCCACGCCCGAGGATGCGGTGCGCGCGGCCGGCGAGATCGGCTATCCGGTGGCCGTGAAGATCCTGTCGCCGGACGTCGCGCAGAAGAGCGACGTCGGCGGCGTCACGCTGGATCTCGACAGCGCCGAAGCGGTGCTGGCGGCGGCCGAACGCATGCGCCGCCGCCTGGCCGAACTGCAGCCGCGCGCGCGCCTGGAGGGCTTCATCGTGCAGGCGATGGCGAGGAATCCCGAGGCCCACGAACTGATCGCAGGCGTTGCCACCGACCCCGTGTTCGGACCGGTGATCCTGTTCGGCCAGGGCGGCATGGCGGTGGAGGCGGCCGACGACCACGCGGTCGCGCTGCCGCCGCTGAACACGGTGCTGGCCCAGGAACTGGTGGCACGCACCCGCGTCGCCCGCCTGCTCGAAGGCTACCGCAACCACCCGAAGGCGGACATGGACGCGATCGAGGCGGTGCTGGTGCAGGTCTCGCGCCTGGTGGCGGACGTGCCCGAAATCGTCGAACTGGACATCAACCCGCTGCTGGCCGACAGCCGCGGCGCCCTGGTGCTGGACGCGCGCATGCGCATCGCGATGGCGGACCGCTCCGGCTCCACGCTCGACCGGCTTGCGATCCGCCCCTATCCGGCCGAGCTGGAAGAGACGGTGCCCTGGGGCGATGGCACGATCCTGCTGCGCCCGATCCGCCCCGAGGACGGCCCGGCCCACGTCGCTCTCTTCAATGCGCTGACGCCCGACGACGTCCGCTACCGCATGTTCGTGCGCGTGCGCGAGCTGCAGCCGGCGCAGCTGGCGCGCTTCACGCAGATCGACTACGACCGCGAAATGGCCTTCATCGCCACCCGGCCGGGAGCGGACGGCGTCGACGAGACGCTGGGTGTGGGCAGGGTGGTGGCGGACCCGGACAACGTCAGCGCCGAATTCGCGGTGACGGTGCGCTCCGACCTGAAAGGCAAGGGCCTTGGCCGCATGCTGATGGAGAAACTGATCGCCTACTGCCGCGCGCGCGGCACCCGCGAGATCGTCGGCGAGGCGCTGCCGCAGAATGCGCCGGTCATCGGGCTGGTAAAGAAGCTGGGTTTTACGGTCGGACCGGTGGACGAGGACGAGGGTGTGCGCAAGTTCTGGCTGACCTTGCGCTGAAAGGGGAACTGCAATGAAGCTGTATGATCGACTCCGGCTCGCGAACCTGCTGATTGCGGCAGGCCTGCTCGCGGCATCCGCATCGGTATCGGCGCAAAGCGAGGCGCCGCTGAAGGAAACCCCTGGCGCCTTCGCGAAGTCGGGCTACAAGACGGTGGCTGACGCGCTGGCCGGCGTCAAGCAGCGTCCGGGCGCGATTGTCGAGGTCACCCAGCAGGGAGGGTGGACCATCGTCACCCTGCCGGAGCCCCAGTACGAGATCTGGTCGTTCACCCCGGCGGGGCATTACGCACATCCGGCGGCGGTACGGCGCGCCATCAAGCAGAACAGCAGTCAGGTGTATGTGGAAATGAGCGCGCTCTGCGAAGCCGACAAGGCATCCTGCGACCGTCTGGTCCGCGAGTTCCAGCAGCTGAACGAGAAAATGCGCGCGGACATTCAGGGGCGCATCAGCCAGGGCGCCGGCAGGTAATCAGCGCGCCTGCGCCCGCGCCGCATCCACACGCCTGAACAGCTCCGCATTCAATTTGCGCGAATGCCCCGGCATGTGCTTGCGGGTACGCTCGATTTCCTGCAGCTCCGGCTCGGCCACCTGCGGCTTGCCGTTGGCGAGCGCCCAGACGGCGAGTTCGACACGCGCTTCCAGGCTGCCGAAGCGCTGCGCCGCGGTGGCGAACTGCGACCCCGCTTCGTCCTGGCGGCCGGCTGCGGCATAGGCCTGGCCCAGCAGGATGCCGACCTGCTCGGGACGGAAGCCCGGCTGCTCGGCCGCCAGGGATTCCAGCAGCGCGATGGTGCCTGCCGTATTGCCGCTGGCGAGGCGCGCGCGGGCGGCGCCCAGGCGCAGTTCGGCGTCGCGGGCGAACGGGCCTTGCAGGCAGGCTTCGTACTGCTCGGCGGCCCTGGCGGCCTGGCCGGTTTCCAGCAGGGCGTTCGCGAGGCGCATCTGGTTGTGCGCGGTCGGGGTCAGTTCGAAGGCGCGCTGGGCGTCGCGCACTTCGCGTCCCGGGTCCAGGCTGGCCTGGATCGCGCGGCCGGCCCTGGCCGCCGAGTGCTCGATGCGCGAGGAGGGCAGGAACACGGCGACGAAGTAGACGATGCTCCCCAGCAGCGGGAACAGGAAGAGCACGAGTAGCCAGTACATCTCGCGATGCGTGCGCACCGCGTGCACCGCGAAAAAAATGGCGACGAGGATGTGAAGACCGATTCCGAAGATTTGCATGGATACGTGTTGGCGACGAGCAGGATTGCGTGGTCTAGGATAGCTGAATGTCGAGATTCTTTACAGTACCATTGCCGCCATACATGCTCAAAAATATAAGTTATTGTTTTTCATAAATATTTTATTCCAGGCATAACAATTGCTTTAATTGAAGCAATAAAAATTCACTTAGGAAATATATCATGCCTCAATTCAACCTCCGCGCAGCCGCTTTGTCCGTCGGTATCGTCATGTCGGCTCTGGCGCCGAGCGCTCATGCCGGTCTCGTCGGCCTGTACACTTACGACGATGCTAGCAACCTCGGCAAGGACAGCAGCGGCAAGGGCAACAATTTGACTGCCGGTTTCGGTACGCCGACTGGTGTCGCCGGCAAGTTTGGCGGTGGCATGGACCTGAACGGCAACGCCGACCTCGTTTCGCCGACCGGTTACGTCAACGGCCTGCCGACCGGCAACAGTTCGTATACGATCGCGTCCTGGATCAACCCGGATACGGCGGGTGGCGGCGACGCGGGCGGCATCGTCGGCTGGGGCTATTATGGCTACAACAATCTGGTCGTGGCCCTGCGCATGAATGGTAATCAGCAGCTGCACAACTACTGGTGGGCGAACGACCTCAGCGGCAACGCAAGTAGCGACTTGACCACGGGTGCAGGCAGCAATGGCTGGCACTTCGTCGCGGCGACCTTCGATGCCATGACCAACCGTAACGCCATCTACATCGACGGCACGGAAGTGGCATCGCGCTATGGCTACGGTCTATATTCGTATAACGTCAATTTCGCGATCGGCAAGACGGTCAACGCGGAATTCTTCGACGGCCAGATGGACAACACTGCCATCTTCGACCAGGCCTTGAGCGCGGCGCAACTGAGCAAGATCGCCGCCAACGATTTCCGCGAGTTCGGCATCGCTGCCGCCGACGTGCCCGAACCGGAAAGCCTGCTGCTCATGAGCGTCGGCCTGGCCGGTCTGCTGGCCGCGCGGCGCAAGCGCAAGCAGGGCTGATGGCGTCAGGCTTCAGCGGCCCATCCCGGCATTCGCCAGCGCGTAAGGCCCCCGTGGCGGCGTTGCATCGTTTCGCCGTACTTGCCTCTAATCCAGCCAGGGATGGGCCGCCAGCCAGCGGCCCAGCTCATTGTCGTTGGCGCACTGCAGCTTGCTGAAGATGTTGGCGCGGTGGGTCTCGACCGAGCGCGGGCCGCAGGGCGGGACCAGGATGCGCGCGATCTCCTTGTTCGGCTGGCCCAGGCCCACCAGGCGCGCCACTTCGCGTTCGCGCGGCGTCAGCTCGGCCCACAGACGCAGCGCCTGGGCGCGGGCTCTGGCCTCGGCGATGGCGGCGGGCAGCTTGTCGAGCAGCTGCTGGGTGTCCGGCTTTTCGACCCAGTCGTAGGCGCCGCGCCGCACCGCCTCCAGCGCGGTCGGGATGTCGCCGTGCGCGGACAGAAACAGCGTCACCAGCGGACTGTGCTCGGCCAGCAGGCGCTCGAATACGGCCAGGCCGCTCATGCCGCCCATGCGCAGGTCGAGGATCACGCAGCCGGGCTGGCGCATGTCGACGGCGTCGAGAAAGGCTTCGCCCGAGTCGAAGGCCTGTACCGCCAGTCCCTGCGAAAACAGCAGCAGGAGGAGCGAACGGCGCAGGGCTTCATCGTCGTCGACGACGTACAGGGTCAGTGGCAGGTCTTTCATGGTGCTCATGATAGGGCGGGCAGCGTGAAGGAAAAGGCGGCGCCGCCCCCGGGGCGGTTCCCGACGGTCATGAAACCGCCATGGGCTTCGACGATGGTGCGGCAGATGTTGAGTCCCAGGCCCAGTCCATCCGCCCGGGTGGTGAAGAAGGGCGCGAACACCAGCTCGAGCTGTTCGGGCGGAATACCCGGGCCGTGATCGGCGACGGTGACGCGCAGTCCTTCGTCGACGCGCCGGGTCTCGAGCTCGATGATGCGGGGTTTGGGCCGGTCCTGCATCGCGTGCATGGCATTGTGGATCAGGTTGACGAGGACCTGCTCGAGCAGCACCCGGTCGCCGCGCAGGGGCGCGCAGGCGTCTTTCAGCATCAGGCGCAGGCCGGCGCCGAGTGCCTGCAGCTCGGGTTTCAGCAGCGTCTCGACATGGGTGACGACGCTCTCCATCGTCAGGCTTTCGTAATGCGCCCGCTGCGGGTTGATGAAGGCGCGCACCCGCTTGACGATTTCACTGGCGCGCTTAGCCTGATCGACGATCTCGTCCAGCGCCCCGGGCAGCATGTCCGCAGCGCCGCGCGCGGCCAGCGCCCGCGCCGCGACCGCGAAATTCGACAGCGCCATCAGCGGCTGGTTGAGTTCATGCGCCAGCGTGGAAGCCATCTCGCCGACGCTCGCCAGCCGCGCGCTGCGCTGCAGGCGCAGTTCCTGGTCGCGCTGCCTGGCCTCGGCCTGCTTCTGGGCCGTGATGTCGACCACGGAGCTCATCCAGCCGCGGTGCACGCCCTGGGCGTCGACCAGCGGCGCCGCGTAGACCATGGTGATCACGTCGTGCCCGTCCTTGTGCCGCAGGCGCGATTCGAAGCCGTGCGGCGCGGCCCGTCCGCGCAGGGCGTCGTCGCTTTCGCGCGCCTGCTTCTCGAGGTCGTCCGGATGCCAGTACGGGTAGGGCGGCCGGCGGCCCAGCAGTTCCTCGGCGCTGTAGCCGACCATCGCGCACAGGGCCGGATTGACGTAGATGATCTTGCCTTCCTTGTCGCGTGCGCGCATGCCCACCAGCAGCGAGTCTTCCATCGCCTTGCGGAAGGCGTGGGCTTCCTCCAGGTCGCGGGTGCGCTCTTCGACCCGGTGTTCCAGCTCGAGGCGGGCGGCGCGCTGCTCGACGAAGCGTTTTTCGCGCAGGCGCCAGTACAGCACGGCGAGCAGCAGCAGTGCCACCGCCAGCGCGCCGAGGGCAAGCGCGGCCTGGCGCGCCTGCAGGACTTCCTGCATGTCGGTGGTGACGGTCAGGGTCCAGCCCAGTTCCGGCAACGGCGTGTCTAGGGCCAGCAGCTTCATGCGGCGCCCGTCGACCTCGGTGCGCACGACATAGCCGGGCGTGTCGCTGCGCGGCTCGATCTGCCATGGCAGGGGTTCGAAGCGGCTGCGCTTGCCGTACTGGCCGTGCTCGGCCACCCAGCGCGCCTCGAGCGGCGGAACGGGGCGGATCGCGTGGAACAGCCAGGCCGGCACGGCGCTCAGGAACACGATGCCGCGGCTGTCCCGCAGCAGCACCGGATCGGGCCCGCGCATCCAGGCCGCCTGCAGCGGCTCCAGGCTGATCTTGACCACCATGACGCCGGCGATGCCGCCCTGCACGCGCACGGGTTCCGCGATGAACAGGCCGGACTGGCCGGTGGTGAGGCCGAGGCCGTAGAACAGGCCGCGCCGGCCCTGCAGGGCGTCTTCGAAATAGGGGCGCTGGCGGTAGGACTGGCCGACGAAGCTCGACGGCAGGTTCCAGTTGCTGGCGGCCAGGGTGAGGCCTTCGCGGTCGACCAGGTAGAGCGCGGCGGCGCCGGTGGTCGACTGCAGGTCGGCGAAGTAGGCGTTGACGCGCGCCCGCAGGGCCGCGTCAGCCGGCGTGCGCAGCAGCTGCTGCACGTCCGGGTGGCGTGCGGCGGCGTGCGGCAGGAAGTTGTGCTTTTCGACGATGCCGCGCAGGCCCAGCGCGTTCGCGCTGGCGGCCTGGCGCAGGGCCTCGGTCCGGGATTGCAGCTCGCGCTGCTCGGCCCAGTTGCCGGCGGCCGCGATCAGGACCAGCGCGACCACCGCGGCCAGCAGCTTGCGCCAGTGATTTGTGATGAACATCGGCAGACGATAACAGCTGCGCCGCCCCTTGAGAACACCCCTCCGTAGTTTTACGGAGGCCGGCGCGACAAGATTGCGGATGCGCGCCGGCCTCCCGGCCGCGATAGTGGAGCCCTTGGAAAAGGAGACAACAATGAACACTGTCACAACAAAACCGGCCCTCGACGGCCGCGCCGAGGCCGGCGAGCGCATTTCCGGCAAGCGCCTGCGCGCGATCTTCGTCGGCTCCGCCGGCAACCTGGTCGAGTGGTTCGACTTCTACTGCTACTCGGCCTTCGCCCTGTATTTTGCGAGTTCGTTCTTCCCGAAGCAGGACCCGACGGCGCAGATGATGTCCACCGCCGGCATCTTCGCCCTCGGCTTCTTCGTGCGCCCGATCGGCGGCATCCTGTTCGGCCATATCGGCGACCGCCTCGGCCGCAAGAAGGCCCTGATGACCTCCGTGCTGCTGATGTGCTTCGGCTCCTTGCTGATCGCCTGCGCGCCGACCTATGCGACGGCGGGCATCCTGTCGCCCTGCATCCTGCTGCTGGCGCGCCTGCTGCAGGGCCTGAGCCTGGGCGGCGAGTACGGCGCCAGCGCCACCTACCTGTCGGAGATGGCGGATTCGAAGCACCGCGGCTTCTACACCAGCTTCCAGTACGTGACCCTGATCGGCGGCCAGCTGATGGCGCTGCTCCTGCTGCTGGTCCTGCAGCGCTACCTGCTCGACGCCGAACAGCTGAAGGCCTGGGGCTGGCGCATTCCCTTCCTGGCCGGCGCCTGCCTGGCGCTGCTGGCCCTGCGCATGCGCCACGACATGCCGGAGACGCAATCCTTCGAAGCCGCGCGCAAGAAGGCCAAGGCGATGGGCGGCCTGAAACAGCTGGCCCAGCATCCGCGGGAAGTCCTGCTGGTGGTCGGCCTGACCATGGGCGGCACCCTGGCCTTCTACGTCTACACCACCTACATGCAGAAATTCCTGCGCCTGTCGGTCGGCCTGACGGATGCGCAGACCACCGCCGTCTCGGCCGCCTCGCTGCTGTTCGCGATGTGCCTGCAGCCGCTGTATGGCGCGCTGTCCGACCGTATCGGCCGCCGTCCGCTGCTGGTGGGCTTCGCGCTGCTCGGCACCCTGTTCACCGTGCCGCTGCTCACCGCGATCCGCAACGCCAGCGGCCCGTGGGAGGCCTTCATCCTGATCGCCTGCGCCTGGATCATCGTGTCCGGCTATACCTCGATCAATGCGCTGGTCAAGGCCGAGCTTTTCCCGGCCTCGATCCGCGCCACCGGCGTCGGCGTGCCCTACGCCTTCGCGGTGTCGGTGTTCGGCGGCACCGCCGAGTACCTGGCGCTGTGGTTCAAGGCTGAGGACATGGAGAGCGGCTTCTACTGGTACGCGACCGCGGTGATCGCCTGCACGCTGGCGGTGTGCTGGTTCATGCGCGATACCAGCAAGCAGTCGAAGATCGATGCGGAGATGAAGGCCTAATCAGCGCCGCGCATCAACGTCTAAACCGCACGTCTTCCTGCACCACCGGCGCCTCACCCTTGGCCGAAGCCCCGTGCTTCGGCTTTTTCGGTTTCTTCGGCTTCTTGACGATCTGGCCGCCGGCATTCGTTTCCGGTACTCGGTGGTCGGGCGAGAAGCCCGGTTCTTCCTTGCGTTCGAGCGTCTGGCCGGTCAGGGCCTCGATCGCTGCCAGCTGCTGCACCTCGTCGGCGCAGACCAGCGACACCGCCTCGCCCGAGGCGCCGGCGCGGCCGGTACGCCCGCTGCGGTGCACGTAATCCTCGGCCACGATGGGCAGGTCGACGTTCACCACCACCGGCAGCTCGTCGATGTCGAGACCGCGCGCGGCGACGTCGGTCGCCACCAGGATCCGCACTTCGCCGGCCTTGAAGCGCTCGAGCGCGCGCAGGCGTGCGGGTTGCGGCTTGTCGCCGTGGATCGAGTCGGCCGAGATGCCTTTTGCCTCCAGCAGCTCGACCAGCTGGTCGACGCCCTTACGGGTCTTCACGAAGGCCAGCGCCTGGGTCCACGCGTGGCGCTTCAGCAGGTGCAGGAACAGCTCGGGCTTGCGCTTCTTGTCGACCGGGACGATCCACTGGCGGATCGCCTTGACGGTCGTATTGCGCGGGCTGGCCTCGATGACGGCCGGGTCGCGCAGCAGCTTGGTCGCCAGCGCGCGGATCGGGTCCGAGAAGGTGGCCGAGAACAGCAGGGTCTGGCGCTTCTTCGGCAGCAGGGCCAGGACCTGGTCGATGTCGCGCGAAAAGCCCAGGTCCAGCATGCGGTCGGCTTCGTCCAGCACCAGGGTCTGCACCTGGTTCAGGCGCAGCGCGTTCTGGCGCTGCAGGTCGAGCAGGCGGCCGGGCGTGGCTACCAGCACGTCGACGCCCTTACGCAGGCGCATCATCTGCGGATTGATGCTGACGCCGCCGTAGGCCACCATAGTGCGCAGCGGCAGGCCTTCGCCGTAGGCGCGCACGCTTTCGTGCACCTGCTCGGCCAGCTCGCGGGTCGGCACCAGCACCAGGGCGCGGGCCGAGTTGCTGTTGACTTGCATGCCGTCGGTTACCAGGCGCTGCAGCAGGGGCAGGGCGAAGCCGGCGGTCTTGCCGGTGCCGGTCTGGGCCGCGGCCATGACGTCGCGGCCGGCCAGCACGGCGGGAATCGCCTGCGACTGCACCGGTGTCGGCGTCGTGTACGAAAGGGAAGAGAGGGTGCGGACGATCTGGTCGATCAGGCCGAGCGAAGCGAACGACATGGGCGGCTTATGTTCTTATGGATGAAAAGGCGACAGTGTACCGTGCCGCCGGGCGGGACGGCGGGTGCGAGCCGCGGATGCCCGCGGGCTCAGGATGCGATGACGAGGCTGCCGCCCGACAGATCGACGGTCGGCTTGACCGGCTCGCGCCGGTCCTGGCAGGCCACCGCCATCAGGCAGACCAGGAGCACCAGGCTCCAGCGCAGCGGATGATTGTGCATGATCCCCTCCATGCAGACATCCTAGCGCTGAACGCGAGATAAATCAAAAGCCGTAGTTCAGGCTGGCGCGCAGCACCGGATAGACCTTGAAGCTGCTGACGTCGTCCTGCAGGCGCAGGCGCTCGACAGCGATATCGGTGGCGATGGCGTCGCAGAGCGCTTTCGAGATCGTGCAGCCGTAACCGCCCAGCTTGACGTTCGGATTGCCCTGGAAGAAGGCGCCGAGGTCGGCGTTGAAGCTCCAGTGGTTCTTGTTGGCGGCGGCGAGCGCATTGCCCCAGCCGATGCCCAGATAGGGAGCGGCCTTGCGGTACTCGATGCGGCCCTTCACGATGCCGACGTCGGGCGCATAATAGCTATGGCCGTTCAGGGTCAGCTCGCCGAGCCCGTTGGGGGCTGCATTGGCGTCGAAGCGGTTGCCGTTGTAGACCAGGCCGCCCGTCAGGTGGAAGGGGCTGCCTTCGCGCACATACCAGTCGAACAGGATGTCCAAGGTTTGCAGCTTGCCCTTGACCGCATAGTCGACCTGGCCGCTGTGGCGGTCGAAGTCGTGCTTGAAATAGTTGGCGCCGAAGCGGCCGTTCAGGTTGGACTCCATCGGGACCACCACGTGGAAGCCGGCGCCGGTGGTGCCGAGGTCTGCGGTAATGCCGACTTGCGCCTGGGCGGCGCCGGCCAGGAACAGCGCCGCGAGGGGGAGGTATTTCATGAACATCGCTCAGCCTTCAAGATTTGGAAATGGAAACCGGGCATTGTATCGGTAACGGATGTAATTATGTGTTGCAGCGAACGGAAGGTGACATTTCGTTTGGTAAACTCGCCACATACTTATATGGAGAGAAACCCATGAAATCCTTCATCTTCGGCGCAGCGCTGTGCGCAGCAGCTTTCCCGGCCCTGGCCCAGACCAACGTCAGCATCAGCGTCGGCCAGCCCGGCTTCTACGGCCGCGTCGACATCGGCGACTTTGCGCCGCAGCCCGTGCTGTACGCGCCGCAGCCGGTGATCGTGCGCCAGGTGCCGTATTACGCGGCGGAGCCGGTCTACCTGCGCGTGCCGCCGGGCCACCGCAAGCACTGGTCGAAGTTCTGCGGCCGTTACGACGCCTGCGGCCGCCCGGTCCTGTTCGTGCGCGACGATTGGTACACCAACACCTACGTGCCGCGCTACCGGGAGCATTTCCACGGCGGCGGCTATCGCCGTCCGGAAGTGCGCGTGGTCGAGCGCGTCGAGTACCGCGACCGCGACCGTGGCCATGAACGTGGCCCCGACCGCGGCCGCTGGGAAGAGCATGGCCGTGGTCACGGCGAGGGTCATGGACGCGGACACGGCGAAGACCATGGACGCGGGCATGGCGAAGGTCACGGCCATGGCCGCGGTCATGACTAAGCTGTCCCTGCTGTAATGACGCCCGCGCCAGCGGCGTTTCCGCCTCCGTAGTAGACTGTTGTTGTTAGCCCGGCAATCCGGGCGCTACCGCGGAGGCAGACTTGCATAGCGAGATTGTGATCGTAGGAGGCGGGGCAGGCGGGCTGGAGCTTGCTTGCAAACTGGGCCGCAAGCTGGGCCCGTCCAAGGTGATGCTGGTGGATAGCCGGCTCTACCATGTCTGGAAGCCCTCGCTGCACGAGGTCGCGGCCGGCACCCTGGACATCCACCAGGAGGGCCTGTCCTACCAGATGCTGGCCCACGACCGCGGCTTCACCTTCGTCTACGGCGCCATGACGGCGCTCGATCACGCCAACAAGGTCCTGAGCGTGGGTGCGGTCAGCGCGCCCAGCGATGGCGAAGAGATCTTCCCCGCGCGCACGATTTCCTACCGCTCCCTGGTGATTGCCGTCGGCAGCACCTCGAATTACTTCGGCGTGCCCGGCGCGCGCGAACACACGATATCCCTGAATGCCACCGAAGACGCCGAACGCTTCCGCCTGCGCCTGCTGCGCCTGCTCGCCCGCGCCGCCGAGGCCAAGGGGCAGGGCGCGTCGAATCCCGGCGTGGCGGTGGCCAAGGCAGTCGGTTCCGGCACCTTCGAGTCCGGGGTGATCGCGACGGACGCGGCCGCTGGGGGCGCGCGCGCGGCCACCGCCGACGCCACCCTCACCGCGAACGAAGCCGCAACGGTGACGGATGCGGGCCTGGCGCCGCAGCGCCCGGCCAACGGCCTGGACATCGTGATCATCGGCGGCGGCGCCACCGGCGTCGAACTGGCGGCGGAGCTGCGTGAAGCCTCCGGCGCCTACGCCGCCTACGGCTTCAACCGCTTGCAGGTGCAGCGCGACGTCCGCATCACCCTGCTGGAAGGCGCGCCGCGCATCCTGGCGCCGCTGCCCGAGAAGGTCTCGGCCTCGGCCGCGCGCCTGCTCGACGAGCGCGCGATCCGCGTGGTCACCGATTGCCGGGTCACCGACATCAAAGCCGATCGCGTCACGGACAAGGACGGCAACGTGTACCCGTCCGATATCTGCGTCTGGGCGGCGGGCATCCGCGCGCCGGAAGTCCTCGCTTCGCTGGGCTTGCCGACCAATAAGGGTGGGGCCATCGAGGTCGACGACCGCCTGCGCGTGAAAGGCGTGGAAGGGGTATTCGCGCTGGGCGACTGCGCCGCCTGCGTCGACGGCAAGGGCAAGCCGGTGCCGCCGCGCGCCCAGGCAGCGCACCAGCAGGCCGACTACGTGCTGAAGACCCTGGTGAACCTGGATGCCGGCCAGGCGCCGCCGAAGGACCCTTATGTCTACAAGGATTACGGCTCGCTGGTGTCGATCGGGCACCAGACCACGGTCGGCAACCTGATGGGCTCGCTACGTGCGAGCTGGTTCGTCGAGGGCTTCCTGGCGCGGATCATGTATCTGAGTCTGCACCTGATGCACCACCAGGCGATCCTGGGCTCGATGCGGACGGGGGTGCTGGCGGTGGCGCGCTTTCTGATCCGGCGGACGACGCCTTTGGTAAAGCTGCATTGAACTTGCTGTCGTTCCCGCGAAAGCGGGAACCCATGCTGAGCCACTAAGCACGCGACGTATGGATTCCCGCCTGCGCGGGAAGTCATTTCCGGCAGTGCCGGGAATGACGTCGGGTTATTGCTTCGGCAGCACCAGCGTCAAAGCCGTACCACCCTCCGGGCCCGGCCCAAGCGTCACCGATCCGCCCAGCAGACGCGCCCGTTCGCGCAGCAGGCGCAGCCCGTGGCAGCTCAGCGAGCTGCCCGCGTTCGCCTCCGGTCCGACGCCATTGTCGCGCACCGTCAGCATCGCCTGGTCGCCGTCGTCGTCCAGGATCACCTCGACTTCGCTGGCCCTGGCGTGGGCGGCCACGTTGCGCAGGCCTTCCTCGGCGGCGCGCAGCAGGGCCACGCCTTGCGCGCGCGAGTACTCAGGTTCCTCGTCCGGCAGGCTGGCGCGCGCCTTGATGCCGTTCTCCTGACCCCATTCGACGACCAGCTCGGCAATCGCGGCTTTCGGGCCGAGGAATTCGAGCTTGTCGTTCCACAGCGCCAGCTGCATCTTGCGGTTGGTTTCGATGATGTTGTTCAGCAGCTGCTTCATCTGCGCCGCGCGGTCGCGCTGGGGCTGCTCCTTCAGGTGTGAGGACAGCAGGCCCAGGTGCATGGTCAGCGCCGTCATCGACGAGCCGAGGCTGTCGTGCAGACGCCGCGCCAGCAGGCGCCGTTCTTCGTCCCAGCAGGTGGTGAGATGGCCGAGCAGCTCGGTGAGTTCCGCGACGCGCGCGGCCGACTCGCCATCCTGATTGGGTGAAGGTGCTTGGGGTACCGAGGCTTTCATGAAAGCAACCAAATAATGTTTCCCAAAATGATACATCAGCTTCGCTCCGGGCGGCGCGCAGGAAATTCCTGTGTGTGTTTCCGTACAGTCGCCGTGGTTTTCTTGGGCGAAGCTGGGCCTACTGCTTGAAGCGCAGCCATCCAATCAAGAGGGGGAATACCATGAGCAACAAGTCGAATGCAACTTCCGCTAACGCCGCCAAAAACGCCGCCATCCACGCCGCCAACATCAGCGGGCAGGACGCCATCGCCCTGCTGAAAGCCGACCACCGCGAAGTCTCGGACATGTTCAAGCAGTTCGAGGAGCTGGGCGACCGCGCCAAGGCCAGCAAGCAGAAGCTGGTCGAGAAGATCTGCCAGTCACTGATCGCCCACACCCAGATCGAGGAGGAAATCTTCTATCCGGCGGTGCGCGAAGACGTCAAGGATTCGGACGACATGGTCGACGAGGCCGTGGTCGAGCACCAGGCCGCCAAGGACCTGATCCAGCAGCTGCAGGAAATGGACCCGGACGAAGACCTGTACGACGCCAAGGTCAAGGTGCTGGGTGAGGAGATCGAACACCACGTCAAGGAAGAGGAAGAGGAAATGTTCCCGAAAGCCAGGAAGAGCGGCCTCGACCTTCTCGCGCTGGGCCAGGAAATGGCGCAGCGGAAGCAGGAAATCCTGTCGACCCTGTAAGCAGGTAAAAAGCCTGGCGCAAATAAAAGCCTGCGCGAGCAGGCTTTTATACGTTGGCTGGGCTCGCTGCTTGTGCTGCAGCCGGTTCGGCCGGCTCGGCCAGGCGCGCCAGCAGGGTCGCCAGGTCGACCGGCTTGACCAGGTGCAGGTCGAAGCCCGCGTCCAGCACGCGGCGCTGGTCTTCGGCCAGGCCGTAGCCGGTCAGGGCGATCAGGCGGATGTCGGCGGTGGCGGGATGCTGGCGCAGCCGGCGTGCGACCTCGTAGCCGTCGATGCCGGGCAGGCCGATATCCACCAGGGCGACGCCGGGCGGCTCGGCGGTCGCCAGCTTCACGCCCTCCAGGCCGTCGCGCGCCTGGATTACCGCGTAGCCATACGAACCCAGCATGGTCGCCATCATCTCGCGGCCATCGTCATTGTCTTCGATCAGCAGCACGGTCGGCTTGGCGGCCACCGCGACGGCGTCGCTCGCCGGCTCCTGCGCCACGGCCGGCTCCGCGCGCGGCAGGCGGATCTCGAAGGTCGAGCCGCCGCCGCTGCCGGCACTGGTGGCGCCGACGCTGCCGCCGTGCAGCTCGACCAGGCGGCGCACCAGCGACAGACCGATGCCCAGGCCGCCCTGCGAGCGGTCGATCGAGATCGAGCCCTGCACGAAGACGTCGAACACATGCGGCAGCAGGTCGGGCGGAATGCCGACGCCGGAATCGCGCACGGTCAGCACCACTTCTTCGCCGACGGTGTCGATGGCGATCTCGATGTTGCCGCCGCTGGGCGTGTATTTCAGCGCGTTGTCGATCAGATTGGTGGCGATCTGCTCCAGGCGGGTCGGGTCGCCGTCGACCCAGCCGGCGTTGACCTTGCTGCTCAGCTGGTAGCCGGCGGTGCGGCCGGTGGCGCGGAAGGTGTCCAGGCAGCTCGACACCAGCGGGCCGATGTCGATGCGTTTCCTGGACAGCAGAATCTTGCCCGACATCGCACGCGACAGATCGAGCAGGTCGTCGACGATGCGCGACAGGTGCTGGGTCTGCCGCTGGATGATCAGGCGCGCGCGCCCGATCGATTCGGCGCCGGCGCCCGGCATGCCGAGCAGGGAAGAGGCGCTGCTGATGGCCGACAGCGGGTTGCGCAGCTCGTGGCCCAGCATCGCCAGGAATTCGTCCTTGGCGCTGCTCTTGCGCTCGGCCGCGCGCCGCTCTTCCATCTCGCGCACCAGGCGCTTGTTGGTGGCGGTCAGCTCGGTGGTGCGCTGCGACAGCTTTTCGGCCTGGCGCTTGAGCTGCTCGTTCTTGGTGGCCAGCGCCACGAATACCTGCACCTTGGCGCGCAGCACCTGCGGAATGACCGGAGTGAACAGGAAGTCGGCGGCGCCGCGCTGGTAGGCCTTCAGGCGGTCGATCTCGTCGGCCAGGAAGGCGGTCACGAAGATGATCGGGATGTCCGCCGAGCGCGGGCGCTGGTGGATCGCCTCCGCGGTCTCGAAGCCGTCCATGCCCGGCATGTTCACGTCCAGCAGGATGACTGCGAAATCGTGGCGCAGCACCTGGCGCAGGGCATCCTGCCCCGAACGGGCCGACAGTACTTCGTAATTGCTTTCCTCGGCCCACTGCTCGAGCAGGCTGGTGAGCGCCAGCAGGCTGGCGGCATCGTCGTTGACAACGAGGATTTTCGGCTTATCGGTGTTCGGCACGGCTTTCGGACCAGAAGGGTCAACGCATTGTATTCACAAACTTTGCAAAGGATAGC
Source organism: Telluria sp. GW821-FHT07G12 (assembly GCF_059418525.1). NCBI lineage: Bacteria > Pseudomonadati > Pseudomonadota > Betaproteobacteria > Burkholderiales > Oxalobacteraceae > Telluria > Telluria sp. GW821-FHT07G12. The sequence goes on along the minus strand of NZ_JBWKQA010000009.1, from coordinate 132,149 downwards.
AGACCATGCCCCATTGCAAAATAAATCCGGAAAAAGTGTTGCAATTGGTCATGATAACACGGGCGAATTGCAACAAAAAATCAATCGTGCGCACCCCCGTACCATGGTTCGGTGCCGCACATACTAAGCCGCGACGCTTGTGAGATAGTGAAAACGTGTCTGGTTCAACCGTGTCAATGGAAGACAGGCGCCAACTTGAAAGGACAGACATGAATATTCAAATCATCGTAAATGATACCCATCACGACAAATGCTTCCGCGAACTGGTCGACCAGCCGGTCACGGCCCTTCGCGGCATCACCGAGCAACAGGCCAACGCCCTGCGCGACGCGTTTGGCATCAACACCATCGGCGAACTGGCTGAACTGCGCGCCGTGAAATACGCACGTGCCATCCGCACGATGGCCTCGGCCGAAGCAGAGCCGCTCGGGGAAGTGGCCAAGGAAACCCTGATCGACGACGCCGTCGAGATGACCTTCCCGGCCAGCGACCCGGTGTCCATCCAATCCAGCATCACCCGCATCGAAGTGCCGCCGGAGAAGGTCGACGCCAGCACGGACCACCAGGGTGCTGCCGCCATCGAGGCGAGCAACCAGCAAGCCATCGGTAGCAATGCCCTGGGGCAGGGCGGAGACAAGACGGCCGGCGCGGCCTGATTGTTCGTTTGTTGAATAAGGCGGGCGCAGCTGGAAACGGCTGCGCCTGTTTTTTTTGCTGTCGCGCCGGGCATTGCCCAGCCCGACTCCCCGCGAAAGCGGGGATCCATGCTGAATATCAGGAATCGGTAAATGTGATACGCCACGTCCTATCCCGACGTAGGTAGCTTTGGACGTTTTGTATGGATTCCCGCGTGCGCGGGAATGACGGTATCTGATTGATTGGCTCAGCGATGCTGCGCCAGCTCCACCCCAGCCGAGGCCGACGGCGTCACCGCCGGCCCTTGCGGCTTGACGGCCTGCGCCGCCTGGCGCGCCGCGTTGCCGTTGGCGCAGAAGCGGTTCTTGCCCGAGCGCTTGGCTTCGTACAGAGCGTAGTCGGCAATGCTGATCAGGTCGGTGACGTTTTCGGCGTCGTCCGGATACATGCTGATGCCGATACTGGTCGACAGCTGCAGGGTCAGGTCGTTGATGAAGAAGGGCTCGGACAGCGCCTCGACCAGCTTGGCCGCCGGTCCCTGGGCGTCGGCCAGGCAGTGGATGTCGCCGAGCAGGACGATGAATTCGTCGCCGCCCAGGCGCGCCACCGTGTCTTCCTTGCGCGAGTTCGACAGCAGACGCTGCGAGACCATTTTCAGGATCTCGTCGCCATAGGCGTGGCCATAGGTGTCGTTGATCGCCTTGAAGCCGTCCAGGTCCAGGTACATCACCGCCGCCTTGTGGTGGTTGCGGTTGGCGTGCTGGAGGGCGGTCTCGATGCGGTCTTCCAGCAGGCGCCGGTTGGGCAGGCCGGTGAGGGCGTCGTGCAGCGCCAGTTCCTGCTGGGCGCGGCTGTACTGGGCCAGCTCCTTGTAGAGCAGGCGCACTTCGAGCATGTTGTGGATGCGCTTGTGCACTTCCAGCAGGTCGAAAGGCTTGCTGATGAAGTCGCGGGCGCCGGCCTCGAGGGCGGCGATCTTGAAGCTGGGCTGGGCGGTCAGCGCCAATACCGGCAGATAGCCGCCTTGCTCGATCTCCTTCAAGCCCTTCATCACCTGGAAGCCGTTCAGGCCCGGCATTTGCAGGTCGAGGAGGATCAGGTCGTAGTTATGTTCGCGATGCAATGGGCATACCTGCTCCGGCAGCATCGTGGAGCTGACATCGGTGTAGCCTTCTTCCTTCAATATCTCTTCCATGAGTTCGATATTGTCGGGCGAATCGTCTACGACCAGAATCTTTGCGTTCAGGATGTCTTGGCGGCTTGGCATGCGTAATCTCGTCAAATCGAGGCTAACGGCCCGGACAACACTACTCCGAACCCACCTCTACTGCAACTTTTTCTAGTCTAGCAAACGCCACAGAATTTCTTGTAGGACAGCGCCGCGTGCGTGGGTAGGAACAACAACCGCACATTAGCGGACGCTGTTTTGCCCTATGGCAGGGGCTGCAACGCGGTGTACCAGCGGCGCCGTCGGGCCCACCACCGAAGCCACGGTAGCGATCAATTCGCTCGGTTCGACGGGCTTCGAAATATGCGCGGAGAATCCCGCCTCGAGTGCGCGCAACCGGTCTTCCGATCGGGCAAACGCGGTCAGGGCAATCGCCGGGACCTGGCCGCCTTGCTCGATCGGCAGGTGGCGCACCCAGTCGAGCAGCTCGAAACCGTCGACTTCGGGCATGCCGAGATCGCTGATCAAGAGGTTCGGCGTGCATTCCTTGAAGCGCGCAAAGGCTTCGCGCGCGCTGGCGGCGATATGAACGGTGGCGCCGCAATCGGTCAGGATGCGGTTGATCAGCTCGCGGTTGTCGCGGTCGTCGTCGACCACCAGCGCATCGACGCCGTTCAGGTTGCGCACCGTCATGTCCGGCGTGCTCGGGTTCGGCAGGATCATGGCCGCGCGCGCCGAGCGGGCCGGCGCCGGCTGCTGCTTGGCCAGCGGCAGTTCGATGGTGAAGCTGGCGCCGCGGCCTTCGCCGGGGCTCTCGGCGCGCACGGTGCCGCCATGCTGCTCGATCAGCTGCTTGACGATGGACAGGCCCAGGCCCAGGCCGCCATGGCGGCGCGTCATCGAAGCGTCGGCCTGGCGGAAGCGCTCGAACACGTGGGTGATGAACTCGGGCTTGATGCCGGCGCCGTTGTCGCGCACGGTGATCACGACGTTCGCCTCGTTGCGCGTCAGCAGTACTTCGACCAGGCCGTCGCGCGGCGTGAACTTGATGGCGTTCGACAGCAGGTTCCACACCACCTGCTGCAGGCGCGCCGGGTCGCCGGCGATCATGCCGGGATCGTCCACGTACTGCTTCTCGATGCGGATGTTCTTGGCGTCGGCGGCCGGGCGCACGGTCTCGATGGCGGCGTCGATGAAGCCGGTCGGCCCCACCACCTGCATGTCGAGCAAGACCTTGCCCGAGGTAATGCGGCTCATGTCCAGCAAGTCTTCGATCAGCTGGGCCTGGGCGCGGGCATTGCGCTCGATGGTCTGCAGGCCCTTGGCCAGGTCGTTCTGGTCGCGGCTGCCGCGGCGCAGCACCTGGGCCCAGCCGAGAATGGCCGACAGCGGGGTGCGCAGCTCGTGCGACAGGGTGGCCAGGAATTCGTCCTTCATCTGGCTGGTGCGCTCGGCTTCGGCGCGCGCCAGCCTTTCGTTCTCGAGCAGTACCTTGCGCTCCTCGGCGGCGCGCTGGGCCGCTTCGTACAGGCGCGCATTGTCGATCGCCACCGCAGCCTGGGCGGCAATGCCGCGCACGATGCGCTCGGTACGTTCGGTGAACACGCCTGGTTCCGGGTGACCGAAGAACATGGTGCCCAGCACTTCGCCCGAGTGTGCGATCACCGGCACCGCCAGGTAGCTGCGCACCGGCGGATGGCCGGCGGGCGTGCCGGCCCGCACGCCGAACAGCGAGTGGCCGGAGAAGCGCGGGTCCTGGGCGATATCGTCGGCGCGCAAGACTTCCTGCAGCGCCTGGCCCGGCGCCGCCACGCCCGGCCCGAACAGGGCGTTCGAACCGGTCTCGCCGAAGGGTTCGAACTCGGCGGTGCTGGCGCCGGACACCGTGTACAGCGAGAACATCTTGCCGTCCGCACCGTCGCGGCCGTGGTACAGGAAGGCGCCGTGGCGGGCGCCGGCAATGCCGGTGGCGGCGTCGGTGGCCGCCTGCAGCAGCGAATGCAGTTCGCGCGTGGAGGCGAGGGCGCTGCCGGTGCTGTTCAGCAGTTCCAGCACGTGCGACTCGTCGCGCAGCGCCTGCTCGGCGCGCTTGACTTCGTCGACGTCGGTATTCGTGCCGAACCAGCGCGCGACCCGCCCGTGACGGTCGCGCACCGGATTCACACGCGTCAGGAACCAGCGGTATTTGCCGTCCGCGCCGCGGATCGGGTATTCCATTTCGAAGGGGTCGCCACTGCGCACGCTGGCCTGCCAGCGCTCCAGCACCAGCGGCAGCACGGTCGGCTCGCAGGTCGATTGCCAGCCCCAGCCGACCACCTGGTCGGGCGTGGTGCCGGTGTAGTCGAACCAGCGTTCGTTGAACCAGACGATGGCGCCGTCGGCCTGGGCCATCCAGGCCAGCTGGGGAATCGTGTTGGCCAGCGCGCGCAGCACTTCCTCGCTCTGGCGCAGGGTGTCTTCGGCGCTCTTGCGGGCGCTGATGTCCTGCACCACGCCGGTCATGCCCAGTACGCCTTCGCGGCGGTTCGGCTGCGCATAATCCGCGCGTCCGACCAGGGTTACCCAGCGCGCCTCGCCACCGTCGCCCAGCAGGCGGCATTCGAGATCGACCTCGCTCTGGCCGGCAAAGGCCTGCAGCACCGCGCGGCGCACGGTTTCGCGGTCGTTCGGATCGAGGCGGGCGCGCAGCTGGGTCCAGGCCAGCGGCGTTTCCGCCGGCAGGTCGAAGATGGCGGCGGCGCGTTCGCCCAGGGTCAGCTGGTCGCTCGCCGCGTCCCAGCGCCAGTCGCCCAGGCCGCCGGCCGCCAGCGTCACCTGGAGCCTGTTATTACTGAGCAGAAGAGCCTGCTGGTCGGCCTTGCGGCGATCGATGTCCTGGAAGTACAGGGTCAAGCCCTCGGGCGAGGGCAGGGCGCGCACCTCGAACCAGTGGCGCAGCGCCGGATAAAAGAATTCCTGGATCGCCGTTGCGTGGCGCTCCATGGCATTGCGGTAGAGGGTTTCGAGCGCGCTGCCGCGCAGTTCCGGGAAGGCGTCCCACAGGTCCTGGCCGATCAGCTCGGTGCGCGTCTTCTGCAGCGGAGACAGCATCTCGAGCGCGCGGCCGTTGATGTACGTGATGCGCCAGTCGTGATCGACGGCGCAGAAGCCGTCGGTCAGGCTTTCGAGCATGTTTTCCATGCGCTCGTTGGCACGGCGCAGCGCTTCCCTGGCCTGGCTCAGCTCGTCGCTCATCGCGCCTCCTGTGCCGTCGCCGTGCCGGGCCGGACTGGCGCGGAGGCTCTAGGGGTGCTGCAGGTAGAAGCGATTTGAATCATGTTCCGTGGCTGTGTGCGTGCGCAAGGGCCTGCCGCGCGGGAAGCGCGGACGGTCCCGCCCTGCGTACTTGGCAAGCCGTACATGAATTCTAGCCCAGCGCAGGCGGTTTGATGCACACCGTTGCCCGCCTCAGGCACGTGCCTGCTTCTGGCCGGCCACCTTGTCGAGTGCCGCCTGAAGCTGGTCGAGTTCGTAGGGTTTTTGCAGCGACAGGTAGGGGAATTCGACGTGGCGCAGCAGCGTATCGCCGTAACCGGAGGCGAAGATCACCTGCATCGCCGGGGCATCGGCCACTGCCTTGCGCGCCAGTTCGACGCCCGACATGCCGGGCAGGCTGACGTCGGTGAACAGGACATCGTAGCGGCCGGCGGCCAGGCGGGCCAGCGCATCGTCCGGGTGGCCGACGCCGTCGGCATGGTGGCCGAAGGCGCGCAGCATCTCGCAGACCAGGTATTGCGAATCGACGTTGTCCTCGACCACCAGGATGCGCAGCGGACCGGCCGCGGCCTGCTCGGCAGCGCCGGCGGCGGCGGTGGCCGGCGCCAGGACGCACAGCACGCCGTCGGCCTTGCCGTCCGCCGAGCGCAGCGGCGTGAAGTGGAGATCGTGCGTCGCTTCCGCACCCGCGGCAACGCCGGCAAAGCCGAAGGAGCGCGCGCCGGCGATGACGGCTTCGCCATTCCAGGCGCGCTCGAGTTCATTGCTTGCGACGGCGAGCGGCGGCGGCATTACCGGCGGCACGTTGCCGCCCGGGAGCTTGCCGTAGCCGGGGCCGGCCAGGGCGCCGTAGGCCTCGTTGAAGACCACCGTCATGTCGCGGCCCCATACCAGCAGCGCGGGCAGCGGCAGGTTGAACAGCAGGTCGGCCGCCATACGCAGGGGCCATGGCCATTGTCCGGGATCGCCGAGCCGGGTGGCAGACCAGTCATAGGCGCTGGAGGAGCGGGCGGATTGTCCGGGTTGGATCATGGCAGGATGTAAATGTTGTTATCTAAACGAAAAGAACGAAATCCTACACCAAATCGGAAAGCGGGGGCGGCGCGCACGCGCGCAAAAAAAAGCCCGCTCAGGGAGCGGGCTGAATCTATCCTTGGAGGAGAATAGAGGAGACATGAGCATCATGCTGCATCGCAAAAAATAAATCCAATTTATATTAGTAATGACAGTTATTAATAGTCTAAATGGCACAGCAGAGGCCGCTTGAGTGTGCTTCCCCTCGCGCACGCTTGGTGCACTCGGGAAAATGCTCTACGATAGCAAGATGATGAAGAGTTCCTCGCTGTATTTACTACTGTCCGGGTCGCGTCCCGCTGCCCTGCGGGCCGCCACGTTAACCGACGTCTTCGATTCCTGACCCGGCCGATGCACCGTCCAACGAGCTCTTCGTCGAACCGCGGCATGCGCCACCGGCTGGCCGGCTGGACCTTGTTGTGCGCCGCCGCCCTGTGCTGCGAGCATGGCCTGCTGCCGCCGGCGCGGGCCGAGAATGCCGTTACCAGCCCGGCCCTCGAGCGGCGCGTGAAGGCGGCCTTCCTGTATAAATTCCTCGGCTATGCCGAATTCCCCGCGGGCGCCTTTGCCGACACCGCCAGCCATGTCACGATCGGCGTGCTCGGCGCCGACGACCTGGCCGCCGAGCTGGCGCGCATCGTCAGCGGGCGCACCGTGAACAACCGTCCGATCGTGGTGCGCGTGCTGCGCGAGTCCGAGCTGGGGACCCCGGTGCACCTGCTGTTCATCGGCGGCCTCGATGGCGGCCGGGTGGGGCGCCTGGTGCGCGGGGCCGGCAACGCGCTGCTGGTCGTGACCGAATGCGAAGGCGGTCTGCAGCAGGGCAGCGCGATCAATTTCCGTATCGTCGACGAACGCGTGCGCTTCGACGTCGCGCTGGACGCGGCGGAACGCAATGGCATCAAACTCAGTTCGCGCCTGCTGACGGTGGCGAACCGGGTGCAGAAAGGAGCGCTGCAATGACAGGCGCGATCGCAAAGGCGGGCGACAACTCGGTGCGCCGCAAACTCATCCTGATGGCGGTGTCGACCACGCTGGCGGCCCTGGTGGCGGCCTCGGTGGCGATGCTGCTGGTCGACCTGCGCGCCTTCCAGCGCTACTGGACCGACGACCTGATGACCCAGGCCGACATCATGGCGCGCGTGACCGCGCCGGCGCTGGCCTTCAACGACGAGGAGACGGCGCGCCAGAACCTGGCGGTGCTGCGGGTACGCCCGCAAATTCTCGCAGCCGCCATCTATACCAGCAACGGTACCCGCTTCGCCGGCTACGTGGCGCCGGGCACGGCGGGCAGCGCGACCCGGCTGCCGCCGCGTCCGCAGGCTTCCGGCTACCGCATCGAAGGCGGCGAGCTGGTCGTGTTCCGCAACATCGTCGAGAACGGCGACATGGTCGGCACCGTCTACCTGCGCTCGCGCTACGGCCTGTTCGAGCGCCTGCTCAGCTACGGCGCCATCCTCGGCGCGGTGATGCTGGGCGCGCTGGCGATCGCCTGGCTGGTCGCCTCGCGCCTGCAGGAAGCGATCACGCGGCCGCTCGAATCCGTAACAAGCGTCGCGCGCCAGGTGATGCAGCGGCGCGACTATGCCCTGCGCGTGCCGGGCAAGGAGAGTGGTGAGATCGGCGTGCTGATCGACGCCTTCAACGAGATGCTGGCCGAGATCGGGCGCCGTTCGGACGCGCTGCAGGAAGCCAACGCCACGCTGGAACACGAGATGCAGGTGCGTCAGCGCGCGGAACAGGCGCTGATCGTGGCCGACCGCCGCAAGGACGAATTCCTGGCGACCCTGGCGCACGAGCTGAGGAATCCGCTGGCGCCGATCCGCACCGGCCTCGACATCCTGCGCCTGCGCAGCGGCGACGCCCAGGCCACCCAGCGCGCCACCGACATCATGGAACGCCAGCTGCGCCAGATGGTGCGCCTGGTTGACGACCTGCTGGACGTCTCGCGCATCAACACCGGCAAGTTCACGATCAAGTCCGGCCGCGTCGAGCTGAAGGCGGTGGTCAACGACGCGCTCGAGGTGGTCCGCCCCTACATCGACTTGCACGGCCACGAGCTGCAGATCGACCTGCCGGACCGCCCCGTGTTCCTGAACGGCGACGCCACGCGCCTGGCGCAGATCCTGTCGAACCTGCTGAACAACGCGGCCAAGTACACCAACCGCGGCGGCCGCGTCAGCCTGAAGGCGACCGTCGAGGACCGCACCCTGGTGGTGGTCGTGGCGGATACCGGCATCGGCATCGCGCCGGACATGCTGAACACCGTGTTCGAGATGTTCGTACAGGTCGATTCGACGCTGGAGCGCTCGACCGCCGGCCTGGGTGTCGGCCTGTCGCTGGCGCGCAAGCTGGTGGAACTGCACGGCGGGGCGATCGAGGCGCACAGCGCCGGCCTGGGCGACGGCAGCCAGTTCGTGGTGCGCCTGCCGATCGTGGTCGATCCGGAGCTGCCGGCCAAGCCAACCCCGGCGGCCTTTATCGGCGGCGAGACCTACCGCATCCTTCTGGCGGACGACAACGTCGACTTCGTCAACAGCATCGGCGCGCTGCTGACGGCGATGGGGCACAGCGTGGTCATCACCCACAACGGCCCGGATGCGCTGGCCGCGGCCAAGCGCTTCTGCCCGGATTACGCCTTCCTCGACATCGGCTTGCCGCAGATGTCCGGCTACGACCTGGCGCGCGGCATCCGCGGCCTGTCCTGCGGCGCGATGACGGTGATGATCGCGGTGACCGGCTGGGGCCAGGAGAAGGACCGCCAGCTGGCCTTCGAGGCCGGCTTCGATCACCACATGGTCAAGCCGGTCCGCTTCGAGCAGATCGAGGAAATCCTCGGCAACCGCAGCCTGATCAAGAAGCTGCGGACATAAAAAAAGCGGAAGCGCTTTCGCACCTCCGCTCCAATGCCGTGTAGACGGACGCTGGAACTCAAGCAGCCTGGTTCGCGGCCTGCTTGCGGCGGCGAGCCAGGAAGCCCAGGACACCCAGGCCAGCCAGCATCATGCCGTAAGTTTCAGGTTCCGGAACCGGAGCCAGCATCACGGCGCCGCCAAACGAGGCCGAGGTATCCGACACGAGGTTACCGCTCACCAGGACGTAGTAGTCGCCGGCGGCCAGGTTGTCGCTGGACAGGGTCCAGACATCCATTTCACCCGAGTGCAGCGAAGTACCCGAGGTGACCAGGGTATCACCAGCGGTGCCGCCAGTGCCGGTGCCGCCGCCAACGCGATACAGCGACAGGGCGCTGAAATCGAGGCCGGTGTCTGCAGTGCGGCTGATCGACGAAACGATGGCATCGAAGTTCATGCTGGTGGTGCCGGTCACCGAGAAGGTGAAGTGGTCGGCAAAGGTGGCGCCATTGTTGTTCATGGCAAAGGTGTCACCGAAGAAGCCGCTGCCATCGGTCAGGTCCAGGACCTGCGGGGTGTTGCCGATAACGGTGGCGGTAGGTGCCGGGGTCGTCTGTGCCATGACGGCCGACGAACCGAAGGTTGCGGTAGCAAACACGATACCAGCGATCAAAGATTTATTCATTTCTTACCTCGCAAAGAAACAGCTGCGTCCTGCAGCTTGGTTTTTCAAGAATCGGGGAACTTCATCGTAGCAAAACGTCGATAAAGCGCGTGAAAAACGGCTAATGTGTGCGCTTCTGCGAGGAAAAATGCGTCCGATCAATAATTTCCGACAGGACTCGACTTCTACCCGATTCTCATAGAGGAGGCGGGTCTGATTGCATTAACGAGTAGAAAAACTTATCAGGGTTGCCAAGTATTTGTAGGATCGATCCTACTTGCAGACGCGAGAATCTCCTCGGCCGAGTTCATTTCCGTTGGCGAACTTTTATTGAACGCTCGGCAAAAAACTTGCCGGCTTGGACTGCTCGTATGGATGAGCGTATGGAAGAGGCAAATAAAATGGCTCAGAAATCGCTTTCTGAGCCATTCTCATCGAAAAAGTGGTGCGGCTGGCAGGAATCGAACCCACGACCCCTTGGTTCGTAGCCAAGTACTCTATCCAGCTGAGCTACAGCCGC
>NZ_JBWKQA010000009.1:0-121884 GCF_059418525.1 Telluria sp. GW821-FHT07G12 | reverse complement strand
GGCTGGCAGGAATCGAACCCACGACCCCTTGGTTCGTAGCCAAGTACTCTATCCAGCTGAGCTACAGCCGCCCGAGGCACGTATTATAGCAGCGGCTTGGCGTTTGGCCAAGCCCATGCGGGCGGGCATTGCAAAGGCTCGTCAGAAGCGCGAGGGCAGCAGCCCGCCAAGTGAAAACACATAGGAAACGCTCGATTTTTCTTCCACAAATTTACCTTCGGCGACTGCCGGCTCATAGATGCATCCCGAAAGCGACCTTGAGGCTGCATCGTCCAGCTCGCGATGGCCGCTCGACCGGCTGATCGCCACATCGCGCACATGGCCATCGGGGCCAATCAGGAACGATAAGGTAACGGTGCCTTGCGCCTCCTTGCGTAGGGCCGCCATCGAATAGACTGGCGTCCTGCAACTTGCAGTTTTTAGAATGGCACCGCGATCGGCGAACGCCGCGGTGTTCTGGGTAGTTTGAACTTCCTGCGCATTCGCCGCACAGCTTGCCAGGAGCATCGAGGCGAGCACAGCGGGCGCGATGCCGGCGCTCGGTCGGTAGGGCTGGGACATGGGTATCCTCGAGTGGAAGGCCGTCGTTGATGAAACGGCAAGGATACCAGCACGAGCAGAGAGGAAAATGCGTGCTTTCTAACAAAGAAAAATGGCCCAGAAATCGCTTTCTGAGCCATTCGTCCTGAAGAAGTTGGTGCGGCTGGCAGGAATCGAACCCACGACCCCTTGGTTCGTAGCCAAGTACTCTATCCAGCTGAGCTACAGCCGCCCGAGGCACGCATTATAGCAGCGGGTTGGCGATTGGCCAAGCCCCGGAAGATTCAGGCACTGCCGGGGTTGGGATGGATGGTCCAGGACACCCGCAACTGGAGAAGGGAATAGACAAACGGCCCAGAAAGAAGAACTTTCTGAGCCGTTTCTCATGCATAAGTGGTGCGGCTGGCAGGAATCGAACCCACGACCCCTTGGTTCGTAGCCAAGTACTCTATCCAGCTGAGCTACAGCCGCCCGAGTCGCCATTATAGCAGTGACATCCCACCGGTGGAAGACTTAATTTTTCTCAACATAACGGGGGCTTCTGGTAGATTTAAGGCTGTCTCCGGAAAACCGTCCATGTTCCGCTTTTTAATTGCCGCCGCAGCCACCGTCCTGATCTCGATCGCCAGCCTGCCGGCCCAGGCCGGCGCGCCGCGCAGCCTGCGTTTCGAGCACCTGAGCCTGGAGCAGGGCCTGTCGCAGGAAACCGTGAAGACCATCCTGCAGGACCGGGCCGGCTTCATGTGGTTCGGCACCCAGAGCGGACTGAACCGCTACGATGGTTACCGCATCCGCGCGTTCCGCAGCGATCCAGCCGATCAGTCCAGCCTGCCCGACAATTACGTCCAGGCTTCGTATGAAGACGGCGAAGGGCGGCTGTGGTTCGGCACGCGCGGCGGCCTGGCCCGCTTCGACGAAGCGCGCCAGAAGTTCGTCCGCTATCCCTTCGCCTCCGGCAGCGAGCTGCTGGCGCGCAACCGCGCCGTGGCCGCCATCGTCGGCGATGGCGCCGGCGGGCTATGGGTCGGCACCGGCGAGGGCCTGGTCCACCTCGACACCGCCAGCGGACGCTTCCGTGTTTTCCGCCACGACGACGCCGACTCCAGCAGCCTGCGCGACGACCGCGTCAGCGCACTGGCACTCGACGGGCGCGGCGGGCTGTGGGTCGGCACCGGCGTCGGCATCGACCATTTGCCGGCCGGCGCGACCAGCTTCGATCACTACGACATCGATCCGCGCGGCGGCGCCAAGCGCAACACCGTGCTGTCGCTGTCGATGGCGCAGAACGGCACGCTGTGGGTCGGCACCGGCGCCGGCCTCGACGCCTGGCGCACCGGCGAGGGCCAGCCCCAGCGCCGCCACGTCGGCGCCGACGAAGGCATCGCCGAGACCGGCATCCTGACCCTCTACCACGACGCCGGCAACAACCTGTGGGTCGGCACCGACCTCGACGGCCTGAAATGGCTGGATCCCGCCAGCCAGCGTTTCGTCAGCTATACCAATGTGCCGCTCGACCGCCACAGCCTGTCGGACAACCAGGTCAGCGCGGTGCGCGTGGACCGCACCGGCACCTTATGGGTCGGCACCCTGTTCAACGGCGTTAACCGCGCCGACCTCGCCAGCGGCGGCTTCGGCAGTTTCACGCTGCTGCCGGGCGATCCGGGCGACCGCACCGCCACCCTCAGTCGCAAGATCCGCGCGATCGCGGCCGGCGCCGATGGCCGCTTGTGGCTGGGAACGACCGGCTCCGGACTCCTCCACCTGGAACCGATCAGCGGCCGGGCCGAGCGTATCCGCCACGATCCGGCGCGCAAAGGCAGCCTGCCGGACGACACCATCACCGCCGTGCTGCCCGGGCGCGGGCGCCTGTGGGTCGGTTCGGCCACTGGCCTGTCCTGGCGCGACGCCGCGAGCGGCCTGTTCGCCACGGTAGCCCTGGGCAAGGATGCGGCCAGTAACTACGTGCAGGACCTGATGCTGGACCGCGCCGGCAACCTGTGGGTGGCCACCCGCGGCGGCCTGTTCCTGCTCGATCCGGACGGGCGCACCCTGAGCGCCTGGCGCCACGATTCGCTCGACCCGAAGAGCCTCGGCGAGAACTACGGCTTCGCGCTGCTCGAAGACCGCGCCGGGAATATCTGGCTCGGCACCGAGAATGGCCTGGACCGCCTCGACCGCGCCAGCGGCACCTTCACCCATTACCGCCACGACGACAAGGACCCGGCCACGCTGCGCCACAACCGCGTCTACTATCTGTACGAGTCGGCACGCGGCGAGCTCTGGGTCGGCACCGCGGCCGGCCTGCACCGCATGGAGCGCGACGCCGCCGGCGGCGCCATGTTCCGCTATTTCCCGGTGACGAATACGCACGAGCCGGTGCCGATCGGCGCCATCCTCGAAGATGCCCGCGGCGAGCTCTGGGTCAGCACCACGGTGGGCCTGACCCGCATCGACCCGGCCACCGGCGAATTCAAGAGCTACAGCGCGAAGGACGGCTTGCTGGACGGCACCTATTTCGTCGGCTCGGCCGCGCGCGGCGCCGACGGCGAGCTGCACTTCGGCGGCGCCAACGGCATGACTTCCTTCATGCCCGACGCGGTGCGCGACAACCCGTATCCTGCGCAGCCGGTCATCACCGACTTCCTGGTGCAGAACCGTTCGCGCCTGCCGCACGCCGCAGGCGATTCGCCGCGGGTCGAGCTGCCTTACCGCGATTCCGTGTTCACGCTGGAGTTCGCGGCCCTGCATTTCGCCGACCCGCAGAGCAACCGCTTCGCCTACCGCCTGCAGGGCTTCGACCGCGACTGGACCGAGACCGACGCCAGCAAACGCTTCGCCACCTATACCAACCTGGACCCGGGCCATTACGTGTTCGAGGTCCGCGCCGCCAACAAGGACGGGCTGTGGAGCGACACCCCGGCGCACCTCGCCATCGACATCGCGCCGCCGTTCTGGATGACCTGGTGGTTCCGCCTGCTGGGCGGGCTGGCCGTCATCGGCGCCGGCGTCGCCATCTACCGGCTGCGCATCCGCGCGCTGATGCAGCAGACCGAAAGGCTGGAACGCACCGTCGGCGCGCGCACCGCCGAACTGGTGCTGCAGAAGGAAGCGGCCGAGCAGCAGAAGGAAGCGGCGCTGCAGGCGCGCCGCAACATCGCACTGCTGTCCGACATCGGCCGCGAACTCACCTCCAACCTGGACAGCGAGGCGATCATGAAGAATGTCTACGGCCAGGTGCGGCAGCTGATGGACGTGCACGTGTTCGCGATCGGCGTGCTGCGCGGCGACCGTCTCGATTGCCCCTTCGTGATCGAAGACGGCAAGCGCGTCGACGGCGCCGAACAGTGCGGCGCCCGCGTGATGGCGATGGCGCTGCGCTGCGCGGAGAACGGCGAGGAATTCCTGATCGACGATTTCGAGCGCGACGCCGCGCGCTGGGTCGGCAAGCTGCAGGACGAGCCGGATGCACGGCCGCCGGCTTCGCTGATCCTGGTGCCGGTGCTGCTCGGCGCCCGCGCGCTGGGCGTGCTGTGCGTGCAGAGCCGCGAACGCCAGGCCTACCAGCATCTGCAACTGGACATGCTCAGCACCCTGGCGGCTTACGTCGGTGTAGCGCTGGACAATGCCGATGCCTACCGCCAGCTGAAGGACACCCAGGCCCAGCTCGCAGCCCACGAGAGGCTGGCTTCCCTCGGCTCGCTGGTAGCCGGCGTCGCTCACGAACTGAATACGCCGATCGGCAACAGCCTGCTGATGGCCAGCACGCTGCAGGAAAAGACGGACATGCTGGCTGCGCGCTTCGCCTCGGCCAACCTGAAGAAGTCGGAACTCGAAGGGTGGATCGCGGCCGCCAGCGAAGCCAGCGCCCTGATCCAGCGCAGCCTGCACGCGGCGGCCGAACTGGTGAACAGCTTCAAGCAGGTCTCGGTCGACCAGGCCAGCACCCAGCGCCGCCGCTTCGACCTGGCCCAGGCCTGCCAGGAAATCGCCGCCACCATCATGAACCAGGTGCGGCGCGGCGGGCATTCTCTGGAGCTTCAGGTCGCGCCGGGCATCGTCATGGATAGTTATCCGGGACCGCTGGGGCAGGTGCTGATTAACTTCGTCAACAACGCGCTGCTGCATGCCTTCGAGGGGCCGGGCGGGAAGATGGTGCTGGCGGCTTCGCTTGCCGGTTCCGACCGCGTGCGCATCGAGTTCCGGGACGATGGGCGCGGGATTCCGGCCGAGCATCTGTCGCGGATTTTCGATCCCTTCTTTACGACGCGGATGGGGCAGGGCGGGACTGGGCTTGGCTTGAATATCGCCTATAACATCGTCACGACGCTGTTGGGCGGGACGATCCGGGTGGAGAGCGGGCAGGGGACCTTGTTTATCCTGGATTTGCCTTTGCGGGCAGTGCAGGGGCTGGATCTTGCTGCCGCGGCCACTCAGCAAGGCAGCGCGAAAGTATCGTAGTATCCGGGTTGGCCAGAAGGGAGGGTCATTGAAGCTGCTGCAGGCGATCGTTGGCTGGCAGGTGTAATGACGCTTTGTCATTAGACTGATATGATGGGCATGCGTGCCAGGACACGGCGCGCGGATCGGCTTCCAGGCCTGCCCAATCAAACTTCGCGAATCGCCCCGTCCCGGCTATATAGAGCAATACCAATGACCGACTCCTCTGACCACCCGCATTTTCGCGGCGGTGGCGCTATGGGCGCAATGATCCGTTGCTACGACTGGTCGGCAACGCCGCTGGGTATACTGGACTCATGGCCGTTGTCCTTGAAAACTGCCGTGAACCTGATGCTGCGGACGCAGCAACCGATGTCCATCGCGTGGGGGCCACGCCACATCTTGCTCTACAACGACGCTTACATCCCCATACTTGGCAATAAACACCCCGATGCGCTGGGTCATTCGAGGGCAGAGGTATGGAGCGAGATCTGGGAGGAACTGCGGCCTTTGGACGAGGCCGTAATGCGCGGCGAATCGCTCTCGTTCAAGAATAAACCGTTTCAGTTGGGCGGCCGTGAGACGCCTGGACCACACTATTTCAGTTTCACTTACTCCCCCTTGCTGGATGACGAAGGGCTGGTCGCGGGCATCTTCTGTGCGGCGATCGAAACCACCGCGACTGTGAAGCTCGCAGACAATGCACGCGTCGCGCGCGTGTCGCAGCAAGCCTTGGCCGAGAGCGAAGAACGCCTGCGCCTGGCCACGGACGCTGCCGAGATCGCGTTCTGGGATGTGAATGTGGCCGATGGCAGTATGATTTGGCAACCGCGCCTGCGAACCATGTTCGGCATCATGACCGACGAAGCGCTTTCACTGGACGATTTTTTCGCCATCCTGCATCCGGACGACCGGGCCATGGTGGCCCGCGCGTTCGCGGCCGCCTGCGATCCGGAGCAGCGCGCGCTTTACAATGTCGAGTACCGCACGGTGGGCCGCGACGACGGCCGGGTTCGCTGGGTCGCGGCCAAGGGACGCGGACTCTTCGACGATGCCGGCCGCTGTGTACGCGCTAACGGCACGGCGATGGACATCACCAGCCGCAAGACCACCGAGCTGGCGATGGAGATGGCGCTGGAAGCCAGCCGCACCGGCACCTTTCACTGGGACATTCTGGACAACAGGCTCACCTGGGACGATGCGCTCGACCGTCTGTTCGGTCTCCGTCCCGGGGAGGCGGTACGCAGCCTCGACCAATTCATCGCGCTGGTGCACCCGGACGACCGCGCCGAAGTTATCCGCCGCTGCGAGCGCTGCCGCGATTTCGGCGATGATTTCGACATGGAGTTCCGGGTAGTGTATCCGGATGGTTCGCTGCACTGGCTGTACGATCGCGGCCGTACCTTCCTGGACCCGACGGGACGGGCGAAAACAATGACCGGCGCCTGTGTCGACATTACGAACTATGTACGCACGCGCGAGGCACTCAAGCTTGCCGATCGCCAGAAAGACGACTTCCTGGCCACGCTCGCGCACGAGTTGCGTAACCCGCTCGCACCTTTACGAACCGGCGTGCACCTGCTGCAGAAAATCAAAGGCGGCCTGCCGAGCCAGGCGAGTCAAGTGCTAGGCATCATGCAACGTCAGCTCGATCACATGGTGCACCTGGTCGACGACCTGCTCGACATCGCCCGCATCCGCCAGGGCAAGATCCTGTTGCGGCAGGAATCGCTTTCATTGCAGTCCGTGCTCGAACAAGCGCTGGAGAGTGTGCAGACTTTGTTCGACGCGCAGGGCCATGAGCTCGTTTGGGACAGTGTCGATCCGGCGCTACGCGTCACCGGCGACCCGACCCGGCTGGTGCAGGTGGTGGGCAACCTGCTAAACAACGCGGCAAAATACACTCCGCGCGGAGGCCGCGTGTCGCTGCGAGGCGCCGAGGCCACTGAGGCGGGCATGCTGCTCATCGAGGTGGCCGACACGGGCATCGGCATTCCGCCCGATATGCTGGAGCATGTGTTCGACCGCTTCGCGCAGGTTCAGCAGCACCTGGACCATGCGCAGGGCGGATTGGGCATCGGCCTGAGCGTCGTCAAGGGGCTGGTCGAGATGCACGGTGGCCGCGTCGCCGCCGAGAGCGCCGGCCCCGGCGCCGGCAGCCTGTTCCGCATCTGGCTGCCGCGTGCGGACACGCCGCAGCCGGCCGAGGTCGCGCGGCCGCCGAGTCCGGCCGTGATCGAACGGCACAGGGTGCTGGTCGTCGACGACAACCGCGACGCGGCCGAGACCATGGCGATGGTGCTTGAGATGAGCGGCCACGAGGTATTCCTCGCGCATGACGGGCAGACGGCGGTCGCGATGGTGAAGTGCCATGACCCTGCGGTGGTGTTCCTCGACATTGGCATGCCGGGCATGAATGGGTACGAGACTGCATCTCTGTTGCGATCCTTGCCGGGTGCGCAGGCCCGCGTGCTGGTGGCGCTGACAGGCTGGGGTAGCGAAGCCGATCAGGCGCGCAGCCTGGCGGCGGGCTTCGACCTCCACCTTACCAAGCCAGTCGACATCGACAAAGTCCAGCGTGTGCTGTCGGCGAGCCTGGTGCGCGAGGCTCCCGTGTTCGCACTGTAGTTTTAGCGTCGCCTATCGTAAAAAATTGCACCTTAGAAAATTGTCTTTATGTATAGTGTAAGCACTACACATACATAATTCCAACCAATACCGTGAAACTTCGCCCCCCGTTTTTCGCCTGGCTCATCCTTGTCTTCTTCATTACCCACTTGGTCCATGAAGCCTCGCATTGGCTGATGGGCGCAGCATTGGGTTTCGATATGCGCTTCGGTTTGAATGGCGTGTCGTATCTGTCGCCAACCCAGCCTTGGCAACGGGCTCTGGCCGATATCGCCGCGCCGATCGTAACGATCGTTCAAGGCGTGATCGCGTATCTCCTGGTAATCCAAAGCTCATCCTTTAGGGTATATGCCTTCCTCTATGCCGCATTTTTCATGCGTCTGGTGGCCGGACTGGTAAGCGTCGTGTATCCGAACGATGAGGCGCGGGTGAGCATGTTCCTGGGACTGGGAAAATGGACACTGCCGGTGTTGGTGGCGGCCGGCCTGCTGGTTTTGCTTGTCAAGGCAAGCAGGCGCCTGCAGCTGAACTGGAAAGATCAGTTGGCAAGCTACGCCGTCGCTTCGATCACCATATCGGTCATTGTTGGTCTGGATATGCTGATGCGTTGATGCCTGCCTTGAGCCGCCGCGCCGCCTGCACCGGCGGCGTATCGCCAAGGGGCAGCAGCACGGACCCGCGCGCCAGCGCCCGCACCAGCGCCGCTTCGCCTAACCGCAAGCCATGCCCGCGCAACTGCGGCAGCGAACGCACCGGCTCCGGCAGGATGTCCACGGCGGCGCGCACCAGCAGCCTTTGCAGCCAGCGCATCGGCGCCGGCAAGATGGCCGCGTCCTCCATGATCCGCATAAAATCCGCCAGGATGTCCGAGCCCTCCAGCCCGGGTGCAGTCCGCGCCAGCAGCGCCTCCCAGGCAGCCCACGAAGCAGGCGCCCCGGTCGCGCCATACAGCCCGGCCGAGGCCTGGCCCTCGGCGAAAGCAGCATCCTTTTCGAGCGCCGACAAGCCACGCACATAGCGGTGATAAGCCTCGGTAAAGCCGAAGCTGGCCGTCGCATGCACCCAGTCCAATAAGCGCGGATCGTTGGCGTGATAGGCGACACCATCCGGCGTGCTGCCTTCCACATGCGCGTGCATGCGCACCACGCGCGCGATCAGCTGCTCGGTCGCCGTGCGCGGCCCATACACCGTCATCATGGCCGCAAAGCCGGTGCGCCGAAGGCGTGTGAGCGGATCGCGCTGGAAGCTGCTGTGGTCCCAGACGCCCGAACGGACGGAGGGTTCGGCCAGCTCCAGCAGCACCGCCGTCACGCCGCCGATGAACAGCGCCACCGGATTGGCGAACACCCGCCAGGAGACCCCGTCCGCCGGCGTCAGGGCCGGCTCGCCGTGCGGCTGGCTGAAGTCGAAAGCCATGCCGGGCGGCGGAAGCATGAGGTCCTGGATTCGGCTCAGCATCCGTGCTGGATCGTCAGACCTGGACCTGGATATCGCCGAAGAAGCCCAGCTGCAGGCTGCTGGCGATGCGGTTCGCCACCAGGAGCGCCGGGTCGGCGTCCTCGGGACCGAAGACCTCGATCGCGGTCAGCCTGAACAGGGTCAGCCAGCGCACGAAGTGCTCCTTGCCGATGCCGCTCAAGGCCATGTGCTTGCCGAAGACGTTGCCCTGGAATTCGCCGGTGTCCAGCAGGACCTTGGTCCAGAACGCAACCATCCGCGGCATGTGCTCGTGCCAGTGGCCGGCCAGCTTTGCTTCGAACACGGGGCCGAGCACGGCGTCTTCCCTGACGCGGGAATAGAAGGTATCGACCAGCTGGACGATGCTTGAAGCCGTGATGCTCATACGAGATTCTTGGGCGTGCCGGCCGCCCAGGCGTCGATGTTTTCGACCAGCATGTCGGCCAGGGTTTGCATGGCGCCGCCGCTGGCCCAGGCCACGTGCGGGGTCAGGACGAAGTTGGGCAGCTTCAGATTCAGCAGCGGGTTCTCCGGCACGGGCGGCTCCTTGCTCAAGACGTCGAAGCCGGCGCCGGCGATCGTGCCGTTCTGCAGCGCCGCGGCCAGCGCCGCCTCGTCGACCAAGCCGCCGCGGGCGGTGTTGATCAGGATGGCGCTCTTCTTCATCGACGCCAGTTCGGCGGCGGCGATCATGTGGCGGGTCTGCTCGGTCAGCGGCAGGTGCAGGCTGATGACGTCGGAAGTCGCCAGCAGTTCGGCCAGCGGCAGCTGCAGCACATCGTCATCGCTGACGGGAGAGCGCGACGCAACCGCGATCTCCATCCCGAACGCCCGCCCGATCTGCGCCACGCGCCGCCCCAGCGCGCCATAGCCGACGATGCCGAGCCGGCTGCCGGCCAGGTCGCCGATCGGGTGGTCGAGCAGGCAGAAGCGGGTCGACTGTTCCCAGCGGCCGGCGGCGACGTCGGCCGCATAGGCGAGAAGATTGCGCCGCACCGCCAGGATCAGCCCGAAGCAGTGCTCCGGCACCGACACCACCGAGTAATTGCGGATATTGCAGACGGCGATGCCGCGTTCGCGGCAGGCGGCGAGGTCGACGTTGTCGGTCCCGGTGGCGGCCACGGCCACCAGTTTCAGATCCGGCAGCTGGGCGATCTCGGCCGCGCGCAGCGGCACCTTGTTGGTGATCGCGACCGTGGCGCCGCGCAGGCGCTCGACGACTTCGTGCTGCGCGGTGGCCGGGTAGTCCTGCCATTCGTGTTCGAAGGCGGGCGGACGGACGGTGGCGATCAGGCTGTCGCGGTCGAGGAAGACGATCTTGTGCATGGCGGTCCCAAAAACGAAGCAGACCACTATTGTATCGGCGGATCGAGAAACCGTAGCGAGCGGCGGCAGTTTCGTCCGAGAAGCGCAGCCGTACTTACGGTACGGCGAGCATCGCAGGGCGAAAATGCAACGCGCAGCAGGTTTATCGACCGCCCACCACAAAAAAAAGACAGGCCGTGGCCTGTCTTTCGGAGGTGATGGGGCTTGAGCCGCGTGGGCTTAGTGTGCTGCTGCCGCGTCGGCTTTCTTGTCTGCGTGGTCCACGGCCTTGTCGGCAGCAGCCTCCGCTTTGGCCTTCTCGGCCTTCTTGTGTGCTTTTGCCTTGGTCTTGGCGGCGTCGGCCTTGGCGACGGCGACGTCCGACTTGGCTTCGGCTTCTTTCTTCTCTACCTTGGCATCGGCCTTGGCTGCTGCCTTGGTTTCCTTGGCCTCGGCTTTGGCCATGTCCTTGTCTGCTTTTGCATCGGCCTTGGCGGCATGCGCCGTTGCCGGGGCCGGCGACGTTGCGGTCGACTGGGCGGCAAATGCCGAGGTAGCAAACAGACCGGCGATCAGGGTAGCGACGATTTTGCTCATGGCGATGTTTCCTTCAGTTTGTCGTTGATATGGTGGGACATTCCCGGTGTTACTGGTCCCTCAACGCGCCTGTTCGCCGGTCAGTTGACGCGCTTTTACATGTTCTTACAAATAGCTATCACTGCGCCGTCCGCGCGCCGGCAAGCTGGGCGATCGCCGCTAGCGTGGTCTGCGCCGCGTTCAGGCCCAGGAGGTAATCCTTGTCGCTGAAGGTGGCCACCAGGTCGGTCGGCTGGTGCCAGTGCGGATTCCAGCCGGCGCCGATCTGCTGGCCGCGCTCGTTTTCACGCAGCGAGATCGAGGGCACCAGGTCCATGAACGGGGTCGAGTCCGTGTTGGTCATGTGCGGGCCGACCGAGGCGGGGTAGTCCGAAGCGTACTTGTCGTTCGCGGCGCGGAAGGTCCAGGCCAGCTTCTGGGCCCCTTCGGCTTGCCTGGCATTCGCCTGGAACTCGATGTTGACGTCGGCTTCGCGGCGCTGTTCGGGCAGGGGGCTGGTGACCGTCTTGCCGTTCGCGTCGAGGTGCGCCACCGGCATGCCGTGGTCGAACATCATCATGTCGTGCTGGATCATGCCCAGCCAGCGCGGTTCCGGATAGCGGCCGGAGCCCTTCGGCGACTCGATCTCCTGCAGGTCCTTGCGCTGGCTGACGTAGGCCGCGGCGCCGTTCAGCCCGGTCTCTTCGTTGTTCCACAATGCGAAGCGGATGCTGCGCCCGGTCGTCACGCCGGATGCGTTCAGGATGCGCGCCAGTTCCATCACCAGCGCGGTGCCGGACGCGTCGTCGTTGGCGGCCTCGCCATAGCCCATGCCGTCCATGTGGGCGGCGACGATGTACATCTCTTCGGGATGGGTGTTGCCGACCTTGGTGCAGTAGACCTCTTCGCGCGGGCCGCCTTTCGGATCGGGCTGCTCGGCGTTCAGGGCGCGCAGGCGCTCGTCCGGCTGGCTCATGGGGTTCTCGTTGACGCCGGTTGGCGCGCGGGTGCCGAACAGGGTGCTGCCGCCCTGGCCGGACGGACCGCCGCGGCCACCTCCGGTACCTGCCGGGCGCGGGCTGCCGGGCGGACGCGGCGCGGGCGGCGTGTATTCATAGCGGATACGCTCGGTGGCGCAGCCGTAGGACTTCAGCTGGGCCTCGATCCAGTCGATCGCCTTGCGGTTGCGCTCGGTGCCCTGGCGGCGGTCGCCGAAGCGTGCCAGGTTGCGGATGGTGTCCTTGTAGCGGTTCAGGTCGAGCTGGGAGACCAGTTGGGCCACGGGATCGGTGGCCGGCGTAGCAGTCTGAGCGGACGCAGGGACGGCCAGGGCGGCCGCGAAGAAGAGGGAAGGGATGAGCAGGGCGGACGGTTTCACATGAGCTCTCGATCGGGTGCGAAATGGAAGCCAACTATATGCCACGCGCACGATTGATGCATATTTGACAGTGGAAATTATTCCACGGATACTCATTCGGCATTTCCAATTAACCAACAAAATCCATAAACCGTGAAGACCACTTCCATCGCCATCCTGTCCGCGGCCGCGCTGGCCGCGTCCACGCATGCCGCACCGACCGCCCCGGCCGTCAAACCCGCGCCGCCCGCGTCGCAGGCCGTGCAGATCGAGGCCTCCCACCTGTCGCACGACGTCAAGGTGCTCGCCTCTGACGAGTTCGAGGGCCGCGGCCCGAACACCCCGGGCGAAGCCAAGACCGTCGCCTATCTCGTCAACCAGTTCGAAGCGGCCGGCCTCAAGCCGGGGGGCGACCTGGTCGACGGCAAGCGCGGCTGGACCCAGGACGTGCCGCTGGGGCGTTTCGAGATCAAGGGCCCGGTGACGGTGAGCGTCAAGGGCGGAGGCAAGGAAGACGCGCTGACCCAGGGCGAGCAGATCTCCGTGCGCGCAGCGATGACGGGCGCGAAGAGCGTCGAGTTCAAGGATGCGCCGCTGGTCTTCGTCGGCTACGGTGTCACCGCGCCGGAGCGCAAGTGGGACGACTTCAAGGGCCAGGACCTGAAAGGCAAGCTGGCCGTGGTCCTGATCAACGACCCGGACTTCGACATCGGCAAGGGCGAGTTCGGCGGCAAGGCCATGACCTATTACGGCCGCTGGACCTATAAATTCGAGGAGCTGGCCCGCCGCGGCGCGCTCGGCACCCTGATCGTGCACGAGACCGCGCCGGCCTCCTACGGCTGGGCGACGGTGAAAAACTCGAACACCAACGTCATGTACGACGTGGTGCGCAAGAACCCGCTGGAGGCGCACGCGCCGGTCGAAGCCTGGATCCAGCGCGACCTGGCGGTCGACCTGTTCAAGCGCGCCGGCCTGGACTTCGACAAGCTGAAGAAATCGGCGCAAGCGCGCAGCTTCAAGCCGGTCGAGCTGACGGGCGTGTCGATGTCGGGCAAGTATGCGGTCGACGCCCAGACCATCGTCTCGAAGAACGTACTCGCCGTGCGCGAGGGCAGCCAGCATCCGGACCAGTACGTGGTCTACAGCGCCCACTGGGACCATCTCGGCATCGGCCTGCCCGACGCCAAGGGCGACCGCATCTACAACGGCGCGGTCGACAACGCGACCGGCATCGCGGCCCTGCTGGAACTGGCGCGCGTGTACGCGGCCGCGCCGGCGCCGCAGCGCAGCGTGGTCTTCCTGGCCGTGACCGCCGAAGAGAAGGGCCTGCTGGGCTCCGAATACTATGCCTCGAACCCGGTGTATCCGCTGGCGAAGACGGTCGGCGTAATCAACATGGACGCCCTCAGCCCCTACGGCCGCGCGCGCGACTTCACGATCTCGGGCAGCGCCAAGCTGGACCTGCTGGACCGCCTGGTGGCGAAGGCCAAGCTGGCGAAGCTGAGCTATTCGCCGGACCCGAAACCGGAAGCCGGCCACTTCTTCCGTTCCGACCACTTCCCCTTCGCCAAGCGCGGCGTGCCGGCGATTTCCTTCGGTTCGGGCGAGCATTGGGAGCAGGGTGGCGTCGCCGCCGGCAAGAAGGAGTCCGACCGCTACGTCAAGGAGAACTACCACCAGCCCTCCGATGAATGGCATGCGGAGTGGACCTTCGAGGGCATGACGCGCGACCTGGGCATTCTGTACGCGGTAGGCCGCGAGCTGGCCGACTCGAACGCCTGGCCGAACTGGAGCAAGGATTCGGAATTCCGGGCTGCGCGCGATCAGAGCTCATCCGAGCGGAAGTAACTGCTCAGTTGAGCAGAAAGTGAGCGGGGCGCGCGACGGTTAGCTGCCGTACAGTCGCGCCCGCGGCATCGCCGTACATTGGCAACATTGCTGCTGATGTACAGGTGATGCCATGCCCGACGCACTCAAGGAATACAAGGCCAAGCGGAATTTTTCGATCACGTCGGAACCCGCGGAAGGCGGCGACGCCAGCACCGGCGCGCTGACCTTCGTGATCCAGAAGCACTGGGCCACCAGGCTGCACTACGATTTCCGTCTCGAACTCGACGGCACCATGAAGAGCTGGGCCGTGCCGAAAGGCCCCAGTTTCGACAGCCATGACAAACGCATGGCGATCCACGTCGAGGACCACCCGATCTCCTATTCCGATTTCGAAGGCACGATCCCGCCCAAGCAATATGGCGCGGGCGAGGTCATCGTCTGGGACAAGGGCACCTGGGAGCCGATCGGCGACCCTCGCAAGGGCTATGCCAAGGGCGAGATCAAGTTCGAGATCCATGGCCACAAGATGCACGGCCGCTGGGTGCTGGTGCGCCTGCGCGGCCATGAGGACGACAAGCAGGAGCCCTGGCTGCTGATCAAGGAAAACGACGAGTACATGCGCCCGGCCTCCGAGTTTTCGGTGGTCGACGAGATGCCGGACAGCGTCAAGGACTTGCCGATGCCGGGTGCGCCCGGGGATCGGGCGGCGGCACGGGCCAAGGTGGCCGAGTTGAAGGCGGAGGCCAAGTCTGCCAAAAAGCCAGCCGCCAAAGCGGCTGCCAAGACTGCCGCCGCCAAGCCGGCTGCGAAGACGGCGAAACGCGGCGCCATGCCCGAGGGCGCAGTAAAAGCCGAGCTGCCGAAAACGCTGAGCGCCGAGCTGGCGACCCTGGTCGACGCGCCGCCCGAACGTCCCGAGGAATGGATCTTCGAGATCAAGTTCGACGGCTACCGCATGCTGACCCGGGTCGCTGACAAGGGCAAGGACATCCGCCTGATCACCCGCAACGGCAACGACTGGACCGACAAGCTGCGCCCGCTGCAGGAAGAGATCAAGCGCATGAAGCTGCCGGACGGCTGGTACGACGGCGAGATCGTGGTCCACGACGAGAACGGCAAGCCGAACTTCAACCTGCTGCAGCTGGCCTTCGACGGCTCCAACCGCGCGCAAATCGTTTATTTCGTTTTCGACGCGCCCTACATGAAGGGCTACGACCTGCGCGAGGTGCGCCTGGATCAGCGCCGTCCACTGCTCGAGGAAGTCCTGGCGGCGAAGCCGTCCGACACCGTGCGCTTCTCTTCCGAATTCGGCACCGACCCCAGCCAGCTGGTGGTGGCCGCCTGCCAGATCGGGCTGGAAGGCGTGATCGGCAAGCGCCGCGACTCGCGCTACGTGACGCGCCGCTCGCCCGAGTGGATCAAGCTGAAGTGCGGGATGCGCCAGGAGTTCGTGATCGGCGGCTGGACCGACCCGCATGGCGCGCGCACCGGCATCGGCTCGCTGCTGCTCGGTTACTACGACGAGCAGGGCGTGCTGCGCTACGCCGGCAATTGCGGTAGCGGCTTCAACGGCGCCTCGCTGCGCCACATGCGCGAGACGCTGGAAGCCATCGCGACCGAGGAGAACCCCTTCCCGCCGCGCGCGGTGCCCGGCCGCGGCAACCACTGGGTCAAGCCCAACCTGGTGGCCGAGGTCAGTTTTTCGGAATGGACCGCCACCAATTCGATCCGCCACCCCGTGTTCCAAGGCCTGCGCAAGGACAAGCCGGCCAAAAGCGTGGTGCGCGAACAGGCCAGACACGTGCAGGAAAATGGGAAGGAGCGGGCAAGCATGAAACCCGAGGAGCAGGCGGCAGACAGCAAGCCGGCGCCGCGCAAGCGCGCCAGTGCCGCGCCGGCGAAGGCAGCGAAGGCATCGAGCAAGGCAGCGAAAGCCGCGCCGGCGGCCAGCGGTTTGCCGCCAACGTTCAAAGTCACCCACGGCGAACGCGTGATGGACAAGGAGAGCGGCGTCACGAAGCTCGAACTGGTCGAGTACTACGCGCTGGTCGGCGAGCTGATGATGGAACACCTGAAGGGCCGCCCGGTCTCGCTGGTGCGCGCGCCCGAGGGCGTGGGCGGTGAGCTGTTCTTCCAGAAGCACGTGGTCGATCCGCGCAAGATGCCGGGCGTGGGCCAGCTGGACCAGGCCCTCGATCCGGACCACCCGCGCATGACGCGCATCGACAGCGTCGAAGGCATCCTGTCCTGCGCCCAGTGGAACGTGGTCGAGATCCACAGCCAGAACGCGGTCGAAAAGCGCTACGACACACCGGACCGCTTCGTGTTCGACCTCGACCCGGGCGAGGGCATCACCTTCGCCCAGGTGCAGGAAGGGACCCAGCTGGTGCGCGCCTTCCTGCAGGAGCTGGGCCTGAATCCCTTCCTCAAGACCAGCGGCGGCAAGGGCCTGCACGTGGTGGTGCCGCTCAAGCCCAAGCTGGACTGGGACACCGTGAAGGACTTCTCGCATGCCATCGTGACCCACCTGGCGAAGACCCTGCCGGAGCGCTTCTCGGACAAGAGCGGCGCCAAGAACCGCGTGGGCCGCATCTTCATCGACTACCTGCGCAACGGGCGCGGCGCGACCACGGTCGCGGCCTGGTCCGCGCGCACCCGGCCGGGGCTGGGGATATCGGTGCCGGTGCGTTGGGAAGAGCTGATGGACCTGAGGTCAGGGGCGCACTGGACCGTGCGCACCGTCGGGGAGCGGCTGGCGATCGGCAATTCGCCGTGGGAGGATTACGAGGATAGCGCGGTCACGCTGACCAAAGCGATGAAGGCCTTGGGATTCAAGGCCAAGTAGCGCCGTTCACGGCTTGGGCGGCGGGGTCGGATTGATTTCCTGCGACCAGACGACGGACGCAATCTTCCAGCCGGAGTCAAGCCGCACCAGCTGCCAGCTCTCCTTGCCCCAGTTGCTGCGGTGGCTCCCCTCCATGAAGGTGTAGTCGAACCAGACCTGGGCAACGTCGCCATCGGTCTCGATACGCAGGTTCGAGAAGGTCTCCTCGACCGGCGCCGGATCCTTGACGATCATGTCGATGAACCGGCGCGGCGTGCTGGTGAAGTACTTGAAGGGGCGCTTCATCTCGGGTTTGGGGCGGCTTGCGTAGAGCATCTCGATGGAGGCGTCGGTCGTCACGCCGGCCCAGGTGATGTCCTCCTTCATGAACAGCTGCAGGAAGGCTTCCTTGTCCTTCTTGATGAGGGAGGTCCGGAAGCTCTCGACCACGGCCTCGATCTGCTTCCTGCTGTGCGCGGGATCGTCGGCGCGGGCCATCTGCGGCGCGGACAGGCACAGGCCGGCGGCCAGGAACAACATGGGAATTGCTGCTTTCATCGCGTCTCCTTGGTGGTATGCCGCGACGATAAGGCCGCTGTGCACGGCCTGTCCAAGGAGATGCGTTCAGCCGTGCATGGTTCACGGCAAAACGGTTTGACGCGCGGGCCTGCGCTTCACGAGGGCTGGCGGGCCCCGGCCTGGTCGTGGGTTTCGGCCTCCGCCTCCTTGTGGTTGCGGATAATCGCGCGCACGTTCATCGCACACAGCCCCGCCTGCAGCGCGATCAGGGCCCAGGCTCCGTCATGCACGCCCCAGGCAATCCACATGAGGTTCGACACAATGAAGGTATAGAAGCCGAGGATCCGGCGCCGCGCATGGCGGGCGCCGACCAGGAAGGCGGCGCACAGCGTGACCGCCATGGCCGGCCATTGCAGCAGGTCGAGCAAAGTATCCAAATCCACTCAGGCCGCCTTCCTGCGCCTGGCCGGAGCCTTGGTTGCGGCAGCGGTCTTGGCGGCGGCCTTTTTGGCCGGGGCTTTGGCCGCAGCCTTCTTGACAGCCGGCTTCTTGGCCGCAGTGGCGCGCGTATGGACGGTGCCATGCGAAGACGTCGACTTGCGCGCACGCGGCGGCGGGGCGTCCGAGGCATCGTCGTCCTCGTCGCTGGAAGGCTTGCGCGACTTGCGCGGCGGCGGATCGTCGTCGTCATCGTCGTCGCGGTCCGCATGCGCGGGCGCCGCTTTCTTGCCCAGGCTGGCCTGCAGCAGCGAGACCAGGTCGATGACGTTGGATTTCTTCGGCTTGTCCTGCTCCGGTTCCGGCTCCGTGATGGTCTTGGTCTGGTTGGCCTTGATCTTCTTCTTGATCATGGCCATCACGTCTTCGCGGTAGGTGTCGTGGTACTGCTGCGGCTTCCAGTTCTCGCTCATGCCTTCGACGAGGGCCTTGGCCATCTGCAGTTCCTTGGCCGTCACCATGGCCGCCTTGGAGTGCTCGCCCGGAATCTTGAGTTCGTCGGTCGGGCGGATCTCGTCCGGGTAGCGCAGGGTGATGAGGACGATGGCATCGTCGACACAGACCAGCGCCGCCAGGTGCTGCTTGACGCGGATGACGACGTTGGCGATGCCGATCTTGCCGACCTCGCGCAGGGTCTCGCGCAGCAGCGCATAGACCTTGTCGCCGCCCTTGCCGGGGGCGAGATAGTAGGGCTGCTCGTAGTAGAGCAGCGGCACCTGGTCGGCCTCGACGAAGGCCAGGATGTCGATGGTCTGGGTCGCTTCCGGGTTGGCGCGGCGCAGGTCCTCGTCGGACAGCACCACGTATTCGTCGGTCGCGTATTCATAGCCCTTGATGATGTCGTCCCAGGAGACTTCCTTGCCGGTGTTCTTGTTGTAGCGCTTGAAGCCGATCGGCGCGAAGTCGCGCCGGTCGAGCATGTGCAGGTCCAGCGAGTGTTCGCTGGTTGCCGGATACAGCTCGACCGGAATATGGACCAGTCCGAAACTGATTGCGCCCTTCCACATGCTCCTTGCCATTGTCACGCTCCTTTAAAATTATTCCCCGACCGAACCCGTAATCGGAAGAACGACACCCGTCACGTAGCCCGAGCACACGCTCGACGCCAGGTAGACGTAGGCCGGCGACAGCTCTTCCGGCTGCGCCGGGCGGCCGAAGGTGGTCTGCTGGCCGAACTTGGTGATGTCTTCCGGCGACTGGTCGGCCGGGTTCAGCGGCGTCCACACCGGGCCCGGGGCCACGCAGTTCACGCGGATGCCCTTGTCGAGCAGGTTGGCCGCCAGCGACATGGTGAAGGCGTGGATCGCGCCCTTGGTGGTCGAATAGTCGAGCAGCTTCTTCGAGCCCTTCAGGCCCGTCACCGAACCCGTGTTCACGATCGCGGCGCCGCGCTTCATGTAGGGCAGGCAGGCCTTGGCCATGTGGAAGTAGCCGTAGATATTAGTGCGCATGGTCTCGTCGAAGCGGTCTTCGGTCAGGTCCAGCAGCGATTCCGCGTGCTCCTGGAAGGCGGCGTTGTTGACCAGGACGTCCAGGCGGCCGAACTTCGCGACGATCTGGTCGACGGCCTGCTGGCAGAACTCCATGTCCTTGACGTCGCCGGCGACGGTCACGCATTGGCGGCCTTCGGCCTCGATGTAGCGCTGGGTCTCGGCGGCGTCCTCGTGCTCGTTCAGGTAGAGGATGGCGACGTCGGCGCCTTCGCGCGCGAACAGGATCGCGACCGCGCGGCCGATGCCGGAGTCGCCGCCGGTGACGATCGCCACCTGGCCTTCGAGCTTGCCGCTGCCCTTGTAGCCCTCGGCCATGAACTTGGGCTTGAGCTCCATCTGGGCTTCCAGGCCGGGCTTGGCCAGGTGCTGAGCCGGGAAGTCGCCCGAGGGTTGCTGGACGCCGGTCTGGGCGGCGCCGCCCTGATCGCCGCCTCCGCCGCTGCCCTGATCGCCCTTCTGCATGCTGGCGTCGTGCTGGTCCTGGCGGTTCTGGATTGCTTTCTGCTTGTTCGCTACATCGTCCTGGTTGGCCATGCCGATCTCCTTGTCCTAAGCGTGTTACCCGATCCCGCAGTATTCACGCCGCAGCGCGTTCGCTACCGTGCGCTTCCACACACAGCGCCGCATTTGCTGGCCGCGCTAAGTGCTTTGTGGCAAACTTCCGCCTGTAACAGGCCTCATTGAACGGCTATACCAGGAGCGCAGATGTCGCAGCAGGAGTCGCAGCAGGACCAGCAGGACGCAGGATGGACGGGGATCTACGTCAGCCCGATGGCGCAAAGGCGCGCCGGCTTCGACCAGGCCTGCGGCCCGCTGTTCGCGCAACTGCACCTGGCCGACAGCCTCGATGCCGCCGCCAGCCTGCTGGCACAGGCGCCGGCCGGGCTGCTGGTGATCGACCTCGAACGCTTCGAGCCCAGCATCGACCTGGACGCGCTGGGCGGCCTGCTGGCGCGCCGCGGCGGCGAGCCGGTGCTGCTGCTGTGCCCCTTCGCGAACGCGCGCTGGCTGCCGCTGCTGAATGCCTGGGGCCCGGCGGCCTACGCGATGACGCCGATCGAGCCGGCGCGCCTGCAGGCCACGGTTCAGCACTGCCTGGAGGCGCCCGCCGGCTGCGCCCCCGCTGCCGATGCGGATGCGCTGCGCGCACTGCTGGCCTTGCGCGCACGCGTGCAGGCCGCGCTCGACGGACCGGATGAAGAACAG
The DNA here is from genome assembly GCF_059418525.1 of Telluria sp. GW821-FHT07G12. Taxonomy (NCBI): domain Bacteria; kingdom Pseudomonadati; phylum Pseudomonadota; class Betaproteobacteria; order Burkholderiales; family Oxalobacteraceae; genus Telluria; species Telluria sp. GW821-FHT07G12. Next base: position 101,213 of record NZ_JBWKQA010000009.1, on the reverse strand, counting down.
AGCCTGGCCGAACGCCTGTGCCAGGCCCTGCTGGCGTGGCCCGGCGTGCTGCACGCCGCCATGTTCCGCATGAAGCCGGACGGCGACCTGCGGCTCGAGGCCGAGCAGGGCAGGGACCACGCGGCCGGTCTGCGCCTGGCCACCCTCCTGCAGCGCAGCGAGCGCCTGCTGCAGGCGCCGCTGCGCCACGCCTTCCCCGGGCTGCTGGCCGCCGCCACCGGCGAGCTGGCGCTGCTCGACAGCCTGGAGCAGGCCGGGGAGCCGGAGCTGGCGCAGCAGCTGAGCGCCCACGGCGTGGTGCAGGCGCTGGGAATCCCGCTGCCGGCCGACGGTCCGGGCGCCCCGCGCGGCGCGCTGTCGCTGCTGCTCGACAGTGAAGCTGCGCTGGCGCCGGAAGCCCTGGCCACGCTCGCCGATTGTGCCGCGCTGGCTGCGCTGGGCCTGCGCATGGACGACATGAACCTTGAAGCCGAACAGCTGCTGGCGCGCCTGACCTATGTGTCGACCACGGACGCCCTGACCGGCGTCGCCAACCGCCGCCACGGCGAGGAGCTGCTCGAGCGCGAAGTGAAGCGCGCGCGCCGCTATCGTGCGCCGCTGGCCCTGCTGTCCTTCGACATCGACCGCTTCAAGGCCATCAACGACACGTACGGCCATCCGGTCGGCGACGTTGCCCTGCGCACCGTGGCCGACTGCGTGCGTGCGCTGCTGCGCTCGAGCGACGTGCTGGTGCGCTCGGGCGGCGAGGAATTCCATGTGATCGCGCCGCACACCAGCGCGATCGACGGCCTCAGGATGGCCGAAAAGATCCGCCACGCGGTCGAGCGGGCGGAGATTCCCGGCTGCGACCATGTCACGGTCAGCCTCGGCGTGGCCCAGTTGGGCGAACAGGAAAGCGCCGACTCGCTGGTCCAGCGCGTCGAAACCGCGATGGCGCGCGCCAAGCGGGCAGGGCGCAACTGCGTCGAACTGGCGATGCAATGATGCTCGCCTGGGTGAAGGGCTACCGCCGCGCGTGGCTGGCGGGGGATCTGGCGGCGGGCGCCGTGGTCGCCATGATGATGATCCCGCAAGGCATGGCCTACGCGCTGGTGGCGGGGCTGCCGCCGGTCGCGGGCATCTACGCCAGCATCCTGCCTCTGCTCCTGTACGCGCTGTTCGGCACCAGCAGCAGCCAGTCGGTGGGGCCGATGGCGATCATTTCGCTGATGACCGCCTCAAGCCTGGCGCCGCTAGCGGTCCCGGGCACGGCGCTGTACGCCACGCTGGCCGGCCAGCTGGCTCTGTTGTCCGGCCTGGTGCTGCTGGCCTGCGGCTTGCTGCGGCTGGGCTTCCTCGCCAATTTCTTCTCGCGTCCGGTCATGAACGGCTTCACGATCGGTTCCTCGATCCTGATCGCCTGGGACCAGCTGGGCACCCTGCTGGGGGCGGCGCCGCCGCACTGGCACGGACCGAGCGCCGCGCTGGGCCTGGGCGCGCTGGCGCTGCTGATGCTGGCGCGCCGCCACGGCGCCGCGCTGCTGCGGCGCTGTGGGCTGCCGCCGTCCGCCGCCGACATTGGCGCGCGCCTGGCGCCGATGCTGCTGGTGCTCGGCGCGATCGTGCTGGTGGCCCTGCTCGGCCTGGACCGGATGGGCGTGCGGATCATCGGCCCGGTACCCGCCGGCCTGCCGCACCTGAACCTGGCGACGTCGGCCCCGCACTGGCAGCAGCTGCTCAAGCCGGCGCTGCTGATCGGCTTCATGTGCTTCCTGCTCTCGATGTCCGGCGCGCAGGCGCTGGCCGCCAAAAAGGGAGAGAAGCTGCAGACGAACGCCGAGCTGGTGGGTCTGGGCGCGGCCAACATCGGCAGCTTCCTGAGCGGCGCCTTTCCCGTCACCGCCAGCCTGTCGCGCTCCGCCGTGAATTTCTCGGCCGGCGCCAACTCCCAGCTCGCCGGCATCGTGACGGCGCTGCTGCTGGGCGCGGCCCTGGTGCTGCCGACCGGCTGGCTGGCGCTGCTGCCGCTGCCGGTGCTGTCCGCCACCATCATCGTTGCCGTGCTGGGGATGCTGGAAGCGTCGACCCTGCGCACCGCCTGGCGCTACGACCGCGCCGACGCGCTGGCGCTGCTGGCCACCGCCGGCGGCGTGCTGCTGATGGGCGTCGAGGCCGGGGTCGTGGTCGGCCTGCTGCTGTCGATGGGGGCGATGATCTGGCGCGAGAGCCGGCCGCATATCGCGGTGCTGGGCCGGATCGCCGGCACCGAGCATTTCCGCAACGTCGACCGCTACGAGACCGAGACCCGCAGCGGCGTGTTGCTGCTGCGCGTCGATGCCGGACTCTTTTTCGGCAACGTCGAGGCGGTCAACGCCCGCGTCGAGGAAGAGCTGGGGCATCACGAAGGCGTGCGCGAGCTGGTTCTGGTGCTGTCGGCCGTGAACGCGATCGATACCTCGGCGCTGTTCGGCCTGCTGGAGCTGAACGCGGCCCTCGCGCAGCGCGGCGTGCGTCTGCACCTGGCCGAGGTCAAGGGGCCGGTGATGGACCGTCTCAAACAGTCGACCCTGCTCGAGCGCCTGAGCGGCCAGGTCTTCCTCAGCACGGCGAATGCGTGGAATGCTTTAAGCGTCAAGGATTATTGATTGTCAGGCCGACACGGCTGTGGCAATATGATTTGTATCAATACTTCCGGGGGGGAGTCATGTTTAACCGAACCAGCCTGAGCTTGTTGTCGTCCGCGTTTTTCTGCTGCCTCTGCGCCACCCCCGCGCTGCGTTGAGCTTCCCATGCTGTCCCGCATATCGCACAAGCCCGGCATCAAAGCCGGGCTGCTGGCGCTTGCCATCCTCGATGCATACCCGACATGGGCAGGCGATGGCCTGAGCGTGACCGGCCGTATCGCATTTGGCGGCGTCAACCGGCTGGAGGCGCCCGATCCGCTGCTGCTCACCGCCGCCAACTCGGCCGCGATCAGCCTGGTCGGCTATGGCATGGGCGCGAATGCCGACGACGCCAATTTGAACTACGCGCGCCATGACTGGGTGTCGCGCGCATGGCTCGGCAACCTCGACCTGCGCTACGAAGGCGCCACGATGAACGGGGTGGTCCGCGTCAAGGCCTGGTACGACGACGGCCTGCGGCATGATGCCCGGCCCTGGGGCAATTCGATCAGCCGCTACGCCGCTGGACAGCCTCTGGGCGATGCCGGCACGGACAAGCTGGGCCGCTTTTCCGGCGTGGCCCTGGGCGAAGCCTGGCTCGAGCGCAGCATGGCGCCCGGCGGCAACAGCCTGCTGCTGCGCGCCGGCCGCCAGCTGACGCCCTGGAGCGAGCGCGGACCGGCGCTGGAAGCCATGGCGCCGCGCGACTTTCCGGCGTCGCGGCGCGCCGGCAGCCTGCCCCAGGAGACGCGGGTAGCGGCCCCGATGCTGTTCGCGCGCGCAGGCCTGGCGCCCGGCTGGGCGCTGGAAGGCTTCGTGCAGGCTTTCCGGCCCAGCGCGATCGATACCTGCGGCACCTATTGGGCGATCAGCGACTACGCTGCGGACGGTTGCAATGCCGTGATGGCCGGTCCTCCAGGGGGCCTGAGCGATCGTGCACGGATGGCCCAGGGGGCGTTCATGCAGCGCCTGCCGACAGTGAAGCCGGACGCACCGAACCGTGGCCTGGCGCTGTTCTGGCAAGCGGACGGCGATACCGAATTCGGCGTCTACCATGCGCGTTATGGCTGGCGCATGCCCATGCCGAGCCTGCGGCGCTCGACGCGCGTCGGCGCGCCCCTGATCGCGGGCGACCCGGGCGGCCTGAACATGCGCTTCTTTACCGAGTACGTGAGCAACGCAAGCCTGACGGCCTTCACCGCCAGCCACCGTGCCGGCGCCACTACCTACGGCGCCGAACTGTCCTGGCGCGAGCGCATCCCTTTCATGCTGTCGCCGGCCGACGTGCTGCCGCCTTTCCTGAACCCGAGCATACCGGCGATGCTGCGCACCAGCGTCGACGCGGTGCCGCCGGGCGGCATCTTCCCGGGTTACGACCTGTATTCGATGGCCCAGCTTCAGCTGAGCGTGCAGCACCGCTGGGAAGCCTTCGGCGTGCCGCTGACCGGGCTGGTGGAACTGATGGGCAAGCACACGCCGGGCCTGCCGGACCAGAACGTGCGGCGCTATGGCCGCGCCGACGTGTTCGGCCCGGGTCCGGTGAACGGCGTCTGCACGGTAATGACGGGCGACGCGGCGCGCCAGTGCAGCCAGCGCGGCTACCAGACCGCCAACTCATGGAGCTACCGCCTGCGCCTCGACGCGCGCCTGCCCGAGTTTGCACCTGGCCTGGCAACCAAGCTGACGGCCGGCTTCGGCCATGAGGTGAAGGGCTGGTCCGGCGATTTCGCCATCAACGAGGGCCGGCGCATGCTGTCGGCCGGCTGCCAGTTCGAATACCGCAAACGCTACTTCGCCGACCTGCAGTACGTCGGCATCTGGGGCGGCGACTACAACCCGACCTCCGACCGCGACACCCTGGCGCTGTCTGCCGGCGTGCGCTTTTAAGGTCCGCCGGCCGCACCGCCCTGGTGCGCTTTCCCTTTCGGGTGCAGCGCGCAGGCGCCAGGCGCCCCTGATTGCCATGGCACGCATCCTGCTAAACAGGAGGTATGCGCGATTCCTCCCTTTCCACTCCCGTCTTCCAGCCGCCGCCGGCGCCGCCCTGGCGCGCCAGCCTGGACCTGGGCTTCACCTGCGACGGTGAGTTCACGCGGCTCGCAAGCCGTGCGCATGCCGGACCGCTGCGCGTGCAGAAGGCGCTGTATCCGGAAGGGCCGCGCACCTGCCACGTGATCCTCGTGCACCCGCCCGGCGGCGTGGTAGGCGGCGACCGCCTGGAGATCGATGTCCGGCTGGGCGGCAGCAGCAGGGTCTTCGCCACCACGCCCGGCGCCGCCAAGTGGTACCGCGCGCAGGACCGCCTGTCGCGCCAGGACGTTCGCCTGCGGATAGCCGACGGCGCCGCGCTCGAATGGCTGCCCCAGGAAAGCATCTTCTACGACGGCGCCGGCGTCGAGCTCGAACACGAGGTCGAGCTGGGCGAGGGCGCCGCCTATATCGGCAGCGAGATCCTGTGCTTCGGCCGGCGCGCGATGGGCGAGCGCTTCGTGCGCGGGCAGGTTGCCCAGCGCACCCGCATCCGCCAGGCCGGCCGCCTGGTCTGGCATGAGCAGGGCCGGCTCGATGCCGCCGGCCTGGACAGCCCGCTGGGCTTGAACGGGCAGAGCGTGTGCGCGACCTTGCTCGCGGTCGGCAAGCCGCTGCCGGCGGCGGTCGCGGCCGCGCTGCGCGGCGGTGTCCCGGGCCTGGCCCTGAGCCAGGTGAAATCGGTGCTGGTGGCGCGCCACCTGGGCGACGACAGCGAAACCGCGCGCGCCGCCATGCTGCGCGTGTGGCAGGCGGTGCGGCCGCACCTGCTGGGCCTCGACGGCCGCCCGCCGCGCATCTGGAACACCTAGGAGCCGACCATGGACCTGACGCCCCGCGAAAAAGACAAGCTGCTGATCTTCACCGCCGCCCTGCTGGCCGAGCGCCGCCGCGCACGCGGGCTGAAACTGAACTATCCGGAAGCCGTGGCGCTCATCAGCGCCGCGATCATGGAAGGTGCGCGCGACGGCCGCAGCGTCGCCGCGCTGATGAGCGAGGGCGCCACCATCCTGGGCCGCGACGACGTGATGGAAGGTGTGCCGGAGATGATCCCGGAGATCCAGGTCGAAGCCACCTTCCCGGACGGCAGCAAGCTGGTCACCGTCCACCAGCCCATCGTTTGAATGGAGACCGCATGATCCCCGGCGAATACTTTCTGGAAGAGGGCGAGATCGTTCTGAATGCCGGCCGCCGCACGCATGTGCTGACGGTGGCGAACGCCGGCGACCGTCCGATCCAGGTCGGCTCGCACTATCACTTCTACGAGGTCAATACGGCCCTGCGCTTCGAACGCGAGGCGGCGCTCGGCATGCGCCTGAACATCGCAGCCGGCACCGCGGTACGCTTCGAGCCGGGCCAGCAGCGCACCGTGGAGCTGGTCGAACTGGCCGGCGCGCGGGTGGCGGTCGGCTTCCAGGGCCGCGTGAACGGTCCGCTGCCCGGGCAGGAGGCGTCCGCATGACGAGCATCTCGCGCCAGGCCTATGCCGACATGCTCGGCCCGACCACGGGAGACCGCATCCGCCTGGCCGACACCGGCCTGCTGATCGAGATCGAACGCGACTTTGCCGTATACGGCGAAGAGGTCAAATTCGGCGGCGGCAAGGTGATCCGCGACGGCATGGGCCAGTCGCAGCTGCCGCACGCGCAGGTCATGGACACGGTCATCACGAACGCCGTGATCGTCGACCACTGGGGCATCGTCAAGGGCGACATCGGCATCAAGGACGGCCTGGTCGCCGGCGTCGGCAAGGCCGGCAATCCGGACATCCAGCCCGGTGTGACCCTGGCCATCGGCGGCGCCACCGAGATCGTCGCCGGCGAAGGCATGATCGTCACCGCCGGCGGCGTCGACACCCACATCCATTTCATCTGCCCGCAGCAGATCGAGGAAGCGCTGGCCTCCGGCATCACCACCATGCTGGGCGGCGGCACCGGGCCGGCGGTCGGCACCGCGGCGACCACTTGCACGCCCGGCCCCTGGCACATCCACGCCATGCTGGCGGCCGCCGACGCCTTCCCGATGAATCTCGGTTTCTTCGGCAAGGGCAACGTCAGCCGTCCGCGCCCGCTGGAAGAGCAGATCGAGGCCGGCGCGGTGGGCCTGAAACTGCACGAGGACTGGGGCAGCACCCCGGCCGCGATCGACAACTGCCTGGCGGTGGCCGAGCGCATGGACGTGCAGGTGGCCCTGCATTCGGACACCCTGAACGAGGCCGGCTTCCTGGAGTCCACGCTGGCGGCGTTCAAGGACCGCACCATCCACACCTTCCACACGGAAGGCGCGGGCGGCGGCCATGCGCCGGACATCATCGCCGCCGTCGGCCAGGCCAACGTGCTGCCCTCGTCGACCAATCCGACCCGTCCGTATACCGTCAACACGCTGGACGAGCACCTCGACATGCTGATGGTCTGCCACCACCTGGACGCCGCCATCGCCGAGGACGTGGCCTTTGCCGAATCGCGCATCCGCCGCGAGACCATCGCCGCCGAGGACATCCTGCACGACCTCGGTGCGATCTCGATGATGTCCTCCGATTCCCAGGCCATGGGCCGGGTCGGCGAAACCATCCTGCGCACTTGGCAGACCGCGCACAAGATGAAGGCGCAGCGCGGCCCGCTGGAAGGCGACTCGGACCGGAACGACAACGCGCGGGTGAAACGTTACGTGGCCAAGTACACGATCAACCCGGCCATCACGCACGGCATCGCGCATGCGGTCGGCTCCATCGAAGCCGGCAAGATCGCCGACCTGGTGCTGTGGCGGCCCGCCTTCTTCGGCGCCAAGCCCTCGATGGTCATCAAGGGCGGCATGATCGCGGCCAGCCTGATGGGCGACCCGAACGCTTCGATCCCGACCCCGCAGCCGGTGCACTGGCGGCCGATGTTCGGCGCCTACGCCGGCGGGCTGAAGAAATCCTTCACCTTCGTGTCCCAGGCCGCCTACGACGACGGCATCGCCGCGCGGCTCGGCCTGGCGAAGACCGTGATGCCGGTGCGCGGCACGCGCGGCCTGCGCAAGCACGACATGATCCACAACGGCGCCACCCCGCACATGGAGGTGGATCCGGAGACCTATGAAGTGCGGGCCGACGGCCGCCTGCTGGTGTGCGAACCGGCGGCGGTGCTGCCGCTGGCGCAGCGTTATTTCCTGTTCTAGCACGAGGAGCCTGACCATGTTATCCCTGCATACCAAGACTGCGCGCGCTGACTCCAGCCCCGATGTGGCCGTCAATGAGCTGATGGTCCTGACCTGGGACCAGCGCGAGCGCTGCCGCCAGCGCGCCCGCCTGGCGTCCGGCGAAGAAGTCGCGCTGTTCCTGGCGCGCGGCACGGTGCTGCGCGATGGCGACCTGCTGAGCGGCGAGGGCGGCCGCGTGGTGCGCGTGATCGCGGCGCCCGAGCCGACCTATTTGGTGCGCTGCGTCGATGCCGCGATGCTGGCGCGCTGCGCCTACCACCTCGGCAACCGCCATACCCAGGCCCAGGTCGGCCCCGGCTGGATCCGTATCCGCGTCGATCCGGTGCTGAAGGAGATGGTGCTGGGCCTGGGCGCCCAGGTCGACGAAGAGCTGGCCAAGTTCGAGCCCGAGCCGGGCGCCTATGCCGGCGGCCATGGGCACGGGCATGGCCACGCGCACCCCGGCGCGAGCCTGCTGGCGCCGGTGCCGGTGCGGCAGAAGATCCACCGTCCAGAGGCCGCCGCCGCTGCCGGCGTGGAGCGCGCATGAACGCGGCCGGCCTGCTGCACCTGCTGCAGTTCGCGAGCCCGGCGCTGCCGGTCGGCGGCTACAGCTATTCGCAGGGACTGGAAGCGGCGCTGGAAGAGGGCTCGGTGCATGACGCCGTCAGCGCCCGCGCCTGGATCGCGCGCGGCCTGCACGAAGTGATGGCGCAGTGGGACGCGCCGCTGTTCTGGCGCCTGCTCAAGACCTTCGCGGTGCGCGACCATGCCGCGGCCAGGATGTGGAGCGAATGCTTCCTGGCCTCGCGCGACACCGCCGAGTTCCGCGCCGAGACCATCCAGATGGGTTATTCGCTGAGCCGCCTGATCGCCGAACTGGGCGTGGCCGATGCCGGGGTGCTGGGCGAGGAAGCGCCCCTGCCGGCCGCCTTTGCCTGCGCGGTCGACGGTCTGGGCATCCCGCACGAGGAAGCGCTGCTGGCGCTGCTGTTCACCTGGGTCGAGAACCAGGTGCTGGTCTGCGTGAAGTCGGTGCCGCTGGGGCAGGTGGCCGGACAACGGCTGCTGCTGTCGCTGCGGCCGGACATCGAGGCGGCGGCGCGCACCGCCCGCGAGCTGGAAGACGGCGCCATGTCGAACTGGACGCCGGGCCTGTCCATGCTGTCGATGCGGCACGAGGTGCAGCACGGGCGGCTCTACCGTTCATGAACAAGGAAGGAAGAACACCGATGGAATCGAACCCCCTGCGCGTCGGGATCGGCGGACCGGTAGGCTCCGGCAAGACGGCGCTGTGCGAGATGCTGTGCCGGCGCATGCGCGCCGACTACGACATGGCCGTGATCACCAACGACATCTACACCCGCGAGGACATGGACATCCTGCTGCGCGCCGAAGCGCTGCCGCCCGAGCGCCTGATGGGCGTCGAGACTGGCGGCTGCCCGCACACGGCGATCCGCGAGGACGCATCGATCAACCTGGAAGCCATCGCGCGCCTGCAGGCCGAGTTCCCGGCGCTGCAGCTGGTGCTGGTGGAGTCGGGCGGCGACAATCTGGCCGCCACCTTCAGTCCCGAGCTGTCGGACCTGACCTTGTACGTGATCGACGTCGCCGGCGGCGAGAAGATCCCGCGCAAGGGCGGCCCGGGCATCACGCGCTCGGATCTCCTCATCATCAACAAGACCGACCTGGCCCCGTATGTGGGCGCGAACCTCGACACGATGGCCCGCGATGCGAGGGCCCAGCGCGGCAGCCGGCCCTTCGTGTTCACCAACCTGCGCACGGGCGAGGGCGTCGACGAAGTGGTCCACTTCATCCGCGAGCAGGGCCTGCTCGATCACTGACAAGGAGAATCCATGAAGTACACGATGCGAACCGCGGCGATGCTTGCTGCCGGACTGGTGGCGGCGATGACCGCGCTGCCGGCGCTGGCCCACCCGGGACACGCCGCGGACAGCGGCGTAGTAGCCGGCCTGCTGCACCCGCTGACGGGGCTGGACCACCTGCTGGCATTGCTGGCGCTGGGACTGTGGAGCCGGCAGCAGCGGCATGGCGTGGTGCTGCCGCCAATCTTCCTGGTGCTGATGGCGCTGGGGGCGTCTTGCGCGGGGATGCTGGCGGGCGGCATGCTGCCGGCGCTGGAAATGTCGATCGCCGCCACCGTGCTGCTGCTCGGCGCCCTTGCGGCGGCGCCCCTGCGTGTGCCGCCGCAGCTGGCGGTGGCGCTGGCGGGCCTGTGCGGTTTCCTGCACGGTCTCGCGCATGGGCGCGAACTGGCGGGGATGGACAGCGGCGCCGGCTTTCTGCTGGCCAGCGCGCTGGTGATCGGCCTGGGGATGGTCGTGCAGTCCGACGAGCGGCGCCGCCGGATGGCGGGCGCCGCGATCGGCGCCGCGGGCTTATGCCTGCTTGCGGGCGTCGTCTGAACCCGGCTCGGCCAGGCGGATCGGCGCCGCATCCTTCGGGTACTTGGCCTGCACCCCTGCGTAGACGGCGGCGATCGCCGCCATGTCCGTGGCTTCGTCGCCGGTCAGGGTAATCGACCGGGTGACGTCGACGACCTTCCGGCCGTAATCGATCGATACCAGCAGCACCGGCACCTTGGCCGCCAGCGCGATGCGGTAGAAGCCGCTCTTCCAGTAGGGGCGGTAGCCGCGCGTGCCTTCCGGCGTGATCGCCAGCCAGAACCATTTCGAGGACAGCATGTCTTCGGCCAGGCGGCGGATTGCGCCCTGCGGTGCGCTGCGGTCGACCGCGACACCGCCCCAATAGCGCATGACAATACCCATCACGCCGCGGAACAGCGAATCCTTGGCCAGCCAGCGGAAGTGCAGGCCGACCGCCCACTTGGCCAGCAGGCCGACGAAGAAGTCGATGTTCGAGGTGTGCGGATAGACGACGGCGATGCCGTGCGGGCCGGGCAGCGGCTGGAAATACACGTTCCAGCCGATCAGGTTCAGGATGCGCAGGGCGGTGCGCTGGCCCCAGGTTGGCAATGTGGCCGGGCGCAACAGGTGTTCTTGCATTATCAGTCTCTCAAGCGGACGTCTTCATTGCGCCCTGGAAAATAAACGGGGGATTCTATAGCGGGAAAAAACCCGGGACAAGTAAAAAGACTGGAAGCGTTGTAGCGGCGTCGGTATCATCCCTTGCCAATGCAGCAAGCCTGCACTTTGTTCAATTAGGGATTTAACGATGGACATCAAGATTTTTCACAATTCGCGCTGCGGCACCTCGCGCACCACGCTGAATGCGCTCCGCGAAGCCGGCCACGAACCGGAAGTGGTCGACTACCTGGCCAACCCGCCCGGACGCGAGCAACTGAAGAAAATGATCGCGGACGCCGGCCTGTCGGTGCGCGAGGCGGTGCGCAGCAAGGAGGCGCTGTACGGCGAACTGAGCCTGGACGGCGCCGACGACGAGGCCCTGCTGGACGCCATGGTGGCGAATCCCATCCTCATCAACCGGCCCTTCGTGATCACGCCGAAGGGTGTGCGGCTGTGCCGGCCCTCGGAGCTGGTGAACGAGATCCTCTAAGCCTGCGCTAATGCTGGCAGGCGCCGATGTCGACGGCGTCGGTCTGCCCGCGTGACTTGCCGTAGAAGTCAGGGCCGTCGGCGCCATGCTCGAGGCCCTTGCCGATCGCCGGCGAATCCCCTGCCAGGCGGAAGTCCGGCGTGCCGTTGCGCGAGTAGCTGAGGAAGCCGGGCGCGGCGGCGATGGTGCCGGCGTGCCGCATGCCCTCGGCCAGCCGCCAGTCCGCCTCCTTGTTGCCGAACACCAGGTTGTTGCGGTAGCTGTTGTGCTTGCCTGTGGCGCCCTGTTCGGAGATGCCGTAGCGGTTGTCGTACACGATGTTGTTGAACACGTGGGTGTTATCGTTCGGCCCCTTGGTGTGATAAAAATCCCCACCGCCCACCAGGATGCCGGTGTTCGAGGCCGTGATCGTGTTGTTGACCACGATGACCTTGTGCGCGTCGTGCCACAGGTGAATGCCGGCCTCGGCGACGCGGTAGACGATGTTGTTGCGCACCGTCCCCGGCGTGTTCACGTAGATCCCCTGTACGTAGCGGCAGCCCGTCGGGCCGATGTCGTGCACGCTGTTGCCGATCACTTCCGAATACATGCCCTTGTAATAGCTGTCGACCCCGATGCCGGAGCCGCCCTTGCTGGTGCAGGGCAGTGTGGTGGCGATGTGGTGCACATGGTTGGAGGCGATGCGGTTGTAGGAGCCGCCGCTGTAGATGCCGGTGGTCCAGGGCTGGCCCTCCGTGCGCGGCGAGCCGTCGACCTCGAAGCCCTGGATGTCGACGTAGCTGGCGCGGTTGTCCCAGGCCATGTCGCTGCCGGAGATGGGCGGGGGCACCAGCCGCGCCTGCCAGCGCTCCGTCGAGCGGAACACGATGCGGGCATTGGCCATGCCGTTGATGCTGGTACGGAAGCCGCCCTGGTAGGTGCCGGGGAGCACGTTCACGGTGGTGCCCGGCGTGACCAGCTGGGCCGCCCGCGCGAGCGAGCGCAGCGGCGCGGCGCGGGTGCCGGGATTGCTGTCCAGGCCATCCTGCGCCACCCACAGCTCGGTCGGCACCACCTGGGGCGTGACCGCCACCGGGTGGTTGTCCTTCACGGTACAGCCGACCGCGGCGAGAGCCGCGCAGGCGCACAGCATGGTGATCATGGGGGAATGTGTCGGTGTCATGGTCGCGCTTCATGCGGGAGCTAACCGGTCCAGTGTGCGCCTCCCATCTGGCATGCAAAGCCGCCTGCCTCAATCTCGCCCTTGAGCACACGCAAACCCTGGGTTATCGTGGTCGTACAACACAAAGGAGGCCGTCTTGAACAGTTTGCTTTTACCTTCGGGAAGCCGCATCCCTGTGCTCGGCCAGGGCACCTGGTACATGGGCGAGGATCCAGCCGCCCGCAAGGACGAGGTGGCGGCCCTGCGCCTCGGGCTGGACCTGGGCGTGACCCTGATCGACACGGCCGAGATGTACGGCGAGGGCGGCGCAGAGGAAGTGGTGGGCGAGGCGATCGCCGGCCGCCGCGACGAGGTGTTCCTGGTCAGCAAAGTCTACCCGCACAATGCCGACCGCCGCGGCGTGCAGGTCGCCTGCGAGCGCAGCCTGCGGCGCCTGGGCACCGACCGCCTTGACCTGTATCTGCTGCACTGGCGCGGCAACGTGCCGCTGGAGGAGACCCTGGACGCCTTCGTGCGCCTGCGCGAGCAGGGCAAGATCCGCGATTTCGGCGTCAGCAACTTCGACCTCGAAGACATGCTGGAAGCGGCCGCGCTGCCCGGCGGCGAACTGGTGGCCACCGACCAGGTCCTGTACAACCTGACCCAGCGCGGCATCGAGTGGGAGCTGCTGCCGTGGTGCCGCGAACGGGGGATCCCGGTGATGGCCTATTCGCCGCTGGAGTCCGATCCTGCCTCGCAGGCCGGCATGCTGCGCAATCCGCAGCTGACGGAGGTGGCGCGCCGCCATGGCGTCACGCCGGCCCAGGTGGCGCTGGCCTGGCTGCGCCAGGATGGGGTGGTGGTGATTCCGAAGGCGGTGCGGCCGCAGCACGTGCGCGAGAACCGCGCAGCGCTGGATATCGTCCTGACACCCGAGGACCTGGCCCAGCTCGACGCCGGCTTTCCGCCGCCGCGCCGGCGCCGGCCGCTGGCGATGCGCTGAAGCGTGCCGGCGCTCAGGCTGCAGCCGGCAGCGCCGCGCGTAGCCAGTCCAGCAGGGCGGGTGAGGTGAGCGGGCGGCTGAACAGGTAGCCTTGTCCCTTGGCGCACTGCTGGTCGCGCACGGCGGCGGCCTGCGCCTCGGTCTCGATGCCCTCGGCCACCGTGTTCATGCCCAGGCTCTGCGCGACCTTGACCGTGGCTTCGATCAGCACGCGGTGGTGCTGGCTGGTGTCGGCCTGGCAGACGAAGGAACGGTCGATCTTGACCGTGTCCACCGGCAGCTGGTGCAAACTCGACAGCGAGGAATAACCGGTGCCGAAGTCGTCCAGCGCCAGCGTGATGCCGATCGCCTTCAGTTCGTGCAGGCGGTCCTGCACCTGCTGGTCCTGGGCCGCCAGGCTTTCCGTCACTTCCAGCTGCAGCTGCGATGGGTGCATGCCCTCAAGGTCGAGGATGGCGCGCACCGTCGCCGGCCAGTCGGGCTGGCCCAGCTGCGCGCGCGACAGGTTCACCGCCAGCAGGCGCGGCGCCTGCTGGCCGAGCTCGCGCTGCCAGGCCATGAAGTCGCGGCAGGCGCGGCGCAGCACGAAGTCGCCCAGCGCCCCGATCAGGCCCGATTCCTCGGCCACCTGGATGAATTCGAAAGGCGGGACCACGCCGCGCGCCGGATGCTGCCAGCGCACCAGGGCTTCCACGCCGGCCGAGAAGTCGGTGCCGCCGTCCGCGCGCAGGCCCACCACCGGCTGGTAGACCACGAACAGCTGCTCCTCGACCAGGGCCAGTCTCAGGTCCGATTCGATGTCGGCGCGGCGTGCGGCGCGTTCGCGCATGGCCGGCTCGAACAAGGTGCAGTGATTGCCGCCGGCACGCTTGGACTCGACCATGGCGATGCTGGCGTCGCGCAGCATCTCGCCCGCGAAATCGCCGGCGTCGGCGCCCCAGACCAGGCCCATCGACAGCTTGCACGTCACGTCCTGGCCGCTCGGCAGCTGGTGCGGGCGCGCCAGCGCTTCGAGCAGGCGCTGCGCGATCTTCTGGGCATCCTCGCGCGAACGCAGGCCGTCCAGCAGCACGGCGAATTCGTCGGCGCCGATGCGGGCCGCCATCTGGCCGCTGCCGGCCTGCGGGTCGATACGGTCGCTGGGCGGGCGCAGGGTGGCGCGCACACGCTCGCCGATCTGCACCAGCAGGCGGTCGCCGGCGCTCTGGCCGAGGGCGTCGTTGATCTGGCGGAAGCGGTCGCAATTCATGAACAGCAGCGCGAAGCCGCTGCCGCCGGGCGCCCGCCCCAGCATCTGCTGCGCCTGTTCCAGCAGCGCCTCGCGGTTCGGCATGCGGGTCAGGGCATCGGTGCGGGCGGCCGTCTTGAGGCGCTTCGCCATCCTTTCCTGCTCGCGCTGCACCTCGAAGGTGGCATCGGTGACCACCGCCATCAGGCGGCTCGGGTCCAGCTTCAGCACCGACAGCGACAGCCATTGCGGCGCGCCCGGCGTGGCCGCATCGCCCAGCTGCAGGCGCAGGCCTTCGCAGACGGAGCCGGAGGCTTCGCTGAAGCTTTCGGTGAGTTCACGCAGCTGCGGCGCCACGCCCTGCAGCACGGTGAACAGATTGTCCATGCTGCCGTCGCGCACCAGCGGCATCAGCAGGCTGGACGACATCGGATTCAGCATGTCGACCGTGCCGTCGAGGCTGCACTGCACCAGGCCGATCGGGGCACGGTACAGGAAGGCCACCAGGGCTTCGTAGGCGTCGAGGGTATTCGGCTGGTTTTCAGGCTGCATCGGGTTCTCCGCTCCAGCACTCGATTCGGTTGCGGCCCTTCGCCTTGGCGGCGTACAGGGCGCGGTCGGCGCGCTTGATCAGGGTGTCGAGGTCGATGGTCTCGCCGGCGGCGCTGGCGGCAATGCCGGCGCTGACCGTGTACGCAATCGAGGCGCCTTCGACGCTGACCGGCTGGCCTTCGACCAGCTGGCGCAGGCGCTCGGCGACGGCGGCAGCGCCGGCCAGGGTCGAGGAAGGCAGCAGCACGGCGAATTCTTCGCCGCCCACGCGCGCCACCACGTCGACCTGGCGGAAGGTCATCGCCAGCGCGGCGCCCAGCTGGCGCAACACGCGGTCGCCGGCCGGGTGGCCGTGGCGGTCGTTGATCTGCTTGAAGTGATCCGCGTCGAACAGGATCAGGGCAGTCGGGCGCGGCGTGCGGCGGTTGCGCGTCAGCTCCAGTTCGGCCGCCTCGAAGAAGGCGCGGCGGTTGGCGACGCCCGTCAGGTGGTCGCTGAACACCGAGCGGCGGCGCGTGTCGATGGCGTCGCGCTTGTCGCTGATGTCGCGCAGGACCAGGCAGTAGGCCGGCTCGCCGTCGGCGATGGCGTCCGGGTCGCGGTCCGGCATCGGCGAGATCATGGTGCTGCCGAAGAACTCGGTGCCGTCGAAGCGCAGGCGCGGACCTTCGTCCAGGCTCCAGCCGTTGGCATCGGCTTCGCGCAGGCGGTCGAGGACCAGGTCCGGGGTGGTCGACCCTTCGGGATAGAACACGGAATAGGGCTGCCCGACCACCGCGTCCGTGAAACCGGTGACGCGGACGATGGTCTCGTTCCAGTCGCTGACGCGGCCTTCACGGTCCAGGCCCACCAGCGCGTAATCGCTGATGCTGGTGAGGAGGGCGTTCAACCAGGCGTCGCTCTGGCGCAGCTGGCGTTCGCGGCGCACCTGCTCGCTGACGTCCGACAGCACCGCCATCAGGCGCGCGCCGTCCAGCTTCAGGAGGCTGAGCGACAGCACCTGCGGCACGCGCAAGCGCTTGCGCGGGCCGCCGCTGTTCAGGTGGATGTGCAGGCCGTCGCAGATCATGCCGCTCGGGCGGGCAAACTCGGCGCACAGGTGGCGCAGTTCGGGCGCGACGTCTTCGAGCGCGGTGAACAGGTTGGTGAGGCAGCCGTCGCGCGACAGCGGCATCAGGAGCTGGGCCGAGATCGGGTTGATCATCGCGATCTCGCCGTCGATGGCGGTCTGCACCAGGCCCACCGGGGACAGGTACAGGAACTGGATCAGCGCCTCGTGCTCGGCCGCCAGCTGGGCGTGCGCGTCGTCGCTCACAGCTTGCGCTGCACCAGTACGTAACGTTGCTCGCTGCCCGGCTCGGCCAGCAGGCGCAGCTTCACCTTCACCGGGCGCATGCGCAGGGTCAGCACGTAGTCGATGGTGTCGTCGAGCGTACTGCCTTCATCCTGGGCATCCTCGAAGCGCTGGGCCACCATGAAGTTGTTCAGGCAGGGCGCGACGTTGGTGAACAGCGGCTGGCCCAGCACGCGCGGCGCGGTCAGGCCGGCGGCATCGGACTCGGTCTGGTTGTATTGGCAGACCTTGGTCTCGCCGTCGAAGGCGATCACGCCGAAGTCGAGGCGGTCGAGTTGTTCGGGGTTCAGTTGCGCCAGCTGGCCGTGCAGGCCGGGTGCAGCGAAAGTCAGGTCGGTGGCGGCATTCATGGCGGCTTTTTAGGAAAAGTAGAAGTGGTGTTGCAACTAAGAAACGAATGGTGACATGGCGGTATGGGTCTGTCAAATCAATCGTGCGCGCCTGTGACATTGATGCAAGAGGGCGCAGATTGACAGGCGGCCGGGCAGCCTGCACCATCTGCGGCGCTCTGGATAATATAGACAACACATGACGAATTTCGACTGGTGGGAGAACGAGCACGCCGTGCTGCGCGTCGTGAGCGACGTGCTGGCGGCGGAGCTGGCGCAGGCCAGGCCCGGACGCATGACGGCGCCGCAGCCCTGGCCGCGCGAACTCGACTTCGTGCGCGAGCTGGGCGCCGATTCGCTGGAGCTGCTGGGTATGGGCACAGCGCTGGCCGAGGCCCTGCACCTCGAGCGCGCCGGGGTGGACGAGCGCCTGCTGGCGCGGCCTCGCCTGGGCGACTGGGTGGATTCAGCCCGGGACAGTCTGCGGCTTGACGCGGGTGCGCTGACATTCCGCACCTCGGGCAGCGCCGGCAGCCCGAAGCGCTGCACACATACTCTCGCGCTGCTGTGGCAGGAAACCCAGGAACTGGCGCGCCTGCTGCCGGGCCGCCGCCGCATCCTCAGCCAGGTGCCCAGCCACCACATCTACGGCTTCCTGTTTACCGTGCTGCTGCCGCGCGCGCTGGGCATGGCCGGGGAGGTGCTCGACCTGCGGAGCGCGACCCCGGCCACCGCCCTGCGCGAGGCGCGGCCCGGCGACCTGATCGTGGCCCATCCAGGCTGGTGGGAGCAGGCCGCGCGCCTGGGCCCGCGCTTTGCCGACGACGTGATAGGCGTAAGTTCGACCGCGCCATGCCCGGACCCGCTGGCGCAGGAACTGGCGGATGCCGGCCTGCGCCTGCTGCAGGTGTACGGCAGTTCGGAGACTGGCGGCGTCGGCTGGCGCTTCGAGGCGGGCGCCGCGTTCACCCTGCTGCCGTACTGGTCGCGCGTCGATGCGCCGGCCGAGCTGGCGCGCACGCTGCCGGATGGCGGCAGGGCGCGCTATCCGCTGCAGGACAAGCTGGCATGGGACGACGAGCGGCGCTTCCAACCGGCGGGACGAATCGACGCGGCGGTGCAGGTGGGCGGCGTGAACGTGTTTCCGTCCTATGTGGCGGAGGTCTTGTGCATGCATCCGCGTGTGGCCGAGGCTGCGGTGCGTTTGATGCGGCCGGACGAGGGGCGCCGCCTGAAGGCCTTCGTGATCCCACGGGATGCCGCCGATGACGCCGGCCGCAAGGCGCTGCGCGTCGAGCTGCTGGCCTGGTGCGCGGAGCGTTTGAACACCGCCGAGCGGCCGGCCGCGATCAGCTTTGGCGAGCGCCTGCCGCGCCAGGCCAACGGCAAGCCGTCCGACTGGATTATTGATTCGATATAGGGCCGGAAACGATCGCCGGCATGTAAGCATCCAAAAACTCCGGCGGCATGCGGCGCGGCTTGCCGGCCGCGATGTCGATGCAGACCAGGTCCCAGCGCCCGCGCAGCACCGTGGCGCCGTCGCTGTTGCGCACCAGCTGGAAGCGGCGCTCCATCGCCAGCTTGCCGTCCCCGCTCACCAGCCAGGTGGCGAGGGTGAGTTCTTCGCCCGCGAAGGTCGGCAGGATGTAGTCGTATTCGCCGCGCCGGATCGCCATCGCGCGGTCCAGGCGCCGGTAATCCTCCAGGCTCAGTCCCAGTTGCTCCGAGTGGGCCCAGCCGATCTGCTCGCACCAGCGGACGTAGACGGCATTATTGGTGTGGTTCAGCCCATCGATGTCGGCGGCCTCGGGCACGCGCGGCAGTGTGAAGGGGTGCGGATAATCCCAGTTCAAGATGCTTCCTTCCTGGCGGTTGCGGTCGGGCCGGCCATTCTACAGGCCGTCCATGCCACACGCCAGGAAGCGGTTTCCGACCTTGGCAACAGCACCGGCGCCGCCTAGCCGAGCTCCAGCAGCAGCGGCTGGTGGTCGGAGCCGCGCGCCATGTCGCCGATGCGCAGCCCGCGCACGCGCGGGGCCAGTTCGGCGCTGACGAAGGCATAGTCGAAGGTGAAGGGCGATCCGCCGCTGTCGTACAGCCCGACCGTGGGCTCATGCGGACGGCCGGGATGCGCCAGCGCCCAGGCGTCGCGCCAGGGCGGTGCATGATCGCGGGTGTCGTCCTCGAAAGGCGCAAGCAGGGCCTGGTGGGAGCCCGAGCCCGGCAGCATGTTGAAGTCGCCGAGCAGCAGCGCCGGCGCGGGCCGCGGCACGAAGGCGAAGGGCGAGTCCGGATCGCCGCCGGGCCCGGCGTCGCTGCGCGGCTGGCGCGCGTGCGACCAGGCTTCGCGCTGCAAGGCGCGCAAGGCCTCCACCTGGGCCAGGCGCTGGCGCTCGGAAGAGTACTCGAGGTGGGCGTTCAGCAGGCGCAGCCGGCCCAGCGGCGTGTCCAGCGTCACCTCGAGCACCACCCGCGGCATGCTGGGCACGGCGTCCGCCGGCCATGGCAGGCTGTGGCGCAGCACCTGGACGATGGGCCGGCGCGAGAACACCATGCTGCCCAGCCTGCGGCGGCTGCCGTTCGGCGCCAGGGTGTCGACCGCATAGGCGCTCGCGCAAGGCCAGTCGGACAGGCGCCGCGCGAGGCCGGCGAACTGGTCGCCGCCGGGACTGCCGTCGCGCGCCCTGAAGCCGCAGGCCACTTCCTGCAGGCACAGCACATCGGCATCGGGGGCGAAGCGGTCGAGACAGGCCAGTACGCCGTCGAGGTCGGCGCCGCCGGCCGGTGAGCGTGCGGACTGGATATTCCAGGTGAGGACACTGAACATGGCTGCGCCTTGAAAAACGTCGAGGCCCTCAGGCTAAAACATGGCGCGCGAACGGGGCTGATCCGGCTCAGGCGTGCGCCGGGGAACATCCGGACGCTTATGTGGTCAAGCATTCGTCCATTGCAGGAGTATCGATGTACACGATGATTTTGTTGCTGTACCTGCAGTCGGGCCTGGACGTGACCCTGGACCAGGCCAATCTGCACGGCGAGTTCAAGAACAAGGCGTCTTGCGAGGCCATGGCGGAAAAACTGCGCGGACCGATCCCGATTCCGCGCAACGTCCAGGCCGCATGGCAGGACGTCATGTGCATCAAGCTGAACCCGAACGTGAGCGTCAATCAGATGAAGCCGGTCGAGCTGGGCCGGCTGCTGCAGCAGAACCCGCCGCTGGGCTGCCAGGCGGAAGGGGCGTGGGCGCGGGTGGCCGAGATGTGCGCGGGGCCGGCGACGCCGCAGGAGCCGCCCGCGCCCGAGCCTGAGCGCGGGGGCAGGCGCTGAGCACGGCTTACAGTTTCAACTCCAGCGTCGCGCGCAGGGTCGGCGAACCGAGATACACGGTGCGGCTGCGCTGGGTGCCGTTGCCGGCCACGGTGTAGCTGCTCTCGTTGATGTAGTCCTGGCCCAGCAGATTGGAGGCGGCCAGGCGCAGCTGGGTCGTGGGGTTCAACTTCCACAGTCCGTACAGGTCGAGGTCGCGGCGCACGCTCTCGTAGCTGACCTGGCTGGCCGACACCCGCACTTCACCGCCGTTCTTGAAGACGAAGCTGCCGCCGGCGCTGAATGCCCCTCGCTTGTAATCGGCGCCCAGCGTGGCGGACAAAGGCGTCTGGTCGAGCAGACGGTTGTTCGGTCCGGGAACGCCGTCGACGCTCGACCAGTTGCGCGACAGGTTGGCGCGCAGGTCGAGCGCAGTGCCGGTGTCGATCACGGCCTTCAGCGGAAACTTGGTCTCGAGCTCGAGCCCGCGCGTGCGCGCATGGCCGGTGTTCACGAGACGCGACACCCAGCGGCTGTCCTCCAGCACGGTCAGCCTGCGCGTGTTGTTATCGATGTTGCGCGCCGAGGCGCTGACCGATACCAGCGCGCCCTCGGCCCAGTAATGCTCCCAGGCGGTGTCGACGCCGAGCGCCAGCTCCGGTTTCAGGTTCGGGTTGCCGATCGAATCGGGATCGGTCTGGCTGTTGTTGACCGCGTTGAAGCGGCGCGGGATCAGGCTTTGTACGACCGGCGCGCGGTAGGTGCGGGTCAGGGCGAAGCGCAACTGGTCGCCCTTGGTTCCGGGGATCTTGTACAGGGTCTGAAACAGGGGACTGAGCACCTTCGAGCGGTTATGCACGGTGGCGAAGGTGTGGCCCTCGACCCGGGTCCGGATGCCTTCCCAGCGCGCGCCGAGGTAGACCGACCACTGCGGCGTGACGTTCCATTCGTCCTGGCTGTACAGCGCCAGGCGCGTGAGATTCGCGGTGTTGTACTGGTCACCGTCAGGCAGGGATACGTCGGGCTGGTAGTAGTCGCGGTCCAGGCGGGAGTCAGGTGAGGTCAGGTAGCCGCCGTCCCAGCCGAAGGCGAGCGCGTGGCCTTCCCAGCTGGCGCTGGTGAACTTGCCCAGCGTGCTCAGGCCGTGCACGCTGTTGTGCACCAGGAGCACCTCATGCAGGGCGCCCGCATGGTCGCTGCTGGCGCCCGTGCGGTATCTCGCAACGGGGTTTTCACCTGCGGTCGCCGTCAGTTTGGCGTCGAGCTTGGCGCCGGAAGCATACTTGTGCGTCCAGTTGACTTCCTGGCGCAGCAGCTTCTGGACGGCGCTCGAGGTCTCGACCAGGTCCGGATAGGCCGGCGGCATCCCCAGCACGGTGTCGACCAGGGTATGGACTTCGTTGTGGAAGCGGTTGACGTTGGCGAGGGTCTGGAAGATCAGGGTGTCGCCGTTCTCGAACTTCCAGATCAGGCGCGGATTCAGGTTGAGCATCGTGATGCCGCCGCTCTCCGGTAGTTGGGCCAGGCGCAGGCCGTCTTCGATGCCGGCCGGATCGGTGTGCTCTTCGACGTTGTGGACGGTGCGCGAGAAGTGCTCGCGCCTGACGCTGGCCGTGAGCGACCAGGACAGCGCGCCCGCCTTGTCGCCGAGCTGCAGGTCGATGTTCGGTCCCTTGAAGTCGCGCGCATGGGAATAGCCGAGCTTGAGTTCACGCTGCCCGGCCTTGACGGTCTTCTTCAGCACGATGTTGATGGTGCCGGCAATCGACTGGGTCGAGAACTCCGCGCTGGCGGCGCGCAGCACCTCGATGCGTTCGATCAGGTCAGGGGCCAGGGTATCGAGCGTGAAGCCGGGCGGCGCTTTCTCGCCGTTGATCAGGATCTGGGTGTAGCCGCCACCCAGCCCACGCATGCGCACCTCGCTGCCGCGCCCGCCGCTGCCGCTGACCGTCACGCCGGGCACGCGCTTGAGGACGTCGAGCAGGTTGGTGTCGCCGTACTTCAGGATTTCGTCGCGGTTGACCACGATCTTGGCGGCGGTGTCGTCCCGGCGCGGATCGTAGGCTTCGAGCGCACCGTGCACCTGGACCTGCTGTGTCTTGTTGTCCCTGGCCGCGCCGTCGTCCTTGGCAGTTGCGGTCTGTTGCGCGTGGACCGGGGCGGTGCCGAGGGTGGCCGCGACGGCTGCGGCAAGCAGCTTCTTGCGAAGCAAATGGGGGGCGCTGGACACGATGCCTTAAACCTCGGGGAAGTTGAGTATGCTGAACAGTAGCATTCAACATTGCTATTAGCAAGAACTCAATACTTCCAGCTCATGTGGCTCGCGCTTAGTCCTTTTTCCACTGCGCGCCCTTGGGGCAGGGCACGTCGCCCGCTTCATTGGGAAGCAGCATGCCGCGCATTCCGAGCGGGCCGATGCTGCCGCTGCGGCGGCAGATGGTGGCGTTGCCGATGCGCTTGCGATAGGTGATCACGCCATCCGGCGAGGTGTAGCTGTCTTCGTAGACGGCTTTCGAGCGGTCGTTGTAGGCCTGTTCCAGACCGCGCCGGAAGCGGCCCATCGGCGTGTCCGGCTCGTCCGGAACGCCGGATTTCCCCTTGCGCAGCTCGCGGTCGATGCGGCCGGCCTGGCGTTTGGCGAGATTGAGGCCGAAGCCGCCCTCGGCTTCCTTCTGCTCGCGGATCGCATCCTGGACGGTGGCGGGTGCGCGCGCATCGTCGAGCGCGGGCGCGGGCGCGGGCGCGGCCGTCGTCGCGGCAGGACCCGGGGCAGGTGCAGCAGGCGCGGCTGTATCGTCGGAGGGCAAAGCTTTGAGGGACGCTGGCGGCCCGTTGAGGAAACCGGTTGGCGGCGGCAGAGCTCGGGGCCGTGGCGGCGGAAGGGATGTTTCTACGGGTGGGGGAGCGGGCTTGGGCTGAGTCGCCGGAGGCCGCAGCAGGATGGACACCACCTGCGGCATATTCGGCACAGGCAGGGACACCGGCCGCTGCCGCATCCAGGCAAACAAGGCCAATATATGCATGCAAAAAATCAGCGCCAGCGCAGTCCGGTTCCTGTTCGGGAAACCTGCCGCGCCGGCGCCGTAGTGCATGCGGCGTGTCCGCTTACTTCGCCGTCATCGCCTGCTTGATGGCGACGCAGCGCTGGTCTTCTTCCAGCGTGCCGGTCAAGGCGCGGCGGGTGCCGGCGGACAGGTCCTTCATCTGCTCGCTGGCCGCCTGCAGGCGCTTGACGCTGGCCGGGGTGCAGCTGGCCGGGATCATGCTCGGGCCGTAGGAACGCATGAAGACCGGGCCGGCGGTCTTGTCCAGTTCCTGCAGCTTGGCCAGGCGCTGGTCGGCGGTCTGCTCGGCCAGGGCCTTCTGCTCGGCCGGATACAGGCTGCCCATGGCCGTACGCACCTTCGAGAAGGGCAGCTTGGTCTTGGTGTCCTGGATGGTGCCCAGCCACTCGGCTTTCACCGCCGGGTCAGGGCGCAACACGGTTGCCGCCAGGGCCGCGGACTGGCCGCTGTCCGACTTGTCGCGTTCCTGCTCGGCCTTCACCAGCTCGGCCGCACCCGGATAGTCGAAGCGGTTCAGGCGCGCGATGATGGACCAGCGCAGGTCCTGGTTGATGGTCAGGCCGTCGAGGGTCTGCTTGCCGTCCAGCAGTGCGGCGAGGCGGTCGAGGGCCGGGCGCGAGCTGGACATGCCGAGATAGGTGCCGAACCAGCGGCGCTGGAAGTCGTCATTGCCCTTCGCGGCGACGGCGGCATTCCAGGCCATGTCCTCGAGCTGGCGGCCGGCCTGCTGGGTGTAGGCGCCGTTCGGGTCGCCGGCGGTCAGGTAGTACTTGGCGGCGCCGACCTTGCCCAGCACGTCGCCGAGCAGGGTGTAATCCTTCTCCTGCGGCGCGTTGTTCAGCGCGGTGGTGATGAATTCGTTCAGCGGCAGCTTGGCATCGCGCACGCCGTCCCACAGGCTTTGCCACAGCATCGCGCGCAGCAGCGGATCGTCGACGCCGGCCAGGCTGGCGCGCGCGGTGTCGAAGGAGCGCTTGTCCAGCTGGACCTTCACGAAGCCCCAGTCCTCGAAGTTCGGGTAGACCAGGTCCGGGCAGGACGCGCCCACCATGCCCGGCACCGTGGTCTTGGCGCCCTTGTAGATGATGGCGATCTTCTTGTCGAGCTTGAGCTGCTTGCCGTCCATGCGGAAGCTGGCGACCTGCACGCGCTGTTCGCGCAGGGTCGGGAACTGCTTGGTGCCCGATTGCTCGAGGCTGAAGGACTTGATCTTGCCGCCGCTGCAGCTGTAGTTGGCGGCGATGGTGTTCACGCCCGGCTGGTACAGCCATTCCTTGGTCCAGCCTTTCAGGTCGCGGCCGGCGGCTTCGCCCAGGCTGCCGATGAAGTCGTCCAGAGTGGCATTGCGGAACTGGTACTTGACCAGGTAGTTATGGACGCCCTTGCGGAACACATCCGCGCCCAGCAGGTGCCGCAGCTGCATCAGGGTCGAGGCGCCCTTCGAATAGGTGATCGCATCGATGTTGTCGAAGGCATTCTGGGTGGACGGCACCGGTACTTCGATCGGGTGGGTGGTCGAGCTCTGGTCCTGCACGTAGGCGCCTTGCTTGCCGGTGGAGTAGAAGGAGCGCCAGGCGTCCTTGAACTCGGTGCTTTCGGCGGTCGCCAGGGTGCCCATGAAGGAAGCGAAGCTTTCGTTCAGCCACAGGCCGTTCCACCACTTCATGGTCACCAGGTCGCCGAACCACTGGTGGGCCATCTCGTGCATGATCACCGACGCCAGGCTCTGGCGCTGCTGCGAGGTCATGTCGGCCTTGTACATGAAGCCGGCTTCGGCAAAGGTGATCGCGCCGGCGTTTTCCATCGCGCCGTACAGGAAGTCCGGCACCAGGATCTGGTCGTACTTCTCGAACTGGTAGGGGATGCCGAAGTAGTCGTCAAAGAAAGCCAGGCCGGACTTGGTGTACTTGAACCACTCGGCCGGCTTGATCTGCGCGGCCACCGACTGGCGCGCGAACAGGCGCATCGGGTACTTGCCGCTGTTGTCTTCCCATTTCTTGTAGGGACCGGCGTGCATCGAGAAGTTGTAGGGGCTGAGCTTCTTGGTCTTCGGGAAGGTCCAGCGCTTGGCCTCGCCGTCCGCTTCGACCTTGGTCTCGCGCGTGGTCGAGATCACTTCCCAGTCCGCCGGCACCGTCACGTTGACTTGATAGGTCCCTTTCAGGTCGGGCTGGTCGAACACCGCGAACATCTGGTGCGCGGCGGCCGGCTCGAAGTGCGAGTAGGTGTAGACGCGCTTGTCGACAGGGTCGACCATGCGGTGCAGGCCTTCGCCGTTGGTGCTGTGCGGGCGCTCGTAGACGATCGACACCGTATTGCGGCCCTTGACCAGGTCCTGCGCGGCCAGGGTGACGAACCAGCCGTTGTACTGCGGGGTGACGCTCTTGCCGTTGACGGTGACCGACTTGACGGTGGCCTTGTCGAGGTCGACGGTCAGCGGGGTCGATGCGTCGTTCAGGTCGAAGCTCAGGTTCGTGGTGCCGCCGAAGCTTTCCTTGCCGGTCAGGGTGAAGTCGAGCACGTAGTCGACGTTCGAGACGCGGGCCGCGCGGGCGGCGGCGTCACCCTGGGACAGGAAGGCGTTCTCGGCGCGGGCGGCCATGGTAGTGGCTTGGGCGGCGGGGGTGAAGGCCAGCGCGGTGGCGATGGCGAGCGGCAGCAGACGAAGAGCGGAGATGTTCACGGCGGTCCTTGCGAGGATTAACGAGGAATGGATCGCACAAGAATAGCATGTCAGCAACATTATTCGTATCGGTATGGGAGCCCGAACGGCGAATTTTTGCTAGCTTCAACGGCTGGAAAGGGAAGACGCGACCTTTCGATATATGCATGCATATATCTTGGCGCCATCTTGCGGCGCGGTTGGCTTTCCCTTATGCTTGCGTCGTCGAAAAAGGTGGACCGGCGTGGTGAGCCCCGGTCAGCTCCTGCAGCAGCGGGAGTCAAATTCCAGCCCTGAGGGGCCGCGGACCACGACGGAAGGCGGACGCGCGTCCACTTCCCGTCGACAGGCCGGCCCTCGCCCGATTCGCCGTCCTTCCGTCCCGGGAAGCCTCGCTCGTCCTTCGCCGTGCCTGCGGCATCATCGACAAGGACGATTCATGCAATCCCATCTTTCTACCCATACCCCCGAACGCACCGACGTACTGATCGTCGGCGGCAGCCTGGTCGGCTTATCGGCGGCCCTCTTTCTCGCCTGGCGCGGCGTGTCGACCATCGTGATCGAAAAACACCACGGCAGCGCGGTCCATCCGCGCGCCACCGGATTCACCGAGCGCACGCTCGAGTGTTACCGCGCCGTCGGTATCGGCGATCGGATTCCGCAAGTCGCGCCGGGCATGCGCCTGCGCCGCGTCCGCGCAGTCAGTCTGGCCGGCGAGTGGTACGGCGAGTCCAGCTGGACCCCGGGGCAGGACGGCGCGCATGCCGGCACGGCCTCGCCCTGTAGCGGCGCCGCGATCGCGCAGGACAAACTCGAGCCCATCCTCCGCGCCGAAGCGGCCGTACGCGGGACCGACCTGCGCCAGGGCGTGGAGATGCTCGGCTTCGTGCAGGATGCCGATGGCGTCAGCGTCGAGGTGCGCGAGCGCGACAGCGGAAGGACCTGGACCATTCGCACGGCCTACCTGGTCGCCGCTGACGGCGCGGACAGTCCCATCCGCGAAGCCCTCGGCATCCGGCGCCGCGGCGTCGGCCACCTGCGCACCCTGCGCAGCGTGCTGTTCAGGTGCCGCGAAGCCGAGCCCTTCCTGGAGCGTGGCGTCCAGCAATTCAATATCGAACAGCCTGACTTCCGGGCTTTCCTGACCTCGTACGGCGACGGACGCTGGGTACTGATGTTCGACGACGACAGCGGGCGCGACGAAGTGGAGCTGCGGCGCCTGGTTGGCAGGGCGCTCGGTGCGCCCTTTGCCATCGAGATCCTGGCTACTGGCTGCTGGGAGATGGCCGGCCGCATCGCCGAGCGCTATGCCGAGGGCCGCGTCTTCCTGGCCGGCGACGCCGCCCATCAGCTGCCGCCCACGCGCGGCGGCTTTGGCGCCAATACCGGTATCGAGGATGCGTGGAACCTGGCCTGGAAACTCGAGTGGGTGCTAAAAGGACACGCGGGGCCGCGCCTTCTCGGCACCTATCAACAGGAGCGCGAGCCGATCGGCTGGCTGCGGCATCAACAGACGTTCGCGCGCCCCGACTATGCGTCCTGGGCTGGTAATGCCTTGGGGAATGAAATCCTGTACGGCAACGAGGCAATGGAACTGGGGCAGCTGGTGCGCTCGTCGGCGGTCATCGGCGCAGGGCCGGCGCTGCCGCCGGCGGCACATCCGGATGAGTGGGCGGGGCAGCCAGGCACACGGGCGCCGCATGTGTGGATAGAGCGGGATGGGGCACGCGTGTCGACCCTAGACCTGTTTGGCCGTTCGCTGGTGCTGCTGACGCGGGAGAAACGCTGGATGCAGGCGGCGGCTGAAGTGGCCGGCCGCATGCGGCTGCCGTTCACGGCAATCCGTGTCTGCACGGATGTGGACATCCCGGCGGACGGCAGCTTCGAAGTGCGCTACCGGCTGGGCGAGGAGGGGGCGATGCTGGTGCGCCCGGACGGCATCGTCGCCTGGCGCTCGACGGACCTGCCCGCCAACGCGGGCGAGGTCCTGGAATCGGCGATCAGGCGCCTGATCGATCAGGCCTGAGCCTGCAGCGCCGGATAGTCGATATAACCTTCGGGGCCCGGGGCGTAGAACTTCTCCGGGCGCGCCGGGTTCAGCGGCGCGTTCTGCTTCAGGCGCGCCGGCAGGTCCGGATTGGCGATGAACCACTGGCCCCAAGCAACCGCATCGGCATCGCCCTTGCTCAGCAGCTGCTCGGCGGACTCTTTGGTCATCTTCTCGTTGGCAATGTAGACGCCACCGAAGGCTTTCTTCAGTTCAGGACCGAGCGAGTCGCCACCGACCGCTTCGCGTGCGCAGATGAAGGCGATGCCGCGCTTGCCCAGCTCGCGGGCGACGTAGCCGAAAGTTTCCAGCGGGGTCGAATCGCCCATGTCGTGCGCGTCGCGGCGCGGCGCCAGGTGCATGCCGACGCGGTCGGCGCCCCACACGGCGATGCAGGCATCGGTGACTTCCAGCATCAGGCGCGCGCGGTTCTCGATCGAACCGCCGTAGGCGTCGGTGCGCTGGTTGGTTTTATCTTGCAGGAACTGGTCGAGCAGATAGCCGTTGGCGCCGTGGATCTCGACGCCGTCGAAGCCGGCTTTCTTGGCATTCTCGGCGCCCTTGCGGTAGGCGGCGACGATGCCCGGGATCTCTTCCAGGTCCAGTGCGCGCGGGGTCTCGTAGTCCTTGGTCGGACGGACCAGGCTGACGTGGCCGGCCGGCTTGATGGCCGACGGTGCCACCGGCGTGTCGCCGTTCAGGAAGAGCGGATCGGAAATGCGGCCCACGTGCCACAGCTGCAGGAAGATGCGGCCGCCGGCCTTGTGCACGGCGTCGGTCACCAGTTTCCAGCCTTCGACCTGCTCGTCGGACCAGATGCCCGGGGTGTCGGCATAGCCCACGCCCATCGGGGTCACCGAGGTCGCTTCCGACAGGATCAGGCCGGCCGAGGCGCGCTGCTCGTAATATTCGGCCATCAGGGCGTTCGGCACGCGGCCTTCGCCGGCGGCGCGCGAGCGGGTCAGCGGCGCCATTACGATGCGGTTCGGCAGTTCCAGAGCGCCGACTTTCAAGGGATCAAACAACGTAGTCATCAGTACTCCTGTTCTTGTTGACTGGGAATTCAGTAAGGAGCCGCCATCTTACGACACACGAAAAAATCCTGCCGAGACTGCTCCATTTTTGCTTGGGAGTCACAAATTCCGTGTGGCGAGCGGTGCTATACTTGCCGGCTTTTGTTTGCGGATGAACGGAGAAGATGATGAGTTGGGCGTATCTGGTGATCGCCGGCCTGCTGGAAGTGGGCTGGGCCGTGGGCCTGAAATACACGGCCGGATTCACCCGGCTGTGGCCGTCCGTGCTGACCCTGGCGACGATGGCGGGCAGTGTCGGCATGCTGGGCCTGGCGCTGCGCGCCTTGCCGCTCGGTACAGCCTATGCGGTCTGGACCGGCATCGGCACCGTCGGCACCGCCGTGTTCGGGATGGTGATGCTGGGCGAGCCGGCCGGGGCGCTGCGCCTGCTGTCGATCGGGCTGATCGTGGCCGGTATCGTCGGCCTGAAACTGCTGGCGCCGGCCTGAAGCTTCAGGGCTGCGCGGCCCAGTAAGCAAAGATGCGATCCAGTTCGCCATCGGCCTTGAGCTTGTCGATGGCGGCGCCCAGCATGGGGGCGAGGGCCGGATCGGCCTTGCGGCTGACCCAGAAATAGGAAGCTTCGGCGCCCAGCACCACCGGCAGAACGCGCACGCGCGCCTCCAGCTTTTCGCTGCGCAGGTAATGTTTCAGGGTCAGCTCGTTGACATAGGCAAAGCGGCCATGCCCGCCCAGCATCTTGTGCAGGTTGAGGCGGTTGTCGTCGCTGGCGTCGTCGACGCGCACGCCGGCCGCCTTCAGTGTGTCCGTGAATACCGAGCCGCGCTGGCTGGTGACCAGCGCCCCCAGGCGCACCAGGTCCTGCATGTCGCGCACGGCGGCGGGATCGCCGGCGCGGGCCGCCAGCATGTGGCGGGTGAGGTACACGGATTTGCCGACCGGCACCGCGATCGCGCGGCGCCGCGGTGAGGGGATCAGCGCGCAGGCAGCGTCCAGGCTGCCCGTTTCCAGGCCGTTCTCGATCCCCGGCAGCGAGCGGCTGCGGCGGTAGCCCGTGAAATGCAGGCGCGGCTCGACCCGTTCGATGGCGGCCATGATGTCCGGGCAGATGCCGGCCGCCCGCTCCGGCAGCTGGAACCATTTCGGGGCGATCGCCTCCTGGGCCGCGACGCGCACGTCCATGCCCGACGTGGCGCCGCTTGCCGCCAGGCCGAGGGCGAACGCGAGCCGGCGCCATGCCGCATTTTTATCATTCTTCATTGTTATCGTTCTTATTTTTGCAAGCCGCAGGATTGTCGCACGAAGCGCCTATACACTGCGCGCCAATCAATTTATCCGGGGCCTGCAAGCGACAGCCGCACCCCGCGCACATTTGATCCGTTCGGCATAAACACCTCAGCAGCTCCCTAAACTCGGTGGCGAATCCCATCCGTGGACCGAGGAGACTTCGATGATCCTGTTGACCGGCGTGGCCGGTTTCATCGGCATGCACCTGGCGCGGCGCCTGCTCGCCGACGGCCATGAGGTGGTCGGCATCGACCACCTCGGACCCTGCGCCGCCCCCGGCCTGAAGGAGCGCCGGCTGGCCGCGCTCGGCAGCCATGCCGGCTTCCGCTTCCAGCGCCTCGACCTGACCGAGGGCGCGGCGCTGGAAGCGCTGTTCCGCGAGCATCGCGTCAAGCTCGTCATCCACCTGGCCGCGCAGACCGGCGTGCGCTACTCGTCCGAGCACCCCCACGAATCGGTGATGAACAATGTGGTGGGCTTGACCAACGTGCTCGAATGCAGCCGCTGCCACGGGGTCGAACACCTCGTCTACGCCAGCAGCTCCAGCACCTATGGCGCCAACTGCCGCCTGCCATTCAACGAGCACGACCCGGCCGACCACCCGGTCAGCGTGTATGCCGCCACCAAGCGCAGCGGCGAGCTGCTGGCGCACAGCTACAGCCACCTGTACGGCCTGCCGACCACCGGGCTGCGCTTCTTCACGGTGTACGGGCCCTGGGGACGGCCGGACATGGCGCCGATGCTGTTCGCGAACGCCATCGCCGCCGGCCGGCCCATCGAGGTCTACAACGGCGGCCACATGCTGCGCGACTTCACCTATGTCGACGACGTGATCGAAGCAGTGCTGCGGCTCGCGGCGCGTCCGGCCGAACCCTGGCCGGACTTCGATCCGCTGCATCCCGACCCGGCCACAAGCCATGCACCCTTCCGCATCTACAACGTCGGCAACCAGCAGCCGGTGCAACTGTCCGACTTCATCGACGCCCTCGAGGAGGCGCTCGGGCGCCGCGCCGAGCGGGTGCCGCGGCCGATGCCGGGCGCCGACATGGCCGCCACCTGCGCCGATACCCACGACCTGCAGCAGGCGACAGGCTGGACCCCGGCCACGCCGCTGCGCACCGGCATCCTGCGCTTCGTCGAATGGTACCAAGAGCATGGGGCCTGCCATGCATAGCCTGTCGCTGGTGGTGCCGATGCACGACGAGGAAGACAATGTGCTGCCGCTGACCACCCAGGTGCAGGCGGCGATGGCGGCCTCGCCCTGGCCATGGGAGCTGATCCTGGTCGACGACGGCAGCCGCGACCGCACCGCCGCGCGCATCCGCGAAGCCGTGGCCAGCAGTCCACGTCATGTGACGGCGGTGATCCTGCGCCGCAACTTCGGCCAGACCGCCGCCATGCAGGCCGGCATCGACGCCGCCCGCGGCAGTGTGATCGCCACCATGGACGGCGACCTGCAGAACAACCCGCACGACATCGTGCGCATGGTGCGCCGTCTGCTGGACGAAGAGCTCGATCTGCTGGTCGGCTGGCGCCGCGAGCGCAAGGACGGCTTCTGGATGCGCCGCTTGCCGTCGATGGCGGCGAACCGCCTGATCGCTGCCGTGACGGGTGTGCGCCTGCACGATTACGGCTGCTCGCTGAAGGTCTACCGCAGCGCGGTCCTGCGCCAGGTCCGGCTGTACGGCGAGATGCATCGCTTCATCCCCACCTGGATGGCGACCGTCACGGCGCCGGAGCGCATCCGCGAGGAAGCGGTGAGCCACTTCCCGCGCATCCACGGGCGCTCGAAGTACGGGCTGTCGCGCACCTTCAAGGTCCTGCTCGACCTGCTGGCCATGTACTTTTTCGTGCGCTTCCGCGCCAGCCCGGGCCACTTCTTCGGCCGCATCGGCCTGGCCTGCGGCTTCGGCGGGCTGGCGGCGCTGGGCTGGCTGGCCTGGCTGAAGCTGGGGGAGGGCGAGGCCATCGCCAGCCGCCCCTTGCTGCTTCTGGCGGTGCTGCTGGTGGTGATCGGGGTGCAGTTCGTGTGCACGGGCATCGTGACCGAAATGCTGGCGCGGACCTATTTCGAGGCCGGCTCGGCGCGGACCTACCTGGTGCGCGAAACCCTGGGCGGCCTCGGCGGCAGCGGCTTCGGCGGCGCCGGCAGCGTCGACGGCCGCCTGCCGGGCAGCGTGGAGCGGCGATGAGGAGCGGCCCGGCGCGCGGCGCCGCGTCTCTCCTGCGGATGCAGGGCACGCGCGAACGCCGGCTGGCGCGGCGCGCCTTGCTGCGGGATGCGGCCTTGCCGCTGCTCCTGACTGCAGCCGTGCTGCTCGGGCTGTTCCTGAATCTCGGGACGATGCCGCTGTTCGACGTCGACGAGGGCGCCTTCGGCGAAGCCACGCGCGAGATGCTGGCGCGCGGCGACTACGTCTCCACCTGGCTGAACGGCCAGCCGCGCTACGACAAGCCCATCCTCGTCTACTGGCTGCAGGCCGCGTCCGTCACGATGCTGGGCTTGAACGAATTCGCGCTGCGCCTGTCGTCGGCGCTGGCGACAGCCGCCTGGATCGCGGCGATCTTCGCCTTCGGGCGCCGCTTTGTCGACCGCGACACCGCCTACGCCGCCGCCTTCATCGCCGCCAGCACGGCCGGCGTCACGGTGATCGGGCGCAGCGCCATCGCCGATGCGCTGCTGAACCTGTTTCTGGCCCTCAGCATGTTCGACATCGTTCGCTATGCCGTCGATCCGCGTCCGGCGTGGCGGCGCCGGGCCTTCCTCTGGATCGGCCTCGGGCTGCTGACCAAGGGCCCGGTGGCGCTGCTGGTGCCCGGCGCCGCCAGCCTGCTGGCCTTCACGCTGCAGGGACGGACGCTCGACTGGTGGCGCGCGGTGCGCGATCCGGCCGGCTGGGCGATCCTGCTGGCGGTGGCCTTGCCCTGGTATCTGCTGGAATATGCGCAGCGCGGCGACGCCTTCCTGGCCGGCTTCTTCATGCGCCACAACGTCGAGCGCTTCCTCTCGCCGCTGCAGGGACATGGCGGCGGGCCGCTGTACTACCTGCCGGCCGTCCTGCTGCTCTTGCTGCCCTATACCGGGCTGTTCCTGCGGACGCTGCCGGCGCTTCGGCGGATGCGGGAGACGCCGCTCGACAGCTTCCTGTGGAGCTGGTTCCTGTTCGTGTTCGTGTTCTTCTCGCTGGCCGGGACCAAGCTGCCGCATTACCTGCTGTATGGCGCGACGCCGCTGTTCCTGCTGATGGCGCAGCGGCGCGGCGTGCTGCGCTCGACCCTGCTGGCGTTTGCGCCGCCCTTGCTCTTTCTCGCGGTGGTGGCCGCATTGCCGCAGCTGCTGCAGCACTACGCGCCCGGCATCGCCAACCCCTACCTGCGCGAGGCGCTGGGGCAGGACGATGTGTTCGGCCCACTGTGGCAAACGGGAGCCCTGGCGCTGCTGGCGGCCGTGCTCGGCCTGGCCCTGTGGCGCGGTCCGCCGCTGTGGCGGCGCCTGGGCGCATCTGGACTGCTGTGCTCGCTGGCACTGGGCGGCCTGCTGTTGCCGGCGGCGGCGGCCATCCAGCAGGGGCCGGTCAAGGAAGCGGCGCTGCTGGCGCGCAGTAACGGCTGGGCCGTCCACAGCTGGCGCATCAACGTGCCCAGCTTCTCGGTTTACCGCGGCGCCGTCACGCCGGCCACACGGGCACCACGCCCGGGGCAGGTGATCCTGACCCGCAGCGACGCCCTGGCCGCGCTCGAGCCTGTGCAGCTGCTGTACCGCAGGGGCGGCATCGTGCTGGTTCGCATCCCGGAGGGCGGCGGATGAGGCCGCCGCTGCGTTCGCCCTGGGCCTGGCTGCCGCCCGCCACCGCGCTGGGGCTGCTGGCCCTGCTTCTCGCCACCGGCGGCAACCAGCCGGTGTTCCTGGCGCTCAACCACGCCGGCCATGCGCTGGCGCCGGTCGTCTGGCTGCACCTGACGATGTTCGGCGACGGCGCGGTGGCCCTGGCCCTGGTGCTGCCTTGCGTCCGGCGCCTGCCGCACTGCTTCTGGGCGGCGCTGGCGGCGGCCATCTTCGCCGCACTCTGGACCCAGGTCACCAAGCAGGTCATCGACCTGCCGCGTCCGCTTGCGGCGCTGCCGGTGGAGCAGTTCTACCAGGCGGGGCCGGCGTACCGCCGCGTGTCCTTCCCGTCGGGGCACGCGGCGGCGGCATTCGCGATTGCCGGCATCTGGGTCATGGGCGTGCGTGGCAATACGGCGCTGCGCGTGCTGGCGCTGCTGCTGGCCAGCCTGGTCGGCCTGTCGCGCATCATGGTGGGCGTGCATTGGCCGGTGGACGTCCTGTGGGGCATGCTCGGCGGCTGGCTGGGCGCCTGGACAGGATTGGCGCTGCACGCGCGCTGGGGCCGGCCGAGCTCGGGTGTAGCAGGCTTGCTGGCAGGCCTGGTGCTGGCCGCGGTGGCGGCGACGCTGCTGGTGAGCAGGCATATCGGCATTCCGGCCGTGCTGCCGGCGCAGCGTCTGGTCGGCTGTGTCAGCTTGCTGTGGGGCGGCCGGGAAATGGCGCACATGCTGCAGCGTTTGCGCCGGCGGCGGACCGGACAGCGGCCGCAGCGCGGGAAGGCGTCGCTCCCGGAGGCGGCGGTCAAGGAGAAGGCGGATGGGTGAGGAAGCCTGGTGGCTGCTGGTCGGCTTTGGCGGCCAGGCATTGTTCATGGGGCGCCTCGTGATCCAATGGCTGGTCAGCGAGCGCCGGCGCCGCAGCGTGATTCCGGTGTCCTTCTGGTACCTGAGCATCCTGGGCGCACTGGTGCTGCTCGCGTATGCGGTGCACCGGCGCGATCCCGTGTTCGTCGCCGGGCAGGGTCTGGGGGTGGGGATTTATTGGCGCAACCTGCAGCTGGTGAGGGCGGAACGGATGCAGGCGCCGCAGGCCAGCGGCAGACCGTGATTTTTGGGGAGTTTCTTGCACATTGGCAGCAGTTAAGATGGTTGTTCCGTCCACTGTCCCGGAACTCGCATGCTCCGATACCTTCTTGTCGCCGCGCTCGCGGCCAGTACTGGCGCCACGGCGGCGCCGTCCGTCGAACCGGCCGCGGCGAAGCTGCCGCAAGCGCCCGCCACTGCGGCCGAGGCCGGCTCCCAGATCCAGCGTGCGCGCAACCTGGCACAACAGGCGCTCAAACCCGGCGCCACGTCCGAGCAGCTGCGCCAGGGCGCGGCCGAGCTCGAACGACTGCGCGCGCTGCTGGACCAGCAGCCCTACCGCGATTTCGCCGCCGCCAGCGGGCATGTGCACTCGGAGCGGCTGAACATCGCCGCCGCGCTGGCCGATTTCCGGGCGCGCCTGGGCGACCGGGACGGCGCGCTGCAGGCGCTCGAGGCCACCACAGGCGTGGCGCTGATCCCCGTGGTCGGCGATGCGTTCGAGCGCGACGAGCATCTCGTCTCCCTCAGGGGCGAGCCGCGCTTCAAGGCCGTGGTGGCGCAGCACCGGCGCGGCGCCATCGTCTCGCGCAAGGGCTTCGCCAGCCCCTACGCCGATTCCTTGACGCGCGAGCAGCGCATCGCCGGCCTGTCCCTGTTCTGGTCCGAGGTGCGCCACAATTTCGCCAACGTCGACCTGATGCCGCAGCTGGACTGGGACGGCGTCTATCTCGACTACCTGGCCAAGGTCGAAAAGGCCGACACCACAGCGGCCTACTATGCGGTGCTGATGCAGCTGGCGCCGCTGCTGCACGACGGCCATACCAACATCTATCCGCCGCAACAGCTGGTGTCCCACTTCTATTCCAGGCCGCCGCTCGATACCGCCCTGGTGGAAGACGCGGTCGTGGTCACCGCCGTGCACGATCCGGACCTGAAGCAGCGCATCCGGCCCGGCGACCGCATCCTTGCGATCGATGGCGCGCCGGTCAAGACCTATGCCGAACAGCGCGTGCGGCCGCTGGTCAGCAGCTCGACCGCCCAGGACCGCGACGTGCGCACCTACGGCTACCAGCTGCTGCACGGCGACGCGAATATTCCGGTCGCGCTCACGCTGGCGGACGGGCAGGGGCGCGAGACCACGCTCAGCCTGCCGCGATCCGGCCGCCGCGGCGACGCCGGGCCGCGTTTCCCGTTCAAGCTGCTGCCCAGCGGGGTGGCCTACCTGCGCATCGACGATTTCGAAAGCGATGGCGGCATCAAGGCCTTCGAGGCGGCCTGGCCGGAGATCCGCAAGGCCAAGGGACTCGTCCTGGACGTACGCACGAATGGCGGTGGCTCCACCAACTTCGGCACACGTATCCTGGCCCGCCTGAGTAACAAGCCCATCGAGGGCACCAGCAGCCGGGTGCGGTTTGAAGACCAGAGCGTCCGCGCCCAGGCCGGCGACATGGTGGGCTGGCAGCCGCTGGCGAACAGGAGGCCGGGCCAGATACTGCCGGCGGACCAGGTGTACGCTGGGCCGGTGGCGCTGCTGATCGGACCGCGGACCTTTTCGGCGGCCGAGGATTTCGGCGCCATGTTTGCGCAGGCCAAGCGAGGCGCCCTGGTCGGCGAAGCGACCGGCGGCAGCACCGGACAGCCGTTGATGCTCGACCTGCCGGGCGGCGGCAAAGCCAGGATCTGTGTCAAGCGCGACACCTACAGCGACGGCAGCGATTTCGTCGGCCGCGGCATCCTCCCGACACTCGAGGTGAGGAACACGATCGCCGCGGTGCGCGAAGGCAAGGATCCGGTACTCGAGGCCGCCGAAAGCCTGCTGCTCACGCACCCGGAAAGCTATGCGCTGGCGCCCTGAGCGCCGGCCTTGGCAGTGATTACTCGCGGCCGAACTGCGGGTTCGGGCGGGTCAGGTAATACCACTCGGAGTTCGGGCCGGCGTTCGTGTCCGGGAACAGGATGCGGCCCGAGAACTCGGCGGTGACCGGGCTGCCGTCGGCGCGCACGCCGATCTGGTCGCCTTCCTGCACCGGGTCGAAGCTGGCCCAGGTGCGGGTGAACTTGTCGCCGGCGTCCAGCTTGTCGTGCACCACGACCATCTGCAGCGCTTCCATCTCCTCGAAGGGGACGGGTTCCGGCGCCGGCGCCTCGATCAGCTTCAGGTGGGCGAGGGTGTTCATGATCGCGCGGTAGGCGACTTCCGGCGCCTGCGGGTCGAGGTGCTGGCCGCATTCCAGGGTCAGCGCATAGCCGCCGGTGCTGCGCATGTATTCGGTGGTGCCCATGCCGTAGCGCAGGACCGTTTTCAGTTCGGCCGCATCGCCGCGCGAACGGCGCTGTACGCCGCCGCCGTAGGCCGCCATCCAGCCGGTCACGAAGCGGCGCACGCCCAGGATGCGCGCCAGCGCGCGTTCCTCGCGCATGTGCTTGAAGGGTTCCAGCGTCCCATCGTTGTCGAGCGGGCCGACCATCACGAAAGGCTCGCCGTGGGCGGCGTTGAAGGAGTGCAGGTCGAGCAGCACGTCATGCTGGGCCAGCAGCGGGCACAGCCAGTTGGCGACGCGGTCTTCGAAGTCCTGCGGGTTTTCCTTCGGCGACAGGTCGCGGTTCAGGTTGCGGTCGCCCGAACGCGTGTTCTTGGCGTAGGCCAGCGGATTGACGATGGGGACGAAGGTGACGCTGCCATTGGCGATACGCAGGGCGCCGGCGTCGAGCTCCGCCATCACGCGGGTGATGGCCTGGGTGCCGCAGATCTCGTTACCGTGGGTCGCGCCCATGATGATGACGCGCGGGCCCGGGCCCTGGCCCGTGTAGTTGACGGATTTGAAATGCGACAGGCTTGCTGCGGAACTCATGCTTTTGATCCAAGGAAATATCGATCCGGCCATTTTATCGGGATTTCCTGGCACGAGGGAGAGCCGCGTGGCATGATCCGGCGTTTTCGGCCACGATGTCCCACATGAGCCACGCGTCATTACGCGCATCGAAGCGTATCTACGGTCTCGACACCCTGCGTGCGCTCGCCGTCACGCTGGTGGTGCTGCACCATTACGTGCTGTTCGTGAGCGATGCGGATACCTTCGGCTGGGTGGGCGAGATCGGCTGGGTCGGCGTCGACCTGTTCTTCGCGCTGTCCGGCTACCTGATCGGCAACCAGATCTTCGGGGCCCTGCGCCACCCGCTAGGACTGTCCTTGCCGCGCTTCTACGCGCGCCGCCTGCTGCGCACGCTGCCGAATTTCTACGTCGTGCTGGCGCTGTATGCGCTGTGGCCGGCCTTCCGCGGCAGCACGCCCATGCTGCCCCTGTGGCAGTACCTCAGCTTTACCCAGAACATCGGCCTGGAACCGGGCACCGCCTTCTCGCACGCCTGGTCGCTGTGCATCGAGGAGCAGTTCTACATGCTGCTGCCGGCCTGCGCGCTTTTGGCGGCGGCGCTTGCGAAACGCGGCGCCGGCCTGCGCCTGGCATGGACCGCGGTCGCGCTGGCCTTCGCCGCCGGAATGGCGATCCGCGCCGGCACCTGGCTAGAGGGACAGGACACGGGCAACTGGATGCACTTCTACTACAAGCACATCTATTACTCGAGCCTGTGCCGCTTCGACGAATTGCTGGCCGGGGTCGCGCTGGCGCTGCTGATGCACATGCATCCCGCCGCCTGGACGCGGCTGATGGGGCAGGGCAGGCTGCTGCTGGGCGCGGGCCTGGCCGCTAGCGCGCTGGCGCTGCGCTGCTTCCTGGTCGACCACTACGGCCTGTTGACGACCGTGTTCGGCTTCCCGCTGCTGGCGCTGGGCTGCGCGCTGCTGATCCTGGCGGCGCTGGCGCCGGATTCGCCGCTGCACCGCATCCGCGTGCCGGGCGCGTCCAGCCTGGCGCTGTGGTCCTACGCGATCTACCTGATTCACAAACAGGTCAGTATCCTGGCCGGGCAGGCGATGGGCGAGGCCGGCTACGGCGCGGAACACCCGCTGACCATCGCCGCGGCGCTGGCGGCCTCGGTGCTGGCGGGCTGGCTGCTGTACCGCCTGGTCGAGGCGCCCTTCATGCGCCTGCGCGAACGCTATGTGCCGGGGAATGGACCGGCGCCGCGGCTCAGGGGCGCGCTTCGATGACGTCGAAGGCGGCCGGCATGTCCGCCAGCCAGGCCGCAAGGTGGGCGACCCGCATCGACGGGTCGTAGCCGGCCGTAGAGTCGATGGCCGCCCGCAGGCCGGGCATGGCTTCGGGCACGCGCGGGCTCGCATGGGCCTCGATCAGCATCGCCAGCAGGTCGTTGGGCAGGGTGCCGCCGCGGCGCAGGCGCGCATGGATCACGCTCAGGAGGGCGCGCTGCATGCGCGGGGTCGGGTGCTCGATGTAGGCGAACACGCTGGGGGTATTTGCGATCGCGTCGGCCATGGCCTGCTCGATCCGCTCCGGCTTCCAGTCGGACGGGATGTCGAAATAGGCCTTGTCCCAGCGCGTGTGGGCGTAGCGGTGCCCCGGCGGGAAAGCGTCGACGGTTTCGAGCCCGAGCGCGCGGCTGGCGCGCCCGAGCAGGTGTGAGATGGTGTCTAGCAGCGGCATGCCACTAGTTTAGCTGATTCGGCACCGGGCGATCAGATGAAGCGGCCGGCCCGGAAATCCTCTACCGCCTGGAACACCTCGGCATTCGTGTTCATCACGAAGGGACCGTACTGCGCGATCGGCTCGTTCAGCGGGCGGCCGGCGATCAGGATCAGGCGCGTGTCCTCGGTCGCCTTGATGCGCACGCCATCGGCGCCGGATGCGTTGTCGAGGATCGCCATGCGCGCCTGCGGCACCGCCTTGCCGTCGACCACGATTTCGCCGCGGTAGACATAGAAGAAGGCATTGTGCCCGGCCGGCAGCGGCTGCTCGAATTCCACGCCCTGCGGCAGGTGGATGTCGAGGTAGAGCGGCTGGGTCGCCTCGCGCTGCACGGCGCCAGCTACGCCATGCGTGCTGCCGGCGATCACCTGCACCGCCGCGCCGGAGGGCAGCGTGAAGCGCGGCACTTCCTCGTTCGGAATGTCGCGGTACCAGGGCTCGCACATCTTGTCCCTGGCCGGCAGGTTGAGCCACAGCTGGAAGCCTTCCATCAGGCCCTCGCTCTGCTCCGGCATTTCCGAGTGGGCCACGCCACGGCCCGCGGTCATCCACTGCACGCCGCCATCGCTGACCACGCCTTCGTTGCCGGCGCTGTCGCGGTGGCGCATGCGGCCGGCCAGCATGTAGGTGACGGTCTCGAAGCCGCGGTGCGGGTGCTCGGGGAAGCCGGCGATATAGTCGCCCGCCTTGTCGCTGCCGAAGGCGTCCAGCATCAGGAAAGGATCGAGACGGCGCTGCAGCGGCTGGGTCAGGACGCGGTTGATCTTCACGCCCGCGCCATCCATCACGAACTGGCCGCCGAGCACGCGCTCGATGCGGCGGCTGTGTTCCACACGTTCAGGGGCGATGTCCATTGCGACTTGCTGTTCCATCTCGATCTCCTGTTAAAACGGACAAGCGGCCCGAAGGCCGCGAAGCTTCTTAGGCCAGTGCGGCGACCGTCGCGTCGGCGTCAGCCTGGCCCTTGCTTGCCGCATCCGGGCCCATCGCCTGGCCGTTCGAGTACACGAAGGTGGCGCCGGTCATGCCCAGGAAGTTCAGCAGCATGCGGATGTGCGGCACTTGCGGGTCCGCGTCTTCCGGGTAGATGCCGCCGCGCGAGGTTGCCACGAACACCTTCTTGTTCTTCAGCAGGCCTTCCGGACCGTTCTCGGTATAGCGGAAGGTGACGCCGGCGCGGGCGATGGCGTCGAACCAGGCCTTCAGCTGGATCGGCATGCCGAAGTTGTACATCGGGGCGCCGATCACGACCACGTCTGCAGCCTGCACTTCGGCGATCAGGGCGTCGTCCAGGGCCACGCGGGCGGCCTGTTCCGGGGTACGCTGGTCGGCCGGGGTGAACAGGGCGCCGAGGGCGGCTTCATCCAGCACCGGGTGCGGCTTGGCGCCGACGTCGCGCAGGGTCACGATGGCGCCCGGGTTGGCGGCGCGCAGCTTGGCGACGATGTTGCCGGTCACGCGGTTCGATTCGGAATTGGCGCCGCGCAGGCTGGAATTGATCTGCAGGATGTTCATGTTGTGTCCCTTCATGTTGGTTGGTGTGTCGATGGAGACACTTTAACGGTTCCATCTATCGTGCGGAAGGCGCTAGAATGGATAACATTATTCAACCAGTGGAACAATCATGCACCTCGAACCCAACGATATGCTGCTCTTCGCCCGCATCGTCGAGGCCGGCAGTTTCAGCATGGCGGCGCAGCGCCTGGACTTGCCGAAATCGACGGTCTCGCGCCGCATCGCCCTGCTGGAAGCCAGTCTCGGCGAGCGCCTCCTGCAGCGCACCACGCGCAGGCTGGTGCTGACGGAATTCGGCGAAAGCCTGCTCGAGCACGCGCGCAAGGTGGCCGAGGAGGTCGAGGCGGCAGGGGCGCTGGCCCAGCACCGCCAGGCCGAACCCAGCGGCAAGCTGCGGATCTCGATGCCGGGCGACTTCGCCAATCTCGGCATGACGGACATGATGGCGCGCTTCCTGGCGCGCTACCCGGCGGTGTCGCTGGAGCTGGACCTGTCGCCGCGCCGGGTCGACCTGGTGGCCGAGGGCTTCGACATCGCGATCCGGATGGGCGACCTGCCCGAGGATTCGACCCTCAACGCGCGCCGCGTCTCGCTGGAGCGGCTCGGCCTGTACGCCGCGCCTTCCTACATCGCCCAGCGCGGCCTGCCCGAGCATCCGGACGACCTGGTGAATCATGACCTGCTGTGCCTCCTGAGCCGAAGCGGTGGCGCCACGCAATGGGTGCTGGAACGCGGCAAGACGCGCTGGGAGCGGCCGGTGCAGGCGCGCCTGACGGCGAACTCGCCGGAGCTGCTGGCGAAGATCGCCTGCGGCGGGGCCGGCATTGCGGCCAGTTCCGACCTGTTCACGGGGCCGATGTTGAAGAAGGGGGAACTGGTGCGCGTGCTGCCGGACTGGGACCTGCCGGCGGCCACCGGCTGGGCGGTGTTCCCGGGGCGGCGCCTGATGCCGGCCAAGACCCGGGCCTTCCTCGACATGCTGGACGAGGCCTGCTGCGCGCGGGCGCGGCAGCAGGAGGAGAGCAGGGCGGCCTGACGCCGGTTCGCCCGATGTCAGCGCGGCTGCGCCGGATAGTCGACGTAGCCGCGTGCGTCGCCGCCGAAGTAGCCGGCCGGATCGCCGCTATTCAGCGCGGCGCCGGTCTGCAGGCGATGCGGCAGGTCGGGATTGGCGATGAAGGGCCGGCCGAAGCCGACCAGGTCCGCCCAGCCCTTCGCCAGCGCTTCTTCGGCGCGCGCGCGATCGTAATGGCCGGAATAGATCGTCGCGCCGGAATACACCAGCCGCAGGGCTTCCTTGAACGCGGCCGGCATGGGCGGCGCGTCGTCCCAATCGGCTTCCGCGATGTGGAGATAGGCGACGCCGATCCCATCCAGCAGCCTGGCCGCCGCCAGGTAGGTGGCTTGCGGGGTGGCGTCGACCGCGCCCTGCAAAGTCGTCAACGGCGACAGGCGCACGCCCACGCGGCCCGGCCCGGTGACATCCGCGACTGCCTGCGCCACCTCCGCCAGAAAGCGCAGCCGGTTGCGCAGCGAGCCGCCGTAAGTGTCGGTGCGCAGGTTGGCGCCGGAGTCGATGAACTGTTCGATCAGGTAACCGTTTGCCGCGTGCAGCTCGACCCCGTCGAAGCCTGCTGCCAGCGCCTGCCTGGCCGCGTCCGCAAATTCCTGCACGATCTGCGCCACCTCCGCCGTCTCCAGCGCACGCGGCGCCGAGTGCTGCACCTTCTCGCCCTGGGCGGCGCGCGCCCCCAGCCCTCGCGGATCGATGAAGACCTGGACCCCGTCCGCGACCAGCGCCGATGGTGCAAGCGGCGCCGCGCCGCCCGGCTGCAGGCTGACGTGCGACAGCCTGCCGACATGCCACAGCTGCGCGTAGATGCGGCCGCCCGCCTCGTGGACGGCCGCGGTGACCTCGCTCCACCCACGCGCCTGCGCCGGCGTGTGCAGGCCCGGCGTCCAGGCATAACCCTGGCCCGCGGGACTGACCTGGGTACCCTCGGTGACGATCAGGCCCGCCGAGGCGCGCTGGCTGTAATACTC
This sequence comes from Telluria sp. GW821-FHT07G12, assembly GCF_059418525.1. Classification (NCBI taxonomy): domain Bacteria; kingdom Pseudomonadati; phylum Pseudomonadota; class Betaproteobacteria; order Burkholderiales; family Oxalobacteraceae; genus Telluria; species Telluria sp. GW821-FHT07G12. Next base: position 57,739 of record NZ_JBWKQA010000009.1, on the reverse strand, counting down.
TGCCATGAGCGGGGTCGGGACGCCGCCGCTTGCCGCACGGGCGCGCGTCATCGGCGGCATGACGATGCGGTTCGGCAGGACCAGGCCGCCGAGCTCGAAGGGATCGAACAGGCTCGGGCTCATCGTGCGTTCTCCTTGATCGTGGCCGCAACGTCGATGGCAGCGGCCATCGCGCGGTAGCCGGCGTCGCCGGGATGCAGGTGGTCGCCCGAATCGACATCGGCGCGCAGGCGCTGCGGCCTGGCCGGATCGCGCAGGACTTCGTCGAAGTCGGCAACGGCGTCGAACAGGCCGGCCGTGCGTATCCACTGGTTCAGCTGCCTGCGCATGCGGTCCTTCTCGAGGCTGTAGTGGCCGGCGTAGGGCGTGCCTTCGAGCGCCCCTTCAAAGGGCGGCAGCGTGCCGACCGTGATGCGGATGCCGCGTGCGTGCGCGGCGGCGGCCAGCTGGCGGTATCCGGCGGTGAGCTCGTCGAAGGCGGCCGGGCGCTCGGCGGGGGCGAAGGGACTGCCGGGCCAGCCGATATCGTTGGTGCCAAGCAGGACGATGACATCCGAGACATTCGGTTGGCTCAGCACATCCTGCTCGAAACGTGCGAGCGCCGATTGCCCCATGCCGTCCTTCAGCAGGCGTGCACCGCAAATACCGGCGTTGGCGACGGCGATGCCCTCGCGGGCCAGGCGCTGCGCCAGGAAGTCTGGCCAGCGGCGATCCGCATCCGGCGTCGAGCCATTGCCATCGGTGATCGAATCCCCCAGAGCGACCACGGTGCGGGCACTCTGCGGGGCTTCGACCAGCACTGCGGACAGGAACAGGCGGCCTTCGATACGCGCGCCCTGCGCATAGCCTGCCGCCTCCACGGTATTACCGGCGACGAGCCGCGCCGTCTGCTGGGCGCCCCAGTGGAAACTCTGCACCGCGGTGCGCGAGGGCAGCCAGGTCGTCACCGCCAGTTGCGCCAGGGGTGGAAGCGCAAGCGCGACCGGGTCGCTGGTGACGACGGCGCCCGGCGCAATCGACGCCTCCTGCCTGCCCGAAAAACTCAGGGGACGCGCCGGCGCGCTGCCATCCGCGGGTCCGACCCGGACTTCACCGAGCCGGACAGGTTCCCGCCCATAGCGGTTCGAAAACACCAGGCGGATGCGCTGCCCGCCCGCGCTCAGACGCAGGGTCTCGCGCACAGACTGCTTGTCGAGGCAGGCAGGGACGTTCATCGGCAGCAGGAAGCGCTTGTCCCAGGCCGCCTGCGGCGCCGCGTACCAGGACGTGATCCAGTGTTCGCGCGAGGCCGGCGGCGCATCCGCCAGCGCCGTTCCATGGATTGCCGCTGCAAGGCCGAGCGCGGCGATCGTGCGCAGTGTCGTATTCATCGTGTACTCCTTTACTTGATGGAAGCACCACGATAGGTTATGCGAAATCCTGAGGGAAGATGGTAAGATCGAAGATCACTTATGCCATTTTGGAATGAGCAGAATATGGATACGCTGCGTGCGATGCGTGTATTTATCCGCACCCTGGAACTGGGCAGTCTGTCGTCTGCGGCGCGCGAGCTGCAGACCACCCAGCCCAGCGTGAGCAAGCTGCTGGCGCAGCTGGAACAGCACCTGGGGGCGCGCCTGCTCGAGCGCAGTACCCGGGGTTTGACGCCGACGGAACAGGGCCAGCGCTTCTACCGCGATGCCAGAGCCGTGCTCGAACAATTCGATGCCGCAGTGGGTGGCCTGCAGGGCATGACGGGGCAGGCTTCGGGCTTTTTGCGGATCAATGCGCCGGTCGCGCTCGGCCAATACCGCATCAACGCCATGGTGCAGCGCTTCCTGTCGGCGCACCCCGGCATCGAGATCGAACTGATTTTGAGCGACCGTTTCGCCGACCTGGTCGAAGAAGGCATCGATGTCGCCTTCCGCCTTGGCGGCACGCTGCCGCCGGATGCCATCGGACGGCATCTGGCGACGGTGCCGCGCTTCCTGGTCGCCTCGCCGGACTATCTGGCGCGGCGTGGCACGCCGGCGCACCCTGCGGACCTGGCCGCGCATGATGTGGTCCGCTTTGCGTGGACCCCGGGCACGACGCTCGATCTGTTCCGGCAGGACCAGCAGGCGAGGGTGGATGCCGGCGGCCGGTTCAGGGTCAATAACGCGCTGGCGATCCGCGAGGCGCTTGCGCTCGGAAGCGGCATCGGCGTCTGTCCGGAATGGCTGGTACACGACCTGCTGGACAGCGGCGAACTGGTACGCGTACTGGAAGGCTGGAGCGCGGGCCAGCAGGATCTCTACCTGCTCTGTCCTTCACGCCAGTACCAGCCTTTGCGCACGCGGCTGTTCATCGATTTCGTTGCGGGGCAGTTCAGCGGCCTGCGGGGTTTCGAGCCGCCGCGGCGGCAGGAGAGCAGGGCAGCTTGATCTGTCTCTACCTCTTCATATGACTAGGTCGACCTGGATTGGCGATTGCGGCATGCTTCTGAACAAGTCTCTTGAGTGCAGGTAGTAAAACACCCAACGAAGAGAGGTTATTCATGACGATCAGTAGATTGCTTGAAGAGCTGCCCGGTGAGCCGGCACGGTTTGGTCTTTTCGGCGATGTCCATCGCCTGAGCCACGGCCGGACAAAGCTCCTCCTGGAAGGATACAAGTTCGATCCCGAACGCAAGCTTCCGCTGTACCTGTTCAATCTTCAGGCGTCCGACGGCAGCTATGTCGGGCAATACCATTTCACGCCGGGACCCTTGGACGTCGTGGGCGATATCGGAAACTCCGGCGGCCATGTCGATCCGCCTTATCGAAACCGTGGACACAGCAAGGCGGCGATCAAGGCGCTCAGTGCGCTGGCCAGGCGGCATGGCATGGAACACTTCATCATCACTTGCGACAGGGAGAACGGCGCAGCCGCGCATGTCCTTGCCCAGCTTGGCAAGGAGTTGGCGGGGCAGCACGCCAGCCTTCGCTTCTTCGAAATTCCGGCCGAATAAGCTGCCGCGGGCTGCCTGCAAGCCTTGACCGGGCCTCGCTCAGGAGAAGAGGCTCGTTAGCCAACTGGGATGAATCGGCCATCCGCACAAACCGGCCAGCCCCATCACCACGCCAAACAAGGTCGGCACCATCGCCAGGGCATACAGCCACCGCTGCCTGGTCAGCGAGGTCACGGCCAGCAACGCCACGGAGATCGCCAGGAAGGCATCGGACAGGTCGAACTGATCGTCGCGGAAGTTGGCGGCATCGTAGTCCTTCTGGTCCTGGTCGGCCTGCGCCTTCAGTTCCAGCTTTTTCTTCTCCTGCTCGGCGACCAGATGCTCGTAATTCGCGATCGCGGCCCGATAGCGTTCGGGCGAGCGCGCGTCCGTAGCCTGGAGCTGCAGCTGCACCAGGGCGGCACGCGCGACTTCTTCGCGGATGTTACGGGCCTGATAGAAGGCCCAGTGATCCAGCTTGTTGGCCTGGGACTGCTGCATCGCCTGGACGATGTTGTCATCCTTGACCTTGCAGATGCCGATGAAAGTCGCGAGCAATGCGACCGTCACCGCAACCGTCATGTTCAGGCGCGAGGCCGCATCGTTGGCGGCCTCGTTTGCTTTCTCGATGGTGTCGATGGGATCGAGTTCCATTCAGGCGCCGGTGAAGTCACCCATCATTTCACCGAGACGCACGGATCGCTCCGGCGCCCACTCCGGGTTGAAGCTGATGGTATTCGCCTTGAACAGCATCACGATGGTCGACCCCAGCAGGAAGCGGCCCATCTCTTCGCCCTTCTTCAGCACGATGTTCTGGTCGTCATAGCGCCACTCGCTGATCTTCTGCGGCCGCTTCGGATTGACCACGCCGTGCCATACGGTGGCCATGCTGCCGACGATGGTCGCGCCGACCAGCACCATCACGAACGGGCCGTACTGCGCCGACTCGAACACGCAGACCACGCGCTCGTTGCGGGCGAACAGGTTAGGCACGCCGCGCGCCGTGGTCGGGTTCACCGAGAACAGGGCGCCCGGCACGTAGATCATGCGGGTCAGGCGGCCGTCGCAGGGCATGTGCAGGCGGTGGTAGTCCTTCGGCGACAGGTACAGGTTGGCGAAGCCGCCGTGCTGGAACTGCTTCGCCAGCTCGGCATCGCCGCCCACCAGCTCGGTGGTGGTGAAGCGGTGGCCCTTGGCCTGCAGGATGTGATGGTCGTCGATCGAACCGAACTGGCTGATCGCACCGTCGACCGGGCACACGAAAGCCGCATCCGCCAGCGGCCGGACGCCGGGTTTCAGCGGACGGGTGAAGAAGTCGTTGAAGCTGGTGTAGCTGGCGATGTCCGAATTCTCGGCTTCTTCCATGTTGACGCCGTACTTGCCGACGAACCAGCGGATCAGCCTGGTCGTCATCGAGCCGCCCTTGGCGCCGGCGACGCGGCCGGCGAAGGTCGTCAGGCGCTGCTTGGGCAGCAGATATTGCGGCAGGACTTTGATGCGATCGGACACGGCGTAACCTCAAATAAAAGATGTCTGATTATAACGGGCAGCCTGAAGGAGTGGCAGCGTTGCATTTTGACATCGTTTTTAGTATGCATGCATACAAATTTGATGCATGCATATCAAAAATATTTACGCATCGGCAACGGAAGGCATGCGATCTGTCGGACAATGGCGGTCCATTTCAACTTTGAACAGATTGACATGCCAGCCGCTTTTCCATTCCGTTTGAGCCCGCCTTTAAAGCTTAGCCTTGCTGCCGCCGTTGCGGCCGTCATGGCGCCCGTCCACGCCCAGCAAGCTCCCGTTTCGAAAGAGCAGAAGCCTGCCGAGGCCTCCGAAAAAATCCAGCAGGTCGAAGTCAAGGGCGCCACCGCTGCCTACGATCCGCGCCGCGACGACACCGCCAGCAAGATCGTCGTCAATAACGAGGAGATCGTCAAATACGGCGACACCAACGTGCTCGACGTGCTCAAGCGCGTGCCCGGCGTGACCGTCAGCAGCAGCGGCCGCGGCGGCGAGATCCGCATGCGCGGCCTCGGCAACGGCTACACCCAGGTCCTGATCAACGGCGAACGCGCGCCGCAGGGCTTCGATATCAGCTCGCTGTCGCCGGAGGTGATCGAACGCATCGAGGTGTTGCGCGCCGCCAGCGCCGAGTTCTCGACCCAGTCGATCGCCGGCACCGTCAACATCGTGCTGAAAAAGGCAGTGAAGGCCGCGCAGCGCGAGCTGAAGCTCGGCTACGGCCATGGCGCCGCCCAGAACAGCCCGACCGTCAACCTGCAGCTGTCCGACAAGCTCGGCAAGCTGTCCTACTCGTTTGCGGCGAACGGTTTCCAGAACCGCTTCACCAACGAGCCGGAGACCATCGAAACCTTCTACAACCCCGCCGGCGTCATGACCGTCCTGCGCCGGAACGAAACGCCGCAGGACGCACGCATCAGCGTGATCAACCTGACGCCGCGCCTGAATTACAACTTCGAGAACGGCGACACGCTGACCTCGCAAACTTTTGCCAACTGGGCAAACTTCATGCAGGCCGAAATGGGCAGCGTGGACACGCTGGTGGGGCCGCTGCCGGCCTACCCGCGCCTCGAGCAGCGCATGACCAACCACAATCACGTGTTCCGCGAAGAGCTGAACTGGGTGCACAAATTCGAATCCGGCGCCAAGCTTGATGCCAAGCTGAGCGGGCAGTACGTCGGCGCCGACAATGCGATGTACCGCTTCGGCAGCGGCAATGCGGCCGCCAGCCCGCTGCGTGCCTTCATCAAGTCGGACGTCGTGGTGCGCGGACTGAGCTCGACCGGCAAGTACACCAGCGGCCGCTTTGAGGGCCATGCGCTGGCTTTCGGCTGGGACGGCGGCTACCAGACCAGCGACGACTCCCGCCGCGAGCGCGACGCCGCGGCACCCGATGTGGCGCTGCCGGGCGGCGACGAATTCTACGATGCCAAGATCTCGCGTCTGGCCGTGTATGGCCAGGACGAGTGGAACGTGACGCCGGCCTGGTCGGTGTACCTGGGTGCGCGCTGGGAAGGCATCCGCACCTCGACCGCCGGCAATACCTATAGCGAGATCAAGAACAGCACCTCGGTCCTGAGCCCGGTGGCGCAGACCTTGTACAAGCTGCCGGGCACCAAGGGCGACCAGGTGCGCCTGGCCGTGACCCGCACCTACAAGGCGCCGGGCCAGCAGCAGATCATTCCGCACCGGTTTACCTCGGTGAACAACAGCCAGACCGAACCCGATCAGATCGGCAACCCGAATCTGAAGCCGGAACTGGCGCTGGGCATCGACGCCTCCTACGAGCATTACTGGGCTGAAGGCGCGCTGCTGTCGGCCAGTGTGTCGAGCCGCAGGATTACCGACTACACCCGCAACCTGGTCAGCTTCGACGGCGCGCGCTGGATTTCGGCGCCGACGAACAGCGGCGATGCCAAGACCTATGGCCTGGAACTGGAAGCCAAGTTCCCGCTGAAAGCCGTGATGGAGACCAGCACCAATCTGGACCTGCGCGCCAGCGTGTCGCGCAACTGGTCGACGGTCAGCTCGGTGCCGGGCCCGGACAACCGCCTGGACGGCCAGACCCCGCTGTCCGCCACCCTTGGCGCCGACTACAAGAACGGCCCGCTGACCCTGGGCGGCAGCTACGTCTTCAAGAACGGCGGCTTCGTGCGCGTCTCGGGCAACCAGATCAGCTACCAGTCGGTGCGCCGCGATCTCGACCTGTACGCGGTGTGGAAGTTCAACCCGAAACTGCAGCTGCGCGTGGCGACGGCGAACCTGCTGGCCCAGGATACGATCAGCCAGAGCAGCTACACGAGCGCCGCGGGTACGCAGACCAGCCGTACGCTGAACCCGGTGCATCGCAGCGTGCGGGCGACGATGGAGATGAAGTTTTAATTAAGTCAGCTCGAGAATGAGCTTGTCTTGAATTTGCTTTAGGCTTAAAGTATCTGCCGGTACTCACCGACCGATCCTTTCTCCGGAGCGCTTCAATGACAAGCTCAGCGATCAGCACGTCCGCAGCAGAAACAAGCTATTCCGCCCACGTCGACACCTTCGCGCGGGACCATCTTCCGCCACGCGAGCAGTGGCCGGACCTCGTCTTCGACCTTCCCGAGCTCCAGTACCCGGCGCGCCTGAATTGCGTGGCCGAGCTGCTGGACGCGCACGTGGCCGCGGGCCGCGGCGAACGCATCGCCGTGCTGGGCGAGCACCGGGGCGGGCAACTGAGCTGGACCTACGCCGAGCTGCAGCGCCAGGTGGACCGTATCGCCCACGTGCTGCGCACCGACATGGGCCTGGTGCCCGGCAATCGCGTGCTTCTGCGCGGCGCCAACTGCCCGACGATGGCGGCGGCGATTCTTGCGGTGTTCAAGGCCGGCCTGGTGGCGGTGCCGACCATGCCGCTGCTGCGCACGCGCGAGCTGGGCGTCATCATCGACAAGGCGCAGGTCAATGCGGTGCTGTGCGCACGTTCGCTGGCTGGCGAGCTGGAAGGGGTAGCGGGGCATCCGCCGGTGGTCTACTTCGACGATCCCGGTCACGCGGACGGACTCGAGGTGCTAATGGCCCGGCATGCGGATCCTTTTGCACCTGGCGACACCGCGGCCGACGACGTCTGCCTGATCAGCTTCACCTCCGGCACCACCGGCGTCCCGAAGGGCACGATGCACTTCCACCGCGATGTGCTGGCGATCTGCGACTGCTTCCCGCGCTACACGCTCAAGGCGCAGGAGGACGACATCTTCATCGGCACGCCGCCGCTGGCCTTCACCTTCGGCCTGGGCGGGCTGCTGCTGTTCCCGCTGCGCATCGGCGCCGCCGGGGTGCTGCTCGAAAAGCTGACGCCCGAGAGCCTGCTGGCGGCGATCGAGCGCTACAAGGCCACCGTCTGCTTCACGGCGCCCACCTTTTACCGCCAGATGACGCCCCAGGTCCCTCGCTTCGATCTGAGCTCCCTGAAGAAGTGCGTCTCGGCCGGCGAGGCCTTGCCGCTGCCGACCCGCGATGCCTGGAAGGCCGCCACCGGCATCGCCATGATCGACGGCATCGGCGCCACCGAGATCCTGCACATTTTCATTTCCGCCAGCGGCGACGAGATCCGCCCCGGCGCGACCGGTAAGCCGGTGCCGGGCTACCGCGCCTGCATCCTCGACAAGGACGGCCAGCCGGTGGGGCCGGGCGTGATCGGCCGCCTGGCCGTGAAAGGGCCGACCGGCTGCCGCTACCTGGCGGACGAACGCCAGCGCAACTATGTGCTGAACGGCTGGAACCTGACCGGCGACGCCTACGAGATGGACGGCGACGGCTATTTCTACTACCGCTCGCGCACCGACGACATGATCATCTCGGCCGGCTACAACATCGCCGGCGCCGAGGTCGAGGACGTGCTGCTGCGCCATCCGGCGGTGGCGGAATGCGGTGTGGTCGGCCGCGCGGACGAGGAGCGCGGGCAGATCGTCGAAGCCCATGTCGTGCTCAAGCCTGGGTTTGACGGCACGCCGGAGATGGTGCGCGCACTGCAGGACTACGCGAAGGAGCACATCGCGCCCTACAAATACCCGCGCGCCGTGCGCTTCACCGACAAGCTGCCGCGCACGGAAACGGGCAAGCTGCAGCGCTTCAAATTGCGAGCTCAGTGAAAATCTTATGAATATCGTTTGCATAGGCGGCGGACCGGCCGGCCTGTATTTCGCGCTGCTGATGAAGAAGCAGCAGCCTTCGCACCGCATTGTGGTCGTCGAGCGCAACCGGCCCTACGACACCTTCGGCTGGGGCGTGGTGTTCTCCGACCAGACCCTGGGCAACCTGGTCGCCAGCGACGAGACTACCGCGCGTTCCATCCTGCAAGCCTTCAACCACTGGGACGACATCGACGTCTTCTACAAGGGCGCGCGGGTGACCTCGGGCGGGCATGGCTTCTGCGGCATCGGCCGCAAGCGCCTGCTGAACATCCTGCAGCAGCGCTGCGAGGAACTGGGCGTGGAGCTGGTGTTCGAAACCGACGTGCAGGACGACCAGGCGATCGCCGCTCGCTACGATGCGGACCTCGTCATTGCCGCGGATGGCCTGAACAGCCGCATCCGCACGCGCTACGCGGACGATTACCGGCCCTTCGTCGAAACCCGGCGCTGCCGCTTCGTGTGGCTGGGGACGAAGAAGAAATTCGACGCCTTCACCTTCGTGTTCAAGGAGACGGAATTCGGCTGGTTCCAGGCCCACATCTACCAGTTCGACGGCGACACCTCGACCTTCATCGTCGAGACCCCGGAAGACGTGTGGCGCAAGGCCGGCCTCGCCGACATGGCGCAGGAAGAGGGGATCGCCTTCTGCGAGCGCCTGTTCGCCGAGCACCTGGACGGACACGCGCTGATGTCGAACGCAGGCCACCAGCGCGGCTCGGCGATCTGGATCGCCTTCCCGCGCATCGTCTGCGAGCAGTGGGTGCACTGGAACGGCGACGTTCCTGTCGTGCTGATGGGCGATGCGGCGCATACGGCCCACTTTTCGATCGGCTCCGGCACCAAGCTGGCGCTGGAGGATGCGATCGAACTGGCGCGCTGCTTCGCTTCGCATGAGGGTGACCTGCAGGGAGCGCTGGGCGCCTACCAGGCCAGCCGCTCGGTGGAGGTGCTGAAGATCCAGTCGGCGGCGCGCAATTCGATGGAGTGGTTCGAGAACGTCGAACGCTACAGCGCGCTGGAAGCCGAGCAGTTCGCCTATTCGATGCTCACCCGCAGCCAGCGCATCTCGCACGAGAACCTGCGCCTGCGCGACCCAGGCTACGTGGCGCGCTTCGAAGACTGGTTCGCGCGGCGCGCCTGCGCGCAGGCGGGTGTGCCTCTGCCCGAGGGCGCGCAGGTGCCGCCGATGCTCACGCCCTACCGGGTGCGCGACGTGGTGCTGAAGAACCGCATCGTGGTCTCGCCGATGGCCCAGTATTCGGCCGTCGACGGCGTGCCAGGGGATTATCACCTGGTGCACCTGGGCGCGCGTGCCATGGGCGGCGCGGCCATGGTGTTCGCCGAGATGACCTGCGTATCGGCCGATGCGCGCATCACCCCGGATTGCCCGGGCATGTACGCGCCGGCGCACACTGCGGCCTGGAAGCGCATCGTCGGCTTCGTGCATGGGCATACCGATGCGAAGATCGCCATCCAGCTCGGCCACGCCGGCGCGAAAGGCTCGACGCGGGCGATGTGGGACGGGATCGACCAGCCGCTCCCTGCGGAGAACTGGCCGCTGATCTCGGCATCCGAGCAACAGTACCTGCCCGGGATTTCGCAAATCTCCCGCGCGGCGACCGAGGAAGACCTGGACCGCGTGGAAGCCGACTTCGTGCGCGCTACGCTGGCATCCGACGAGGCGGGCTTCGACTGGCTGGAACTGCACTGCGCGCATGGCTATCTGCTGTCCTCCTTCATTTCGCCGCTGACCAACCGCCGCACCGACGAGTACGGCGGCAGTCTGGAAAACCGCTGCCGCTATCCGCTGCGCGTGTTCCGCGCGATGCGTGCCGTGTGGCCGGCGCACAAACCGATGAGCGTGCGCATTTCGGCCCACGACTGGGTCGAAGGCGGCATCACGCCGGAAGACGCGGTCGAGATCGCGCGCCTATTCAAGGACGCCGGCGCCGACATGATCGACTGCTCGTCCGGTCAGGTGAGCAAGCAGGAAAAGCCGGTGTTCGGCCGCATGTACCAGACCCCGTTCGCGGACCGCATCCGCAACGAGGCCGGCATCCCGGCCATCGCCGTCGGCGCCATCTTCGAGGCCGATCACGCCAACAGCATCATCGCCGCCGGGCGCGCCGACCTGTGCGCAGTGGGACGGCCGCACCTGGCCGATCCGGCCTGGACCCTGCACGAAGCCGCGAAGATCGGCTTCACGGCCATCGCCTGGCCGAAGCAGTACCTGGCCGGCAAGGCGCAACTGGAGCGCAACCTGGAGCGCGAACGCCAGCTGGCTGCGGCGAACACGGGCCTGTCGCCGCAGCAGGTCGCGGCAAAGCTGCTGGAGGGCTGATGGAGACGCTGAACGGAAAACATGCGGTGGTGACGGGCGCCAGCCGTGGGATCGGGTTGGCCATCGCGCGCAGCCTGCTGGATCGGGGCGCGCGCGTGACGCTGATGGCCCGCTCCGGTGAAGCATTGGATGCCGCGGCGCGCGGCCTTGGCGGCGGCGTGGCGTGGCAGGCGGTGGACGTGACCGATCCTGCCAGCGTGGACCAGGCCTTCGCTCGCGCGGGCCCGGTCGACATCCTGGTCAACAATGCCGGCCAGGCGGCCTCCAGCCCCTTCCTGCGGACCGACGCGGAAACCTGGCAGCGCATGCTGGACGTGAACCTGACCGGCGCCTACCACTGTATCCAGGCGGCGCTGCCGTCCATGCTGGACGCGGGCTGGGGACGCGTCGTCAACGTCGCCTCGACGGCGGGGCTGACCGGCTACCGCTACGTCGCCGCCTATTGCGCGGCCAAGCATGGCCTGGTCGGCCTGACGCGCGCGCTGGCGCTGGAGCTGGCGACCAAGGGCATCACCGTGAACGCGGTCTGCCCCGGCTATACCGACACCGACATCGTGCAGGATGCCGTTGCCAACATCGTGCGCAAGACCGGCCGCTCCGAAGAACAGGCGCGCGCCGAGCTGGCGGCCGCCAATCCGCAGGGACGGCTGGTGCAGCCCGACGAGGTGGCGCACGCGGTGGCGATGCTGTGCATGCCGGCGGCGTCCGCCATGAACGGCCAGTCCATCGCGGTGGCCGGCGGGGAGCTCATGTGAAACCACAGGACGACGGCTCGCTGGACATGACCACGCGCCTCACCGGCGAGCACCACCAGGCGCTCAAGCTGTGGCTGCGCATGCTGTCCTGCACGGTGCGGGTCGAGGATGCCATCCGCAGCCGCCTGCGCACCAGCTTCGGCATCACGCTGCCGCGTTTCGACCTGATGGCGCAGCTGGAGCGCGAGCCGGACGGCCTGCGCATGGGCGAGCTCTCGAAGCGGATGATGGTCACCGGCGGCAACGTCACCGGCATCGTCGACCAGCTCGAACGCGAACAGCTGGTGGCGCGCGTGCCGGACCCGATCGACAAGCGCGCGTCCATGGTCAGGCTCACGCCGGCCGGCCGCAGCGCCTTTGCCGAGATGGCCGCCGTGCACGAAGGCTGGGTCGCCGAGCTGTTCGCCGACATTCCCGCCGCCGACAAGACCAAGATGATTACGCTGCTCGACACCATGAAGCAGCACCTGAACGACAACAAGGAGTAGACCATGCGACACCTAGCCGGCGAAGCGCATTCGCTGCCGCGCAACCGCGACATGCTGGCCAGCTACCGCGCCGAGCATTTCCTGTACGAGGCCGTCGACGGAGTCGCCACCATCACCCTCGACCGCCCGGAGCGCAAGAACCCGCTGACCTTCGAGTCCTATGCGGAACTGCGCGACTTGTTCCGCGCGCTGGCCTACGCGGACGATGTGAAAGCGGTCGTCATCGCCGGCGCCGGCGGCAATTTCTGCTCGGGCGGCGACGTCCACGAGATCATCGGCCCGCTGACCAAGCTGGACATGCCCGGCCTGCTGGCCTTCACCCGCATGACCGGCGACACCGTCAAGGCGATGCGCGCCTGCCCGCAGCCCATCGTGGCTGCGGTCGACGGCGTCTGCGCCGGCGCCGGCGCCATCCTGGCCATGGCCTCCGACCTGCGCCTGGGCAGCACGCGCGCCAGGACCGCCTTCCTGTTCGCCCGCGTCGGCCTGGCAGGCTGCGACATGGGCGCCTGCTCGATCCTGCCGCGCCTGATCGGCCAGGGACGGGCGGCGGAGCTGCTGTACACGGGCCGCTCGATGTCGGCCGAGGAGGGCGAGCGCTGGGGCTTCTTCAACCGCCTGTGCGCGCCGGAAGCGGTGCTGGCGGAAGCCCAGGCGCTGGCACGCAGCCTGGCCGAGGGCCCGACCTTCGCCCACGGCATGACCAAGAAGATGCTGCAGCAGGAGTGGAACATGAGTGTCGACGAAGCCATCGAAGCCGAGGCCCAGGCCCAGGCGATCTGCATGGCGACCAACGATTTTCATCGCGCCTACCACGCCTTCGTGGCGAAACAGACGCCGCAATTCGAAGGAGATTGAGATGCCGGATAAACGCTACCTGGAGTGGCCCTTCTTCGACGGCCGCCACGCCGACCTCGAAGCGACGCTCGACACCTGGGCCGCCGAACACGTGCGCGGCCTGCACGGGCATGACGTCGATGCCGATTGCCGCCAGCTGGTGCGCCTGCTGGGTGAGGGCGGCTGGCTGCGCCATGCGATCGCCGGCAAGGACGAGGCGATCGATACGCGCGCCATCTGCCTGATCCGCGAGACCCTGGCGCGGCATAACGGGCTGGCGGATTTCGCGTTCGCCATGCAGGGCCTGGGCTCGGGCGCGATCAGCCTGTTCGGCACTCCCGGGCAGCGTGAACATTATTTGCCGCGTGTGGCGCGCGGCGAGGCCATCGCGGCCTTCGCGCTGTCCGAGCCTGGCGCCGGGTCCGACGTCGCGGCCATGCAGTGCGCAGCGCGGCTGGACGGCGATGCCTACGTGCTCGACGGCGAGAAGACCTGGATCTCGAACGGCGGCATCGCCGACTTTTATGTGCTGTTCGCCCGCACCGGTGAGGCGCCGGGCGCGCGCGGCATCAGCGCCTTCATCGTCGATGCCGGCGCGCCTGGCTTCGAGATCGCCGAGCGCATCGAGGTCATCGCGCCGCATCCGCTGGCGCGTCTTCGCTTCGACGGCTGCCGCATTCCGGCCTCGCAGCGCATCGGCGAAGCCGGTCAGGGCTTCAAGGTGGCGATGGCGACCCTGGACGTGTTCCGCACATCGGTGGCCGCCGCCGCGCTGGGTTTCGCCCGGCGTGCATTGGACGAGGCTTTGGCGCATGCGAGCTCGCGCCAGATGTTCGGCGGGGTGCTGTCGGACTTCCAGCTGACGCAGGCGAAGCTGGCGCAGATGGCCACGCAGATCGACGCCAGCGCGCTGCTGACCTACCGCGCCGCCTGGCAGCGCGACCGCGGCGGCAAGGTGACCAAGGAAGCGGCCATGGCCAAGATGACGGCCACGGAGTCGGCCCAGCAGGTCATCGACGCCGCGGTGCAGATGTTCGGCGGCCTGGGCGTCACCAGCGGGCACCCGGCCGAGCAGCTCTACCGCGAAATCCGGGCGCTGCGCATCTACGAGGGTGCGACCGAAGTGCAGCAACTGATCATTGCGCGCGAACTGCTGCGCGAAGCGAAGGAGTCGACCTGATGGATATTCTTCAACCTCCGGGCTGGCCGCGGCCGCGCGGTTACTCCAATGGGGTCGCCGCAAGCGGCCGCCAGGTGTTCGTGAGCGGGATGATAGGCTGGAATGCCGACGGCCGCTTCGAGAGCGACGATTTTGCCCTGCAGGCGCGCCAGGCCTTGTTGAACGTGGTTGCGGTGCTGGGCGAGGCGGGGGCAGGGCCGGAGCATATCGTGCGCATGACCTGGTATGTGGTGGACAAGCGCGAGTACCTCGCAGCGTCGGCGGAGCTGGGCGCGGCGTATCGGGAGATCATCGGCAAGCATTATCCGGCGATGACGGCGGTGGAAGTCCGGGCCCTGATCGAGGATAGGGCCCGCGTGGAGATCGAGGTGACGGCGGTGCTGCCGGAGGGATGAGGGAGAACGCGTGTCGACTCGCTGGCGAGCTGTCAATGTGATTCAAGTATATTTACACTGACCTATTGCTGAGTATCAAACGTCGTGCCAAAATGCCTTTTAGTCATCATTTCGATGAAACTAGGAGGCGTGGATGAAAAGAATTGCTGTAGCAATCTTTACTTGCCTGATGTCTGCCGCAGCCCTTGCGGCTCCCCATCGCCAGCTCGACCTTCGCAACCAGACCGATGCCAATGGCGAATACACGATTTCGCTGTGCGCGCGGCCTTCACCCGGGCCGGCTTCGCTCCCCGGCCACGCCTTCGTCGCTTACAGCGTGAAGCCGACCGGCGGCGAGCGGAAGTTTCTGGCGCTGGGTTTTACGACCGGTGATCCGGCGATCAAAGGCGTTCTTTCCTTCAGTTCGATATTGGCAACGCCTGCCGGTTATCTCGGCGAAGAAAAATTCACCTCGGTGAATGAACAATGCCTCGTCTTGCTCGTCAATGAGGGCGACTTTAACAAAGCATATGCGCAGGCTATGCCATTTTATAAAGTCCCGGCCCTGAGCGCGCTCAGGTATACCGGCGTCTACTCCCTGACGAACAACGATTGCATGACCTTCATGATCAATACCGCGAATCAGTTCGCGCCACGCGTGAAGGTCCCGCCACGTCAAGCGACAGATCTGCCGCTTCCTTATCTGCGCAAGCTGATCGACGCAAACTAAGCCCGGAAGGAAGAATCATGTCGACGCAAGCCTTGCGCCAGTGTTTCGTCATGCTTTTTGTGGCCTCCTTGTCGCTGCTCGGCGGCTGTGTTTCGGTGCTTACCGATCCCTTGCCGTTCAACGCCCAACTGGCGCCCCGGCCAGCAGGCGCCGAGCCGCGGCTGTCATGCCTGTCGGAAGAAGATTTGTCGACTTGCGTGCTGCCTGGGATGAAACTCGTCGTGTTCGAGAGCGATGCCAGGGACCATACGCTGCAGGATCGCACCCTGGTCGAATCCCGGACCGAATGGCTGATACCGCGTCCGGAAAAATTCGGACAACAGGATCTGTTCCAGCTCGCCCGCCTGCTGGCGATTGCGATGCCGACCAATGCGGCGGCCGGAAGCCCGGTCGATGCCTCCAGATGCTACGAATCCTGGATCGACAAGCATTATCCGGAAGACTTCCGCACCCGGTTCATTCCCCGTTTTCTTGAAAGCCTGACGCTCCGGTACAAGATGCGTGCGGGGGAGTCGGCCGGCACTGCGGAAAGCGTACAACAATGGATGCAGGCGATGCCCGCGCCGGGGAAATACGCCGGGCCGCAGCTCTATTTTTCCATTCCACGCGGCGGCCCGGACACCATGGCGGCTTGCGGCGGCGACGACGCCGGTCCCGATCTCAACTTGAGCGCGTTCGGCGGCGGCAGCCCGTTCCAGCGGCAGACGAACGACGATCCGTTCACATTGGTCAAGGACGCGCTCAAGCCAGGCTGGTACAGGCCGGACGCGCCGCTCCTGAAGTCGAGGTCCTTCCTGGCGCTCATGGTGCCGGTCACGGTAGCGGGGGCGCCGGGCCTGCATTATGTGCCGATCCATGCGTCTCTCGACGAGCTTCCGGACTACCTCGGCATCCCGCGCGAGCGCTTCAAAGGGGTAAGGCGCGACATCCGCCTGATCCCGCCGCCGCAATTGCAACAGCAGCCCTACGCGAAGCGGATCATGATTCGCGCAGCCGAGGGCAGGCATGCGCTCGCGGATCCGACCACCTTGCCCGTCAAGGCGGATCTCATGCGATTGCTGCTGGTTGCGCCCGGCGATGAAGTCGTGATGTCGTCCTACTAGTCTGCTACGGGCGGGGGTTCCATGCGGAGAAGGAAGTTCCTCAAGGTTGCTGGAGCAGGGGTCGCGCCGGCTGCCGGACTTGCGCAGGCGGCGCCGGCGCCACGGCTGCAGTTTCTGGGGCTCGACCTGCAGGTCGACGATCCCGATGCAGGCGGCAAGATGACAGTGCGGCCGCCTGCGCCGGCCATGTTGCCGTCGCGGTGCAAGCTGCTTGCCTGGAATGTCGAGCTGGTGCGCGACACGCTGTATGTGCGAAAGGCAGGCCTTCGTTATGGGGGCGCATCCGTCTTCCTGAAGATGCAGATCCCGGTGGTGCGCAGCGGCGGCGTATTCCGCCTGAGTCCAGGAAAGTACACCGGTGTCGGCAACGATGGCGGCACAGGCATGTGTTTCATCCTCCCGCCCACCGACAGCTATCCGTCAGGCAGCGGATTGCGCTTGAACGTCGGCGCCCTGCCCGTGGAAGGCGAGTTCGAAGCCGGGACCGTGGTGGTCGATGCGCAGGGCGGCGTGTCCCTGCGCATGGCCAGCTTCACAGGGCACACGATGGGCCGCATTGCCCCGATCGAGCTGATTGCCGGTAATGGCATGCTCATGCTCGACCTGGCGCGCGGCCTTGCGGCTTACGCCGACGGATCGGTCAAGCTGAAGACCAGCACCCTGATGGCGCCGCGGCCGGGACAGGAATGGACGCCGTGTAGCCAGGATAATGCGCTGCGGGCTTACCAGTTCAGCCTCGACGCCGTACCCAATCCGATGCCGCTGCGGTTTGCCGGGACATCCGAGCCGCTGCCCTTGAACGTCGAACGCCTGGGGCGGACGGTGCCGCTGGACGACGCCGGCCTGTATGTCGGGATCCACGCCAGCGCCTACGATCTGGTGCTGAGCATGACGGTGGGGCCGAAGGACGCCGTCATGGCAAGCGCGCTGGCGCTGGCCGCGCGCAGCGGCAAAGGCGGGCCGCTGCGCCTGACGACCTTCGCCATCGCGGATGCGCATAACGTCCCGGTGGACTGGCGCATGCCGCCGGACACCGCGATTCCCTTGCGCGTGCGCTGGGCCAACGCCACCCGTCCCGGCACGCTCCTGCTGGATCCGCCCGCGCGGGCCGGCGATCGGCAGGAAGCCGGCATCCGGGCCGAGCCTGACTCCCTTGCCGACCGGCGTGTCCATGGCGATATCGCCGACGCCATCGTCCATGTCGGGGCAGCCGTGTTTCTGAAGGCGGCAGTGCCGTGCCTCGAGCAGCAAGGGTTCACCCCGGCGAACACGCCGGCCAACCTGGGCGAACAGTTCGCGCCGGCGCTGCTGGCCGAGGCCACGGCGCCCATGTTCGAATGGACCACGGAGGGTACCGCCTTCGAACGCGCCCGGCCGGGGAATGCCTACCGGGGCATCAATTCGACGCCGACCGTACGCAATTACGAGTTCTCCGGCGCGCCGGTCGCACTTCCCATGGTGGCGCTGGCGCACCTGGACCAGGCTTCGATGCGCGATTTCTCCGCGCGCTTCAGAGCGGCGCTCGACAGCGTGGTGATCCCGCGGATGAGCGCGCCGGCGCAAGCGCTGGTGCACGAGAGCGCGCGCCAGGAAGCGCCTGTCGACGCTGCGCAGTTGCTGCGCTTGAGCCATCTGTTCCAGCACAGCGCCCCCGCGCGGTCCGTGGCGCTGCCCGCGCCCTCGAGCCGGTCCGCGCCTCCCGACGATCCGCTGGAATTGGCAGGGTTCACGGTCCAGCACCTGTTCAACATTCCGAACGGGCCGCTGGGAGAGCCGGGTACGTTGCCGCTGAACATCGTGGTGAAGCGACTGAGCGGGGCCGAGCCCGACTACATCATCGTCGAGACCGACGGGTCGCTGGATCAGGCCTCGATCCCGAAGCTCGATTTCACGATTGCGATCAACAATACCCTGATCGTGCTCGATCCCTTGCGTGAGGTAGCGGGCATCGCCGCGCCTGGCGGCGGCAAGGGTCTGCCCAGGGCGGTACTGAAGCTGTCGCGGAATCAGACCCTGGCGCAGATCCTGAAGGACCGGCCCGGCTACGACGACGTCGCCCGGCGCCTCCCGGGCAGCTTGCAGGCGCGGGAATGGGTGGGGCTGATCCTGTTCGGCGTGCCCGCGATGCTCGGTCAGGCCGAGATCCTGGCCAGCCTGTTGCCGGTCAAGGAGCTGGCCGACCTGCGCTTCCAGTATGTGGCCGTCACACCGCGCAAGCAGGATGAAGCGGACGCGCTCGGCTACAGCGTCGCCGCCTATCTGAGAAAAGACTTTGCGCCCTTCGTCGGCACGAAGCCGGCCGAGACGCCGGAGGGCGAACTCGAAGCGGCGTTCGGCGTCAAGTCCATCGAAGGCAGCTGGGACGGGTCCATGCTGCAGAGCCTGCGCGTCGACTGCATGCTGCGCTTTTACGGTTTTCTCGGGCTGCAGAACAAGACACCGCGCGACGTCGCCATCCTCGGCCTGTTCGACCGCGCTGCGAACGCCTTGAAGTTCTCGGCCCAGCTCGATGTGCCCGTGGGCTTGCTGCCCGACTCCAACGCGTCGGACGGCGAGGGGCCAATCAAGCAAGTGTGGTTCAAGGGCGCGACCGTGACGATGAACGGCAAGACGCCGCATATCGCGATCGATGGATCGATCGAACTGCGCCCGTTCAAGGTCGGGAGCCTCCCGCAATTCGCGATCGACGCCAATTTCAACTGGGTCGACTTCGATGGCTTGGGCATCGACCTGCCGGATCCCTCGTCGGGTTGGCGGCTATGCTCGATCAGTTATCCGAGCATCAGGGTGAATTTCGATGGGCCGCGTTTCACGATCGGTCCTCTGGTCCTGAAGCTGTTTTCCCTCGGTCTCGACGTCGACCAGAAGTTCGATTGGGGCCGCCTGGTCATGCTGAAGGATCTTCCTTCGCTTCCAGCCATAAAGCCGCCTTGCCTGTTGTTCGGGGTACGTATCGAGCTGATGAAGCTTCCGTCGATCCTGTCGGCCTCGGTCGAGGCACTGACCTTCGACCTGCAGATCGGCGCCTGGCCCGACCTGGGGCGCAGCCATTGGCCGGCGGTGAACCTGGCGGCGGGACTGTCCGCGCTGGGCTTCGAGAAGCTGAACCTGAACCTGTTCCGCTTTCTGGAGGTGTCGGCGGAAAAGGCCGCGATTACCGAGCAGCCGGAACTGCATACCACGTGGATCAAGCTCGAAGAGGTGCGCGTCAAGGTCTGCGGCACGAGTATCTTCGACAAGCTGCATGCCGCTTTCTTCGTGTCCGGAGGGCAGAGCGGTTTCGTCCTGATGGTTTACTGGAAGAAGGACGTCGGCGCCGCGTTCGCGGTCGAATGGCTGCTGCTTGGGCACAATGTGGTCTTGCCGCCCAACTTCATCATCGAACAGATGGCCTTGACGCCGCCCGGCCGCGATGTGGATTTCGGGTCGGCGCAGGGGGCGCTGCAACGCTGGTCCGACGTCCAGTGCCTGCCGGCCAACGCCGAGGCGTCGAGCCGCGACTGGCTGATCGGTGCGGGGATCAGCGCCCTGGAAGGCTTCTTCCAGGGCCGCTTCGTCTACCAGGAGGGCCAGGTCTGCGCGCTGTCCCTGCAAGGCGAATTCCTGCGCTGGATAGGACTGGAGACGGGAATCGCCGGCGTCTATTTCAAGGGGCGGCGGCCGGAGGACGACCATTTCTACTTGTCCCTGACGGTTCCGGCCATCGCAGTCGGCCCGATCAGCTTTACCGGCGGCGTCGTCGCGGTGGACTTCGGGGTGAACGGCAACGTGCAGCTGGACCTCGGCTATCCCTGGCAGAATCCCGACGGCTCGCGGCAGTGGCATCGTGCGCTGGGGGCCATCGTCACCCCCTTCCAGGGCAGCGGCGGGTTCTACATCGAACATCGCCGCCAGCTCGTCGGCAATACCGGCAACACGACCGCGGTCAAACTGGCGGCCGGCTATGCGATCCAGGCCGGCCTTGGCGCCGTGTTCGGTGGCGGCATCTTCACGGCCTGGGTCACCATCGGCATCTATGCCACCGTCGAAGGCGATCTGTATATCGCCGAGCGCGAGATGGTTGGACTGCGCCTGGCGGGCGCGATCGGCGTACTGTTCCGAGGACACGCAGGGCTCAACTGGTGGGTGATTTCGATCGATATCGATATCGTGATCGGCGCGGAGGCGGGGGTGGCCATCACCTGGGCCAAGGATGAGGACTGGCGCCGGAAACTGCTCCCGGGCCCGGGGAGCGACAGCGGCAGCAAGATCGTCCTTCACTTCAATTTTACGGTGTATGCCTCGGCCAGCGCGTCCGCATGCATCCGGCTCGGCTTCGTCAAGATCTGCAAGCGGATTTCCGTTTCCATCCCGATGCGGGTCCAGTACGCGTTGACAATGTAGGGATTCCGCCCCATGGCCATCGATTGCTATCTCCTCGTATCGCATTTCTGCCGCACGCAGACGAATCTTCCGGTGCCCGCGGCGCCGGGAGAGGAGCCCGCACTGTGGATGATCGTGCAGCCTTACGTGGCGGTGAAGGACCTGTCTGCCTGGATCGCGCAGGTGGCAAACAAGGCCGGGGACACGTCCGGCGTGCTGAACTACAGCGTGCTGAATGAAGGGAACGCGCATAAACTGCAGGACACCGAGCTCGTGCCGGTCATTCTTCCACCGGATGTCTCGCTGGTCCTGGAGCGCCTCGACGCCGCCCGGACGCGCCTGGGCGAGCTGCTGGTCAACGACCGCAGCGGCGTCTCGGTGGCCGACGCCGACGGCTTCCAGCGCGACAACGTCACGCCCGAAAAAGTCGACAGGCTCACGAAGCCGCTTCGGGGACCGTACAGCGCGGGCTTTGTCGCGCAGCTGGCCGAGGCGCTGGCCGCCGAGAAGGATGCGGACGGACTGGTCGACTGGCTGAAGATCTCCTTCCAGATCAGCAGCACGCGGCGCCTGCGGCCATCGACCGTGCTGCGGCAGGAAGCGGTGCACCTGTTCGACGCGGCGCCCAGGCTCCAGCCCGAGGTGTTGAAGCGGGCCAGCGGCGAAGCGATTCGTACGGTGAGCATGTTGTCCTTGTGCGGCCACATGCTGAGGCTGGACACCGGCATCGGCTTCGAAGGCATGCGCGCGATCGACAGCCTTGCCCTCAGCCTGCGCCGCAGGCCCGGCGCCGGACGCGAAACCGAGGACCTGCCGCTCGGTGACGAAGCCGCTTACCTGCAGGCGCTGTTCCTCAGCATGGGGGCGGGCGAGCCCCTGCCGGATCCGCCGCAGCGTTGGACCGTCAGCGTCGATCCCCAGGTCGCGCAGCGTGTTTATGTGCTGCCGCATCGCACCGGCCTGGTACAACGAAAACTGCGGTTCGACCCGGCAAGCGATGGGGAGCGCAGCCTGTTCTTCCGTAGCGACGGCAAGCAAGGCAGCGGCATGAAGTCCATGCCGCTCTCCGATGTCGAGGACCTCGGCGTCTTCCTGAGCGATAAGGACATGCAGAAGGACCCGCCCGGCAGCATCGACGCCTGGTTTTACGAAACACTGCGCGGCCGCTTGATGCCCTACAGGGCCGCCACCACGGCGGGCGCCGAGCGCCCGCGCGGTTTGTGGCAGCTCACGCCGGAACCGGCGGACCGTGAACGCTTCGTGACGGTATTTACCGATCGCGCCAAGGCGGGGCCCGCGACCTGGCCGGCCGACTGGACGCTGCACGGCCCCGATGGCGGACGGATCGCGCGCGGCAACCAGACGCTCGAGTCGCAGTTCGTCGGCGCGCACCTGTTGCCGTGGGATGAAGTCGGGGCTATGGATCCGGCCACCATGCAGCCCCGGCCCTACGTCTCCTTGCCGACGGTGCTGTTCTGGTTCGAGGATCCGAGCCCGGGCCAGGTACCGGTTGCACCGGGACAGTCGACCGCACTCGAGGTCACGCTGGTGATGCCTTTGAAGTTCAGCATTCCCCTGGTCTACCAGCCTTTTGGCGTACCCGGCGGCACGACCGGCGGCGCGCCATGGCGCTGGACGCCTTCTCCCTTGCCGAACTCGATGTGGAACGCGATCGAGCTGAAAGCGGATGCGGCGCTGCTTCGTGTCCTCGTTCCGGCCGTGAGCCGCCGGGGCGATTACATCGTCCAGCCGGCCCAGAGCGGCCAGCTCCTGGAAGGCGTGGTGAAAGTGACTTACCCGGACTTGCCGGAGAAGCCGATTGCGAGCCTGGCCTACCTGGTGGATCACGAACTGAGCGCCTACCGGAAGCTCAACGAATATTATCGGGACCGTACGCCCGGCGGGAAGCTGGGTGCGCTGACGCCGCTGAATCCCTGGAGCAACCGGCCTCCGGTGTTCACGCCGGATTCCGAGAGCCACTTCAACACCTTCCAGTACCGGCACCAGTTGTTCTTGTACGCCCCGCCCGCCGGGGCGGAGGCGAGCAATTTCTATCGCAACAGCTACGCCTATTTCGGAGGAACGCGCGAGACCATCCTCGACCTCGAGCATACGACGGGCCATGCCTTCGAACTGGCGCGTTCTTCGAGCCGCATCACGCACGACCGTCCTCCCTTGCTGCCGAACGGGCTGCGTCCCCAGACGGATGCGAAGACGCCGGGGATGACGGCATTCTTCACGGTTCAGTTCCTTCCGGCGGACCACGACAAGGGAACACCCGACCGTGTCAGCCTGAGTGTCGATAAGCGCTACCTGTCCGGCGGCGTCAATGCCCGAGCTCTCGACGACAAGGAGGGCGATCTCGGGACCAACGCCTGGCGCGCCGTCGCGGAGATCGCCTATGCGGACCAAGTGCGCTTGCGGGGAAGCTTCCGCCGCTTCGATTTTGCCGGCGCGATCCGCCAGGCCCAGGCCGGGTCCGGGCAAGTCGACCTGAGCGCGGCGCTGCTGCCGGTACCCGAATGGGACACGGACAAAACGTTTTGGGACATACCGGGCCTGCGCGAAGCGGCGCGCGGCTGGCTTGCCGCCGGTGCCGTGACGCCCGAGCCGGCGCGCTTCGAGATCGCGCTTGTGCGCCCGGGGGCGGCGCCGATCGCGACGAGCTGCCATGTGGTCGAATTCTGGATCGAGGTGAGCCGCGACGGCGCGACGCTACCGGCACTGGCGGCGCCGATCTTCGTCCGCCCGGCCACCGGCAGCATCGACGTCGGCGAGGCCTATGACGAGCATGGCGAAAAACTCGAGCAGATCGCGGATGCCGACACGCTGACCCAGGTGCAGAATCTCTATCGCGAATATGTCCGCCAGCTCTCCGGCGTCTTCGACCCCGGGGCGCCGGGTGGAAACAGCTGGCGCTCGCTATGTCCCGTTACCGACCCTGCCAGCCCGGTCGAGGAATTGCGCGCACTGATCGGGAGCGGTCTCAGGCCGGAGCAGGCGAATCCGGACGCCAGGAAAGCCGATGGCAGCGATTGGATCGTTCCCGGCAAGTTAGGAGATGCCGGCAATCCCATTCTTCCCGCTTTCGCGCCCTTGAGCTTCAGGCCTCTCGGTGCGCAGTATAAAGGCGTGGCGAGCTATCGGACGCTGACGCGTTACGCGAAGGTCCTGAAGATGCTGATGGACGCCGAACCCGGCGCATGGAATAAAGACTTCCAGCTCAGCGCCTGGCGCGACTGGTATCTCAAGCTGGCGGCGCAAACAGGCAAGATCGCTGCCTTCGTGCAGAAAGTTCAGGGCCTGATCGTTCCCGCGTACGTGTTCGAGGAAAAGGAGGGTTTGCTCGACACGGAAGTGAATGCCTTGCTGGGACATTGGAAGAATCGAAGCGGCGGCTTCAAAGGAAGCCAGCGCGCCCTCGGGCAGCTGCTGCTCGGGAACCCGGCCTTGTTCGCGGATGCCAGGGCGCTGCTTCTCACCAGATTGTCCGCGAGCGGGCGGCTGCCGCGAAATCTCGTGCGCGTGCAGGCCGATCGCGATATTGGCGTCGTTCAGAACACGAGTAGGATGGAGCGCGCGGTGCTGCAGCTATCCGACGCCATTCTCGGCGACGCCGGCGAACAGGCGCTTGGATTCCTTGAGGTGCTCGGCAGCGAAAAGTACGACGCAGATTTCACGATCAAGAACCTGCGGGCCGACGGCATCGAAGGCCTGCTGCAGGGCGAGAAAGGCGCGGCGCCTGCAAAGCCGCTAGCCATGACAGCCCCGCACACGCCCGTGCCGAATGCCGACGTGGTCCAGCTGCCCTCGCGCGAGCCCCTGGTCGAGGCCGTGCATGTGTTCACGGCCCAGGTCGGCGGCACCGAGCGGGCGGAGTGGTGGGCGCCGTTTTCCTCCCGCGCGGGGACGGGACTCGACGTCGCCTATCTTCTCGAGATGCGCAAGGTCCGTCCGGCCTCGGGCGGCACCGGGTATTACCTCAGCTACGCAAGCAGGCGTGATTTTGCCCGCGCGCCCCAACGCGACCGGGTCGTGGTGTCGACGCTGTTTTACGTCAGCAGCGACGAGGCCAACGATTTCAAGAACGACGCGTTCCGGTTTTCGCCCAAGCCCTTGTCGCGCGCGGCGATTCGCACGCAAGCGGTGGCCGACGACCCTGCGCTGAAGTTCTTCAAGATGCTGGCGGGAGACGCCGACCTCTCCAGGATCGCTGACCTGCCTGACGCATTGGACACGTCGACCGCGAGCCTCGCGGTCGACGCCATGGCGCCGGCCACCCCGCCGATTGCAGTCGAAGGGGAGCAGGAAATCGGTGTCGCCGATCTGGACAAGAAGGAACTGTATGCGCCGGCAGGCACCGCGGCCTTCCTGTTCGCGCCGCAGGCAGCGCTCGATCAGGCGAGGCCCACCCCGGCGCGGCACCTGCTGCTCGTCACACAGGAGCTACCCTTGTGGGAGGGCGTCGCCTACAGTCTCTACCAGACCAGGAATGTCGCTATCCCCGGCGCCAAACCGGGCCAGCGCATCCCGTTCAATCGCGAAGTGTGGCAATTCGGGGTGCCGGCCGGCGATACGGAAGCGCTCAGTCTGCGCACTGATGTCGTCACCGGACTTGGACCGTACGAACTCAAGTCACGCACCTGGGACCCGTATGCCCTGGTCGAGGAGCTGCTGGTATCGAAGAAGATCCTGAGTTCGGCCGCCAACGGGGAGGGATGGAAGTCTTGCGACCTGAGTATCGTCGTCTACGGCTTGCACCTCACTACCTTCCCTGTATTCATCCCAGGCGAGAACGTCGTGCAGACCAGGCGGATATCGCATGGACGGATTCCTTTATGGAACGTGATCGTCAGGCAGGACGGTACGGACGCCGCGTCCGAGGTCATCTTCGACCAGACGCGGCTCGAATTCTCGGTGGACTTCACCTGGACCAACGCGAACAACGTCGAGGTGCTGCGGATCCAGGAGGTCGTGGTGAACTTCAAGGCGCGGAAGTGACAGCGCCGCCGCCGCAGGCTTGAGCTGCGGCGGGAACAGGCAGATCCCCTGCAGATCCATGCGGCGATACGCTGCAGCCGGCGGTATGGCGTCCGGCCGGCGCGCCATGCCGACTCAGCGCACTCCGTTCCCGACCACTGCGCCGGCCGCCGCGCCGTAGTAATACGGACCGTTCAGCGACGACCCGTCCGCATAAGTCTGCACCACCTGCGACGTCCAGTTCGACGTATTGAACGAGGCACTCACCTTGAAGCTGTACTGCGGCGCCGCCGGATAAGGCGAAGGCTTGCTCGGCTGCCCGCTCAGGCGATACACCTGGACACCGCTATTCGAAACCAGCGGCTTCCCGGCCACGCATTGCGAAGGCGCGGCGGTGTATTTGACGAAGTAGGCGGAATTCTGCGCCGTGTACAGCGAGCTCGTGTTCTCGGCGTTGTACGGATTCACGGCCAGCTCCGCCTTGGCCGCCCCCGGCGCCCCGGAAATGAGCACCGCGGTCTCTTCGTCGATGCCGATGCCGGCCACGTTGCCATAATTCGTCACACCCCCGGTACAGCCATTGCCGATACGCGCCATGAAGGAAAACAGCCGCCCCAGCCGGTCGCGCGTATTGAAATGCGAGTCGGTGATCATGTTGCCCAGCGTCGGCACGCTCACGAAAGGTCCGGTCTGGACGAACTTCTTGGACGAGGTATTCAGCGGGTCGATCGTGACGGCCCGGTCGAAGGGATTGCCCAGGGCGCCCGGGGTTTCGATCGAACCGTTCAGCGCGGCGAAGGCATACTGACCCAGCATGGCCGTGCCGGCGCTGGTGCCGCCGACCGGAATCCCCGCGTTCACGGCTTTCTGGATCAGGTTGGCGAGCGAGGTGCTCTGCCAGTAATTGTAGTAATCCGCCTGGTCGCCACCCGCAATGAAGATGGCATTCGCCCGGCCGACCACTTTCAGTACTTGCGGATCTTCGGCCATGGCGCGGCTGGAGATGATCAGGGTTTCGACGGAAGTGAGGCCGAGATCGATGCCGCCCACCATTTCGTAGCCCTTCGGCGAGGTCGTGTCGACTTGTCCGAGACGGCTGTAGATGTATGGGTTGTAGGCATCGGTGCCGGTGGCGCGGATGATCACGAAACGCCCGCCGGTGGCTTTGGTGATGCCGGCGCGCGCGATCATCCAGCGGAAGGCTTCGCCGACGTCGTAGCCGCCGCCCACCAGCGCGATCGACGGACTGCAGGCGCCCTGGGCGCAGGAGACCGGGGTGGCGCTCACGTTGGTGGCTTCCGGGTTACCGAGATAGGAATAAGTGACGGCCTTGGCGGCCGTCGCGGCGTTGGACGCCAGCAGGAACATCGCGACACACAGGGATGGCTTACGGAACTTCATGGAACCTCCGTCAAAGGGATTTCGTACCGGGGAACATGCGTGAGCTGGCTATACCGAGCAGGCTACATGAGCGTGGCAATTTCGGCATCAAAAAAATGCGCACCTGTCCGTTGGCGGACGAATTTCATGCCAGGCGCATGGCAACCGCACCACAGGCAATGAGCAGCACCGCCAGCAGGCGGCTGCGGCTAACGTGCTCGCGCAGCAGCAGCGCCGCGATCGCGGTGGCGAACAGGATCGAGGTTTCGCGGAGCGCGGCGATGGCCGCCACCGGCGCCAGCGTCATCGCCCACAGCGCGATGCCGTAGGAAGCGACGGTACTGATGCCGCCCACGGGAACCAGCAGCGGCCGTGCACGCGCGGCGGCAAGCAGTTCGCGGGACCGCTCGCGCGCGCTCCACGCGGTGACCGCGAAGCCAGTCAGCAGGAAGATCCACATGGTGTAGGCGGCGGGCGCATTCGAGCGGCGCACGCCGGCGCCGTCGATGAGCGTATACAGCGCAATCACGCAGGCGGTCAGCAGGGCGAATATGGTCGAACGGCGCTGTGCGGGGCCGCCATGCGGTGTGCGCGCCAGTCCCATGGCCAGCACACCGCCGCAGATCAGGAACATCGCGAGCCACTGGCCAGGCCGCAGGCTTTCGCCCGGCAGCGGGCCGTTGACCAGGGCCACCAGCAGGGGCGCGCTGCCGCGCATCAGCGGATAGGCGTGGCTCATGTCGCCGCTGCGGTAAGCTTCGATCAGCAGCAGGTAGTAGGCGCACTGCGTGAGGCTGGAGGCTGCGATGAAGGGCCAGCTGGCCGGCGCCGGCGCGGACATGAAAGGCAGCAGGACGGCGCTGGCCAGCGCCCCTCCCAGCACCACCAGCACGGTGGCCGGCAGCGGGTCCTCCGCTGCGCCGCCGCTGCCGCGCGCTTTCACCAGTGCATTCCAGGTCGCGTGCAACAGCGCGGCGCCCAGCACCGCGGCGATGACGTCGGCCGGTATGCTCCCGTTCACGCCTGAGCGTGCGCACGGAAGTAGCGCGTTGCTACGAAAATCGCCACCGCCTGCATGGCCGCGCACAGGAAGAAGGGCCCGCCGAGGCGCCAGTCCTGCGGCGGCAGGTGGCTGGCCGCGCCCAGCAGCCAGGTGCCGAGCAGCGGCATCAGGATCACGCCCAGGCTGCCGACCGATTGCAGGGAGCCCATCAGCTCACCCTGTTCGCCGGTGCCGCTGGTCTTCGAGATGATGCCCTGCAGTGCCGGCCCGGCGGCGAAGGCGAGGAGGTTACACAGGATGAAGACGTACATCATCCAGCCTTCGGTGGCGAGCGCGTACAGCATGTAGGTGATGGCGCCCGAGGCAAGGCCGAGCAGCGAGAGCCGCACTTCGCCGAAGCGCCGGATCAGGATGGACAGCAGGCCGGCCTGCACCACGATGCTGGCAATACCGACGCAGAACATGGCGATGCCGTTGTCGCGCGGCGTCCAGCCAAAGCGGAAGGTGGTGTACAGCACCCAGATCGACTGCAGCATCATCTGGGCGAAGGTGACCAGCGTGTAGACCACCACCAGGCCGCGGATCTCGCGCCGCTGCAGCAGCCGCGTGAGTCCGCCGAAAGGGTGAATGTCCGCAAAGCGGAACGGCTTGCGCTGGCCGGGCGCCAGCGATTCCGGTACCGCGATCCAGCCGTAGACGAAGTTGGCGGCCGACAGCCCGGCCGCCACGTAGAAGGGCAGGTGCAGCGAGACGTTGCCGAGCAGGCCGCCCAGCACCGGGCCGCACACGAAGCCCATGCCGAAGGCGGCGCCGATCTTGCCGAAGCTTTTCGCGCGGTCTTCGGGGCGGGTGACGTCGGAGGCATAGGCCGAGGCCACCGACATGCTGGCCGATGAGGCGCCGCCGATCACGCGGCCGATGAAGAGGCAGGCCAGGTTCGGGGCCCAGGCCGTGCTCAGGAAGTTGATGCACATGCCGCCCATCGAATACAGCAGGATGGGACGGCGCCCGAGGCGGTCGCTGGCCGCGCCGACCATGGGCATGAAGAGGAACTGCATCAGGCCGAACACCGCCGCCATCAGCCCGTACCACAGCGACTGCTGCTCGGGGCCGTGGACGAATTCACCGACCAGCGCCGGCAGCACCGGCACGATCAGGCCGATGCCCAGCATGTCGATGAACACGCAGATCAGGACGAAATTCAGGTTGCCGGCCGAGGGCCTGGCGAGGGTCGCGGTGCTGGTCATTCGCTAATGGTAGCACCCTTGACTGTCAGTTAATGTCAGCAATGAGGACAGGAGTCAGCCGCCACTCCATTCTGTTGCGAAGTCGCTGCGGAAGTCCATCAGCGCGGCCAGGCGCCGTTCGCCCAGGCGGCGTCCGGCCTCGGTCTGCATCATGCCGGGCAGGCGCGCCAGCTTGACCGCGATGTGGTCGAGCGAATACGCCTGGTCGTCGAGCGCGCGGCCGCGGGCCAGCGGGTCGCTGCCGTGGGCGAGGCTGCTGCCCATCTTGCCGGCGATGTAGAACATGCGCGCCAGCCCGACCAGGCCCAGGCCGTCGAGGCGGTCGGCGTCCTGCACGATTTGCGCTTCCAGCGTACGCGGTACGATCGCGGCCGAAAAACTGTGGGCTTCGATCGCGTGCGCAAGGGCGTCCAGCTTCTCGAGCGGGAAGCCGAGCGCCGGCATGCGTTCGCGCGCCAGCTCGGCCGAGCGGCGCGAAGCGGTGGCGCGGGCCGGGTCGTTCTTCGGCAGGTTGACCAGGTCGTGCAGATAGCAGGCGGCCAGCACCACCAGCACGTCGGCCTCGGGGTGATCGTTCAACAGGGATTGCGCATTGCGCCAGACCCGGTCCAGGTGGCTGGCATCGTGGGCGCCGTCCGTTTCGCCGGCGGCACATTCGAGGGCGAGGGCGGCGAAGCGGGTGCGCCAGGCTTCGAGTTCAGGGGTGTTCAGCTGCATCGGTATCCGAAGTGGTGACATTGTCGAAGGCGCGCTGCGAGAGCGCGTCCGCTTGCGTGTTCTTGTGGCGCGGCACCCAGCGCAGCGCCAGCCCGTCGATGCGGGCCATCAGGGCGCGCGCCGCGGCGCGGTAGGCCTGCAGGGCAGGGGCGGCGTCGCAGTCCGTGCCGCTGACGTCGCCGATCACGACCTGGCTGTCGCCATACACGGTAAGGCTCGAGACGCCGCGCGCGACCGCCGCTTCCAGCAGGGCGATCAGGGCGCAGTACTCGGCTTCGCTGCTGTTGCCGTAACCGGCCGGCTGGGAGATCTCGACGGCGCCGTCCGGCCCTTCGAGGCGGGCGCCGATGCCGCAGCGGCCGGGGTTCGGGCGCGCCGAGCCGTCGAACCAGCCGCGCCAGGTGCTGGCCGCGCCGACGTGCCGGTTGGCCTGGCGCAGGCGGGCCTGCTCGCGCAGGGCGTCGCGGGCGGCGCTGCGGCTGGCCTGCGCCTGCTGGTCCGCGGCGCGGGCGGCGACCAGGGCGGCGAGTCCGGCCTGGCCGGCCTTGAGTTCAAGCGTGCGGCGCAGCGCCTGCTCGTCGCTGAGGCCCTGGGCGGCGGCGAGGCGCCGGCTGGCCGCGCGTTCGCCCTTGTAGGCGATTTGTTGAAGATGGTGAAGCTCAATCATGCCGGCAGGATACCTTAGAAGCTATCCCGGTAGGAATGAAAAAAGCGCCGGCGAAGGCGCTTTTTAAAGGAGGGGCTGGCTAAAACCGCATCAGCGGCGCCAGCCGTTATCCGGGCGGCGGTCGTAGCGGTTGGGCACGCCGTCACCGTCGCGGTCGCGGTCGTAGCGGTTCGGGATGCCATCGCGGTCCTCGTCGCCGCGTCCGCCGCGGCGGCCGTGCTCGTAGCGGTCGGGGATGCCGTCGCGGTCGCGGTCCCAGCCGCGGCGCGCTTCGTAGCGGTCCGGCACGCCGTCGCGGTCACGGTCGCGGTAGCCGCGGTCGTAGCCGCCGCCGTAGGCGCTCCAGGCCGCCGGCCGCATCACCCAGCCGCCGCCGTCCTGGTACCAGGTCGGCGCGTTGTAGACATAGCCCGGGCGTTCGGCGATCCAGTAGCCCGGCGCCCACACATGGCGGTGGCCGTTCCAGTTCCAGTAACCCGGTGCCCACACATAACCGTGGCGCGGCGCCGGGATGCGTTCGTACAAGGGTGCGGGCGGTGCGCTGCCGATGTAGAGGCTGACGTTGCTCGCGGCAAGCGAGGGCAACGGAGCGGCGGCTGCGCCGGCAAGAATCAGTGCTGCAAGGGTAAGGGTGCGTTTCATGTTCGGTCTCCAGTCCAGTGCGGATCAAGATGCGTTTGCGACGATTCCACTATAGCTCGCTGCACGGCGGCTGTGCGTGCTTGAAAGAATCGCTTACATCTGATACAGGATCCGGCCGTTCTGTGCTGCCTGGCAGCCACATTGCGCGTAGGAATGGACAGGAGGAGGAAGAGCGAGGGGTGCTGCGGGGAAGGTGACGCGGGGATTCAAACGGCCGCGGGCGAGGTCCGGCAGGGGTGCCGGTGCCGCCCGCGGACGCCGGCGTTCAAATGCGGCTCCCGGCGCGTTCAGCTTGCAGCGAAGCGCGTTTTTCGGCTTCGGTCATGCGCTTGGCGGACACGTGCACGATCGGCATGTTCGGCTGGACGGCGACTTCGACGCGGGCCGGTACGCTGGCCTGGGCGGGCGGGATCGCATCGACAGCCACGCTGGCCACGCCGGCCACGCTGAGCGAAAACAGGAATGCGGCTTCCATGTGTTTGAGGACGTTCATGATGTTTCTCCTTTCGGTTGGGGTGGTAAATCGTGTTTCGATGTGAGCACTGTATCCATGCGGACCTGTGGTCACCAGCGGCTTGCGACAGGCCGTAAAAAACGCGGGATGAAATGCGAAATTCCGCAGCCGAAGCTGCGCGCTTTCAGACGCCCTCAGCTAGGTCCGCTCGACAATGACGAGGGGGAGAGCAGGCATGATGGGGACGGTGTTCGACGCCCTGGCGGCGGGGCAGGCACGCTGGCGCCGCGCGCGCAACCTGCGGGCGGGACAGGCACGGCCGCGCGCGCAGGCGCAAGCGCAGGCTCAAGCGCGCGCGACGCCGGTTCGTCCGGCTGCGCTGCGCTGGCTGAGCGCCGCCTGCTGCCTGCTGGCCCTGCTTGGGGCCGCCGCGATCGCCGTGCATGCGCGCTGGATCGCGGCCTCGGGCGAAGCGGCGAAGCCTGGCCCGGCCGGGCTGGCGTCGCTGCAGCCGGTGCTGGCGGGCGCCGCGTTCACGGTGCCGGCCGGCCCGGCGGCCGTGCTCGAACCGCACGGCGATGCGGCCCTGCTGATCCTGTCGGGCCTGCGTCCCGAGCCGGCCCAGCGCATCGACCTGTGCAGCCAGATGCTCGATCCGGCCCGCGGACGTTTGCTGCCGCTGCGGATCGGCTACCGCTTCAACGAGGTCGCCGCGCTGGCAGCCCGCAACGCCGGCGCCGCCAGCCCGGTCGCGCTGCGCAACGTGATGCTCGCGGATGAGGCCATGCCGCGCGTGCAGGTCAGCGGCAGCGCGGCCGCGCCAACACTGCGCTGGGAAGGCTATCCGGCGCGCTGGGCCGGCGATGCAGGCGCCGCTTCGTTTGCGGCTGCGGCCTCCGGCCAGGCCCGGTTTGAGCGCCAGGGCTGGCTGCTGTGGGACCGCAAGGCGCTGCGCATCCTGCGCCGCTCGAGCAGCGCCTGCACGGCGGGCGAACTGGTGCTGCAGCTGTTCCGTCCCGCTTCCGAGTCAATGCCACGTGCGCTGGCACTGGCCTTCCCGGCCCAGGGCGCGCCGGCGGAAGCCTGGCTGGCGCCCGGCGACTACCGCGTGCCTGTGCAAGCCGCGCCGGCCATGGAAGACCAGCGCCTGTTCGACGCCCTGCTCGAGCACGGCATGGTGCGCGTGAACGCGGACGGCCTGGCCGAGCTGGCGCCGCCCGACCTGGCCCCCTGGCGCGCGCAGGGCCGCACCGGCTGGGACCGGGTGAGCATCGACGCCGATGCCCGGCGCCTGCTCGAGCGCCTGTACCGCCACGCCGACGGCGATTTCGTGCGCGAGCAGGTCCGCATCTTCAACAGCGAGCGCCGCCTGCTGGCCTGGCGCCTGCGTCCGTCGGCGCAGGTCGATGCGGCGCGCTGGCGGATCGAGGCCGGCAATGCACCGGCGCCGCTGGCCCGCGACCTGCCGGCTGCCGCGACCCGCCTGTTCGCACGCCTGCCGCAGGGCTGGGGCGGCTGGCAGCGGGTGGGCGCCTGGCCGCTCGGCGGCGAGCGGGCCCGCCTGCGCCTGTCCCTGCCTGCCCCGGCGCGCGGCGGCGAGACCCTGCAGCTGATGCTGGTCGGGCGCCTGACCGGCGTGACCGGTGCGCGCCTGCGCTCTGCCACCCCGGCCTGCGGCGGGCGCGCCTGCACCGGCGCGGATGAGGTGCAAGTGCTCGACCTGGCGCTGGATGTCGGTGCGCGTGAGCTGGTCCTGGACGCGGCGCCGCTGGCCATGGATGCGCTGGCGGCGGCCGGCGATGCGCGTTACCGTCACCTGGCGCTGAAGGATGGCGCGCTCGTGTGGCAACAGCTTCCCGCAGGGCAGGGAAGGCAAAGTGGGGTGCAGGCCGCGGTAGCGCTGGCGGACCGCCGCGGCCGCAATCTCTGGATCGATGGCGCGCCCACGGAAGCTGCGCGCCTGGCGGGACTGGCGCCGCTGCTGGGCGTGCGGGCCGGGCACGCCAATAGCGTCGCCGGGATGCTGGCGCGCCTGCCGGGTGCAGGCAGCCACCAGGCCGCGCTCACGCTCGACATCGATC
This sequence comes from Telluria sp. GW821-FHT07G12, assembly GCF_059418525.1. Classification (NCBI taxonomy): domain Bacteria; kingdom Pseudomonadati; phylum Pseudomonadota; class Betaproteobacteria; order Burkholderiales; family Oxalobacteraceae; genus Telluria; species Telluria sp. GW821-FHT07G12. The sequence goes on along the minus strand of NZ_JBWKQA010000009.1, from coordinate 23,755 downwards.
TGCAGGCGCAGGCGCAGGGGGCGCTCGACTGCATCGCCATGCGCCGCGGCGCCTGGGATGGCCGGCGCTGCAGCGGCGGCAGTGCCGTGCCGGAGGGCCGTCAGGCCGGCATGGTGGTGCTGGACGCGTCCAGCGGCGAGATCCTGGCCGCGGCCGGCGCCGGAGCGGGGCAGGTCGACGCCGCCGACTGGGCGGAAGCGCGCGACTTCGACCGCATCGACCCGGCCGCCAGCCCGCTGCGCCTGCCCGCCTTCCAGCACGACGGCGGCGCCGAACGCAGCCCCGGCTCGACCTTCAAGATCGTCAGCGCCCTCGGGCTGGAACTGGCGGCGCGCCAGGATCCACGGCTTGAAAGCCTGCTGGCGGGCGAGCCGCTGGCCGCCATCAACGCCGCCGCGGCCGCGCGCGGCTACGACTTCCGCACCGATGCGCCCACCTATCCGGTCGACGGCCGCGCGCGCATCACGAACTTCCGCGACCAGGGCCTGGACCGGCGCGCCCAGGACGGCCGCCTCGGCCTGCAGCAGGCCCTGACCTACAGTCTGAATACCTGGTTCGCCTGGACCGGGGAGCTGTCGGACCGCAGCCTGCTGGGCCGGCCCGACGGCGGCGCGCCTGACCTGCAGCCCCTGAGCCCGGGGGCGCTGGACGATGTGCGGCCGATCGTCGCGATGGCCCGCCGCCTGGGCTTCGGCCAGGCGCTGCGGCTGGACGGCGGCCTGCTGCCGGCCGACTACGCGTGGTCGGCCTGGGACGCGCTGCAGGCCAGCCCCAGCGGCATCGACCCGGTCCACACCCGCCACGAGCTGCGCCAGATGGCGATCGGGCTACGCATGCAGGCCACGCCGCTGCAGATGGCGCTGGTGGCGGCTTCCGTCGGAGAAGGGAGGGTGGTCACGCCGCGCCTGCTGGCCAGCCTCGATGGGCGCGCGGCGCAGGCCGCGAGCGGGCCGGCGCTCGGTGTGCGCCTGGACCGCATCCGCGCCGGCATGAAGGGCGTGATCGATAGCGGTACCGCTGCCGGCGCCTTCCGCAGCGGCGAATTCGCGGCGCTGCGCCCTGGCCTGTACGGCAAGACCGGCACCGCCCCGGTCGGCGATGGCGAGCTGGCGACGGTCTGGTTCAGCGGCTGGCTGGAACCCGGCAGCCTGCCTGGCCAGACCCGGCGCCTGGCCTTCGCCGTGTTCGTCAGCAGGTCGGGTGAGACGGGCGGCGCCCATGCGGCGCCGGTGGCGGCGGCGGTGCTGCGCGCCATGCGGGAAAGACAATGGACGCCGTAGCAGGAATAGAAGGGTAAATCCGGTCCATCAGCGCGCCTCGCTTATGTGTTTGTATGGCATCATTTGCTGAACACACGAAAGAGGAAGGTATGCGTCTGCCGGGAACCCGGTACCAGGAGCCAGGTTGGGAAGAAGTGCGCAAGCTGTTGGGGCAATGCTCGCTGGCAGCCTTGCGCACCTGCGATCCCGTGCGCCTGCTCGATCCGGACGCGTGGGAAGACAGCCTGGCCGCTTACGTCGAGCTGACCGGACAGCGTCTGCGCCAGGCGCGCCACAGCGGCCGCGCCCAGGCCTCCGGCAACAGCTATGGCGACACCGTACTGGAACTGGCGCTCGGCCTGCTCTACGAACTGCAGGCGCGCCCCGCCGACTGGCAGGCTTTCTGTAGCGCCGTCGCGGCCGAACATGCGCGCATCGACAGCTTCTGGCGTGACGCCGGCGGCGAAGCCCTGCTGCGCAAGAAGCTGAACGACATGTACGCGGTCCTGCGCGACAAGGTCGACGCCGACAACTACCAGGCTGCCTGCGGCCGCCCCTGCAGCCCGAACCGCATGTACGCTTACCGCATGCTGGACACGGCCTACGGCGAGATTTCGCGCCTGTTCGCGGACTGGGAGCAGCACCAGGCCCGGGTCGGCGCCATCCTCGGGCGCGAGCTGCACGGCACGCCCATCGAAGTGCGCCAGCTGCGCTCGATCGGCGACTGCCGCGCCGAATGGGTGATGCGCTGGAGCGAGACGCTCGAAGCCTTTACGGGCAGCGCCGGTCCGCTGCACACCCGTTCGAAGCGCTTCGCCAGCCTGAAGACCTCGCCCGAGAAGATCGCGGAGATGCTGCGAGAGATCGGCGACTACGAAGCACTGTCGGCCAACCGGGACCGCGACTGGCTGCAGGACCGCGACGATGCCGCGTTGTGGATGGACGACTACTGGCGCGTGCTGCAGGAATCCGAGGAGGCATCCACGCCCGGCCCGGACCGGATACTGGAGGCGCGCGAGGAGGCGCTGGACGCCGAGCTGGCCGAGCCTGAGCCGGAAGCGGACCTGCCGCTGGTCCACGACCCGCAACTGGAAGCCCTGGCGTCGGCAGTTTCACTCCCCCCCGGCTACATGCAGGCAGCGGGCGAGGCCGAGCAGCGCGCCGGCTGGGTGGCGCGCGAACTGGCCGGGGATGGCCTGGCCGTGCGCCTGGCCGTGTATGCGAAGCTGCTGGGCCCGGGCGACGAAACCTATCCGGAGGCCTGGCGCGACCCGGCCACCGGCGAACTGCCGACCATGCAGCAGCTGGCCGGCCTGGCCCAGGTATCGCTGCCGACCTTGCGCAAGCGGCGCGACGCGGCAATCGCCCGCCTGGAAGCGGCAACCACGAGGAGAACGGGATGAACACGAAAAGCGCAGCGCAATCCGAGCTCGAACGGCGCCTGCAGGAGCGCCTGCTGCTGCACCGGCGCGTCGCCGGCGACCGTCTGGTGCTGCTTGATGCAACCCTGCTTGCGGCGCTGGACGGCAGCCGGCCGCTGACGGCCGGCGAGCGTGCGGCCTTGCAGGCTTCGCCGCTGACCGCGCGGCGCCTGCGCCAGCTGGCGATAGAGCGCCGCGCGGCGCAGGCCGGCGAACTCGCAGCGCCGGCCTGGCGCGCCAGCCAGGGCCGCCTGCGCGCGGCCAGCAGCGGCGAGATCGACCTGCTTCGCACCGACGACGGCTGGTTCACCCTGCACCTGCTCGCGGAAGGCAACGGCTGGCGCACCATCCTGCAGCTGGCGGCGGAGGCGCCGTTCGCCCCGGCGCTGCTGGCCGCGCGGGCGCTGCTGCGCGTGCGCGACGGCGCCGGCCGCACCATCATGGAAGGCAGGCTGGATGCGGATGGCGAATGCGAGGCCGCCTGGCCCTTTGCACAGTCGCCGGCCGCCCACCTGCAGGCGGCGGATGCGGCCTTCACCGTCGAAGCGCTGCCGGAATGAGGACATGATGCTGGGTTTCTTCAAGCGCGCCGCACCTGCTGGCCATGCCTGTGAACTGGGCAGGACCGTGGTCGCGCTGGCGCTGCAGGCGGGGAGCGCGCCGCCGGCCGGCTGCCAGGCCGTGGTCGTCGGCGTCGATGGGCGCACCCGGCGCCTGCAGGCCGCGCGCCGCATCGAGGCGCGTGAGGGCGAGACGGCCTACGCCTTCCATCCCGGCCCGTACACGGCCGACCTGCTGCCTTTCGTATCCGCGCCGGAAATCGGCCTGCGCACCAGCTTCGCCGTCGACGCGCCCGATCCCCAGGCGTCCCAGCAGCGCTTCGATCTCTACCTGGCGTCCGAGGTGTCGGGGCGCCTGGAACTGGCGGCGCTAGTGGCGGCGATCGAGGCCGCGCTGCGCCATGAACTGGCTACCGGCGGCCTGGAACTGCCGCCCTGCACGACCCTGGATGAGTGGAATGCCTTCCGCCAGGGGCTGAACCAGCTGCTCTACATGCGCTTCGGCGTCACCGTCGACGATTGCGTGCCGGTCGACTTGAGCGACACGCGCGACTATGCGCGCGAGCTGGCGGCGCGTGCGCAGGCCGTGGCCGAGCCGGCGCCCGCGCCTGCGGAAAAGGCCGAACCGGCGGCCGAGCGTTTCGATCCGGCGGCCGAAGATGCGAAAGCGCTGCGCCGCCTGTTCCTGGAGCTGCCTTGCCTGATGTGTGGGCTGCGCCTGGCGGCGATGCCGGCCGCCGCCGAGCAGTTCCAGCGCCAGCAGGCCTTGCTGCAGCGCCTGGACCTGGTGTCGGTGGGCGTGAATGCCATGCCGGCGCTGACCCTGGCGGTGCCTGGACAAGCTTTGGCCGCGGAGGAGCAGCTGCGCCGTGCACGCCACAGCCGCCGCGCCTGCGTGTCGCTGGACGAAGCCTGGGCCCTGCTGGCGCGCCTGCGCCAGGCCGGCGAGGCGGCGCTGCCGCAGCTCTACGACGAGGCCGAGCGCATCGTCGCCAATCTGGAGGCGGATTGCGCCGGACGTCGCAGCGTTTCCGCCGATGAGGAGGCGCCATGAGCACGATGCCGGATACCGTGCAATGCCGCTGCCCGCTTGCCGACGGTTCCAGCCTGGTGCTGACAGCCACCCGCCGTCCGCGCATGAACCGCGCCGAGGTCAAATGCAGCGTGCCCGGCGACACGCGCCTGGCCGAGCGCATGCAGGAAGTGCTGCGGCTGGCGCGCCTGACCGAAGCCAGCTTCGACAGCCGCGACCAGGTCGTGCTCAGCCTGGACCGCCGTCCGCCGGAGGGCGACCGCGGCTGGGAACTGGCGGCAGTGCTGGCCGACCGCACGGTGCGCGGCCTGCTGCGCCCGGACGCGGCGCCGGCGGCCAACGGCTGGTCGGATGCCTGGGAACGCGGCCGCGTGGACGGGCATACGCTGGGCGCTGCGCCAGCGGGTGAGATCCTGCGCGGCGGCCCGGGCGGCGTGCCGCATCTGGGCCTGCTGAGCGGCCATGCCGATCCGTCGGCAGCCGTGTCGGCGGCGCGCGCCTGGTTCCCGCTGCACAGCGGCGCGGAAGGCGGCTTGGGCTGGGTCGAGGTCAGCGTGCATCCGCTGATGCGCGCAGTTGGCCAGGAGGCCGTCGAGGAAGAACAGTCCATCGCAGCGCCGGACCAGGACGCGGCGCGCCAGCTGGCCGTGCGCCAGGTCCTGTGCGGCGCCCGCCACTTCGACGGCCGCGCGCTGGGCCGCTGGCGCACTGTGGTCCGTTTCGGCGCCGGGGAATTCGCCGGCCGCTCGTGGGAGCTGGCGCTGGTGATGGCGGACCGGCTGGCGCGCGGGCGCGAGTTCGTGCCGCGCGGGCGCCTGATCGCCAGCGGCGCATCGAACGCCTGGCATGCGGGACGGGTCGACGAGGTCGAGGGCATCGCGCCCAAGTGCGCGCTGCTGCTGCGCGAGGCTGGGCCAGGGGACCGGATCCTGCTGCCGCGCGCCTCGCAGGAACAGCTGCCGGACGGTTTTGCGGAACAGCTGCGCATGCAGGGGGCGAGCGTCGCCTGCGTGGAGCGGATCGGGATCATTTGAAGAACGCGCACGATAGGCGTGCGCAAAACGGGCTCGCCTGACGGCTGCTAGAATCGTCAGGCTGCTGAGGTATGTAGAGGAGTAGGTCATGTTCAAGATGTTCGGAATCGGCGGAAGCGCCTGCCCCCGTTGCGAGCGCGGGAATCAGGGCGAGGCGGCTTACTGCGCCGGCTGCGGCCTGCTGCTGGGCGCGCCGCGCCATAAGCCTGTGCTGGTGGATAACCGCTGGGCGCCCGGTCCGGACGAACTGGCCGTGTTCTTCGGCGTCCGTGAACTGTCCGGCATCTTCGCCAAGACCCTGCACGTGCCGGCCACCGCCCGCGCCTACATCCTGCAGGGCGAGCAGGCTACCGAGGTGCCGCAGGGCGAGTACGAGATCGAAGGCTTCTTCACGCGCCTGAACAACCTGCTGCGCGACCAGCATGCCGAGATCCTCGTTACCCGCAGCGGCGCGCTGCCGGTCGAGTTCTCGCTGGAAGGCCTGGCCACCTGCGAACACCTGCAGGTGGATGCCACGCTCACCCTGTCGCTGAAGATCGAGAACGTGCCGGCCTTCGCGCGCCACTTCATGACCATGCCCGGCACGATCAAGGACGTGCAGCTGCGCGAGCTGATCGCGCCGCAGGTCACCCAATTGGCCCGCGAATTCATCGCCGCGCGCTCGCTGCGCGACATGGCCGGGCGGCGCGAACTGCGCCTGGAGCTCGACCAGCATCTGCAGGGCGGGCTGGCGCTGCTGCTGTCCCAGTACGGGCTGGCGGTGACGCGGGTCGACACCATCGCGCTGCGCCACGATAAGTTCGACGCCAACCGCGCCCGCATTGGCACCTTATGGCTGGCCGCCGACGAGCAGCGCGTACGTATCGAACACGCGAAGCAGCTGGACGAGCTGTACAACGAACAGGAATGGAACCGCGTCCGCCGCGAAGAGCAGGAGAGCCGCCTGCGCCACCGCCGCGCCGAGCTGGCGCAGGACGCCAGCCTGGAACGCGCCGGGCTGTCGCTGAAGAACGCCGAGCGCGCCCAGGCCATCCGCGGCCGCCAGATCGAGCTGTATGGCCGCATCGTCGAGTCGCGCACGCGCAAGCAGGCGATCGAGCGCGGCGCCGTCGATGCGGTGAAGGCCCTGGAACACGAACTGGCCGGAAAACGCAATGCGCGCCTGGACGAGGCCGCGCAATGGCAGCAGCTGCGCGAACTGGCCGGCATCCGCATGCGCACCGAGCTCGAAGTGGCGCAGCAGGACGCGGCGCAGTCTCGCGCCATCGCCCAGCAGCGCTTCGCCCACCAGCTGCTGCAACAGCAGATCCGCAACAAGATCGAGCAGGCACGCGGCATCGAGGATGCCAGCCGCCAGCGCGCCGAGCTGGCCCGCCTGCACGAAGCCGAGCAGGCCGCGGCGCGGCGCACGAAAGAGATCGAGGACGAGGAACACGCGGCGCGCCTGAAGCTGCTGCAAGTGGAAAACGAGGCGCAGCGCCGCGAAGCCGAGCGCGTGCTCGAATGGGAGGAAGCCCAAGCCGCGGGACGGCTGTCGGTGGATGCCGAGGAGGTGCGCCAGCAGATCGACGGCCTGCGCCGCGAAGGTGCTTCGCAGGACGCCCTGGCCCAGCACGAAAAACTGCTGCGCACCATCGAGGCCGATGCCGTCGCCGCGCGCAACGAACGCGAAGGCCTGCGCGAGCAGCGCGCCCATGAGCTGGACCTGGCACGCGCCGAGATTGAACGCGCGCAGGCGCTGGGCGCCCTCGACGACGGCGCCAAGGTGGCGCTGGTGGCGCCCGCCAATGCGGCCCTGCTGGCGGACCTCATGAAGACCCGCGTACATGCCGGCATGAGCGCCGAGCAGCTGGCGGCACTGGCCGGGGTGGTCGGCGCGGCGAACACGGATGCCTGGCGCCTGGCACAGGAGCAGGTCGAACAGGAGCGCGTCCGCCGCGATGCCGAGGCGGAGCGCGAGCGCCGCCACCAGCTCGAACTGCTGGCGCTGCAGAACGACGTCAACAAGACCGCGCTGGCGTCGCAGGCGCAGCTGGGCGCCGGGGTTGCGGGTGCCTTGGCCGGCGCAGTGAAAGCTTGCCAGCACGCGTCCGCCCACCAGGGCGACCGTTACTGCGCGGCCTGCGGCGCCGCGCTGCCGGCACGGGGATGATGCAGACCGCGATCGACAAACTGCGCGAATTGCGCGCGCTGCACGAAGACGGCCTGCTGAGCCGCCAGGAGTTCGACAGCCGCAAGAACGCCATCCTCGACGCAGCCTATGCGCCGCCGCTGGCGGACGGTCCCGCATTGCCTGCTGCGCCGACACCGACGCCGCTACGCGCCGCCGGCACCGATCGCGGCACCGAGATCGGCCTGATGGCCGGCCAGGAAGTCGGTCCCTTCGAGCGCCGCTACCGGCTCGACCGCCTGATCGCCCACGGCGGCATGGGCCAGGTGTGGCAGGCCACCGACCTCGCCACCCAGGCGGAACTGGGCCACAGCGCCCAGGTCGCGCTGAAGATCCTGCCGCCCCAGCTGACCCAGCACACGGCCCACGCGCGACTGCTGATCGAGGAAGCGGCACGCGCCCGCCAGCTCGCGCACGAGCACATCGTGCGGGTCTATGACTGGGCCCAGGACCCGGCCACGTCCAGCTACTTCATCATCATGGAATGCCTGGAGGGCGAGGATCTCGATAGCCTGCTGGCGCGCGAGGGCAAGCTGGGCCTGGAGCGCACGCTCGGGCTGCTGCGGCCGGTGGCGGCGGCCCTCGACCATGCCTGGGAGCGCCATCACCTGGTGCACCGGGACATCAAGCCGGCCAATGTCTTCCTGACCCGCCGCGGTGAGGTAAAACTGCTCGACTTCGGGATCGCCGCGCGCGCCCGCGGCAGCGGCGCAGGTGGAAACGGCGCGCTGGAAGCGCCGGCCAGTTCCGGCACCGCCGGCTACCGCGCACCCGAGGCGGGCCAGGGCCAGGAGCCGCCGGCGCGTGGACTGGACGTGCACGCGGTGGCGTCCATGCTCTACCAGATGCTGAGCGGGCGCCTGCCTTTCGGCGACGGCATGGCCGCGCGCGGCGTCCCGGCGCGGCCGGATGGCTTGAACGACGCCCAGTGGACCGCACTGCAGGCCGGCTTCGCGGCGAGCGCGGCGGAACGTCCTGGCAGCGTCAGCGAGCTGCTCGACGGGCTGGAAAACGCGAGCGGTCCGAGCGAAGCCGAGCTGCGGGCCCAGCGTGAAGCCGAGCAGGCCGCGCGCGAGGAAGCGGAGCAGGCCGCCCGCGCCGAACGTGTAGCCACCGAGGCCGACACCCAGCGCCGCGCCCAGGAAGCTGCGGCCCGCAAACGCATCGAGGCCGAGGCGAAAGCTGCCGCCCAGGCCGCAGTGGACCGCCAGCGGCGCGAACAGGAAAAGCTGGCGCGCCTGGCGGCCGAGGAAGCCCGCCGCGTGCGCAAGGAAGCGCTGCGGCGGCAACTGGCCGAGCGCCGCGCCGAAGAAGCCGAAAAAGCGCGCCAGGAAGCCGAGCAGGCCGCCCGCAAGATGGCCCAGACCAGGGCCGCGGCGGCCTATCTGGCCCAGCAGCAGCGCGCCCGCGCCGAGCAGGCGGCCCGCAACCAGGCCGAGCTCGAAGTCATGCTGCCGACCCCGGCCAGCCCTGTGGCCGACCTCGAGGGCATCCTGCGCGACCGCTTCCTGATCGGTGAAGTCAAGGGCCCGGAACTGGTGCTGCTGCCGACCGGCCGCTTCCAGATGGGCTCACCGGAGCACGAGCGCAAGATCGCGATGGAGGCCGGCTCGCAAAAGGGCTGGCTGGCGCGCGAGCTGCCGCAGCACTGGGTCGGCATCGCCAAGCCGATCGCGATAGGCCGCTATCCGGTGACGGTGGGCGAATGGCGGGCCTTCGTGCGCGCAACGGGTTGGAGCCAGAGCGGCGAAGTGAACTGGGAGGCGCCGGGCTTCCCGCAGACCGACGCCCACCCGGTGGTCGGCGTCAACTGGTACGACGCCATCGAATACCTGAGCTGGTTGTCCGAGGCCACCGGCCGCAGTTACCGTCTGCCTAGCGAGGCCGAGTGGGAATACGCCTGCCGCGCCGGCACCAGGACGGCCTTCAGCTTCGGCGACACCATCTCGACCGAACAGGCCAACTACGACGGCAACTTCACCTACAACGGCGGCGTGCGCGGCGAATACCGGCGCGGGACGACCCCGGCCGGCATGTTCCCGCCCAACCCTTGGGGCCTGTTCGACATGCACGGCAATGTGTGGGAATGGGTGCAGGACGTGGTGCATGACAACTACGAGGGCGCGCCGCCGGACGGCAGCGCCTGGGAAGAGGGCGGCGACCAGGCCCGCCGCATTCTGCGCGGCGGTTCCTGGCTGTACAACCCGCGCTACCTGCGCTCGGCCCTGCGCAACGGTTTTTCGAGCGCCTTGTCGAACGATATCGTCGGATTCCGGGTCGTGCGCGAGCTGATGGTGGGATAATCGGTCACGTACTATCATTGACTGGAGGTTGCCATGCGCATCCCCGACGATATCCGTATTCCGATCATTGTCTTTTCGCTGCAGGCAGTGCTGCTGACGGGCGCGGCCCTGATTTTCCTGGTGCTGCGTCCGGGCTGATTCAGGCGCCGGACAGCTGGAGCGCCGCGCGGCGGTCGGCGCCGCGCGCGGCCCGGTAGTCGGGATAGGGGCTTGCCGTAAAACGTACCCGGCCGTGGAAACCGGCCAGGCGCTCGAGTGCGGCCGTCGGGCCGAGCGGCGTGTCCGCGCCGGTGGACGGATCGCGGTGGCAGAAGCCGCCGTCGCGGTGGAAGAGTTGCGGCAGCGCGGCCGCACGCGGCAGCGCCGCGCCGGCTACCGGCGCAGGGGCGGTGTCGGCCGCGACCAGCATGATGCACTCGGCCGCGCCGCCGGCATCGATACGGTGCAGCACCACCGCATGCGGCAGGAGCGCCGTCACCACCAGCGTCGCCACGCCCTTGATGCTGGCGGTCAGTTCGATGCGCATGCCGAGCCGCAGTGGTGTCGGGCTGTGTTTACCCGGCCAGACGCCGTCCAGCAGCAGGCCGTAGCGCGATACGTCCTCGATCTCGAAACCTTGCCGGCCCTGGCGGATTACGGCGTGGCGGCCGGAAATGCGCCGCGTCAGGCCCTCGTGCTCCGGGCCGTGCTCGCCGTAATGGCACAGCAGCACGTCGGCGTCGGCCTCGAGCAGGCTGCCATGGGGACCGGTTTCCATGCGCCCCAGCACGCATCCATCCTGCGGGTCCAGCGCGAACAGGCGCAGGTGGCGTTGCATGCCCGCATCCGGCTCGGCATAGACCAGGCAGGCGCTCGACGCCGGGCAGGGGTGGGCCTGGCGCGTGGTCGGCAGGTCGATCTCGATCAGGTCTTCGTCCCAGGCGATGGTCGGCAGGGCCAGGTCGATCTTGCCCTGCTGGGCGCCGAACTGCAGCTGGGCGATGGAGGCGTTGCGGGCGTCGATCGCGATGTCGAGCGGGCCGGCAGCGTCCAGGCCCTGCAGGCGGGCGATCGAGGCGTCGTCGGCATGGATGCGCACGTTCTTGCGCGCCGCGAGGTAGGTCTGGTGGATCTCGGCCAGGGAAGCGTCCGCGCGCGGCACCAGCAGCACCACGGTGGCGACCCAGGTGCGGACCGGGCCGCTGTGCTGCGGGTCGCGGGCGTGCAGTTCGACGTCGACGCGGTACTGGCCGTGCTCGCGGCCGCGCGAGGAAAACTCGACCACCAGCGGACGCCAGCCGCCGCGGAGGCTGCGCGTGAAGGTCTGCCGGCCGCCGCCGTGGGGCAGCAGGGCCGATTCCAGCAGCAGGGTCAGTTCGGCGGGAGTGTCCTCCGGCATGCCGCGCAGTTCCAGCTTGATGGCCTGGCGGCCGCCGGCGGCGCGCGGGTCGAAGCCGCTGATGTGCAGCTGCGGCCGGGTTTCCGCACGCGGTGCAGGCGGCGCGTGTGGCCGGATGGCGTCGGCGGCGTCGCGCCGGGCGCGAACGGTCTGCAGCATGTCGAAGCTCGAGCCGAGGGAATCCGCCGCCGTGGCAGGCTGACCATGACCGTGCGCGCACGCCTGCTCGCCGGGCATGACCCAGGCGGTGCAGTGCGGATGGTCGGTGCTGCTGCAGCGTTTCATGGTTGGCGGGGTGGACAGTCTACGGTCGGGTCGAGCTTACGTGATTTTAAGCCGAGGCGGCGCGCCGTATTCATCATTCGGCAAGATTTTTTGCTAAAAAGCATTTTTTTGCCACATTCGTCCGGCGCGCTTCAGGCGCCCGGCAGCGCGGTTTCCTCGCGTGCGCCGCCACCCGGGGTGCGCAGCAGGATGGCGCTCACGTTATCCGGGTAGAAGAAGGCCGGCGGGTGCGATTCGTAGGCGCGCAGCAGGGTCGCCAGCATGCCGGCCGCATCCAGCCGCCCGCCCAGCAGCTGCGGCCACTGGCCCACCCAGCCATAGGGATCGGAACAGGACCACAGGCCGTCGGTGGCCAGCAGATAGCTGGCGTCCGGGCGCAGCCGGATGGCGCGGCGGTCGGGCAGGGCGCACAGCCAGGAAGGCAGGTTCAAGGGCGTCAGCTCGAACAGCGGATCGTTCAGCTGGGCCGGATTGGCGAAGGCATTGCCGAGGATGAAGGCCTGCGAGACCTGCGGCCGGTGTTCGCCGTGCACCTGCTGCCACCATTCCTGCTCGCCCAGCAGGCCGCCCATCGCGAAGGCGGTGGCCGGCACGTGGTCGACGGTGAGCGGGGCGACGCGCTCGCGCGTGATCTCGTACAGGCGCGAGTCGCCCACGTGGTACAGGATAGGGTCGGCGCCTTCCGGTAGCTCCAGCATGGTGAGCGTGGTGCCGGGACGCGGCCCCGGCCCGGCCAGCTGGGAAAAGTGGCGCTGCAGCTCGGCGTGCAGGGCGTCCAGGCGGCGTGTCAGCTCGGCGGCCGAATCGCAGGGCGGGATCGCCAGCAGGCCGGCCACCACGGCTTCCGCCGCTTCGCGCCCGTGGCCGTGGCCGCCCATCCCGTCCAGCACCGCGATGCGCGCATGGCCCTGGCGCCAGCGCGCCAGCTGGCGGCGCTGCGGCTGCTGGTTCTGCAGCCAGACGGCCTGGCCGCCGCTGTCGATCAGCAGCAGGTTGTCCTGGTTTTCTTCGCGCAAGCGCGGCCCGGCGCCCAGCCGCGAAGCGGCAGCCACGTCGAGCGCGCCGAAGCGCAGGGAGGAAGCGATCGAAACTTCGGGAGTCTGCATCCTCGTACTCTAACCGCAAATAGCAAAACGCCAAGCGACGATTAGCGGGGGTTTTCCCTTACACTTGTTAAACCATGAACATCCGATCCCTCACGCCAGACGACATTCCGGCCGCCGCCGCGCTGCTGCGCCGCGCCGCCGAAGACTTCATCCTGCACGAATCCACGCCGGAAGACGGCGCCGTTTTTCTGGCCCAGCAGGGTGAGGAAGCCATGCGCGGCTTCCTGGCGCAAGGCTTTGTCTATCACGTGGCCGAAGTCCACGGCGAGCTGGCCGGCTTCGTCGCCATCCGCGAGCGCAGCCATCTGTACAGCCTCTACGTCGACCGCCGTTTTCATCGCCGCGGCATCGCGCGCAGGCTGTGGGAGACCGCACGCGAGGCGGCCCTCGGCCCCGGCCACCCGGGCGCCTTCACCGTCAATTCCTCGAACCACGCCCTGCCTTTCTACGCCTCGCTGGGCTTCGTGCCGACCGCGCCGACGCAGACCGGCATCGTGCGCTACAACCCGATGCGTCTAGTCATCGGCCAGCCGCCGCTCGTCGACCCGGCGTAGCCACAGGCTGCTGGCCCAGCCTTCCACCGGCCGTCCCTTGACGCGGGCGCGGACCTGCAGCCAGTCGCCATCAAGGGCGCCGGTCGGCGTGACCAGGGTCCCGGCCGGCAGCACCGCCAGGCGCCGGGCGCCGGTGGCCCTGGCCGCGCGCAGGTTCAGATCGTCGATGACGCGGTAGCGCGGCGCAGTATCGATGTGCACCGGCGCCGGCGGCAGCGTCGCCGCGAAGGGAGGCGTATCTGCCATGCCCGTGGACCGCGCCGGCATCAGCGCGGCAAACAGGAAGCAGAACAGGATGCCGAAGGCCAGCGTGCCGCCGCCGGCCAGCGCCAGGTTGCCGGCAGTCGGGCGGCGCCACCATCGCTGTGGCGTCAGGCTGCCGGCCAGCACCAGGGTCAGCGCCAATCCCAGCGCGTAGGCCACCGCCGTCGCGGCCCCGGTCGGTGCGCTCAAGGGTGCGTGCATGAGCATGGCGCCTCAGGCGTCGAAGCGCAGCACATAGTGGCCGGCGACCAGGTGGTGGCCGGGCGGCAGCAGGTAGGGCTGCTCCGGCGTGGCATCGCCGATGGCCGCGACGAAGCGCAGCTGCTCGTCGAGGTGGTAGAGGGCCTGGGTGGCGCTGGCGCGGGCGATGCGGTAGCCGTCGGCCGCCGCCTCGAAGCTGAAGGCATTGCGCGACAGGCCGAGGCGGTCGGCGCTGGACGGCGCGACACCGCTAGCCGCGCGCAGGAAGCGCGGCGAATCCAGCACGCGCAGGGCTGCCAGCATGGGTGCGCTGCGGCCGAACAGGAAGCGCGCACCCGGCGCCACCGGCAGCGCCGGCGCCTGCGGCAGGCGCAGCAGGCCGAGGTAGCGCTCGGCCATCTCCGGCGCGATGGCCAGCAGGTCGACGCGGGCGCCGTCGAGAGGGCTGAAGGAGGCGGGCACGGACACCGGTTCGCGGCCGGCGCTGGTGACGGCGTGCACCGTGTCGCCGTCGTCGATGGCGAAGCCGAGTACTGTTTCGCTGCCTGGCGCGGAGGGAACGAGGGCGCAATTTAGGCCGATCTCCAGCGCCTGGGCGCCGGTCTCGCGGTAGCGCGACAGGCGCGGCAGGGCCAGCGCGGCCAGCGCGACCCGCTGGCGCGCCACCGGGGCATAGGTGGCGTCGGCTTCCGTTGCCGCCAACGCCGGCGCCGGCTGCGCGGCCAGCGGCACCGCGGTCATGTCGGGCGACAGGGCCTGGCGTGGCTTCCAGACGGCGGGGCGGGCGGATGGTGAGGCCGGTGTGCGCAGCGGCGCCGGAATCGGTGCGGCGGCGCGGGGCGCAACGGACGGCGTCGGAATGCTGCGGGCGCCGGGCGCTGGCGTCACACGCAGCAGCAGGCGCAGCGGCGCCCCGGTGGCGTCGACGCCGCCGCGGCGCGAACGGATCGCGTAGTAGCCGCCGGCCTGGTCCCAGCTGCACTCGAAGGCATCCTTGGGGCGCACCTGGATTTCGAGCGGCGACTCGGGGCCGTCGTTGATCAGGAGGATGGCGCCTTCCGCGCCGAAGGGCCAGCCGGGCGCGACGTGGGTCGCCTCGTGTTCGTCGTGGCCGATCAGGGTCAGGCGCTGGTTCGGGTAGATCGGGCAAACCGTCTTCCACACGGCGCTGTCGCGCGAGACGCTGACCGTGTACTGGACCTTTTCGCCCGGCGCCGGCAGGTAGACGGCGTGGCCGAAGCGGACCTCGACTTCGCCGGGCCCCAGGTCTTCGTCGCCGACCACGTGGTAGCGCACTTCGTCGCCTTTCAAGAGGTCGCCGAAGTCCTTCTGGTGCAGGGCCGCCAGGCCTTCGGCCAGGTCGCGCACGCGGGCGCCGCGCGTGAGGTGGCGGTCGTCGTCGACTTCTTCCTGCGGCAGCGCCAGGGTCACGTGCGAGAAACAGCGTGTGGCGGCGCGTCCGCGATGCTCGCGCGGGGCGCGTTCGAGCAGGTCGCGCAGCAGCGGGCGGCGCGAGAACAGGGCCAGCCCGGGCGCCTGCCAGATCGCCTCGGGGCTGAACACATCGTTGATCCGGGCTAGGGTTTCGTGCTGCACGTAGACTGGCATGATTCGTTCTCCTTCAAAGATGTTCGGGTTCGCTGGCGACACCGGCAACTAGCAGGGGGAAGATGAAAAACAGCAGGTGCGAGCCGCCCGCCGACAGGAAACTCATCGGCTGGCCCATCACCGGGAAGATCGCGAGGTTGGTGCCCCACGAGAGCAGGAAGTGGCCGGCGACGAAGGCCGCGCCGCCGCACAGCAGGAAGCAGCGGAAGCGGGCCGACCAGGCCAGGCGGAAGTCGCGCGCGGAACCGGCCGACAACCAGCAGCGCACGGCCGTGTGCAGCAGTCCCGCCAGGAACAGCGCCTGCAGCATCCACAGCAGCAGGCCTGCGGCCAGGCCGTGGCGGTGCAGGAAGAAGGAGGGCGCGAAGTCATCCTGGACCGCCGGGATGCGCAGCGCGGCGCCGGCGTCCTGGCCCAGCGCCAGCAGGCCGAAGGCGTGATCGGCGCCCGACCAGCCGCCGCCCGCGATCGCCTGCGCTCCCAGCAGCAGCTGCTGGCCGGTGTGCGGATGGGAGCCCGGATCGAGCCAGACCATGAAGCGGTCGGCATAGAAGTTCCAGCGCGCGAACTCGCCCGGCCCGGCCGCGCGCAGCAGGACCACGCCGGCGATGGCCGCAAGCGCGGCGGCGAGAACTGCGCCGACCAGCAGGTATTTGCGGCTGGCCAGCGCATAGGCCAGGGCCATCGCGCCGCCCCATACCGTCAGCAGTATCAACGGCGAATAATCGTCGACCTGCACCAGCGCCACCGCCAGCAGCACCAGAAACAGCAGCGCCGGCGCGCCCAGACGCAGCACACGCAGCAGGGCTCCGCCCGGCGCCGGCTGGCCGCCCGTCGCCAGCGCCAGGCAGTGGGCGCTGAGGGCGGCCAGGGCCAGCTTGGCGAATTCCACCGGCTGCAGATCGAAGACGCCGGTCTCGTCGCCGAACGCGACCTGCAGCAGCAGGAACAACAGGGCGACGCCGCTTGTCGCCAGCAAGGCCAGCTCCACGCGGGCTTGCGGCAGCGGACGCGAATCGCCCAGCGGACGCAGGGCGCGCAGCAGGCCGAAAGCGCCGGCGCCGATCGCCAGCAGCGCCCCAGTTTTGCCGGCGTGGCGCAGCCAGGACGATTCCGGCGCGCCGAGCCCCATCTCGAGCTGGGCCAGCAGGCCGACCGCCAGCAGCAGCACGGCAGCGCCGGCGGCCAGCGAGCGCCCGCCCGCCAGCCACAGGCACCAGAGTGCGGCCCAGGCCACCAGCAGGCCGATGCCGGCGCCGGCCGGCGCGCCGCTCTTCTGCAAATACAGCAGCGTCACGCCGGCGCCGGCCAGCAGCAAAGCGCCCAACGCGCCGACGGCATGTGCACGGCCCAGGCGGCGGGCGGCGCCGCTCAGCAGCAGAGCCGCAGCGGCGACCGCGCCCATGCCGAGGGAAAGGCCGAGCGGCAGGAAAGCCTGCTCCGGCAGGCGCCAGTGCGCGCGCTGGGTCCAGGTCCAGCTGACGCCCTCGGGCAGGCGCAGCTGGGCTTCGTGGTAGAGCGCGACGTGCGATACCGGCTGCAGGTGCAGCAGGTCGCCATTGCGTTCCAGGAGCAGGCGGGTACGGCCCAGCTGCAGTGCGCCGGCCTGGTTCAGGCTTTCCTCGCGCTCCGCCAGCAGCACGGCGTCGTGCATGTTGCCTGCGGCTTGCAGCAGCAGGGGCGTCTGCTGGGCGCCGCCGGCCAGCAGCATGCCCTCGGCCGTCGACCGGATGGTGGCTGCGGGCGCCGCGACGCCGGCGATGGCGATGCGGTTGCCGCAATCGAGGTTGCCGCCGAAGACCAGCGGACGCTCCATGCCCAGCACCGACGGCAGCCAGCGGTTCCAGGCGCTCACCAGGCGGGCGGCCAGCCGCGCTTCCGGGCAGTCGGCTTGCGGCAGGCCGCCGCGCAGCAAGGTGGCGCCGTCGAACTGCCAGTGCGTGTCGCCGCGCGTGAAGGCGACGCTGCCGGCGTCGACGGCTTCCACGCTGAAGGTCGAGGCGCCCAGCTGGAAGCGCTGGCCCTGCGCCATCGGCACGCTGCCGGCGCGGCGCCTGGCCTCGCCGCGCTGGACCTGCAGCGGCGCCTGGCCGGCGGCTGCGGCCCACCAGCCGCCGGCGGCATCGCGGTGCAGCCGCAGACGCGCCCCCTCCGAAGGCGGCAAACCGAGGACGGCGCCGTCCAGCACCGTCTCCTTGCCGGCATCCAGCGCCACCGCGATCCGGGCCGGCATCCACGCAGCCGGCGCGCGCAGCAGGCATAGCAGCTGCAGGCCGCACAGCAGCAGGAGCATTGCGGCGACGATCATCCGGCCGCTGCCGACACGGATGCCCGGCCTTGCAGCGGCTTGCGTAGTGGGCGCCGCTGAACGGAAAACGGCGGCGCCGCTCATGCTGCGCTCCGCATCGTCTCGTTGGCGCAGGAGGCGCGTGCAGCCTCGATCAGGCGGCTGATCTCGAGGGCGTGGCGGGGCCGCTGCTCGGGACGCGGCGCCAGCAGGGCGCGCAGCAGGCCGAGGGCGGCGTCGGCGGCAGCGGCCGTGGCGAGGCCCGCATGGCGCAGGTAGAGCGCCGCCTCGTCGGGCGCGAGAATCGGGGGCAGGCCGCCGCCGTGGCGGGCGCGCAGGGAGGCCGCGCCATCCATGCCGTGCTCGCGCCAGGCGCCGCCGCAGGCGCTGCAGAAGCGCAGCATGGCGCCGGTCACCACGTGGAAGAGCAGGGCGCCGAGGGCGAAGTAGTCGCTGCGGGCGTCGGTGATGTAGCGACCGTCGGCGCCGGGGAAGAATTGTTCGGGCGCCTGCCAGTTCGCGGTGCCCGCATACGAATGGGCATTGCGGTCGAGCAGCGGGCGGTTGGTGCCGAAGTCGGCCAGCTTGAGGGCGCCGTGGCGGTCCACCAGCAGGTTGGCCGGTTTCAGGTCGAGGTGACGCCAGCCGTACTGGTGCACCTTGGCCAGCGCCTGGTTGGCCTGAGCGGTCCAGTCCAGCGCCTGGAGGAAGGAAGGGGCGTTGCCGCGGGCTCGCAGCGCGTCCAGGTGGCGCGCCAGATCGGTGTCCAGCAGTTCCAGCGCCATCGCCGGCTGGCCCTGGTGCTCGCCGTTGTCGAGCAGGCGCACGATGTGGCGCTGATCCCAGGGGCGCAAGGCGCGCAGGAAGGCGATCTCCGCTTCAAGGCAGGCAGTCCAGCGGATTCGCTGCGGCGGCAGGGCCAGCGCCATCTGCCCGGTGTTGACCAGTTTCAGGACGGCAGGCGCGCCGCCGCCGGCAGGCTCGGCGTGCCACAGCAGGCCGTAGCTGGAAATGGCCAGCGGTTCGCGCAGGCGCCAGGCGCCGGCCGTCAAGGTGATGATGTCGCCCGCTTCGAGCATGTGTCCTCCCGTCAGCAACGGCACAGGCGCCGCCGTGAGCGCCTAGCGGAGGGAGATGGAAAGCACGGGCAATAAAAAACCGCGCCGTAGCGCGGTTTTTGTCAGTCGGAGCCGATCAGCGGTGATGGTCCCAGCCGCCACGGTCGTGGTCGCGGTAGCCGCGGTCACCGCGGTCGTAGTAGCGGCCCCGGTCATAGTAATGGCCACGGTCGTAGTACGGACGTGCTTCCACGTACACCGGACGCGGTTCGTAGTAGTAGCGCGGACGCGATTCCACGTAGACGGCGGCCGGCGCCGGCGCCGGCTGGTAGTAGCCGCCGGAGTAGTAGTTGTTCGAATAACCGTAGGCGTTGCCGCGGCTGCGGTAGTAATAGTCGTCGTCCGTGCGTACCGAATTACCGACCGCCGCACCGATTGCCGCGCCGACCAGGGCGCCATCGCGTCCTGCTGCGCTGCCGCCGATGGCTGCGCCTGCCAGCGCGCCGATCACAGTGTTCGCTCCCCGATCTTGAGCCATTGCCGTGGAGGACACGGCGGCCGCGGCCAGGAGTACCGCACCAAAGCATTTTTTGTTCAACATGGCTTTTTCCTTAGCCTCAACGGGGATCAGAATGATCTCAACGACGCCAGGCATGAACGTACTATATGCCCGACCGGCGGGGCTGCCACGCGTTAATACAGATTCTTACACCTGCATCAGAGGACGTAACATTTCGAACGTGCGGCACTTGCACTCGCGCGCGCTTGCCCCATCTAACAGGCGTCATTATTTACAATCCTTGTCCATGGCGCGCCGACGTTCTTCCATTTCCGTTCTCGCAATCCTGGTGCTGGTGCACCTGTACATCGGTCTCCGCTTGCTGCCTGGCATGGATGCGGGCATGTTCGGCATGCTGGTGGGCATCGTCCTGCTGGCGGCGTCGGCGGTGCTGGTGCGGATCGGCCTGGTCGCGCCCAGCCTGCGCCGCAGCCGCTGGTCCGGTCCGCTGACCTGGGCCGGACTATTGGCGATGGGCTTCTTTTCCTCGCTGCTGGTGCTGACCTTCTTGCGCGACGTCCTCCTGCTGGTGCTGACGCTCGCGGGCGCGGGCAGCCCGGCCATCACCCATGACAGCGCCATCGCCGTGCCCCTGCTGGCGCTGCTGGTTACCGGCATCGGCTTCGTCAATGCGCGCCGCCTCGCGCGCGTGGTCAAGGTCGACGTCCCGATCGTCAACTTGCCGGAGGAGCTGGCCGGCTATGCGATCGCCCAGATTTCCGATATCCACGTCGGTCCGACCATCAAGCGCGCCTACCTGAACGCCATCGTCACCAAGGTCAATGCGCTCAAGCCCGACGCCATTGCCGTGACCGGCGACCTGGTCGACGGCAGCGTGCAGCGCCTGGCGCTGCACACGGCGCCGCTGGCGCGCCTGGCCGCGCCGGACGGCGTGTTCTTCGTCACCGGCAACCACGAATACTATTCCGGCGCCGAACAGTGGATCGCCGAGGTGCGCCGCCTGGGCCTGCGCGTGCTGTTGAACGAGCACGTGATTCGCCGCCGCGGCGAGGCCACGCTGATGATCGCCGGCGTGACCGACTACACCGCCCAGCATTTCAATCCCGCCCACAGGAGCGACCCGCAGCAGGCAGCCGCAGGGGCGCCCGACGACGTCGCCGTCAAGGTGCTGCTGGCCCACCAGCCGCGCAGCGCTGCGGCGGCGGCCGACGCCGGCTTCGACCTGCAGCTCTCCGGCCACACCCACGGCGGCCAGTTCTTCCCCTGGAACCTCTTTGTGCCGCTACAGCAGCCCTTCGTTGCCGGCCTGAACCGGGTCCGTTCGCTGTGGGTGTACACCAGCCGCGGCACCGGCTATTGGGGCCCGCCCAAACGCTTCGGCGCCCCCTCGGAGATCACACTGGTGCGTCTGGTGCCGGCTTGAGCTTCCGGCAACAGTGTATTTACTGCAATAAATTTCCTAAAACGGCGGCGATTGCGTTATTGTTTCGGTCATTTCGACCCGAAACAAAGGACATTCGCATGAACCGCCGCATCTGCCTTCCCGCCTTGGCCATCCTTGCCGCCAGCCTGCTGGCCAGCAACGTCAACGCTGCCACGCCGGGCAATGACCCGGCCGCGCTCGCCAAGGTGCGCGATACGGCGATGCAGAGCGACTATGCCTACCAGCGCCTCGAAGACCTGACCGACCTGGTCGGTCCGCGCCTGTCCGGTTCGCCCGGCGCCGCCGCCGCCGTGACCCAGGTGGCCGACGAACTGCGCAAGCTGGGCGCCAAGGTCACCCTGCAGCCGATCAAGGTGCCGCACTGGGTGCGCGGTGCCGAGACCGGTGAAGTGGTCGACTACAAAGGCCGTCCTGCCGGCGTGACCCAGAAGCTGGTGCTGACCGCACTCGGCGGCTCGGGCGCGACCCCGGCAGCCGGCATCACCGCCGAGGTGATCGTCGTTCGCACCTTCGAGGAACTGAAAGCGCGCGCGGCCGAGGTCAAGGGCCGCATCGTGCTGTTCGACGTGCCCTTCGACCAGAACATGGCCGACCGCGGCCTGGCCGGCAACGCCTACGGGCAAGCCGTCGCCTTCCGCGGCGCCGGTCCGCGCATGGCGGCCGAGATGGGCGCGCAAGCAGCCCTGGTGCGTGCCGTCGGCGGCGCCGCCTACCGTATCGTCCACACCGGCGCCACCAATTTCCCTGAAGGTAAGCGCATCCCGGCGGCCGCGGTCACCATCGAGGACTCGATGCTGATCGCCCGCCTGTCCAAGCGCGGCCCGGTGCGTGTGCACCTGACCCTGACTCCGCAGGTCCTGCCGGACGCCGACAGCTACAACGTGATCGCCGACTGGCCCGGCACCGACAAGGCGGACGAGATCGTGCTGGTGTCCGGCCACCTCGATTCCTGGGACCTGGCCACCGGCGCCAACGACGACGCTTCGGGCGTGGTCAGCGCCATGGGCGTGATCGACACCCTGCGCAAGCTCGACTACCGTCCGCGCCGCACCATCCGCGTGGTGGCGTGGATGAACGAAGAAAACGGCGGCCGCGGCGGCAGGGGCTATAACGAGGCCTACAAGTCGGCGGCCGAAAAGCACTTCGCCGCCTACGAGGATGACAGCGGCTCGGGTCGCCCCTTCGGCCTGCGCGCCGGTGTCGGCCTGCAATCGGCCAAGCTGATGGCGCCGTTGCAGGCAGCGCTCTATCCGATCGGGGCGGGCGCCTTCCGTCGCGAGGACGTGATTGCGTCGGGCGACCTGCACGAGCTGGAAACGTCGGGCGTGCCGAGTTTCGAGCCGTGGATCGACTCGTCCGACTACTTCAATTACCACCACACCCCGGCCGACACCTTCGACAAGGTCGACCCTGACAACCTGCGCCGCCACACCGCCGTCATGGCGACGACGGCCTGGTTCTTGGCGAACATGGACCAGGCGATCGGCCGTTCGAACGTGGCCGTACCTGTGGCGGCAGCACCGGCCGCCGCCGCCAAGTAAGCGCAGATACTTCGCCCGGCGTGCGGACAGGCAGCAGGCTCAACTGCCGCCGATCCGCCGCACCGCTCGCGCATGCCCGCGGAAGGGCCTGCCGTAGACGGTCTGGATGCCGCTGGCGAAATTCTGCCCCCATACCAGCTGCGGCCGCGTATCGTGCTGCTCGCTCGACCAGTACCATTCCCGGTCGAAGCGCTCGCGCAGGTTGGCGAACAGGAGGGCAAGTTCCCGCCGCGTGGGCAGGTCGCCTTCCTGCGAGCCCGCCCACTCGCGGGCGGTGGGCCAGCTGACGTCCGATACGTCGTCCGGGAGCAGCACCAGGTGGTAGTCCGCTTCTCCGTCCTTGCCCAGAATCAGGCCGGCATAATCCTCGCCTTCCTTGAGCATTTCTTGAATTCTCAGGTATTCGCCCATCGCGTCATCCTCGCATGTGGTCTTAGGTCTCTGTATTAAGACCATATTCACTGCGAGTCAGTTGCTGCGCGCAATACGATGTAGCTCATAAGCTTGTCGCCACAAGCTGATCCATGTAGCGCTGGAAGCCTATAAATTGTTAAACGGGAGTGGCGCGTGGGAATTCTATTTCCCTTGCGTCCGGCGCCGCGCACCTTGGCAAGCGTTTGATTCTTAGGAAAAACTTCTGTAAATATATAATTGCAACAGGAAAATTTTCTTTAAAAAAGATTGAACTAAGGAAGTTTCCTAGCCTCAAAGGGGTACATTCTCTTTTTGCTGCTAGGAACTTTCTCATGAAAAAACTCGTTACTTTTGCTTCGGACATCCGCACCAATTCCCTGCTGTGCGCTAGCGCCGCCGTCCTCCTGACGGCTTGCGGTGGTGGCATGACCGACAACGGCCAGCAATCGCAGACCGCCGCCGTGGTCACCAGCAGCGCGGACCAGGCCGCAGCAAACAGTGCCGCCACGACGCCGAACGCTGCCGATGCAGCAGGCGCACAAGCGACCGAAGCCGCCGCGAGCAGCTTCGAACTGAGCGGTTACGATGGCCAGCCTGCCTCGGCCGGCGCAGCACCGGCTGACGGCGCCCCGCGCCTGCTGGCGTCGATCTCGTCCTCGAGCCCGACCGTGAGCGCGGCCACCACCACTCTGGCCACCACCTATAACTACTACGTGTCGCCGACCGGTTCGGACACCGCCGCCGGCACCAAGGCAGCACCGTTCAAGACCCTGGCCCGCGCCGTGAAAGCCGCGACCAAGGCCGGCACCACCGTGTGGGTCGCTCCGGGCACCTACGCCGGCGGCATCAAGACCACGGCCAACGGCACCGCGGCAGCACGCATCTACTGGGTCTCGACCACCAAGTGGGGCGCCAAGATCGTGCCGCCGTCGAGCTCCTCGAACAACAATGCCTGGGACAACCGCGGCAACTACGTCAGCATCATCGGCTTCGACGTCGACGGCACCAATTCGGGCTCGGGCACCAAGTGGACCCACGGCATCTATACCGGCGGTTCCTACGGCATGATCCAGGATAACCACATCCACCATATCGCCCGCAGCGTCGCCTGCACCAGCGCCGGCGGCTCGGCCATCGGCGTGGACAGCTACTACCACGGCGTGAAGTCGGACATCGTCAGCAACGTCGTCAACGACATCGGCCCGGCCGGTTGCACCTATGTCCAGGGTATCTACGTTTCCACCTCGGGCACGATCAAGAACAACCTGGTCTACCGTGTCGGCGCAGTCGGCATCCACCTGTGGCACGACGCCAC
>NZ_JBWKQA010000008.1:0-244181 GCF_059418525.1 Telluria sp. GW821-FHT07G12 | reverse complement strand
CTCCGTCTTCGCGCTTTACCTAGATAACGGTAGGCGTTGACAGAGCTGGCATCAAGGGGAGTTTTTCAACGGAATAGGCCGTTAGCTGCCAGTCGTGACAGGCATCTCTCGGCCATGAACATGAGCGCGTGCATTGCTGGTTAGGCCAAACCGCCAAGTTTTTAAAAAAATCTGGAACTTTTTTGGTTCCCCGGCGGAATATGGGTAAATAACCGCTACCCATGAACACCATTTCCGCCAACACCAACGACACCGACCTGCTGCGCGCCATGCGCGGCGGCGCTGCGGACGCCTTCTCGGCGCTCTACCGGCGCCACCAGGGTCCGCTGTACCGCTTCGCGCTGCTGCGCTGCGGTTCGGACGCCACCGCCGCCGACGTGGTGCAGGAAGCCTTCATGGGCCTGCTGACCGAGCGCTTCCGCTTCGATCCGCTGCGCGGCCCGCTACAGGCCTTCCTGTTCGGCGTGGCGCGCAACCTGATCCTGAAGCTGGAAGAAAGCCGCCAGCGCCACGTCGCCCTGCCCTCGGTCGACGCCGCGCAGGACGGCGACGACGATGCCGAGCTGGACCTGCCGCTGGACGAGGGCGGACCGCTGGCGCGCGTGCTGGACAACGAGGCCGCCGAGCAGGTGCGGCGCGCCCTGGCCCACCTGGCGCCGCACTACCGCGACGTCGTCATCCTCTACGAAATGCACGAACTTTCCTACGCCGAGATCGCCGACATCTGCCAGGTCGACATCGGCACCGTGCGCTCGCGCCTGTCGCGCGGCCGCGCAGCCCTGGCCAAGCGCCTTGCCGGATGGCGCAGCGCGCCCGACCTGGCCCAAGCATGAGAAGGACCCGACACATGGAACCCCGAAACCGAGACCCCCTGGACCCGCTGCTCGACGCCCTGCGCGGCGAGATGGCGAAGCTGGACGCCCCGCGCGGCGTCGAGAAAGAACTGATGCAGGCCTTTGCCCGCCAGTTCCCGCAGAAGAAACCCTGGTATCAGACGCTGGCGCTCAAGCGCTGGGCCCTGGCCGGCGGCCTGTCGACGGCGGTGACGGCCATCACGGTGTTCAGCCTGATGTTGCATAACCCGCGCCTGGCCGCCGACCCGGACGCCAGAAGCCGCGCCCTGGTATCGCGCGACGGCGGCGGCCTGTTCATCGCCCTCGAATCGCCCGAGCGCATCGAAAGCGAACCGGCGCCGCGCGTGGTCGAAACCGAAGTATCCCGCAGCAGCCTGGCGCCGCTGGGGATCCCGCTCACCCCGGAAAACGCCGGCGACACGGTGAAGGCCGAAATGCTGCTCGGCGCCGACGGCCAGCCGCTGGCCGTACGACTGACTTCCATTAATTAAACAGAGGATGCCATGAAGACCAACAAACTCGTTCTTGCAGCACTGCTGGCCAGCCTGGCCCTACCGAGCCTGGCCGAGGAAGGCCCGGCCGACGATCCGCGCACGGCGCCTGTAAGGGTCCAGGCCGACCGTTTTGTCATGTCGCACAACGGCGCGCTCAGCACCTTCGGCCCGACGAGCTTCAGCATCATGGGCGAACCCGGCGTGCGCTCGATCAAGAACGCGCCCTACAGCGCCCAGATGGTGAACGAGCGCCAGCAGAACCTCGCGGACGGCAACCAGATCGCCGAGCGCCACACCACGATGGCCTATCGCGACAGCGCCGGCCGCACCCGCCAGGAAGTCGTCGATGCCAAGGGCGAGCTGAAAGTCGTCACCATCCACGATCCGGTCGCCGGCGCCACCTGGATCCTGAGGCCGCAGGATCGTACTGCGACGAAGATCGCCCGTCCCGGCGAGGCGGAGCGGCTGGCCGTCCGCCAGGCGGCTGAGGCATCGCGCAAGGCGGCCGAAGCAGGCCGCAAGGCCGGCGAGGAGGCGCGCGCCAGGGTCGAGCAGATGCGCAAGGATGGCATTCTGCCGACCGTCGAGCGGCACAAGCTGGCCGACGGCGGCGAGGAAATCATCGTCAAGCGTGTTGCGCGCGTGGATGCCGAGGCGCGCCAGCATATCCGGGAGGACGTGCGCATCCAGGTCTCGAAGGCGCTGGAAGAAAACAGTGCCGCCCTGCGCGACGCCCAGGTGCGCCTGGCGCCGCTGACCGCCGGCGCCTTCGGCGACATGAAGTGGGCCTCGAAAGCGACCACTAAAGACCTCGGCACCCGCGACTTCAATGGCGTCAAGGCCGAGGGCAAGCTGCGCAGCTACGAGATCCCGGCCGGCGAGATCGGCAACCGCAACGCCATCGTGGTATCGGACGAGAGCTGGTATGCGCCCGACCTGCAGGTGACCGTCTATACCAAGCACAGCGACCCGCGCAGCGGCGACACCGTGTTCCGCCTGGATAGCCTGAAGCGCGAGGAGCCGGCCGCGAATCTGTTCGCGGTGCCTTCCGACTACACGGTCAAGGAGCCGCTGGCGAAACTGGCCGCGAAGGCGGAAAAAGCCGGCAAGGCGCAGTAGTCGTAACAACGCCGGCAGCGCCGGCGTTCACGGTTTTCACTGGGATGCCGGCTCTCCCCGGCTTTGGGCCCGGCTTCTGCGCCGGGCCTTTTTTCGCTTACACCATCGGCGGATCGGTCTCGCGCGCATAGGCGCGATGCGCGGCCAGCGCCGCCTCGAAGGCATCGAGCTTGCCGTCGACCAGCAGGGCCGGGTCGGGCGAACCGTCCGGCAGCGCCGTCGGGATCAGCGCCTTGGCCAGCAGGTTTGCGCCGCCGCCCAGCACCAGGATCGGCTTGCCGTGGCGGTACTGCTCGCGCACGAAGTCGATCGCATGCGCATTGCGCGCCAGCGCGTCGGCGGCCGCGGCGCCGTCCGGCACGATCATGCCGTCGTACATCACCGACGGCCCCGCCTCCAGCGAGATCTCGACATCGAGCGCAGTGCCGTCGGCCGCCTTGACCTTGCCCAGCATATTGCCCACCAGGCGAGGCACGGCGCCGCTCTTCAGCAGGCCCGCGTACAGCTTGCCGACCTGGGCGCCGTCCACGCCCGGCGCCACCAGGATCGCAACGCGCCGGGTGCGCACGCCGGTCTCGCCGGGCCGGCTCAGGAGCGACAGCGAGGGCGACGGCGCATACTCGGGCACCGGGCCGTCGAAGGCGCGCGGCAGCGGTTCCGGCACCTCCATGCCGAGCCCCTCGGCGACCTTCGCCGCCAGGGCATCGTCCACGTTCGCCAGCAGCGCCAGGATGCGCTGGCGCACGGCCGGGGTCTGCACGCGCGTCAGCTCGAAACGGAAGGCGTTGGCGATGTGGGCCTGCTCGGCCGGGGTCTGGCTCTGGTAGAACAGGCGCGCCTGGCCGTAGTGTTCGGCGAACAGCTCAGGATTGCCGCGCACCTTGTCTTCGGTCGTGAAGCGCTCGGGGAAGCTGGTGAAGCCCCGCTTCCCGGCCTGGAAGGGACAGCCGCCGCCCAGCGAGTTCGGCTCGTAGTTCACGCGGCCGCGCGGGATCGCCTGGCGATGGAAGCCGTCGCGCTGGTTGTTCTGGATCTGCACGATCGGCGAGTTGATCGGGATTTCATGGAAGTTCGGGCCGCCCAGGCGCGTGATCTGGGTGTCGAGGTAGGAGTGGTTGCGGCCCTGCAGCAGCGGGTCGTTGCTGAAATCGATGCCGGGCACGATGTGGGCGGTGCAGAAAGCGACCTGCTCGGTCTCGGCAAAGAAGTTGTCCGGGTTGCGGTTCAGGACCAGGCGGCCGACCGGCGTCAGCGGCACCAGCTCTTCCGGCACGAGCTTGGTGGCGTCGAGGATGTCGAAGGGGAAGGACGCGGCCTGCTCCTCCGTGAAGATCTGCAGGCCCAGCTCCCACTCGGGGAAGTTGCCGGATTCGATGGCTTCCCACAAGTCGCGGCGGTGAAAATCGGGGTCGGCGCCGGAGATGCGGACCGCCTCGTCCCACACCAGCGAGTGGGTGCCCTGCAGCGGCGTCCAGTGGAACTTGACGAAGCGCGACTCGCCCTGGGCGTTGATCATGCGGAAGGTATGCACGCCGAAGCCCTGCATTGTGCGGTAGCTGCGCGGGATCGCGCGGTCCGACATCACCCACATGAGCATGTGCGCGATTTCCGGCGACAGGCCGGCGAAATCCCAGAAGGTGTCGTGCGCGGTGGCCGCCTGCGGCATGGCGTGGTGCGGTTCCGGCTTGGCGGCATGGACCAGGTCCGGGAACTTCATCGCATCCTGGATGAAGAACACGGGAATGTTATTGCCGACCAGGTCCCAGTTGCCTTCGTCGGTATAGAACTTGACGGCAAAGCCGCGCACATCGCGCGCGACGTCGGTCGAGCCGCGCTCGCCGGCCACGGTCGAGAAGCGCACGAACACCGGGGTCTGCTTACCCTTGGCGGCGAAGGGGGCGGCGCGGGTCAGGCTGCTGAAATCGTCGTAGGCCTCGAAAAAGCCGTGCGCAGCCGAGCCGCGCGCGTGCACCACGCGCTCGGGAATGCGTTCGTGGTCGAAGTGGGTGATCTTCTCGCGCAGGATGAAGTCTTCCATCGCGGTCGGACCGCGCAGGCCGATCTTCAGCGAGTGCTGGTTGTCCGCTACCGGCACGCCCTGGTTGGTGGTCAGGTGACGGTCGGCCGGGTCGACACGCACGCGGTCCAGCGGCGCCACGGTCGGGTTCTCGCCCTGTGGCGGCGTGCCGCTGCCGACCTTGTCCGAGCTGGCGATCTCGCTGCTGGTGCTGCCGGTGGCGGCGTGGGTGGAAGGCTGGTGGTGGTCGCCTTCAGCAGGGGTACGCGATGCGTCGCCATATTCGCCCGGCTTGTTCGGGTTGAAGGGCATGTCGGCGGCCAGCTGCTTTTCCGCGGCCGTCTTTTCGAACAGGCGCTGTTCGACCGGATTGGCAGCCTTCGCGGGGCTGGGCGGGGCGGCATCGGAAGGGCCGGCAACGGTGCTCAGTACTGAACCTGCGCCATCGGCGCCGGAAGTCTTTTTAGGGGCGGTCATCCTGTCCTCATCTGGTTGACTACATTGATCGGATGATCAACATAGCCGACCAGGCAAGGGCACAACGTTAGTTCACTAACAGATAGGCCTTAGAAGCCATAAATCATTTCTAAGGGCCAGATAGTGCATATTAATTGCGGCTGCTGCGGCGCGGCAGCGGCCCGATGGTCTTCTCGAACCAGTCGTCGATCATCTGCTTTTCATAGCGCAGCGGTTCGCTGTCGAAGTAGCGGGTCCGGTGGTCGAGGTAGTTCATGTCGCTCAGCCGCGCCTCGCCGCTTTTCAACACCTGGCCATTCTGCTCGACGGCATAGCGCAGTTCGATGCGCGGCCAGTCGGCCTGCCCGCGCAGCACGCGCAGGTCGCGGCCCAGGCGGATGCTCGGGATCAGGCGGCCGGCCAGGTCGACGTCCGTGACCTCGATGCGCAAGTCCTGGCCCGGCGGCAGGCTGCCGCCCAGCTTGGTGAAATGCTCGGTCAGGTCCTTCAGCGTTTCCTCGCGTTCCCATGGCACGAAGGGCATGTCGCTGAATTTGTCCGGCGCCACATAGCTCACCGTGGTAGTGGCCCCAGCGCTGCCGGCTACCAACGCAAACAGGCCCGCGAGAGCCATTTTCTGCATCAGCGATTTCATCGTCCTATCCTTTCGTCGTTTTATATTCCACCTACGAATATACGCCCCATTTGGCGCCTGTGTCCGTCTCTTTCCATCATCAGTTTGTAATCGATTGTTAGTCCCCGCACATCGGGCGCGAGCTCTTCCGCCGGACAATGGCGGCGAAGGGAGAACGCCGTGCCGGAAGGACCATCGCTCTATATTCTGAAGGAACAGACTGCCCGCTTCGTCGGCCAGACCATCGTGCGCGCCGAGGGCAATACCTGGGCCATCGATACCTCGCGCCTGCTGAACCAGCCGGTGGTCGCGCTGCGCACCTGGGGCAAACAGTTCTTCATCCAGATGCCGACGATGGCGGTGCGCATCCACATGCTGCTGTTCGGCACCTACCGCATCAACGAAGAGCGCGACAAGCCGCCGCGCCTGTCGCTGCATTTTGCCGACGGCAGCTTCCTGAATTTCTACGCCTGCTCGGTGAAGGAGGTCGACTGCGATCTCGACGCCCTCTACGACTGGGAAGCGGACGTCATGTCCGATGCCTGGAACCCGAAAAAGGCGAGAAAGAAGCTGCGGTCGAATCCCGACATGCTGGCCTGCGACGCCCTGCTCGACCAGGACATCTTTTCCGGGGTCGGCAACATCATCAAGAACGAGGTGCTGTTCCGCATCCGCCTGCACCCGCTGTCCACGGTCGGCGCCCTGCCGCCCGCCAAGCTGCGCGCCCTGGTCGAACAGGCCCGCGAGTACAGCTTCGACTTCCTGGCATGGAAAAAGGAATGGACCCTCAAGCAGCACTGGCTGGCGCACGCCAAGAAGATCTGCCCGCGCTGCAATATCCCCTTCCACAAGGCCAATCTCGGCCGATCCAACCGGCGCAGCTTCTGGTGCGAGCGCTGCCAGAAGCGTTACGGCTGATCCATGGCGGTGCATGCACCGCAAAAATGCCCGCTCCTGGCGCAACGTTTTCGGTCTGGAAACACTATCAAATCATCACGTTGCGGCATTGTGACTTTTTACGTGATCAATTCAATATTTCCTGTTGTTAATGGGTAAGGCTCATACTACAATCGATTTCGCGTAATACTGCTTTAACGCAAGATTTGTTCTTTTTTCCGACGCAATCTCGATACTGGACATCGTCATGTCATTCCTGTCTGCCGCCACGCCCAAGCTCGCCCCCTGGAAGGTGCTGCTCGTCGATGACGAGCCGGATATCCACGACATCACGAAGCTGACCCTGTCGCGCTTCCGCCTGGACGGCCGCGGCCTGAGCTTCGTGCACGCCTACAGCGGCGCGGAAGCCAAGGAAGTGCTGGCGCGCGAGAAGGACATCGCGCTGGTGTTCCTGGACGTGGTGATGGAGCGCGAGGACAGCGGCCTGGAAGTGGCGCGCTGGATGCGCCAGGAGCTGGACAATCAGTTCACCCGTATCGTGCTGCGCACCGGCCAGCCCGGCCAGGCGCCGGAAGAGCGCGTGATCGTCGACTACGACATCAACGATTACAAGGAAAAGACCGAGCTCGACCGCACCAAGCTGTTCACCACCACCTTCGCCGCCCTGCGCGCCTACCGCGACATCATGAAGGTCGAGGATGCGCGCCGCGTGCAGCTGACCTACCGCGAAGGCCTGGAGCGCGTGATCGCGGCCTCGGCCCACATTTTCCAGCAGCGTAACCTGAAGGACTTCGCCAGCGGCCTGCTGCAGCAGGTCGTGGCCCTGCTGCGCCTCGAGCAGAGCATGCTGCTGCGCGTGGCCGGCGCCAGCGTCATCACCGGCGAAAGCCACTACGAGATCCTGGCCCGCATCGGCGACATGGGCGAGTCCGACATCGGCCCGGAACTGGTGGCCCAGCTCGACGAGGCGCGCCATAACCGCATCTCCAAGCTGCACGGCGACACCTACGTCGGCTACTTCCCGAACAACAGCGGCAAGGCGTCGCTGTTAGTGTTGAGAGGCGTCGAGGAGATTTCCGAGATCGACGTCCAGCTGCTCGACGTGTTCTGCTCGGGCGTGGCGATCGCCTTCGACAACATCCTGCTGAACCAGGAAATCACCGATACCCAGGCCGAGCTGATCCTGCGCCTCGGCGACGTGGTCGAATCGCGCTCGAACGAAGCCGGCAACCACGTGCGCCGCATGGCCCAGGTCTGCCACCTGCTGGCCCAGGAATCCGGCATGTCGGAAGACGAAACCGCGGTGCTGATGCACGCGGCGCCGATGCACGACATCGGCAAGATCGCGACCCCGGACGCGGTGCTGCTCAAGCCGGGCCGCCTCACGCCCGAGGAATGGGAAATCATGAAGCAGCACCCGACCGTCGGCCTGCAGATCCTGGACGGCTCGCAACGTCCGATCCTGAAGGCGGCGGCCGTGATCGCCCACCAGCACCACGAGAAGTGGGACGGCAGCGGCTATCCGCAAGGCCTGAAGGCCGAGCAGATCCACCCCTATGCGCGCATCGTGGCGGTGGCCGACGTGTTCGACGCCCTCACCCACGAACGCTGCTACAAGGAAGCCTGGCCGATCGCGCAGGTGCGCGACTATCTGCGTGAAGTGGCGGGCCACCATCTCGACCCGCACTATGTCGACCTGCTCATCAAGAACCTCGACAAGGCGGATGAAATCAACCGCCAGTGGCCGGACTGAAGCCACCTGAGGACAAGCGCATCGTAGTCCGGTAGACTACGCCGGGCCGGAGCAAGATTGCCCGGAAAACAACACGCTCCGATGCGCATCCGAACCCGACTGCTGATCCTGATCCTGGCGATCCTGGTGCCGACCTTCAGCGCTGCAACGCTGGCGGTCGGCTACGTCTATCTGGAAGAAAGGCGGGCCCAGGAAAACAGCGTGAAGGAAGCGGTGCGCGCCTTCGCCCTGCTGGTCGACAACGAGCTGGAAACCAGGGAAGGCCTGCTGCGCGCGCTGGCCAGCTCGCCCGCACTGGCGCGTGGCGACCTCGACGAGTTCTACCGCCACGCCAGGGTCCTGTCGCCGACACCGGAAACGACCATCATCCTGCACGACCTGGACGGGCGCCAGCTGGCCAACACCCGGGTCGCGCTGGGCAGTGCGCTGCCGGAACGGCGCGTGTCCAACATCGGCGAACTGATGACCAGGTATGGCGCCGACCGTACCCTGGTGTCCGACATGTTCAAGGCCCCGCTGGGCGGGGACCACGACTTCGTGATCCAGGTGCCGGTACGGGTCGACGGCCACATCCGCCAATTCCTCAGCATGGGCGTGAACGCCAAGAGCCTGCAGAGCCTCATGTCGGAGCAGCGCTTCCCGGCCGAATGGATGGCCACCATCGTCGACCGCAAGGGCCGGATCGTGGCGCGATCGCGCGATGCCGATCAGTACCGCGGCCGCTCGGTGAGCGACCTGGCGCTGCGCAATTTTGCGGCCAGCAGCGAAGGGGTCTTTTCGAGCCGTAACCTGTCCGGCACGCCAGTCCAGGCTTTCTACAGCACCGTACCGGCATCGCAGTGGCGGGTGCTGGTCAGCATCCCGCAACAGGAGCTGCAGCGCGTGCCGCTGCATGCGGCCGCCTTCCTGGCCGGAATCATGGCCGCGCTGCTGGTGCTGGCGGTGCTGCTGGCGCGCCATTTCGGCCGCCGCGCCATCGGCCCCATCGAATACCTGAGCCGCGGCGCCGAAGACCTGGGCCAGGGCCGCGAAGTAGCCTACGAGCCGCAGCAGATCGCCGAGATCGACGCGGTGGCGCGCCGCATGACCGAGGCCAGCCGCCAGATCCGCGCCTCGCAGGCCGAGCTGGAGCAGCGCGTGAAGGAGGCGGTCGAGGCCAGCGAGCGCGCGCAGGCGGCCCTGATGCGCAGCCAGAAAATGGAAGCGCTGGGCCGTCTTACCGGCGGGATCGCCCACGAATTCAACAACCTGCTGCAGACTCTGACGACGGCCCTGCAGCTGGCCGCACTCACCTCCACGCAACCGAAGGTGCAGAGCCTGATCGACACGTGCAAGCGCACCATCAGCCGCGCCACCGCCCTCACCGGCCAGCTCGGCTCCTTCGGCCGGGTGCAGGACGCCAAGCTGCTGACGGTGGCGCCGTGCGCGCAGCTGCGCAATTCGATCCAGTTGATCAAGAACGTGCTGCGCCAGGGGATCGCGCTCGAACTGCACTGCGAGGAAGACCTGTGGCCGGTGACTATCGACCCGCTGCAGTTCGACCTCGCCATGCTCAACCTGGCGATCAATGCGCGCGACGCCATGCCCGACGGCGGCAAGCTCGCCATCGCCGCCCGCAACTGTGCGCTCGAACCGACCCTCGAGCGCAGCGGCGGCGACTACGTGCTGGTGACAGTGAGCGACACCGGGACCGGCATGCCGCCGGAGGTGCTGGCGCGCGCCCTCGATCCCTTCTTCACCACCAAGGAAGCCGGCAAGGGCACCGGGCTGGGACTAGCCCAGGCCTATGCCTTCGCCACCCAGTCGATGGGCTCATTGGCGCTGTCCAGCACGCCTGGCCAGGGCACCCGGGTGGAGCTCTGGCTGCCGCGCTCGACCCTGCCGCTGTCGCCGCAGCCGGGCCGCGGCGAGCACGCCGACACGCTGCACGCCAGCGGCCGCGTCCTGTTCGTCGAGGACGACGAGCTGGTGCGCGAAGCGGTGGTGCAGGGACTGGAGGAAGCGGGCTTCGAGGTGCTGGTGGCGGCGAATGGTGAACGCGCGCTGGCGATGATCGAGGCGGGGCTGGATGTCGACGTCGCCTTCTCCGACATCGTCATGCCGGGACAAATCAGCGGCATCGACCTGGCCGACATCCTGCGCGAACGCCGTCCCGGATTGCCGGTGGTACTGGCCACCGGCTATACCGACCAGCGCGCCACGGTGCCGGGGGTGCAGGTGCTGGCCAAGCCTTACGAGATCGGCCAGCTGGTGGAGCTGCTGTCGCGCCTTAAAGGCTGAGGCGCACGCGTTCGCCGCCGACGGCCACCATGCAGGTAGTGCCGTGCAGCTTGCGCCCGCCGGAGGTCGAGCAGTCCGCGCTGACGCGCTTGCCCTGCCAGGTACCGGCAAACGCACCATCGCCATTGACCAGCGAGACGTGGTCGTCGATCACCTTGTTCTCGTTGACGAAGATCTTGATGCCGCTGCTGTCGACCAGTTCGCCACGAATCTGGAGTTGGCCGTCCGCGCTGACATAGCGACTTTCGGTAGCAGGCGTAAACGTGGAGCAGCCGGAGAGAAGGACAGCTGCAAGGGCGATTATTGTGAATTTATGTGACATTTTTCCGTAGTTTTCAATCGTTTTTATTGGTTTTATGTTCAGATGCTGAACACTATACGTAATTTCTTTACGGAAAACCATCACCATTGATGGGGTCATGTTGTTATTTGGGTATTGTTAAAAGCTTGAAAGCAACATGATTACAATTGTCGTATGGAAACTGTTAGTTGCTGATATGCGAAGTGTAAAATTTTGAACATGATGACGCCTCTTCCCTTGCGCATTCCAGCCGGGGCCGACCTGCGCGACACGCTGGCCGCCATGCCCGCCGAATATGGCGTCACCGCTGCCTTCGTCCTGCAGGGCATCGGCAGCCTGAGCGTGGCGCAGATCCGCTTTGCCGGTGCGCCGGACTGCACGGAACTGCGCGGCGACCTCGAGATTCTGAGCCTGGGCGGCTCGCTGTCGCCGGATGGCCCGCACCTGCACATTACGGTGTCGGATGCGGCGGGACGGGTAACGGGAGGGCACATGGGGCCGGGATGCCTGGTGCGCACCACGGCCGAGGTACTGGTGATGCTGTTGCCAGGCCACCGCTTCAGCCGGGAGATCGACCCTGCGACGGGCTACAAGGAACTGTTCGTGGACCGCTAGGGATTGCCCGGCGCGGCCTCGATCGCGGCTTCGCGGTACAGCTCCTGCAGGCCAGCGTCTTCCAGGTCCTCCAGCAGGCGGATCAGCGTTGTCGACACCGCTTTCATCGTGCTCAGCAGGCCGGCCAGCTCGGCCAGTGTCGCGCCCTCGCGCACCTGGTCGACGATGGCCTCGGCAATGCGGTGCAGCTCGCGATGCGGCGCGTCGATGGCGTGGTAGATGGGGGTGGCTTCGAAATGGCGGCCGTCGCCGAAATACCAGCGGCCCAGCGCGCAGTGGGTCACGCTCAGCTCGGGAAAACCGTCCGCCTTGCGTGTCGGACAATTGCGCGGCAAAGTGGCGCGCTGGACCGCGTAGCTGACGATCTGGCGCCGCCATTGCACATGGTCGAGAATCGCCAGGTGGACCAGCCCGACCGGGAAACTATGGGAACTGCCCGCGCCCGCGCGAAAGGCGCGGAAGGCCTCGAGCGGCAATGGCGGGCTGATCAGGTAACCCTGCATCAGCTTGCCGCCGGCTTCGATCAGGAAGTCGCGCTGGGCCTGGCTTTCGACACCCTCGGCCACCACTTCCACGCCCATCTCGTGCCCGAGCCGGATCGTCGAACGCACGATGGCCGCGTCCTTAGCGGAACCAAGCATACGGCCGACGATGCCCTGGTCCAGCTTGATAGCGGTAAACGGCAGCTTGCTCAGGGTGTCGATGCTCGAATAGCCGGTGCCGAAGTCGTCCATCGCCAGGCTGATGCCGGCATCGAGCAGTCCCTGCAGGCGTCCGAGCAGCTGGTCGCAGGCCTGCAGCGCCTGGGTCTCGGTGATCTCGAGTTCGAGGCTGGCCGCCAGCAGGCGCTGCTTGCGGATGGCGTCGAGCAGCATGCTGCTGAGCGTATCGTCCTCGAAGTCCTCCACCCCGACGTTGAAGGAAATGCGCAGGTCCGCACCGAGGACGCCGTCCATGTCGCGAATGAGCTGGGACAGCAGCTGGCGGGTCAGCGTCTTCAGCAGGCCGGCGTCCTGCATGCGGGATATGAAGGCCGCCGGCGCGACCATGCTGCCGTCGCGCCGGCGCCAGCGCACCAGCGCTTCGGCCCCGACAATGCGATTGGTGATCAGCGAGGCCTTGGGCTGGTAGTAGAGCACGAACTCATTGTCCTGCAGTCCCTGGACAAGCTCGGCCTCGGTAATGACTGGCATGGTGGCTCCGGCTAATTGACGAATGAGTATTTATCCGCCAGCCAGGGCGCCGCGTCAAGCTGGGAGCGTTGCCGGGTTCTCCGCGCGCCGTGCCTTGCGCGGGAAGCGCAGGAAGTACTGCAAGCCCTTGCCGGGGCTGCTCTCCACGTGCAGCGAGCCGCCCAGCGAACCCGTGACCAGGTTGTACAGGATGTGCGCGCCGAGGCCGCTGCCGCCGCTGCCGCGCTTGGTCGTGAAGAAGGGATCGAAGAGTTTCGACAGGGTGTCCGCATCCATGCCGGCGCCGTCGTCGCCGTATTCGAAGGCGACCGTGTCCTCGTCCTCGAGGCGGGCGCGGATCGTGATGTTGCCGGGCTGGTCGCGCTCGAAGCCGTGCACCAGCGAGTTGACCACCATGTTGGTCAGGATCTGCGACACCGCGCCGGGGAAGCTGTCCACTTCCAGATCGGCCGGGCAGTCGACCTGCACCTTGACCGGCCTGCCCTTCAGCTTGGGCTGCAGCGACAGCAGGATCTCGCCCACGTACTTGCACAGGTTGAAGTTGCGGATATTGTCCGAGGACTGGTCCACCGCCACCTGCTTGAAGCTGCGCACCAGGGCTGCGGCGCGCTGCGTGTTGGTGGTCATGATGCGCAGCGACTGGTCGACCACGTCGAAGAAGCTGTTCAGGCTCTCCTCCGTCATCTCGCCGGCCGCCAGCTCTTCCTTGGTCAGCTTGAGTTCCTGCACCAGGTGGCTGGTGGCGGTCACGCAGATGCCCAGCGGGGTGTTGATCTCGTGGGCGACGCCGGCCACCATCTGGCCCAGCGAAGCGAGCTTTTCCTGGCGCACCAGTTCCGATTGCGCTTCCTGCAGCTGGGTGAGCGCCTGGTTCAGCGCCGCGTTCTGCTTTTCCAGGCGTTCCTTGGCCTTGCGGATCGCGCGGTCGGCCTGCATGCGGGCGATCGCCACCGCCACGTGGCTGGCGATGAAGGCCAGCAGGTCGAGCTCGGTCTTGGTGTAGAGGATGGTCGGGTCGTAGCTCTGCACCACCATCACGCCGTAGGCCTGGTCATGCACCAGCATCGGTGCGCCGATCCAGCTGGCGATCTGGGTATTGCCGAGCGGCTCCTTCACCTTGCCGGAGGCGGCCAGGCGCGCAAAGCTGCCGGCGTCATGCAGCTGGGCCTGCTTGGTCTTGAGCACATAGGAGCACATGCCGATCCCGAAGGGGAAGCGCTTGTTCGGCGCCTCGCGGTCCATTTCGTCGACGAAATAGGGAATGCTGATTTCGCCCGTATCCGGATGGGTCAGCGCGATCAGGAAATTCTTCGCCTCCATCAACTCGCCGATGATGCGGTGCAGGCTGGAGGCCAGCTCGTCGGTGCCCTGGGCGGAGGCCGAGAGGTCGGCGATCTGGTACAGCGCGTGCTGGACCTGCTCGGCACGGCGGCGCTCGGCCACCTCGCGCGCCAGCGCCGCGGTGCGTTCCTGCACGGCGCGTTCCAGCCGGTCCATGCTCTGCAGGCCCTGCAGGGCGTTCGAGACATGGTTGGCGATCAGGGCGAACAGCGCCTGGTCTTCCTCGCTGTACATGTGCTGCGGGAGATAGCTCTGGATGACGATCGCACCCAGCACTTCGTGTTGCTGGTCGAGCAAGGGGATGCCCATCCAGTGTTCGGCCATGCTGCCGAAACCCCAGCTGACGCCGTTCTCGCGCGCCATGAACTCGGCGGTGGTCAGCGTCAGCGGTTTCTTGTTCGCCATCACCCAGGCGGTGGGCGACTCGTCGGGCGAGGCCAGCGTCATCCACTCATCGGTGGGCGGGGCTTCATCGACGGTGTCGACGAAGTACACGAAGCGGACCGTGTTGTTCTCGCGCTCCGACAGGGCCACGTAGAAGTTGTCCGCATACATGATGCGGCCCAGTGCGCGGTGCACGGCGCCAACGAATTCGGTAATGTCGGTGCAGCTCGCAGACAAGTGCCCGATTTCGAGCAGCATGGCCTGTACCGCTTCCAGGCGCGCAAGACGGTTTTCCATCGATCCCCCTAAAACACGAAATAGTGCATTTAGGAAATACTAGCAGTTCGCGCGCCTGCTGGGCGAAAAGTATCGCTTAAATGAAGCGTCTTATTTGGCTTAACTGCGGCGCGGCGCCCGGAAATCGTTCTCCACCCAGGCCAGCGCGGAGGCCGGCGACAGCTTGAAGTCGGGCGCGACCCGCGCCTGCGCCACCTGCTCGCCCATCTCGTCGATGGCGGCCAGCATGGCGTAGGGATTGTCCTCGTCCGGCACGATGTCGAGCGTGACCTTCAATTCGCCATCCGGGGTGGAAACCACGGTGCTCTTGTGCAGCTTTGCGTGCAGTGCCTGCTCGTGGCGGCGCAACACTTCGTGCGCGGTCTTGACCAGCGTATTGAAGGCGTTGACGTCGAGCGGCTTCGGGTTCTTCTTGTCGCGGCCCATGGTCCACGGGCCGACCAGGGCCGGCTCGGGCTCGCCATCCTTGTACATGGCGACGGCCCAACCCTCGTCATCTTCGTTCTTGATGACGCGGGCGGTCCAGCCATTGTCCTGCCACAGGCGGGCCTCCTGGACTGGGGCGTCTTCGTCGTGCTGATCTTCGGGTGCTTCGTTCATATCATCCAATCTTGGGGCGGCTCGCCCAAAGACAAGATCATAGGAAATTCCGGCGCTCCGGACAAGCACCACACGTGGTGTATCGATGCCAAGGAATGGCGCTACATGCGCAGGTCGGGCCTGCGCGGCGGGACGATGGGCGGCCCGGGCGGATTGCTGCGTGGGTCGATCGCCGGATTCGGGATCTGCTTGTTAAACGGCGTAATGATAATGGGCGGAATGGCCGGTGGCGCCGACGGCGGATTTTTGTGACCACCCCTGTCGAATCGGGCAGATTGCATAAGGTCCTCCTGCGACAGAGCAGGCTGTCAGTATAGACATCATGCAGAGCATTGCAAGGCTTGATTCTGGGCACTTCTGCACGCCGTTCGTCGGTCGTCTGCGCACGCCCGCCCCCCGAAAATTGCAGCCTGTCGCAAGCCGATGGAGAGCCCTTCGCGATACAGATACATTAGAACCATGCCGACAACGACATACCTTTAAAAAGACCCTGACCTGCACGAGGACCATCATGAAAAAGACCGCCTATATCGTCATCGCATTCCTGTTCGCTCTGCTCCTGTGGAACGTGTTCTTCTTCGGCGGCGACTCCGTCGTCAGCATCGACGGCGACGAATTCGACGGTCCGCTCGGCGCCCTGCTGGCGATGCTGTTCGCGGGCGGCGGTACCCTGATCGCGATGCTGGTCCTGACGGTGGTAGGCGTGGTGCTGGCGGTGGTGTTCGCGGGCGTGGGCATCATCCTGATCGGCGGCCTGGGCATCGGCGCCGTGGTGCTGGCCCTGGCGATCTCGCCCCTGCTGCTGCCGCTGCTGCTGCCGCTGGCCCTGATCTGGTACATGGTGAGCCGCTCGCGCAAGAACCGCATCATGCGCGAACAGGCGATTTAAATCCCTTCCACCAGCCGCATCGCAAACACGATCGGCAAACCCGCTGCGATCACCTTGCGCGCCGCCGCACCGTGATCGTAGGGGATCCTGAAATAGGTAATGCTCCTGGCCTCGTCGTCGAACACCGCATAGCAGGCCGCGTTGTTCTGGTCGCGGGGCTGGCCGACGGCGCCGGGCAGCACGAGGTACTGGTGCTGCGGCTGCAGGCCGATGCGCTGGCCGGCCTGAGGAATATGGGAGCCCATGCGCCCGTCGTCGGCGCGGCGGTACAAAGCCGGTGCGTGGACGTGGCCGGAAAAGACGATGCGGCTACGGCTGGCCTTGAGCGAACGCTCCGCTTCCTCGATGCCGGTGACGTACGCCCAGCGGATCGGATCGTAAGCGCTGGCGTGCACGAAGAAGGCGTTGCCATGCTTTTGCGTGAGCGGCAGGCCGGCCAGGAAGGCCATCTGCTCCGGATCGAGCTGGCTGCGGGTCCACTCGATCACTTCCCTCGCCTCCGCGTGCATCTGCGGGGGCCCGGCCTCCCGGCGTGTGGGGCGGGTTACCGAATAATCGTGGTTGCCCTGCACCGCCACCGCGCCGCGTCCCACGTAGTCCATCACCGTCTTGACCACCCAGGCCGGGTCGGCGCCGTAGCCGACAAAGTCTCCCGTGAAGGCGTACTGGTCGACCTGCTGGCCTTCGGCATGCGCCAGGCAGGCCTCGACGGCTTCGCGGTTCGCGTGCAGGTCGGTCAGCAGCGCGAGGCGCATGATTTACCCGTTCAGGCGCCGCGGCGCTCCTGGGCGTACTGGGCGTAACCGCGTGCGCGCAGTGCGCAGGCCGGGCAGGTGCCGCAGCCGTGGCCCCAGTCGTGCGCGGCGCCGCGCTCGCCCAGGTAGCAGGTATGGGTGTCGAAGCGGATCAGGTCGACCAGGGCCTGGCCGCCGCACTGCTCCGCCAGTTCCCAGGTCTGCTTCTTGTCGATCCACATCAGCGGGGTCTCGACCTTGGTGCGCGTGGCCATGCCCAGGTTGAGGGCCACCTGCAGCGCCTTCATGGTGTCGTCGCGGCAGTCCGGGTAGCCGGAGAAATCGGTCTCGCACATGCCGCCCACCAGCACGGTCAGGCCGCGGCGGTAGGCCACCGTGGCCGCCACCGTCATGAACAGCAGGTTGCGGCCCGGGACGAAGGTGTTCGGCAAGCCGTTTTCCTGCATCGCGATTTCGACATTGCTGGTCAGGGCCGTGTCGGAAATCTTCGAGATCAGGCCCAGGTCGATCATGTGGTCCTCGCCCAGGCGGCGGTCCCATTCCGGCGACAGCGCGCGCATTTTCGACAGCACGGTCGGGCGCACTTCCAGCTCGATCGCGTGGCGCTGGCCATAGTCGAAGCCGATGGTTTCCACGCGTTCGTAGCGTTGCAGGGCCCAGGCGAGGCAGGTGGTGGAGTCTTGGCCGCCGCTGAACAGGACGAGCGCGGAATCAGCTTGATGCATGTTGATATTCCTGAATTAAAGCGTCCGCCGCCACTTTTGACATTCCGTTAAGATGTGGCCGGCAGATTGAGAATGGAGAGACATGTTGCCCGCACGACCCGACCACGTAGAGACCTTAGCGCCGGCGCGACCACGAATTTTGGCACAAATCGTGCTGGCCGTGAACGCGCTATGCGCTTCCGTGGGCGCCGCGGCACAATCTCCCGCCCCGTCTCCAGCCCAGGCACAGGACCCGGTCCCGGCGCCGACCACGACCAAGGACCAGACCCAGAAGGAGCTGCAGGAACAGGAACGCCAGCCTGCCACGCCCCTGCCGGTCGAGGCGCCCGAGCAGCGCTCGGTCAGCTACGACGTGAAGATCGACGCCCCGCGCAACCTGCACGAACTGCTGGAAGCCAACCTCGACCTGATGCGCTGGCGCGGCAACCCACGCGTCGACCTCGAACAGCTGCAGCGCCTGGTGCGCAACACCCCCGAGGAAGCGAAGACCCTGGTGGCCACCGAAGGCTATTATTCGCCCAAGATCTCGAGCGGGCTCGACACCTCCGGCGCCACCCCGGTCGCGCGCGTGATCGTCGATCCGGGCGAGCCTGTCACGGTGGGCGACGTCGATCTCGAGCTGCGCGGCTTCGTCCCCTTCAGCAAGGAGGAAGCGCCGTTCGATGCCGCCGCCCTGCGTAATCGCTGGACCCTGCCGGTGGGCTCGCGCTTCCGCACCGCCGACTGGGAATCGGCCAAGCGCGGCATGGTGCGCCAGATCGCGCAGTCGCGCTTCCCGCGCGCCCAGCTGATCGACTCGATCGCCACCGTCGACCCCGACACCCACCGCGCCCTGCTCAAGGTCATCATCGACAGCGGCCCGGACGTGCATTTCGGCGCCCTGCGCATCGAGGGCCTGCAGCGCTATTCGCCCTCGGTCATCCAGAACCTGAACCAGATCCACCCGGGCGACCAGTACAACGAGGCCGCGCTGCAGTCGCTGCAGGGCCGCCTGCAGGACACCGGCTACTTCAGCACCGTCGAGGTCAGCCTCGACATGTCCTCGACCCTGCAGGAACAGGTCAGTGAACTGAACCAGGGCGAGGGACCGAAGACCCAGGCGCCATCCGGCCCGGTCACGATGCCGATCCTGGTGCGTGTGACGGAAAACAAGCGCAAGAACCTGTCGGTCGGCGTCGGCTTCTCGACCAACACCGGCGCTCGCGCCCAGGCCAACTACGACGACCTGAACGTGTTCGGCAAGCGCATGAAGAGCAATATCCTGTACGAGCAGCTGCACCAGCAGGCGCGCGCCGACTTCTTCTGGCCGACCACTTCCAACGGCTACAGCAACAGCGTCGGCGCCGGCTATGACCGCGAAGACGTGCGCGGCCAGATCACCCGCACCACCAGCATCCACGCCACCCGCGCCTGGGGTTCGCCGACCCTGGAGCGCAGCCTGCGGCTGGAGGCGCTGACCGAGCAGCTCACCATCGACGACCAGCCGACCAGGCGCACCAAGGCGCTGCCGCTGACCTTTTCGATCACCAAGCGCAAGCTCGACAGCCTGGTCGTGCCGACCGATGGCTACATCGCCAACCTGCAGCTGGGCGCCGCCCCGCTGCCTATCCTGACCGACGAACCCTTCGTGCGCGCCTACGTGCGCGGCGTCGCGTTCAAGCCGCTCGGGCCGTCCGGCACCCTGATCCTGCGCGGCGAGTTCGGCGCGGTCGGCTCCAAGGACAAGGACAAGGTGCCGTCGACCTTCCTGTTCCGCGCCGGCGGCGACCAGTCGGTGCGCGGCTACGGCTACCAGCAGCTGGGCGTGCCGGTCGGCAGCGCCATCACCGGCGGCCGCTACCTGCTCACCGCCAGCACCGAATACGATTACTGGTTCAAACCGCCCTGGGGCGCGGCCATGTTCGTCGACGCCGGCAATGCCGCCGACAACTTCAAGGACCTGAAACCGAAGGTCGGCTATGGCGTCGGCGCGCGCTGGCGCAGCCCGGTCGGCCCGATCGCGGTCGACGTCGCCTACGGCAAGGCGGTGCACAAGGTCCGTCTGCACTTCTCACTTGGATT
Source organism: Telluria sp. GW821-FHT07G12 (assembly GCF_059418525.1). Taxonomy (NCBI): domain Bacteria; kingdom Pseudomonadati; phylum Pseudomonadota; class Betaproteobacteria; order Burkholderiales; family Oxalobacteraceae; genus Telluria; species Telluria sp. GW821-FHT07G12. The sequence goes on along the minus strand of NZ_JBWKQA010000008.1, from coordinate 224,516 downwards.
CACTTTCTGATGAACGACCCGGCTGAAAAAACCGAGAACAAACCCCGCCGCTGGCCGCGCCGGGTCGCGATCGGCGTGGCCGTCACCGCCGTCGCGATCGGCGGCGCGGTCTGGTACGGCGGCCGCGAGACCACGCTGCAGATGATTGCCCAGCGCGTCGCCAACGCCAGCGGCGGCAAGCTGACCATCACCGGCGTCACCGGTTCGCTGTACGGCCACATGCACATCGGCCACGTGGTGTTCCGCAACGAGACGTCCGTGATGACGATGGATGACATCGACATCGACTGGAAGCCCTGGCAGTACCTGTCGCGCGGCGTCGAGATCGACAAGCTGTACGCGAAATCGCTGCGCATGGAGACGCTCAAGGAAAGCGCGGAACCGAGCACCATGCCGACCCGCCTGGCGCCGCCCTTCAAGATCGCGGTCGACGATGCGCGCCTGGCCAGGGCCGTATTCGTAAACAAGGGCGCGGAAACCCAGGTCGACGACATCCGCGTCGGCCTGCACGGCGACAAGGAACGCTGGAAGCTCGATTATGCGAAGGGGAACACGCCCTGGGGCCAGGTGGCGGCCAGCGGCACCATCGCGAATATGCTGCCGTATAAACTGAATGCGGATGCGAGCCTGAGCCAGACCCCGGGCGCCAAGCCCCAGGCCGGCGCCATCGCCCCGCAACTGAAGCTGCATGCCGGCGGCGATTTGCAGAAGACCGTCATCGACGCCAGCGGCCAGGCGGCGCGCGCCGAGGGCACGGCCAACCTGGTGCTGTCGCCGTTTGCCGAGATCCCGCTGCAGGCGTTTACGCTGAACGCAAAGAACATCGACCCGGGCTTCTTCAATCCGAGCCTGCCGACGGCCGACCTGAACCTGGCGGTGGCGGCGCGCCTCGACCCGAACCGCAACATCACCGGTTCCGTCAATCTCACCAACGACGGCCCGCAGGGCACCATCGACCAGCAGCGCCTGCCGCTGCGGGCGATGCGCGGCCAGCTGGGCGGGAATTTGTCGTCCATGAAGATTTCCGACGTCCTGCTCGACCTGGGCGGCGCCGGCAGCTTCACGGGCAGCGGCAGCGTCGAACGCGGTCCGGACGAAAAAGGCATCGGCACTGCGCGCTTCGCGCTGCACACGGACCGCATCGATCTGAAGCAGATCCACGGCAGCATGAAGAAGACGGCGATTGCCGGCGACCTGGCGGTGGCGAATACCCAGGATACGCAGACCCTGAACGTCAACCTGGTCGACGCCGGTATGCGCCTGGTGGCGGAAGCGGCGCTGAAAGACAACGTGCTGAACGTGCGCGAGGCGCGCGTTTCGGCCGGCCAGGGCAGCGTGCGCGTGACCGGCAGCGCGAATCTGCTGGATAAAAAGCCGTTCAAGGCCAACGTGGTCGCCAGCCGGCTGGATCCTTCGGCCTTCGGCGACTTCCCGAAAGCCGACATCAATGCCGAGATCAATGCGTCGGGCGCGCTGGCCCCGCAGTGGCAGGTGGCGGCCGACTTCGCGCTGCGCCCGAGCCGTCTGTTCGACCAGCCGCTGTCCGGCAAGGGCAAGCTGGAGGCGGACGCCGGCGCTCCAGGCGGTGTGCATGTGCACGGCGTGAACGCCAACCTGGCGCTGGGCCAGAATACGGTAGACCTGCGCGGCGCCTTCGGCAAACCGGGCGAGACGCTGGCCTGGCGCGTGGACGGCCGCCAGCTCTCGAGCGTGCGCAGCGATTTGTATGGTGCGCTGGTGGCGAATGGCGTCATCAGCGGCAGCATGGAGGCGCCGCGCACCAGTTTTGTGGTCGATGCCAACAGCCTGGGCTGGGTGGCCAAGGAACGCAAGAACAACAACGGCACCCTGCACGCCAGCGGCGAGGCCTGGCTGTCCGGCGCCAAAGACGCGAAAGTGGTCGAGCTCAAGGCCAGCGGATCGATGCAGAAGCTGAATCCGGCCGCCTTCGGCTCGCCTTTCGCCGGCAGCATCAACGGCGCCTTCGATGCCAGCGGCCGCAGCGGCGCCAACATGGGCGGCTCGGTGAACCTGACGCTGCAGCAGTCCACGCTGTCGAACTCCCCGCTGTGGGGCGTGGCCAAGCTCACCGCCGACAAGCGCCACGTCTCGAACGCCGACGTCGACCTGCACCTGGGCGCGAACGTGGTCGCCGCAAAGGGCGCCTTCGGCAGCGGCCGTGATACGCTGAACTGGCGCATCGACGCGCCCCAGCTGGCGGCGCTCGGTCCGGATTACAGCGGCGTACTGCGCGGTTCCGGCACCTTGTCCGGCACCATGGACACGCCTTCTCTCACCGCTTCGCTGGAAGGCCAGAACCTGCGCCTGAAGACCCAGAACCTGAAGTCGCTGCGTGCGACCGCAAATGTCGGCTCCGGACGCGGCGCTGCCGATCCGCTGGCGCTCGACGTGCAGATCGCCGATTACGTCAGCGGCGAAACCCGCATCGCGACGGCGCGCCTGCAATCGACCGGCACCCGCGGCGCGCATTCGATCAGCGCTGCGGCACGCGGCGATGCCTTCGACGCGAATGTCGCGGTCAACGGCGGCTATAACGGCAACGCCTGGAGCGGCACGCTCACTGCCCTGCAGAACCGCGGCCGCTACGCGCTTGCGCTGGCGGCGCCGGCCCCGCTGCGCATCGCCGGGGCGCCCGGTTCCGGCATCGCCGGCCTGGCCAAGCCGGAGAAAATCGACTTCAACAACGCCACCATCCGCCTGCCTGCGGGTTCGATCACGGTGCAGTCGCTGGCCAGGAACGGCGCGCGCTGGACCAGCCGCGGCAGCGCCACCGGCGTACCGCTCAACTACCTGGCCCAGGCTTCCGACGCCATCCGCCAGAACCTGCGCGGCGACATGACCCTCGGCGCCGACTGGGCGCTCGACATGCGCGCCCCGGTCGCCAGCGGGGCGGCGCCGGCGCTGGACGGCAGCGTGCACGTGTTCCGCGAGAAGGGCGACCTGATCGCCGGCGACGTCGCCCCCGTCATCCTCGGCCTGCGTCAGCTCGACCTGCGCGCGGACGTGAACGGCGGCGCGCTGCGCGCCCAGCTGGCCGTCGATGGCACCCGGATCGGCACCGCCAAGGTCGACGCCACCGCGCAGATGATCCACGGCCGCCTCGACAACGACAGCCCCTTGAAACTGAGCGCCACCGCGAATCTGGGATCGTTGGCCTGGGTCTCGCCGCTGATCGGCCAGCCCGGCCTCGAAGTGGACGGCGCCCTCAACCTGGCCGTGACCGGCGCCGGTACCGTCGGCGCGCCGACCCTGAACGGCACCGTCAACGGCGACCGCATGGCGGTGCGCTGGCCGGACCAGGGCCTGCGCCTGCGTAACGGCGAGCTGCGCGCGGTGCTCGCCGGCGACCAGCTGCAGCTGCAGCGCTTCGCCTTCGAGGGCAACAGCGGGCGCGCCCTCATCGACGGCAATGTGCGCTTTGCCGGCGGCGAGGCCACCATGAACCTCAAACTGGTGGCGGACAAGCTGGAAGCGCTGTCGCGCCCGGACCGTACCGTCATCCTCAGCGGCCAGGCGACGGTCGTGCGCGATGCCAGCCACTTCGCCGTCGAAGGCAACTTCAAGGCCGACCGCGCGCTGGTGGAATTCGCGCCGCAGGACCGCCCCACCCTGTCCGACGACATCATCGTGCTGGGCCGCGCGAATACCAAGGAGGCGCCGGCCAGGAAGGGCAAGGCGGCGCCGCTGACCATCGACCTGACGGCCGACCTCGGCGACGACTTCCACCTGCGCGGCATGGGCGCCGACGCCTATCTGGGCGGCAGCGTCCACGTGCGCAAGGTCGGCGATGGCGCGCCGCGCATCAACGGCAGCGTGCGGGTCGTGAGCGGCACCTATGCCGCCTACGGCCAGCGTCTGGCGATCGAGCGTGGCGTCGCCACCTTCAGCGGCGCCTACGACAACCCGTCGATCGACGTGCTGGCCGTGCGCAAGCGCCCCGAAGGCGAGCAGCTCAGCGAGACCAACGTCGAAGCCGGCGTGCAGGTGCGCGGCACGGCGCTGTCGCCGACGGCGAAACTGGTGTCGACGCCGAACGTGCCGGACAGCGAGAAGCTGTCCTGGCTGGTGCTGGGCCACGGCATGGAAGGCACGACCGGCAACGAGGCCGACGTCCTCAGCGCGGCCGCCGGCGCCCTGCTGGGCGGCAAAGGCGGCACCGGCGGCATCCAGAGCAAGCTGGCCAATGCCCTCGGCGTCGACGAATTCGGCGTGCGCCAGGGCGCGGGCCAGGAGACCGGCCTGGCGAACACCGTGGTCACGGTCGGCAAGCGCATCTCATCGCGCCTGTACCTGAGCTTCGAACAGGGCGCCGCCACCGCCACCAGCGTGGTGCGCCTGCGCTACAAGCTCACGCCGCGCATCACCGTCGCGCTGCAGACCGGTACCAACACCGCGCTCGACGTGCTGTACTCGTGGGCGTTTGACTAGAAACCTCGATCAAGGCTGCGGCGTTTTCAGGAAACCGACGATGGCGGGCATCAGCTGCGGATGCAGCGGCAGCGAAGGATCGGCATACGATGCCACCGGATTCGGCACATCCGCCGCCACCGCCTTCAGCACGTGGTTCATGCCGGGGATGACGGCCAGCTGCGCGTCCGGCCTGGCCGCCTTCAGCGCCTGCGCCTGTTCGACCCCGACCTGGATGTCGGTCGTGCCCTGCACGATCAGCACCGGCACGCGCAGCCTGGCGAGATGGTCGGCCGGCACATACTTCATCCACGAAATCATGTAGGGCTGGATGCTGGGCCGGTAGAAGACCATCAGCGCGGGCGGCACCTCGGCAACCGTCTTGCCCTGCTCCAGGCTGGCCAGGATACGTTCGTTCTCGGCCGCCAGCGGCGCCGGCAGCTTGCCTGCAAACTGCTTGCGCAGCACCGCGCCCGGGCCTTCGGCCACGCCGGCCAGCGACACGTAGGCGGAGGCGCCCGCGCGCTCGGCGGCCAACATGCCGATCAGCGCGCCTTCGCTGTGGCCGATCACCGCCAGCTTCGTGAAGCGCGGGTCGGCCTTCAGCTTCGCAATCCAGGCTGCGGCATCCTCGACATAGGTATCGAAGCGCAGCTGCGCTTCGTCCAGCATGGCGCCCTTGCTGGCGCCGATGCCGCGCTTGTCGTAGCGGACCGAGGCGAAGCCGGCCTGGGCCAGCGCATCGGCCAGCATCCTGAGGCTGTCGTTGTGACCCGGGAGCATGGCGCTGTTGCCGTCGCGGTCCGTGGGACCGGAGCCGGCGACGATCAGCACCACGGGCGCCTTGTCCACGCCAGCCGGCAGGCGCAGGCTTCCGTGGACCGTGCCGCTGGCCGTCTCCAGCGCAATCGCCTCATCGGCGGCGGGTGCCGCCACCGCCTGCTCAGCCGCGGCCGCCGCTGCGGCCAGCATCAACATCGCCCAGAATTTCATCAGTCTCATCGCCATCTCCTAGTTTGAAAAGTATCTAATTAGACGTTTATCTAAATACTAGGCCGACAACTTCCCGCCGTCAATGCGCGGCGGGTAAGCAGAGGAGATGGGTGAATCAGTGCAGCGTGCGCGCGATGCTTGGATTCGGGTCGGTCGGTGGCTCGTCGTTCATCGGCGTGCGGATCGGCGGCTGGTGCGGGTCGGGCGTATCGAAAGGCTCCCTGGGCGGCTCTTCGATGGGCGCCGGATCGGGGGCGCGGTGCGCGTGGATAATGGCTGTTAACATGGTCGGCGTCTCCTGCTTGGGGCAGTCAAAACATTACCATGCGGGCCGGTTTGCCGACGCCCGGCTGGATTACAATGGCGGATTCGACATGAAGGAATCCGTCATGCTGCCTACTCCCGTCGTTGCCGCCGTCGTTGCTCCGCTCGTGCTGTGGCGTGTCTACAGCCGCATCAAGCGCCTGACGACGCGCCAGCGCTCCAAGACCTGGCGCCATCGCACCACCCTGGTCTTTTTCCCGCTGCTGCTCCTGCTGCTGGCCGCACTGAGCCTGCAGACCGCCCCGATTGCCCTGGCCGGCCTGGGCGCCGGGCTGGCGGTCGGCATCGTGCTGGGCCGCATCGGCAGCAAGGGCACGAAGTACGAACAGGTGGGCGGCGAATACTATTTCACGCCGCACGCGCCGATCGGCATGCTGGTCGCCCTGCTGTTCATCGGCCGCATGGCTTACCGCGCCTATGAGTTCTACGCGCTGGGCGCGGGCCAGCACCACGAGTTCGTCACCAGCCCGCTGACCCTGTGCATCTTCGGCGTTCTCGCCGGTTATTACATGACTTTCGCGGCCGGCCTGCTTGCCTGGCGCAAGCGCACTGCCGTCGCCGCCACCGCCCCCGTCACTGCCCAATGAGCATCACCACTGCCGCCCTCATCCTCCTCGTTCCCGTTCTGGTCTGGCGCATCTACCAGCGCCTGAAGACCCAGATGCAGCGCCAGCGTTCGATCCTGTCGCGCCACTACACCGGCCTGCTGGTGTTCAGCGGAATGGTGCTGGTGCCCCTCACCGAACTCCTCGACCGTCCCTTGTCGCTGGCCGCGCTGGCGCTGGGCGCGATCGCCGGCATTGGCCTCGGAAGCTACGGCCTGCGCAAGACCCGCTTCGAAGACACCCCGGAAGGCTATTTCTTCACGCCGCCCATGCGCATGGGCATCCTGGTGGCGATGCTGCTGGTGGCGCGCGTGATCTACCTGGGCATCGAGATCTACATGAACCAGGGCAGCAGCCGGCCGAACCCGCGCTTTTCGGACAGCGAGGCGACGATGTTCTGCGTGGGCCTGACCGGCGCCTATTTCGCCACCTTCTCGGCCAGCCTGATGCGCTGGCGCCAACGCCTGCGCAAGGCGGTCGACAACGCATAAAGGACAGACCATGACGCTGAACCGCCGCAGTTTCCTTGGAGCCGTACCGATCGCTTCACTGGGCCTGGCGGCGGGCAGCAGCGCCTGGGCGCAGTACGGCGCGGCGCCTGTCGCCGCACCCGCTGTGGCGCCCGCCGCGGACATGGACACCCTGGTCCTGCTGGCCGGCGACGCCCTGCCGCGCAGCCTGGCCGCCGAACCGGCCCGCCTGCAAGCCCTGCTCGACAAGCATGCGAAACCCGGCGACGGCTACCTTGCTGGCGGCGCGGTGGCGGAACTGGAAGCGAAGTTCTCGACCCTGCTCGGCAAAGAAGACACGGTCTTCATGCCCACCGGGACCCTGGCCAACCACATCGCCCTGCGCCTGCTGTGCGGCGAGAACCGGCACGCGCTGGTGCAGCAGGAAAGCCACGTCTACCGCGACGAATCGAACACCGTCACCACCCTCAGCGGCATCAACCTGGTGCCGCTGGCGCCCGGCAAGGCCGCGCCCACGCTGGAAGAAATCGACGCCGCGATCGAGCGCGCCGAGGTCGGGCCGTATCCGATCAAGGTCGGCGCGCTGGCGCTGGAAAGCCCGGTGCGCCGGGCCCAGGGCGCGACCCTCACCCCGGCACTGGTGGCCGAGATCGCGAAGCTTGCGCGCGCAAAAAAAATCCCGCTGCACCTGGACGGCGCGCGCCTGCTGCTGATGAGCGGCATGGACGGTTTTCATGTGAAGGACTATTGCACGCACTTCGACACCGTCTACGTCTCGCTCTACAAATACCTCGGCGCGCCCTTCGGCGGCGTGCTGTCCGGCGCCAAGCCGATGATGGCGAAGGCGCGCGAGCTGCGCCACCTGTTCGGCGGCACCATCTACCACGGCTGGCAAGCCGCCCTGCCGGCCCTCGACGCGCTGGACGGCGCCGAGGAACGCTACGCCCGCGTGCGCGCAGCCGGCGAACGCCTGATGGCGGCGCTGGAGCGCACCCCGGGGTTCAAGGTCAAGCGCGTCGACAACGGCAGCAACCTGGCCATGCTGGAGATGTCGACGGCGCGCCTGAACGGGCTGGACGAGCGCCTGCAGAAAGCCAACGTCAGGCTCGGCAAGCTGAATGAAGGGAAGGCGCAGCTGGGCTTCAACGAATCGATCCTGCGCCGGGATACGGATTACCTGGTCAAAGCCCTGGCCGGCTAGCGGAGCGACTCCCAGCTCGGCAAGCCGAGCTTCTCGCGCTGGCGCGCGTAATAGCTGGCCATGAACAGGCCGAAGCACAGACCGGCGATACCGGCGCCGGCCAGGGCCAGCCGGACATCGACGCCCTGGCTGTACCAGAGCATCATCCACATCACCACGCCCCAGCAGACGCCGAACCAGGCGCCGGACAGCAGCGCATTCGCGCCGAAGCCCATGAAATGCGGCGGCTTGATCTTCACGCCGCAGCGCCAGAGCAGCAGCATCATGGGCGGGGCATAGCTGCTGCTGTCGATGCCGGCCTGCGCCAGCAATTCAAGGGCGTGTTCGCGCTGCTTGTGGAAATCCATGCGTCTCTCATCGTTTAAAAATTTTTCCGCGATGATAACCGCTGGCAAGGCCCTCAAAATCCGTCAATTCTCACGCTCGCATTCCTTAGCGTACTTGTGCCACTCCAATACGCCTTACCCAGTCTGGGACAAAATTGTCGTATTTACAATATCGTCCTGGATCCCCGATGGTGTTCACCCTCCTCACCAGGCATTGGCTGGCGCGCCGCCACTATCCGCTACCCTCCTGGCTGGCCTGCATCGCGCGCAGCCTGCGCGTGCTGCTGTTCCAGCGTGCCCACCGCCGGCTGCTGGCGCTCGACGTCCACCGCCGCTACGTCGCCCTGGCCCACGACGACGTCTTCCACCATCTGAGCCACCGGCACTACCTGGCAAAAGGGATGTCGCTGCGCCAGCGGGTGCACTGCGTGCTGAGCCACTACCACTTCGAGGAACGCAGCTTCGACGCCGCCTACAAGCACGCCGTGTACCGCGACGGCGGCCTGCCGCTGTGGCAGCACGAAGACAGGGATACAGGCTGGCGCTTTGCCATCCGGCTCGAGATGGCCTCGCGCCTGAGCGCCGAGGGCGACCTGACGATCGCCATGCACGCCAACGATGTCTGCCTGCACCGCCTGTCCTTCAGCTGGGTCGAGGGCGCCTTCGCCGGCCTCGATGCACCGATGCTGCCCTTCATCGCGCGCAACCAGGGCCACCGCGCCGACGCCGCCGACGCCATTGCCGCCTTCAGCCAGGCGTTTCCCCACAACTCGCCCAGCTACTTCTGCTTCGCCGCGCTGCAGGGCATCGCGCAGGCGCTCGGTTTCCGGCAGATCGCGGCCATCAAGTCGAGCTGGCAAAGCGCCTGGACGCCTGCCGACGCCAAGCATTTCGCGAATGCCTACGACGGCTTCTGGGAGACCCTGGGCGGCGTGCCGCTGGCGGGCCGCTGCTGGCGAATCGCCCTGCCCTTGCAGCTCAAACCGCTGGCGGAAATCCCGTCGCGGCACCGCAAGCGGGCGGCGCTGCGGCGCGAGCACTGGCGCGTGCTTGGCGAGGCAGCGAGGCTGGCGCTTGAACAGAGGCTTTTACGCACAAACGTGTTTGTAAAATGATGATCACAATCAAAAAACCACAAATTTCTTTTTTTTAATTCCTTACGGTAACTTTTTATTGCTGTGCTGCTATAGTTTCGCGTTCAAGAAGTGTGCAAGCTTCTTCCACCGACCCTCAAGGAAACCATGGCAACCAATTACGGCGATACCGTCAACGCCTTCTACCTCGCCTATTACGGGCGTCCCGCAGATCCGTCCGGCCTCGCCTTCTGGACCGCCGCGCTCGAGAAAAACAACGGTGACTTCAGTACCATCGTTAGCGCGTTCGCCAACTCACAGGAAGCCACCGCGCGCTTTGCCAGCGAATCCGTGAGCGATCGGGTCAGCGACATCTACCAGCAGCTGTTCGGCCGGGCGCCGGAAAAATCGGGACTGGATTTCTGGGTGCAGGCGATCTCTTCCGGCCGCCTGACCATGGCCAACACCGCCATCGAAATCATGCATGCCGCCCAGAATGGCGACGCGCAGACCTCGACCTTGCGCCAGCAGGTTGCGGCCCAGTTCACCGCCGAAGTCAAGGCCTCGGGCGTCACCTATGACGGCGATGCCGCCGTCCAGGCGGCGCGCGTGCTGATCTCGGCCGTCAATGCCAACTCGAAGCCGGCGGACATCGACAATCTGGTCAAGGCCGGCGCCTCGCTGGTCCAGACCGCGCACGACAACCCCGCCGTGATCAAGGCGCTGGCCAATGGCGGCGACCTGAGCGCGGTACTGAACACCGCCAGCGGCAAGGCCGATCCGGTCGCCGTGGTGCAGGCCCTGGCCAGCATCGGCAAGGCGGCTTTGACCGACAGCACCGGCTTGAGCACCCTGCTGCAGGGCGGCGGCATGACCGGCCTGCTGAACTCCCTGCCGGCCGGCACCAGCGTCAAGGACGTGGCCACCGCCGTCAGCAACGGCGGCCTGTCCGCCGGCGCCGCGGCCGCCAATCCGCCGCCGGTCGAAGTCCCGCCCGCCATCACCCCGACCATCGCTTTCGTCGGACCGGATGGCAAGGACCTGCCGGCCGATACGACGCTGGTCGCGAATTCGATCTGGTACTTCATCGCCGTGCACGGCAAGCCGAGCGGCGCCAGCACCACCTTCGAGGTCTCGTCCACCGGTAACGCCAACGACTGGAAAGCGGTCTCGGAAGAAGTCGACCTGGCCGACGGCACCTACTTCGTCCGCTACACCGTCAAGGATGCCGCCGGCAACAGCGGTACATCGAACGCACTGAAGCTGGTCATGGACCACAGCGTGCCCTTCCTCAACATGTCGCTGGCCGAAGACACGGGCACCTTGGCCAACGACCGTATTTCCAGCAACGGTGCGGTCAAGATCAGCGGCATGCATGCGAACGAGACCTGGTACTACAGCTTCGACGGCAAGAGCTGGACCAGTGGCAGCACCGACGCCAACGGCATGGCCACGATCGCCGCGCCGGGCGCCGATGGCGTCAAGAACCTGACCGTCCGCACGCTCGAGAACGTGGGCGGCAAGAGCCAGTTCACCAGCACCGCGTTCAAGTACACGCTCGATACCGTCGCGCCGGGCCAGGGCCTGAAGCTGGTCTCGGTCGGCGGCACTGCCGGCAACCATAGCGACCTGGCCAAAGGCGACGTCGTGTTCAGCTACACCGGCACGATCGACGCGAGCAAGGCGGAAGCGCTGTTCTACCGCATCAACTCCAACACCTGGTCGACCGCCAACAACACGATCGTCGATGACGTCAAGAAGACGGTCACCTTCAAGGACGTGGACCTGAGCCACGGCCCGGTGCAGATCGTCATCCAGACCAAGGACGCAGCCGGCAACGTGCTGGACCTGAGCACGACGGTGACCGGCCAGGCCGATACCACGCCACCGGCCGCGCCGGTCGTCGCCCTCGCCGTCGACAGCGGCGCCAGCGCCACCGACAACATCACCAACAACACCGCCATCAAGGTGTCCGGCCTGGAAGCAGGCGCCACCTGGGAATTCAGCTACGACAAGGGCGTGAGCTGGAAGACGGGCACGTCCCCGGTCGTGAACGGTAGCGCCACGCTGGACACGGGCGCAACCGGCGCCCAGACGCTGATGGTGCGCAGCACCGATACGTCAAAGAACGTCAGTGCGGTCACGACGCTCGAGTACACGGTCCAGAAGCTCTACGGCGGCTACATCAGCAGCGTCGGCGGCAAGTTCGGCACGGAGTTCACGACCAACAGCAAGGGCCTGGTGTTCAATGTCACCCTGAGCGGACACAGCGATGGCGTAAGCAAGCTCACGCAGATCTCGTCGACCGGCAAATCGGATGACTTCCACGACTTCGATGCGAGCCAGGCGCTGGCGGACGGCACCTATTATTTCCGCGTAACCGGCGGCGACCTTGCCGGCAATACCTACACCACGAGCGCGGTGACGGTCCACCTCGACAACACGGCACCGCCGGCGCCCACTGGCGTGAAGCTGGTCCAGGATACCGGCATCGACGGCGACGGCATCACCAGCAATGGCGGCTTCGTCGTCAGCGGCCTGCAGCAGGGCGTCGCATGGCAGTTCAGCAGCGACGGCAAGACCTGGTACCAGGGCGCCACTCCCGGCGCCGACGGCACCGCGACCGGCTATGCCCAATCGACCGGTGAACAGACGCTGCAAGTACGCACCTTCGACCAGGCCGGCAACACCAGTGAGCCCGTGTCCCTGCACTTCACTCTCGACAACAACCTGCCCATGCTCGGCCTGTCGCTCAATGGCGCCGATCCGACCACGCACGGTCTCACGACCTCGGCGTCGGCGCCGGACCTGGTCTTCAGCTATACCGGGACGATCGATGCAGGCGATACCTTCGACTACACACGGGAGTTCACGGGCGATGCCACGTCCACCTGGAACAAGATCGACAGCTCAATGATCGATACCGTGAACAAGACGATCACGATCAAGAATTTCGACCTGAGCGGCGCGGACGTCTTCCTCACCCTGCGCGGCACCGACGTGGCAGGCAATATCCATTACCAGACCAGCATTGACGGTCCCTACACCAGCTTCTTCACGACCGATTCGTCGTACTCGGCAGCAGGCTTGAGCGTGATCCTGAGTGCTCAGTTCACGGCCAAGGCCTACCTGACCGACGGCAGCAACGCACCGGTCCAGTTGAAGACGCTCGACGCCAGCGGCAATCTGGTCAACGGACCGACCATGATCGGTGTGCAGGCCACCGCGGTGAAGGGCGTGCTCGGCGCAGGTAACGATACGAGCGCCATCACCGTGGGGGACAGCGCCAAGATCCATGCCTTTGGCACGGCCGGCAGCGACAGCCTGAGCGGCACCCACGTCTGGGGCTTCGGCGGCGACGATACCATCAACGTGACCGGCAGCAGCACCTACAGGAGCGCCTGGATCTCGGGCGGCGCGGGCGCCGATGTGATCCACACCGAGACCTCGTCCAGCCAGCTGATGTACGCAAGCAGCACCGAGTCCTTCCTCGCCGCGGATGGCGCCGTAGCGCATGGCTTCGATACCGTCTACCTGGCCGATATCGGGACGACCAAGTTCACCGAGGTGCTGAACCTCGAGGACATCAAGCTGGGAGATTTCTACAAAGTGACGGGCGCCGCAAGCTTCAGCGGCAGCGAAACCGGCAACGCCTTGCTGGCTGCGCTGGATGCGGTAGTCACTGCCCCCAACACGTTCAAGACTGCTCAGTCCCTGTCGCAAGCGGCGCTCGTCAGCTTTGGCGCTGACGGCAATGGCCATAACGTGAATTTCCTGGTGGTCGATGCCGACAAGGATGGCCACGTCACCAGCGCCGACTATGTCGTCAAGATTGTCGGTTCGATCGGCTCGATCGGCGCCGGTTACCAGAACGGTATGTTCTTCATCGATACCGCCACCCTTGCCTGAGGATCGGGCATGAAGTAAAGGCCGGCATTCTCGCGAATGCCGGCCTTTTTTTCTTGGCGCTGCGTTTGGAGAGGAAAGGCTTACGCCGCCTTCGCCTCGTCCCCCGCCTGCCTGCGCTGCAGCACGAAGATCGGCTGCGCCCACTGGGTGTCCTTCTTCTTCTTGCTGGTGATGAGGGTCAGGTCCGACGGGTCGTAGACGTCCGTGTTGTGGGTCAGCGGCGTCGTCATCAGGTACTGGGCGTCGGTGTTCTTCAGGAACTCGCCGACCAGCTGGATGTTGCGGATGTCCAGGTGGGCGAAGGGTTCGTCGATGAACACGAAGCCGCCGGAACCTTCTTCCGACTTCAGCAAACCAATCAGCAGCACCAGCGACTTCATGACCTGCTGGCCGCCCGAGGCTTCGCCGTCGTTCATGCCGATCTGGCCCTTGCCGTCGAACTTGAAGCGCACGTGCAGGCCGGCCTGGGCCAGCTGCAGGTCGTCGTTCTCCAGGCGCACCGGGTCGACCGTGACCTCGATGTTGGCCAGCTCGCCCAGTTCGCGGATGTTCTTCGTGTAGGTCTTGATCGTGTAGCGCAGGCGCTCGATGTAGGCGCCGCGCGCATTGTCGGTGGCCTCGATCGCGCGGTTGTTCTGGTAACGGCGCTCCTCGGTCTCGTTCTGGCGGTTCGACAGCTGGTCGTTCAGGCGCGCGTACTGGTCGATCACGGTCGGGTCGTGTTCCCAGTCGGCGCGAGCCAGTGTCTGGTCGAGCGAACCCACGCGCAGTTTGACCTGGTGCGTGTTCTGGTGCGCGGCCACCAGGGCGGCGCGGCGCTCCGGATTCCGCCACGACTTCGGCACATGGCGCCAGCTGCGGCGCAGTTCAAGGAGGACGCTGGCGTGCTCGCTGCGCTGGTCGATCTGGCGGCGGTGGTTCAGGCGCATGCCGGCTTCCGCTTCCGACAGGGCCATGCGGGCGTTCTGCCACACGGTGTCGGCGCGGGTGCGGGTGACGGTTGCGTTCTTGGTCAGCACCTGCAGTTCGCCCAGGCGCGCGCCGACTTCCAGGCGCTCGGCCTTGAGCGGCTCGATGGCGCGCACGGCTTCTTCGAACTCGGCCTGGCGCGCGGTCAGTTCCTTGACGGCGTCGACACCGGCGATGCGCACGCGCAGCGCCGACACTTCGGTTGCCAGCTTGCTGATGGCGAGGGTCAGCGTGTCTTCCTGGGCTTCCAGCGCCGGCAGCGATTTCTGGATCGCTTCCAGGCGCTGGGTCTTGCCGGCCGCGCCGAAGCGGTAGCGCGACGGTTCGACGAACAGCGAGCGTCCGCCGCGCCGTTCCCTGTGATACGCGTCCGGGGTGATCCACTCGTCGGCATCGCTCTTGAAGCCGGCATCGACGGACTCGACGCGCTCGATGCGTTCGAGCTGGTCGATCAGCCAGCCTGGCGCCTTCGAGCTGAAACGCACCACCGACAACAGGGTGTCGTCCTTGACCACCGGCGCGCTGACGCAATCCGGCACGATGAAGTGGCGGTAGCGCTCCTTCTCGGCCAGCTTGTAGGCGGCCGGCGCATCCTTGGCGCTTTCCAGCAGCACCACCGAGGCATAGCCGCCCAGCACGCCCTCGACGGCGCCCTGCCATTTCGGATCCGTCACTTCGACGATATCGGACAGCATGGCGTGGCGGATGTTCGCATCGTTCAGCGCGCGGCGCATCAGGCGCTGGGCTTCCGGTTCCGGCATCGAGCTCTTGCCCTGCAGGGCCGAGATGGTCGACATCGCCTCGGCGATGCGTGCGCCCAGGTTGTCGCGCTCGGTCTTCTTCTTGGCGAGCTGCGCCTCTTTCTCTTGCAGCTGGGCGGACACCTCGGCGATGTCGGCGCCGGAATCGGCGGCCAGCTTCTGCAGGCGCTCCTTCTGCTCCAGCAGGCTTTCCAGCGGCTTCAGCTTGCGGTTGACTTCCGTGAGGCGGCCAGCGAGGGTGTTCGCTTCCTGCTCCAGCTGCACTTCCTGCTGCTGGGCTTCGGTCAGCGCGCGCTGCTGGGCCGCCAGCGCGTGGCGCTTCTCGGCCAGCAGGCTGTCGGCCTGCACCAGCGGCTTCTTCGCTTCGCGCAGGGCGCGGCTGGTCTGCGCCGCCTTTTCGCGCGCTTCGTGGTATTCGAGGCTGGGCAGCGCTTCTTCCACCAGGGCCTGGCGTTCCTTGTTCAGGTCTTCCCACTGGTGATAGTTGGCGACGCGCAGGCGCAGGCCTTCGAGGTTGATGCGCGAGGTTTCCAGCTCGGCCTCGAAGCGCTTCAGTTCCGTCTCGGTGTCGCGCTGGTGGCGCTTGGCTTCGTCGTAGGCGTCCAGCACCTCTTTGTCACCGAAGACCTGGAACACCAGGTCCAGCAGCTGGCGCGGCGAGTATTCGCACAGTTTATCCGTCTCGCCCTGCTCCAGCGCCAGCACTTTGGACATGGCCGGCGACAGCCCTGCTGAAGCTAAGCGTTTCCTGTAGTTCTCGACGCCCAGCCAGTCGGTGGCTTCCGTCACTTCCTCGATGTCGATGTTCCCGGGGCGCATCAGGTACTGGCGCTTCCAGTCGCCGCCGTTCTTCTGCACCTGGCAGAACAGCGTCACTTCGTCGTCGCTGAAGAAGCCGCTGTGGCGGAACGGCCGGTTCGACAGCTGGCGGCCCGAAGCCTTGTTGTCGACCACGGCGCGGATCCAGGCGCTCTGCTGGCCCGAGTGGCGCGCATAGTGCTTGTAGGTGCGGCCCATCGAGCAGTCGAGGCCGAACAGGGTGCGCAGCGCGTCGAGCAGCGTGGTCTTGCCGGAGCCGTTCTGGCCGGCGATGGTGATGATCTTGGCGTCGAGCGGGATGTTCTTGATGCGCTGCCAGTAGTCCCAGTGGACCAGCTCGAGAGATTTAATGTGGAACATGCGCTTTACTCCTGGGATTCGGGTGCTTCGACTGCCACGGGCGCTTCGACCGCCACCGGTTCGGCCGATGCGGGTTCTGTGGAACCCGCATCGTTCGCCGCTTCACTGACCACGCGGCGCACGACGGCGGTCGGCGCGCGCTTGAACACGTCGGCCAGGGCGCCGTTGATGATGCGCTCCTTCAGCAGGTCGGTGTCCATCAGCAGGTCGAGCAGCGGGCCTTCCAGGATCACGTCGCCGCGGCGCTCGATGAAGCCGAGCTTCGAGAGCAGGCCCAGGTTCATGTCCATGCGGGTCTTCTTGCCCAGCTTGTCGCCGAAGTCGGCCAGCAGCGCGGTGTAGGAGATGCCGATCGAGGTGTCCTCGGCGCGCGGGATCGGGTTGTCCTTGTCGAACATGTCCGACTGGTCGACGTCGATCGCCTGGTGGGTTTCCTGGCGCTGGCGCTTGGGCAGGATGATCTGCGCCCACAGCACCACCAGCAGGGCCACGCCGTCGCGGGTCAGGCCGAAGTTATTGTTCTGCCAGATGTCCTTGGCGCCGAAGATCTTCGGTTCGACGTTGCGGTGCAGGGCCAGCGTGACGTGGTCGGCATACACGTTGTCGATCAGCTTCAGGCCGGATTCCAGCAGGCGCTTGTCGATCTCGGCGCGGAAGGTATCGTCGGACAGCGCGCGCTTGACCATCTTGTCGTCGCGGCGCAGGGTCTGGTGCGTGAGCAGTCGCGCGATCAGGATCTGTGCGTCGTCATTCATCTTCTTTACTGTCCAAATCTAGATTCAATGAGAGGGTCGCGCGCGACATCGCCATCACGTGCGGATCGTCCAGCTGGACCATTTCGTCCTCGGACGAGAAGACCACCGGCAGGCGCGCCAGTTCGGCGGTCGGGCCCTGCAGGCTGGCCTCGGCGGGGTCGCCCAGCAGCGGCAGCAGCGAGGCGCGGTAGGACGCCACCGCAAAGCTGGCCGGCAGCAGCGAGTCCTGGATCGCCACGCTCTTTGGCGCACCCTCGGCCATCACCGGGAAGTTATCGAGGTTGGCAAAGTCGGCCAGGCGCTTGATCCAGTCGTCGAGCTCCGCCTGCATCGCCGGGTTGTCGTTGATGGTGGTCGGGGCGTCTTCGCCGCTCGGCAGGCCGCCGGGGGCGACGTTGACGACGCGTTCCGTCATCAGCTCGGTCTCGGCGACGTCGATCATCTCGGCCGGCGTGATGAACAGCGGCAGCACCGGACGCTCGATTGCTTCTTCGGCCAGGCTGGCCAGGTCTTCGTGGGCTAGCAGCCAGCGCTTGATGTCGGTGGTCGACAGGCCCGACTGGCCCAGGTGCACGCGCTGGCGCTCGATCTGGTTCAGGGCGCGCGAGAACATGCCCTGCATGTTCAGCAGCGAGGACTGGGCGCGGCCGATCGCCTGCGCCGCCTTGTGCGTGGCCGAATCGGCGCGCTCGTCGGAAGTGATCGCGCGCAGGATCGCCGAGCCCTTCTCGACCCAGTCGCAGGCCATGTGCCACTTGGCCTGCGAGGCGCGCAGGCGGAATTCGGAACCCGAGGCGATGGCGTCGCGGAACTCCTCGTGCAGTTCGACCAGGCGGCCCAGCAGGTGCTTGAGCTGCTCGACCGTCACGCCGCCCACGGCCTGGGCGCCCGCCACCTGCGACAGCAGGAAGCCCATCTCGGCCTCGTCCTCTTCCGGACGGCCGAGGGCCAGCAGGGTATCGAGCGCGGCCAGCACGTTGCGCGCCAGCGGCGTGATGCGGTACACGGCGGCCGGATTGTCCCAGGCCAGCAGGCCGTGCGAACGCAGGCGGCCCAGCACCGTCTCCAGGCTTTCCGGGATCAGGTAGGCGAACTTGGTGTTGATGTCGGCGCGCGAAAACGCGGATTCGCCGGTTTCGGCGGCCAGCTCGCGCAGCACCAGCAGGCGCACGATCACGCCGTCCTGGCCGCCGTGGAACAGGGCCGTAAACGCCTGCAGCATGGGCTGGGCGCGCTTGAGGTGATAGACCTGCTCGATCTCGTCCGGCGCCACTCCCTCGTGGAAGTGGGCTTGCAGGGGATCAATCTCGTCCGGCGCTATGGAATGGAGGTCGGCGGCTGCGGCGCCTGCCAGGTTGTCGATCATCGTAAAGGCTTACCAGTCTGTCGCGCGCAGCGGCCATGAAGGCGGGCGCGGGGTCGTCAGTATAACAGTTAAGACTAAGCAACTAATAAGAAAGGACCGATGAGGACTTTATGTCTGGCTGAAGCAACGGATGTGAAACAAGGCTTGACTTGCAAAAGAAGCAATACATTCTGCCGGCTGAAGCGCGCGTTCATGGCGAACGCGCGCGCACCGTTCAGCGATCGGTCACACGTTGCAGCTGATGGCTCCCTGGTCGCCGTAGCGGGCACAGCCGAGCTGCTCGAAATAATGGCATGCGCTCTGGTCTCCCGCGTCGCACTGCTGGCTCATGTTCAGGCAGGCCAGGCAGCCCGGAGCCGCCCAGGAATTCATGGAAGCCGCCATGCCGATACCGAGGCCCAGGGCAAAAATCGCTTTTTTGAAGCTGATCATTCTGTTATTCCTTTCAGAAGATTGTTTCGAAAAGAGCTGCAAACCTGTTTTCAGGCTTCACAATGTTACCTGCAAGACATTATGTGATGAGGGTATATGCATCGAATCCGGATGAATATGCATGGTGCATTCCCTCGCTCAGCCGCGCGCCCCTTCTCTTCCCGCAGCAGGATAATTGATGTTGCAATATTTACATCGGAAAACAAGGAGAATGCCATGCAACGATTTGCGAACACGGCCCTGCCTTTAGCTCTGGCGCTGGCCGTCTGCCTGATCTCACCGGCCATTGCCGCCGCCCAGCCGAAAGAGCAGAACGGCGTCACCTACATCAACGGCGGCGTCGGCACCGACGAGCAGAACGCCATGAAGGCCTTGAAGGCCGACTACAACCTGCGCCTGACTTTCGCTACCAAGCAGACCGGCGCCTACCGCTCCGACGTCCAGCTCGACATCGCCGACGCCAAGGGCGCCAGCGTGCTGAGCGTGGCGAATACGGGCCCGATGTTCTTTGCCAAGCTGCCGCCGGGGACTTACCGGATCAGCGCCGCTGCAGAGGGCAAGACCTTCAAGCGCAGCGTCAGGCTGGGAAGTGCAGCGAAGGAGATGACCCTGCACTGGGAGAACGATTCGCCGGACGATCCGGGCGTGCAGGATTAATTTTTATTAAGTATTCACCATGCATTGACTCTAGAGCAACAATGTTAGATGTTACTGAACACAGCTTAGCATGTCACATCAAGTGAAACATTTTGATTTGGCAACAGCTGGGGGTTCACTATCAGATCAACATCATCCGGAGACAATGCATGAACAAGAAACTCGCTCTTCTGCTGTTCGCTATCGGCGTTGGCGCTACCTCGGCCCAGGCTGCGGACAGCTGCGGCTGGACCTGCCTGCGCACTTACCAGGCCTGCGTTGCCGCCGGCACGCCGACACTGGATTGTGAGCTGGACCGCGAGGACTGCTACGCCCGCTGCGGCATCTGATTGCCAGCGAGGGACGCGCATGTTCGCCAAAAAAGCAAAGAGCCTTGCTCTCTACGCGCTGATCCTGGCCGGCGGCCTGGGTATCGGGCATTACATACCCCAGGTCGTAAGGATGCTCAAGCCAAGCTACAGCGAAGGCAATTTCGCGGCTTATTATCCGAACGCCCAGACCCAGGTTGTCGTGTATGGCACCGCCACCTGTCCTTTCTGCGCCAAGACGCGCGCCTACCTGAAGGAACGCAATATCGCCTTCGGCGACTTCGACGTCGACAAGACGGACAAGGGCAAGCGCGATTTCGGCCAGTTGGGAGGTGAGTCCGTGCCGGTCATCCTGATCGGCAACCGGAAGCTGGTCGGCTTCAACCAGAAGGCGATCGATGCGGCCCTGGATCAGCTGAAATCGAAAAGCATGTAAAGCGTTTTTCTCACCACGAAGGAGCGTTGCATGAACAAGAAACTGGCTACCCTGCTGTTTGCAATCGGTGTCGGCGCCTCGGCCTCGGTCGTGGCGGGCCCGTGCGAGTACTGGTGCCATTATGGCCGCACGTCCTGCCTGAACAGCCCGGGCATCGACCCGGCCACCTGCGACCAGAACTATCTAGACTGCATGGCGGATTGCCCGGGTTCGGTGTAAGCGCAAGGCCCGCGCAGGCGGGCCTGTTTTTCGGCCGGCCTCGCGCCGGCCTTATTTTTTGCTGATCTTCTCCAGCGTCTGCTCCACATAATCGCGGTCGTTGTCGACGAAGCGCAGCTTGACCGGATACCACTCCAGCGAAGGCGCCAGCCAGATGTCCAGGGTCTGGTCCTTCGAGCCGGGCGGCGGTTCGCGCAGCACGTGGACGGTGTCGACCGTGCCGATGGCGGCGCCGGCCTGCACCTTTTCGCGGCCGATCACGCGGAAGGTCCAGGGGTCGGCGTCATGCGGGCCGACCACGAAGAAGTCCCATTCCGAGCCTGTCTTGAACTTGTCCTTCGCTGCGCGCGCGATGGCGACCAGCTGCCACGAGACCGACACCCGGTCCTGCTCGCCGCCCTTGATCGGGTAGCTCTTCTTGCCGTCGCTGAAGCCGATGGTCCTGGCCTCGCGGTCGAAACTGGCCGTGACCGGGTCCTTGCGGAAGCGCTTGTCGTAGTACTCGTTCGGGGCCAGGCCGAAGCTGTCGATCGTGCCCTGGCTGCGGTTTTCCGTCAGCTTGCCCAGCAGGGCCACGCGCGAATCGGTGTTGATCGTGTACTTGCCCTCGCCCTGGCGCCAGCTCAGGGTGGCGTCGCCGTTCAGGGTGAAGCCGCGCTGGCGGGCGCTGATCGAGTAGGCCAGGTCGGCCGAGGGCGGCAGGTTGAAGGGGCGCACCACCGACGGGTGCTCGTCCGCCGCCGGCGCCGCGTTCGTCATCGTTGGCGCCATCGTTGCCAGCAACAGGCCTACGCCGGCCAGTTTCCACATCTTGTTCATGTCAGCTTCCTGAATTCTTCATTACGATATTGTTCACGGTCTGGGTCGTCACCGCCCCGCTGGCTTCCAGGTTACGGATCTGCACCGGCATCCAGCCGTGATCGGGCGCCAGCCACAGGTCCAGGCGCGAGTTGTACGAGCCGGGCTTGGGCGGGCGCGCCAGGTGCCAGGTGGCGATCCTGCCCATGCGCGTGTCGATCTGTTCCTGACCCAGCACCACAAAGCTGAAAACGCTCGCGTCGCGGTCTTCGCCGACAAGGATGTCGATATTTCCCGACAATTGCTGCGGATCGCCGCGCGCGATCGCCGTCAGCTGCAGCGGCACGCTGGCCTTGTCCTGGGCGCCCCACACCAGAGGATAGTTCGCTTCGGACGCCGAAAAACTCAGCCGGCCATCCTTGCGGTTGAAGTGGGTGGCCGTCATCGAACGGCCGCGCCGCTTTTCCGTCATCAGGGCCGGCATGAAGCCCTCCTCGCCGACCGTGCCTTCGCTGGTGAGCGTGAGCAGGTTCACGCGCGCGAACACGACCGTGATGCCGGCCTCGACCCGGATCTTGTACGAGGTCGGCGTGAGCGTCCACGACAGCAGGGCGTCGCCGCTCCAGCGGGTGCCGTTGGCATCCGTGCGCGCGACGTCCAGCAGGATGTCGGCCGCTGGCGGCAGGTCGACCTTGTAGCGGCGCGCCTCCGGCGCCGGCTTCGCTGCCGGCTCCACGGCCTGCTGCGCCGGCGTACCGGCCTGGGGCGATTGTACGTCGGCCACGGCGTCGGCGGCGCGCCCCTGCCCGGCTGCCTGCTCGCCCGGCGCGGCATCCGGAACCGGCGCCCGCGCGCCATCGCCTTCGCCGGCGGCGGCAGATGCATCGCCGGCCTGCGCCACCTCCACCGGTTCCAGCGGCAGCGGCGGCATGGGCGGCGGCGCTTCCAGGACCGGCTGCGGCGGCGGCACGGGCTGCGGCTGCGCTTGCGGCCTGGCGGCATCGAGCAGCTGCGCCTCGACCGGCGGCGCCTCCTGCATCGCCTTCTCGCGCGGCTTGCCGAGCTGGCCGCTGAACCAGTCCAGCACCAGCAGGTGCAGCAGGACCGTGAGCGCGCCGAACACGATTTTCCGGCGGCGGCGGTTCGAGGCGATAGCGAGGCTCATCCGGCTAGTGTAACGTCTATGAGCAGCATGCGTTATCTGATAGTCTTCATCGACACCGATAACAGGAGACTCTGATGTTGAAACCACCTGCCGCCAACATGCCCGGGATGACGGACACGCTGGACTTCGTCAAGAACCTGTGGGGTTCGATGAACCTTCCGGGCACGAACATGTCCGGCATGGCCGCCCCGCCGATGTCCGTGGAAGACCTCGACAAGCGCATCGCCGACCTCAAGGCCGTCGAATCCTGGCTGAACATGAATCTTGCCATGCTGCGCGGGACCATCCAGACCATGGAAGTCCAGCGCTCTACCCTGTCCACCCTGAAGGCCATGGGCGCCTCGATGGCCGAGGCCATGCGCCAGTCGGGCGTGAGCGCCGAGAAGATGGCGTCCATGCCTTTCGGCCCTTTCTTCGGGCAGCCGGCGCCGGGCGCCTCGGCTGCACCGCCGGCATCGGCCCCAGGTCCGGGCAGCGGCGGCGGCATGGGCCAGCCCGGCGCGCCGGCGGCGGACCAGCAAGCGGCACAGGGCGCCGCGCAGGACCCAGCTGCGGCGATGGGCATGCCGGCTGCGCTCGCTTGGTGGAATATGCTTCAGGAACAGTTCACGCAGGCAGTTGCGACCGCGATGAGCCCGGCGGATGGGGCGGGCAAGGCGGAGGCGAAAACCGAGACGCCGGCGCCGGCGCCGGCAGCACAAGCGCAGGCCGCGCCGGAAGCCGGGGCGCAGCCGAACGGCAATGGGCGAGCGCGGGCAGGCAAACCGAAAGCCGATAAGTCGTGAATCGTATTTCGTAATTCGTAGAGTGGGGTAAATCAGTCCGGGGGACTGATTTACGAGCCCACGCGAACGCTAAGCTAAGGCCGGACGTGGGCACCGGGTGCCCACCCTACGCAGCCGTCTCTTCCGGCGCCGGCTGCAAAGCCGCCAGCAGCTCCATCAACTGCGCAAAGCGCTGCTGTCCCGGCAGCAGGCGATCGACGTGGTGCAGCACGTCGCAGGCTTCGGCCCAGAGGTCCGCATCGTGGCCATGCTGCTGCATGTGCGAGACCATGATCTGGGCCGCATTGAACAGGATGCGCTGGTTGTTCGGCACCGCCTTGCGCGCATTGCGCATCCACTCCACAGCCTCGGCCAGCTTGCCGGTCTTCCACAGCAGCACGCCCTGGTTCATCAGGTCCGCGGCTTCCTTTTTCGAACTGCGGATCAGGGCCATGCCTTCATCGCCCATGCGCGCCTTCTCGAAGATCGCCTGCACCTCGTCCAGCAGCAGCGGGTTGTCGTGGTTGTTGCGGATCACGTAGCACAGCAGCTCCACCGGCGCATCCTTCACGCCCACCGCGAACAGCAGGGTCGCCAGTTCCAGGCAGGTGGCGGTGTCGGGGCGCTGCGGCGTCAGCTTGAGCATCTCTTCGAGTTCGTCGCCGGCCTTGCGCGCACGCCGGTAGTCGCCGCTCTCGTGGTAGACCAGGCCCTCGGTGATCTTGGCGCGCAGCGCGATGTCCGGATGCTCCTGGCCGAACTCGCGCTGGGCCACCAGCAGCAGCTGCAGCGCTTCCTTGGTGTCGTTCTTCTGGCCGCAGACGCGCGCCAGCCCGAGGTAGGCATCCGGCGTCTTCATGATCGAGTACTCGCCGATCGCGATGCACTTGCGGAAGGCCTTCTCGGCCATCTGCACATTGCCCAGCTTGAGCGCGATATTCCCCAGGTTGCGCTGGCGCGGCACGGAGTTCGGCGAGAGCTTGGCGGCGCGCTCCAGGATGGCGCCGGCTTCTTCCATCTTGCCCATGTTCTGGTAGGCGGCGGCCAGCTGGTCGTAGGCGTCGATGTAGTAGCGGTTCTCCGCGATCACGCTCTGGAAGATCTGGCGCGCCTGCTCGAACTCGCCGTTGGCCATGCGGATCTTGGCCAGGCCGGCGCGCGCCCACTGGTATTCGCGCTGTTCCAGCACCTGCTCGTAGACTTCGCGCGCCCGGGCCGGCTGGCCGCTCTTTTCCATCAGCCTGGCCTTCATGCGCAGCAGGTCGAGCTCGTGGACCTTGTCGCTGCCGATGCGGGCGTCGCACAGCCTGGCCGCACGCAGATAATCCTTTTCCGCATAGGCCTGGTCGATCATGCGGAACACCTGCTTCTTGTGCCACACGCGGTTCAGGCGCGTCAGCAGCACACCCTCGGTGATCGGCTTGATCAGGTAGGCGTCGGGCTGGTGCTCGGCCGCGCCCATCACCGATTCGACGCTCTTCTCGGCCGACACCATCAGCCACACGGTGCTCGGGTTGACCAGGTTGCGCACGCGCGCCTCTTCCAGCACCTGCTGGCCGTTCTTGCCGTCGCCCAGGTTGTAGTCGCACAGGACCACGTCGTAGCGCACGCGGGACAGCAGGCCCATCGCCTCGCCGCCGCTGGATGCCTGGTCGATGTTCTTCGCGCCCAGGCTGCGCAGGCTCTCGCGCAGCAGCTGGCGGATGCCGACGAAATCGTCGACCACCAGGTAGTTCTTGTCGGCCCAGTCGATCTCGGCGACGGCGGCGCCCCTTGCAAGGGCGTTCATGGCAGCCTCAGGATGAAACAGCCGCCGCCATATGCCCCTCCATTCTCGAGGCGCAGGCTGCCGGCCTGGCCGCGGTGACGGTGCATCTTCGCGACCTTGCTGGAAAAGTAGAGGCCCAGGCCGGCGCTGTTGGTCAGGAAGTTGACCCCGCCCACCACTTCGCGCGTGGCGATGGCGCCGGCTTTCAGCAGGGCCGGCGGATAACCGGGGCCGTTGTCCTCGACGCGCAGCTCGAGCCAGCCTTCGCTTTCACGGATCGCCAGGCGCACGCAGTCGCAGGTGTAGTGGATGGCGTTGTTGATCGCATGCGAGAGCACGCCGACGACCAGGTCTTCGTCCAGGTGCCAGATCAGGCTGGGGTCGTAGTCGAGTTCGAGCCGGATGCCGCGCGACTTCAGCAGCACGCGGCCGATCGCCACCACCTGTTCGACCAGCTGGCCCAGCTCGACCGGCTGCAGGTCGAAGGGATAGTCGGGCTTGCCGACCTGCTTGTACAGGGCCAGCAGCTGCATCAGGTTGTCGTTCAGGCGCTTGGTCTGGTACAGCATGTGCGCCATTTCCGGGTAGGCCGAGTCGCTCTTCGGCGCAGACAGCGAAGACTGCGCGACGAGCAGGCGCTCCAACGTGCCGGACAGGACGCTGAGCGAGTTCTTCATGTCGTGCGCAGTCGATGCGAGAAACAGGAACAGGTCGTGGGTGTCGGGCGTGTCGGGAGGCGTCTCGGCCAATAGGTCGTCCATCTCAACCTTTCATATGTGAAATGTTGCTGGTCGTTAATTGTACCTTTTTTGTTGAAATTGCTTACAAGAAATCAAATATCGGCGAGTTGCGGCCCCCGCGAGGTGCGGCGTGCGCGCAACACGAAGCGGGCCGGGTCGAGGGCGTCGACCAGCGCGGATTCCAGCGGCAGCGGCTCGCCCTCGAGCTGGGCGGCGAGCAGCTCGGCGGCCCAGCCGGCCCAGATCAGGCCGCGCGAGGCATAGCCCAGCAGCGAATACAGTCCCGGATGGCGCGGCACGTCGCGCAGGCGCTCGGTGGCGCCGGCCGCATCGAAGTCCGGCAGGCGGCCGACCAGCGGCAGGCGGTCCGGCGCGATGCAGCGGAAACCCACGCGGCCCTGCAGCGGCGCGCCTTGCGCGGCCTGCGGATCGGACAGCAGGCCGCGCAGGCGCTGCAGGTTTTCCTCGTGGCTGGCGGGCGAGAGCGCGGGATCGCCGTCGACGTCGTAGGTGGCGCCGGCGCTGGCCACGCCGTGCGCGGGCGGCGTCAGGTAGGCTTCGCGGCACAGCACCACCGGCAGCGCCGGAACCATGTCGGCCGGCACGTGGCTGACCTGGCCGCGCATCGCCGTCAGCGGCAGCTGCGCCGCATGCGGCACCTGCATCGCGCCGGCGCCGTTGGCCAGGATCAGGGTCGGCGCGCGCGCCACCACGGCGCCCTGCGCGTCGCGGACTTCCCAATGCCCATCGACGTAATCGATGCCGACGTTGCCGACGCCGAAGCGCTGCTGCAGGCGTCCGCCGCAGGCCGCCAGCATGGCGTCGCAGACGCTGCCGGGCCGGGCCCAGCCGCCCTGGCGGAACAGCCAGCCGCCATCCGGCGCCGGCAGTCCGAGCAGGCTTTCCGCCTGCGGCCGTTCGAGCCACTCCGCGAAATCGGCGGGCAGTGCGCCGCCGGCGGCGATCGCGCGCTGCACCTCGGCGTGGCCGGGGTCGCGCGCCAGCTGCAGCACGCCGCAGGCCTGTCCTTCGATCGCACGGCCGGGGCCGATGCCGCCCAGGCGCTCCCAGTGGCGCAGCGCGTACAGGTAGGCGGCGCGGGTCAGGCGGGTCGGGATGTTGTCGTCCCTGGACACCAGCGGCATGAAGATGCCGGCACGGTTGCCCGAGGCTTCCATGGCCGGGTGCGGGTGGCGCTCGACCAGGGTGACTTCCCAGCCGCGCGCGCACAGGCGCTCGCAGGCCGCGGAACCGGCGATGCCGGCGCCCAGCACGATGGCGCTCCGCTCCGGCAGCGGCGGCGCCGGGGGGCGCGGCTTGCGGCTGGCAAAGCGCGCCTTTTGCTTGTCCGGCTCAGGACAGGCTTCGAACACGAAGCCCTGCACTTCCAGCGCCGCCACCTGCTCCGGCGTCAAACCTTGTCCCAGCAGGCGGGCCTGCGGTGTGGCCACCCGCGCCAGCGCGCGCGCAAAGCCGGCGCCAGCCTGTTCCAGGCCGTGCAGGCGGAACAGGTCGACCCGTGCCGTCAGCTGGGCCAGGGCATCGTCGATCGTGGCGCTGAGCAGGTCCAGCGTCAGCCCGGGCTCGGCTTGCGGGATACGGTGAAAACCCGGCAGCAGCAGGCCGCTCAGGGCGATCACATGCAGGTGCGGCGAGCGGTGCGGGTCGGTGCGCCAGACGTCGGCCAGCACCTTGAACCCGCCGCCGTCGCCATAGTCGGCGTCGAAGACGGTGCAGCGCGCCTGGCCATGCCATGCGTCCCGGTAGTCCATGATTCAGGCCCTTCGTGCTTCCCGCTGGCGCTGGCGGCACAGGCAGCCGCGGTCGTGGTCGTCCACCATGCCGATCCCCTGCATGTAGGCGTAGACGATGGTCGAGCCGACGAACTTGAAGCCGCGCTTGCCGAGATCCTTCGAGATGCGGTCGGACAGCTCGGTGCGCGCCGGGCGGCCGCCATCCGGCCAGTCGTTGACGATCGGCTCATGATCGACGAAAGACCACAGGTACTGGTCGAGGCTCAAGCCCTCCTCGCGCATGCGCAGGTAGGCCTTGGCGTTGGTGATCGCCGCCGCCACCTTCAGGCGGTTGCGCACGATGCCGGGATTGGCCAGCAGTTCGGCCACCTTGAGCTCGTCGTAGCGCGCGATTTTCCCGGCATCCCAGCCGTCGAAGGCGGCGCGGTAGCTGTCGCGCTTGTTCAGGATGGTCTCCCACGACAGCCCGGCCTGCGCCCCTTCGAGGTTCAGCATCTCGAACAGCGTGGTCTCGTCATGGCAGGGCACCCCCCACTCATGGTCGTGATAGGCGATGTAGCGCGGATTGGCCATGTTGGCCCAGGTGCAGCGGATGATGTCCATGCCATAGTATAAACCCGTGCGCCCAAGCGATACATGGCCCGCAATTCTCTCGGCGGTGTATCTAAATGTCTACATTGCAATAAAAATTTCCTATAAAAATGTAGATTTGCCAATTACAAAGAGTTAGCCTGTAGGACCTATCCTACTTTCACTTTTTGAACATGGACCTCCGCCGGGCTTATATCAGGAGAAGCGTCAAGCAAGCACGCCTTCAAAAGCGCTTGGCCGTGGCGGCCATGCTCACCGTGTCGTGCTGCGCAGCCTTCCTGCTGCGCCAGGAACCACCCCAGATCCAGGATGCGCTGACGGCCACGGTCTCGGACGGGCCGGCCCGGCTGTCGCCGATGGTGCTGCGCGTTTCCGCCCAGTCCGAGCCCGCGGCAGCGCGGCGTGTCTATCCGTTTTCGATCGTGCCCGGCGGCGTGACCAGCCGCGCCGAACTGGCCCATGCCGTCCTGGCGGACAAGACCGTGGCCGCGCATTACGCCGGCTTTGCGGTGGCCAAGGCCAGCCTGCAGACCGTCGGCAAGGCGCGCGCCGTGTACGTCTCCTACCGCAAGGGCGACCAGGTGTACTGGACCGCGCGGCCGGTGACGCTGGCCGAAGGCGAGGCCGTGCTGTCCGACGGCCAGAGCGACATCCGCGCGCGCTGCGGCAACCGCATCTCCGACACGCCCCGTCTGCCGGTCGAAGCCAAGGGACCGGCCGAACAGGAACTCGACACGCCGGTCGCGCAGGCCGACGAAGGCCGACTGCTGCAGACCTCCCTCGGCCTGGACGACGAGGCCGGCGAGGGCCAGCCGTTCACGCCGCAATCCTTCCCGAACGGGGCCGGCCTGCTGGTGGCGACCCAGGTCGCGTCCAGCCTGAGCCAGTCCGGCTTCAACAACGGCAGCCTGGGCCTGAACATGCCTGGCAGCGCGATCGACGCCGACCGCACCAGGCTCGTCGGCATGTCGAGCACGGCCTCCGGCCTGGGCAGCAGCACGACGGGCGGCAGCACGACGGGCGGCACAGCGGCCAACAGCGATGCGCCGACGCCGGCCGGCGATGCGCTCAGTTACGGCAGCGACAGCGGCGGCAGCGGCAAGGGCGGCGATCCGGCCCTGGCCGGCTCCCTCAGCGATACTGCCGGCGGCAGCGGCACGCCGACAGGCAGCACCGGCGGCACGACCGGCGGCGCCGGCAGCGGCACCGGTACGACTGGCGACAAGCCCGCCAGCGGCGACGCACCGAAACCGCCCCCGCCCACGCTGCAGACCGAGCCCGTCACCGGCGGCAAGACCCCGACCAAGCCCCATGAGCTGCCGGAACCGGGCAGCCTGTGGCTGACCGGCGTGGCCGCAGCCGCCCTGCTGCTGCATCGCCGCCTGCGGCCGCGCACGCCGCGCTGATTCCGCCTGGCGCCTGGACACTCAGGCGCAGCCGTCCACCAACAGCAGCGGTATGCCGGCCCAGGCGATCGCAATCGCGGCCAGCAGCGCTAGCAAGGCG
Source organism: Telluria sp. GW821-FHT07G12 (assembly GCF_059418525.1). Taxonomy (NCBI): domain Bacteria; kingdom Pseudomonadati; phylum Pseudomonadota; class Betaproteobacteria; order Burkholderiales; family Oxalobacteraceae; genus Telluria; species Telluria sp. GW821-FHT07G12. The sequence continues at coordinate 195,019 of NZ_JBWKQA010000008.1, read as the reverse complement.
CCGGCCCGCTGCGCCAACCCGGCATGGCGGTCCTGCAGCGCCCCGCGCCGCCGCCAGGCCATCAGCGCGCAGGCGGCGAAGGCCGCCACCGTCACCACGCCCAGCAATAAGCGATCCGGTCCACCGGCACGCAGGCCGCGTGGCGCGCACTGCGCCGCCGTAAGCCCGTAGCTGAAGGCGAAATGAAGAATCCAGACCAGCAGCGGCAGCGTCACGTACAGGGCGCGCCGCCAGAAGCCTTCCTTGTGTGCCAGGGTCGCCAACTTCACTCCATCAGCAGGGGCATCAGCCGCACCACCGCCACCGCCGCGATGCCCTGCAGCGTCGTGTAATGCCAGACCAGCGCGATGTTGTCGAGCGTGGCGCGGCTGCGCGGGCCCAGGTGGCCGCGCCAGGCGCGCAGCGCCAGGTAGGGCGCCAGCACCAGCAGCAGGACGATGTGCAGGCCCTGGTAGCTGGCCAGCGCGGCGACTGCGGCGGCCCAGGCGCTGGAGGCCGGATCGAGGCCGCCGCGCCAGCCCTGCAGGTCGAGCGCGAAGGACGCCAGCGCGCACGCCAGCGCCGCCAACACCAGCCACGGCAGCCGGCGCTTGCCGAGCCCACGGCCGGCCAGCCACACCAGCAGCGAGCCGAACGCCAGCAGGCCGCAGGAAGCCAGCGCCTGCGCCAAAGGCGGCAGCTCCGCGCCCGGTGGCGGGCACACCATCAGCCGCATCGACACGTGCACGTAGGCGAAGGCAAAGGACGCGAAGATACTGGCGTCGACCACCAGCATGATGATCGTGGCCCACCAGGAATGCGATGCCCTGCCGACGGCGCCCACCGGCAGCAGCTCGCCATCGAGCGCTTCCACCTGCTCGATGTCGGGCGGCGGCCGGTCCGATTCCCACATCCATGCCAGCACCGCGCCGACCGCGACCAGGCCGCTGATCCAGGCCAGTGCATACAGCTTCACGGTCAGCAGCAGGAAGAAGGCCGAGGTGCCGAAGGCGCCCAGCAACGGCAGCCAGCTGTCGCCCGGCAGCACCAGCAGGTAGCGCGGTTCGGCCGCGATCGGGCTGGTGGCGATGGTCTCGCGCAGGCCGGTGGCCGTGTGCGGCAGGTAGTGCCTGCCCTCCTCCACCTCGCGCGCCAGCTCGGGTTCGTCCCACAACGGATGGTGCGAAGCGATGCGCGGGATGCTGCGGTTGCCGTAGTCCTCGGAAGGCAGCCATTCCAGCGTCGATGCATTCCAGGGATTGCCGACCGCGCGTTCGGGCCGGCGCAGGGTGCGGAAAGCGTCGACGGCGAACAGCGCCACGCCGGCCGCGAACAGGAAGGCGCCCACCGTCGACACCAGATTCAAGCCGCTCCAGCCCATCTCCGGCGCATAGGTGTAGACCCGGCGCGGCATGCCCAGAAGGCCGGTGATGTGCATGGGGAAGAAGGCGACATTGAAGCCCACGAACATCAGCCCGAACACCCAGCGCGCCAGCGATTCCGACATGCGGTTCCCGTTCACCAGCGGCAGCCAGTAATACATGGCGGCGAACACCGGAAACACCATCCCGCCGATCAGCACGTAATGAAAATGGGCGACGATGAAATAGGTGTCGTGCACCTGCCAGTCGAAGGGGATCACCGCGACCATCACCCCGGTCAGCCCGCCCAGCACGAAGATGAACATGAAGCCGAGCAGGAACAGGGTCGGCGCGTTCCAGCTCACCTTGCCCTTCCACAGCGTGGCGATCCAGGCGAATATCTGGATTGCCGTCGGCACCGCCACCGCCATGCTTGCCGCCGACACGAAACTCATCTCCAGCACGCCCAGGCCGGCGGTGAACATATGGTGGGCCCACAGGCCGAAGCTGAACACGCCCACGCCCAGCAGGGCCGCGACGATGGCGCGCCGGCCGACCAGCTTTGTGCCGGCAATGGTCGGGATCATGGTCGACACCATGCCGGCGGCTGGCAGGAAGATGATGTAGACCTCGGGGTGGCCGAAGAACCAGAACAGGTGCTGCCACAGCAGCGGGTCGCCGCCGCGCTCTGCAATGAAGAAGGGCCAGTCGAAGGCGCGCTCCAGCTCCAGCAGGGCGGTGCCGGCGATCACGGCCGGGAAGGCGAACACGATCATCAGGCCGACCACCAGCATCGCCCAGGCGTACACCGGCATGCGGCCCAGGGTCATGCCGGGCGCCCGCGTAAACAGGATGCCGACGATCAGTTCGATGGCGCCGGCGATCGCCGAGATCTCGATGAAGCCGATCCCCAGCAGCCAGAAGTCGGCGTTCAGGCCCGGCGAATACCTGGTGCCGGTGAGCGGCGGGTACATGAACCAGCCGCCATCCGGCGCCAGGCCGAAGAACAGGGTGCAGAAGAAGGCCAGGCCGCCGAAGGCATAGGCCCAGTAGGCATAGGCGGACAGGCGCGGGAACGGCAGGTCGCGCGCGCCCAGCATGTTGGGCAGCAGGTAGACGCCGATCGCCTCGACCACCGGAATCGCGAACAGGAACATCATCACCGTGCCGTGCATGGTGAAGACCTGGTTGTAGGCTTCGGCGCCGAGCACGGTATTTCCGGGCACGGCCAGCTGCACGCGTATCAATAGACCCAGCACCCCGGCCAGCACGAAGAACAGCAGGGCCGTGCCGATGTAGAGCAGGCCGATGTTCGTGTTGTTCACCGAGGAGAAGAAGCGCCAGCCGCTGCGGGTGCGCCAGACTTCCTCCAGCTTTTCCAGTTCGCCGTCGGGACGCGGCGCGGGATTGGAGGTGGTCCTCATTGCAGCCCCTCGAGGTAGGCCGCAAGCGCCTGCAGCGATTCGCCGTCGATGCCGGTGGCGGCCGGCATGAACACGCCGGGTTTCAGGGATTGCGGGTTGGCGATCCAGTTGGCCAGCGCGCCGCCGTGGGTGCGCAGCAGGCCGGCGCCGATCTGCATGCGGCTGCCGACGTGGGTCAGGTCCGGCCCCAGGCGCGCGATCTCGGCCACGCCGCGGATCGTGTGGCAGTTCTGGCAGCGCTGCTCGAAGAAGACGGCGCGCCCGCGCAGCGGCAGCGCGGCTTCGGGTGCGCGCGCGGGTTTGGCCTGGTTCGCCAGCCAGGCCTCGAACTCGGCGGGCGCCAGCGCCACCACGTGCAGCGCCATGTGCGCATGCTGGGCGCCGCAGTATTCTGCGCACTGGCCGCGGTAGACGCCGGGCTTGTCGGCGCGCAGGGTCAGGCCCGTCACGCGGCCCGGGATCATGTCGCGCTTGCCCGCCAGCGCCGGCACCCACAGGCTGTGGATCACGTCGGCCGCGTTCAGGCCCAGGTAGATCGTGCGCCCGACCGGGATGCGGATCTCGTTGGCGGTGGCGATCTCGCGTCCGCTGGCCGGGTCGCGGTACTGGACTTCCCACCACCACATGCGCGCGGTCACGGAAATCGCCAGCGCCTTGCCCGAGCTTTGCGGCACCAGCTGGGCGCTGCGCCAGGTGCTCCAGCCAAGCAGGATGGTGAGCACCAGCACCGGCAGGGCGATGCCGCCGCCTGCGATCCACAGGCCCGGACGCAGCGGCCCGGCATGGCGGCGCAGGCTGAGCGCCAGCAGCGCCATCACGGCCAGGAAGATGAGAAAGCCGGCGCCGAACAGCACCCAGGCGAACTGGCCGATCAACTCGGCATCGGCGCCGGCCGGGTGCAGCACCGACTGCAGCGGCTCGCTCCCGCCGGCACCCATCACTTCGATGACCGCAAGGTGTACAGGAAGGCCGCCATGTGGCGCGCCTCCTGCTCGGTCAGGCCCATCGCCGGCATCGCCGTGCCGGGCTTCATGGCCGGCGGATTGAGGAGCCAGGCGGTCAGCTGGTCCGGCTGGTTGGGAATGCCGTTGGCGATATAACTCAGCTTGCCGAAGCCGTCCAGGCTGGGGCCCACCTCGCCGCCGGCGCCGCGCACCTCGGGGATCTTGTGGCAGGCGCCGCACTGGTACTGGGCCACCAGCTCCTTGCCCAGCTTGGCATCGCCGCCGGGCACCTGCTTTTCCTTGATCTTGTCGCTACAGGCGGCCAGCAGCAGCATGCACAGGGCAGCGCAGGCAATTCGGCGGAGATGAAAGGGCGGCATAGTCATCGCTGGATCGGAGTCTGGGTAGAGCCACACGCTTGAAATCGCGGATCGGGCCGCTTGAGCGGATGACTTTTATAATACCGGAAACGATGCAATTTTTTTAACACGATACGTCTAGCGAATCATGGCCCCCGACCGCACCCGCCTGATCATCAAGACCGCCGTATTGACGCTGCTCGCCGCGGCAAGCATCGGCGCGGCCGCCGGTTACACCGTCTACCAGGCCGGCTGGTACGACATCGGCGCCAGCGCCCAGCACCTGCAGCCCGTGTACAGCCTCCTGGAACAGGCCATGCACAATTCGGTGCGCCACCATGCGAAAACGGTCGTCACCCCCAGCCTGGACGATGCCGGCCAGCTGCGGCGCGGCGCCGGCCTGTACCGCGAGCATTGCGCGCAATGCCACGGCGGCCCGGGTGTCGCGCCCTCGGCGCACGGCCAGAGCATGCAGCCGGTGCCGGGCCCGCTGGTCGACGCCGCCGAGCGCTGGAAGCCGCGCGAGCTGTACTGGATCACGCGCCACGGCATCAAGATGAGCGGGATGCCGGCCTGGGAAGTGCGCCTGGGCGAGGCCGACACCTGGGCGCTGGTCGCCTTCCTCACCCGCCTGCCGGGCCTGGATACGGGCGCCTACCGTGAACTGTCGGCCGGCGCCGTCGCCACGGCGCCCGACAGTCCGCCCTCCTCGGCTGTCACGGCCGGCAATGCCACCGGCGGCGCCGTGCTGCGGGGCGACGCCGGCCGCGGCAAGAAGATCATCGGCCAGTACGCCTGCCAGTCCTGCCACAAGATTCCCGGCGTGACCGGCTCCGACGTCGACGTCGGCCGCCCACTGGACGGGCTGGCGCGGCGTCCGGTCATGGCCGGCAAACTGAAGCCCACCCAGGACAACCTGATCGCGTGGATCCGCAACCCGCAAGCCATCGATCCGCACGCGGCGATGCCGGCCATGGGCGTCACGGAAGGCGATGCGCGCGACATGAGCGCCTATTTGCTCAGCAAGTAATCAGCAAATGGCTTGTTCGAGGCGCTCGATACCGGCGCGGATCTGCGCCGGCGTGAAGGCCGAAAAACCCAGCAGCAGGCCGGGCGGCACTGCGCAATCGGGGCCGGCGGCCGGGTTCGTGTAATAGGCCAGCGGCCGCACGTCGACCCCGCCCGCGCCCGCGCGCGCCGCCGCGTCCGCCTCGCTCAAGCCATTTGTGACTCCCACGCACAAATCCAGGCCGGCGTCCGAAGGACCGCAGGCCAGCGCGCCCCGCATGCGCGCTTCGATCGCGTCCAGCAGGGCGATGCGCCGTTCACCGTAGGCGTCGCGGGTGCGCCGGATGTGGCGCGCAAAGTGGCCCTCCTGGATGAAGTCGGCCAGCACCGCCTGCGGCACGATCGGGCTGTGGCGGTCGACCACGGCCTTGGCGCGCGCCAGCGGCTCGGCCAGGGCCGGCGGCGCCACGATGTAACCGAGGCGCAGTCCCGGGAACAGCACCTTCGACAGGGTGCCGACATAGATCACGCAGCCAGTGCGGTCCAGGCTTTGCAGCGATGCCAGCGGCGGGCCGGTGTAGCGGTACTCGCTGTCGTAATCGTCCTCGACGATCCAGGCGCGCTTCGCCTGGGCCCAACGCAGCAGCTCCAGGCGCCGGGCCAGGCTCATGGTCACGCCCAGCGGCAGCTGGTGCGAGGGCGTGGCGAAGGCCAGGCGCGCATCCGGATAATGGGCGGCGGCATAGGCGACATCCATACCCTCGGCATCGACCGGCACCGGGCAGATGGTCGCGCCTGCCACCGCGAAGGGCGCCAGCGCACCCTGGTAGCCGGGCGACTCCAGCCACACGCCCTCGCCCGGCGCCAGCAGCAGCTGGGCCAGCAGATATAAAGCCTGCTGCGAACCGGCGGTGATGACGATCTGCTCCGGCGTGCAGCGCACCCCGCGCGAGGCCCGCAAGTAGGCGCACAGCAGTTCGCGCAGCGGCGCGTGGCCGGCCGGGCCGCCATAGCCCAGCGGGACCTGGCGGCGGCGCCAGTGGCGCGCCTCGAGCTTGCGCCAGACCTCGAAGGGAAACAGGTCCAGGCCCGGCATGCTGATGCGGAAGCTGCGCAGCGGGCCGTCGTGATGGCGCACGCGCACCATCGCCGCCGCCATCGCCTCGCCGCGCGCGGACAGCGGGCGCGCCAGCGGCGGTGCGGCTTCATCGGCGGATGGCGTCACCCTGGCCGCCGTCGGCAGCGAGGCGCTCACGAAGGTCCCCTTCCCCACCGCCCCTTCCAGGTAGCCCTCGGCCATCAGCTGCTCGTAGGCGGCCAGCACGGTCTGGCGCGAGACGGCAAGCAGACGGCCCAGCTCGCGCGTGGCCGGCAGGCGCGCGGACGGCGCGATGCCGCCGGCCAGGATCGCTTCCTTCAGCTGCAGATAGAGCTGGCGGAACAGCGGCGTGGCGGATTCGCGCTCGAGCGGCATGGCGGCGAGGATGTCGTGGACGTGCATGGCTCCCTGGAGGGCGATGAAATTGGTACGCCCATCTTCGTCCTTATTGGCTATTCCGGCAAGCCACTGGCAAGCCTATGATGGCCCCCATGAAAACCTTCGACGCCAGTCTTTCCTGGGAACGCGGCGCCCAGCCCTTTACCGATCAAGCCTACAGCCGCGCGCACAGCTGGCAGTTCGACGGCGGCCTCTCGGTGCCGGCCTCGTCCTCGCCTTTGTCGGTGCCGCTGCCGATGTCCGATCCCGCCGCCGTCGATCCGGAAGAGGCGCTGGTGGCGGCCGCGAGCAGCTGCCACATGCTGTTCTTCCTGTCGCTGGCGGCGGCGCGCGGCCTGGTGGTCGACAGCTACCGCGACCAGGCCACCGGCTACCTCGACGCCGACGAGCAGGGCCGGCTGGCGATCGTCCGCATCGTGCTGCGGCCGCAAATCGCTTTCGCGGGACAGGCGCCGGACGCCGATGTGCTGGCCCGGCTGCACCATGAAGCCCATGCGCGCTGCTACATCGCCAGTTCGCTGCGTGGCGAGGTGGTAGTCGAAGGAGGCGTCTGATGTACCTGCCCGCCCGCTTCGCCGAGGAGCGCCTGGACGTCCTGCACGGCCTGATCGAAGCCCACCCGCTGGGCGCCCTGGTGCGGCTGGACGAAGACGGCCTGGCCGCCGACCACATCCCCTTCGAGCTGGTGCCGCCATCGGACGATGCGCCGCAGGGCCTGCTGCGCGCCCACGTGGCGCGCGCCAATCCCCTGTGGCGCCAGGACGGCGCGGCGGTGCTGGCGATCTTCCAGGGCCCGTCCGGCTATGTCTCGCCCGAGCGCTACGACCTGCAGGCCATCGGCGGGCGCGCGGTGCCGACCTGGAATTACGCCGTCGTGCATGCGCACGGCCGCTTGCGCGTGATCGACGATGTGGAATGGCTGCTGGCCCACATGCGCCGGGCGACCCGCCGGCAGGAAGCTGCGCACGGCCACGGCTGGTCGGTCGACGACGCGCCGCGCGACTATATAGACAAGCTGGTGCGGGCGACGGTGGGCATCGAGATCGCCATCGGGCGCCTGCAAGGCAAGTGGAAGGCCAGCTAGAAACCTGGTGCGTAAGTACGGGCGCGCATGACCCATGCAGCTGGCATAAGCTCCTGGCAGCTGCATTTTGTACTAGACATGGCGCCGGATTGCGGCGCACAATGGGACCGCTTTTTTATTACACGGCTGCAATTCCCATTTAACAGAAATCCTTTCTGCCGCCGGGGCAAATGGAGGGAGTCATGTCCGTACAGATCCGCCACCACGTCCACACCACCGGTGAAGGCGCGGCGACCATGGTGTTCATCCATGGCTTCGGCTGCGACCAGACCATGTGGCGTTTCCTGGCGCCTGCCTATGAAGACCGCTTCCGCGTCCTCACCTGGGACCTGGCCGGCTGCGGCCAGTCCGACCTGTCCGCCTACGACCGCAACAAATACGCCAGCCTGCACGGCCACGCCGCCGACCTGCTCGAAGTCGTCGATGCCGCCGCCGGCGCCGGGCCGGTGGTGCTGGTCGGGCATTCGGTGGGCGCCACCATCGGCATGCTGGCCGCGATCGAAGCCCCGCAACGCTTCGCGGCCCAGATCATGGTCGGCCCCTCGCCCTGCTACATCAACGACGGCGACTACGTGGGCGGCTTCAACCGCGAGGACATCGACGGCCTGCTCGACACCATGGACGCCAACTACCTCGGCTGGTCGCGCAAGGTGGCGCCGATGATCATGGGCGCGCCCAACCAGCCGGCGCTGGGCGAGGAACTGGTCGACCGCTTCTGCCGCAACGATCCCGAGATCGCGCGCCACTTCGCGCGCGTGACCTTCTATTCCGACCACCGCGCCGACGTCCCGCGCTCGCAGGTGCCGGCCCTGATCCTGCAGTGCAGCGACGACCTGATCGCGCCGCGCCAGGTCGGCGACTGGCTGCAGCGCCACCTGCCGCGCAGCACCCTGCGCGTGATCCGCAACGTTGGCCACTGTCCGCACATGAGCGCGCCCACCGAAAGCTCGCGCGTCATCGACGGCTTCCTTGCGCAGGTCCTGCGCTGAGCGTCGTGGACACCCTGCTGCCCGACGCCGACGCGCTGTTCGAACAGGCCGCCTGCGGCCTGCTGCTGACCGATGCCGACGGCCTGATCCTGCGCGCCAACGCCACCCTGCGCGGCTGGCTCGGCTACGAGGAAGACGAGCTGGCCGGCAAGCTGCGCATGTTCGAGCTGCTGCCCATGGGCGCGCGCCTGTTCCACCATACCCACTGCATGCCCATGCTGCAGGACCGCGGCATGGTGGCCGAGATCCAGGTCGACCTCTGCCACCGGGACGGCCGGCACCTGCCGGTGCTGGTCAACATCGTGCGCAGCCTGCAGGCCGGCCAGGTGGTCGACCAGTGGGCGGTGTTCCAGTCGGCCGACCGCCACGCCTACGAACGCGAGCTGCTGGCGGCGCGCAGGACGGCCGAGGCGGCGCTGGAGGCGCACGAGCGCGCCGAAGCGCGGCTGCAAGTCCTGAATGCCCAGCTGTCGGCGGCCGACCGCCGCAAGGACGAGTTCCTGGCCACGCTCTCGCACGAGCTGCGCAATCCGCTGGCGCCGATGCGCAACGCGCTCGACGTCATGCAGCTGCTCGATAACCGCAGCGACGGCCGCGCCCCGGATGGCCGCCTGCTGCAGGCCTTCGACCGCCAGCTGCGCCACCTGACCCACCTGGTCGACGACCTGATGGAAGTCTCGCGCATCACGCAGGGACGCATGCAGCTGCGCCGCGCACCGGTCGAGCTGGGGCCGCTGGTCCAGGGCGCGGTGCAGGACCTGTCCGGCGCCCTGCGCAACGCGCGCCATACCCTGCGCCTGGACATCGCCGGGCCGCCGCTGATGGTCGACGGCGACGCCACGCGGCTGTCGCAGGTGGTCGTCAACCTGCTCAACAACGCCATCAAGTACACGCCGGACGGCGGCGTCATCGAACTGCGCCTGTGCGGCCGGCTCGGCTTCGCCGAACTGAAGGTGCGCGATTCCGGGATCGGCATCCCGGCGTCGAACCTGGAAAGCGTGTTCGACATGTTCTCGCAGCTGGAACCGGCGCTCGACCGCGCCAAGGGCGGCCTGGGGATCGGCCTGGCGCTGGTGCGCGGCATCGTCGAGCTGCACGGCGGCGGCATCCAGGCGGCCAGCGCGGGACCGGGCCTGGGCAGCGAATTCACGGTGCGCCTGCCGCTGCTGGCGACGGCGTCGTGCGCGGCGGACGCGCCCGAGGGCCAGGATGCGCAGGCCGGCAGCCCAGAGATGCCCGAGGCGATGCGCGTGCTGGTGGTCGACGACAACCCGGATGCCGCCGAGGCGCTGGCGATGGCGCTGGGGATGTACGGCTGCGACACGCGGATGGCGCACACGGCCCAGTCGGCGCTGGCGCTCACGCCGAGCTTCGGCCCGGATGCGGTGCTGTTGGATATCGGCCTGCCCGACCTGAACGGCTACGAACTGGCGCGCCGCCTGCGCAGCCTGCCCGGCGGCGCAGGCATGACCGTGATCGCGACGACGGGCTGGGGCCAGGACAAGGACCGGCAACGCGCCTTCGAGGCGGGCTGCGATCATCATCTGACCAAGCCGATCGATGTGGAGAGGTTGCGGGGATTGCTGGTGCAGAGAAGCTGCGCTTGAGGGACAGCTTACGCTGAACAAGGTCATCCCCGCGCAGGCGGGGATCCATACTGAGCGTCCTTAGCCAGCTCAGCATGGAGGAAAGAGCCTGGGGGGCTCTTTCCGCTTTCGCGGCAACGACGTGTATGGGCTTACTTGCCGGCAGCCGTACCCGACTTAGCCGACGGCATCTGCTCCGCCGACTTCAGGTGCTGCGCCACGACCGGCTCGGTCTTTTCCACCAGGGCCTTCACGTCCGCATCCTTGGCCTTCTTGGCAGCGGCCATCAGCTTGCTGTGGACGGTCTTGTGGTCCTGCACGCCGGCCTGCTTCATGTAGGCCTTGTCGAAGTCGGCGCCGCTCATCTTTTCGAGCTTGGCGGCCATGGCCTTGTGCTTGGCGTCCGGCTCGGTCGGCAGGGTCACGCCGTGCTTCTCGGCCAGGGCCTGCACTTCCTTCAGGTTGGCGGAGTGGTCGTCGATCATCTGCTGGCCGAAGGCCTTCACTTCGGCGCTCTGGCCTTTGCTCTGGGCCAGCTTGCCGCCTTCGATCTCGGCCATGTTGGCCATTGCCATGTCCTTCAGGATGCCGGCGTCACCGCTGCTCAGCTTGGCGCCCGAAGCCGTCGCGCCGGCTGCACCGCTGGCGCCGCTGGAGCGGTGTTCCATGCCCTGGCTGTTGGTGTTGCCGGTCGTGCCATCCTTGGTCGTCTTGCCGGTCATGCCGGCTGCGCTCGAGCTGGAGCCCGACTGGCCGGAGGAGCTGGACCCCATGGCCTTGTCGGCCTTGGTCGCCTGGTTGCCGCGGTTTTCCATGCCGGTGCTGTTGGTGTTGTCCATCGTCCCTTCCTTGGTCGTCTTGCCGGCCTGGTTGGGATTGGTGCTGCTGGTGCCGGTCTGGGACGGGCTGGAGCTGACAGCGGTCTGGGCATGCACGCCGAAGGCGCTGAACATGGCGGCCACGGCCGAAACGGCCAACAGCCCTTTCAAGGTTTTATTCTTCTGCATATCGCTCTCCTGATCTCTTATGGTGAAGTTTGGGCCGTGTTCAAATGACAACGGTAGGCCCAGAGTGTATCGCCGTGTTTAGCGGTACAGCGCGCGTTAGCCGTCAGGAAATTATTCGAAAAAAAGCGGCCTCAAGAGGCCGCTTGCAGAGGGTCTGAAGCGCTCAGCGGAAACTGAGCGTGGCCGTCAGATCGCCCGGCGGACGGGCGCCGCGCGCTTCGAAGGCCGCGTTGCGCGCGGCCAGGCCCTCCAGCAGCGGCAGGCCGTGCAGGCGGGTCAGGAAGCGCAGGACCGAGGTCGTGTCGTAGAAGTTGTGGTCGACCGCGCCCTTCCTGGCGAAGGGCGACACCACGATCGCCGGGATGCGCGAACCCGGGCCCCAGCGGTCGCCCTTGGGCGGCGCCACGTGGTCCCACCAGCCGCCGTTCTCGTCGAAAGTGATCACGACCACCATGTTCTTCCACTGCGGCGACTTCTTCAGGTGCTCGATCACGTTGGCCACGTGGGCGTCGCCCGATTCGATGTCCGAGTAGCCGGCATGCAGGTTCAGGTTGCCCTGCGGCTTGTAGAAGCTGACCGCCGGCAGGCGGCCCGCCACCACGTCGGCGATGAACTTGTTCGAGATCGGGCTGTCGCCCAGGCCGCCATCGCGGATGTGGCGTTCACGCGCGGCGGTGCCCGGCGCGAACTGCTTGAAGTAATTGAAGGGCTGGTGGTGGTGCTGGAAGTTCGGGCGCGAGCCTTCGCCGCGGCCGTCCAGCGCTGCCTGCCAGGCGCCGCCGTACCAGGCCCAGCTGACGGAACGCGCGGACAGCAGGTCGCCGATGGTGTCGTAGCTTTGCGGCGGCAGCACGGACGGGTCCATCGGGTCGGCCATGCTTGCATCGCCGCCCGGCGCCGGGCGCACCCAGCTCGGCTGGTAAGGCGGGGCCATGGTGTTGACCGCGTAGCCGTCCGGCGTGATGGGGCCGTTGTTGACGAAGTGCGGCTTGCCTTCCAGCGCAGACTTCGGCGAGTCCGGCGTCACCGCCAGGCGCACGCCCTGCGGCCCGTCTTCCAGCACCGCGATCTTTTTCTTCGCCGGGGTCTCGGCCGCGTTGAAGAATTCCGGCGTGCGGCCGCTGATCAGGAACTGGTGGTTCAGGTAGGAGCCGCCGAAGGCCGCCATGAAGAAGTTGTCGCACAGCGTGAACTCGCGCGCGATCTGATACAGGCCCAGGTTCTTCGGGGTCTCGCCGTAATGGCCCATCACCAGCGCGCCGCTGTCGCCCCAGGCGACGAAGCCGTCGTTCTTGCCGCCGTTGATCTGCATCTGGTTGTGATAAAAATTGTGCACCAGGTCGCGCGTGACCAGGCCTTCCGGCAGCGGCTTGCCCTGCGCGTCGCTCAGTTTGAACGGGGCGTTCGGCAGGTGCTGGATGTCGTCTTCCTTGATGAGGTAATCCTTGCCGCCCAGGTTCTGGCGCGCCGGCACCATGCCGCCCCAGATCTTCGGCAGTTCCCGCAGCACGCTGCCGTCGCGGTCTTTCTGCGCGGCCGCCGCCGCGGGCAGCTCGGCCAGCGGCTGGGCCAGGCCCGGGAAGTCCGCGAACAGGTTGTTGAAGCTGCGGTTCTCGAGATAGATCACGACCACGTTCTTGACGTGCTCCTTGAGCTTGGCGTCGAGCGAGCCCTTGATGACTTTGGCGGCCTTCGGATGGGCCGTCGCTGCTTCACTGGCGGCCGGCAGCGTGGTCGACAGGCCGACCGCGGCGGCAGCCTGGAAGATCTTGCGGCGCGAAGGATTGGCGGGCGGGCCGGCTTCCGGCTGTTCCTGGTCGTGATGCTTTTCTTGCACGAGGCTCTCCTGGACGGGGCGGCTGACGGGGCCGCCAAAACGCTGATTATCGGCGTTTTTTTCCAGGTGGAAAAGATTTACACGGCAATATCAGCTATATGCGTGGCCATGCTTCCATGCATGACCCGCCTTTACCTCGTTTTACGGCCGCCCTACACCGGTTAACACCTGAACAAGCCAGAATGGTCCGCGAAAGGAGTGCACGATGACGAAACGAAGATGGATGGCGGGCGTGGCAGCGTTCTGGCTGGCCATGGCCCCGGCGGCCAGGGCGCAGGACGAGGCGGTGACCATACCGCGCGCCAAGATGGAAAAGCTGCTTGAAACCTATGCCCTCATCAAGCGCAACTATGTGTCCCAGGCCGACGACGGCAAGCTGTTCGAGGGCGCGATCGCCGGCATGCTGGCCTCGCTCGACGCCCATTCCGAATACATGAACAAGGACGCGATGCGCGAGATCGATCGCGAAAACACCGGCAGCTATGTCGGCATCGGCATCGAAGTCGAAGACGACCATGGAAGGCTGCGCGTGGTCGCCACGACCCCGCAGGGGCCCGCCGACAGGGCCGGCATCCAGGCCGGCGACCTGCTGGTCTCGATCGACGGTGCGCCGGTCGCCGGCTTGCAGTCGAGCGAGGCCGCCAGGCGCATGAATGGAGCCGCAGGCTCGGCGGTGGCGGTCGGCACCGCGCGCCGCGGCAAGCTGCGTACCCTGCGCATCGTGCGCGAGGCGATGCACAACGACACGGTGCGCATGAGCATGACGGCAGCGGGTGTCCCCTGGATCCGTATCTCGGAATTCGGCAGCGCCACCGGCGCCGACCTGGCGGCCATCCTGAAGAAGCTCGATGCCCAGGGCGCGCCGCGCGGGCTCGTGCTCGACCTGCGCAACGATGGCGGCGGGCTGGTGTCGGCGGCGGTGGCGGTGGGCGGCGCCTTCCTGCCTGCGGGCGCGACGATGTTCACGGCGCGCGGCAGGGACGCCAGTGCCGAAGCCAAGGTGACCGTCGACCAGCGCTACTACCGCGAAGCGAACAGCGCCGACGTGCTCGCCGGCCTGCCGGCCTGGACCCGCACGGTGCCGCTGACGGTGCTGGTGAACGGCGCCTCGGCCTCGGCGGCGGAACTGCTGGCGGGCGCGCTGCAGGACAACCACCGCGCAACCATCGTCGGCAGCCAGACCTTCGGCAAGGGCTCGATCCAGTCCGTCATTCCGCTGGACGAGGACGCCGGCATCAAGTTCACGGTCGCGCGCTACTTCACGCCGGCCGGGCACGAGATCCAGGCGCGCGGCGTCACGCCCGACCTCGTGGTGCGCCCAGGCGGCAGCGCCGACGACGAACTGCAGCTGCGCGAATCGGACCTGGCCAAGCACCTGGCGCCCACCCAGGACACGCCCGGCGATGCGGCGCAACGCGCGGTACCGGAAAGCACCCGCATGTTCGGCACCCGCGACGACAAGGCGCTGCAGGCGGCGGTCGGGCTGCTGGTCCCCAATGCCAGGCCGGGCGCGGCGCTGGCCGGCATGCTGCGCAAGTGGACCTCGGTGGCCAAGGGCGCGGCGACCGGCGCCGGCGGCGCGCCATAAGCGGAGGCGCGTCAAATCCCTGTCATATTCCAGGCTCAGAATAGACATCGCTCCTAGGGAAAAGAGCACGGCAGCCCAGCTGCCCTACCGGCGCCGGCGGTCGGGAAATATACCGGCACCAATTCAGCAAAGCGTGCTCCGATGTGGCAAGATGAATCCACAAAGGAGAACGTCTTGGACAACAAGCTGCACACCCTGCTCGCCGAGCTGGCGGCCTTCGGCGACGCCCACGACGGCGACGCCGCCAACCGCGCCACCCGCATGCTCAACATCACGCCCGACACCGGCGACTTCCTGGCGGTGCTGGTCAAGGCGATGCGCGCGCGCCATGTCCTCGAAATCGGCACCTCGAACGGCTATTCGACCTTGTGGCTGGCCGATGCCGTGGCCAGCATCGACGGCGATGTCACGACAATCGAGATGTCGCCGCAGAAGATCGCGATGGCGAGACAGAATTTCGAACGCGGCGGACTGGAAGACCGCATCAGCCAGCTCGAAGGCGACGCCGGCGGCCACCTGGCGAAATTCGGGGATGGGGAATTCGACCTGGTCTTCCTGGATTCCCAGCGCAGCGCCTACCTGGACTGGTGGCCGGACCTGAAGCGCATCTTGCGCGGCGGCGGCCTGCTGGTGGTCGACAACGCCACCTCGCACGCGGAAGAGATGGCTGCCTTCACCGAGGCCGTGCGCGCAGACGGAGAATTCACCACCAGCCTGGTTCCGGTCGGCAAAGGCGAATTCCTCGCCGTAAAAGCTTAAAAACCCGCCCTTGCCCGCAGCTTGCGCCGCACATGCTTGCCGGCGCGCGGCAGCGTATCGGCGGCGCGTTCGGCCAGCACCCCTTCGATGAAGCCGAGCAGCGCGCTCTCCTGCGGCACGCGCTCGCGCAGCTGGCCGACCAGTTCGCGCGCCACCACGCCGTCGTTCAGCAGGCCCAGTTCGTCCTGCATCCCGGTCAGCATGTCGTGGCGGCGCGCTTCCTTCTTGCCCGCAGTTTTCCCATGCGTGAGGGCCTCGAAGAACTCGCGCGCATAGCGCTCCTTCTTGGCGGCGATCCGCACCCGGTGCAGGGTTTCGGGATGCTGCAGGTCGACGCCGCGGGCGCGCTTGCGCACGCGCGCCGCAGCGTGCCGCACCAGGGTCGGCGCGGTCTTGCTCACCTTCCGCTCCAGAGCGGCGACAGGCGGGCCCTCGGCGCGCCAGCCTTCGCCGGCGATCCAGGCGCCCAGGCCCAGCATCAGGCCCGTATAGCGCGGGCTGCCGACCGCTGCGCGCACGCGGGCGCGGTGCCGCTCCGCCTCTTCACGCGCGGCCACCTCGACGCGCGCCAGCGCCGGCTTGTGCTGGTCCGGCACCGGCAGGCCGGGCAGCAGCGAGTCGATGAAGACGTCCCAGTTGCGGGCGTCGCCGAGCTCCCCCGCCAGCCATTCGACGTCGCCGGCCAAGGGTTCCGGCAGCTGCACCATGTCCCTGACCATCGCCATCGCGGCACGCAGGCGGCGCAGGCCGACCCGCATCTGGTGCAGGCTCTCGACCTCGCCCGCCAGCACGCCCTGTTCGTTGGCCTGCATCTGCTCCAGGCAGTTGCGCAGGATGCCGGCCAGCGCCTCGCCCATGCTGGCCTTGCGCTTCAGCGCCACCGCGGTCGCCTTGACGGCGCGCGGGGCGACGGAACCGGCCATCGCATAGCCGCGCTCGGCCTTGCTGACGTTCTCGATCCGCACCGGCACCGCCTCGTGGACCTGGCGCGCCAGGTCGTACAGGCGGGCCGGATCGCCTTCCTTCATCTCGAGTTCCAGCTCGCGCACCGGCAGCGCGCGGTCGCCGCGCTGCAGCTCGCCCGTGTCCAGCGCGCATTCGACCTTCACGCCATCCGCCAGGTCCAGCACCCAGGCGGCGCGCTTGACCTTGTTGACGAAGACCGGCTCGAGCGCCGCGGCGTGCGCGCTGAATTTCTTCGCCAGCGCCGGCAGGGCCTCGCGCAACTGGCGCGCGAACAGCTCGCGGTCGGGCTCATCCGAGCTGACCTCCCCTTCCAGCTCGACGCGCTGGTGCAGGCCGGCGACGACCGTGCCGCCGCCCTTCAGCGTCTGCACGTGGCGCGTGCCTTCGCTGCGCACGCGCAGGGCGAAGCCGTGCTGCCACAGCGTGAAATCGGCGGTGTCGAAATAGCGGTCGACGTGTTCGTGCTCCACCGGCTTGGCGGCGCCGGGCGGGCGCAGGAGCGGCAGCTTCTTGATCTGGTTGACGCTGGCGGTGTCCAGGGCCAGCTTGATTTCGCATTCCATTGCATCTCCTTTGAACATCGTCACTGTAGCGCTTCCCGCGCGAGGCGGGCACACGGGTCGCCGCGCCATGCTAGCGGCGCGATGTGACACGATGATGTCAGGCCGGCACGCCGACGATGACGCTGGACGCTTTAAAAATGGCCGCTGCTTGCCCGCCGACGGCCAGGCCCATGCTCTCGCTGCTTTCGCGGGTGACGATGGCCGCCACCGAGCCGCCGCCCGCCAGGTCGATCACGACTTCGGTGTTGACCGCCCCCGGCTCGACGCGGGCGATGGTGCCGGCCAGGCGGTTGCGCGCCGAATAGCGGGCCTGGTCGTCGCCGCTCACCAGGATGATGGACGAGGACTTGACCAGCGCAAAGGCTTCCGCGCCCACCTGCAGACCCAGGTTGTCGACGCTCTCGTGCGTCACGATGGCGACGATGGCGTGGCCGCCCGCGACTTCCAGCGTGATCTCGTCGTTGACGGCGCCGCGCTTGAGCTGCGTGACTTTCCCCAGGAACTGGTTGCGTGCGCTGGTTCTCATGCTCATCTTCCTGACCAATAGATAATCGTCGGCGATGCCGTCCGCGTGCTCGCTCAGGCGTTTGACGAAATTACGGTGCTCACGTTCGATCAGCGCGAAGTTCGCGACCAGCTGCGCGCCGCGCGCGGTCAGGCGCGTGCCGCCGCCGCCCTTGCCGCCGGCCAGGCGCTCCACCAGCGGCTCGCCCGCCAGGTTGTTCATCGCATCGATGGCGTCCCAGGCCGCCTTGTAGCTCATCCGGATGGCCTTGGCCGCCTGGGTGATCGAGCCGCATTCGGCGATCTTCGCCAGCAGCGCAATCCTGCCCGGGCCGCCGAGGTTCTCGCCGCCGACCGTCATCCAGATTTCGCCATCCAGGCCGATGCCCATATTGTCCGCTGTCATGCCGTCCCCGTTCCTGCGATGCGGAAGCCGGCGCCCGGATCGAGCCGGCCGTCGCGCAGGTCGAGCACGTGGTCGCCGAACACCGCGGCATCCTCCGGATCGTGGGTAATGAGAACCATCGGCACCTGCAGGCGGTGCTGCAGCTCTTTCAGCTCGGTGCGCATGCGGGCGCGCAGGACCGGGTCGAGGGCGGCGAAAGGCTCGTCCAGCAGCAGCGCGCGCGGCTGCGTCACCAGGGCGCGCGCCAGGGCCGTGCGCTGCTTCTGCCCGCCCGACAGCTCGTGCGGATACTGGTCCGCCACCTGGCCCAGCTGGAAGGCCTCGAGCCAGTAGTCGACCTGCGCGTGCGCGTGGTGGCGCCGTGGATTCAACCAGCCGCGCACCAGCGGAAAGGCGATGTTCTGGCGCACGCTCAGGTGCGGGAACAGCGCATAGTCCTGGAACACGTAAGCCAGTTCGCGCCGTTGCGGCGCCAGGTCGATGCCTTGAACCGCATCGAACAGCACGTGCTCGTCGATGCGAATGTGGCCGGCGTCGGGACGCAGCAGGCCGGCGATGGCTTTCAAGGTCAGGCTCTTGCCGGCGCCGGACGGGCCGAGGATGACGATGCGCTGGCTGTCCGTTTTCAGGCGCACGTCCAGCTGGAAGCTCTGCTTGCCGGCTGCCAGCGTCTTGCGGATGTCGAGATCGAGCAGCATCGCGCCTCCTACCGGCCAACCAGGCGGCCCGGCGCCAGGCGCCCCGCGGTCAGCAGCACGGCGATGCAGACGAAGGAGGTCAGCAGCACCATCAGGTTGGCGCTATCGTCCTGCCCGGCCTGCACGGCTTCGTAGACGGCGATCGACAGGGTCTGCGTCCGGCCGGGAATGCTGCCGGCCACCATCAGGGTCGCGCCGAATTCGCCCAGCGCGCGGGCGAAGCCGAGCAGCACCCCGGCCAGGATGCCGCGCCAGGCCAGCGGCAAGGTCACGCGGAAGAACAGCGCCGCTTCCGACACGCCCAGCACCCGCGCCGCCTGCTCCAGCTGGCCGTCGACGGCCTCGAAGGCGGCGCGCGCCGGCTTGAACACCAGCGGGAAGATGACGATGGCGGCGGCGATCACGGCGCCCTGCCAGGTGAAGATCAGGTTGATGCCGAAGCTGTCGTGCAGCCAGGCGCCGAGCCAGCCGTGGCGGCCGATCAGCACTAGCAGGTAGTAGCCGAGCACCGTCGGCGGCATCACCATCGGCAGGGTGAGCAAGGTGTCGAGCAGCTCACGTCCCGGAAAGCGCTTGCGCGCCAGCAGGAAGCCGACCGCGACGCCGAGCACGATGTCGATCAGCGTGGCGCAGCCCGCGACCTTCAGCGACAGCGCCAGCGCCGACCATGCGTTCATGCTCAAGGCCTGAGGAAGCCGTACTTCGCCAGCACCGCCTGCCCCGCCGGCGACAGCACGTAGTCGACGAAGCTTTTCGCCTCGGCCGCGTTGCTACTGCCGGCGGTGCGCGCGATCGGATAAGCGATGGCAACGTCCAGCGGCACCTCGAACGCGACCTTCACTTTATCCTTCATGACGGCGGCGTCGGTGCCGTAGACGAAGCCGGCATCGACTTCGCCGCGCGCCACGTAGTCGAGCGACTGGCGCACGTTCTGGGTGTTGATGGCCTTGGCGGCGAGGCCGGGCCACAGTTTCGCCGCTTCCAGCGCGTGCTGGGTATAGCGTCCGACGGGGACGCTGGCCGGGTTGCCGATGGCGATCTTCCGTACCGCCGGCTGGCCGAGGTCCTGCAGGCGGGTCAGGCTTTGTTTGCTCTCGAGCGGCACGATCACGACCAGGCTGTTGCGCACGAAGTTGCGGCGCTCGCCGGCGGCGACCAGGTTCTGCTTCTCGGCCAGGTCCATGGTTTCCATGTCGGCGGAGGCGAACACGTCGACCGGCGCGCCCTTGGCCATCTGCTGCAGCAGCGCGCCGGAGGCGCCGAAGTTCAGCAGCACCTTGGTGCCGGCATGCTGGGCTTCGTAGCCCTGGGCGATGTCCTGGAAGGCATTCGTCAGGCTGGCCGCCGCGGAGACGTGCAGGTCGCCGGCCTGGGCCAGGGTGGCCGCCAGGATCATGGCCGCGGCTGCAGCCAGTTTTTTCGGCAAAGAGTTCTGCATGGAAAAGATCCAGTTCGTGGTCAATACCGCAATATACCTGATTATATAACGCTTCGTGGCGCAGCGCTGATGCAGAGCAGACCCATCCAGCGCGCATAGGTCTACCGTACGGATGCGCATCCAGCATGCATTCAAAGGAGATTCCACCATGGCACGTTTCGGTGTCGAGGCAATCCGCTTTTCAACCACGCGCGCGCGGCGAACGTGGACACGGCGGGCGACCTGACCTACACCTTCAACCGAAGTAATGGCCTCGATGCCAGGCTGCGTTCGGCCGGCCACACCCGCGCGTTCTACTGGGCGAACACCAACGTGTTCGAGACCGACCTGCGCGACAGCGACCGTGGCGGCGGCGACCGCAACTGGGCCGACGACGTCGACCTGTTCTGGATCGAGACCCACGGCAACCACGACGAAGCCGGCCACGCGGTGCTGCTGTACGACACCCCGGCCACCGAGTGGTACGCCAACTCGTCCAACTGGCAGCTGGGCGAGGACTGGAACAACGAATGGGTGATGGCCTATTCCTGCGACACCGCCGCCCTGCCCACCATCGCCGGCCTGTGGAACATCTTCGCGCGCATGCACATCTACTGCGGCGCCTGGGACCTGATGTGGGACGGCATCACCACCGACGAATGCGGCGAGGACGTCGGCGACAACCTGATCTCCGGGGACACCGTCTCGCGCGCCTGGCACGACGGCGTCTCGGACTGGTGGGTCGACAACCACCCGGTCACGGTCTGCGTGGGCGATGCCGACACCTGGAACGACGGCGACATCCGTTGGGAGCGCAGCACGATCAACCGCGATCACCTGTGGGGCCACGGCAACGTGGACCCGGACCTGGCGCCTGCCCGGCAGGCCTGCCTGCTGTGGTACTGGACGGAGGGCTAATCATGGACGTGCACACCCTGGCGGCATCGCTGCTCGAAGCGGACTCGCAACAACCCCCAACGCAGGCCGACGTGCTGCTGCTGCAGCAGCTCTCGCGCGAACAGCTGCAGGCGCGCAGCCGCCGCTTCGTCAGCATGCTGCGCGAGCAGGACGGCTGCCCGCAGATCGATGCCGGCAGCTGGAAGCAGAGCGGCGAGCATACCGTCATCCACCTGGCCGGCGGCGCCCGCGCGGTGCTGTACCACGCGTCCGGCGCGCTGCGCTATGTCTCCGGCTTGGCGCCGGCATCGAAGCCCTTCGCCCGCGGCACCGGACAGGAAGCGCTGCTGCGCCTGGTGCAGGAACGCGCCCTCAAGCTGCAGCTGGCCGAGTGGGCCGGCGCCAAGGGCGAGCTGCGCTTCGAGCACCTGTTCCGCACCCTGGGCCGCGGCGCCGACCGCGCCGGCCGGCAGTCGGAAGCGACGCTGTTCCGCGCGATCGGCGCCTACCGGCAGTTCATCGGCGGCATCCCGGTGCTGGGCGCCGCCTCCGCCGCGGTGCAGGTGGCCGGCGACGGCCAGCTCGACACCCTGGCCATCCTGACCCGTCCCGGCAACGGCGAAGTGCTGGAACGGGCCGCGCTGATCGATCCGCGCGCCGGCGCCCGCCAGCTCCTGCTGCAGCTGTCGGCCCTGCTCGGCCAGCGCGAGATTCCCTCGGATACGGTCGAATCGGCGACGATGCAGTTCGGCTACCTGGACCTGGGCAAGCGCAAGCCCCAGCGCGTGCTGGCCCCGGCCTACGTGGCGAAGATCGTGCTGCGCCATCGTCAGGTGCGCCAGGCCTACGTGCTCGCGGTGGCGGCGACCGAGCGGCCCTACATCGACATTCCGGTGTATGGCAGCGAGGCGGTGGTGACGCGCGGCAGGACGGATGTGGGAAGGTGCAGGTGAGCGGCCCGGCGAGATGTGAAAATCTCGCCAAATGTCACAATTGCGGATGAGCTCGCCATTCCGGGCGCAAGCCGGGAATGGCGCAGTTCTCTCTAAGAATAGCCGAGTTCTGCATGGCTATACAAGTAATATTGGCTTATTGGCACATAACTACAACATATACGCCGTTAACAATTGTCCATATCCTGCCGACCTCGCTAGACTGGACCGGGCGCGCCACACCGGCGCCGCCGGCACCCGAACAATATCAACGAGAGACACAGGATGAGAAAACAGACTGCATTGCCCTGCTTTACCCGCACCCTCCTCGCTTCTTCCCTGCTGCTGGCCTTTGCGCCGGCCTGGGCCCAGGACACCGCCACCGAACAGACCACCCAGCAGCCCGCCCAGGAAGCCACCGAACAGGCTGCGCCGCAGGCCAGCGACAAAGGTATGAGCTCGGTGGTGGTGCTCGGCTCGCGCGGCGCGGCCCGTACGGCGCTCGATGCCTCGGCGCCGGTCGGCCTGATCAGCGCCAAGGACATGCAGATGGCGGGACCGCTGGAACTCGGCAAGCTGATGCAGACGCTCGACCCATCCTTCAACTTCTCCTCGACCTTCATCAGCGACGGCACCGACATCATCCGCCCGGCGACCCTGCGTTCGCTGGGCCCGGACCAGCTGCTGGTGCTGGTCAACGGCAAGCGCCGTCACCAGCAGGCGCTGGTCAACGTGCAGCAGACCATCGGCCGCGGTTCGGCCGGCACCGACATCAACGCGATCCCGATGTCGGCCATCCAGCGCATCGAGGTGCTGCGCGACGGCGCCGCGGCGCAGTATGGTTCCGATGCCATCGCCGGCGTAATCAACATCGTGCTGAAGCAGCAGACCAATGAAACCCAGCTGTCGGGCACCGTCGGCGGCACCAGCGAAGGCGGCGGCCAGCTGTATTCCGGCAGCGCCAACAAGGGCTGGGCGATCGGCGACGGCGGCTACGTCAACCTGACCGTCGAAGGCCGCCACCGCGGCGAGACCAACCGCGCCGGCGTCGACACCCTGCGCGTCAATCCGCCGCGCGTCACCCAGCGCATCGGCGACAGCCTGGCCAAGGACAAGTACTTCTGGTGGAACGCGGCGCTGCCGGTGGCCGAAGGCGCCGAGTTCTACAGCTTCGGCGGCATCTCGCACCGCACCGGCGATTCGGCCGGCTTCTTCCGCTCCACCGGCGACGGCCGCAACGTGCCTTCGGTGTACCCGAACGGCTTCCTGCCGAACATCCGCACCACCGTGAAGGACGAGTCGCTGGCGGTGGGCTACCGCCGTGACCTGGCGGACCAGTGGAAGTTCGACGTCTCGCTGAACCATGGCCGCAGCGAGCTCGATTTCCACGAAAAGGAAACCATCAACATCAGCTACTGGTACGAGCCGAAACCGGGCGGCGGCATCTACGCGCAGTCGCCGTTCGAGGCCGATACCGGCAAGCTGCATTTCAAGCAGACCACCGTCAACGCCGACCTGCGCGGCCCGCTGAACCTTGGCGGCCGCGAGGTCTCCTTCGCCACCGGCTTCGAGTACCGCCGCGACGGTTACGCCATCGACGCCGGCGACCCAGTCTCCTACCAGTACGGCCGTACCAACAACCCGGCCATCGTGATCCGCGACCAGACCGGCGGCGTCGCCGCTTCCGGCACCCAGGGCTTCCCGGGCTATACGCCATCCACCGCGGTCGACGACAGCCGCCACAACATCGCGCTGTACGCCGACCTCGAACACAAGCTGACCAGCGAGCTGCTGCTGGGCGCAGCCGTGCGCTGGGAAAAATACTCGGACTTCGGCAGCACCACCACCGGTAAACTCAGCCTGCGCTACGATCCGTCGAAAACCGTGGGCGTGCGCGGCACCCTGTCGACCGGCTTCCGCGCGCCCAGTGTGCAGCAGAAGTTCTACAGCTCGGTCTCGACCAACCTGAACGCGGCCGGCGTGCTGACCGAGACCCTGACCGCGCGCGAAGGCAGCGCCGTCACCAAGGCCTTCGGCATTCCGAACCTGAAGGAAGAGAAGTCGAAGAACGCCAGCATCGGCCTGGTGTTGCGCCCGGCCTCGAACTTCTCGCTGACCGCCGACCTGTGGGGCATCAACATCGACGACCGTATCGTGTTCTCGTCGAACATCGCGCCGGAATCGGGCGCCTGCGCCACCGCCGCCGCCTGCCCGATCAAGGCCATCCTCGATCCGCTGAAGGTGGGCCAGGCGCAGTTCTTTACCAACGCCATCGACACCGAAACGCGCGGCCTGGACATCGTGGCCGAGCACACCACGCGCTGGCCGGGTTCCACGCTGGTGCTGTCCGGCCAGCTGGACTTCAACCGCACCAAGGTGGCGGGCCGCCACTCCGATTCGCCGGTGCTGAGCGGCACCCAGCTGTTCGACGATTCGCAGGTGACCCTGATCGAACGCGGCCAGCCGCGCCAGCACCACGTGCTGTCGGCCGACTACACCACCGGCGCCTGGAACGGCAACGTGCGCGCCAACTACTACGGCGAAGTGCAGGGCCAGGGCTTCACTGCACCCTTCGTGCAGACCTGGGACGCCAAGTGGATCGTCGACGCCACGCTGCGCTACAACTTCAGCAAGGCGGCCAGCGTGACGGTCGGTGCGAACAACCTGTTCAACACCTTCCCGACCAAGTGGGATCCGGTCAAGGCCGCCCCCTTCCCGCAGCTGGGCTTCACCTACTGCTGGGAGACCTGCCCGTTCGGCATCAACGGCCGCTCGTGGTATGCGCGGGTGGACGTGGCGCTGTAATTCTGCGCGATGCAGACCGGCGCTTGCAGCCGGTCTGCATTTTTGTCGAAAAATCTTACATGGCGCGTGACAACAAGCTTGATCTCCTAGCTAATCAATTGATTTTTAAGGAAAATATGAGCATGGCACGATTGTTGCTATAATTCAATTATCGTTAGTATTGAATTATTAAAGGATCATCATGCATATCGAACTCAAACAAGCAGCCGCTGCGCTGCTGGCAATGTCGGCAATCGCCTCGGCACACGCCACCGTCGTGACGGTCACGCCCGGCTCGACCTCGTGGGTGAACCCGGCCAGCGAAAATGCCAACGGCGGCAGCAGCACTATTACCGACACCAAGGCACGCTCGGGCAACGGCTCGCTGGAAATGACGGGCGACCGTACCCGCATGTTCGGCCTCGGCAATCCCTACTCGGCCGCCAGCAACCTCGGCCTGCTGGACCAGCTGAGCCGGCTGACCTTCGACTGGGCAATCGCCCAATCCGGCACCGCCTACAACCCCGACTACACTCCGGCCCTGCGCGTGACGGTGTTCGACAAGGGCGTGCGTAGCGAACTGGTGTGGGAAGGCGCGTACAACGGCACCTACGGCCATACCACGCTTGGCGCCTGGAATAGCACCGGTGTCAATGACCTGTTCTGGCGCAATGTGTCTGGCCAGGGTGTCACGCTCAACAACGGCAGCCAGGTGAACATGTCCCTGTCGGCCTGGGAAGCCAGCAATTACTACAGCGACGCTGCCTATATCTCCGGATTCAGCGTCGGTGTCGGCAGCGGCGCCAGCAAGGACTACCTTGCGTTTGCCGACAACATCACCATCGACCTGAAAGGCGTGTCGACCACCTACAACTTCGAGACCGCCGACGTGCCGGAACCGGGTTCGTTGGCCCTGCTGGCCCTAGGCCTGGCAGGCGCCGCGGCGGCACGCCGCAAGCGCGTCGAGAAGTAAGCCTGTTTGACCTCTCAGACCGCCGGCGCCGGGTGCAGATCCAGGCGCCGGCCGGCCTTGAGGATCTGGCTCGGCAGGGCGTGGCCGAGCAAGGCTTCCAGCTCGTGGGCGGCCAGCAGCAGCTGGCCCAGGTCCACGCCGGTGTCGTAGCCCATCAGTTCCAGTGCGTGCACGATCTCTTCGGTGCACACGTTGCCGGTGGCGCCGGGCGCGTAGGGGCAGCCGCCGATGCCGCCCAGCGAGGCGTCGAAGCGCTCGGCGCCGGCGTCGATCCCGGCCAGCACATTCGCCAGGCCCATCCCGCGCGTGTTGTGGAAGTGCAGGGTCAGTTCCAATGCCGGCCAGCGCCCACGCACTTTTTCGGTAAGCTCGCGCACCTGGCTCGGATAGGCCATGCCGGTGGTATCGCACAGGGTGATGCCCTGCACCTGCAATTCGTCGACAAAGCGTTCGCACCAGTCCAGCACCGCCTGCTGCGCCACATCTCCCTCCATCGGGCAGCCGAAGCTGCAGGACAGCGAGACGTTCACTTTGACGCCATGGCTGTGCGCCAGCGCCGCCACGTCCTTCAAGCCTGCAAAAGACTGCGCGCGCGTCATGCGCAGGTTGCTCAGGTTGTGGCTTTCGCTGGCCGACATCACCAGGTTCATCTCGTCGACGCGGGCGGCAATCGCACGCTCGGCGCCGCGCAGGTTGGGCACCAGGGCGCTGTAGACCACGCCCGGCTGGCGCGCTATGCCGCCGAAGACCTCGACCGCATCGGCCAGCACCGGCACCGCTTTCGGCGAGACGAAGGAGCTCACTTCCAGCTTGGCCAGGCCCGCCTTCGACAGCGCATCGGCCAGGGCGATCTTGTCCGCGGTCGGCACGAAGCGGACTTCCGCCTGCAGGCCGTCGCGCAAGCCGACTTCCTGGATATGGATG
The DNA here is from genome assembly GCF_059418525.1 of Telluria sp. GW821-FHT07G12. Taxonomy (NCBI): domain Bacteria; kingdom Pseudomonadati; phylum Pseudomonadota; class Betaproteobacteria; order Burkholderiales; family Oxalobacteraceae; genus Telluria; species Telluria sp. GW821-FHT07G12. The sequence continues at coordinate 168,532 of NZ_JBWKQA010000008.1, read as the reverse complement.
CGGCGGCCATGCCCGCTCCAGGCGCTCATGCCACCACCTTGCGTTCGCGCAGCGCCACGATCTGCTCTTCGGTGAGGCCGATCTCGCGTAGCACAGCATCGGTATCCTCGCCCAGGCGCGGGGCGGCCGAGCGCACCGCGCCGGGTGTGCCCATCAGCTTGGGCACGATGCCCGGCACCTCGACCTCGTAGCCCTCGCGGGTCTGCTGGGTCACGATCATGTCGCGCGCCCGATAGTGCGGGTCATCAAAGATGTCCTGCGCGGTATAGACCTTGCCCGCCGGGACCTTGGCCTCGCCCAGCGCCGCCAGCACCTCGGCCACGCTGCGTTGCAGGGTCCAGGCTTCGATCGCGGCATCCAGCTCGGCCACGCGCTTCACGCGGCCGGCGTTGTCCGCCAGGTCCGGCGCCTCGGCCAGGTCGGCGCGGCCGATCGCCAGCATGAGGCGCTTGAAGATGCTGTCGCCATTGCCGGCCACCAGCACGTAGCCGTCGCCGCAGCGGTAGGCGTTGGACGGCGCGATGCCCGGCAGCGCACTGCCCGCCGCCTCGCGCACGGCGCCGAACGCGCTGTACTCGGGGATCAGGCTTTCCATCACGTTGAACACCGCTTCGTGCAGGGCGACGTCGATCACCTGGCCTTTGCCGCCATTGACCTTGCGGTGATACAGCGCGGTCAGCACGCCGATGGTCCCGTGCAAGGCCGCCAGGGTGTCGCCGATCGAGATCCCGCAGCGCACCGGCACCCGTCCCGGTTCGCCGGTCAGGTGGCGCAGGCCGCCCATCGCCTCGCCGATCGCGCCGAAGCCCGGCAGGTCGCGGTAAGGGCCGGTCTGGCCGTAGCCGGAAATGCGCAGCATGACCAGGCCCGGGTTCAGTTCGGACAGCAGCTCATAACCCATGCCCCAGCTTTCCAGGGTGCCGGGCCGGAAGTTCTCGACCAGCACGTCGGCTTCCGCGATCAGCTTGCGCGCGATCTCCTGGCCTTCGCTGCTGCGCAGGTCGAGCGCCACCGAGCGTTTGTTGCGCGACTGGACCTGCCACCAGACCGAGGTGCCGTCCTTCATCATGCGCCAGTTGCGCAGCGGGTCGCCCGCGCCCGGCGCCTCGATTTTGATGACGTCGGCGCCGAATTCGCCCAGGGTCTTGCCGGCGAAGGGACCGGCGATCAGTTGCCCCATCTCGATCACGCGCACGCCTTGTAATGCCTGATGCGTTGTCATGGTCTACCCTCTTCAATTGTCGGAATGTTCGCGCTGGCGCAGCTGCTGCGGCAGGCCGAAGGCCAGCACCGCCGCGCACACCAGGCTGAGAAGCGCGATCGCATACAGCGCCGGCGTGGTGCTGCCGGTGAGGTCCTTGATGCGTCCCACCATCACCGGGCTGACGATGCCGCCGAGCTGGCCCAGCGTATTGATCAGCGCGATGCCGCCCGCCGCGCCGGCGCCGGTCACCAGCTTGGGCGGCAGCGCCCAGAAGGCCGGGATCGAGGCGACCACGCCGGCGCCCATCACGGCCAGCGCCGCCAGCAGCATGCCCGGCCGGTGGTCGAACAGGCCGGCGCAGCAGAAGCCGATGGCGCCCAGCACGACCAGGCCGATCACGAACTTGCGGCGCTCGCCGCTGGCGTCCGACAGGCGGCCCACCGCCACCATCGCGATCGCGCCGCACAGGTAGGGCACGGCGGTGAGCAGGCCGATCATGGTCGGGTTGGTGGTGCCTGCGCTGCGGATCATGTGCGGCGCCCAGAAATTCAGGCCGTAGGAACTCACCTGGATCAGGAAGTAGACCAGGCCCAGGGTCAGGAAACCGGGCGTCTTGAGCGCACCCAGCAGCGAATGGTTGCCGATATGGCGGTTCTGCTCGGCGATGCGCGCCGCCAGCAGGCTGCGCTCCTGGGGCGCCAGCCAGGTCGCGTCCTCGACCCGGTCCTTCAGCGTCAGGTAGACCACGGCGCCGAGCAGGATGCAGGGCAGGCCGCCGACCAGGAACAGCCAGTGCCAGCCGGCCATGCCGAGCGCGCCGTCCATGTGCCCCAGCACCAGGCCGGCGGCCGGCGCCCCGACCAGGCCGGAGAAGGCCGAGGCCAGGAACAGCATCGAGGTGATGCGGCCGCGGAAGGCGGTCGGGAACCACAGGGTCAGGAAATACAGCACGCCGGGCGCGAAGCCGGCCTCCATGGCGCCGATGAGGAAGCGCAGCGCATAGAACTGCCACTCGGTCTGCACCAGCGCCATCAGGGCGGTGGCGATGCCCCAGGAAACCATGATGCGGGCGATCCAGCGCCGTGCGCCGACCTTGTACAGCATCATGTTACTCGGCACTTCGAACAGCACGTAGCCGACCGAGAACAGGCCGGCGCCGAGGCCGTAGGCGGTGTCGGACAGCGACAGGCTGCTCTGCAGCGCGAACTTGGCGAAGCTGATGTTGATGCGGTCGAAGAAGGCGAACAGGTAGCAGATCATGATCAGGGGCATGATGCGCCATGCGACCTTGTTCACGATCCGCGCCAGTTCCGGGCTGGCGGTGGTGGCGGCGCTTGCCGTGCCGCGCCCCGATAGGGTCTTGTCCATGAATGTCTCCGTGTGAATGCCGGTTGCGACGTTCTACGACGTCATGCTGGAATTCTGGCACCGGCCATGCATGGATAGAAGCGCAAAGGCATGAAGCCAGCTTTCGTGGATCGCGAAAGCTCGCATCGCGCTGCTCAGGCTTGCTGGGGCTGCGCCAGGTGCTCGACCAGCTGGCGCGCGTGGCGCGGCAAGCTCTCGAGGTCGCGCACGCCGATCAGCAGCTGGCGCCGCGCCCAGGCATCCTGCAGCGGAATCTGGCGCAGGTCGAGCGAGCGCACCAGCGCGCGCACGGCGTCGGCCGGCAGCACGGCCACGCCCAGGCCGGCGGCCACCATCTGGCACATGGCGTCGAAGCTGCGCACCTGAATGCGAAGCTTCAGGCGCCGTCCCATGGCCTCGGTCTCGGCCTCCAGGCGGCGCGCCAGCGAGGTGCCCTGCGACAGGCTGACGAAATCGTAGTCGACGGCCTCGTCGAAGGCCAGCGCGCGGCGCCGCGCCAGCGGGTGCCTGGCCGGCACCACCAGCACCAGCCGGTCCTCCCGATACGGCATCAGCTGCAGCCCGAGGGCCGGCGTGCGGTCGGCAAAGATGCCGATGTCGGCCCTCCCCTCCAGCACGCCGAGCACGATTTCGCTGCTGTTCAGTTCTTCGAGTTCGATCCGGATCGCCGGATTGGCGGGCGAAAAGGCGGCAATATCCGCCGGCAGGAACTGGGTGATGGCGGAAGTGTTCGCCCACAGCCGCGCCACGCCGACGATGCCGCTGGCGTGATCGTGCAGCTCGGCCGCCAGCAGGTTGACGTCGCCCAGGATGCGCTGCGCATGGCGCGCCAGCGCGTCGCCGGCGGCGGTGGTGCGCACGCCGCGCGCATGGCGTTCCAGCAGCGCGGTGCCGACCGCCGCTTCGAGGTCCGAGATGCGCTTGCTGGCGGCGCCGACCGCCAGGTGGGCCGCCTCCGCGCCCTTGCTGATGCTGCCCGAGCGGACGATGTGGCTGAACAGGGACAGAGAGACGAGGTCGAGACGGTGCAGGTTCATGGCGACATGCTACACTCATCCCATGTTGAAACGCCTCTTCCAAACTGGAGCATGTCACGGCTGGCCTTAGAAGCTAGCCGATCGCGTTTTCACATCCATAGTTTCCAAAGGCCGCACGAGAACTCTTCTCCTGCGGCCTTTGTCATTTCCGGAGCCCCGATGAGCCTGACCTTGTACGACACCTACGAGCGCCGCCTGCGCCCCTTCGACGCCCTGCATCCCGGCCGCGCCGGCCTGTACGCCTGCGGCCCGACCGTCTACGACTACGCCCACATCGGCAACCTGCGCACCTATCTGTTCGGCGACACCCTGCGCCGCGTGCTGCAGCTGAACGGGGTCGAGGTCAAGCACGTCGTCAACATCACCGACGTCGGCCACCTGACTTCGGACGCCGATTCCGGTGAAGACAAGATGGAAAAGGGCAGCCGGCGCACCGGCCGCACGGCCTGGGACATCGCCGCCTTCTATACCGAGGCATTCCAGCGCGACCTCGAGCGCCTGCGCATCCTGCCGCCCACCATCTGGGCGCGCGCCACCGACCACATCCCCGAGCAGATCGCCTTCATCGCCGACATCGAACGCCAGGGATTTGCGTATCGCCTGGCTGACGGCATCTACTTCGACACCGCGCGCCTGGAACGCTACGGCCACCTGGCGCGGCTCGACATCGCGGGCCTGCGCGCCGGCCACCGCGTCGAGCTGGGCGACAAGCGCTCGCCGACCGACTTCGCGCTGTGGAAGTTCAGTGGCGACGAACGACGGCAGATGGAATGGGACAGCCCCTGGGGCCGCGGCTTCCCCGGCTGGCACATCGAATGCTCGGCCATGTCGACCCGCTACCTGGGCGCGCTGTTCGACATCCACATCGGCGGCGAGGACCACGTGCCGGTGCACCACTCGAACGAGATCGCCCAGCACGAGGCTTGCCATGGACATCCGCCGGCGCGCTACTGGCTGCACGGGTCCTTCCTGCGGCTGGCGGACAGCGAGAAGATGTCGAAGTCGGATGGGAGTTTTATCCGCCTGGAGACGCTGCTCGAACGTGGCTTCGATCCGCTGGCTTACCGCTATCTGGTGCTGACAGCACACTATCGGTCGAAACTGGTGTTCTCGTGGGCGGCCCTGGAGGCAGCGCAGACGGCCCTGGGGCGTTTGCGGCTTGCCTATCACCGGCTGCCGGCCGGCGGCGCGCCCGATCCGGCTTATCGGGAAAAGATGCTGGCGGAGCTGAACGAGGACCTGAATACGCCGCGGGCGCTGGCGCTGGCGTGGGAGCTGCTGAAGTCCGGGCTGCCCGGCGCCGTGCAGAAGGCGACGCTGGGCTGGCTGGACGAAGTGCTCGGGCTTGGGCTGGATGCGTGGCGGCCCGCGGAGCGCGCCTTGCCAGACGCGGTGCGTGCGCTGGTCGAGGCCCGCCAGCAGGCCCGCCTCGACAAACGCTGGGCCGACGCCGACGCCTTACGGGCTCAGATCGAAGCGGCGGGTTTCAGCGTGCGCGATACGGCGGCGGGGCCGGTGGCGGCGCCGGCAGGATGAACTGGTGTATGTACGCGTGCGCACGGAACTGCTGAGGACGGCGCGCTAGCATTCCTCATCGACTCAACGGGAGGAAACATGAAAATCGCACACCGGACCATCATGCGCATTGCCGCGATGCTGGCATTGACCGCGGCGTCTACTGGCGCGCTTGCCCAGAGCGAAGAGTATCGCCGGGGTTACGAGGACGGTTACGCAGCGGCTCAGCGCGCCGCCGGCGGCGATCAGGGCCGGCCGGACGGCCCGGTCGCCTGGGGCCGCCTGCACATCGAAGAAGCCGAGTACGGCACGCGGGATTCCACCTGCAATGCGCGCCGCGGCGTGCGCGACCAGCTGGAGCGCAACCGCGGCTCCGTGGTGGCGAACAACCAGCTGTGCGGCGACCCGGCGCCGGGCGAGCAGAAGCGCCTGCGCCTGGTCTACCGTTGCGGCGACAGCGCACCGGCACGGGCATTCGCACGCGAAGGCGAACGACTGCGCCTGCGCTGCGGACGCTGACGCAGGAGGCGGCTCAGTCGAACTTGCTGAAGTCCGGCTTGCGCTTCTCGAAGAAGGCAGTAAAGGCCTCCTTGGCCTCGCCACCCACCAGCATCGCGCTAAAGCGCTCGTTCTCCACCGCGATGGTCTCCTTGACCAGCGCCGCGCGCGAACGCTTCATCAGCATCTTGGTGGTGCGGATCGAGGCGGCCGGCAGCTTGACCAGCTTGGCGGCCTGGCCCTGTGCGAAGGCCAGCAGCTCGGCGGCCGGCAGCACCTTGGCCACGATGCCCATCTCGAGGGCTTCCTGGGCCGGGAAGGCTTCGCCCAGCATCAGCTTTTCGGCGGCGCGGGTGTAGCCGGCGGCTTGCGCCACCAGCAGCGAGGAAGCGAATTCCGGGCACAGGCCCAGCTGGCTGAAAGGCATCGAGAACTTGGCGGTGTCGGCGGCGTAGACCAGGTCGCAGTGCATCAGCATGGTGGTGCCAATGCCGACCGCGGCGCCGGCCACGGCGGCGACCACCGGCTTGGTGCAACCTTCCAGCGCCTGCATGAACTGGAATACCGGGCGGTCTTCCGTCATGGCGCCTTCGCCGACGTTGTTGAGGAAGTCGTCGAGGTCGTTACCGGCGGTGAAGATCTCCGGCTTGCCGGTGATGAGGATGGCGCGTACTTGCGCGTCGTTCTCGGCGCCGCGCAGGGCTTCGGCCATGACGGTGTACATGGCGCCGGTGATGGCGTTCTTGCGCTCCGGGCGGTTGAATTCGATGCTCAATACGCCGTTGGCGGTGGTGGTCTGGATGTCCATTCAGGGTCTCCGTTTATTGTAGAAAAAAGGCGCTGAGGGTGTGCCCGCAGCGCCTTCTTTTAACCTGCTACGTGTGGATTACACGCGCTCGATGATACCTGCCGCGCCCATGCCGGCGCCGACGCACATGGTGACCATGCCGTACTTCAGGTTGTTGCGGCGCAGGGCGTGCACCACGGTCGCGGCGCGGATCGCGCCGGTCGCGCCCAGCGGGTGGCCCAGGGCGATCGCGCCGCCCATCGGGTTGACCTTGCTGGTATCCAGGCCCAGGTCGCGGATCACGGCCAGCGCCTGTGCGGCGAAGGCTTCGTTCAGCTCGATCCAGTCCAGCTGGTCCTGGGTGATGCCTGCTGCTGCCAGCGCTGCGGGGATGGCGACCTTCGGGCCGATGCCCATGATCTCCGGCGGCACGCCGCGCACGGCGAAGGAGGAGAACTTGGCCAGCGGGGTGAGGTTGTGCTCGCGCAGGATCTTTTCGCTGACGACGATCAGCGCACCGGCGCCGTCCGACATCTGCGAGGAGGTCGCGGCGGTGACCGAACCCTTGGCGGCGAACACCGGCTTCAGCTTGGCCATGCCTTCCATGCTGGCGTCGGCACGCGGGCCTTCGTCCAGGTCGACGGTGCGGCGCTTGACGCTGATCTCGCCGGTTGCCAGGTTCGGCGTGCGGGTCACGATTTCGACCGGGGTGATCTCGTCCTTGAACAGGCCGGCCTGCTGGGCGGCGATGGCGCGGCGGTGCGATTCCAGGCCGAAGGCGTCCTGGTCTTCGCGGCTCACCTTCCACTGGTTGGCCACCTTCTCAGCGGTCAGGCCCATGCCGTAGGCCAGGCCGACGTTCTCGTCCTTGAAGGTCTCCATGTTGATCGACGGGTGGTGGCCCATCATCGGCACCATCGACATCGACTCGACGCCGCCGGCGATCATCACGTCGGCTTCACCGACGCGGATGCGGTCCGCGGCCATGGCCAGGGCGGTGATGCCCGAGGCGCAGTAGCGGTTGACGGTCACGCCGCCGACGGTGTTTGGCAGGCCGGCCAGCACGACCGCGTTACGGGCCACGTTGAAGCCCTGCTCCGCTTCCGGGAACGAGCAGCCGACGATGGCGTCGACGATCAGCGCCGGGTCCAGGTTCGGCACGGCGGCCATGGCGCCGCGGATGGCGTGCACCAGCAGATCGTCCGGACGGGTCTTGTTGAAGAAGCCGCGCGGCGCCTTGCCGATCGGGGTGCGGGTCGCTGCGACGATGTATGCGTCTTGAAGTTGTTTGCTCATGTCAGTAGTCCTTTTTGTCGGCGACTTAGTTACGCACCGGCTTACCGGTCTGCATCATGCCCATGATGCGTTCCTGGGTCTTCGGATTGTTCAGCAGCGAGATGAAGGCTTTGCGCTCCATGTCCAGCAGCCACTGCTCGGAGACGTAGCTGCCCTGGTCGATGTCGCCGCCGCTCACGATCTCGGCGATGGTGTCGCCCAGGTGGTAGTCATAGGCCGAGATGAAGCCGCCGTCGCGCATGTTGACCAGCTGGCCGCGGATGGTGCCCCAGCCGTAGCGGCCGGTGACCGGCACCGGGCGGCGCGCCGGAGCGCGGTAGCCGGCGTCGAACATGGCGCGTGCGGTGACCTTCGCCACGTGCAGCAGTTCGTACGGGTTGAAGACGATGACGTCGTCTTCCTTCAGGTAGCCCATGGCCTTCGCTTCCAGAGCCGACTTCGACACCTGTGCGGTGGCCGCGTTGGTGAAACCGGTCTTCAGGAATTGCAGGATGTCGTTGCCCTTGGCTTCGTTGGCAGCGCGCACTGCCGCTTCCTTCAGGCCGCCGCCGGCCGGCACCAGACCGACGCCGACTTCGACCAGGCCGATGTAGGACTCGATCGAGGCCACGCGCTTCGACGCGTGCAGCGCCATCTCGCAGCCGCCGCCCAGGGCCAGGCCGGCCACGGCCGCCACCACCGGGATGTTCGAGTACTTCATCTGCATGAAGGTGTCCTGCAGTTCCTTGACGATCGGGTCCATCGCCTTGGCGCCGCCGGCCATGAAGGCCGGCAGGGCCGATTGCAGGTCGGCGCCGGCCGAGAAGGCGCCGCCTTCGGCTGCGTCGGTGTTCCAGATGACCAGGCCCTTGAAGCCCTTTTCCGCTTCTTCCAGGCCGCGCTTGATGCCCTTGATGACGCCGTCGCCGATCACGTGCATCTTGGTCTTCAGCGAGATCACCAGCACTTCATCGTCCGAGTGCCACAGGCGGACCGAGTCGTCCTCGAACACGGTGGTGCCCGCGGTCTTCGGATCGACGGTGGTGCTGCCGACGACCGGCGCGCGGAACTGCTGGCGCTTGTAGACCGGCAGGTCGGACAGCGGCACGTAGGCGTTCTTCGACGCCGAGTACGAACCCTCGGCGGTGTGCACGCCCTTCTCGGCCACCGGTGCATTGAACACCCATGCTGGCAGCGGGGTGTCGGTCAGCGCCTTGCCGGCTTCGATGTCTTCCTTCACCCACTGGGCGATCTGGGTCCAGCCTGCGGCCTGCCAGGTCTCGAACGGGCCGACGCTCCAGCCGAAGCCCCAGCGCATTGCGAAGTCGACGTCGCGGGCGTTGTCGGCGATGCTGTCCAGGTGGACGGCGATGTAGTGGAAGGCGTCGCGGTAGATCGCCCACAGGAACTGCGCCTGCGGGTTGGTCGATTCACGCATGGCCTTGAACTTCTTGACCGGGTCTTTCTCTTTCAGAATGCGGCCGACGATATCGGCGGCTTTCGCGCCGCTAGCCACGTATTCGCCGGTGGCGAAGTCCAGGCGCTGGATCTCCTTACCGACCTTCTTGTAGAAGCCGCCGCCGCTCTTCTGGCCCAGCGCGCCCTTCTCGATCAGCTTGGCCAGGACGTCCGGCGTCTTGTACAGGCTGAAGAAGGGATCGTCCTGCAGGGTGTCCTGCATGGTCTTGATCACGTGGCCCATGGTGTCCAGGCCGACCACGTCCGCGGTGCGGAAGGTGCCCGACTTGGCGCGGCCCAGCTTGGCGCCGGTCAGGTCGTCGACCACGTCCACCGACAGGCCGAATTTCTCGGCTTCGTGGATGGTGGCCAGCATGCCGAAGATGCCGACGCGGTTGGCGATGAAGTTCGGGGTGTCTTTTGCACGCACCACGCCCTTGCCCAGGGTCGAGGTCAGGAAGGTCTCGAGCTGGTCGAGGATTTCCGGACGGGTGCTGGTGGTCGGGATCAGCTCGACCAGGTGCATGTAGCGCGGCGGGTTGAAGAAGTGGACGCCGCAGAAGCGCGCCTTCAGGTTGTCATCAAAGCCTTCGGCCAGCTTGTTGATCGACAGGCCCGAAGTGTTCGATGCGAAGATGGCGTTGGCGCCGATGTGCGGAGCGACCTTCTTGTACAGGTCATGCTTCCAGTCCATGCGCTCGGCGATGGCTTCGATGATCAGGTCGCAGCCGGCCAGCATGTCGAGGTTGTCCTCGTAGTTGGCTACTTCGATCAGGGCTGCGTCTTCCTTGTTGCCCAGCGGGGCCGGCGACAGCTTCTTCAGGCCTTCGATGGCCTTCAGGACGATGCCGTTCTTGTTACCCTCTTTCGCAGGCAGGTCGAACAGCACGACCGGCACCTTGGCGTTGACGCAGTGCGCGGCGATCTGCGCGCCCATCACGCCGGCGCCCAGCACGGCGACTTTCTTGACGATGAAATTGGACATTCTCGTTATCCTTTGATTAGTCGTCATTCCCGCGGAGGCGGGAATCCAAGTTTTGCGATATGCCGAGAAACTTGGATCCCCGCCTGCGCGGGGATGACGGGTCTATGTAGCGGGTGTACGCGTTAGTACGTGATGGTCTTGCTTAAAACAGATCTGCGTCCAGCGCCAGCAGGTTCGCCGAACCCGAACGCGCCTGACGGATCAGCATCGCGGTTTCCGGGTACAGGCGGGCGAAGTAGAAGCGTGCGGTTGCCAGCTTGGCTTCGTAGAACTTGTCGCCCGAATCCTTCTTCTCCAGCGCGATCTTCGCCATCTGAGCGAAGAAGTAGCTGAACACCAGGTGGCCGACCACGCGCAGGTAAGGCACGGCAGCGGCGCCGACTTCGTCCTGGTTGGTGAAGGCCTTCATGCCGATTTCCATGGTCAGCTTGGTGACCTTCTCGCCCAGTTCGCCCAGCGGGGTCACGAACTCGGACAGGTTCTCGTCCAGGCCGTTGTCTTCAACGAAGGCCTTGATCTTCTCGCCGAAGGCGCGCAGCTTGGCGCCGTTGTCCATCAGGATCTTACGGCCCAGCAGATCCAGCGACTGGATCGTGTTGGTGCCTTCGTAGATCATGTTGATGCGGGCGTCACGCACGTACTGCTCCATGCCCCACTCGCTGATGTAGCCGTGGCCGCCGTACACCTGCATCGCTTCCGAGGTGGCGATCCAGCCGTTGTCGGTGATGAAGGCCTTGACGATCGGGGTCAGCAGCGCGACTTCGCCGGCGGCTTCCTTGCGCACTTCTTCGTCCGGGTGATTCAGTTCGCGGTCGATCTGCAGCGCGACGTACGAGGTCAGGGCGCGCGCGCCTTCGGCGTAGGCCTTGGCCGTCAGCAGCATGCGGCGCACGTCCGGGTGCACGATGATCGGGTCGGCAGGCTTGTCCGGTGCCTTCGGGCCCGACAGGCTGCGCATCTGGATGCGGTCTTTCGCATACACCAGGGCGTTCTGGTAGGCGACTTCGGTCAGGCCCAGCGACTGCATGCCGACGCCCAGGCGGGCGGCGTTCATGAACACGAACATCGCGTTCAGGCCCTTGTGCGGCTGGCCGATCAGGGTGCCGACGGCGCCGTCCAGGTTCATCTGGCAGGTCGAGTTACCGTGGATGCCCATCTTTTCTTCGATGGCGCCGCAGAAGATCGGGTTGCGTTCGCCGATCGAACCGTCGGCGTTCGGCAGGAACTTCGGCACCAGGAACAGCGAGATGCCCTTCGAGCCTTCCGGTGCGTCCGGCAGGCGCGCCAGCACCAGGTGGACGATATTTTCCGAGACGTCGTGTTCGCCGGCCGAGATGAAGATCTTCGAGCCGGTGATCTTGTAGGTGCCGTCGGCTTGCGGCTCGGCCTTCGAGCGCAGCAGGCCCAGGTCGGTGCCGCAGTGGGCTTCGGTCAGGCACATGGTGCCGGTCCATTCGCCCGACACCAGCTTCGGCAGGTAGAACTTCTTCTGGTCTTCGGTGCCGTGCTCCTTCAGGCACTCGTAGGCGCCGTGCGACAGGCCCGGGTACATGGTCCAGGCCTGGTTGGCCGAGTTCAGCATCTCGTAGAAGGAGTTGTTCAGCGAGACCGGCAGGCCCTGGCCGCCGTATTCCGGATCGCAGGCCAGTGCGGCCCAGCCGCCTTCCACATACTGTTTATACGCTTCCTTGAAACCCTTCGGCGTGGTGACGGTCTTGGTGGCGGCGTCGTAGTGGCAGCCTTCGCGGTCGCCGGAGTGGTTCAGCGGGAACAGCACTTCCTGCGTGAACTTCGCGCCTTCTTCGAGCACCTGGTTGATGATGTCGGCGTCGATTTCCTGGTAAGCCGGCAGGTTCTTGAACTCCTCGGTGACGTTCAGGAATTCGTGCAGAACGAACTGCATATCCCGGATTGGCGCGACGTACTGACCCATGTTGATCTCCTGACGAAGGTAATGATATTGGTGATTATTCGGCGCGGCTCGTGACCGCTTGATGACTTTGATTGCTTTGCGGATTGCGGTAATTCTCGATCAGGCGCCCGAAGCCGCGGTGCGCGCGTTCGGGGGCGCCGGGGATGCGCAGGAAGCGCGCATCGTGGTGCACCGCCAGCACCAGGCCGTACATCTCGTACACCAGCTGCTGCGGGTCGGTATCGGCCTTCAGGTCGCCGCAATCGACGGCCTGCTGGGCGCAGCGCACCAGGGCGCCCTGCCAGATCCTCACCATGCCGACCAGCTCGTCACGGATCGGGCCCGGGCGGTCGTCGTATTCGACGGCGCCGCTGATATAGATGCAGCCGGAAGCGATTTCGACCGAGACGCGCTTGAGCCAGTGCCTGAACATGGCTTCCAGACGCGGCAGGCCGCGCGCTTCCTTGACGCTGGGGACGAACACCTCCTGCTCGAAGCGGCGGTGGTACAGTTTCAGCACCTCGATCTGCAGGTCTTCGCGCGAACCGAAGTGGGCGAACACGCCCGATTTGCTCATGTTCATGCGGTCAGCCAGCAGGCCGATCGTGAGTCCCTCGAGGCCGTCGCGGCTGGCGAGTTCGAGCGCAACGTCGAGAATCGCTGCACGCGTCATCTCGCCTTTGCGCATGACCATGGATTTGGCTGAAGTGTTAATACGAGACCCCCGTTTGAAGCGAGAAAAAATCCGAACGCTCGTACTATTATCTACCAGCCTTGAAATGTCAAACGGGAAGTTTAGAGTTGGTGTTCTAGTAGGGTGGGCACCCTGTGCCCACGCGTAACGCTAGAACAGCCAACTGCTGCCTTACGTGGGCACGGGGTGCCCACCCTACGAGTCACTAGCCCTTTCGATCGCGCGGCGGTCACGCTTGGTGGGTCGGCCCTTGATCGTGCTGCTGGGTTCCGGGGACAGGCGGCGTGCTTCCTGGTCGTTCGCGCGTTTCTGGATGCTGACGTCCGTTTCGCGATACAGCGCCTGCGCCACCGGGGCCGGACCGCGGGTGCCGGACAGGCCCAGCACGATGACTTCCCAGCGGGTAGAACCGTTATCGATGAGGATCTTGTCGCCCAGCTTTACCGAACGCGCCGGTTTGACGTTCTCGGCATTGATCTTGATGCGCCCGCGGTCGACCGCCTCCGCGGCCAGCGAGCGCGTTTTGAAGAAGCGCGCCGCCCACAGCCATTTGTCGATCCGTACGTTGTCATTGTCGCTCATAAATCACAGTTCTTGCTCAGGCGTAGCCGATGGTAAAAATCCGCATCGTCAGTTTATACAAAAGATAGGCGATTTCGTGGCCGGTGCGGCGCACCCAACTGAGTTGCTTCAAGTCATCGAGCCCGACCGGCACGCCATCGGCAATGCCGCACTCGATCTGTTTGGCCATGCTGGAGGCGAAGGCGGCATCGCGCACGACCACGTTCGCCTCCTGGTTCACGAACAATGACAGGCCGTCGCAGTTGCTGGAGCCGACCGTGGCCCAGTCATGATCGACCACCGCCACCTTGGCGTGCAGCTGGGTCTTGCGGTACTCGACGATGCGCACCCCGGCCGCCAGCAGCTGCGGGTAGAAGGAGCTCGCAACCGCATCCTGCATGCGGAACTCGCCCACGCCGATCAACAGGCAGACGTCGACCCCGCGCCGCGCCGCCTGCGCCAGCGCCTGGCGGAATTTGAGTCCCGGTGCGAAATACGGCGTGGCCATCAGCACCCGCTTGCGGGCGCGGCCGATCGCCTGCAGATAGGCGCGCTGGATAGTGCGGCGGTTGCGCAGGTTGTCGCGCACCACGAAGCCGGCGCGCATCGGATGCTCGCCCAGCCCCGGCGCCTGCCTGCGCGATTCGCGGAACAGGTGGTAGCGGTGTTTCAGGTTCAGGTGGCCGGCGCGGGTCCACTGGGCCTGGGCTTCGCGGTGGATGCGCTCCACCAGCGGGCCGCGCACGCGCACCGCGAAATCCCAGCGCGGCGCCGGCAGCGGTTTGTAGGGCGCGTAGTCGCACAGGGTATCGTCGTTGGTGTTGATGCCGCCGACGAAGGCGGTCTCGCCGTCGACCACGCAGATCTTGCGGTGGCTGCGCGCGGCGCCGCGCCGGAACCAGGGATTGAACATGCGGTAGTGCACGCAGTGTTTGTTGAATTCCTCGCCCAGGCGGCAGGCCGTGCGGCGGCCGGTGCCGAACCAGTCGACCAGCACGCGCACCTTGACCTCGCGCTTGGCGGCGCGGATCAAGGCCTCGGTGACGGCCTGCGCCGTCTCGTCCTCGGCGTAGATATAGGTCTCGTAGAGGATTTCCTGCTTGGCCGAATCGATCGCGGCCAGCAGTTCCTTGAAATAGTTGCCGCCACTTTCCAGCAGCTTGACGTCGTTATTGGCGACGTAAGGGACCGAACGCATGGGCGGTCAGGACAAGGCCAGGTTGGCGACGATGGGCGCGTGGTCCGACAACTTGGCCCATTGCGGCCCGTGCAGGACTTCCGCCTGCTCGACCTTGAAACCGCGCACATAGATGCGGTCGAGGCGGAACCAGGGCATGGCGGCCGGGAAAGTGCGTGCCGGCACCAGGCGGCGCTCGCGGCCGGCCACGTTGCGCACCAGCTCGCCGATCTTCGAACCCCGCTCCAGCTCGTCGAACACCTCGACCACGCCCAGCTTCAGGCGCAGGCAGTCGGACAGGGTATTGCGCCAGTCGTTGAAGTCGCCGGCGATGATGACCGGCTCGCCGTTCGGCGCCGAATCGTTGACCGCGCTGATCAGGGCATCGGTCTGGCGCCGGCGGCTGCCTTCGAACAGGCCCAGGTGGACCACATAGCAGTGCACCTTGCCGACCGGCGTGTCCAGCACGCAGTGCAGGATGCCGCGCTGCTCGTAGGCGTGGTCGGAGATGTCGTGGTTATGCTCGTTGGCGATCGGATAGCAGGACAGCAGCGCATTGCCATGGTGGCCATGGTCGTAGACCGCGTTCATGCCGTAGGCGGAATGCAAGCCCTCGCCGGCAAAGAACTCGTGCTGGGCCTTCTCCGGCCAGTGGTGGTGGGGACTGCGCACCTTCTCGCCATAGCGTGCCTGGTAGCGGTCATGCCGGCCCTGCACTTCCTGCAGGAACACGACATCCGCATCGAACATGCCGATAGCCTTCTTCAGCGCCAACACACGCGGTGTGCTGCGGAAAGAAGAGACGCCTTTATGGATGTTGTAGGTCGCAACACGAATTTTCATGGGAACATTTTAACCCCATCATTCCGTGTTCTTCCGGTAAGCGCGCCAATCGTGCGGCGCGTCAGGGCGCGGCCAGGACCCTGTCGAGTACTTGTTTCTCCAAGGCACCGAAATCGGCATCGCCGCGCGCCCGCGGACGCGCCAGCCCGGTCGGCAAATCCAGCGCCAGCCGCCCCGCTTCGATGAGGAGGATGCGGTCGGCCAGCACCACGGCTTCCTGCACGTCGTGGGTCACCAGCACGGCGGTAAAGCCGCGTGCGACCCACAGCGTTTCGATCAGCTGCTGCATTTCGATGCGGGTCAGCGCATCGAGCGCGCCCAGCGGTTCGTCGAGCAGCAGCAGCTGCGGCTGGTGCACCAGCGCGCGCGCCAGGGCCACCCGCTGGCGCTGGCCGCCCGACAGCACCGCCGGCCAGTCATCGGCGCGGGCTTCCAGGCCGACGCTGGCCAGGGCCGCCCTCGCCTTTTCCCGTCCATCCGGCAAGCCGAGTGCGACGTTCTCCAGCACCGTCTTCCAGGGCAGCAGGCGGGCGTCCTGGAACATCATCCTGACCTCGGGCTTGGTGCCGCCGCCGCCGATCTTGACCTGGCCGCTGTCCGGCTTTTCCAGCCCGGCGATGGCGCGCAGCAGGGTGCTCTTGCCGCAGCCGCTGCGTCCGACCACGGCGACGAATTCCCCCGGCTTGATCTTCAGGTCGACGCCCTCCAGCACGCTGCGCCCGGCATAGCGCTTGCCCAGGCCGCGCAGCACCAGGTGGGCGCCCCTGGCCGGCTGGTGCGCGGCTTCATCGGCAGCCTCGCTGACCCGCCTTTCTTCGATCCGGTTCACGTGCATGAGAGGACTCCTTATAGATAGGCGTGGTGCCAGCGCAGGAAACGGCGTTCCAGCCCGACCGCGAACAGGTCGGCCGCCTTGCCCAGCAGGGCGTACAGCAGGATCCCGACCAGCACCACGTCGGTCTGCAGGAACTCGCGCGCATTCATGGTCATGTAGCCGATCCCAGCCTGGGCCGAAATCGTCTCGGCGACGATCAGCAGCACCCACACCAGCCCCAGCGAAAAGCGTACCCCGACCAGAATCGAAGGCAGCGCGCCCGGCAGGATCACGTCGCGGTACAGGGCCCAGCCGCGCAGGCCGTAGCTGCGCGCCATCTCGATCAGGCCGGCGTCCACCGCGCGGATGCCGTGGAAGGTGTTCAGGTAGACCGGGAAGAACACGCCCACGGCCAGCAGGAACAGCTTTGCCGCCTCGTCGATGCCGAACCACAGGATCACCAGCGGGATCAGGGCCAGGGCCGGGATGTTGCGGATCATCTGCAGGGTGGTGTCGAGCAGGGTCGCGGCGCGCCGGCTGCTGCCGTTCAAGAGGCCGAGCAGCAGGCCGAAGCCGGCGCCGATGCCGAAACCGGCCGCCGCCCGCCACAGGCTCACCTTCAAGTGCGCCCACAGCTCGCCGGACAGGGCCAGGTCGCGGGCCGCCGTCGCCACCGCCCAGGGTTCGGGCAGGATGCGGCTGGACAGCCAGCCCAGTCGTGCCGCCGCTTCCCAGGCCAGCACCAGCAGTACCGGCAGGGCCCAGGGCGCCAGCGGGGCGAATAGGGCTCTTGCGCGCGCCATTTACGCCGCCTTCTTCGGCACGATATCGCTTGCCATCACTTCGCCGAAGGGCCCGGTCAGCGAGTGCTCTCCGCCCTGCTTGCCTTTACCCAGCAGCGGGAACACCAGCTCGGCGAAGCGGTAGGACTCTTCCAGGTGCGGATAGCCGGACAAAATAAACGTCTCGATGCCCAGGTCCGCATACTCCTTCATGCGCGCCGCCACCGTTTCCGGATCGCCGACCAGGGCGGTACCGGCGCCGCCGCGCACCAGGCCGACACCGGCCCACAGGTTGGGCGAGACTTCCAGCCTGTCGCGCCGGCCGCCGTGCAGGGCCGCCATGCGCCGCTGGCCCACCGAATCCATCTTCGCAAACGCGGCCTGGGCCTTGGCGATGACTTCGTCGTCGAGGTGGCTGATCAGTTCATCGGCGGCGCGCCATGCCTCTTCGTTCGTCTCGCGCACGATCACGTGCAGGCGGATGCCGAAGCGCACCGTGCGTCCGTGCTTGGCGGCGCGGGCGCGGATGTCGGCCAGCTTCTCGGCCACGGCCGCCGGCGGCTCACCCCAGGTGAGATAGACGTCCATCTGCTCGGCCGCCAGCTCGTGCGCCGCCTCCGAGGATCCGCCGAAGTACAGCGGCGGATAAGGCTTCTGCAGCGGCGGGTACAGCGTGCGCGCGCCTTTCACGGTGATGTGCTTGCCCTCGAAGTCGAAGCCGGCCTGGCCGCCCTCACCCGCCATCGCCGCGCGCCAGACGCGGAAGAACTCGTCCGAGATTTCGTAGCGGGTCGCATGGTCGGCAAACAGGCCATCGGCTTCCAGTTCTCCCTGGTCGCCGCCGGTGACGACGTTGATCAGGAGGCGCCCGCCAGACAAGCGGTCGAAGGTCGAGGCCATGCGCACCGACAGCCCAGGCGTCGACAGGCCCGGGCGGATCGCCACCAGGAATTTCAGCTTCCGGGTTTCGTGGATCAGCGAGGACGCCACGATCCACGCATCCTCGCAGGAGCGCCCGGTCGGCAGCAGCACGCCGTCATAGCCCAGCGTATCGGCCGCCACTGCGACCTGGCGCAGGTAATCGCCGTCGACGGTGCGGGCGCCGCGGCTGGTGCCGAGGTAGCGGCTGTCGCCGTGGGTCGGCAGGAACCAGAAGATCTTAGGCGCCGCGCCCGGCGCCGTGCTTAAGGTGGACATGGCTTACTCCTTCGCGAGCAATTGGGCAGGCGGCTGCGCATCGCGCACCACGATGGGTTTCGGGATCAGCTTCAGCTTGTGGAAGGCGTCGGCGATGGTCTGCTGCGCTTTCAAGACCTCCGGCGTGACCGGCTTCACGCCATACGAATAGCGCTGCCC
Source organism: Telluria sp. GW821-FHT07G12 (assembly GCF_059418525.1). Lineage (NCBI taxonomy): Bacteria > Pseudomonadati > Pseudomonadota > Betaproteobacteria > Burkholderiales > Oxalobacteraceae > Telluria > Telluria sp. GW821-FHT07G12. Next base: position 150,266 of record NZ_JBWKQA010000008.1, on the reverse strand, counting down.
CGCCAGCGCCACCACCTCGTTCGCCAGGCCGGTCTGCGCCGAGAGGATGGCCGCCACTTCCTGCGGATGCGTGCGGCCCCATTCATCGACCTTGGCCAGTTCGTCGAGCAGGATGCGCACCAGCTCCGCGTTCTGCTGGGCGAAGCTGCGCGAGGCCAGATAGAACTGGTGGTTCGCCACCAGGCCCCGGCCGTCGACCAGCACGCGCGCGCCCAGCTGCTTTTCGGCCGCGGCCAGGAAGGGATCCCAGATCACCCAGGCGTCGACGGCGCCGCGTTCGAAGGCGGCCCTAGCGTCGGCCGGCGGCAAATAGACCGGCTGGATGTCGGTGTAGGCGATGCCCGCCTTTTCCAGCGCCTTCACCAGCAGGAAGTGCACGTTCGAGCCCTTGTTCAGGACGATCTTCTTGCCCTTCAAATCGGCCAGCGAGCGCAGGGTCGAACCCTTGGGCACCACGATCGCCTCCGAGCCGGGCGACGGCGGCTCGTTGCCGACATAGACCAGGTCGGCGCCGGCGGCCTGGGCGAAGATCGGCGGCGCCTCGCCCACGGTGCCGAAGTCGATGCTGCCGACGTTCAGCCCCTCGAGCAGCTGCGGGCCGGCCGGGAACTCAGTCCACTTGACGCTGATGTTCTTTTCAGCCAGGCGCTTTTCCAGCGTACCGCGGCCTTTCAGCAGGGTCAGGGTGCCGTACTTCTGGTAGCCGATGCGCACCTCCTTCGGTGCGGCTGCAGCGTGGGCCGGCAGGCCGGCGGCCAGGGGAATGGAGGCGGCGGCGAACAGCAGGCCGAGGGTACGGCGGCGCTGATGCACGCGGTCCAGGGGATCGCTCATGGTGGTCCTCGATAAGTGGATGAATTCAGGCGGCGACGGCGACGGCGGCCGGGGGCTGCACTGCTTTGCGCAGCTGCGCATGCTGCAACTCCGCGTGCAGGTGCGCGATGCCGTCAGCGATGCGTTCGGCGATGGGGCCGTCCGGCTGCAGGCCCTGCTCCGAATGCCAGGGCAGCTGTGTGGACGTCGCGTAGATGCTGGGCAGGATGTGGCGCGGTCCCAGCGAGGCCAGCACGGGCCGCAAGGCGTAATCGAGCGCCAGCATGTGCGACTGGCTGCCCCCGGTGGCCACCGGCAGCACCAGCTTGCCGGCCAGGCCGTCCTGCGGCAGCAGGTCGAGGAAGACCTTCAGCACGCCCGAGAACGAGGCCTTGTAGACGGGGGTGCCGACGACGACGGCATCGGTTTCATGGACCAGGGCCAGCGCCTCGCGCAGCACCGCATCGTCGGCGTCGGCCTGCAGCAGGGCTTCGGCGGGCAGCTGGCGCACCTGCAGCGCCACCGTGCGGTGCCCCAGCCCGGCCAGGCGTTCGCCAATCAGCTGCAGCAGGCGCCAGGTGGTCGAGGGGCTGGAAGGGCTTCCGCCCAGCAATAAGACATTCATGGTGGATTCCGGATCGGATGGACGAGTACAGGCTACCGTCCGGCCCATGGAATCGGAACGAATGCTTTCGCGCTTCGATATGACGATTTAGTTAAAAGGTTTTGCGCATATCGATGTGCGCTGAACTAGGCTTGCACAGCCAGGACGACGCGATTGCGCCCTTCCCGCTTGGCCCGGTACATGGCCTGGTCGGCGGCCAGGAACAGCGCGTCGGCGTCGGCGCCGTGGAGCGGGTATTCGGCCACGCCGAACGAGGCCGTGATGACGTCCGGGCCGGCGCCGTCGTTCATCGGCGGCGCGCCCGCGATGTCGGCGCGCAGCGCTTCCGCACGCCGCGCGGCATCCGGCTGCGCGCAGTCCGGCATCAGGATCACCAGTTCCTCGCCGCCGTAGCGGCAGGCGACGTCGCAGTAGCGGATCGACTGCCGTACCAGCTGGGCGATCGCGCGCAGCACCGCATCGCCGGCGGCATGGCCGAAGCCGTCGTTGACGCGCTTGAAGTGGTCGACGTCGAGCACCACCAGCGACAGCGGCGAGGCCATGCGCCGCGAACGCGCCAGCTCGCGCCTGAGGGTCTCGTCGAAGTAGCGGCGGTTGAACAGGCCGGTGAGCGGATCCAGCACCGACTGGCGGCGCAGCGATTCGCGCAGCCTGGCGTTGCCGAGGGCAAGCGCCAGCTGCTCGGCGACCGTGACGGCCAGCTGCTCCTGCTCCGCGCGCGCGGCCGCTTCCCGCGCCAGGCCTTCGAGGTGAACCAGGCCGACCACTTCGTCGTGCGTAATCAGCGGCACGCACAGGCGCATGCTGCCCTTGCCGGCGGGCCCGTGGCTGCGGTAATGCGCGCAGGACGGCCCGTCGTAGCCCGAGGTCTTGTAGGGCGTACCGTGGTACAGGGCCCAGCAGTCGTCCTGGGTCATCTCCGACGGCTGGGCGGACGCCTCGCCCCAGCGCGACAGCTGGCGCAGCGTGCCGTCGCCGTCGCCCAGCGCAAAAAAGGTCCCGCCGGCGCCGGGGATCAGCCTGGCGAAACCGCGCGCCACCACCGCCCCGGTATCCAGCCAGGACGGCAGGGCCTCGATCGCGCGCAGCATCTCGGCGACGACCCTGAGTTCGCGGTTCTGGCGCGTGCCCAGTTCGACCGCGCTGGCCAGCTGCGCCGCTTTCTGCTCCAGCTGGAGGGCGGTCTCGCGGCGCTCGCGCAGCATGCGCCCGAGGACGACCAGCAGCGCGCCGAACACGCAGGTGTTGATGAGGGTGGCGGCCAGGCTCACGCTGAAGGAACGGCGCGAGGCGGCCAGCATCTCGGCGCGCAGCACGGTACGCCGCGCCTCGGTACGCGCATGCCGCGCGGCGACCAGCTGGCGCAGCTCGTCCATGGTGGCCTTGCCGCGCAGGGAGACCTCAGCCTGTCCGGTTTTCTCGAGGCCATCGAGCTCGGCCAGCTTGAGCTCGGCCAGGCGGGCGATCCGCAAGGTGTCAAGCCGCTCGACATCGTCGTCCGCCCTGTCCCTGGCGTCGCGGATGGCCGCCGGCAGCGTCTGCCGGGCACGGCGCCAGGGTTCGAGGAAGGCTTCGTTGCGGGTGATGATGAAGCCGCGCTGGCCGGCTTCGGCATCGCGCAGCGCATTCAGGATATCGTCGACGCGCTGCTGCCGCTCCCTTTCCACGCGCAGCGCCTCGACCAGGACTGTGGTGGATCGGTCGAGCCAGAAGGACACGGCCGCCCCCAGCGCCATCACGAAAAAGACGGCCAGGGCGGCAAACTCGATGTTTTTTTTACTCCGCATGCGACGCTCGGCAAACACCTTGTTCAGGGGGCGGCCAACCATAGCATAGATTTTGAACAGCACGATTGCGGTCGCCATTTTTAGACGCGGCGCCCGCTCCCTGCTCTATTGAAGAGATATATCTTTATAGAAATTATTACGATGAAGCGCCGAGGTGCCGCGGCAGCTGCAGAATCGCCTCCGCATTCGAGCTGGAGAAGCAGCGGTCGGCCGCCTCCAGCAGCGGCAGCCAGGCATATTGCAGGTGCTCGCGCGGCGCCAGCGTGATCGGAATATCGCGCGGCACGCAGACGGAAAACACGTGCTCGGTGTTGTGGGTGACGCCGGGGGCGTAGCGGTGGCGCCAGGTCTGGTAGATCTCGTAGACGTTGGAGAGGTGCCAGTCGTGCAGGCGGATGCTCTCGCCGTCGGCGTGGATGCCGGTTTCCTCGAACAGCTCGCGGGTGGCGGTGTCGAGCAGCGGTTCATCGACGCGGTCGAGGGAACCGGTGACGGATTGCCAGAAGCCGGGCCGGTCGGCGCGCTCGATCAGCAGGACCTCGAGGTCGGCGGTGTGGATGACGACGAGGACGGATTCGGGGATTTTGTGGGGCATACGGCTATTGTAGCGTTACCCGGATCCGTCGTCCCCGGCACTGCCGGAGACGACTTCCCGCGAAAGCGGGAACCCATGCTGAGCGTGATAAAGCTAGCTCAGTATGGATCCCCGCTTTCGCGGGGATGACGTGGTGGTGAGGCTTTACGCGACCTTCGGCTGCTCGTTACGCAGACGGATGTGCAGTTCCTTCAGCTGCTTCTCGTCGACTTCCGACGGCGCGTTGGTCAGCAGGTCTTGCGCGCGCTGGGTCTTCGGGAAGGCGATCACGTCGCGGATCGACTCGGAGCCGGTCATCAGCGTGATCAGGCGGTCCAGGCCGAAGGCCAGGCCACCGTGCGGCGGCGCGCCGTACTGCAGGGCGTCCAGCAGGAAGCCGAACTTCAGCTGGGCTTCTTCGGCGTCGATCTTCAGGGCGCGGAACACCTTGCTCTGGACTTCTTCGCGGTGGATACGGATCGAACCGCCGCCCAGTTCCCAGCCGTTCAGGACCATGTCGTAGGCCTTGGCGACGCAGGCGCCCGGGTTGGTCTCGAGCATGTCTTCGTGGCCGTCCTTCGGTGCGGTGAACGGGTGGTGGGTGGCGTTCCAGCGGTCGCCTTCCTCGTCGTACTCGAACATCGGGAAGTCGATGACCCACAGCGGCGCCCAGCGGTCGTCGAACAGGCCGGCCTTCTTGCCGAATTCCGAGTGGCCGATCTTCACGCGCAGCGCGCCGATGGCGTCGTTGACGACCTTGGCTTTGTCCGCACCGAAGAAGATCAGGTCGCCGTCTTCGGCGCCGGTCAGTTCGAGCACCTTGGCCAGGACTTCATCGGAGATGTTCTTCACGATCGGCGACTGCAGGCCATCGCGGCCCTTGGCCTTCTCGTTGACCTTGATGTAAGCCAGGCCCTTGGCGCCGTAGATGGCGACGAACTGGGTGTACGCGTCGATTTCCGAACGCGGCATCGAACCGCCCTGCGGCACACGCATGCCGACCACACGGCCGCCGGCCATGTTGGCGGCGCTGTTGAAGACCTTGAATTCGACGGTCTTCATCAGTTCGGTCAGGTCGGTGAACTCCAGTTTGACGCGCATGTCCGGCTTGTCCGAACCATAGGAGCCCATGGCGGTGGCGAAGTCCATCACCGGGAACGGGTTCGGCAGGTCGATGCCGGCGGCGTTCTTGAAGACGACGCGCATCATGTCTTCGAACAGGTCACGGATTTCCTGCTCGGTCAGGAACGAGGTCTCGCAGTCGATCTGGGTGAATTCCGGCTGGCGGTCGGCGCGCAGGTCTTCGTCGCGGAAGCACTTGGTGATCTGGTAGTAGCGGTCGAAGTTCGACACCATCAGCAGCTGCTTGAACAGCTGCGGCGACTGCGGCAGCGCGAAGAAGTTGCCCGGGTTGACGCGCGAGGGCACCAGGTAGTCGCGGGCGCCTTCCGGGGTCGACTTGGTCAGCATCGGGGTTTCGATGTCGATGAAGCCCAGGTTGTCCAGGTACTTGCGCACTTCCATCGAGACCTTGTAGCGCAGGCGCAGGTTGTGCTGCATCTGCTGGCGGCGAAGATCCAAAACGCGGTGCGTCAGGCGGGTGGTTTCCGACAGGTTGTCGTCGTCCAGCTGGAAAGGCACCGGCACCGACGGGTTCAGCACTTCCAGCTTGGTGGTGTTGATTTCGATCTTGCCCGACTTCAGGTTGGCGTTGGCGGTGCCCTCCAGGCGGTTCACAACGGTGCCGGTGACGCGCAGGCAGTACTCGTTGCGCACGTGCTCGGCGGCCTTGAACACCTCGGCGTTATCCGGGTGGCAGACAACCTGCACCAGGCCTTCACGGTCGCGCAGGTCGATGAAGATCACGCCGCCGTGGTCGCGGCGACGGTGCACCCAGCCGCACAGGCTGACGGTTTGGCCCAGCAGCTCTTCGGTCACGAGGCCGCAGTAGTTGGTACGCATGGAGGACATAGTTTTTCGATCCAGGTTGGTTATTCGGTGCCTGCTGCCAGGCGTTAGATTCTTGCTATTCGGGCGCCACGACGCCCATCGACACGATGTACTTCAGGGCCGCGTCGACCGTCATATCCAGTTCGACGACCCGGCTGCGTTCCATCATCAGGAAGAAGCCGGAGGTCGGGTTCGGGGTGGTCGGCACGTACACGCTCACGTAGTCGCCCACCAGGTGATTCTTCACGTCGCCGCCCGGCACCCCGGTCAGGAAGGCGATCGTGTACGAGTTCTCGTGCGGGTAAGGGATCAGCACGGCCTTGCGGAAGGCGTTGCCCGAGGACGAGAACAGGGTGTCGGACACCTGCTTGACGCTGCCGTAGACCGAGTTCACCACCGGAATGCGGTTGAGCAGGCGCTCCCACAGGCGCACGAACCACTTGCCGACCAGGTTATTGGTCAGCACGCCGGTCAGGAACACGATCGCCAGCGTGATGATGGCGCCCAGGCCGGGGATGTAAGTCCGCGGCTGCCAGTCGTTCGGCACCAGCACCAGCGACTGGTCCAGCAGGCTGATCACGAAGTTGAGCACCCAGGCGGTAATCGCCAGGGGAACCAGGACCAGCGCGCCGGTAATGAAATATTTACGCATTCGGTGTCCGCAAAGGGGTCAGGTACTGCTGTCGCCCGGCGTCGAAGCCGGTGCGGGCGCCGGCGCGGCGCTGGCGGTGCTGCTTTCGCTTGCGCTGCCGGCGCTGCCGCCATCGGCCGACGGCGCCGTGCCGGTCGCGGGTGCGCTGCCACCGCGGAAGTCGGTCACGTACCAGCCGGTACCCTTGAGCTGGAAACCGGCGGCCGTCACCTGCTTCTTGAACGATGACTTGCCACACGACGGGCAGACGCTCAGAACCGGATCGGAAATCTTTTGCAGTACATCCTTGGCAAAACCGCATTCATCGCAGCGGTAAGCGTAAATCGGCATCTGAATACTCCGCAAAAATCATCAAAACCCTGAATTATAAAGCTTTTGCGCAGGGATTTGCCGGTTGGCGCTATGGCCGGGCGGATTGAACAGCCTTAAAAATTGCTGCCATTCAGCAACAGTGTTGTTTTTATTCTGCACAATGGATGAGTTGCGTTTGCCGAACATCAACATACCTGTTTAAATAGCACTCCTTAGTTGCTAAGAAACAGAAGTTTGCGCGACCGGCCTCGAGCCGCCGCCGCCAAGCCATACAAGAACGACTTCAAATCAAGGGCCCGTTGCGGGCCCTTTTTCTTTTACAGCGTCAGTCCGCCGGACACTTCCAGCGTGGCGCCGTTCACATAGCTTGCATCCGCGGACAGCAGGAAGGCCACACAAGAGGCCACCTCGTCCGGGCTACCCATGCGCCCCTGTGGAACCGCCTCGACCATGCCGTCAAGCAGGTGCTGCGGAATGTCCTTGACGATGCTGGTCTCGATGAAGCCCGGGCACACCGCATTGCAGCGCACGCCCTTGCGGCCCAGCTCGCGCGACCAGGTCCTGGTCATGCCCAGCACGCCCGCCTTGGCGGCCGCATAGTTGGTCTGGCCGAAGTTGCCGCTCAGGCCAACGATGGACGAGATGTTGACGATCGCGCCGCGGCTCTCGATCAGCGCTTCCACCGTCGCGCGGGTGCAGTTGAACACGCCCTTGAGATTGACGTCGATGACGCGGTCCCACTGCGCCTCGCTCATCTTGCGCAACTGCGCGTCGGCCACGATGCCGGCGTTATTGACCAGGCCATCCAGGCGCCCGAAGTGCGCCAGCGTCGCCTCGTGCGCCGCCTGCACGCTGGCCATGTCCGATACATCGACCACGCATCCCAGCACCTCCCCACCCAGGCTCGCGACCGCGGCGTCGACCGCATCCGCGCGCAAGTCCCATACCGCGACGCGGGCGCCATCGGCCACGCAACGCCGGGCGATCGCCAGGCCGATGCCCTGGGCGCCGCCGGTGACCACGACCACCTTGCCGTTCAAATCCATATTCCATCCTTTTCTGTTGAACTATCCCGCCATCCTACCGGGCCCCGGCGCCGGCGCCAAAAAAAACGCCCCGGGCGGGGCGTCGGCGGGATGCATCAGCGCCTTACTTCCACAGCGGACACTTCGACTCGGCCTTGGTCATGTAGGCGGTGTCGCCCGGGATCACGCTGGCGACTTTCAGATAGTCCCACGGGTACTTCGATTCCGACGGCTTCTTCACCTGCAGCAGGTACATGTCGTGCACCATGCGGCCGTCCTGGCGGATGACGCCATTGGCCGTGAACATGTCCTTGATCGGCGTCTTCTTCATGTAGGCCATGACCTTGTCGCTGTCGTCGGTTCCCAGGGCTTTCACCGCTTTCAGGTAGGTGAGCGCAGCCGAGTAGTCGCCGGCCTGGGCCAGCGAGGCTTCCTTCTTCATCTTCGCGAAGTAGCGCTTGGACCAGGCGCGGGTTTCCGGGTTCAGGTCCCAGTACCAGGCGTCGGTCAGGTACATGTCCTGGGTCAGCTTCAGGCCCAGCGAATGCACGTCGGTAATCGTCATCAAGAGGCCGGCCAGCTTCATCTGCTTGTTGATGCCGAATTCGTTGGCGGCCTTGATGGCGTTGATGGTGTCGCCGCCGGCGTTGGCCAGGCCCAGCACCTGCGCCTTCGAGCCCTGCGCCTGCAGCAGGAAGGACGAGAAGTCGGAGGCCGCCAGCGGATGCTTGACGCTGCCCAGCACCTTGCCGCCCTTGGCCTTCACGATGTCGGCCGAATCCTTTTCCAGCGAGGCGCCGAAGGCATAGTCGGCGGTCAGGAAGAACCAGTTCTTTTCGCCGCGATCGAGCAGCGCGCCGCCGGTGCCGCGGGCCAGCGCCGCGGTGTCGTAGGCGTAGTGCACGGTATAGGGCGTGCAGTCCTCGTTGGTGAGGCGGGTCGAGCCGGCGCCGACGGAAATGAAGACCTTCTTTTTCTCCGCCGCGACCTTGGCCATGGCCAGGTTGGCGCCCGAGTTGGTGCCGCCGATCAGCATGTCCACGCCCTGCTGGTCGAACCACTCCCGCGCCTTGCTGGCCGCGATGTCGGCCTTGTTCTGGTGGTCGGCCACGACCAGCTCGATCTTCGCGCCCTTGATGTTTCCGCCGGCATCTTCGATGGCCAGGCGGATCGCCTCGGCGCCGCCCGGGCCGTCGAGGTCGGCATAGGTGCCGGACATGTCGGTAAGGAAGCCGATCTTGATCGTGTTGCCCGAGATTTGCGACTGCGCGTAAGCGGTGCCGGCCAAGGCACAGGCGGCGCCGAGGGCGAGTGCGGTGAGTTTGGTTTTCATGCGGTCTCCGTTATTCATTTATTGGTGAATAAAACTATAGAACGGGCTTTGCCGTTCCAGCAAGACATTTTTACAAGACTCGCGGTGCGATTGTTTCCACAATGTCAGTTTTTGTTCTTGCCCAGCCGTTTCAGGCACTGCTATAGTTTATTCATCAGTTAATTAATTAAAATAAACGGAGACACCATGCCCACCTCGCGCCCGCGCCGCCGTGCCTGCCCGGCCGGCCCTCCTTTCCATACCTGACGTCCCCGCGTCGCTGTAAACCCCCGTTTTTTTCGGTACGCCGGTCGTCGCCGAGGCCCCCTTACGCCTGTCGCCGCCGGTTCTCAATGACGTTCTCAAAACAAAAAGGAAGAACAATGCAGAAGAAGGTCCTGTCCCTGGCGCTGGCACTCGCATGCGCCCCCCTCGCCTCGCAGGCAGTCGACTTCAAGGTCGGCGCCAGCACCAATCTGAGCATCAGCGGCCTGGTCGCGGTCGGCCTGAAGGATTCGGAGGTGACCAACACCACCCGCGCGGTCGAGCGCGAGACCCGCGTCGACGACAACACCTCGCGCATCATCTTCTCGGGTAACACCGAACTGGGCGAGGGCCTGAAGGCGGTATTCCGCATCGAGACCCGCTACACCAACGACACCCGCCCCTCGACCCCGCTGGTGCCCGGCTCGACCACCTCGACCATCAGCACCGGCACCGGCTGGGCCGACGGCGACACCTGGGGCGGCCTGTCCGGCGCCTTCGGCACCATCGTGTTCGGCAAGTCGGCCATCTATTACACCGACACCCTGCAGGCGACCGCGGTCAACCTGAAGGGCGCCGGCGAAAGCTACCGGATCTGGGACGTCAACGGCCTGGGCATCTACAACATCCTGGGCGAGGTCGGCACCCGCGGCGCCAACTTCCAGACCCTGGGCCTGAGCCGTTCGCAGAACGTGATCCGCTACGATTCGCCGGCCTACGAGGGCTTCGACGCCAGCGCCGCCTTCACCAAGAACCCCAGCGGCGACGAGAACAAGTTCGGCTGCGCCGGCTGCGCCGCCGACTACGAGTCGGGCGCGACCTGGTATGGCCGGGTGCGCTACAACAAGGGCCCGCTGTCGGCCTCGCTCAGCCTCCTGAACAGCAAGGTGCAGGGCAAGGTGGTGACCGCGCCCTACCTCGGCCCGCTGGACAAGACCGCCTACCGCATCGGCGCCGCCTACACCTTCGACAGCGGCTTCCGCCTCGGCCTGGTCTACGACAACACCAAGGTGAAGAACGGCATCCCGGGCGCGGCGGGCGACGCCAAGCGCGGCGCCTACTCGATCCCGCTGAGCTACACCTGGGACAAGCACGCGCTGTACGCGACCTACAGCCGCGCCAACGACACCAGTGGCGTGGCCGACAGCGGCGCCAAGCAGATCAACCTCGGCTACGACTTCATGTTCGCGAAAAACACCTACGTGGGCCTGTACTACACGAAGCTGACGAACGGCGCCAACGGTGCGTATACGCCCTACCTGACCAACACCGCCCTCGGCGGCACCGGTCCGCGTGCGGGCGAAGGCTTCCGCCAGTTGTCGCTGGACCTGAACTACTGGTTCTGACGCTTCCGCAACCCCGGCGGGGCGCCCGCTCCGCTGGTGTAGAATTGCGCGTCCCCATGAATCTCAAAGTCAATGACGCGCTCTTCTGAAACCCGCATCCCTGCTGCCAAGGCGCGCAAGGCCAGGTCGGTCGGCCGCCGTCCCAAGACCGACGGCGGCAAGGAGACCGCACCGGTCATCCTCGATGCGGCCGAAAAGCTGTTCTCGATTCATGGCTTCCATGGCGTGACGGTGCGCGCCGTCGCCGTCGAATGCGGGGTCGACTCGGCCCTGGTCCACTATTATTTCGGCACCAAGCAGGAGCTGTTCGATGCCGTGTTCGCGCGCCGCTCGGCCCTGATCAACCAGGACCGCCTGGACGCGATGACCCGCTACGAAGCGGAGTACGGAAGCGACATGACGGTCGAAGGCGCGGCCTCGGCCTTCCTGATGCCGCTGCTGGACCGGGCCCGCCACAGCGACCCGGGCTGGAAGAATTATTTTGCCCTGCTCGGCCTGGTCAACAACTCGCGCGACTGGGGCGCGGACACCATGACCAGCAACTTCGACCCGGTGGTGCGCCACTTCATCGGCCTGCTGCACAAGGTGCTGCCACACGCCGCCACCGACGACCTGTTCTACAGCTACCACTTCCTGACCGGCGCCCTGTGCCTGACCCTGAGCGACACCGGCCGCCTGGACCGGCTGTCGGAGGGCGTTGCTTCTTCCTCCGACATGAGCGCGATTGCGCCGCGCATGATCGCCTACGCGGCGGCAGGTTTCAGGGCCGTGTGCCGGCCCCGCACCGGAACCCAGGCAGCCTAGACGCCGGGCGCCTGCGCCGTGCGCGCTGCGCCCGAGGCCCCATCGGCCTTGCGGCGCGCCGCGAACAGCGCCCCGATCTCGCCCACCACGCCGCGGCGGAACAGCAGCACGCAGGCGACGAACACCAGGCCGGTCACCATGCCCACCGATTCGCCCAGGGTCGAGAACCACTCGACGTGGGTGAGCTCCGCCAGCCAGGCGCCGAGGTCGCCCAGGCGGTTCTCCAGCGAGATGATGAGGAAAGCGCCGACGATCGGCCCCACCAGCGTGCCCATGCCGCCGACGAGCGTCATCAGGATGACGAGGCCGGACATGGTCCAGTGCACGTCGGTGAGGGTCTCGAAGCTCAGCACCAGGGTCTTGGTGGCGCCGGCCAGGCCGGCCAGCGCGGCGGACAGGACGAAGGCCAGCAGCTTGTAGCGGTCGACGTCATAGCCCAGCGAAATCGCGCGCGGTTCGTTTTCCTTGATCGCCTTGAGCACCTGGCCGAAGGGCGAGTGGATGGTGCGCACGATCAGCGCGAAGCCGCCCACGAAGATCGCCAGCACCACGTAGTACAGGGTCAGGTCGTTCGACAGGTCGAGGCCGAACAGGCTGCCGCGCGGGACGCCCTGCAGGCCGTCCTCGCCGTGCGTGAAGGGTGCGCGCAGCGCCGCGAAGTACACCATCTGGGCCAGCGCCAGCGTGATCATCGAAAAATAGATGCCCTGGCGGCGGATCGCCAGCGCGCCCATCACGAGGCCGAGCAGGCTCGATGCCAGCACGGCCAGCAGGATCCCGACCGGCACCGGCAGGCCCAGGGCCGTCAGCGCATAGCCGGCCACGTAGCCGCCGGCGCCGAGAAAGGCGGCGTGGCCGAAGGACAGCAGACCGGTATAGCCGATCAGCAGGTTGAAGGCGCAGGCGAACAGGCCGAAGCATAGCAGCTTCATCAGGAACACCGGGTACGCGAACATGGGTGCGGCGAGCGCCAGTGCCAACGCTGCCATGCATAAGATTTTCTTATTCATATATCCTCTCTTAAGTGGCCTCGAAAACCGTAGCGAGCGGCCGCAGTGTTGGCCGAGAAGCGCAGCTGTACAAGCGTACAGCGAGCATCGCAGGCCAACAATGCAACGCGCAGTAGGTTTGCGAGGTCACTTACTTTTCCTTGCCGAACAGGCCTGCTGGGCGCAGCAGCAGCACGATCACCATCACCACGAACACCACCACTTCCGAGCCTTCCGGGTAGTACACGCGGGTCAGGCCCTCGATCACGCCCAGGCCCAGGCCGGTGAGGATGGAGCCGAGGATGGAACCCATCCCGCCGATCACCACCACCGCGAACACCACGATGATCAGGTTCGATCCCATCAGCGGCGTGACGTTGATGACGGGCGCCGCCAGCACGCCGGCCAGCCCGGCCAGTGCGACGCCGAAGCCGTAGGTGAGCATCACCATCATCGGCACGTTGACGCCAAAGGCTTCGACCAGCTTCGGGTTCTCGGTGCCGGCGCGCAGATAGGGGCCGAGCCGCGTCTTCTCGATCGTGAACCAGGTGCCGAGGCAGACCGTGACCGAGGCGACCACCACCCACACGCGGTAGTTCGGCAAGATCATGAAGCCCAGGTTGGAGGCGCCGGTCAGCTGCTCGGGCACGTCGAGGGTCTGGCCCGACACCCCATAAAACGAGCGGAACACGCCTTCCAGCAGCAGGGTCAGGCCGAAGGTGAGCAGCAGGCCATACAAATGATCCAGCTTGTACAGCCAGCGCAGCATGGTGCGCTCGATCACGATGCCGAGCACGCCCACCAGCAGCGGCGCGATCACCAGCATGGCCCAGTAGTTCAGGCCGAACTGGGTGACGCCGATGTAGGCGAGGAAGGCGCCGACCATGTACAGCGCGCCGTGCGAAAAGTTGATCACGTTGAGCAGGCCGAAGATCACGGCCAGGCCCAGCGACAGCATCGCGTAGAAGGAACCGTTCACCAATCCGAGCAGCAGTTGGCTCATCAGGGCTTGCAGGGGAACGCCGAAGACTTCCATCACACCCCCAGCAGTTCGGTCAGCACGGGCATCCTGGCGTTCAGGTCTGCCGCGGCGATGGTTTCGACGATCTGGCCATGCTCGATCACATAGAAGCGGTCCGCCAGCGGCGCCGCGAAGCGGAAGTTCTGCTCGACCATCACGATCGTGTAGCCTTTCTGTTTGAGGGTGGTGATCATGCGCGCCAGCGCCTGCACGATGACGGGCGCCAGGCCTTCCGAAATCTCGTCGAGCAGCAGCAGGCGCGCGCCGGTGCGCAGGATGCGCGCCACCGCCAGCATCTGCTGCTCGCCGCCGGACAGGCGCGTGCCCTGGCTCTGGCGGCGCTCGTACAGGTTGGGGAACATCGCGTAGATCTCGTCCAGCGACATGCCTTTGCCGGCATCCAGCACGGGCGGCAGCATCAGGTTTTCCTCGGTCGACAGCGAGGAAAAGATGCCGCGCTCCTCGGGGCAGTAGCCGACGCCCAGGTGCGCGATCTTGTGGGTCGGCAGGCCGATGGCTTCGCTGCCGTTGATCCTGATCGAGCCGGCACGTTTGCCGGTCAGGCCCATGATGGCGCGCAGCGTGGTGGTGCGGCCGGCGCCGTTGCGGCCCAGCAGGGCCACCACTTCGCCCGGCTGCACGCTCAGGCCAATGCCGTGCAGGACGTGCGATTCGCCGTACCAGGCCTGCAGGTTGCTGATCTCGAGTGCGGCGCTCATCAATGTGCTCCCTGCAGTTCGCCGGCGGCGCTGCCCATGTAGGCTTCCATCACCTGCGGATTCTTCGAGACTTCGGCATAGCTTCCTTCGGCCAGCAGGGCGCCGCGCTGCAGCACCGAGATGCGGTCGCAGATGCCGGACACCACGCTCATATTGTGCTCCACCATCAGGATCGTGCGGCCGCTCGATACCTTGGCGATCAGCTCCGTCACGCGGTGCACGTCTTCGTGGCCCATGCCCTGGGTCGGTTCGTCCAGCAGCATCAGCTCCGGCTCCATCGCCAGGGTGGCGGCGATCTCCAGCGCGCGCTTGCGGCCGTAGGGCAGGCTGGCGGTCACGTGGTCGGCAAAGCCGGCCAGGTCGACCTCTTCCAGCAGCTGCATCGCACGGCCGTTCAGCACGTCCAGCGAACGCTCGCTGCGCCAGAAGTGGAAGCTGGTGCCCTGGGTGCGCTGCAGGCCGATGCGCACGTTCTGCAGCACCGTCAGGTGCGGGAAGACGGCCGAGATCTGGAAGGAGCGGATGATGCCCATGCGCGCGATCTGGGCCGGCGCGGCGGCCGTGATGTCGCGGCCATTGAACAGGATCTGCCCGGATGTCGGGGTCAGGAATTTGGTCAGCAGGTTGAAGCAGGTGGTCTTCCCTGCCCCGTTGGGGCCGATGAGCGCGTGGATATGCCCGCGTTCTATCTTCAGGTCGACGCCGCTGACCGCCGTGAAGCCCTTGAAGGCCTTGGTGAGCTTGCGTGTTTCGAGTATGACGTCCGCCACTCGTGTCTCCGTTTTTTCATCCGTTGATGAATTGTTTTTTCAATCATACACGGGTGGGTTCGGCGAAACAAGCGAGGTAAAGCTTATCTAACGGCGCCGCCAGACCATCCAGCGCTCCTTGCCCGCAAAGACCGGGACCGAGTCGGCCACCGGATCGTCGGCGATGCAGTCGAAGTGCGGCGCCAGCAGCGCGTCCAGCTGCGCACGGGCGATGCCGAAGGGCGGTCCTTTCGGGACGTCGTCGAAGAAGAAGTAGCCGGCCAGCAGGCCGCCCGGCGCCAGCAGCTGCGCCCAGCGCGCGGCGACTTCCGGCCAGCGCGCACGCGGGAGCGCGCACAGGAAGGCCTGTTCGTAGACCAGGTCGAGCGGCTCCGGCGGGGTGTAGCCGAAGAAGTCGGCCTGCACGATATGGCCGGCATGGCGTCCCGCCAGCGCCTTTGCGCGCGCCACCGCGACGGGCGAAAAATCGATGGCGGTGGCGTTCCAGCCGGCGTCCAGCATCAGCGCGAGTTCGTAGGCCGAGCCGCAGCCCGGTATCAGCACGGTCAGCGGCTTCGCTGTCTGCGCCACGAAAGCCCGCAGCGCGGCCGGCGCCCTGCCGCGGTCCCAGGGCGTGAACTGCTTGTCGAAGCGCTCGTCCCAGAACGCGGGCGCAAGCGGGTCGCGGCTGGAGAAATCGGGCATGCTGTTCAGAAGCGGACGAAATGCATGGCGGCCAGGCCTACGACCGCGATGGCCGTGACGCTTGCGAGGAAGGCCAGCAGGCGGTTGGTGCGGCGCTGGTTCTCCACCAGCTTGGCCATCAGGTCGCCCATCTCGAGGTCGCTGTGCGCGTGCTTGTGCAGCACCTGGTGCACCAGGCGCGGGATCTGCGGGAAGATCTGGGCGAAGCGCGGCGCTTCATCGCGCAGGCGTTCGACCATGCCGCGCCAGCCGACCTGCTCGGCCATCCAGCGCTCCAGGTAGGGTTTGGCGGTCTTCCACAGGTCGAGGTCCGGGTCCAGCTGGCGCCCCAGGCCCTCGATGTTCAGCATGGTCTTCTGCAGCAGCACCAGCTGCGGCTGGACCTCGACGTTGAAGCGGCGCGAGGTCTGGAACAGGCGCAGCAGCACCTGGCCGAAGGAGATATCCTTCAGCGGACGGTCGAAGATCGGTTCGCAGGTGGCGCGCACGGCGGCTTCGAGTTCGTCGACGCGGGTATCGCGCGGCGCCCAGCCGGATTCGATGTGGGCCTCGGCCACGCGCTTGTAGTCGCGGCGGAAGAAGGCCAGGAAGTTCTGCGACAGGTAGTCCTTGTCGAAGTCGTTCAGGGTGCCGACGATGCCGAAGTCCAGCGCGATGTAGCGGCCGAAGGTCGCCTCCTCCACCGACACCAGGATGTTCCCGGGGTGCATATCGGCGT
Organism: Telluria sp. GW821-FHT07G12; assembly: GCF_059418525.1. Lineage (NCBI taxonomy): Bacteria > Pseudomonadati > Pseudomonadota > Betaproteobacteria > Burkholderiales > Oxalobacteraceae > Telluria > Telluria sp. GW821-FHT07G12. The sequence continues at coordinate 133,901 of NZ_JBWKQA010000008.1, read as the reverse complement.
GGAAGAAACCGTCGCGGAAGACCTGGGTGAAGAAGATCTCGACGCCGTCGCGCGACAGCTTTTTCAGGTCGACGCCGGCGGCCACCAGGCGGTCGGTCTGCGAGATCGGGATGCCATTCATCCGCTCCATCACGATCACGCTGCTGGAGCAGTAATCCCAGTACATCTCCGGGACCATCAAGAGGGTCGAGTCGGCGAAGTTGCGGCGCAGCTGGCTCGCCTGGGCGGCCTCGCGCATCAGGTCGAGTTCGTCGTGCAGGTACTTGTCGAATTCGGCGACCACTTCGCGCGGCTTCAGGCGGCGGCTGTCCGGCCATACTTTTTCGATCAGGCCGGCCGCCATCTGCATCAGGGCCAGGTCTTCGTCGATGGTGGTCTTCATGCCGGGCCGCAGCACCTTGACCGCGACTTCCTTGCCGTTCTTGAGGGTCGCGAAGTGGACCTGGGCGATCGAGGCCGAGGCCACCGGGGTGCGCTCGAAGGTCGCGAACAGCTGATCAGGCGGGGCGCCGAGCGAGCGCGTGATCTGAGCGATGGCCAGGTCGGAATCGAAGGGCGGCACGCGGTCCTGCAGCAGCGAGAGCTCGGCCACGATATCCGGCGGCATCAGGTCGGGGCGGGTCGACAGCACCTGGCCGAACTTCACGAAGATCGGGCCCAGCTCCTCCAGCGCCAGGCGCAGGCGGATCGCGCGCGGCGACGTGATGCGGCGCCAGAAGAAGATCGTGTTGATGAAACGGGCAGTGCGCGGCACGTCGAGGCCGGACATCGCGATCTCGTCGAGACCATATTTCGAGAAAACCGCGAAGATTTTCAGCAAGCGCAGGAATTTCAGGATCATCAGCTATCCGATTTGGGGTCCGGGAGTGCAGGAACGGTGGCGGCGCTGCGCTGGGCCCGCTGTTGTTCCAATTTCTGTTCCAGTTTCTGCTCCAGTTTGGCGATACGCTTGGCGGTGCGTTCGACGTCGTCGCGGGTGCGGTTCACCTCGTCCGCGAAGGCGTCGACGCTGCTCGGGCGGATCAGGACGCGGCGCTCTTCGAGCAGGAACTCGGCGACGTTCTCGGCCAGGCGGCGCGAGGCGCCGATGGCATGCGAGACGGCTGCGCGCGCGCCGCCCACCAGGCGGGTCGCCGCGATCGGGCCGAACAGGCGTTCGAGGTCATGCTCGGCGTCCCAGCGCAGGCCTTTCGACAGCTGCGAGATGGTATTGGCGAATTCAGCGTCGCCGTCGATGCGCACATAGGAAAAGGCGCGGTCGCGGTTTTGCAGGATCAGCGGCAGGTCGCTGAGCTTGACGTGGATGGTCACGTCCGGCGCCTCACCGTCGCCGGCCACTTCCAGCATGCCGTCCTTCGCCACGCGCATGCACAGGCGGAGATGGCCGCTCAGTTGCTCGACGCTGATGCAGGCGACCTTGCCGGCCTTGCGCATCAGCGTATCGCGCGCCCAGGCTTCCTGGGCCAGCAGGTGATTGACGGTCGCTACGAATAAAGAAGAAGTCGGTGACATTGATGCTTGCGTTCAAAAAAAAACCGCCCTGCTTGGGCGGTTTCGATCTTACCAGTTCGCCGGCGCACAAACCCGGCGGCACGGGTCGTTCTGACAAAAATTGTCAAAAATATTAGGTAATTTGCTGGATACCAGCCAAAACCCATCCCCCGTTACCGTTCAGCGGCTTGGCCAGGTTCCACACCTCGACATAGGGCTCGGCCTGCGCGCCCGGGGCGTTGCGGATCATGCCGTTAAACTGCACGCTGGCCAGGTAGTCGCGCTCGGTGGTTTCGATGCCCAGCAGCTGGGCGTCGATCGAGACGACCTCGGTGAAGTCCTGGTTGCCGCCGCGTTCCTGGATCTGCAGCTGCAGCTCGGCGAACACCTCGGGCGAGGTGAACTCGCGCAGGTCGGCGACGTCGCCGCGGTCCCACGCGGCCTGCATGCGAATGAAGGAGGCTTTCGCGTGGCGCAGGAAGGCTTCGGTGTCGAAGCCGGCCGGCACTCCCCATTGCTCATGCGCGCCCTGCTTGTTCAGCGAGACGTTCGAGGTCGGCTGGTTGTAGCCGCCAGAGTAGGTGCTCGACGAGTTCGGCTGCCAGCCCTGGTTCAGACCGGAACCGATTTCCGGCGTGCCGCCGCTCGGCGTTCCGGCAGCCGGCATCGGGCTCGGCGTGAAGCCGGAGAACTGCGAATTGGCCGGGGTGGCCTTGCGGCGGAACATGCGCACGATGAACATCACGGCGAACACCAGCAGCAGGATCATCAGGATCGAGGACAGCGCACTGGCCATGGCGCCGCCGATGCCGAAGTGCGAGAACAGCGCGCCCAGGCCGAGGCCCAGCAGCGCGCCGCCCAGCACGCCCTTCCACATGCTCGGACGCTTTTGCGGAATCGGCTGCGGCGCCATCGGGGCCGGCGCCGGGCGTTGCTGGTAGCCCGGCTGCTGATACGGAGCCGGTGCAGGCGCCGGGGCCGGCGCGCGCATCCGGCTCACCGACGAGGACTGGCGGCCGAAGGAACGGCCGCCGCCCACTGGGCGTGCGAACGCGTCGGCAACGAAGGACAGTGCGGTCACCGCGATCATCGTGCTGGCCAAGAATTTCTTCATCGTGGACACCTTAAAGTTTGATGCCGGTGTGCAGTGCAGCCACACCGGCCGTCAGGTTGTAGTACTGCACGCGTTCCAGGCCCACCGTTTCCATCATGGACTTCAGGGTTTCCTGGTCCGGATGCATGCGGATGGATTCAGCGAGGTAGCGGTAGCTCTCGGCATCGCCCGCAATGCGCTGGCCCAGCCACGGCAGCACCGAGAACGAATAAACGTCGTACGGCTTCTGCAGCGGCGCGGCCACTTTCGAGAACTCCAGCACCAGCAGCTTGCCGCCCGGCTTGAGCACACGGCGCATTTCCGCCAGCGCCTGGTCCTTGTGCGTCATGTTGCGCAGGCCGAAGGCCACGCTGACCCGGTCGAAATAATTATCCGGGAAGGGCAGCTTTTCGGCATCGCACAACAAGGTGGGGGTTACTAGACCTTTATTCAATAGACGGTCGCGGCCGACCCGCAGCATCGATTCGTTGATGTCGGTGAGCCAGACCTCGCCGCTCGGCCCCGCCTGCTTGGCGAAGGCCTTGGCCAGGTCGCCGGTGCCGCCGGCAATGTCGAGCACCTTGAAGCCGGGGCGGATGCCCGCCTGGGCAATGGTGAAGGTCTTCCAGATGCGGTGCAGGCCGCCGGACATCAGGTCGTTCATCACGTCGTATTTCGACGCGACCGAGTGGAAAACCTTGGCGACTTCGTGAACCTTCTCGTCCTCGGAGACGGTCTTGTAACCGAAATGGGTGGTGTTGGTCATTATCGTTTGCCAGTTTGATCTTCTTGCATTATACAAGCGGCCTGCTGGGTGGCGCGTGCACGCTGCGATCTAGAAAAACATTCGCCGGCGCAAGCATATTTTCCCAATGGATTCAGTCCCGCGCATACTGCTGAGCTGTTGTCGCGGAAATAACAACACTGTCAAAAACTTTCTTTCAATCGTGCAGCACTTTCTTAAAATTTTGCTTATAGTGATTCAGCTTTGTTGAGTCCGCCAGGCGAAGACCTGGGGCAAGGCAGAGTTTGGACAATCCTTTAAAGAGAGAAAAGACATGGCGACTGGCACTGTGAAATGGTTTAACGACTCCAAGGGCTTCGGCTTCATCAAACCGGATGATGGCGGCGACGATCTGTTCGCGCACTTCTCGGCGATCAACACGGCCGGCTTCAAGTCCCTGGCGGAAAACCAGCGCGTCAGCTTCGATATCACCACCGGCCCGAAGGGTAAGCAGGCTGCCAACATCCAGCCGCAGGCATAAAGCCGACCAGCCGGCTTGAGCCGGCATAAAAAAAGCGCCGAGCGGTTTCGCCGGCGCTTTTTTCGTTTACCTGCTGCTTAGTGCTTGTGGCCGCAGCCGCTGGCCGCCTTCTCGGGGGCGCCCGGCAGCACCGTGCCCGGCTCGCGGCCGCTGTCGCCTGCAAAACCGGCGGCGTGCAGGCGCTGCAGGTAGCCCTGCCACAGCGCGTCGTGCTCCTTACCCAGCTTGTACAGGTAATCCCAGGTGTAGATGCCGGAATCGTGGCCATCGGTGAACAGCGGCTTGACGGCGTAATTGCCGACCGGCTCGACGCCCTGGATGCCGACATTGCGCTTGCCGACCTGCAGCACTTCCTGGCCGGGTCCGTGGCCTTTCACTTCGGCCGAGGGCGAATAGACGCGCATCAGCTCGAAAGGGATGGCGAAGGCGGCGCCGTCGTCGAAGGCGATTTCCAGGATTTTGGACTGCTGGCGGATGGTGAGGTTGGTTGGGTTGGGCATGGTGTCAGTGGAACCGTAACAGGTGAGTCGTCATTCCCGCGAAAGCGGGAATCCATGCTGAGCTTATGTGCACGCGGCGTATGGGTTCCCCCTTTCGCGGGAACGACGGTGGTTTGCGATAACTGGATTTTAGCCGTTTGCGAACTTCCGCTCGATCGCCTGCTTCAATTGCGGCAGCAGTGCCCTTCTCTCCTCCAGCACGCCCGGGTCCGTCGCACGCACGGCCTGCGCCCACACCGGCGCCGGGAAATGCGCATCGTCCGCGTAGCGCGGTATCACGTGCCAGTGCAGGTGCGGCACCACATTGCCCAGGCTGGCCACGTTCACCTTCAGCGGCTGCATCACCTCGCGCACCGCCTGCTCCAGCTTCCAGACGGCGTCGTTGAGCAGCAGGCGGTCCGCATCCGCCAGGTCGCTGATCTCGCGCACGTGCTCGTTCCAGATGACGCGGGCGAAGCCGGGGTAATTGGCCTCGTCCGCGAGGATCACCGCGAATTTATCGTTGGCGACAACCTTTGAAGAAGCCGCCAACTCACACAGCTCGCAACCCGCCACTTTGGACGTCATACCAGCACCCTTTCGATGCCGCCGTTGTTGGCGTTGGCCACGTAATTCGGCAGCCAGTTCTCGCCCAGCAGATGGCGCGCGATCTCGACCACGATGTAGTCGGCAGTGGTGCCGCTGTCATCGTTGTAGCGCGACAGGCCCTGCAGGCAGGACGGGCAGCTGGTCAGGATTTTCACGTCGCCCTTGAAGCCGTCGGCGCGCAGTTTATCCGCGCCCTTCTCCATTTCTTCTTCCTTGCGGAAGCGGACCTGGGTCGCGATGTCCGGACGCGACACGGCAAAGGTGCCCGACTCGCCGCAGCAGCGGTCGTTCTTCTCGATCTTCACGTTGTCCACGGTTTGCACCAGCGCGTTCACGGTCTTCATCGAATCCTGCAGCTTCATCGGCGTGTGGCAGGGGTCGTGGTACATGTAGCGGGTACCGGTCACGCCTTCCAGTTTCACACCCTTCTCGAGCAGGTATTCGTGGATGTCCATGATGCGGCAGCCCGGGAAGATTTTCTCGAACTCGTAGGTCGCCAGCTGGTCGTAGCAGGTGCCGCACGAAACCAGCACCGTCTTGATGTCCAGGTAGTTCAGCGTGTTGGCCATGCGGTGGAACAGCACGCGGTTATCCGTCATCATCTTGTCGGCCTTGTCGTACTGGCCGGCGCCGCGCTGCGGATAGCCGCAGCACAGGTAACCCGGCGGCAGCACGGTCTGCACGCCGACTTCCCACAGCATCGCCTGGGTCGCCAGGCCCACCTGCGAGAACAGGCGCTCGGAGCCGCAGCCCGGGAAGTAGAACACCGCCTCGGTATCGGCGTTGGTGACCTTCGGATTGCGGATGATGGGGATGACCTTGTCGTCCTCGATGTCCAGCAGGGCGCGCGCCGTCTTCTTCGGCAGGTTGCCCGGCATCTTCTTGTTCACGAAGTGGATCACCTGCTCGCGGATCGGGGCCTTGCCCGTGGTCGGCGGCGGCGCCTTGGTCTGCTCTTTCGCCACCGCCTTCAGCACGCTGGCGCCCATGCGCTGCGCCTTGTAGCCCCAATCGACCATCGCCTTGCGGGTGGCGTTGATGGTGGTCGGGTCGGTCGCGTTCAGGAAGAACATGGCGGCGCGATTCGCCGGCTTGAAGCTGCGCTTGTCCATCTTGCGCAGCAGGTTACGCATGTTCATCGAGACGTCGCCGAAGTCGATGTTGACCGGGCACGGCGTCACGCACTTGTGGCACACGGTGCAGTGGTCGGACACGTCCTCGAATTCTTCCCAGTGGCGGATCGAGACGCCGCGGCGGGTCTGTTCTTCGTACAGGAAGGCTTCGATCAGCGCCGAGGTCGCGAGGATCTTGTCGCGCGGCGAATACAGCAGATTCGATTGCGGCACGTGGGTGGTGCAGACCGGCTTGCACTTCCCGCAGCGCAGGCAGTCCTTGATGCTGTTGGCGATCTCGCCGATGTCGCTCTGTTGCATGATCAGCGACTCGTGGCCCATCAGGCCGAAGGACGGCGTGTAGGCGTTGCGCAGGTCGGCGTAGGCGCCATCGAGGTTGAGCAGCTTGCCCTTGTTGAAGCGGCCTTCCGGATCGACGCGCTTCTTGTACTCGCGGAAGTCGTGGATCTCTTCGTCGGTCAGGAATTCGAGCTTGGTGATGCCGATACCGTGTTCGCCCGAGATCACGCCGTCCAGCGAACGGGCCAGCTTCATGATGCGCTCGACGGCCTTGTGCGCATCCTGCAGCATCGCGTAATCGTCCGAGTTCACCGGCAGGTTGGTGTGCACGTTGCCGTCGCCGGCGTGCATGTGCAGCGCCACGAAGACGCGCGAGCGCAGCACGCGCTGGTGGATGGCGGTCGCTTCGTCCAGGATCGGCTTGTAGGCGGCGCCGTTGAAGATGTGGCGCAGCGGCGCGCGGATATCCTGCTTCCACGAGACGCGTACGGTGTGGTCCTGCACCACGTCGAACAGGGTGGCGTCGGGCTGCTCCGCCAGGCGGCGCGTGAACGTGTCGTAGAAGCCGTCGAGGCCGAATTCCGCCAGCTTCGGCAAGGCTTCCTTCAGCGGCTGGTCCAGGTTGGCCAGCAGCCAGCCCCAGCGCGCCGCGGTCTTCGCCAGCAGTTCTTCCGCCTGCTGCGGACGGTCGCCCAGAATCTCTTCCTTCGACACGCCTTCGCCGGTGGCGTCGTCGGCCTTGGTCACTTCCAGCTGACCCGAAGCGATCAGCGCATGCAGTTCCCCGACCAGCTGCAGCTTGTTCTTGATCGACAGCTCGATGTTGATGCGCTCGATGCCATCCGTGTATTCGCCCATGCGGTTCAGCGGAATCACGACGTCTTCGTTGATCTTGAAGGCGTTGGTGTGACGTGCGATGGCCGCGGTGCGGGCGCGGTCCAGCCAGAATTTCTTGCGCGCTTCCGCGCTGACGGCGATGAAGCCTTCGCCCACGCGGGTGTTCGCGATGCGCACCACTTCCGATGCCGCCTGCGCCACCGCGTTCTCGTCGTCGCCGACGATGTCGCCGAACAGCGCCATCTTGGGCAGCGTGCCGCGCTTGGATTTGGTGGCGTAACCGACCGCGCGCAGATAGCGCTCGTCCAGGTGCTCCAGGCCCGCCAGGCGCAGGCTCTCGAATTCCGGCTTGCCGTTCTTGGGCAGGCTGTCCAGGTAATCCTTGATCTCGACGATAGACGGAATCGCATCGCGTGCCTGCCCGAAGAATTCCAGCGCCACGGTGCGCGTGAACTTCGGCATCTTGTGCAGGATCCAGCGCGAAGACGTGATCAGGCCATCCGTCCCCTCTTTCTGGATGCCCGGCAGGCCGGCCAGGAATTTGTCGGTGACGTCCTTGCCCAGGCCCTCCTTGCGGAAGCGGCGGCCTTCGATGCTCAAGGTCTCGGTGCGGAACGGCGCGCCCTTGGGTGCGCCCTTCTCTGACGGATGCGTCCACTCCAGCTTGAAGGTGGCGACCGGGGCGTCGTGGATCTTGCCGAGGTTGTGGTCGACGCGGGTCACGTCCAGCCAGTCGCCGTTCGGGTCGACCATGCGCCAGGACGCCAGGTTGTCGAGCGCCGTCCCCCACAGCACGGCCTTCTTGCCGCCCGCGTTCATGGCGATGTTCCCGCCGATGCAGGAAGCGTGGGCCGAAGTCGGATCGACCGCGAACACGAAGCCGGCCTTCTCGGCCGCCTGCGAGACGCGCTGCGTGACCACGCCGGCGCCGGTGTAGATGGTCGCGTATTCGCGATCGACGCCCGGCAGGCGGCTCATCTCGACCTCGCCCATGGCGATCAGCTTTTCGGTGTTGATCACCGCCGACATCGGGCTCAGGGGGATCGCGCCGCCCGTGTAGCCGGTGCCGCCGCCGCGCGGGATGATGGTCAGCCCGAGTTCGATGCAGCCCTTCACCAGGCCGGCCATCTCGTCCTCGCTGTCCGGCACCAGCACCAGGAAGGGGTATTCGACGCGCCAGTCGGTGGCGTCGGTCACGTGCGAGGTGCGGTGCATGCCGTCGAAGCGGATGTTGCGCTTGTCGGTGTAGCGCCCCAGCACGGTCTTGGCGCGCTTGCGCAGGTCGTACATCTCGCGGAACTCGCGGCCGAAATCGTCGACCGCTTTACGGGCCGCTTCGAGCAGCTGCTCGACCGCGTGGCTGCGCGCTGCGGCAGTGGCCGGGTCCGTATTGTCGTTCGTGTCCACCGTCAGGCGGCGCTTGTCGACTTCCGCCAGGCGGTGATGCAGGGCCTCGATCAGCTTGGCGCGCCGTTTCGGGTTGTCCAGCATGTCGTCCTGCAGATACGGGTTGCGGCGCACCACCCAGATGTCGCCCAGTACCTCGTACAGCATGCGCGCCGAGCGCCCGGTCTGGCGTGCGCCGCGCAGTTCGTCCAGCAGCCGCCACGAAGATTCGCCCAGCAGCCGGATCACGATCTCGCGATCGGAAAACGAGGTGTAGTTGTACGGGATCTCGCGCAGGCGGGCGGGCGCGTTCTCTTCGAGCAGGGCGTGGATGTTTGCTGGTGCGTTCATGGGCTATCGGATGCTGACGAACTGGCGCGTAGGGGACAGCCATTCTAGCTTATTGCGATGCACCACGCTGGATCACGAGCGATTTTTACATCTCCGTTTTAGCACAAACATCGGAAAAACGCGCTTCCATGCAAATTTCCGATGCATAAAAACGCGTTTTTGCACCGAAAACTCGGCGTTGTGAGTAAGCTGGTATCTTATCCACGGAGGGTCGATCTGGCCGCGTTCCAGGCCCGGTAACGCCGCGTCAGGCGCGCACCGCGCAACTGGTCGAGCACCATCGTGAACAAGGGGCTGTAAGCGGCCAGCGCCCCGCCGCCCTTGGCCAGCGCATGCAGGCGCCGCCGCACCAGCGCCATCTGCGCCAGGCTGTTCAGCGCCTTGTCCTTCCAGGTGACGGACGGCATGCGGGCCACCGGCTCGCTCCCCGCCTGCCACTGGCGCGGCAAATCGGGCACGGCGGCCAGCGCGGTCGCGATGCCGACGATGGCGACGCCGCTCGCAAGCACCTGCTCGGCGATGGCGCGGCGCGCAATGCCGCCGGTCGTCATCAGCGGCATCCTGGCCACCTGCGCGAGATCCCTGGCGAAATCGAGGAAGTAGGCTTCGCGCGCGAGCGTGCGGCCGTCGGCGGTGCGGCCCTGCATGGCGGGGCTTTCGTAACTGCCGCCCGAGAGTTCGACCAGGTCGACCTGCTCCCGATTCAGCATTGTCAACACCTGGCGGGCATCGTCTTCGGAAAAGCCCCCGCGCTGGAAGTCGGCGGAATTCAGTTTCACGGCCACGCAGAAGCCTGGCGCCACGCGCCTGCGCACCGCCCGCACCACTTCCAGCAGCAGGCGCGCGCGGTTGGCGAGGCTGCCGCCCCAGGCGTCGTCCCTGCGGTTGGTCAGCGGCGACAGGAACTGCGAGATCAGGTAACCGTGCGCCGCGTGAATCTGGACGCCGGTGAAGCCCGCCTGTTCGGCCGCATGGGCGGTGGCGGCAAAGCGCTCGATGACCTCCTCGATATCGCCCTCCTTCATCGCCACCGGCTGCGCGAACAGCTTGCTGTGCTTGCCCAGGTCCAGCGCCACCGCCGACGGCGCCCATGCCAGTCCTCCCATGTTCGCCATCACCTGGCGGCCCGGGTGGCTGATCTGCATCCAGGCTTGCGCGCCATGTGCGCGTATCTCCTGGGCCCAGGCCTGGAAGGGCGCCAGCGGCGTGCCGGCTTCGAGGGCGATGGTGCCCGGGCCCGTCAGGGCACGGCTGTCGACCATCACGTTGCCGGTGATGATCAAGCCGGTCCCGCCCTCGGCCCAGCGCCGGTACAGGCGCTGGATTCTCGGTCCCGGCAGCTGGCCTGCGTCGGCCAGGGTTTCTTCCATCGCGGCCTTGGCCAGGCGGTTGGGGACAACGGCGCCGTTCGGCAGGGTCAGGGGCATGAACAGCATGGGACTTCCTTCAGTTTTATGTCGATGAGGTATCCTAAGCTTGAAGTCAACTTCAAGGTCAAGCAAAAAAATGGAGATGAAAATCGGCGAACTGGCGGAGCGCACCGGCATTCCGGCATCGACCATCCGCTACTACGAACGGGAAGGCCTGCTGCCGAAGGCGCAGCGCGGCGCGAATGGCTACCGGGTCTACCAGGCTGCGGCGCTGGATCGCCTCGACCTGATCCAGCTGGGCCAGAACCTCGGCTTTTCGCTGGACACGATCCGGACGATCACCGCACTGCACGGCGATGCGCTGAAGGACGCGCTGCTCGGTCAACTGGCAGCGCGGCTGGAAGAAATCGACCGCCTGAGCGCCATCCTGGCCGCCCAGCGCAGCTCGGTGGCCGCTGCGAAGGAACGGGTGCTGGCGGCCCTGCCGCGCGGCGAGTGCCGGGTGCAGGAGGCGTGGACCGCGGATGAGTGCTTCAAGAAGAACTGAGTAATCAGCCGAACCAGCGGCTAGTCGTCTCCCCGATCGCCTTCCACCACCCATCCGGCACATACAGCAGGGTCGCGGTCATGAAGATATAGCGCCCGAACTTGCCGATCGCCATGTAGATCACGCTGGACCAGAACGGCAGATGCAGCCAGCCGGCCAGCGTGCACAGCGGGTCGCCGATGCCCGGCACCCAGGACAGCAGCATGGTCTTCGAGCCGTAGCGCGCCAGCCAGTGGAACCAGCGCGATTTCCGCTCCTTGGCGAAGGCCACCTTGGCGCGGTAGCCGATCCAGTAATCGACGACGCCGCCCAGCGTGTTGCCGAGGGTGGCGACCAGCACCGTGGGCCAGAACATCGCCGGATTGGCTTTGACGACCGCGAACACGGCCGGCTCCGAACCGAGCGGCAGCAGGGTGGCCGAGACGAAGGCGATCAGGAAGACGGAGGTAAGCCCGACGGCCGGCGCGGCAAGGATTTTCAGCAGCCAGAGGACGGCGGACTCGATCATGGGGTGGTGGTGTTGAAGGTTGACGAGTCCATTATAATGAGGAAAAACCAAGCATCACGACACGGTAGGCTTCGCTCCACCCGGCACCGCCTGCCACACTGCACGCCTCATCGGTTACCGCCACAGCAGGACAGTCCAGCGTCGCCCGGAAAACTATTGGATCCGCCATGACTACCGACTACCTCAAGAAAATCCTGACCGCGCGCGTCTACGACGTGGCCCAGGAAACCCCGCTCGAATTCGCGCCGACGCTGTCCCAGCGCTTCGCCAACCGCATTTATTTCAAGCGCGAGGACATGCAGAGCGTGTTCAGCTTCAAGCTGCGCGGCGCCTACAACAAGATGGCGCACCTGACGTCCGAGCAGTTGAAGCGCGGCGTGATTTGCGCCTCGGCCGGCAACCATGCGCAGGGCGTGGCCCTGTCCGCGAGCCGGCTCGGCTGCCGCGCGCTGGTGGTGATGCCGACCACCACGCCGCCCGTGAAAATCAACGCGGTCAAGGCGCGCGGCGGCGCCAACGTCGAAGTCGTGCTGCACGGCGACTCCTATACCGACGCCTACAATCACGCCCTGCTGCTCGAGCGCGAGCAGAAGCTGACCTTTGTCCACCCCTTCGACGATCCGGACGTGATCGCCGGCCAGGGCACGATCGGCATGGAGATCCTGCGCCAGCATTCCGGCCCGATCCACGCGATCTTCGTGGCGATCGGCGGCGGCGGCCTGATCTCGGGCGTGGGCGCCTACGTGAAAGCGGTGCGCCCGGACATCAAGATCATCGGCGTGCAGACCGTCGATTCCGATGCGATGGCGAAGAGCCTGAAAGCCGGCGAGCGCGTGACCTTGCCCGATGTCGGCCTGTTCTCGGACGGCACCGCGGTCCGCCTGGTGGGCGAGGAGACCTTCCGCATCGCCAAGGAAGTGATCGATGAGATCGTGATCGTCGATACCGATGCGATCTGCGCCGCGATCCAGGACGTGTTCCAGGACACGCGCAGCATCCTCGAACCGGCCGGCGCGCTGGCCGTGGCCGGCGCCAAGGCCTATGTCGAGCGTTCGCAGATGGGGAAGAATCCAGTCAAGGGCGAAACCCTGGTGGCGGTGGCCTGCGGCGCCAACATGAACTTCGACCGCCTGCGCTTCGTCGCCGAACGTGCCGAGGTGGGCGAGGCGCGCGAAGCCGTGTTCGCCGTCACCATCCCCGAGCAGCGCGGCAGCTTTAAACGCTTCTGCTCGCTGGTCGGCCCGCGCAACGTTACCGAATTCATCTATCGCATCAGCGACGAGCGCGAGGCCCACGTTTTTGTGGGCGTGCAGATCGGCGACCGTAGCGAGTCGGCGACCGTCGCCCGCACCTTCGAGGAGCACGGCTTCCGCACTCTCGACCTGAGCCACGACGAGCTGGCCAAGCTGCACGTGCGCCACCTGGTCGGCGGCAAGAGCCCGCTGGCCCACGACGAGCTGCTGTACCGCTTCGAATTCCCGGAGCGCCCGGGCGCGCTGATGCGCTTCCTGGACAGCATGGCGCCGAACTGGAATATCTCGCTGTTCCACTACCGGAATCAGGGTGGGGACGTTGGGCGGATTCTGGTGGGGCTGCAGGTGCCGGCCGGGGAGATGGATGAGTTCAGGGAGTTCCTGGCGAGTCTCGGGTATCGTCATTGGGACGAGACCCAAAACCCCGTCTACAAACTTTTCCTGTGATGTTGCGCGTGGGCACGGGGTGCCCACCCTACGCGTAGGGCGGGCGGCCCCCGCCCGCGATCCGGATACGCATCAAATCCTGGAACGGTGTACGATACGCGGCTTTGTCGCAGCCGCGGTCCGGCGATCCGGAGCGCCACAAGCCGGCGTATCGAGACTGAACCAATGACTAATACCCCTGATCAATCGCCGCTCGGAAAGTCCTCGGCCTACCAGACCCAGTACGCCCCCGAGCTGCTGTTTCCCATCCCGCGCCAGCAAAAGCGCGACGAGCTCGGCTTGACCGGCACGCTGCCCTTCTTCGGCGTCGACATCTGGAATGCTTACGAACTGTCGTGGCTAAACATGCGCGGCAAGCCGCAAGTGGCGATTGCGACCGTGACCGCGCCGGCCGATTCGCCCAACATCGTCGAATCGAAGTCCTTCAAGCTGTATCTGAATTCTTTCAACCAGACCCGTCTGGCGAACACGGACGCCCTGCTGGCCCTGCTGCGCGAAGACCTGTCGAACGCCTTCGGCGCGCCGGTGCACGTGGCGCTGACCCTGCCGGAAGACTTCGGCAAGCTCAAGATGGGCGAGCAGGAAGGCCTGCTGCTGGACCGCCTCGACGTCGAGATCGACAGCTATGCGCCGGCGCCGGAACTGCTGAGCGCCAGGCATGACGAAGCGGCGGTCGAGGAGACCCTGGTCTCGCACCTGCTGAAATCGAATTGCCTGGTGACGGGCCAGCCGGACTGGGCGAGCGTACAGATCCATTACGTCGGCCCGCAGATCGACCAGGAGAGCCTGCTGCGCTACCTGATCGGTTTCCGCGAGCACAATGAATTCCACGAGCAATGTGTGGAGCGCATCTTCACCGACATCCTGCGCCACTGCAAACCGAGCAAGCTGGCCGTGTACGCCCGCTACACCCGGCGCGGCGGCCTCGACATCAACCCTTGGCGCGCCAATTTCAGTACTGGAAAACCGCCGAATTTGCGGACCGCTCGCCAGTAAGACCACCGTCCCGGCGCGGCCGCTAGTGAAAAGCCGCGCGTCACCCCCATCTAGTGTCCGTTTCCAGCGACAGAATCGTGGCGTCAAGGCGACGTAGCGTGCCGCATGACGCCTCGCCGCTACCTGGGCAGTTAGGCAAGATTCGGCTAGAAAATATGAAGGATGGGCCTGAAACAGTCCTTTCTGGTCGCCAAATTTGAAATTTCGTAGCGGAAATTGCGTGAGTATGACAAACGGTTGCGCGCGCTCAAATCGACGTTTTATGGCGGGGCTAAAACAGCTTGCCGTACAGACGCGAAATCGAATGTCACGGCCATGAAACAGGCCTATAATTCCCGCTCGCAAGTACCTGGTGCACCGCAATATCGAAGCGTGATATGACTAATTTAAGCAAAATTCTGTCGCTCGAGAACGTTCAGTTGGATTTGGAAGTCTCGAGCAAGAAGCGCGCCTTTGAACAGGCCGGCCTCATTTTCGAGAACAACTGCGGCATTGCCCGCTCGACGGTCTCGGACAATCTGTTCGCGCGCGAACGCCTCGGATCGACTGGGCTCGGCCATGGTGTGGCCGTACCGCACGGCCGCATCAAGGGCAGCAAGAGCCTGAAGTCGCCGCTCGCCGCCTTCGTGCGCCTGGCCGAACCGATCCCCTTCGAATCGCCGGATGGCCAGCCGGTCAGCCTGCTGTTCTTCCTGCTCATTCCGGACCACGTTACCCAGCAGCACCTGGAGATCCTGTCCGAAATCGCCGAGCTGTTCTCGGACGAAGCCGTGCGCACTGCGCTGGCCACCGATCCGGATCCGCGTTCGGTACACGAGCGCATCATCAACTGGCAACCGAGCCTGCAGGCACTGGGGTAAAATCAGACCATGCTCCAGACCCCGCTGACCATCCAGAGGCTGTACGACGATAATCGAGACAGCCTGCAGCTCGGCTGGTTTGCAGGTTTCCCCGGCGGCGAGCGCCTGATCTCGGGCGACGCCGTCTCCGCCGCCGACCAGGTCGGCCACCTGAACCTGATCCACCCGGGCCGTATCCAGGTGTTCGGGCACCAGGAACTGAATTACTACCAGCGTCTCAAGACCGGCTCGCGCAGCCACATGATCGGCGAAATGATCGCGGGCGGCCCGCCGGCCCTGATCATCGCCCAGGGCCTGGACACCCCGCCGGACATCCTCGCCATTTGCGACGAGCAGAACATTCCGCTGTTCTCGACCCCGCTGCCGGCGGCCCAGGTCATCGACTTCCTGCGGGTCTATTTATCGAAGAAACTGGCGCAACGCGTCATCATGCACGGCGTGTTCATGGACGTGCTGGGCGTGGGCGTCCTGATCACCGGCGACTCCGGCCTCGGCAAGAGCGAGCTGGGCCTGGAACTGATTTCGCGTTCGCACGGCCTGGTGGCCGACGACGCCGTGGAGTTCTCGCGTATCGCCCCGAACATGATCGAGGGCCGCTGCCCGCCGCTGCTGCAGAACCTGCTCGAAGTACGCGGCCTGGGCCTGCTGGACATTAAGGCGATCTTCGGCGAGACCGCGGTGCGCCGCAAGATGCGGCTGAAGCTGATTGTCCACCTGGTCAAGCGCGGCGCGCTGGACGAGGAAGTCGAGCGCCTGCCCTTCCACTTCCCGACCGAAGACGTGCTCGGTCTGCCGATCCGCAAGGTCGTGATCCCCGTCGCTGCCGGCCGCAACATCGCGGTGCTGCTGGAAGCCGCGGTACGCAATACCATCCTGCAGCTGCGCGGCATCGACACGCTGCAGGAGTTCATGGAACGCCAGCGCCAGGCGATGAGCGGCGACTAAGCTGCGGCTAAGCTGTGACTAAGCGGTTGGACCAATAGCGACAAACAAAGTACTGATGCGGTATCATCAAGGCATGCGCATCGTACTCATCACCGGTATCTCGGGCTCCGGTAAATCGGTTGCCCTCAATGTCCTCGAAGACGCAGGTTACTACTGCGTCGACAACCTGCCCCCCGCCCTGCTGCCTTCGCTGGTCGACACGATCAATGGCGCCGACAGCAAGTGCGTTGCCGTCGCGGTGGACGCCCGCAGCGCCGAATCGCTGGCGGAACTGCCGGTGATGGTCCGCGCACTGCGCGAACAAGGACACGACGTCAAGGTGATGTACCTGACCGCCAGCACCCACTCGCTGGTGGCGCGCTTTTCCGAAACCCGCCGCAGCCACCCGCTGTCGCACGAGCTGCGCCCGGGCGAAAACCCGGCCTCGCGCCGTACGCTGATCGAATGCATTTCGGAAGAGCGCGAGCGCCTGGGCTCGATCGAGAAGCTGGGCCACGTGATCGACACCTCGGAAATGTCGGCCAACAAGCTGCGCGCCTGGGTCAAGGAACTGGCCGAAGTCGAATACGCGAAGCTGACCCTGTACTTCGAATCCTTTGCCTTCAAACGCGGGGTGCCGCTGGACGCCGACTTCGTGTTCGACGTGCGCGCCGTGCCGAACCCCTACTACGACCTGACGCTGCGCCCGCTCACCGGCAAGGACGCGCCCGTTATCGCCTTCCTCGACGCCCAGCCGCAGGCAACCGAGATGCTGGCCGACATCCGCGCCTTCGTCGCCAAGTGGCTGCCCTCCTTCAAGACCGACAACCGCAGCTACCTGACGGTGGCGGTCGGCTGTACGGGCGGCCAGCACCGCTCGGTGTACATGGCCGAGCGGCTGGGGGCGTATTTTGGCGATACCGAACGGGTCGTCGTCCGGCATCGCGAGCAGCACTGAGCCGGCCTACACCAGCCCGGTCGCGTAAAACACCCCAATCACAAAGAACACCGCCAGGGTCTTGATGATCGTGATCGCAAAGATCTCGCGATAGGACTCGCGGTGCGTCAGCCCGGTCACCGCCAGCAAGGTGATCACGGCGCCGTTGTGCGGCAAGGTGTCCATGCCGCCGCTGGCCATCGCGACCACGCGGTGCAGGACTTCCATCGGAATGTGGGCCGCCTCGGCGCCCTTGATGAACAGGTCGGACATGGCCGCCAGCGCGATGCTCATGCCGCCCGAGGCCGAGCCGGTGATGCCGGCCAGCGAGCTCACCGACACCGCGGCGTTCACCAGCGGATTCGGAATCCCCTTCAGCGCATCGCTGACGACGATGAAGCCCGGCAGCGCGGCGATCACGCCGCCGAAGCCGTATTCGGACGCGGTGTTCATGGCCGCCAGCAGCGCGCCGCCGACCGCTTCCTTGGAACCCGCGGCAAAGCGCTGGCTGACGCGGCGGAAGGCGGTCGCCAGCACCAGCAGGATGCCGAGCAGCAGCGCGGCTTCGACCGACCAGATCGCCAGCACGGTTTTCACGGTTGCCGTCACCGGCGCGTGCACGCCGGGCAGGACCTCGGGCGGCACGGTATAGGCATCGGTGCCGTACCAGACCGGAATCATCCGGGTGAACATGAAGTTGGCGACGCCCACCAGGACCAGCGGCAGCACAGCGACGATCGGATTCGGCAGTACTTGCGTGTCCGCGGTCTCGAGCGCTTCGGTGTGGCTACCGTAGCCCTCGCCCTTGGCCATCGCGGCGCGGCGGCGCCATTCCAGATAGGCCAGGCCGACCACGATGATGAACAGCGAGCCGATGGTGCCGAGCACCGGCGCCGCCCAGCCCGTGGTCTTGAAGAAGGTGGTCGGGATGATGTTCTGGATTTGCGGGGTGCCCGGCAGCGAATCCATCGTGAACGAGAAGGCGCCCAGCGCGATCGCGCCCGGCATCAGGCGCTTCGGGATATTGCTTTGCCGGTAGAGCTCGGCCGCAAACGGGTACACGGCGAACACCACCACGAACAGGGACACGCCGCCATAGGTCAGCAGCGCGCACACGGCGACGATCACGGCGTTTGCGCGCGAGCGGCCGATGTAGCGGATCGCGGCCTGCACGATGGCTTTCGAGAAGCCGGACATCTCGATGACCTTGCCGAACACGGCGCCGAGCATGAAGACGGGGAAGTAGAGCTTGACGAAGCCGACCATCTTTTCCATGAATATCCCGGAAAAGACCGGGGCCACGGCGGAGGGGTCGGTGAACAGGACCGCGCCGAGGGCGGCGATCGGTGCGAACAGGATGACGCTGTAGCCGCGATAGGCGGCCACCATCAGGAAGGCCAGTGCGGCCAGTACGATCAGAAACGACAAAACGGACTCCTCTATTGTTGTGCTTTATCAGGCAATGCGGGTATTTCATCGCCTGATGAAATCATCGCATAAAACACCGTGATTATGTTGCAATGCATTACAGCAAACAGAGGAGCCTGGACGACGCTTCAGTCCAGATGACGCAGCGGATGCGCGTAGGCCGGCCACACCGGCTCGAAGAAGCGCGCCACCATCTCCGGGCTCACCTGCTCCAATGCCGGCGGATTCCAGGCCGGCGCATTGTCCTTGTCGATCACCAGCGCGCGCACGCCTTCCAGCACTTCGCCGTGCTCGAAGTTGCGGCGCACCAGCGAGCGTTCCATGCGCAGGCAGTCGGCCACGTCCATGGCGGCGCCGCGCACCAGCATCTCGCGCGTCACGCACATCATCAGGGGCGAGCGCTGGCGCATTGCGCTTAAAACCTTCTGTGCGAAGGGGCTGTCGTCGCCTTCGAGCGAGGACATCACCGCCTGCACGGACGCTGCGCCGAAGTGCTTGTCGATGAGCGCGCGCTGCGCTTGCAGTTCGCTGGCGCCGGCCTGCTGCGCGAACGGCGCCGCAAAGGCACGGATCGCCTCCGCCAGTTGCGCGCCCGGCGTGGCCGCGATCAGCGCGTTCAAGGCCGCCAGTTCGGCAGCCGGCACGAACACGTCCGCCAGGCCGACGTACAGCGCATCGGCGGCGCCGATGGTCAGTCCGGTCAGGCCCAGGTACATGCCGAGCGCGCCCGGCGCATGCGACAGGAAGTGGCTGCCGCCGACGTCCGGGAACAGGCCGATGTTCACTTCGGGCATCGCCATCTTGGTGCGTTCGGTCACGATGCGCAGGCCCGTGTCCGGGCCGCCCTGGGCGATGCCCATGCCGCCGCCCATCACCACGCCATCCATCAGAGAAATATACGGCTTCGGATAAAAATGGATCAGGTGGTTGAGCGCGTATTCTTCGGTAAAGAAGTCTTCCAGCAGAGCACTGCCGCCAGTCGGGTTCGCATGTCCGGCCTGGTGGAAGAAACGGATGTCGCCGCCTGCGCACAGGGCTTTCTCGCTGGTGCTGGTGATGACGACGGCGTCGACGCCAGCGTCCTCGCGCCAGGCCAGCAAGGCCTCCGTCATTGCGCGCACCATTTCCAGCGACAGCGAGTTCAGGGCCTTGGGACGATCCAGGGTAATGATGCCGGTGCCATTGGCCACACGGGTCTGCACGTATTCGCTCATGTTCTTTTATTTATGAATGGGAAAACGGCATTGTAGCGGCCTACCAAACGAAAAGGGCGCCTGATGCGCCCTTCGTCTTGCTTATGCTGCGCCAGCGGAATGATCACGCTGCAGCGGCAGCTTCTCCTCCTTCAATGTCCTCGTTGGCCATGCGTTTTAGTGCTGTGTGACTGTGGTCCTGCAGCATCTGCTTGTACTTCTGAACCTGCCTGTCCAGGCGGTCCATCAGCATGTCGATCGCAGCGTAGAGGTCGTGCGCAGCGCTGGCGACGTGAACGATCTTCCCAGCAACACGCAGGTTGATCTCGGCCTTCTGGCGTTTTTCTTTCTCGGTGAGATTGTCAATGCAGAGGATGACGTGGGAGTCGATCACTTGATCGAAATGGCGGGTGATGCGTTCGAGCTTGTTCTGTACGTATTCACGGATTGCTGGGGTTACATCGAGATGATGTCCGCTGATAGTGAGATTCATACACACTCCTTTGAAGATGCGCTGTCAGGTTATCAGTATCTGGGTGCCCTGCAGCTTATTACAAGGATTTGCGGAGGCTGACGGGCGGGATCTTCAGCGCCTCACGGTATTTCGCGACCGTGCGGCGTGCGATAACCATTCCCTGTTCCCCTAGCATCTCCGCGATCTTGCTGTCGGATAAAGGGTTCTTGGGGTCTTCTGCTCCTGTGAGTTGTACGATGAGAGCGCGTATCGCGGTCGAGGATGCTTCACCACCTGCCTCGGTCGCAACGTGACTCCCGAAAAAGTACTTCAACTCAAACATGCCGTGCGGCGTCAGCATATATTTCTGAGTTGTGACGCGAGAAATTGTGCTCTCGTGTAGACCTAGTGTATCAGCTATCTCACGTAAAACAAGGGGCCGCATGGCAACCGCGCCATGGGAAAAAAAGTTCCGCTGGCGCTCGACGATTGCTTGCGCGACA
Organism: Telluria sp. GW821-FHT07G12; assembly: GCF_059418525.1. Lineage (NCBI taxonomy): Bacteria > Pseudomonadati > Pseudomonadota > Betaproteobacteria > Burkholderiales > Oxalobacteraceae > Telluria > Telluria sp. GW821-FHT07G12. Next base: position 113,558 of record NZ_JBWKQA010000008.1, on the reverse strand, counting down.
CGCAGGATCGTGTCGAAGCGCTGGCGCATGTTTTTGATCAGCCACTTGGCTTCCTGCAACTGCGCATTCAGCTGCGATTCCGATTTCCCCTGCTTCAGCAAGGCGGCGTAGATGCTGTTCACGCGCAGGCGCGGCATCACTTCCGGATTCAGCTGCACGCTCCAGCCATCCTTCGCGCGGCGCACGATCACGTCCGGCACCACGAAGTCGGAGACGTCGGATGCGAAGGCCGCGCCCGGATGCGGATTGCACTGGCGGATCACGGCCTGGGCTTCGCGCAGGTCTTCGTCGTCGCAGTCGAGGGCCTTCTTGAGCTTGTTGAATTCGCGCTGCGCGAACCAGGTCAGGTAGCGCTCCACGATGACCAGCGCCATGCGCCGCGTCACCATCGCCACGCCGGGCATGCGGCGGATCTGCAAGGCCAGGCATTCGGCGGCGCTGCGTGCGCCCACGCCCGGCGGGTCCATGCTCTGCACCATCGACAGCGCGGTGCGCAGTTCCTCGAATTCGATCTCGAGTTCGGTCGGCATGCGCGCGTGGATGTCGTCCAGCGATTCTTCCAGGTAGCCGTTGTCGTCGAGGGAGTCGACCACGATCTCGACCAGCGCGCAGTCGCGCGGCGAGATGCAGGTCAGGCGCACCTGTTCCATCAGGTGTTCGCGCAGCGAGATGGGGCTGGCTTCCAGCTGCGGGCGGCCGTCCTCTTCCTCGCCGCCGCTGCCCGAGCGGCCCGATTCGCCCCACTCCATCTCGTGCTCGGCGCCGCCGGCCTCGCCGCTGTCGCCGCCTTCCGACTCGCCGCCGCCGCTGCCATTGCCTTCCTCGCCCTGCCCGGATGCGGGAGGCGAATCGGGCGTGGTGGAAGTCGACGCACCGTTGTTGATCGCACCGTCCGCCAACAGGCGCACCGAGCGATCGAGCGGATCGTCGAGGCGCTCGAGCAGCGGATTCTCACCCAGGACCTGTTCGATCTCCTGGTGGAGTTCGAGCGTGGACAGCTGCAGCAGGCGGATCGACTGCTGGAGTTGCGGCGTCAGCGCAAGATGCTGTGAGGTCTTGAGTTGGAGCGTCTGTTTCATGACTACATCCTGAAGTGTTCACCCAGGTAGACGCGGCGGACGGACTCGTTGGCGATGATGTCGTCGGGACGGCCCGAGGCCAGCACGGCGCCCTGGTTGATGATGTAGGCACGGTCGCAGATGCCGAGCGTCTCGCGCACGTTGTGGTCGGTGATCAGGACGCCGATGCCGCGCTCTTTCAGGAAGCGCACGATACGTTGGATCTCGATCACGGCAATTGGATCCACGCCGGCGAAGGGTTCGTCCAGCAGCACGAAGCGCGGATCGGTGGCCAGCGCGCGCGCGATCTCCACGCGACGCCGCTCGCCGCCCGACAGCGACATCGCCGGGTTCTCGCGCAGCTTCTCGATCTGCAGCTCGGCCAGCAGCTCGTCCAGGCGTTCCTGGATGCGCGCCTTGCTCAGCGGCTTGCCGTTCTCGCGCTGCAGTTCCAGCACGGCGCGGATGTTCTCTTCCACCGTCAGCTTGCGGAAGACCGAGGCTTCCTGCGGCAGGTAGGACAGGCCGAGCATGGCGCGGCGGTGGATCGGCAGGCTCGTGATGTCGGTGCCGTTGATGACGATGGCGCCGGCTTCGGCCGGCACCAGGCCCACGATCATGTAGAACGAGGTGGTCTTGCCGGCGCCGTTCGGGCCGAGCAGTCCCACCACCTCGCCGCAGGCGACCTCCAGCGAGACGTCGCGCACCACCAGGCGCTTGCCGTAGCTTTTCTGCAGTCCCTTGGCGACCAGGGTGCTGCCACCGCATGCGATGTCGGCCGTGGCGGCGTTTGCTTGTACATCCATCATTGCTTTCCTGCTTCCGGTTGCGCTGCCGAGGCCGGGCGGCGCGTGTAAAAAGTGACGCTGACGCGATCCTTGCCCGGCTTGTCGCTGCCGCTCACGTCATTCATGTTCAACAGGACTTCTTTGCGGGCGTCGTAGGAAATGAACGGGCCGCTCATCTCTCTGGTCACGGTGCGGCCGTCCAGCTGCCTGATGACGGCGTGCGAGATCAGTTTGACGACATCCGTGCGCTCGTCATATTCCATGCGCTCGCCGTAGCCTTCGGCCCACTCGTCAGCGCCGCCGTCGCGCTTCTGGCGAAACGACGCGGTCTTGCCGTTCGCCCCGAACAGCACCACGGTCCGATAGCCATCCGGCGTTTCCCTGATCTCGGCGCGCTCGGCCTTCAGCAGCATGGTGCCGCGGGTGCCGATCACATTGCCGGTCAGGATCACGGTTTGGGTGGCCTGGTCGATTGTCGCCTTGTCGCCTTCGACATTGAAGGGCTTGAGCGAATCCGCCCGCTCGGCCTGCGCGAGCGGCGCCAGCATCAGCGTGGCGAGGGCGGCGGCGAGGGCGCGCTTCATGTTACTGCTTCCCTGCCGGCGCAGCGGCCGGCGTAGTACGGCGCGGCGCGATAATGATGGTGCTGCGGCCGCCGCCCGCCTTGCTTTCGCCGCTGGCGTCGTTGAACACGTTGGCCTGCTCGGTGCGGTTGTCGTAGGAGATGAAGGGGCCGTTCACCTCGCTCGTCATGCGCTTGCCTTCCAGCTGCTTGACGATGGCGTTGGCGAACAGCTTGACCACCTCGGTACGCTCGTCGTACTCGATGCGCTGGGCCTGGCCTTCGGTCCACAAGTCCGGGCCGCCGTCGCGCTTCTGGCGGAAGCTGGCGGTTTTGCCCGGTGCGGCCGTCAGCGTCAGCAGCATGTAGCCCTCGGGGGTTTCCTTCAGCACGGCCTTGTCCGACTTGATCAGCAGGGTGCCGCGCGTCAGCACCACGTTGCCGGTCAGGATACGCGTCTGGGTGGCTTCGTCGATGTGGCCGCTGTCGAAATCGATCTGGGCCTGCTTGAGCGAATCGGCGCGCTCGGCCGAGGCTGTCAGGCTGGCCAGCGAAAGCATGGCGACGGCGATTATTTTTTTCATTGGAGGCGGTCCTTTCGGTTTGTCCTGTCAGCGTTGGGCATGCGGCGGATAGACGATCCGGCCGCGACCGCCCAGCGTCAGCTGCTGCGTGGCGTTGTTGGCCACCATGCCCACCCCGGTTGCGGAGGCGTGACCCAGCGTCATCTGGATCGGCTTGTCGGTCTTCGAGATTTCCTCGTCCGGCAGCACGGTCAGCGCCTCGGTGCGGATGCGCAGCGGGTCCGAGGTCTTGCTGCCGGGGCGGGAGATGTCGACGTTGCCGGTCAGGTCGATCTGGTTCTGGTCCTGGTTGACCAGGGCCTTATCGGCCGTCATGGTCATGTCCGGATGGTCGGTGCTCTTGCTCTGCACCACCGGCTTCTCGATGACGGAAGTATTGTCGGCCGGGCGGTGGGTCAGGCGCTCGCCCGAGATCACGTAGCGCGGCTGGCCGGTCTCCGACATGCGCACGAAGCTGAAATTGTCGATGATGTAGTCCGGATCGTTGCCCAGGTTGACGTTCGGTCCCTGCGCCTCGCCGCGCATCACCTGCACCAGCCAGAAGCTGCCGAAGGCGAAGAACAGGGCCGTCAGCATCAGCGCCAGCAGGCGCCAGCGGTGCCTGGTGCGCTTGTTGACGTAGGGGGTGGTTGCCATGGGCTGCGTCAGGTTATCCAAAGTACGGTGCCAATGCCTGTTCGTAGGTACCCTGGGCGCGCATCACCATGTCGCAGACTTCGCGCACGGCGCCGCGGCCGCCCGGGTTCTTCGTGACATAGTGGGCGCGGTACTGCACTTCCGGATGGCCGCTCGGCACCGTCACGGCAAAGCCGACGCGGGTGAACAGCGGCAGGTCGATCACGTCGTCGCCGATGTAGCCGCACTCCTCGGCCGTTACGCCGGTCTTCGCCAGCAGCTCGGCAAAGGCCAGGCGCTTGTCGTGCTGGCCCTGGAACACGTGGGTGATCCCGAGGTCGGCCGCGCGCTTGATCACGATGGGCGAGGTGCGCGCGCTGATGATGGCGGTCTGCACGCCGGTGCGATTCAGCAGCTGGATGCCGAGGCCGTCCAGCACATAGAAGGTCTTGGTGATCTCACCGTTGGCGTCATAGGTCAGGCTGCCGTCGGTGAGCACGCCGTCGACGTCGAAGATCATGACCTTCACGCGCGCCGCGCGCTGCACATGTTCGAGCGGGGTCACCATCAGATCACCTTGGCGCGGGTCAGGTCGTGGATGTGCAGGGCGCCGACCAATACATCGTCCTGGTCGGTCACCAGCATCTGGTTGATGCGGAATTCTTCCATCACGGCGACGGCATCGACCGCCAGCTGTTCCGGGTGGATGCGGCGCGGGTTGGCGTGCATGACGTCCTTGATCGTCAGCTTGCTGAAATCATGGGTCTTTTCGAACAGGCGGCGCAGGTCGCCGTCGGTGAACACGCCGACCGGGCGGCCGGCATCGTCGACGATGGCGGTCATGCCCATGCCCTTCTGCGAGATTTCCAGCAAGGCTTCGGTCAGCGGCGCATTCGGCGAAACTTGGGGAATCGCCTCGCCGCTGCGCATGACGTCGCGCACGTGGGTCAGCAGCTTGCGGCCCAGGGCGCCGCCCGGGTGCGAGAGGGCGAAATCTTCGGACTTGAAGCCGCGCAGTTCCAGCAACGCCACAGCGAGTGCATCGCCGAGCGCCAGGGTGACGGTGGTGGAGGCCGTCGGCGCCAGGTTCAGCGGGCAGGCTTCCTTCTCGACGGAAACGTCCAGGTGGACGTCGGCGACCGTCGCCAGGCGCGAGCCCGGCTTGCCGGTCATGGCGATCACGGGCACGCCCATACGCTTGACGGCCGGAATCACGACCGCCAGCTCGGCGCTTTCGCCGGAATACGAGATCGCGATCAGGACATCTTGCGGGGTGACCATGCCGAGGTCCCCGTGCGCGGCTTCGGCCGGGTGCAGGAACAGGGCCGGGGTGCCGGTCGAGGCCAGGGTGGCGGCGATCTTGCGGCCGATGTGACCCGATTTGCCGATGCCGGAGACGACCACGCGGCCCTTGCAGGCCATCATCAGCGCCACCGCACGCGGCAGGCTGTCGTCCTGGCCGAGGCGCGCGGTCAGCTTGCGGATCGCCTCCGCCTCGATGTCCAGGGTCTCGCGGGCCAGCTCCAGAGCGCGCTGCGCCTGGGTCTCGTCAAAACTTGTCAGCATTATTTTTTCATCGGTTACACTCATGGTGGAAGTATATCCGAATTGAGAAAGCAAAAAACTTGCCAGATGTAACCGAGCGTATATATTTACAGGACCCAGACCCGCAGCCCGCATGACATCAGGCCTTGAACTAACTTTACTTCTTCTGGGCAGCGCCGTCCTCGGTGTGGTGGCGTTCCGCATGCTGCACCTGCCCCCGATGCTGGGTTACCTGGCCGTCGGCGTGCTGATCGGGCCGCATGCCCTGCACCTGGCCGACAACGGCCCCACCACCCACGCGCTGGCGGAATTCGGCGTGGTGTTCCTGATGTTCTCGATCGGCCTCGAATTCTCGCTGGCCCAGCTCAGGGCGATGCGCCGCATCGTGTTCGGGCTCGGGCTGGCCCAGGTGTCGCTGACCATCCTTATCACCATGCTGGTCGCCCTCGTCAGCCCACGCCTGCCGCCGCCGCTGAACGTCGGCTGGCAGGCCGCGCTGGCCCTGGGCGGGGCGCTGGCAATGTCCTCCACCGCGATCGTCTCCAAGATGCTGACCGAGCGTCTCGAGCTCGAAAGCGAGCACGGACGGCGCATCATCGGGATCCTGCTGTTCCAGGATCTGGCGGTGGTGCCGCTGCTGATCCTGATCCCCTCGCTGGCGCGGCCGGCCGAGGAGCTGGCCATGAACCTGGGCTGGGCCGCCGTCAAAGCCGCCGGCGTGCTGGCGCTGCTGCTGTTCTTCGGCCAGAAATGGATGCGCAAGTGGTTCACCATCGTCGCCAAGCGCCGCTCGCAGGAGCTGTTCATGCTGAACCTGCTGCTGGTGACCCTGGGCGCGGCCTGGATCACGGAGCGCGCCGGCCTGTCGATGGCGCTGGGCGCTTTCGTGGCCGGCATGCTGATCTCCGAGACCCAATACAAGCACCAGGTGGAAGAGGACATCAAGCCCTTCCGCGACGTGCTGCTCGGCCTGTTCTTCATCAGCATCGGCATGCTGCTCAACCTGGAGCTGGTGCTGGCCAACTGGTGGCTGGTCCTGGCGATGCTGGTGATTCCGGTGCTGCTGAAGTTCGCCCTGATCGCGGCGCTGGCCAAGGCCTTCGGCTCGTCCGACGGCGTGGCCATGCGCACCGGCCTGGCCCTGGCGCAGGCCGGCGAGTTCGGTTTCGTGCTGCTGAACCTGGCCTCCGGTTCGAAGCTGATCGACCCTTTCCTGATCCAGCTGGTGCTGGCGGCCATGGTGCTGTCGATGCTGCTGGCGCCCTTCGTGATCGCCAACAGCGACAAGCTGGTGATGAAGATCGCCTCCAACGAATGGATGCTGCAGTCGCTGCAGCTGACGCAGATCGCGAGCCGCACGATGGCGGCGCAGAAGCACGTGATCATCGCCGGCTTCGGGCGCAGCGGGCAAAGCCTGGCCACCCTGCTCTCCGAGGAAAAGCTGCCCTGGTATGCGCTCGACCTCGACCCCGAGCGGGTGCAGGAAGCGCGCGCCGCCGGCGCCAACGTCTCCTACGGCGACTGCTCGCGCAGGGAAGCCCTGATCGCGGCCGGTATCAATCGCGCCAGCGCGCTGGTGATCACCTTTGCCGATACCCGCCTGGCGCTCAAGGTGCTGCACCTGGTGCACGAGCTGGCGCCGAAATTGCCGGTGATCGTGCGCGCCCATGACGACACCGAACTCGACGTCCTGAAACGCGCCGGCGCCACCGAGGTCGTGCCGGAGGCGCTGGAATCGAGCCTGATGCTGGCCTCGCACGCGCTGGTGGTGATGGGCGTGCCGCTGCGCCGCGTGGTGCACCGGGTGCAGGCCGCGCGCGACGAGCGCTACGCCTCGCTGCGCGGCTTCTTCCACGGCGCAGGCGACGTCAAGGAAGACCCGGAACACAGCTACGTGCGTCTGCACTCGGTGGTGCTGGCCGAGGACGCCGGCGCGGTCGGGCGCTGCATCGGCGACCTCGGGCTGGATGAAGTGGGCGCCGAAGTGACGGCGGTCCGGCGCGGCAACCAGCGCATCGAGCCGGAAGAGGACACCGAACTGCGCGCCGGCGACGTGGTGGTGTTGCGCGGGACCGGAATGGCGGTGAGCCGGGCCGAGGGGCGCCTGCTGCGCTGACGCCCGCGTGCGGCCTTACGCCGCGGCGACCGTGAAGCGGGCCCGCACATGGCGCGGCTGCTCGATCTCGTCGGCGATCGCCACCGCCAGGTCGGCCACCGAAATACCCGCCGGGCCCTCGCCCGCCATCAGCAAGTCCTCCCCGCCGACCCGGTAGGCGCCGCTGCGTTCTCCCGGCGCCAGCATGGCCGGCGGGCTGAGGAAAGTCCAATCCAGACTGGTATTGCCTCGCATGGCGCTCAGCGCATCGCGCGCCGCTTTCGCGCCCGGCACCACGTTCGGCGGCACATGGCCGGCGAATTCCGGGGTATCCACCAGTTGCACGCCGGGCGCCACGAACAGGCTGCCGGCGCCGCCGACGACCAGCAGGCGCTTGACACCGGAAGCCTCGACGCCGCGCACGATCGCCTCGCTGCCGCGCATGAATTGCGCATACAGATCGGGATGCTCCCAGCCGGGATTGAATGCCGATACGACGGCGTCGTGGCCACGTACGGCGTCGGCCACCACCGCACTATCCGCCGCATCGAGACTGCGGACCAGCAGTTGCGGATGCGATGCGATACGTTCCGGATGGCGCGCCAGCGCCGTTACCTGGTGCCGGCGGCCCAGCAGCTCTGCGAGGACGGCCGCACCGACAAAGCCGGTGGCGCCAATCAGGGCGATTTTCATGCTTGCTCCAATCATCGTTGAGGAAGCATCATGCTATTGACTTCACGATGACCTGATAAGACCCGTAAAATCACCAGGACTTTGAAGTGGAGCTTAATAATGGATGACCTGAGGCCGCTGGCCATATTTGCGGAAACCGTCGCAACCGGTTCGATGAGCGCGGCCGCGCGCCGGCTCGGCATCAGTCCGTCGGCGGTCAGCCAGGCCATACGCCTGCTCGAGCGCCAGGGCGGCGTGACGCTGCTGCACCGCTCGACCCGCAAACTGAGCCTGACAGAGGCAGGCGAACGCTATTATCCCCACTGCCGCCGCATGCTGGACGCCGCCCACGCCGCCGCGGAAGCCCTGCAGCAGGCGCGCGATGCACCGACGGGGGAATTGAGGGTGGCGGCGCCGGTCGGCTTCGCGAATCACATCGCACCGGCGCTCGCGCCTTTGCTGGCGGAGGCGCCGCAGCTGCGCCTGCGCCTTCTGGTCGACGACGCCATGATCGACCTGATCGAGGCCCGTATCGACGTGGCGCTGCGCGTCGGCCGGATGGCCGATTCGAACTGGGTGGCGCGGCGCCTGTGCGACTTCGACATGATCCTGTGCGCCGCGCCCGCCTACCTCGAACGCCACGGCATGCCGCGCACGCCGGAGGATCTGCCCGGTCACCAGTGGCTGGCGTTCGGACGTGAGGGCCAGGAGAGCACGCCGGGCAGCTTTGCCGCGGCCCAGGGGAACGCAAGAAGCGCGGCGCCGGGATTCCCGGGACTGCTGGTGCCGATGGACCTGCAGAACGCAGATGGCAAGCTGCAGCGCACCGTGGTCGAAGCGCGCATCGTCAGCAATAACCAGGTATCGCTGCAGCAGATGTGCGAACACGGTCTGGGCATCGCACGCATGGTGCGTGCCGACGTGCTTCCCGCATTGCTGCGCGGGGACCTGGTCCAGGTGCTGCCGTCGTGGCGGCTGGCGGCAATGCCGGTATGGGCCGTCACGCCGCGGCGCGAAGGCGAAGCGGCGAAAGTCCGGGCGGCGCTGGATTGCCTGAAGCGCTACTTTGCCGCGCTGGCGTAGGTGCCCGATATGACCCGGTTGCGTCCCTGCTGCTTGGCCTCGTACAAGGCCTGGTCGGCCTGCGCCACCAGCGCCTGGGCCACGGCCTCGATCGCGTGCTCGCGGTCGAAATCGTTCAGGGCCGCCACGCCGATCGACACCGTCACCGACAAGCCCTGCCCTTCCGGCAGCAGGAAGGGCTGGTCGGCCACGCTGGCGCGGATGCGCTGCGCCACGATGCCGGCGCTGTTCAGGTCCGCATCGATCAGCAGCACCACGAATTCCTCGCCGCCGAAGCGGCCCAGCGCATCCGACATGCGCAGCTCGGCCTTGATGCGCGACGCGACTTCGCGCAGCACGTCGTCGCCGGCCTGGTGGCCATAGGTGTCGTTGACCTGCTTGAAGTGATCGATGTCGATGTACATGCAGGCGATGCGGTAGGACTGGCGGCGGGCACGCGCGATTTCCTCGGCCAGGCGGCGGTCCATGTAGCGGCGGTTGTAGACGCCCGTGAGCGCATCGGTCAGGCCGATGTACTTCAGCATCTCGTTGCTGATCACGTTCTCGAGGCAGATCGCGATGATCGACCCCATGTGCTCGACGAAATCGGTGCCCAACAGCGGCGTGAAGCGGCCGGGGTCGCGGCTGCCCAGGTTCAGGCTGCCGATCAGGCGGCGGTTGCGGATCAGCGGCACCAGGGCGATGCTGGCCAGGCCGGCGGGCGGCAGCGGGAAGGCCATGCCGTGGCTGACCGGGTGGTAGGGCAGCAGCCGCGGACGCGGCAGGCGGCCCGGCTCGAGCGCGAAGCCCAGTTCCTCGGGGTGTTCATGGAACAGCAGGTTGGGCAGGGCGTCGAAGTCCACGCCCAGCTTGTGCATCACGGTGAAGATGTCGGCGCCGGTGTCGACCAGCGACAGGGTCACGATGTCCAGGCTGGAGACGATCGGCAGCTGGCGGAAGATGGTGGCGACCAGCTCCTGGAAGCTGCCCGCGCCCACGATGTCGAGGTCGAAGGCCTGGTGGCGCATCATGATCGCGTGGTTGCTCTCCGCCTGGTCGATCAGGCTGGCGAGCTGCCTGCGCAGCGCGGCGTTTTCCGCCATCAGTTCGCGCACACTGGCGCCCTGCTGCTCGTGCATGGACGTTCCTTTCAGCAATTAGCCCTAACATTACGCCAACTCGGCCGTAATGCAAATGGAAACTGTAGCAGGCGTTGTCAGAATGCGAGTTCGGCCGTCAGTTCCTGGCCCACCCGCAGCCGGCTGCCGACGCCCGCCGAGACGATGCAGTTCATGCCCAGGCAGATGCCGCCGTCCAGCCTGGGGTTGGCGCGGTAGGTCTGCAGGATGTCGAGCGGATCGGGGCCCGGGATGCCGGTCGCCTGGTCGATGGAGGGAATCGGGCAGCGCGCGCAGGGTTTCACGGGACGGATCTCGGCCGCGCCGGTGCTGAGGGAAGCGGTGTAATCCTCTTCGTAGGCTTCCAGCCCGGCCACCACCAGGTTGGGGCGGAAGCGGTCCATGGGCAGGGCTGCGCGCCCGGCCGCGCGCAGGCGGATGTTCACGTCGTCGAGCGAGGACTGGCCGATCAGCAGCAGCGGATAGCCGTCGGCGAAGCGCGTCTGCGACGGCAGGCCGCCGGTCCACTTGACGCTGGTCGCGCGCACCACGTCGTGCCGGAAGCGCACCAGGCGGACCCGTTCACGGGCGTCGAGCGCCTCGGTGAACCAGCCAGCGGCGACGTCGCCGCAGTCGGCAGCGCCGATGCTGTCGTCCCAGATCTGGACGTAACGGGTGGGTGCGGCTTCATCCCAGGCCAGCGGCAGCAGCAGGTCGCCCATCTTCGGGCCGCTCATGCGCAGGTTGCCGCCGTCGGGCGCCGGCCGGATCAGCGCCATACGCGGATATTCGCGCTGCGTCAGGAACTGGCCGGATTCCGTCACCAGCATCCATTCGCGGTCGTGCACGCCTTGCGCGGCCAGGCCGGATTCGAGCAGGGTGGCTTCCTGGACCGCCATGCCGGCGCAGGATTTGATCGGGTACAGCAGGAGTTGGGACAGGGTGGGCATTGCGGCGCTGGATTCGACGTCGGGCCGCATAGTATCGCACCAAGCTGTCCCGGTTTCAGGATTTTTGCTGGAATGCCGAGGACAGGGTCCCATGGTCGAACCCGGGCGCATCGCTGCCGCCGACGGCGTAGCGGTACAGCACGGCCGAATAGATCCCGCTCAGCGTCGCGTGCACCAGCATGCAGGCGAGGCCGGCCAGCACGGCAACGATGGCGAAGAGCAGGTACAGCGCCGGCGCCGCGCCCAGCTTGACCATGAACAGCGTCAGCACGACCGCGCCCGCGATCAGGAAGAAGTACAGCAGGCCGAAGGCGGCGCTCAGCCCGACCTGCCCGGCCACGTTCTCGCCCCAGGTCCGCTTGAGCAGGGCCGTGCTTTCGGAGATCGCGCCGGTCGCACTCTGCCCGCCGGTGGCGATCACCGGCACCACCAGGAAAGTGGCGACGGCCCAGCCGGCGCCCAGCAGGCCGGCGATGAAGCGGCCGATGAAGCCGACCCGCTCCTGGATGGCGCGCAGGATCACGCCGACGGTGGCGGAAATGACGGCATAGCCGAAGATAGCCCCGATGCGGCCGTTGGCGATGCGCAGGCCGTCGCCCAGGCTTGGGCTGCCGCCGTCGAGCCGGATCATGACCGCGCCGACCAGGGCGGTGTTGAAGTAGAAGATGACGAAGTACTGGACGATGTAGAACAGGAAGGCCGCCGAATACGCGCCGCCGCGGCCAATGCCGTCGATCGAGGCCAGGCCGAGCAGCGGCAGCGCGAAGGCGGCCAGCACCAGCACCAGGGCCAGGCCGGAGATGATCGGGAACAGCATCAGGTGCTTGTCCTGCCTGAGCACGTCGGCGCTGGCGCCGACGAGGCGGAAACTGCGTTTCAGACGGTCGAACATGGTTTCTCCTTGAAATGTTTAATGAGTGGCGCTATTCCGCCAGGCTAGCACCGCCGCCTTGAGCGCGGCGGCCTCGCGTAGCGCCGCCGCCATTTCCTGGTCCGGGACATTCTGGTGGTTCCGGAAGATGTGATCGAACTCGTCTTCCAGGCGGCCGGCGCGGTACAGGAGGTCGTCGGGCGCGTGCTGTGCGGCCAAGGTTTTCGTGTCGATCTCGCCGCTCACGATGCTGCGCTGCAGGCCGTAGATGAAGCGTCCGATGCGCTCGTAATCCGACGTGGCTTCCTGATGTACCGCATGGCCGCTCAGCTGCGCTTTCACATAGGCCAGCCATTGGTCGTCGGGATTCACAACGCCGTCTACCTTGTCGAGCTGCTCGAAACTGCGCCAGGTCGGCCGCGCGTCCAGGAACACGAGGTAGCTGTTGCCGACGACGAAACTGGGATGGATGACGCAATCGCCGTCGTTCATCACGCGTCCGCCGCCGCGGGCCCAGAACACGAAGGCCCGGTGTTGGTCGAAGCTGCTGTCCTTGGCGCGGGACGATCCGGCGCGTCCGGTTACCGTAAACACTTTACGATCCGGGCCCGCTAGCTGGTCCAGCACCAGGAAACGGTATTCGACGTCCTCGCCGCCCAGCGGAGTGGCACCGATCACTTGCGCCACCGCGACATCGGTCGCCGCAGCGAGCTGCTCGGCGGCGCCGATGAGTTGCGCCGCAGGCGGCACCCGGCAGGCCTGGGAGGCCGCCGCACCGAGCGCCAGCACCCCGAAGGCGAGGCCGCGCATTATCGTCATCTTGTTCATCATGAACCCAGCTTATCAGCCCGGTGGAAGGAAAAATGCGTGCTTTGTCACGCGGCGCATGGATTGCCATTGTCTCAAAACCCACGTACACTCCGCCCGTCGCTTCTTCATGAAACGACAACAACGCTAGGGGTCCTGCGCCGGTCGAACAGATCGGACGCGGGTGAGAAATACCCTCCGAACCTGATCTGGATAATGCCAGCGAAGGGAAGCTACAGAGTCCTCGCATGCCCTCGTGCCTGCGCCTGCCTTTGCACTCCTCCGCTGGATCGCCGATCTTCAGTGAACACAAGGAGTGCACTTGAACGCCGATCCGAAATTCCTGTCCGCCAGCGCCACGGTCGATGCCGCGGCCGTGACGCCTCTTCCCAATTCGCGCAAGGCCTACGTGGCCGGCTCGCGTCCCGACATCCGGGTGCCGATGCGCGAGATTCACCAGTCGCCGACGCCGGCGTCCTTCGGCGCCGAGCCGAATCCGCCGGTCTGGGTCTACGACACTTCCGGGCCCTACACCGATCCGGAAGTGCGCATCGACATCCGCGCCGGCCTGCCCTGCCCGCGCAGCGGCTGGATCCGCGAGCGCGGCGACACCGTCGAACTGGCCGGTCCTTCATCCTCGTATGGCCAGCAGCGCCTTCGCGACCCGAAGCTGGCCGAGTTGCGCTTCGACCTGCAGCGCAAGCCGCGCCGCGCCGACGGCGGGCGCAACGTCACCCAGATGCACTATGCACGCCAGGGCATCGTCACGCCCGAGATGGAATTCGTCGCCATCCGCGAGAACCTGCGGCGCGAGGAGTACCTGCGCAATCTGGAAGCGGCCGGCCCCACGGGAAAGAAAATGGCCGCCATGCTGGGCCGCCAGCACCGGGGCCAGTCCTTCGGCGCGGCGATCCCGCCGGAGATCACGCCTGAATTCGTGCGCGACGAGATCGCGCGCGGCCGCGCCATCCTGCCGGCCAACATCAACCACCCGGAATCCGAGCCGATGATCATCGGCCGCAACTTCCTCGTGAAGATCAACGCCAACATCGGCAATTCGGCCGTCACTTCGTCCATCGGTGAGGAAGTCGAGAAGATGACCTGGGCCATCCGCTGGGGCGGCGACACGGTGATGGACCTCTCTACCGGCAAGCATATCCACGAGACGCGCGAATGGATCATCCGGAACAGCCCGGTCCCGATCGGCACCGTGCCGCTCTACCAGGCGCTGGAAAAGGTCAATGGCAAGGCCGAGGAACTCAGCTGGGAGATCTATCGCGACACCCTGATCGAACAGGCCGAGCAAGGCGTCGACTACTTCACCATCCACGCCGGCGTGCGCCTGCCCTTCATTCCGATGACGGCGGAGCGCCTGACCGGCATCGTCTCGCGCGGCGGCTCGATCATGGCCAAGTGGTGCCTGGCCCACCACCGCGAATCCTTCCTGTACACGCACTTCGAAGAGATCTGCGAGATCATGAAGGCCTACGACGTCGCCTTCAGCCTGGGCGACGGCCTGCGCCCCGGCTCCATCTACGACGCCAACGACGAAGCCCAGCTGGCGGAACTGCGCACCCTCGGCGAACTGACGCAGGTCGCGTGGAGGCACGAGGTCCAGACCATGATCGAAGGCCCGGGCCACGTGCCGCTGCAGCTGATCAAGGAGAACATGGCGCTGCAGCTCGACCAATGCCATGAGGCGCCCTTCTACACCCTGGGCCCGCTGACCACCGACATCGCGCCCGGCTACGACCACATCACCTCGGGCATCGGCGCCGCCAACATCGGCTGGTATGGCACCGCCATGCTGTGCTACGTCACGCCGAAGGAGCACCTGGGCCTGCCCGACAAGGACGACGTCAAGGACGGCATCATCACCTACAAGATCGCGGCGCACGCGGCCGACCTGGCCAAGGGCCACCCCGGCGCGCAGATCCGCGACAACGCCTTATCGAAAGCGCGCTTCGAATTCCGCTGGGAAGACCAGTTCAACCTCGGCCTCGATCCGGACAAGGCGCGCTCCTTCCACGACGAGACCCTGCCGAAGGACTCGGCCAAAGTAGCCCATTTCTGCTCGATGTGCGGACCGCATTTCTGCTCGATGAAGATCACCCAGGAGGTGCGCGATTACGCGGCGGCCGGCATGCATGAAAAGGCGGTGGAGTTCGTGCGCAAGGGCGCCGAGCTCTATGGGAAGGCCTGAGCATGCTGGAGATTGAACTGAACGGCACGCCGTATGAGCTGAATGCTGTGCTGCCGGGCGCGGCCAGCCTGCATGCGCTGGTCGAATCGCTGGGCCTGTCCGGCCAGGCGCTGGCGCTGGCGGTGAACCGCCGCGTGGTGCCGCGCGAGCACTGGCGCACCACCCTGCTGCGGCCGCGCGACCGCGTGGACGTCGTGCGCGCCATCGGCGGCGGTTAAACAATCGGAGAAAAATATGAACGACATGAACGACCGGCCCCTCGTCATCGCCGGCAAAGAATACCGCTCGCGCCTGCTGGTCGGCAGCGGCAAGTACCGCGATCTGGACCAGACCGCGGCCGCCACCGAAGCCTCGGGCGCGGAGATCATCACCGTGGCCATCCGCCGCGTGAACATCGGCCAGGACCCGCACGCACCGAATCTGCTGGACGCGGTGCCGCCCTCGCGCTACACCATCCTGCCGAATACCGCCGGCTGCTACACGGCCAGGGATGCGGTCTACACCCTCCAACTGGCGCGCGAGCTGCTGGACGGGCACAAGCTCGTGAAGCTCGAGGTGCTGGGCGACGACAAGACCCTGTTCCCCAACATGCCCGAAACCCTTCGCGCCGCTGAGGAACTGGTGCGCGACGGCTTCGACGTGATGGTTTATTGCAGTGACGACCCGATCCAGGCGCGCATGCTGGAAGAGATCGGCGTGGTTGCCGTGATGCCGCTGGCGTCCCTGATCGGTTCCGGCATGGGCATCCTGAACCCGTGGAACCTGTCGCTCATCATCGAGCAGGCCAAGGTGCCGGTGCTGGTCGACGCCGGCGTCGGCACAGCCTCGGACGCCGCCATTGCGATGGAGCTGGGCTGCGACGGCGTGCTGATGAACAGCGCCATCGCCCTGGCCCGCGATCCGGTGCGCATGGCGCGCGCGATGCGGCTGGCGGTGGAAGCCGGCCGCGACGCGTATCTGGCGGGACGGATGCCGCGGCGCTTCGCGGCTTCGCCTTCGTCGCCGATGGTGGGAAGAGTCTGATGCGGCCCTGCGTACTGGTGTTTTCCGGCCTCGATCCGTCCGGCGGGGCCGGTATCCAGGCCGACATCGAGGCGATTGCGGCCCAGGGCGCGCACGCGCTGCCCATCGTGACGGCGCTGACGGTGCAGGACCACGAGCGGGTGCACGAGGTGGCGCCGGTGGATGCCGCCCTGCTCGCGCGCCAGGCCATGCTGCTGGTCGACACGATGACGATCCGCGCGGTCAAGATCGGCATTCCCGGCAACCTGGCGAATGCCGAAACGATCGTCTGCATCGTCCAGCTGCTGCGCGTGCGCATGCCGACGCTGCCGGTGGTGCTCGATCCGGTGCTGGCCAGCGGCCGCGGCGACCCGCTCGCGCGCGGCGATGCGCTGGCGGCGCTGGCGCCGCTGCTGGCGGTGGCGACGGTGCTCACGCCGAACCTGCCGGAAGCAGCGGCTTTATCCGGCGCGATGGCGTGTCCTCATGTGCTGGTCACCGGCGGCCATGGCGACGGCGATGAAGTCGTCAACCGCTGGCACAGCCGCGACGGCGTACGCGAGTGGCGCTGGCCGCGCCTGCCGGGCGAGTTCCACGGCAGCGGCTGCACCCTGGCGTCGAGCCTGGCCGCGCGCCTGGCCCTGGGCGACCCGATGGCGCAGGCGCTGGAACGCGCCCAGCGCTGCTGCAACCAGGCGCTGGCGGATTCGTATGCGATCGCCCACGGCCAGCGGATTCCACGGCGGATCGAACATCGGGGAGCCTGAGCATGGATATGAAAGGACTGTATCTGGTCACGCCCGACTGGGCGGACACAGACCGGCTGCTGGCGGTAACGGCGCAGGCACTGGATGCCGGCGCGGCGCTGGTCCAGTACCGCAACAAGACGGCTTCCGCGGATTTGCGTGAGGAGCAGGCGGCGGCCTTGCTGGCGCTGTGCCGCCGCCATGGCCGCCCGCTGGTCATCAACGATCACGCCGGCCTGTGCCTGCGGCTGGATGCAGACGGCGTGCACGTCGGCGGCACCGATGCGCCGGTGGCGGCGGTGCGGGCGGCGCTTGGTCCTTCGAAGATCGTCGGCGCTTCCTGCTACGGCCAGTTGGGGCTGGCGCGGGCGGCGCAGGATGCGGGGGCCAGCTACGTGGCCTTCGGCGGATTTTATCGGTCTAAAGTGAAGGCGTACGAGGTGAGCACGCCTTTGCATCTCGTTGCGCAGGCCAGGGAGCTGTTACGGGTGCCGGTGGTGGTGATCGGTGGGATGACGGTGGAGAATGCGCGGCCGCTGGTGGGGCTGGGGGCTGACATGGTGGCGGCGATCAGCAGTGTGTATCTGGCGCCGGATCCGTTTGCGGCGGCGCGGGAGTTTGCTGAGCTGTTTTGAGACTGGTTGAACGCGTGGGCACGGGGTGCCCACCCTACCTGCTGTTCGTAGGGTGGGCACCCCGTGCCCACGCATGACGTTTGCTTACGCCTTCGCCAGCTTGAACTGCGTCAGCTCACCGGTCAGGTAACCCACAGCCGCCCCGAACTTGTCCTTGTAGTTCGCCTTGATCAGCGGATCCAGCGTGGTCTTCACGTTGGCGTGGATGCCGCCCCAGTCGCCCGGGTGCTGGAAGTTGCTCATGATGTAGGTCCAGCCGTTGATGTCGTCGACCGCGTGCAGGCCGGTCGATTCGCCGCCGGCCGGCACCGACAGCAGGCGCGAGAGCTGTTTGGTGTCGACGTTGTAGGCCCACAGGAAGTTGTTGACGTGCTGGCTGCTGTCCTCGCCGATGAACAGGGTGCGCATCTTTTCCGAGAACTTCAGGTTGTCCGGGTTGCCGACCTTGTTCGGGTTGGCGGTATTGCCCAGCGCGTCGGCGGCGATGTCCTCGCCCACCAGCAGGGCCTTCGTATCGGCCGGCATCCACTCGCTGTTGATGGCATTGCCGGCGGTGTCCTTCTGGCCGCCCTTCAGGTTCAGCATCATCACCGCGCCGGCGTCGAGCGCCTTCGGGATCGAGATGCCGTTGCCCGGCACGTTCAGCGCATTCCCCGCCACCATCGAGCCCTGGCAATTCTGCAGGGCCGAGTAGGCGATCTTGTCCTTCAGGTTGACGGTCGTGCCTTCCATCTTGGTGAAGCCCATCGAGGCGCCGACCAGCGCGGCGTAGCGGTGGGTTTCGAGGAAGGCGGCGGCCTTCTCCATGCCCGGCTTCAGCTTCAGCCACTCGGTACGGCCGTTCGCAGCGACCTTGGTGTAAGTGGCGTCCGCCGGATCGGTGGTTTTGACGTCCATGATGTCGGTCGGCTTGATCGAGGCGGCCAGCGAGCGGATCTCGTCGCTGGTGGCGGAGCCCAGCTTGATCCAGGTGAGCGGCGCGGCGGCGGCGGCCGGGTCCAGCGAGAAGCCGGCGCCAACCTTGGCCACGTACAGGGTGCCGCTCGACAGGTCCTTCTCCTTGTCGGCCACGAACACGAAGTAGCCGCTGTTGGTGGCGTCGTCGCCCATCAGCACGGTGCGGTTGTCGCCCATCACCTGCACCAGTTCGTGCGAGATGCGGCCCATGCAGTAGTGCTTCTTGATGGATGCGGTGCCATCAAGGTTGACCGTCACTTCAGGCAGGTGGCCGTAGTTGTAGGGGTTGGCCTTGGTCTCGTCGCCGTACAGGCTCTTGCTGAAGCCCTTGAACTGGGCGTCGGTGGCGGCAGTGAAAGCGTTCGGCTCGTACTCCTCGCTCGACAGATGGGTGCCCCACGGCGACAGGCTGGCGCCGCAGGTGATCCACAGGCCGTTGACGCTCGAGGTGTCGACGTTGTGGTACTTCACGAGGCTCAGCTTGCCGTTGGCCGGGTCCTGGTCCAGGGTCAGCACGGCGATCGGCGACGGCAGCTTGCCATACATGCCGGTCACGCCGTCCTGCGCCCAGGTGGTGTATTCGAACTGCACCACGGCGAACACGGTATTGCCTTTCACACCGGTCACTTTGGCGTTCGGCACGGTCAGCAGCGAGGTGCCGTCCGGCGAATCCGAGAAATACTGGCGCTCCTTGCCGGCCACGGTGGTGTCCAGGATCGGCTTGTTGTTGATGTCGTAGTAGCCGCCGGCGAGGATGGTGCCGCCATTGCCGTTCGGGACCAGGTCGCCGGTGATGAAGAAGGGTTTATAGGACAACTTGAAATCCAGCTTGCTGCTGTCGCTGAAAGTCACGCTCATGGTCGAGCCGACCGTGGTGGTGGCCATCGCCGCGGCATCGCTCAGGGCCGGCGCCGTCGTCGAACTGAAGGAGACGCTGGACAGGGTGACGGGCGGCGGCGTGGTCGTTACCGGCGGGGTCGGGGCGGTCGTCACCGGGCTGTCGTCGCCACCGCCGCAGCCGGCGAGCATGGCGCCCACGGTGCCGGCGCCGATCGGCAGCATCGGGGTCGCACCCAGCAGGCGAAGCAGGCGGCGGCGGGACAGGTCGGTATTCGGATTCATGCGTCAACACTCCAGGATCAGGTCAGTGGGACCGCGTCGTAGCGCGGCGATCGCTGGGCAGAATAGTGGAGATGTATGTCAGGAAGATGACGGAAATTTAACGGTTTGATGACATGCGGCCCTGTGTTTACCCGCAAACGCGCTTTGTCATGTCGGGAATCTCTTAAAAGTTGTAAGCATCCGCAACAAAGCTGCATTGCTCATCTGTTCGTAAATTGACCTCTTCCGAAGTCAACGCCGATCATTTTTCCTGACGAGAAAACATACATATCTGACTTTTCGGTCATTTATATGCACAGCGGTAACAGATTCTTACTAATCCGACAGTTTTTCAAAAGAAACAAGCTGCTACCTTTGTTCGGTCGCGATGCGGGTGCATCGCGGCACAGTGAAAACCAAAACAAAGGAAAAACAATGAAGAAGACAATTTTCGCAGCGCTCGCAGGGATACTTACGATGGGGGCAGCGCAGGCCCAGACCACCAGCTTCACCGACACGGCGCCGCATGCCTACGTTGGCATCGGCACGGGCATGGTCAAGGACTCCATCACGAACGACCGCAAACGCACGACCAAGATTTTCGGCGGCTATGACTTCGACCAGAACTGGGGTGTCGAAGCCGGCTATTCCTGGCTGGGCAAGACCGGGTTCTATGTCCCCTTCGGCAACAACGACTTTGCCTACACTCACGTAAAGAGCTCAAGCTTCTACGCCGCCGCGAAGTACACGATCCCGGTGAGCGAGCGCTCGTCGGTGTACGGCAAGCTGGGCTTGGCCCATAGCGAACAGAAGTACTCGAGCCAGGCGCCCGGCTGGAATTTCAAGGAAAGCGATAACGGCCTGTATGCCGCGGCAGGCGCACAGTTCAAGGTGACCGACAGGGTGTCGCTGTACGCTGAAATCGAGCGTAACGGCAAGTCGCCGCGCAACGGTCCCAAGAACCATGTCCTCAACGCCGGCCTGAAGTTCGGCTTCTAATCAGAACGCGTTCTAAGCTGCCACCGCGTTCAGCGCCTCCATCGACGCGACCAGGTCGGTAAAACGCTGGCCCTGCACGGCCACATGGCTGCGCAGGAAGTCGGCCGCCTTCTGGCCGTCGCCGTCGATGATGGCCTTGACCACCGCGTCATGCTCGCTGAACGAGTGCTTCATACGGTCGCGCACCCTGAGCTGCAGGCGCCGGTAGGGACGGAGCCGGCGCGACAGGGCGCGCGCCTGCTCCGCCAGGAAGTGGTTGTGGCTCCCCGCAAAGATCATCTGGTGGAACACCTCGTTGCGGTAGTAGTACTCGTCCGGGTCGCGCGCCTCGTAGGCGCTGCTGCAGGCCTGGTGCGCTTCCAGCAGCTTGGCATGCTCGGCGGCCGACATGCGCCGCGCCGCCAGGCGTGCACACATGGCTTCCAGCTCGGCCATCACCTCGAACATCTCCACGATCTCGTGCGGCGACACCGTCGACACCACCGCCCCGCGGCGCGGCCGGATCTGCACCAGCCCGGCCGAGGCCAGCTGGATCAGTGCTTCGCGGATCGGGGTACGCGATGCCCCGAATTCATTGGCCAGTTCCGTCTCGTCGAGGTGCTGCCCCGGCAACAACTTCCCAGTGGCAATTCTTTCCTCAATCTGTTCGCGTAGCCGATCAGAGAGCTTTTTCATGGCGCTGCTTCCTGCTTAAAAAAATCATATTAACCTGATTGACATTGTATTTTTTCTGGTTCATCTTGTATACATAAACAAAAAATTTGCATGCAACAGCATGCGTTCCCGTGAAGAGAACTGAGGAGATAGATATGGCAATCAAGCGACGCACCGCCCTGGGTGTACTGGCACTGAGCATCGGCATGGCATTCGGCGCGGCCCCGGCCTGGGCCGAGACCACCACCATCAAGATTTCGCACCAGTTCCCTGGCGGGACCATCGACAAGGGCGATTTCCGCGATCGCCTGGTGCGCATGTTCGCCGCCGAGGTCGAGAAACGCACCAAGGGCGGCGTGAAGTTCGAGATCTATCCCGGCTCCTCGCTCATGAAAACCAACGCCCAGTTCTCGGCGATGCGCAAGGGCGCGCTCGACATGTCGCTGGTGCCGCTGTCGTACGCCGGCGGCGAAGTCCCCGAAACCAATATCGGCCTGATGCCCGGCCTGGTGACCTCGTATGAACAGAGCGCCGCCTGGAAGAACGCCGCGGTCGGCAAGGAACTCACGAAAATCCTCGCCGAGAAGGGCGTGGTGATGGTCAGCTGGATCTGGCAAGCCGGCGGCATGGCCTCGCGCGGCAAGCCGATCGTCGAGCCGGAAGACGCGAAGGGCATGAAGATCCGCGGCGGCTCGCGCGAGATGGACCTGATCCTGAAGGAAGCCGGCGCCGCCGTCGTGACCCTGCCCTCGAACGAGATCTATGCCGGCATGCAGACCGGCGCCATGGACGCCGCCCTCACCTCCTCGACCTCGCTGATCTCGTTCCGCCTGGAGGAAGTGTCGAAGGCGCTGACCACCGGCCGCGGCAAGTCCTACTGGTTCATGCTGGAGCCGCTGATGATGTCGAAGGCCGCCTTCGACCGCCTGACGAAGGAGCAGCAGGCCATCATCCTGCAGGTCGGCGCCGAAATGGAAGCCTTCGCGCTCAAGGAAGCCAAGGAAGACGATGAAGAAGTCGCCAAGGTGT
Source organism: Telluria sp. GW821-FHT07G12 (assembly GCF_059418525.1). Taxonomy (NCBI): domain Bacteria; kingdom Pseudomonadati; phylum Pseudomonadota; class Betaproteobacteria; order Burkholderiales; family Oxalobacteraceae; genus Telluria; species Telluria sp. GW821-FHT07G12. The sequence continues at coordinate 91,505 of NZ_JBWKQA010000008.1, read as the reverse complement.
TCACCAAAGCCGGCGCCAAGGCCGTCGACCTGAGCGACGCCACCGTCAAGAAATGGCAGGACATCGCCCGCCGCACCGCGTGGAAGGACTTCGCCGCCAAGAACGCCAACACCGCCAAGCTGCTGCAGCTCGCCGAACAGGTGAAGTGATGAGCGCGCACGGATTCGAGGCGCAGGCGCCGCAAGCGCCCGCGCTGCCCTCGCACCGCGGGGCGGCCACCCTGGCCCTGTTCCTCAACAGGGTCAATCACCTGCTGCTGGTGATCTCCATGGCGGCGATGATCCTCACCGCCCTGGTGCTGAGCTATTCGGTGGTGATGCGCTACTTCTTCAAGGTCGCCACCGACTGGCAGGACGAGGCCGCGGTCTTCATGCTGGTCGGCGCCACCTTCTTCTGTGCGGCCTACGTGCAGTCCTTCCGCGGCCACATCGGCATCGAGGCCCTGGCCGGGCTGCTGTCGCCGCGGGTGAACCGCATCCGCCTGATGCTGGTGGACCTGCTGTCCTTCCTGTTCTGCGCCTTCTTCTCCTGGAAATCGTGGGCGATGTTCCACGAAGCCCTGGTCGAAGGCCAGACCACCTCGTCGACGCTGGCGCCGCCGCTGTGGATCCCGTACTCGCTGATGGCCTTCGGGATGACGCTGCTGACGGTCCAGATCCTGGTGCAGCTGATCGGCCGCCTCACCGAAAAGGAATAAATCATGAGCGCTCTTTCTCTCGGCGTCGGCTACGCCGCCGCCACGCTCGTCGTCATGTTTTCGGGCATGCCGATCGCCTTCGCATTGGGCATGGTCGCCACCGCGTTCATGTACTTCTTCATGCCGGCCTCCTCGCTCGACACGATCACCCAGAACGTGTACGAAGAGATGGCCTCGATCACCCTGCTGTCGATCCCGCTCTTCATCATGAAGGGAGCGGCGATCGGCAAGTCCCCGGCCGGGCGCGACCTGTACTCGGCCATCCACGCCTGGCTGAACAAGGTGCCGGGCGGCCTGGGCATCGCCAACGTGTTCGCCTGCGCGCTGTTCGCCGCGATGGCCGGTTCCTCGCCGGCCACCTGCTCGGCGATCGGCTCGGCCGGTATCCCCGAGATGCGCAAGCGCGGCTATTCGCCCGGCTTCGCGGCCGGCATCATCGCCGCCGGCGGCACGCTCGGCATCCTGCTGCCGCCCTCGATCACGATGATCCTGTACGCGGTGGCCGCCGAGCAGTCGCTGGGCCGCCTGTTCCTGGCCGGTATCGGCCCCGGCCTGATGCTGGTGCTGCTGTTCGCCGGCTATGCCGTGTACCGGGCGCGCAAGGAATACCGCCTGGCGCATGAACTCTACCAGCGTGGCGGCGAGAAGTCGGCCTACCTGGACACGCACAACTACACGCTGGCGGAGAAGGTCGAGATGCTGCCGCGCGTGCTGCCTTTCCTGGTCCTGCTGACCGGCGTGATGATCGCGCTCTACGGCGGCTATGCCACGCCTTCGGAAACCGCGGGCCTGGGCGCGCTGCTGGCGATCGTGCTGATGGCCGTCGTCTACGGCATCTGGCGGCCGAAGGAACTCGGGCCGATCCTGAGCTCGACGATCAAGGAGTCGACCATGCTCCTCATGATCATCGGCATGTCCCTGCTCTACTCCTACGTGATGAGCTACCTGCACATCAGCCAGTCGGCGGCGCAGTGGGTAGTCGGGCTGCATCTGTCGAAGTGGGTGCTGCTCTCGGTGATCCTGCTGATGGTGATCGTGTTCGGCTTCTTCCTGCCGCCGGTGTCGATCATCCTGATGACCGCGCCCATCATCCTGCCGCCGCTGCGCGAAGCCGGCTTCGACCTGATCTGGTTCGGCGTGGTGATGACCATCGTGATGGAAATGGGCCTGATCCACCCGCCGGTGGGACTGAACATCTTCGTCATCAAGAACATCGCCCCGGACATCCCGCTGTCCGACGTGATCTGGGGCGTGATGCCTTTCGTGGTGCTGATGTTCGTGGCCGTGATCCTGCTGTGCGTGTTCCCGCAGATCTCGACCGCGCTGCCCGACATGATCATGGGAGCGCGCTAGATGGCTGCGAATGAACGAAGCTGGGACCGGCAGCGCGCCAACCGCGAGGGGCGCCTGCAACGGGCCCGCGAAAGGCTCGGCGCCGGCTTGCAAGGCAAGATCGTCGATACCGCGCAGGCAGCGGAGCTGATGCACCAGGTGATCGAGTGCGGCGACCGCGTTTGCCTGGAAGGGAACAACCAGAAGCAGGCCGATTTCCTGGCCAGGACCCTGGCTTCGCTGGACGCCGGCCGGGTCAACAACCTGCACATGCTGCAGTCGGTGCTGGCCCTGCCCGAGCACCTGGACGTGTTCGACAAGGGCATCGCCGCAAAGCTGGACTTTTCCTTCTCCGGACCGCAGGCAGGACGCCTGGCGAAACTGGTCTCCGCCGGCAAGCTGAATATCGGCGCGATCCACACCTACCTGGAGCTGTTCGGCCGCTACTTCATCGACCTGACGCCGCAGGTGGCGCTGGTGGCGGCGCAGGCCGCGGACCGCCACGGCAATCTGTACACGGGCCCGAACACCGAGGACACGCCGGCCATCGTCGAAGCCACGGCATTCAAAAGCGGCATCGTGATCGCGCAGGTGAACGAGATCGTCGACGAGCTGCCGCGTATCGACATTCCTGCCGACTGGGTCGACTTCGCGGTGGCGGCGCCGACGCCGCACTACATCGAGCCGCTGTTTACGCGCGACCCGGCCTTGATCTCGGAAATCCAGGTGCTGATGGCGATGATGGCCATCAAGGGCATTTACGGCGAGTACCAGGTCGAGCGCCTGAACCACGGCATCGGCTTCGACACCGCCGCCATCGAACTGCTGCTGCCGACCTATGCGGCCTCGCTGGGCCTGAAGGGCAAGATCGGCCGCAACTGGGCGCTGAACCCGCACCCTGCGCTGATCCCGGCCATCGAAGCCGGCTTCGTCGAGACCGTGCACTCCTTCGGCTCCGAGCTCGGCATGGAAGATTACGTCCGCGCGCGTCCCGACGTGTTCTTCACGGGCCCGGACGGCAGCATGCGCAGCAACCGCGCCTTCAGCCAGGTGGCCGGTCACTACGCCTGCGACATGTTCATCGGCTCGACCCTGCAGATCGACTTGCAGGGCAACTCGTCCACCGCCACGCTGGGCCGCATCTCCGGCTTCGGCGGCGCCCCCAACATGGGCGCGGATGCGCGCGGCCGCCGCCATGCCAGCGCAGCATGGCTGAAAGCCGGCGAGGAAGCGCGCCGCGGCACCAACGCCATCCCGCGCGGCCGCAAGCTGGTGGTGCAGATGGTCGAGACCTTCCGCGAGCACATGCAGCCGGCCTTCGTGGAGACACTGGACGCCTGGCAGCTGGCCGAGCAGGCGAAGATGGCGATTCCGCCGGTGATGATCTACGGCGACGACGTCACCCACATCCTGACGGAAGAAGGCATCGCCAACCTGCTGCTGTGCCGCACCGAAGAAGAACGCGAGCAGGCGATCCGCGGCGTTGCCGGCTACACCCCGGTGGGCCTGGCGCGCGACGCCCGCATGGTGGAAAACCTGCGCGACCGCGGCATCGTCAAGCGCCCCGAAGACCTCGGCATCGACAAGCGGCTCGCCACGCGCGACCTGCTGGCGGCCAGGAACATGAAGGACCTGGTGCGCGCTTCGCACGGTCTGTACAAGCCGCCCAAACAGTTCAGGAACTGGTAATCATGGAAACCCTACGATTCAATTTCAGTGGCGGCCAGCGCCGCCTGGACGGCGCGCGCCTGGTGGGCGTGGTCGGTTCCGGCAATCTGGAAGTGCTGATCGAACAGCGCCCATTGAACGGCGCCTGCGAAGTCGAGATCAGCACCGCCGCCCACGGCTTCGGCCCGATCTGGGAAGCGGTGGTGCGCGACTTCCACCTGCGCTGGCAGTTGGCCGACGTCCACGTGGCCATCAACGACATGGGCGCGACCCCGGCGGTGGTCAGCCTGCGGCTCGACCAGGCGGCCGAATCGATCACCGGAGGGGTCTCATGAGCAGCTACCAGGAAGCCACCGCGCGCCAGCGCATCGCCGGCATGCTGGACCCGGGCAGCTTCGACGAATTCCTGCCGCCGCAAAAGCGCGTCACCAGTCCTCACCTGCCCCAGCTGGATGCCCCGGTCTCCTTCGACGACGGCGTCGCGGTCGGCCGCGGAACGATGCACGGGCGCCGGGTCTTCATCGCCGCCCAGGAGGGCGGCTTCATGGGCGGCGCGGTCGGCGAGGTGCATGGCGCCAAGCTGGTCGGCATGCTGAAGCGCGCGGTCGACGAGAAAGCCGACGCAGTGCTGCTGCTGCTGGAAACCGGCGGCGTGCGCCTGCACGAAGCGAATGCCGGCCTGATCGCCGTGTCGGAAGTGATGCGCGCGGTGATGGACGTGCGCGCCGCCGGCATCCCGGTGATCTCGCTGGTGGGCGGCTCGAACGGCTGCTTCGGCGGCATGGGCATCGTGGCCCGCTGCACCAACGGCGTCGTCATCTCCGAAGAAAGCCGGCTGGCGATGTCCGGGCCGGAAGTGATCGAGACCGCCGGTGGCGTGGAAGAATTCGACGCCCGCGACCGCGCCCTGGTCTGGCGTGTCACCGGCGGCAAGCACCGCTACCTGCTGGGCGATGCGCAAGCCATCGTGGCCGACGATATTGCAAGCTTCCGTTCCGCTGCGCTGGCATTGGCCGATGCGGCGCGCAGCAGTGGTAACGGCAGCGGCACCGAGCTGACGCTGGAGGCGCTGGAAGCAGAGCAGCGCATGCTGGCGAACCGCATCGAGCGCTTCGGCGGCCTCGAGGATCCGCTCGAAATCTGGGAAGCGCTCGGCATCGACGACCCGCACAGCGTGCCCCTGCTGGAGACCGACGCATTCCGCGAACTGGCCGACGGCCACCGTGAAGGAGCAGCAGCATGAACTGGCAGACCGTGGCGGACGCCCTGTTCCCGCAGGGCCATCGCATCGCCGAACGCGACAACTTCCTGAGCGGCGAAGCGCAGGTGGGCGGGCAAACCGTCGCCATCATCGGCACCACCGAACACACGCCGATCGGCGTCGAGATCGCGCTGGCGCAGGCCACTGCCATCCTCGACACCGTGCGCAATCACCCGGGACGGGCGATCGTGATCCTGGTCGACACCGTCGGCCAGCGCCTGCGCCGGCGCGACGAAATGTTGGGCATCAACAGCTACATGGCCCACCTGGGCAAGTGCATCGAACTGGCGCGCCGGCGCGGCCACCGCATCGTCGGGCTGGTGTACGACCAGGCCTTGTCGGGCGGTTTCATCACCAGCGGCCTGATGGCGGACGCCTGCTATGCGCTGCCCGACGCCACCATCCGCGTGATGGGCCTGCCGGCGATGGCGCGCATCACCAAGGTGCCGCTCGAAAGGCTGGAAGCGCTGGCGGTGGACAATCCCGTATTCGCGCCGGGTCCGGAAAACTACCTGCGCATGGGTGGCGTGGCCGCGATCTGGTACGGCGACCTGGCTGCCGCCATGGCGCAGGCGCTGCATGAAGCGCAGCCGGAAGACCGCCGCGCGGCGCTGGGACTGGAACGCGGCGGCCGCAAGCTGGCGCTGCCGGTTGCGGCGGCAGTACGCACGGGGTCCGATGTACAGGCGGCATGACCTGGTCTGGCTGACGCCGCAGGGCTGGGACACTGCGCTGCACGGCCTCGAAGGCAGCCCGCGCGAGCTCGCCCTCGAGTGGCACACGCGCGGCCTGCCGGCCGTGGTGCGACGCAGCGAACCGGGCACGCCGCCCACCCTGCTCTGCCTGGGCATTCCGGCGCCGCCGGACGCACACAGCGGCCAGAAAATCAGGCTCGGTTTCACCGCCGAGCGCAGCCAGGTTGCGGAGGCGCGGCCGGCGCTGGCGCTGGACCAGGCGGAAGCGCCGGCCGCCTGGCAGCCTGGCCTGGCCAGCCTGGGCATCGCCTTGCGCGCCGCGGGCGTCGACTGCCGCGTGTTCGGCTCGCTCGCGATGCAGACCCTGACCGGCAAGGCCTATCTTGGCGCCAGCTCCGACGTCGACCTCCTGCTGCGCCCCCTGAACGGCGCCCAGCTCGAGGCCGGCCTGGCGCTGCTGGCGCGCCATGCACAAAGCCTGCCGCTGGATGGCGAGATCGAATTCCCCTTCGGGCACGCGGTGTCCTGGAAGGAGTGGCTGGGAACGGACGCCCACGGCGGCGCCGAACGCGTGCTGGCCAAGCACCTGGACGCGGTTTGCCTGAAGCGGCGCGACGAGTTGCTCGGCCAGTTTGGCGTGGATGGAGGCTGGCATGGCTGAGGCCTGCTTCCTGGAACGCGTCGATGCCGCTGCCGATACCGCCGGCGTTCTGATTGCACGGCTTGCGGTGCGCAGCCTGTACCAGGAACTGGCGCTGTATCCCAAGCCGGGACTGGTCTCGCTGGTCGATACCGGCAGCCACGACGACATGGATGCCGCGACCTTTGTCCGCAGCCTGTTCTCGCTGCGGCGCTATTTTCTCGATATCGCGCTGGCCGGTGCGCAGGGTGCTGAATTCCCTGTACTGCGCGAGCTCGGCATCGAAGCGGAGCGGCGCATGCTGGCGGCGACCGGGGGTATCAACACGCATCGCGGCGCCATCTTTTCGCTGGGGATGCTGTGTGCGGCGGCCGGGCGCGCTGTCTCCTGGCAGCCAGACATGCTGCGCGCAACGCTGGTGGACCGCTGGGGTTCGGCGCTGTCTCAGCATCGTGGAGCGGCCGCATCAAACGGTGCGCTGGCCCGCGCACGTCACGCAGCGCCCGGCGCACGCGAGCAGGCGGCGGCTGGGTTTCCCGCCATTTTCGAATTGGCCTTGCCTGTGCTGCGCCGGACGCTGGCTTCTGGCCGCGGCCTGCGCTGCGCGCGCATCGACACGCTGTTCACGCTGATGGCGGAGCTGTCCGACACCAATGTCTATCACCGCGGCGGCGCGGACGGGGCGCGCATCGTGCGCGAGACCTCACTGCGTTTCCTGGAACGCGGCGGCACCGCGGCGGCCAGCTGGGAACACGATGCTGTGGCCGCACACCGCGTCTTCGTCGCGCATCGCCTGTCGCCGGGCGGCGCGGCCGACCTGCTGGCGGCGACCTGCTTCGTGCATTCGCTGGATACCTCGTCATGACGATGCGCCTGGCCATCCTCTGCCCCGGACAGGGTTCCCAGAGCCCGGCCATGTTCGACCTGGCGGCGTCCGATCCGGCGGCGATGGATCGCGTCCAGGCCTGGCTGCGCTCGGCCAATGGTCCGGTGTCGCAGGCTGCACTGCCGGAACTGCTCGCCCACCCTTCGGTCATGTTCGACAACCGCAGCGCGCAGCCGCTGGTGGTCGCCGCCACGCTGATGGCCTGGTCCATGCTGGCCGATCGTCTGCCGCGGCCTGCGCTGGTGACCGGCTACAGCGTCGGCGAGATCAGCGCTTACGCGATTGCCGGTGCGCTGCCGCTAGACCGGGCGGTGGCTATCGCCTCGCAACGGGCGGCGATCATGAGCGAGGCTGCGGAGCGCAGCGGCGAGCAGGGCCTGGCTGCAGTGTCCGGCATCGCTGCACAGGCTGCGCTGGAACTCGTGACGCAAGCCGGCTGCGAAGCGGCCATCGATACGCCCGGCGCGCTGATCGCCGGCGGCCTGCGCGCCGATCTCGAGCGGGTGGCGGCACTCGCAGCGCACACCGGCGCCGGCTGCAAGCCCCTGCCCATCAATATCGCTTCGCATACCGGCCTCCTTGCCGATGCGGTCGATCCGCTACGCAGCCTGCTGCAGGGCCACGCACGCGCGCCTGCTTTGCCCTTGCTGGCGGGCGTGAGCGCAAGCACGGTCAGCGACGGTGCCCAGGCCGCGGACCTGCTGGCCCGGCAGACCGCCAGCACCATCCACTGGACCGACTGCCTGGACGCTATCTTCGAGGCGCGCATCGACGTGGCGCTCGAGCTCGGTCCCGGCAATGCGCTGTCGAAGATGCTGCGCGAGCGACATCCGGACATTGCCTGCCGTTCGGTGGCGGATTTCCGCAGCGTCAAAGGGATTGTGGCCTGGGTCGAGGCGCAGGCCACAATCCCATGAAAAAAGCCCCGGCGCCAACAGGCGCACGGGGCTTTCTTATTGGAGCCGCAGGATCAGACGTTGAACAGGAAGTTCAGCACATCCCCATCCTTGACCACATATTCCTTACCCTCAGCCCGCATCTTGCCCGCTTCCTTCGCACCAGCCTCGCCCTTCAGCGCGATGTAGTCCTCATAGGCAATCGTCTGCGCACGGATGAAGCCGCGCTCGAAATCGGTGTGAATCACGCCGGCCGCCTGCGGGGCGGTGTCGCCGACATGGATGGTCCAGGCGCGCACTTCCTTCACGCCGGCGGTGAAGTAGGTTTGCAGGCCGAGCAGCTTGTAGGCGGCGCGGATCAGGCGGTCCAGGCCCGGCTCTTCCATGCCCATGTCGGACAGGAAGGCGGCCTTGTCGGCGTCGTCCAGATCGGCGATTTCCGCTTCGATGGCGGCGCTGATCGCCACGATCGGCGCATTCTGCGCTTTCGCGTATTCGGTCAGCTGGTCCAGCAGCGGGTTGTCCTTGAAGCCGGTGTCGGACACGTTGGCAACGAACATCGCCGGCTTGGCGGTGATCAGGCACAGGGTCTTGATCATGGCCATCTCGTCGGCGTCGAGGCCGGCGGTACGCACCGGCTTGCCTTCGTTCAGGTGCGGCATCAGGCGCTCGCAGATGGCAACCAGCTTGGCCGCATCCTTGTCGCCCGAGCGCGCCTTCTTGTTCTCGCGATGGATCGCCTTTTCGACGGCGCCCATGTCGGCCAGCGCCAGTTCGGTCTGGATCACTTCGATGTCGTCCAGCGGGCTGACCTTGCCGGCCACGTGGATCACGTTGTCGTCTTCGAAGCAGCGCACCACGTTGACGATGGCGTCGGTCTCGCGGATGTGCGACAGGAACTGGTTGCCCAGGCCCTCGCCCTTCGAGGCGCCCGCCACCAGGCCGGCGATGTCGACGAATTCGACGATGGCATTGACCATGCGCTCGGGCTTGACGATGTCTGCCAGCGCCTGCATGCGCGGATCCGGCACCTCGACCACGCCGACGTTCGGCTCGATGGTGCAGAACGGATAGTTTTCAGCCGGGATGCCGGCCTTGGTCAGGGCGTTGAACAGGGTGGACTTGCCGACGTTGGGCAGGCCGACGATGCCGCATTTGAGACTCATGGGAAGCTTTCAGTGATCGAATTTACGAAACCCCATATTGTACCTCTGCTCGCCGCCAAAGACTGCAAATGCTCGCTCAAAGCGGACGAATGCGCGACAGATCGGGCTTGTTCACAAACGCCGCAAACTCGTCCCGCAGGCGCCCGCCCTCATCCATCGCCTGCTTCCAGGCAAGAATCCGCGCCTCGTGGTTCAGTCCGTAGAACTTGAAATCGCTACGATCGATTAGTTTCCCACGCGGCAACTTGCCCAAAAATTCAGCACTCGGCGCAACGATCAGCACATTGTCCAGCCAGCTACGGTTCGGCCCGCGTGCGGCGCGGCGCCAGGGCAGCGCCTTGTCCAGCCAGCCCGGCACGATGTGTTCGCTGAAGTGCGGGTAGAACACGAGCGCGCCCTGCTCCTGCTCGGCCAGGCGGGCATACGGCAGGGCCAGGTTGTAGTCGATGATGCCGCCGTCCCAGTAATGGCCCGGCGGCGCCCCGGCGATGTCGCGCACCGGCTTCATCAGCATGGGCAGCGTACCGGAGGCCAGCAGGCCGGACGCCAGGTTCTCGCCCGTGAGCGGCGAGAAGTGCGTGGCGAAGCTGTCGAAGCGCTCGCGCAGCCAGGACGCGGCACTGCGCACGTCGCCGATCACCACGCGGTCCATCAGGTGCGCCAGGCGGTCGCGCGAGGCCAGGTTGTGCAGGGCCGCCGCGGCGAATCCCTTCATTTCCGCATAGCGGTGGCCGGGGGCGGAAAGAAGACGCTTGCCGCGCACCGTCAGCAAGTGCAGGCGGTGCTGTGGGTGGTTGACGATGTCGTCCTCGTGGCCGCGCACGAATTCTTTCAAGAGACCCTGCACCACCTCGTCGATCTGTTCCTGCGACGGTTTGGTGCTGGTGTAGCGCTGGCCGCTGTAGAGCTCGCCCAAACGCTCGAAGGCCTTGACCGGATCCTTCTGGCAGGCGGCGGCCATGCGCCAGGCGCCGATCGAGGAGCCGATCAGGGTGCGCTCGCGCGGCGCGGTGGGAAACCACTCGCCGAACACCCACTGGTCGAGCGAGCGGAAGATCAGTCCCTTGGGACCGCCGGCGGCGGCCGGCACGACGGCGATGTCGCGTGCGCGCAAGCCATGCGCGCGGATCTGAGCCAGGGCCAGCGGCCCGGCGTGGAAGGTTAAGGCGCTCATGGGCGAAATTATCGCAGGCCTTGCCGTGCTGCGCTTCCCTCCACTCAAATTGCATTGTGACAATAGGTGAGTTTTTGGCGCAAAGATCTCGCATACACTCGGTTACCACTCGTCAAGGAGGCACTATGGCCACGCAAGCGCTGTTCGATATCGGTAACGTCATGATGGATCCCACGCCGACCTTTGCCCGCTTGAAGGGCAAGACCAGCGCCTGGCTTCCCCTGCTGATCCTGATCGTGCTGTCCATGGCGATCCTCTACTGGTGGATCTCGACCCTCGACTTCGCCTGGTTCGTCGAGCACCTGGTGGCGTCGCAGCCCAAGGCCACGCCGGAGGTGCGGGCGGCGATGGAAAAATTCATGACGCCGACCTCGATGCTGGTGAGCTCGAGCATCGGTGCCGTGGTCGGCACCTTGGTGGCGCTCCTGCTGTCGGCCCTGTACTACCTGATCGCGAGCAAGGTCATCGACGCCCAGATCGGCTTCGGCAAATGGTTCGGCTTCGCGGTGTGGACCAGCGTGCCGCGCCTGCTGACGATTCCGCTGTCCGCGCTGCAGATCGTGACCTCGCACGGCCGCCTGGCGCCCGAAGACCTGAACATGGCTTCGCTCAATTTCCTGGTGTTCCACCTGCCGATTGGTAACCCCTGGGCCAGCCTGGTCGGCAGCATCGACCTGACGATGTTCTGGAGCATCGCCCTGGCCGTGCTCGGCCTGAAAGTCTGGACCGGCCGTTCGACCGCGACCTGCGTGACGGTCGCCCTGCTGCCCTACGCGATCGTCTACGGCCTGTGGGCCGCGAAAATCGCCTTCTTCGGATAAGCCATGCGCAAGAAACTGATCGGTGCGGCCGTCGCAGCCGCCGTCATTGCCGTCCCGGTGGCGGTCAAATTCGGCAGCAGCAAGCCGAGCCGCGAGGCCGAGCTGGCGACCGTGCAGAAGCTGGAGATCCACCCGTCCATCCTCGCCACCGGCAACCTGGTGTTCCGCCAGGAGGTGCAACTGTCGGCCGAGGTCATCGGCAAGGTGGCCGGGGTGCTGGTCAAGGAAGGCGACCAGGTGAAGCGCGGGCAGATCCTGCTGAAACTCGATCCGACCGTCTACCTGGCCGAGGTGGCGCAGCAGGAAGCCAGCCGCCGCAACGCCGCGATCGCCATCGAGCGCGCCCAGATCAACCTGGCAAACCAGCAGCGCAGCCTGGAGCGCACCGGCCAGCTGTACAAGGCCAAGTACATCGACATCTCGAAGTACGACGACGCCGTGCACCAGGTCGACGTCGCCAAGGTCGACCTGCGCGCCAGCCGCGAGACCCTCGAGCAGGCCAGCGCCCAGCTGTCGCAGTCGCGCGAGCACCTGGCCAAGACCGAGGTGCGGGCGCCGATCGACGGCACCGTGACCGCGGTCCCGATCAAGATCGGCGAGACCGCCGTCGCCAGCGCCACCGGCATCGCCGGCTCCTCGCTGATGACGATCGCCGACGTCGGCTCGATCATGGCCGAAGTCAACGTGGACGAAGCCGACATCGCGCGCGTGGCCGTCGGCCAGCAGGCCAAGGTGTTCCCGTCTGCCTACCCCGACCAGCCGCTCACCGGCAAGGTGGAGAGCGTGGCGATGGCGCCGAAGAGCGCCATGCCCGGCGCACAAAGCCAGGGCCGCAACTACGTGGTCAAGCTGCACCTCGACGAACCGAAGCTGGCGCTGCGCTCGGGCATGACCTGCCGCGTCGAGATCGTGGTCGGCGGCAGCGCTGCCCGTCCCGCGGTGCCGATCCAGGCGGTGATGAACGAAGAAGTCGCCGGCGCGAAGGAGAAGGACCACGTCAGGAACACGAACTATGTGTTCGTGATCCAGGACGGCAAGGCGAAGAAGACGAACGTCGAACTGGGCCTGTCCGACGACGCCAACCAGGAAGTGACCAAGGGGCTGGCGCCCGGCCAGACCATCGCGGTCGGCCCGGCACGCCTGCTGCGCGAGCTGCACGACGGCGACCAGGTCAGCGCCAAGAAGGCGGACGTCAAGGCTGCGGACGCGAAGGTCGCGCAGCGATGATCCGCCTGCAGGGCATCACCAAGGAATACCGGATGGGCGACCAGACGGTCCACGCGCTGCAGGGCATCGACCTGGGTATCGAACGCAACGAGATGGTGGCCTTCATCGGGGCGTCCGGTTCCGGCAAGTCGACCATGATGAATATCGTCGGCTGCCTGGACCGCCCGAGCAGCGGCGAGTACTGGCTCAATGGCCGCGCCGTGGCCACGATGTCCGGCGATGACCTGGCGCGCGTGCGCAACCAGGAAATCGGCTTCATCTTCCAGAGCTTCCACCTGCTACCGCGCGCGAGCGCGGTCGACAACGTGGCCCAGCCGCTGATCTACCGCGGCATCCCGCTGCGCGAACGCCTGGCGCTGGCCGCGCAGGCGCTGGAGCGCGTCGGCCTGGGCGCGCGCATGCACCACCGTCCCAATGAACTGTCCGGCGGCCAGCGCCAGCGGGTCGCGATCGCGCGCGCGCTGGTGGGCAACCCGTCCATCCTGCTGGCCGACGAACCGACCGGCAACCTCGATTCGGCCACCAGCCTCGACATCATGGCCCTGATCCGCGAGCTGCACGCAGGCGGCCAGACGGTCGTCATCGTCACCCACGAACCGGAAATCGCGGAGCAGTGCCAGCGCGTGGTGCGCCTGCGCGACGGCCGCGTCATGTCGGATACCCGCGTGGCGGAGCGTGCGGCATGAACCTGTTCCTGGAAGCCGTGCGCTCGGCGCTGGCATCGATCCGCGCGCACCGGCTGCGCAGTTTCCTGACCTCGCTCGGCATCGTCATCGGGGTGGCGTCGGTCATCACCGTGATCTCGCTGATCCAGGGCCTGTCGAAAAGCGTCAGCGACCAGTTCGAGGGACTGGGCGGCAACGGCCTGACGATCCAGGCGCGCAACGAGTTCAAGGACCGCATGCGCGGCAAGATCAACTACCTGCGCGTCGAGGACGTCGAGCAGCTGCGCCTGCGGGTCGACGGCATCCGCGAGCTGAGCCCCTTCTTCGTCCCCGGCCAGTCCGAGGTGCGCTTCACGGGCATGACGGCCACCGCCCAGGTGTTCGCCACCTCGGCCAGCTACCAGGAGGTGAACCAGCGCTTTGCCCGCCTGGGACGCTTCATCAGCGACTCCGACAACGCTGGCGCGCGGCGCGTGGCCGTGATCGGCGAAAAGCTGATCCACGACCTGCACCTGCCCGAGAATCCGGTCGGGCAGTTCATCCTGTACGGGAACGAGTGGTTCAAGGTCATCGGCGTGATGGAAAAGCGCGGCGAGGTCTTCGGCATGTCCCAGGACAACTACATGATCATCCCGTTCAAGACCGGGCAGAGCCTGATCGGCAATAACACCCGCCCCTACCTGGCGATCACGGTGGCCGTGCGCGACCTGGCCCGGCTGGACGAAACGCGCAGCCGCATCCGCGCCGTGATGCGCCAGGCGCACCGCCTGAAACCCGACGAACGCGACGACTTCGAGATCGAATCGGCGGACCAGATCGCGAAGAGCTTCGACAAGCTCAGTGCGACGGTGACCCTGGTGATGAGCGGCGTGGTCGGCATCGCCCTGCTGGTGGGCGGGATCGGCATCATGAACATCATGCTGGTGTCGGTCAAGGAGCGGACCCGCGAGATCGGCATCTGCAAGGCGATCGGCGCGCGCAGCCGCGACATCCTGCTGCAGTTCCTGATCGAGGCGGTGACCCTGTCGCTGCTGGGCGGCCTGCTGGGGCTGGCGATCGGCTACGGCCTCGGCGTGGGGATCGCCGCCATGATTCCCGATTTCCCGCCGGCCGTGGTGCCGTGGTGGGCGGTGGCGCTGTCGGTGCTGTTTTCGGGCAGCGTGGGCGTGGTGTTCGGGGTGGTGCCGGCCAGCCAGGCCGCACGGCTGGATCCGATCGACGCCTTGCGCTACGAGTAAGGTAGGCACAGGCGCGCTTGTGCGTGCTCAAGGGTTGAAGCATGAGCCTGCGTAACATGGTCCGGTCGCGTTTGCGCCCCATGCGCCCGGAGTCTTCATGCCTTGTCGATATTGCGCCATGCTATTTATGTGCTTGCTGTTCCTGTGCGGACCGGCACCGGCGCGCGACACCGGCACCGATCCGGCGCTGACGATCGACCGCTTCATCCAGCACTACGTGGTCGAACCCGACGGCAGCTACCGGCTCGACGTCGACCTCGCCCGGACCATCGTCCAGCAACGCGCGCTGCGCAGCCACGGCCAGTACGCGATCAGCTACAACCGCACCCTGGACGAGATCCTGGCGCTCGATGCGTACACGCAAAAGCCGGACGGGCGGCGCGTGCCGGTGCAGCCGGGCCAGGTGCAGGACCAGCAGGAAGCCGCGGCCGCGCCCGGCGAGGCGCCGATGTTCGAAGACACGCGCCTGAAAGTGGTGGTGTTTCCCGAAGCGGCGGTGGGCGACCAGCTGGTGCTGCGCTACACGCTGCGGCGCAAGGCGACGCTGTTCCCCGGCCATTTCGAGGACCTGTCGTCCGCGCCCTTCTACGCCAGCAAGAATTACCTGCTGGTCTACGACATGCCGGCGTCGATGCCTCTGTACGCGGACGCCGCCGGCTTCGCGGCGGTGCCAAGCGACAGTCCGCCGGGGCGCCGGCGCTATCAATGGCGCTACGTGAACGGCGACAACGAGCGCCTGGAGGCCGGCTCGGTCAGCTACCTGGACTACGGCAAGCGGCTGGCGGTATCGACCTTTGCCGACTACGCGGCCTTCGCCCGCGCCTTCCGCTCGGGCGCCGCCGGCAGGACGCAGCCCTCGCCGGCCATCGCGGCGCTGGCGCGCCAGCTGACGGCCGGGCTGCCGGACGCGCGCGCGCGCGCGCTGGCGCTGTCGGACTGGGTCAGGCACAACATCCGCTACGTCGGCGTGTACGTGGGCCCGGGCGGCGTGGTGGCGCACCCGGCCGCCACCGTGCTCGAGAACCGCTACGGCGACTGCAAGGACCACGCCGGCCTGCTGGAAGCCTTGCTGGCGGCGGCCGGCATCGACAGTACGGGCGCGCTGGTCAACAGCGGCAACGCCTACCGCCTGCCGGCGGCGCCGACGCTGGGTGTGTTCAACCACATGATCACTTATGTGCCCAGCCTCGGCCTCTACCTCGATCCGACCGCCGAAGCGATGGGCGCCGGCTATCTTCCTGCCGGCATCCTCGGCAAGCCGGTGCTGCTGCTCAAAACAGGCGGCTTTGCGATGACGCCCATCCTGCAGCCGGAGCGCAACCGCAGCACGACCTGGTTCGACATCCGCCGCGATGGCCGTAGCAGCTTCAGGCTCAGCAAGACAGCCGTGGGCGCGATCGCCGAACCCTACCGCACCGCATTGCGCGATGCGCGCCAGGCCGAGCGCGAAGCCTTTGCTCAGCGCATGCTGCAGGGTTTAGGAAGAAAGAGCCGCGGCGTGTTCGATGCCCTGCCCGGCGATGGCGGAAAGGCCGGCGCGGCCGATGGCGACGAGGTCAGGCTGTCCTTTTCCGGCACCAGCGACGGCTTCCTCGACCTGCCCGGGCCGAGCGCCCTGGCCACGACCTACGATTTCTGGGGCGGACTGGCGGAGGCCGTGTCCAGCCTGGGCCAGGAAAGCGAACGGCGCCAGGACTTCGTCTGCCCCGCCCTCGACCACGAGGACGAGACGGGCTTCCGCTTCCCGAAAGGCGTGCGCATCCTGGCGCTGCCGAAGCCGGTAAAGCTGATGGATGGCGGCATCTATTATCGGGCCAGCTATGCGCGGCGCGGCAAGGACGTCGTAGTGAAGCGCCGCCTGACCTTCCGCCACGGCCGTGCCACCTGTACGCCGGCCGATTACCGCGCCATGCAGCCGGCGCTGGAACGCATCAGCCGCGATCTGCGCAGCCAGATCGTGGTGAGCGGGGACTAGGCGCGCAGCTTTTCGATGGCCGCGTCAGTCAGCTCGAAGCGCAAGTCGACCCGGTCCCGCCCCGAACGGTAGCCGCCCGGCCAGCGCGCGATCTCCTCGAAGCCGCAGCGTTGAAAGAAGCCGGCCGTGTGCGGGTGCGTATCGACCGTGACGTAACGCGGACGCTGCTTGCGGCCGGCCATGTGCAGCAGGCGGTAACGCAGCAAGGCGCGGCCGATGCCGCTGCCGTGGCGATCCGCTCGCACCAGGCCGAACACCAGCGTGCCCAGGTTGTAGAAGCTTGACAGCTCGTAGCCGCCGAAGGCCACCACCTGGTCTCCCTCGACCACGACGAAGAAGGGACCGTCCGGTTCGTCGAGGGCCGAGCGCAGCCAGGCTTCCTCGGAGGCCGGAAAATGGTCGGGGACATTGCTGCGGAAGGCTGCCAGCACCGCCTTGCGGTCGGCGTCCCGATAGCGTCTGATGCGCTGCTTCATTGCGTGCTCCTTGTTCACTCTCCTGTTGGCCGGTACATTATGGCCATGCAACTCGACGAAACCATCAGCGTGGAAGATGCCGTGCAGGTGCTGGCCATGGTCGGCGACCTGAGCATGGGCCTGCCGCCGGATCACTCGGTCCGCACGGCGCGCCTGGCCGCACGCCTGGCGGAAGAAAACGGCGATGCCGCGGATGCCTGCACCAGCACCCGCCTGGTCGGGCTGCTTCGCTGGTCGGGCAGCACGGCCACCGCCGCCGGCTTTGCCAGCCTGCTCGGCGACGACGTGCTCGGCCGGCACGCCATGGTAACCCGTACCCTGTCCGGCAATCCCAACCTGACCCTGCCGAACGTGCTGCCGCTGGCCCAGATGCAGTGCGAGGTCGCGGGCGACATCGCCCGGCTGCTCGGTCTGCCGGGCGACGTCGAGGAAGCGCTGCGCCAGCTGTTCGGCAGCCACCATCGCGGCGACATGCAGGATGCGCTGTTCGCACCCAACATCCCGCGCGCCGTCTACTACGTGCGCCTGGCCGGTGACCTCGAAGTGCTGGCGCCGGCCCACGGCACCGAGGGCGCGATGCGCCTGATCGGCGAGCGCGCCGGCGTGAAGTATCCGGCGACCCTGGTCGAACGCCTGGCGCCGCATGCGCAGGAATGGATCGATGCGCTGGGCGAGCCGTCCTGCGCGGCCGACTACGAAGGCCACGACCGCCGCGTGCCGCTCACCATCGTCGCCGACGTGATCGAGCTGAAGCTGCCCTGGCTGGCCGGCTACTCGCGCCGCGTGGCGGAGCTGGCCAAGCGCAGCGCGGTAGGCGCCGGCCTGATCGCCCTCGAGGAAAAGCCGCTGGTACGCGCCGCCCTGCTGCACGGCATCGGCCGGGTGGCGGTCCCGAACAGCGTGTGGCAGCGGCCGGCCAAATTGAGTGACCTCGAGTGGGACCAGGTGCGCAAGGTGCCGTTCTGGACCGCGCGCGCCGGCGCCCAGGTGCCGGCCATCGCGCAGGATGCGACCCTCGCCTCCTTCGTCTACGAGCGCATGGACGGCAGCGGCTACTTCCGCAAGGCGCGAGGCGAGGCGATCGGACCGCAGGAACGGGTGCTGGCGGTGGCCGCGGCCTACACCGCGATGACCTCGCCGCGGCCCTGGCGGCCTGCCCATGGCGATGCCGCCGCCGGGACCCTGCTGGTGGCGCAGGCCGGCGCCGGACGCTTCGACCGCCAGGCGGTGGCCGCCGTGCTCGATGCGGCGCGGGCGATGGCCCCGAAGCCGGGGCGTGCCAGGCCGGTGCACGATGCGCTGCTGTCCTCGCGTGAGGTGGAGGTGCTGCGCCACATCAGCCTCGGCGAGACCAGCCGCGAGGCGGCGCGGGCGATGAAGATCAGCCCGGCCAGTGTGCGGACCCACGTGGACACGATTTTCGAAAAGCTTGGGGCACACTCGCGCCCCGCTGCAACGCTCAAGGCCCTGACCCGCGGCTTGATTTAGTGCCGGTTGCGTGGGCACGGGGTGCCCACGTACGGCATCGGCAAGTCAGTCGGTATGCAGCTGCGTCGTCGCCTGCGCCATCTTCCCGTCGCACACCATCGGAATGATGCGCAGCGCCTTGTCGATCGCTTCCTCGATCAGGCTCTGCTCTTCGCGGCGCGGGCGGTGCAGCACGAAATCGGCCACTGCCTGCTGCAGGTTGAGCGTGCGCGGATGGCCGATGCCGAGGCGCAGGCGCCAGTAGTCCTGGGTGCCGAGCGCCGCGGTGATGTCCTTCAGGCCGTTGTGGCCGCCCGAGGAGCCGCCGCGCTTGAGCTTGGCCGCGCCGGGCGGCAGATCCAGTTCGTCGTGCACGACCAGCACCTCTTCCGGCGCGATCTTGAAGAAGCGCGCCAGCGCGCCGACCGACTGGCCGGAGCGGTTCATGAAGGTCAGCGGCTCCAGCAGCCAGACGTCCTTGCCCGAGATCGAGGTCTTGGCGACCATGGCGTTGAAGCGCGATTCGCGCTGCAGGTGGCAGCCGGGCAGCGTGTTGGCGAGGTTGTCGACTAGCCAGAAGCCGGCGTTGTGGCGGGTTTGTTCATATTCCGGGCCGGGGTTGCCGAGGCCGACGATCAGGCGGATGTGCATAAATTGTCAGAATAAGGATGCGTTAGGCTCGATTATCGCGGAAACCGTGCTGCGACAGATAACAAAAAACCCGCCGGACCAGGGTCGGGCGGGTTTTTGTCTTGCCGCTCCCGAAAGAGCGGCAGCGAGCAGCGATTACTCAGCAGCGGTTTCAGCAGCTGCAGCACCGCGCGGGATCGACGAGGTGGCGACGGTCTGGTCCTTGCCGTGAGCAACCACGGACACGCCTTCCGGCAGGGTCAGGTCGGACACGTGCACCGATTGACCGGCTTCCAGCTTGCTCAGGTCGACGGTGATGAATTCCGGCAGCTTGCCCGGCAGGCAGGACACGTCCAGCTCGTTCAGCACGTGCGACACGATGGCGCCGCTCAGCTTGACTGCCGGCGAGACGTCGGCGTTGATGAAGTGCAGGGCGACCTTGGTGTGGATCGGCTGCGAAGCGTCGACGCGCTGGAAGTCCACGTGCAGGACCAGTTGCTTGTATGCGTGCATCTGGAAGTCGCGCAGCAGGACTTGCTGGGCTTTACCATCCAGTTCCAGGTCCAGCACGGAGCCGTGGAATGCTTCTTTCTTGAGGGCGTGCCAGAGGGCGTTGCCATCGACGGCGATCAGTTCCGGGGTGGCGGCGCCACCGTAGATGATGCCCGGGGTCTGGCCAGCTTTGCGCAGGCGGCGGCTCGCTCCGGTCCCCTGCAGTTCGCGTTTGAATGCGACGACTTTCATGGTATTACTCCAAAATAAAGGGCTCGCGCCGGAGATATCGGCCGGTTGCCCAGGTAATGGACACCCCCGCGACCAGGGGCATCCGTGAAATGAGCGCTGACTGCGCACTCAAGAAATTCTGTAATGCATCGTGGGCACGGGGTGCCCACCCTACCGTTCAAAGTAGGATGGGCACCCCGTGCCCACGTTCTTATCTTAGTCGACGAACAGCGAGATAACCGAGTCGCCCTTCACGATACGCTTGAAGGTTTCGGCCAGCAGCGGTGCGCAGGTCAGCTGGCGGATCTTGCCGCAAGCCTGGCCGGCCGGGCTCAGCGGAATCGTGTCGGTGACGACCAGCTCGTCCAGCGGCGAGTTCGAGATACGCTCGATTGCCGGGCCGGACAGGACCGGGTGCGTGCAGTAAGCGACCACTTTCTTGGCGCCGCGCTCTTTCAGGACTTCAGCGGCCTTGGTCAGGGTGCCTGCGGTGTCGACCATGTCGTCCATGATCACGCAGTTGCGGCCTTCGACTTCACCGATGATGTTCATGACTTCCGACACGTTCGCCTTCGGGCGGCGCTTGTCGATGATCGCCAGGTCGCAGCCGAGGCGCTTGGCCAGCGCACGGGCGCGCACCACGCCGCCGACGTCCGGCGATACGACCAGCAGGTCGTCGTAGTTGCGCTTCTGCAGGTCGCCCAGCAGGATCGGGGATGCGTAGATGTTGTCGACCGGGATGTCGAAGAAGCCCTGGATCTGGTCGGCGTGCAGATCCATGATCAGCACACGTTCCACGCCGGCTTCTTCCAGCATGTTGGCAACCACCTTGGCCGAGATCGCAACGCGCGCCGAACGCGGGCGGCGGTCCTGGCGGGCATAGCCGAAGTACGGAATTGCCGCGGTGATGCGGCCTGCCGATGCGCGCTTGAGAGCGTCGACCATCAGCATGATTTCCATGAGGCTGTCGTTGGTGGGAGCGCAGGTCGATTGCAGAACGAAGACGTCCTTGCCACGAACGTTCTCGTTAATTTCGACCATGACTTCGCCGTCGGAGAACTTCGAGACCACGGCCTTACCGAGAGGAATGCCGAGGCTTTTTGCGACCCCTTCTGCTAGCGCCGGATTGGCATTGCCGGTAAAAACCATCAGGTTTTCGTAAGCCATGGGGAGTCCCAGAAGAGTAATTGAAAAATCTGAAAAGCCGTTAATGCAAGAAGATTAACGCTTGAAGTACAAAAAAAATGGGCCGCTCTAGGCGGCTCCACTTCGATTGCCTGCTGGAGCACTAGTCATCAACAGGTCAGGCAATAAAACTTTGGCAGGGGAACAAGGATTCGAACCTTGGTATGCCGGAATCAAAATCCGGTGCCTTAACCAGCTTGGCGATTCCCCTACACGAACTTGCTGCTTGCCGACGCTTTAACTATGTTGCCGCTGCGTCGACAGGCAAAATTTTATTCTACAACTCGTTGATTTGCAATAGCGATTTCATCGGATGTTTCGTTAGCGACCTTGCTTTCCATGCTGTCCACTTTGCCGGCACTTGCTTCAGTACCTGCTCTGCTTCTTGCTCTGTGAAAAACGCGCTGAACACACACGCTCCGGAACCAGTCATCCTGGCCGCCCCGTGATTTCCCAACCATTCGACCGCCTCTGCTACCGGCGGGAACAGGCGGGCTGCCACGTCCTGCAAATCATTCTTCCCGAACCCAACTGAATCTTTCGACGCAGCTTTGTGCCCTAGGAAGTCCGCTACTGTAACGGGTTTCGTGTTTCTTGTCAAATCCGGCGCCGTGAAAATCGCGGCAGTCGGCACCGAGACGCCCGGTGCTATCACCACATACCAGCAGTCCGGGCCCGGCACTGCCTGCAAGTCCTCGCCTACCCCTTCGGCGAAAGCGGTCTCGCCGAACAGGAAAAAGGGGATGTCGGCGCCCAGCGGCAAGCCGATCGCCATCAGCTCGGCCGTGCTCAAGCCGGCCCGCCACAGGTAGTTGGCCGCCATCAGCGCGGTGGCGGCGTCGGACGAGCCGCCGCCCAACCCGCCACCCATCGGCAGGCGTTTTTCGATCCGCACATCGATGCCCGCAGGCAGCTTATTAAAGCGACGTTCGTATTCAGCCTGCAGTGCACGCAAGGCGCGCACGATCAGGTCCTGCTCTTCGGGCACGCCGGGCACCTCGTTGACGCGGACGATACGCTCGTCCTCGCGCAGGTCGAAGTCGAGGGTGTCGCCGTGATCGATGAGCTGGAACACCGATTGCAGCAGGTGGTAGCCGTCGGGGCGGCGGCCCGTCACGTGCAGGAACAGGTTGAGCTTGGCCGGCGCCGGGCAGCCGTGCAGCGAGGTCAGGACCATCTCAGCTTTCCGGGAGGATGGTGATGCTGATCGACAGTTCGCCGCTGTTGGCGGTGGCGCCGCGCTCGGCGCGGATCAGCTTGGGCAGCGGTGCGCCGTTCGGTCCCGGCTTGTCCTGCCATTCCGTAAAGCGCAGGCTCCAGCCGTCGCGCGTGTAGACGTTGTTGTTGGCAGGCGAGGCCGCGAAGCGCTTGCCCTGGGCGTCGACCGCATAGCCTTGCAGCCAGTCGCGCAGCCCTGCCACCGGCAGCGCATAGCCGAGGGTCTGCTGGGTCAGCGCGTCGATGTCCTTGGCCGTGCGCGGCTCGCGATTGGCCTGGGTCAGCGTGGCAGCGTCCGGGGTGACGGCGATCTCGGCGGCGGTCTGCCCGGTGGGCGTGAACAGCGCCACGTCGATGCGTCCCGGGCGCTGGGCCCAGCTGAAACTGGCGCTGACAACTTCCCGTCCACCCTCGCTTTTCTGGGAGACGACGTTGATTTTGCCGTTCAGGTCGATGGTGTCGCGGTAGGCGCCGACCGAAGCGCTGGACAGATTCGCGGTGGAAGTGGCGCAGCCCGCCAGGGAGATGGCGATGGTGGCTGCGGCAAGGAGTTGGCAGGACAGTCGGGTCAGGGAACGTTGCATCGAATCGTGAATGTTTATTTCAAAAACAAGGTCTTATTGAAAGATTCTTTCAGAGCGAAGCGCGCAGGCGCGTCAGCGTCGTTTTGAGCGCATCGTTTTTCGGATCCTTGGCACGGGCTTCGCGCCACAGCTTGCGCGCATCGTCGTGCTGGCCCTTCTTCCACAGCACCTCGCCCAGGTGGACGGCGATCTCCGGGTCGTTGCGCAGCTGGTAGGCCTTGCGCAGCTGGGTCTCGGCCGCGTCCAGCTTGCCCAGGCGATATTGCACCCAGCCCATGCTGTCCATGATGAAAGGATCGGCCGGCGCCATCTTCTGCGCCTTGTCGATCAAGGCGTAGGCTTCCTTCAGGCGCACGTTGCGGTCCGCCAGCGAATAGCCGAGGGCGTTGTAGGCGTGGTGGTTTTCCGGCGACTTGGCGATCACCTGGCGCAGCGATTTTTCCATCACCTGGGTCTTGCCCATTTTCTCCGCCATCAGCGCGAAGTCGTACAGGAAATCGGTGTTGTCCGGGAAGCGCTTAAGGCCCTGTTCCATCAGTTTGAAGGCTTCCTGGTTCCTGCCGGCGTCGCGCAGCAGCTGGGCTTCGATCAGCACGATCTGGGCCTGCTCGGCCTTGTCCTCGGGTTTCAGGGTGCCCAGCAGCTTGCGGGCGCCCGGCAGGTCGCCCTGCTTGGCGGTCAATTGCGCCCGGCGCAGGTCGGCGCCGAACTGGATTTTGGGATCGCTGGTGTCGAGGCGATCGAGCCAGCTCAGGGCGGCGGGGATGTCGCCGCGTTCCTCGGCCAGCTGGGACAGGATCAGCACCGCCTTGGTCGGATCGCGTTCCTCGTCCGGGGCCTTGTCCATGACGTCGACGAAGCGCGTGAAGTAGTCTTCGGCGGTCTTGCTGTCGTTCATCTGCATCGACAGGATGCCGAGCGCGTACAGGGTGCCCGGATTGTTCGGCTGGGCTTTATCCAGGGTCAGGAACTCCTGGCGCGCGGCTTCGTACTGCTTGGCGTTGACCAGCAGGCGGGCATAGGCCACGCGCACTTCCTTCGCGTCCGGGTGCGCCACCAGGTAGTCGGCCAGCACTTTGGCGGACTGCTCCTCGCCTTCCGTCACCTGGGCCAGGGTCAGAATGGCGATTTCGGAATCGGGCTTGATCTGCAAGGCGGCGCGGGCTTCGCGCTCGGCATCCGCCTTGGCGCCGCGGGCCAGCGCCGTTTGCGCCAGCACCACGTGGGTCTCCATCATGTTGCCGTAGGGCGCGACCAGGCGCTCGAGCATGGCGACGGCGGCTTCCTTGTCCTTGGCGCGCATCACCAGCTGCTGCATCTGGAACATCACCAGGCCGCGGGAGCCCGGTGTGGCGTCGGCCAGGCGCTGTTTCAGCGCATTTTCTGCATCGGCGAGGTTGTCGGAGAGGATGACCAACCCCAGATAGTACTGATTGGCTTCGTCGGAATTGGGCGAGAACTGGCGCCACAGCTTGACCGCGGCGAGGGCATCCTCGGCCTGCTTGGCGGACAGCGCCATCTCGGCGGCCCGCTTGGCCAGGCGCGGATCCCTGGTCTGCTGGGCCAGGCTCATCAGCGTCAGGTAGGGTCCCTGCCAGTCGCCCTTCTTGTAGGCCAGCTCGGCATTCATGAGCTGGGTCATCATCTGGGGCGTCAGGCTCACGTTCGGCACTTGCTCATCGCTCTGCGTGGCGTCCTGGGCAGCTTCGCCAGCAGCAGCGCGGCGCTGGGCTTCGGCGGCGGCGAGCGGCCGGTCGGCGTTGTCCTGGGACGGCGCGGTCTGCTGTTTGGGCGCCACAGCGCACGCGGATAACAAGGCCGAGAGAGTTACAATGGCGAAAGTGTTTTTCAAGGTCGATCCCGCATTGACAAGATGGACCGATTCTACGCTCAACGCCCCTCGCGCGTGCGCCGCTGCAACACGAATTTACATACTTTTCTACTGTTCTTCTTTGAAACATGCCTGAACTCCCGGAAGTAGAAGTGACCCGGCGCGGCGTCGCGCCGCACCTGGAAGGCCGTGTCGTCGAACAGGTCGTGCTGCGCCGCGAGGGCCTGCGCTGGCCCTTCCCGCCCAACCTGAACGAGCTCCTGAGCGGCCGCGAGATCCTGTCGACCAGCCGGCGCGGAAAGTATCTGCTGATCCATTTCGAGCACGGCACGCTGATCGTCCACCTCGGCATGTCCGGCCACTTGCGGGTGCTGCCGGAGGGCGTCGACCTCAAGAAACACGACCACTTCGACCTGGTCGTGCGCGGTCCCGAAGGCCGGCGCGTGCTGCGCCTGCACGATCCGCGCCGCTTCGGCGCCGTGCTCTGGCATGGCAACGACGACGGCGAACTGGAACAGCACATCCTGCTGCGCGGCCTAGGCGTCGAACCGCTCGAGGACGGCTTCTCGGGCGCCCTGCTGCATCGCGAAACGCGCAAGCGCAGTGCGCCCATCAAGCAGGTGCTGCTGGCCGGCGACATCGTGGTCGGGGTCGGCAATATCTACGCCTGCGAGAGCCTGTTCCGCGCCGGCATCAACCCGAAGACGGCGGCCTCGCGCATCAGCCGTGCCCGCTATGACAAGCTGGCCGAGGCCATCCGCGAGATCCTTGCTGCCGCGATCGTGCAAGGTGGCAGTACCTTGCGTGACTTTATTGCTGTAAATGGTCAATCCGGATATTTCCAGCAGACATATTTCGTCTATGATCGTGCAGGAGTGCCTTGCAGAAACTGTGGCGCGCCGGTGCGCCAGATCGTCCAGGGCCAGCGGTCGACGTTCTACTGCGCGACCTGCCAAAAGTAAGGCATTAATAGGCGGTACAACATGCAAGATATTCAACACTACGGGGCCTGGCGCACGCGCGTGGCCGAAGCGCTGGAACAATACCGCGGCTGGGTCCAGGCGGCCGAACTGCTGGACGGCGCCGCCGAGCAGCGTCTCGCGCGGGCGCTGACCCGCGTCCGCGACGACCGCCTGTCGGTGGCCTTCGTGGCCGAGTTCTCGCGCGGTAAATCCGAGCTGATCAACGCGATCTTCTTCGCCGACTACGGCCAGCGCATCGTACCCTCCAGCCCCGGCCGCACCACCATGTGCCCGACCGAGCTGGCCTGGGAGCCGCAGCTGCCGCCCTGCATCCGCCTGCTGCCGATCGAGACCCGCGCCCAGCGCCTGGCCACCAGCGACTACCGCGAAGATGCCGCGGCATGGACCGTGCTGCCGCTGGACCTCGACTCGCCGGAGCGCATGATCGAGACCTTCCGCCAGGTCAGCGTCACGCGCCGCGTCAGCGCCGACGAGGCGCGCAGCTACGGCCTCTACGATCCGGAAGACCCGGACCTGGCCGGCACGGTCGGCGACGACGGCCTGGTCGAGATCCCGCAATGGCGGCATGCGTTGATTAATTTTCCGCATCCGCTGCTGAAGCAGGGCTTGGTGATCCTCGATACGCCGGGCCTGAACGCGATCGGCACCGAGCCGGAGCTGACCCTCAACCTGATCCCGAACGCGCACGCGGTGCTGTTCATCCTGGCCGCCGAGACCGGCGTGACCAAGAGCGACATCGAAGTCTGGCGCACCCACATCGGCGCCGGCCCGGGCCGGATGGTGGTGCTGAACAAGATCGACGCGCTGTGGGACGAGCTGCGCAGCGAGCAGGAAAACGACGCCGCGATCGCGCGCCAGCAGGCCAGCGTGGCCCAGCTGCTCGGCGTGACCGAAGCGCAGGTGTTCCCGGTGTCGGCCCATAAAGGCCTGGTCGGGCGCGTCAACCAGGACATGGCGCTGTTCGAGAAGAGCCGCATCGGCCTCTTGGAATCGGCCCTGTTCAACGAACTTATTCCGGCGCGCCAGGACATTCTGCGCCGCCAGCTGCGCGAGGACATGGACGCCATTACGGCCGGCCAGCAGGCGCTGCTCGGCACCCGCATCCGCGACCTGGTCGAGCAGCTGCAGGAGCTGCAAAGCCTGCGCGGCAAGAACCAGGGCGTGATCGCCCACATGATGCGCCGCGTCGAGATGGAAAAGAAGGAGTTCGACGCCAGCCTCTTTAAACTGCAGGGCACGCGCGCCGTGTTCGCGACCCTGTCGACGGAGCTGTACACCAGCATCGGCATGGACGTGGTGCAGGAGCAGGTGGAAGCCGTGCGCACGGCGATGGAAGGCGTGCGCTTCGCCACCGGCCTGCGCGCCCCGGTGCGCGTGTTCTTCGACGAGGCGCGCGCGAACCTGGATGCCTCCAGCGCGAAGATCGGCGAGATCTCCGCCATGATGGAGAGCATGTACCGCAAGTTCTCGACCGAGCACGGGCTGGCGCTGGCCATGCCGATGGCGCTGTCCCTGGGCCGCTACCGCTTTGATATCGACGCCATCGAAGCGATCTGGCAGAAGCAGTCCGGCACCGCCACCCTCCTGATCACCAGCCGCAGCACCATGCTGGAGCGCTTCGTCGATTCGATCGCGGCGCGCGTCAAGGCCACCTTCCGCTCGGCGAATGCCGACGTCGAAGCCTGGCTGAAGGTGATCATGGCGCCGCTGGAGGCACAGATCCGCCAGCACCGTGAACAGCTGCGCCATCGGCAGTCCTCGATCCAGCGCATCCACGATGCCACCGAGGGGCTGGAACAGAAGATCGCCGCCTTCGAATCGGCGCAGCAGGACCTGGAGCAGGTCAAGGCAAGGCTGGCGTTGCTGACGGGTGCGGTGACGCGGGTACTGGATGCGTCGCTCTCCGAAGAGGCGTCTTCGGCATCGGCAGCGCAGACTTTGGAAGTGGCATGAAACGATTGACTGAATTCGACGCCAGCGAGCTGGCGGACCCCAGCTTTTCGCGCGCCGTGATCGACTGGCAGCGCAAACACGGCCGCCACGCGCTACCGTGGCAGAACACGCGCGACGCCTACCGGATCTGGCTGTCCGAAATCATGCTGCAGCAGACCCAGGTGGCTGCGGTACTCGGCTATTACGCGCGCTTCCTGGAGCGCTTCCCGACCGTCGTCGCCCTGGCCGAAGCGCCAGTGGAAGACGTGATGGCGTATTGGGCGGGCCTCGGCTACTACACGCGGGCGCGCAACCTGCACGCCTGCGCGCGGCGCGTGGTCGCCGAATATGGCGGCGTGTTTCCGTCGGATCCGGCGCTGCTGGCGGATTTGCCCGGCATCGGACGCTCGACCGCCGCGGCCATCTCCGCGTTTTCGAGCGGCACCCGCGCGGCGATCCTGGATGGGAACGTCAAGCGCGTGTTTGCGCGCGTGTTCGGCATCGATCAATTTCCCGGCCTGAAGCCGGTCGAGGATGCGCTGTGGCGCCGCGCCGATGCCTTGCTGCCTCTCGAAGAGGGGATTGAATCCTATACCCAGGGCTTGATGGACCTGGGTGCGACCCTGTGCACGCGCTCGAAACCCGACTGCCCCCGCTGCCCGCTGCAGGATCGCTGCGTGGCCTACGCGACGGGCCGCACCGCCGAACTACCGATCCGCAAACCGAAAAAGGCAACGCCGGAAAAGCGCACGCAGATGCTGGTCGTGATCGACAAGGGCCAGGTACTGCTCGAGCAGCGGCCCGGCACCGGCATCTGGGGCGGCTTGCTGTCGCTGCCGGAGGTGGATGGCCACGTGGCGCTGGACGACGAGGAAGAGCTCGACCTGGGCGCGGCGGCCGAAGCGGCGGAAAAGTTCGGGATTGTGGCGGAGACGGAAGCGCTGCTGCCGCTGGAGCACGGCTTCACGCACTACAAGCTGCACATCCATCCCTACCGGATCGGCTTGGCCTCGCGCGGCGAGATCCCGGCCGGCTACCAGTGGTGGGACCTGGCCCGCATCGAAGAAGCAGCCCTGCCGGCGCCGGTCAAGAAGCTGCTCGGGCAGCTGGGCCAACCCTCCCTCTTCGGCTAACCCGACAATTCGGGGTCAGAGCACTTTTTTGAACAATTGTCCCGATAAAACATCGGGCTGCATCGGCTTGCGCGCTGCCTCTGGCTAGCGCAAGTCGTTCACAAAAGAGATGCCAAGAGGCCATTGCCCGAAAAAGTGCTCTGACCCCGAATTTTTAGAGTTCGTCGAGGGAGAAGATGCGCTTGTGCTCGCGGATCGCATAGCGGTCCGTCATGCCGGCGATGTAGTCGGCAATCTTGCGGGCTTGTTTCATGGTGTCGCCTGGCGCCGCCTGGTAATCGGGGGGCAGCAGCACCGGGTCCGTCATGAAGGCTTCGAACAGCTCGCGCACGATGCGGCTGGCTTTTACGCGCATGCGGTTCACCTTGTAGTGGCGGTACAGGTTCGCGTACAGGAAGCGCTTCAAGGCCGTGGTCTCTTCGCGCATCCTGGCCGAGAAGCGGATCAGCGGCGGGCTGGCGCGCACGTCGTCGATGCTCTTCGGGTTCGCTTCCTTCAGCAGCCTGCACGACTCCTCGACCAGGTCCGCCGTCATCGCCGTGATCATCAGACGGATCGTTTCGTACAGCTCGCGCCGGCCCGGCAGGCCCGGGTACTGCTGCACGACCTGGCGGTGCAGGCGCGCGAACAGCTCGACCTCCTCCATCTGCTTCATGCTGAGCAAACCGGAACGCAGGCCGTCGTCGATATCGTGGTTGTTATACGCGATTTCGTCGGCCAGGTTGGCCAGCTGGGCTTCCAGGCTGGGCTGCTTCTTGTCGAGGAAGCGCTGGCCCAGTTCGCCCAGCTGGCGCGCGTTGTTCGGCGAGCAGTGCTTCAGGATGCCTTCGCGCGTTTCGAAGGTCAGGTTCAGGCCGTCGAAGGCGCCGTAGTGCTCTTCGAGTTCGTCGACCACGCGCAGGCTTTGCAGGTTGTGTTCGAAGCCGCCGTGGTCCTTCATGCATTCGTTCAGCACGTCCTGGCCGACGTGGCCGAAAGGCGTGTGGCCAAGGTCGTGGGCCAGCGACACCGCTTCAACCAGGTCTTCGTTCAGGCGCAGGCTGCGCGCCAAGGTGCGCGCGATCTGCGCGACTTCGATCGAGTGCGTCAGGCGGGTGCGGAACAGGTCGCCCTCGTGGTTCAGGAAGACCTGGGTTTTATATTCCAGCCGCCGGAAGGCGGTGGAGTGGATGATGCGGTCGCGGTCGCGCTGGAATTCGCTGCGCGAGCCGGCCGCGGGTTCGGGATGGAGACGCCCACGGGACTTCGACGAGTGCGCCGCATAAGGGGCCAGGTGGGCGTCGAAATCGATCATCCGCGCGCCTTTTCCCGATTCGTCGCCACGTTCGCCGCCAAGGTCGCCAGCAGCTGTTCCTGCGGCGCACCGGTGATGCTCGGGCTGCCCAGGGGTTTCAGCAGGATGAACTTGATCGCGCCGCCCTCGTTCTTCTTGTCGACTTCCATCAGCTCGATCCAGCGCTCCGCGCCCAGGTCCGGCGCTTCCACCGGCAGCCCGGCCGCCTTGACCAGCCGGCGCACGCGCAGCGCGCTGTCGGCGTCCAGCAGGCCGAGACGGTGCGACAGGTCCGCCGCCATTACCATGCCGCAGCCGACCGCTTCGCCGTGCAGCCATTCGCCGTAGCCCAGGCCGTTCTCGATCGCGTGGCCGAAGGTATGGCCGAAGTTCAGCACCGCGCGCAGGCCGCCCTCGCGCTCGTCGCGCCGCACCACGTCGGCCTTGATCTCGCAGGAGCGCAGGATCGCATGCGCCAGCGCGGCGTGGTCGCGCGCGACCAGCTTGCCGATGTTCGCTTCGATCCAGTCGAAAAAGCCCAGATCCAGCACAGCGCCGTGCTTGATCACCTCCGCCAGGCCGGCCGACAGCTCGCGCGCCGGCAGGGTGTCGAGGGTGGCGGTATCGGCGATCACGGCGCGCGGCTGGTAGAAGGCGCCGATCATGTTCTTGCCGAGCGGGTGGTTGATGCCGGTCTTGCCGCCCACCGAGGAATCGACCTGCGACAGCAGGGTGGTCGGGATCTGCACGAAGGGCACGCCGCGCATGTAGCTGGCGGCCGCGTAGCCGGTCAGGTCGCCGATCACGCCGCCGCCCAGCGCCACCAGGGTGGTCTTGCGGTCGCACTTGTTGGCCAGCAGGGCGTCGAACACCAGGTTCAGACTCTGCCAGTTTTTGTGTTCTTCGCCGTCCGGCAGCACGATGGTGACGACTTCGCGGCCGGCTGCGCGCAGCGGGCCCGCCACCTTGTCCAGGTAGAGCGGCGCGACCGTGGTGTTGGTGACGATCGCCACCTTGCCGCTGCCGGAGCCAATGTGGCGCGTCAGCAGCGCGCCGTCGTCCAGCAGCCCGCGCCCGATCAGGATCGGATAGCTGCGTTCGCCGAGATCGACGTTAAGGGAGATGCATGCCTGTTCGTTCATGTTTGTCCGTGGCTTGGCCCGCTGGCGTGCCGCGTCCATCGCGGCCAGCTGGTCCAGAATTGTCTGAACCATCGATTGTACGTTAGGCCGCCCGGTATCGATGACGAGGTCGGCGATCTCGCGGTACAGGGGCTCACGCTGCGCGGTCAGGTCTTCCAGCTTGCGGCGCGGATCGGCCGTCTGCAGCAGCGGGCGGTTCTTGTCGTGCGAGGTGCGCGTCAGGATGCTGTTGACGCTGGCGCGCAGGTAGATCACGGTGCCGCGCTCGGCCAGCAGGCGCCGGCTGTCCGGATTCAGCACGGCGCCGCCGCCGGTGGCCAGCACCAGGCCGCTGCCGGCCGATAACTCGCGGATCATGTCGGCTTCGCGCCGGCGGAAGCTGGCCTCGCCTTCGATCTCGAAGATCCAGGGCACCGATGCGCCGGTGCGGGCCTCGATCTCATGGTCGGAATCGGCAAAGTGCATGCCCAGCCGGCGGGCCAGCATGCGCCCGATCGTGGTCTTGCCCGCACCCATCAGGCCGACAAGGAAGATATTGTTATTCTTGCAGTGAGGCACTATTCGCTATCGCTCAAAATGCAAACGGCCAGGATACCCTGGCCGCCGCATGGTCAAACCCCGTTTTTACGGGCAGGTGAACAACAGTTTAAACGGAATAGCGGTCACTGTGCCTCCCGGCGTGGTGATCGCCACGTTGAACGATGCCTGCGCCGAGCTCTTGCACTCGGTCGGGGTGGTGCTGGAAATGCTGAACGTGTGGATCGAACCCTGGGCGCCGCTGACCGTGTTGCCGGTCTTGTCGTCGCCGGAGCTGCCGTGCGGCGCGATGTTCGGCACGGTCGCCGGCGAGACGGCGGCCGCGTTGGCGTTCAGGACGCTGGTCAGCTCGACGCGGGTACCGGCCGGCATCGGGTTGTTGTTGACGTCGTTGATCTGCAACTGGAACACCTTGGTCTCGCTGGACTTGACCGCACCCAGGTCGTTGGCGGCGCCGAAGGACACCAGGGCGCCGTTCATGGTCGTGTTCACGGCCCCGCTGCCGCTCATGAAGATGGCGGTCTTGGCGAACACGGTGTTGGTGCCGTCGGTCGAGCTGGCGCAGACGGTGGCCAGGCCCGGACGGGTGCTGTCCGCGCTGGAACCGCTGCCGGTATTGCAGGGCGTGGCCGGGGTGCCCGGGATGGCGACGCGCGGATTCTGCGTACGGAAGATGACCGAGCACAGGCCGTTGACGGTGTTGCAGCCGCCTTTGTCGGCCGAACCGATGGCGCCCATATTGGTCTGGAACACGACCGGGGTGCCGTCCGGGACCGGGTTGCCGAAGGCGTCGGCCAGCATCACCTGCACGTTGGTGGCGTTCGGGTTGTCGATGCTCCAGCCTTCGACGTTGAACGACCCCGAGCTGATCGAGAATGCGCGCTGCACCGGCAGGCCGGTGGTCACGACGATCGAGTCCGACATGGTCGAGATGTCCCCATTGCCGTTGGCGGCGGTGCCCGGCAGGGTCGCCATCACGCGGAACGAGGTCGGGGTGCTGCCCGAGTTGACGGTGGTGACCACGCTGCCGGTGGCATCGGTGGTGTCGCTGGCCTTGTTGATCGTGACGGCGCTGGTGCTGGCGCTGAAATTCACCTGCTTGCCGGCCAAGGGGTTGCCGAAGATGTCGACCACCTTGAAGCTCAGGGTCGCGGTCTCGGTGCGGCCGTTGCCGCCCTGGCCGCGGATCACGATCGACTTGTCGGATGGCGCTGCCTGCACGAACTGGACCGACGCGGCGGCCGGTGCGGCGATCTGCAGCTGGGTGCTGGCCGATTTCGCCACGCCGTCGGCGGACACGGTGATGGTGTCGTTGTTGGCGCAGCCCTTGTCGCGGTAGACCGTCTGCGCGGTGCCGTTGTTGGTGGCGACGGTGGTGGCCAGGGTGGCCTTGCCGGCGGCCACGCAGGCCGAGCTGAAGCTGACGTTGACCTGCTGCTCGGTGTACTTGCCGGAGCCGGCCAGCACGTCGACCGACAGCACGGTCGAGCCATAGGCCTGGATGCTGGTCGGCGACGCGCTCAGGGCGCCGAAGCTCAGCGTGGTGGCGCCGACCGAGTAAGCCGATTCGCCGGTGATGGTGCTGCCGGCCACGGAAGTGCTGGCGGTGACCTTGGCGGCGCCGCCGGCGGCCAGGCTGGCCACGCGCATGGTGACGCTGGCCACGCCATTGACGTCGGTCAGCGCGGTGCCGGCCGTGGGCGAGAATACCGCCAGGTTGTTGTCGGTAGCGAAGCTGACGATGGCGTTCGGCACCGGCTTGTTATCCTTGTCGAGCACAGTCGCCTTGACCGTCAGCGGGGTCGCGCCGGTCAGGGAGTTGCTGCTTGCGCCGCTGGCGTTCACCGAGGTGACGTTCACTTTCGGCGCCGCGGTAACCGTGGTGCCGCCGGTGCCGGTCCCGCCGCTGCCGGTCGAACCGCTGCCGCCGACGGAACCGGGATTACCGCCACCGCCGCCGCATGCGGCCAGTACCAGCGCCATCACCAGCGCGGTGGCCACGGGCGCGCCGTAGCGCTTGAAGTTGGTATTGCTCATGTCTGCCTTCTTCTTGTTGATTGGTTTGATCGAATCAGTGCGCCGCGTTCTGCAGTCGGTCGGTCACGATCTTCGGGGTGATGAACACCAGCAATTCGGTCTTCGAGGTCGAACGCGCGGTGGTCTTGAACAGGTGGCCGACCACCGGCAGGTCGCCCAGCATCGGGACCTTGGAGTCGTTTTCGCTCTCGCTCTGCTGGTAGATACCGCCCAGCACGACGGTGCCGCCGTTCTCGACCATCACCTTGGTCTTCACGTGCTGGGTATTCACGGCGAAGCCGGAGGCGGTGCTCTCGCCCTTGGAATCCTTGGAGACGTCGACGTCCAGCACCACGTTGCCGTCCGGCGTGACCTGCGGGGTCACTTCCAGGCGCAGGTTGGCCTTCTTGAAGGTGACCGCGGTGGCGCCGCTGCTGGTGGCCTGCTGGTAGGGCAGCTCGACGCCCTGCTCGATCACGGCCGGCACGTTGTCCTCGGTGACCACGCGCGGGCTGGAGATGATCTTGCCCTTGCCGTCGGCTTCCAGCGCCGACAGTTCCAGGTTCAGGAAGCGGTTCGCGGCCGACGAGAACAGCGAGAACGCGATGGTCTGCGCCGCCACGCCGTTGATCGGCGCCGCCGGCAGGTTGACCAGGGTGCTGTTGGCAAACGTGCCGCTCGGGTCGACCTGGCCGCTCACCTGGCCGGCGCCGGTCAGGTTGCCGCCGATCGCCAGGCGGTTGTTGCCGTTCAGCTGGTAGCCGCCGTCGCCGCCGCGTTCCGTGCGCAGGTCGGCAAAGCCCAGCTTGGCGCCGAGGTTGCGCGAGAAGCCGTCATTCGCTTCGACCAGGCGGGCCTCGACCAGCACCTGCTTGGTAGCGACGTCGACCTTCTGGATCAGCTTGCGCACGTCGTCCAGCTTGGCCGCGGTGTCGGTCACGAACAGCTGGTTGGTGCGGGCGTCGATGATGGCGCTGCCGCGCTTCGACAGCACGCGGTTGGTGTTGCCGCCAGCCGTGCCCGCGCCTGCGCCGCCCGCGTCCAGCCCGAACACCGTGCGGAAGGCCTCGGCCTTCTGGTAGTTCAGCTGGAAGATCTCGGAACGCATCGGTTCGAGGTCGGCAATCTGCGCGCGCTGCTCGAGCTCCAGTTTTTCCTTGGTCAGCAGTTCTTCCTTGGGCGCGATCCACAGCACGTTGCCGTTCTTGCGCATGTCGAGGCCCTTGGCCTGCATGATCACGTCGAGCGCCTGGTCCCACGGCACCTGCTTCAGCTGCAGGGTCAGGCTGCCGCTGACGGAGTCGCTGGCGATGATGTTCAGGCCCGAGATGTCGGCCACCGCCTGCAGCGCGGCGCGCACTTCGACGTTCTGGAAGTTGAACGAGATCTTCTCGCCCTTGTAGCCCTGCGGGCCGGAGGCCAGGCGGTTCGGGTCTTCCTTGACCGGCTTGACGTCGATGACCAGCTGGGTGTCGCTCTGGTACACGCTCTGTTCCCAGCTGCCCTGGGCGTCGATGGTCATGCGCACGTTCTCACCCTGCGGCGCGGTGGTGATGCGGGTCACCGGGGTGCCGAAATCGGTCACGTCCAGGCGGCGGCGCAAGGTCGGCGGCAGCGCGGTGCGCATGAAGTCGACGTGGATCTGGTTACCGGCCTGGCGCACGTCCACCGGGACCTGGCTGTTCGGCAGGTCGACCACGATGCGGCCTTCGCCGTTGGCGCCGCGGCGGAAGTCGAGGTCGCGCAGGGTCTGGCGGGCCGCCGCGGGGGCTGCCGCTTGTGCCGGCACGCCGGCCGCCGTCACTGCCTGCGCCGCGCCGCCCGAACCTTCGACGGTCAGGATCACCGACTTGCCGTCGATCGCGGCGGCATAGCTCAGCGGGCGCTTCAGGTTCAGCACCAGGCGGGTGCGCTCGCCGGCCTGTACCACGTTCAGGCCGCGCACGTCGCCGAGGTTGATGTCCTGGGCGCTCTTGCCGGTGGCGTTGGCGGTGGAGCCGAAATCGAGCGCGATGCGCGCCGGGTTCGTGATCGAGAAACCGATCGGCAGCTTGGCGGGCGTGTCCTTCATCGCCACGTTGATGACAACGTTATTGCCTTGCTGGTTGGCGCTGATCGATTCGATCGCGTTGTTCTGCGCGAAGGCGCTGCTGGCGCCGAACGCCAGCACCAGGCTGAGGGCGATGCTTCCAAGTCGGGTCATTTGCGGTTCTCCTTGCTTTGCAGTTCCAGCTTCGACAGGCGTTCGACCCACTCGCCGGCGGCGTCCTGCACCACTTCACGGATATTGATGGCGTCGTCGCCCACGCGGGTGACGATGCCGAAATTCTGGCCGATGCGCTGACCTGCGCGCACCTGGTAGACCGAGCGGTCGACCTGCAGCAGCGCGTAGTTCACGCCGGCCTTCTGCATCGTGCCGACCATCTGCATGGTGTCGAGCGGGAAGCTCTCCAGCAGTTCGCGCGGGCGCTTCAGGTCCGGCTTGTTCGGGTCCGGCGAAGCCTCGGCGGCCTTGGCCAGCTGGTTCAGCAGCTTGTTCGGGCTGAAGGGTTCCACCTCTTCCTTGGCGTTGTAGGCGTAGGGAATGAAATCCTTCGGCTCCGACAGCGGCTTCACGGCCGGCCGGGTTTCCTGCTTCACCTGGTCCATCCAGGCGTGGACTTCCTTGACGTCGCTGTCGCCGCAGCCGGCCAGCAGCAAGGCCACGGCCGCGAAGGAAGCGGTCTTCTTCATCTGCCCGCTCATGACTTGGCCTCCTTCTTCTTTTTCTTGCGGGCCTGGGACTGCTGGTCCAGCTCGTCCTGGTCGAGGTAGCGGAAGGTCTTGGCGACCGCGTCGAGCGACAGCACGCCATCCTTGCCGGTGCTGAGCGCGAGATTGTTCAGGGTGACGATGCGCGGCATCTTCGCCATGTCGGCGGCGAATTCGCCGATGTCGTGGTAGCTGCCGGTGACCTTGATGTCGATCGGCAGCTCGGCGTAGTAATCGCGCACCACCACCTGGCCCGGGCGGAACAGCTCGAACTGCAGGCCGCGGCCGATGCCGGCCTGGTTGATGTCCGACAGCAGGGCCGCCATCTCGGCCTTGCTCGGCAGCTGCTTCTCGAGCCGCTCGACGTAGCGGTTGACCTGCTGCTGCTGGGCTTCCAGCGCCTCCAGGTTGATCGCCTGCGCCATCTTGCTGCGGTACTCGTTGCGCAGGGTTTCCTCCTGCGCGGCCAGGGCGTCGTGTTCCTCGAACTGGCCGCTCCAGTACAGGAAGTAGCCGCCCACCAGCACGGCCACCATCACGCCGGCCGCGCACAGCAGGCGCGGCGCCAGCGGCCACAGGCCCGGGTGGCGGCCCTGCAGGCCCTCGAACTGGGCCGAAAAGTCGGCGCCCAGCTGTTTCAAATCGATGTTCATGATTTCGGTCCCGGCTTGGCGTTTTCCTTGGCCAGCTCTTCTTTTTCACGCGCGCGCTTGATCGACACGTTCAGCGTGAATTCGACGACCTTGCGTCCGGTCTTGCTCTGGGCCAGCGTGGCCGCGCGCACCTCGGTCAGGTCCGGGCGTTCCAGCCACGGCGAATTGCCCGACAAATTGCGCAGCAGTTCGGCCACCCGTTCCTGCGACTGGGCGACGCCGTTCAGCAGCACCTTCTGGCCATCCTGCTTGAAGCTCTTCAGGTAGACCCCTTCCGGCGTCTGGCGCACCAGTTCGTCGAGCAGGTAGACCGGCTGGTTGCGGTCGCCCTGCAGGTCTTCGACCGCCTGCTGGCGCGCCTTCAGCGCCTCGATCTCGGCCTTCAGGTTGGCGATCTTCTTGATCTTGACGTCGAGGTCCGCGTTGGCTTGCTTGAGCACCTGGTTGCGCTGGTTCTGGGTCGAGATCTGGCTGGCGTTGTAGGCGCCCACCATCAGCACCAGGGCGCCGCCCAGCAGGCCGCCCAGCGCCATCAGCGCCGCGAAGGCGGTCTGCTTCTGCTTGCGTTTCGCTTCCCGGTGGGGAAGCAGGTTAATCCGGATCATCAGCCAAACCTCCGCAGTGCCAGGCCGCAGGCGACCAGGTAGGCCGGCGCTTCGTTGCGCAGCTGCTGCTCGCGCACCGAAGAACCCAACTGCATGCCTTTGAAGGGCGAAATCACCGCGCTCGAAATCTTGGTGCGGCTGGCGATGATGTCGAGCAGGCCCGGCACCAGGGCGCAGCCGCCGGCCAGGTAGATCTGGTCGATGCGGGTGTACGGGGTCGAGGTGAAGAAGAACTGGATCGCGCGCGTGACTTCCAGCGCGGCGTTCTCCAGGAAGGGCGCGAGCAGGTCGCCGGTATAATTGTCCGGCAGGTCGCCCGCCTTCTTGCGCGCTTCCGCCTCCTCGAAGGACAGGCCGTAGGCGCGCACGATATCTTGCGTTAGCTGGATCCCGCCGAAGGGCTGCTCGCGCTCGTAGATGGTCTCGCCGTTCTGCAGCACCGAGATGTGGGTGGCCTGGGCGCCGATCTGGAACAGGGCCACGATCTGGCCTTCCTGCGCGCCGCCCTGCTCGTCGATCGCACGCTGGGCTGCGCTGCGCGCCGCATACGATTCGATGTCCATCACGGTGGCGGTGAGGCCGGCCGCTTCCGCGATCGCGACCCGGTCCTCGACCTTCTCGCGGCGCGCCGCCGCCAGCATCACTTCCATGTCTTCCGGCGAATTCGGGGCCGCGCCGATGACGTCGAAGTCCAGGCTGACCTCGTCCAGCGCGAACGGAATGTATTGGCTTGCTTCGGATTCGACCTGCACTTCGAGCTGGTCTTCGGCCAGGCCGGCGGGCAGGATGATTTTCTTGGTGATGACGGCGGCCGGCGGCATGCCGAGCGCGACGTGCTTGACCTTGGTGCCGCTCTTCTTCCAGACCCGCAGCACCGCCTCCGACACCGCTTCGATGTTTTCGATGTTGCCGTCGACGACAGTGCCGCGCGGCAGCGGCTCGGACGCATAGCGCTCCAGCCGCAGTTCGCCTTTGCCGGCATCGGCCAGCTCCACCAGGCGCACGCCGGACGTACTGATGTCGATCCCGATCAATGGCGGGTTGGACTGTCCGAACAAGGAACCTAGACTGATCACGAGCGTTGCTCCCTCTTTTACTACTGCTGCGTTCCGCGGAACGGCTTATTGAACGCCCGGGCGGGGAATGATTTCTTAGAATAATTAGCCACTTACTGCAGCTAATTTATGTATACGCTTAAGGCACTGCGTTAAATCGTAGCAATAAGGATGACCACAGACAAGAAATTTCTGCACAGGAACATATTTAGCCGAAGCGGGAAAGAGACACTTCGTGATAAGCGCTTTTCCGCTGTGATAGCTCAATCTTGACGCTCTTTACACACCTGTTATCGACTTGACCAGTCGTGTTTCCACCCCGACCCTGCCTTATAATGAATCTGGTCAACATAGCGAACCATTCATGCGCATGAAAGCATCTTCGAACGGGGCGCCGACCCCGCCGTCTCCGCCCTCGTCTTCAAACAAGCACAGCCCGAAGCGAATCGTCCTCACCCTGCTCGCCGCCCTGTCCGGGTTGGCCGTGTGCGGGGTGCTGGTGGTCGTGTTCGCGCTGGCGATGGCCTATCCCAACCTGCCCGCCCTGGATACCCTGACCGACTACCGGCCGAAGATGCCATTGCGGATCTTCACCGCCGATAACGTCCTGATCGGCGAGTTCGGCGAGGAGCGCCGCACCCTGGTGCACTTCAAGGACATCCCGGACGTCATGAAAAAGGCCGTGCTGGCGATCGAAGACACCAACTTCTACGAGCACGGCGGCGTCGACTACTGGGGCATCCTGCGCGCAGCCTTCCACAACGCCACCGGCGGCGCACGCCAGGGCGCCTCGACAATCACCCAGCAGGTGGCGCGCAACTTCTTCCTGTCATCGGAACAGACCCTGAAGCGCAAGGCCTACGAGGCCCTGCTGGCCTGGAAGATCGAGAAGAACCTGACCAAGGACCAGATCCTCGAGGTCTACATGAACCAGATCTACCTGGGCCAGCGCGCCTTCGGCTTCTCGTCGGCGGCGCAGATCTACTTCGGCAAGGACCTGCGCGACATCACGGTGGCCGAAGCGGCCATGCTGGCCGGCCTGCCGAAGGCGCCCTCGGCCTACAACCCGGTGGTGAATCCGAAGCGCGCGCGCCTGCGCCAGCAGTACATCCTGCAGCGCATGCACACCCTCGGCTACATCACCGACGCGCAGTACGAAACCGCGAAGAACGAGGAACTGAAGATCAAGACCGACAGCACGGCCTTCGGCGTGCATGCCGAGTACGTGGCCGAGATGGCGCGCCAGCTGGTCTACGAGCAGTTCAAGGAAGACACCTATACGCGCGGCCTGAACGTGTTCACCACCATCACCAAGGCCGACCAGGACGCCGCCTACCTGGCGCTGCGCCGCGGCGTGATGGACTACGAGCGCCGCCACACCTACCGCGGCCCGGAAAAGTACATCGAGATCCCCTCCAGCAAGGGCGAAGCCGACGAAGCCATCGAGGCCGAACTGGCCGAACACCCGGATTCCGACGACATCGTCGCCGCCATCGTGCTGCAGGCCTCGCCCACCCAGGTGACGGCGGTGCTGGCTTCCGGCGAGGAGATCAAGATCAGCGGCGCCGGCCTGGCCTTCGCCCAGGGCTGGCTGTCGCCGAAAGCGGCCGAGACCCGCCGCGTGCGCCGCGGCGCCGTGATCCGCGTGACCCAGGACGGCGGCTCGAGCTGGAGCATCACCCAGATGCCGGAAGTGGAATCGGCCTTCGTGGCGGTGAATCCGGACGACGGCGCGATCCAGGCGCTGATCGGCGGCTTCGACTTCAACCGCAGCAAGTTCAACCACGTCACCCAGGCCTGGCGCCAGCCGGGATCCTCGTTCAAGCCCTTCATCTACTCGGCCTCGCTGGAACGCGGCTTCTCGCCGGCGACCCTGATCAACGACGCCCCGATCTCCTTCGACGCCGGCTCGACCGGCGGCCAGGCCTGGGAGCCGAAGAACTACGACGGCAAGTACGAAGGCCCGATGACGATGCGGCGCGGCCTGACCAAGTCGAAGAACATGATCTCGATCCGCATCCTGAACAAGATCGGCGCCCGCTATGGCCAGGAATACGCGACCCGCTTCGGCTTCGACGCGGATAAAAACCCGCCCTACCTGACCCTGGCGCTGGGCGCGGGCGCGACCACGCCGCTGCAGATGGCCGGCGCCTATTCCGTGTTCGCCAACGGCGGCTACCGCGTGATGCCTTATCTGATCTCGAAGGTGACGGATGCGGACGGCAAGGTGCTGTCGGAAGCGCGCCCGGAACGCGCCGGCGTCGACGCCAACCGTGTGATCGACGAGCGCAACGCCTGGCTGATGGACAGCATGCTGAAGGACGTGGCGCGCTACGGCACCGCCGCCAAGGCCCAGCAGACCCTGAAGCGCCCCGACATCGCCGGCAAGACCGGCACCACCAACGACTCGATCGACGCCTGGTTTGCCGGCTACCAGCCGCACCTGGTGGGCATCGCCTGGATCGGCTACGACCAGCCGCGCAACCTGGGCAACAAGGAAACCGGCGGCGGCCTGGCGCTGCCGATCTGGATCGGCTTCATGCAGAAAGCATTGAAGAACGTGCCGGTCGAGGACCGCCCTGCCCCCGCCGGCCTGGTGCAGTACGGCGACGAGTTCTACTACATGGAAAACCCGCCGGGCACCGGCGTGCAGTCGCTCGACGTCGGGGTACCCGCGCCCGCTACGGAGCAGAAGGCGCGCGATGCCGTGAGAAACGAGTTATTCTGACGAAACTGACGAATTGGCGAAAGAGCATCCATGAGCAACCAGAACACCTCCAGCACGGCATTCATCTCGACCGGCATTCCCGGCCTCGATAATGTCCTTGGCGGGGGCCTGACCAGGGACAGGCTGTACCTGGTCGAAGGCGACCCGGGCGCCGGCAAGACCACGATGGCGCTGCAGTTCCTGGCCGAAGGCGCGGCGCGCGGCGAGACCGTGCTCTACATCACCCTGGCCGAGACCGAAGTCGAGCTGCGCGCGGTGGCGCAGGCCCACGGCATGTCGCTGGACGGCGTGACGGTGCAGGAAGTGATCCCGGACGAAAGCCTGC
This sequence comes from Telluria sp. GW821-FHT07G12, assembly GCF_059418525.1. Lineage (NCBI taxonomy): Bacteria > Pseudomonadati > Pseudomonadota > Betaproteobacteria > Burkholderiales > Oxalobacteraceae > Telluria > Telluria sp. GW821-FHT07G12. Next base: position 49,917 of record NZ_JBWKQA010000008.1, on the reverse strand, counting down.
TCGACCCGGGCGAGCAATACACGGTGCTGCACCCGGCCGAGGTCGAGCTGGGCGAAACCAACAACCTGATCCTCAAGCTGGTCGAGAAGCTCAACCCGACCCGGGTGGTGCTCGACTCGCTGTCCGAACTACAGCTGCTGTCGGGCAGCCCGCTGCGCTACAGGCGCCACGTGCTGGCGCTGAAGCAGTACTTCGCCAAGCGTTCCTGCACCGCCATCCTGCTCGACGACAAGACCTCGGTCCAGGGCGACCAGCAGGTGCGCAGCATCGCCCACTGCGTGATCTCGCTCCAGCACACGGATTCCGAATACGGCGCCGAGCGGCGCCTGGTGCGGGTCCTGAAATACCGCGGCGTGGCCTTCCGCCGCGGCCCGCACGATTATTCGATCCTGACCGGCGGCCTGACCGTCTATCCGCGCATCGTGGCCGCGGAAACGCGCGAACTGCGCCGGCGCAACCAGGTCGGCAGCGGCCTGCCGGCGCTCGACATGCTGCTGGGCGGCGGCATCGAGGAAGGCTCCAGTACCCTCATCTCCGGGCCGCCGGGCACTGGCAAGTCCAGCGTGGCGGTGCAGTTCGTGAAGGCGATGACCGACCTCGGCGAGCGCGCCGCCATGTTCCTGTTCGAGGAATCCTTCAATACCATGCTGAACCGCAGCGAAGGTCTGGGCATCGACCTGCGCGCGCCTTACGAAAGCGGTCTCCTGGAGGTGCACCAGATCGATCCGGCCGAGATGTCGCCGGGCGAATTCAGCCACGCCGTGTGCGGCGCCGCGGACGAGGGCGCGCGCGTGGTCGTGATCGACAGCCTGAACGGCTACATGAACGCCATGCCCGAAGCCGGCTTCCTGTCCACCCACCTGCACGAGATCCTGACCTACCTGGGCCAGCGCGGCGTGGTGACCTTCCTGGTCGGGGTCCAGCAGGGCATCGTCGGCAGCACCATGTCGACCGGTATGGACGTCAGCTACATGGCGGACAACGTCCTGATCCTGCGCTATTTCGAGGCCCAGGGCGCGGTCCAGAAGGCGATTTCCGTGTTCAAGAAGCGCGGCAGCGTCCACGAGACCACCCTGCGGCAGTTCGACATCACGCCGCGCGGCATCGCGGTCGGCCCGGTGCTCAGCAATTTCCAGGGCATCCTGACCGGCGTCCCGACCATCCTGGAGGCCGACCGCAGCCAGGGCAACCCCTTTTCCGCGACGTGATGCCTGAGGCCGGTCTCGAATACCGCATCCTGATTCATGCGCCGGTAGGAAAGGACGCAAGGCTGATCGCCGAACTGTTCGGACGCGCCGGCATCGAGTGCGGCGTGTGCGCCCATCTCGGCCAGCTGATGGAAGAGCTCGGGCGCGGAGCCGGGGCGCTGCTGGTCGCCGATGAGGCGATCACTCCGGAATTCCTGCGCGCGGTGGGCCACTTCATCGAGCACCAGCACGGCTGGTCCGACCTGCCGGTGCTGGTCATGAGCCGGCGCGAAGCCGCCTCGCCGGGGCTGCAGCACCGCTACCTGGAACTGGGCAACGTCTCGCTGCTGGAGCGCCCGGTGCAGGGTGTGACCCTGGTGAGCGCGGTGCAATCGGCCTTGCGCGCCCGCCGCCGGCAATACGCGATGCGCGAAGTCGACCAGCGCAAGGACGAGTTCCTGGCCATGCTGGGGCACGAGCTGCGCAATCCGCTGGCGCCGATCCGCGCCGCTTCCGACCTGCTGCGCATCCCGACGCTGGAGCGCGACAAGATCCAGCAGACCAGCGAAATCATTTCGCGCCAGGTGAAGCACATGACGGGGCTGATCGACGACCTGCTCGATCTGTCGCGCGTGTCGCGCGGCCTGGTCACGCTCGACGAAACCCTGCTGGACGCCAGGCAGATCGTGACCGGCGCCGTCGAGCAGGTGCGGCCGCTGATCGACAGCCGCCGGCACCGCGTGACCATCCAGATGCCGCACGAAGGCGTCTTCGTGCACGGCGACCAGAAGCGCCTGGTGCAGATCGTCGCCAACGTGTTGAACAACGCCGCCAAGTACACGCCCGAGGGCGGCGAGATCGTGGTGGCGCTGTCCGCGGATGACGACACCGTCAGCTACACCGTCAGCGACAACGGCATCGGCATGGCGCCGCACATGATCGGGCAGGTGTTCGACATGTTCGCCCAGGCGGAACGCAGCTCCGACCGTTCGCAGGGCGGGCTCGGGATCGGCCTGGCGCTGGTGCGCAACCTGGTGGCCCTGCACGGCGGCCGGGTCGCGGCCTACAGCGAGGGCATCGGCAAGGGCAGCCGCTTCACGATCACGCTGCCGCGCGCCCAGGAGCCCGGCCGCGCCGCCGTCCCGGAACAGCACGGCATGGCGCCGACGCAAGCGCGGGCGCTGCGCCTGCTGATCGTCGACGACAACGACGATGCCGGCCAGATGCTCGGCCTCTACCTGGAAGCCGCGGGCTACCGGGTGACGGTGGTGCAGAGCGCGCGCGCCGCACTGGAAGCCGCGCGCATCGATCCGCCCGACGCCTGCCTGCTCGATATCGGCTTGCCCGACATGGACGGCAACGAGCTGGCGCGGCAATTGCGCCAGCTGCCGGCCCTGGAGGCGGCGACCCTGGTCGCGATTACCGGCTACGGCCAGGAGGCGGACCGCGCCAGGACCGCGCAAGCCGGCTTCGACCACCATTTCGTCAAGCCGGTGGACATGCAGGCCTTATTGGGCGTGCTTGCCGGCTGACGCGGGCACGGGGTGCCCGCCCTACGTTCGCTGTAGGGTGGGCACCCCGTGCCCACGCTCACATCAGCGCAGCTTGACCGGCGCCCCGCCCTGCTGGGTGGCGTAATCCGCCAGCGAGGTAAACAGCTCGCTGTCGTCGCGGGTGTTGCGCCACTCGCCGTTCACGCGCTTGTAGTGGAAGCCGCCGGCGCGCGCCGCCACCCACATCTCCTGCAAGGGCGCCTGGCTGTTGACGATGATTTTCGAACCGTTGTCGACGAATTCGATTTCGAGCACGTTGCCGCTGCGCTTGCATTCGACGTCGACCACGTCCTGCTCGAACAGGCGGTCGAAGGCCAGTTCGATCTCGTTCAGGGTGGCGTCGGCCAGGTCCAAAAATTCGGTTTCGGTCATGCTACACTCCAAGGTCTGCTAATCAAACCGTGATTCTAATCGTGAAGTCCCCATTTGCGCTCCCGGCCGCAGTTGCCATGGCCACCCTGCTGTCCGCCTGCGGCCAGCCCGGCCCGCTCTACATGCCCAAGCCGCCGGCCCGCGCCGCTGCCGCCACGCCGGCGCCTGCGACCCCGGTGACGCCCGTGACGACAGCCTCGCCGCCTGCGCCGGCAGCCGGCATGACCGTCCCGACCTCTGGATCGAACGCCAACAACACGCAAGCTCCGCAATCCTCTTCCCCCGCCACCCAACAGTAACCATGTCGCATTTCTCGTACCAAGACGGCGTCCTGCACGCCGAAAGCGTTCCCCTGCCCGCCATCGCCCAACAGTTCGGCAGCCCGACCTACGTCTATTCGAAGGCCCAGCTGCTGCAGAACTTCCGCGGCTACGCGGCGCCCAGCCAGGGACGTGACGCCCTGGTCTGCTATGCGATGAAAGCCAACTCGAACCTGGCCATCCTCGACATCCTGGCACGCGAAGGCGCCGGTTTCGACATCGTCTCGGGCGGCGAACTGCTGCGCGTGATCGCCGCCGGCGGCGACCCGGGCAAGGTGATCTTCTCGGGCGTGGGCAAGACCGTGGCCGAGATCGAGCTGGCGCTGAGCAAGGGCATCCTCTGCTTCAACGTCGAATCGATCCCCGAACTGCACCGCATCAACGAAGTGGCCGGCCGCCTCGGCAAGCGCGCGCCGGTGTCGCTGCGCGTGAACCCGAACGTCGATCCGAAGACCCACCCCTACATCGCCACCGGCCTGAAGGCCAGCAAGTTCGGCGTGGCCTTCTCGGACGCCCTGGCCACCTACCGCAGCGCCGCCGCCCTGCCGCACCTGGACGTGGTCGGCATCGACTGCCACATCGGCTCGCAGCTGCTGGACGACGCCCCGCTGCTGGAAGCCCTCGACAAGCTGATCGAACTGATCGACACCCTGGCGGCTGAAGGCATCGTGCTGCACCACCTCGACGTCGGCGGCGGCCTGGGCATCGACTACGGCACCGGCGACAATGCCCCGGTGGCGATCGGCGATTACGTCTCGCGCGTATTCGCGCGCATCGACGCCTGGCGCGCCGAGAAGTACGAGGGCAGGCCGATCAAGGTGATCTTCGAACCGGGCCGCTCGATCGTCGGCAATACCGGCGTGCTGCTGATGTCGGTGGAATTCCTCAAGCCCGGCGAGGAAAAGAACTTCTGCGTGGTCGACGCCGCGATGAACGACATGGCGCGCCCGGCCCTGTACCAGGCCTGGATGGACGTCAAGCCGGTGGCCCGGCGCGAGGGCGCCACAGTCAAGTACGACCTGGTCGGCCCGATCTGCGAATCCGGCGACTGGCTGGCGCGCGACCGCGAGCTTGCCATCGAGCCGGGCGACCTGCTGGCCATGATGACCGCCGGCGCCTACGGTTTCACGATGGCCTCGAACTACAACACCCGCGGCCGTGCGGCCGAGGTGCTGGTCGACGGCGACAAGGTCCACCTGATCCGCCGCCGCGAAGAGCCGGCCGAGCTGTTTGCGATGGAAGCGATCGTCAAATAAGCTGCGCAGCGAATAAGGAGCCGGGATTTCGATCCCGGCTTTTTTATTCCTTCGCGCCCGGCGTGATGGACTTGCTGACCTTGCCCTGCTCGTCCAGCATCTGGATTTCCGCCTTGCCGTCCGCCGACACCAGCAGCATCATGCGCGTGCGTCCCTGCGCGTCCTTCAGCATCAGCGACGAGCCCTTGCTGCGCGTATTGCCGAGCCAGATGCGGTTCTGCGACAGCCTGCCTTCGTCGGCCAGCTTCTTCCAGTACGCCTCCTGCTGCGCTTCCGGCAGTTTGCGGCTTTCCTCGCCGAAGTGCGTGACGTCGGCAATCGACGTGGTCTTGAAATAAGGGACGTCGTTGATGCTGATGCCGGTCTGCTGATGCATGGCGCTGTCGTTGTTGAGCAGTTGCAGCGCCTGGTCCTGGCGGAAGCGGTCGAAGGTCAGCGACAGGCCGGACGAAATCTTGCCGTCGGCGGCGATGCTGCCCTTCTGGATCAGGCCGCCGTTTTCCGTGCCTTCTTCGTTGATGAACAGCATGCCGGCAAAGTCGCGCCGGTTCGGACGGGGGCGCTCCTTGCCTTCCTGGAAGTCGCCCGGGAACTGGGCCTTGTTCGAGATGACGATCCGTTTGGTGCCGTCCGGCTCGACGATGTTGATGCGGCCGACGGTGATCTCGTCGAAGGTCTCGTGACGGGGTGGGCTTTTGGCGCCGGTCAGGGTGAGGACGGCGGCCAGGGCGGCGGCCATGGTGGTGGCGCCGGCGAGGAAGGTGCGGATCTGCGACATGGGAAATCCCTTGGTGGGTGCTTAGCGGGCTTTGGTTTTCAGGCGGCGCAGGCGCCATTCGATGAACAGGCCGACGAAGCCGGATAGCAGCACGATCGCGCCGAGGTATTGCAGGACGCGGTTGCCGGGCGAATGCACGTAGGTGGTGTGGACCAGGTCGAAGCGGCGGCGGCCGTTTTCGGCGGGTTCGAAGTAGACCGTGCCGCGGTTGACCGGCGACTCGACGGTGACCGGCCTGGAACGGTTCGCCAGGAAGGCTTGCAGCTCCTTCAGCGCGTCCTGCCGGGTGATGATGCCGGCGTCCTCCTTGAGCGCCAGGATTTGCCTCTGCTTGTCGAAAATGTCTTCCGCCTCGCCTGCACGAATCACACCGGGCGAGTCGTATTTGTAGAGATTGTTCGAAAAGAAAATGCCGTCGTTCGCCGCCAGCATCATGGCAAAGCCGAGCACCCAGGCCACTGCCGAGCCGTATAGCCACCGCCTGGTATCTTTGACCTGGGCGACCACGGCCTGGCTGGTGAACTGGGACACCGCCGGAATATGGCGCAAGGTGGTCGCAAGGACGTCCTTGTCCACCTCGCTCAGGAAGGCCGCGGCGTCCATCTCGAGGCCGGCGAGGATGGTGGAAAACATCTCGGCCGAGGGCACCGATTTGTCGTTTTCCAGCTTGGACAGGTAGGACTGCTCGATGCCCGCCAGCTGCGCAAATTGCGGCTGGGTCAGGCCTTTATCGGTGCGGATCTGTTTGAGTCTTTCGCCAAAATTCATGACAAGCTTTCCTGAACGTCAATGGAATGCTTGTATTCTTGGCTATTCATGCATGACTTGGAAGATGAATATGCGCGAATAACGGTGAATTTTGGCCAAAACTACTGTCAGTGCCGGCCGCGCCAGCCGCCGCGTCCTCCTCCCCAGCCGCGGCCACCCCAGCCGTGCCCGCCGTAATGACCGTACCCGCCGCCGCGATAGCGATGCTCGTAGTAGCCGAAGCTGAGCGAGATCGGCGGCCCGACATAGGTCGGATAGCTGTAGGGATAGTAATAGTAGGGAGCGGCGGCCACCGGCGCCGCGTCGTAGGCCGCATACGGCGGCGGTGCGTAGACGCAGCCTGCCAGGGCCCCGCCCGCCGCCAGCGAAAGGATCAGGCGTTTCGCCGCGCCTTGTCCATAAAGTTCCATGTCGACGTCCTCATCTGCCGTCTACCTTGATTCTAGGCGAGGGGAGGCCGATTGCAATCTCATTTACTTTTCTGCGCGCCTGCATGGGTGCTAAGCTTCCCAGATCCATTTTGAAGGCGGCCCATGCAAGCACTCGATCCTTCCGACAGCCCGTCCCTGCCCACACTGACCCTGCCCGGGGTCGGCAGCCGGCGCATCCTGCTTGGCTTGCTGCAGGGCCTGCTGCTCTACCTGCTCTACCGGGCCGGCAAGGAGCAAAGCTGGCCGGCCACCGTGCCGCTGCTGTTCGTGCCGCTGGTGCTGGCAGCTTTGATAGCGCCGGTGATCCTGGTCTCCGGCCTGGGCCACATTCCGCGCCGCCAGCTGATCCTGTGGGGCGGCGCAGCCATGCTGCTGCTGGCCGGCCTGGGTTGCTACGATGCCTGGCGCGTGGCCGACCTGCCCTTGCCGCCCACCAGGCAGGATGGTCCCTTCCCGCCCTCGCCCGGGCTCTACCGTTCCCTGTATCCGTCGCCGCAGCTGCTGTTCTTCGCCATGGCCGGCTTCTTCATCGCCCATACCCTGGTGCTGGCCGCCGTGCGCGACAAGCGCCGCATCGCCGCGTATGGCACCTATTTCGACATCGCCTGGAAGCACGGCGCGCAACTGGCTTTCAGCGGCCTGTTCACCGGCGTCACCTGGCTGGTGCTGGCCCTGGGTGCGCAGCTGTTCGAGCTGGTCAAGCTGACTTTTCTTACCGAGCTGATCCGCGAGGAATGGTTCGCGATTCCGGTCACCGCCTTCGCCTTCTCCTGCGCGATGCACCTGACCGACGTGCGCCCGGCCATCGTGCGCGGCATCCGCGGACTGCTGCTGGTGCTGTTGTCCTGGCTGCTGCCCGTCATCGTGCTGCTGGTCGGCGGCTTCCTGCTGGCCCTGCCCTTCACCGGCCTGGAACCCTTGTGGAATACGAAGCGCGCGGCCGCGGTGCTGCTGGTTGCCGCCGCCGGCCTCGTGGTGCTGATCAATGCCGCCTGGCAGAACGGCGAGGACGGCAAAGCGGTCGCGCGCGTGGTGCGTGTGGCCGCGCGCGCGGCAAGCCTGCTGCTGGCGCCGCTGGTGCTCATTGCCGTGTACGCCCTGAGCCTGCGCGTGCGCGACTACGGCTGGACCGGGGACCGGGTCAGCGCCGCGGCCTGCATGCTGGTTGCCGCCTGCTATGCGGCCGGTTATTTCCGCGCCGCCCTGCGCCCTGGCTGGCTGCCCTCGCTGGCGGCGGTCAACACCGCCACCGCCTTCGTCGTCCTCGGCCTGCTGCTGCTCTTGTTTTCTCCCTTGCTCGACCCGGCCAGGGTCTCGGTGGCCAGCCAGGCCGCGCGGCTGGCGTCCGGCAAGGTACAGGCCGACCGTTTCGACTTCGCCTTCCTCCGCTTCGACGGCGAGCGCTATGGGCGCGCCGCGCTGGACCGCATCGAACGCGAAGCCACGGGAGCGGAGGCGGCGCTGGTGCGGCGCCGGATTGCGCTGGTGCGCAGCATGAAGAGCCGCTGGAACCGCATTGCGCCGCCAGCGCAGCCGGCCGACATGAAAGCGAACCTGATCCTGCGCCAGCCGCGCATGAAGCTGCCGGACAGCTTCCTGCGCACCGACTGGGCGCTGAAGGGCGACGCTTTCACCTATCCGGATTGCCTGCGCGAGCCGGGCAAGCGCTGCGATGCCTTCCTGCTGGACGTGAACGGCGACGGCAAGCCGGAGGTGCTCCTCAGCAGCCGCGGCGACGCTGCCAGCGCCGTGCCGGCCAGCTTCATGCCGAATGCCGTCGTGTTGGCCGAAGATGCGCAGGGACAGTGGTCGGCGCTGGCCCGCGTCATGCTGCCGCAAGCCGATTGCCAGGCCTTGCTGGACGACCTGGCGGCGGGCAAGGTCGCGGTCGCGCCGCCGGCCCTGGCGGACATCGAGATCGGCGGGGCACGTGCGCGCCTGCTGCCGCTGGCGCCGAATTACGGCTGCCTGCGTCGCAAGCGCTAGGCGGACGAACGACTGCAGCGCAGCAGGCGCTGCACGCATGCCCCCACCGCCGCATGCAATTCGGGCGGCTGGCGGATCTCGAAATCGAAGGGCATGCCGGCCAGCTGGCGCGCGAACCAGTCCAGCTCGTCCGACTGGGCGTGGATCACCACGCCCTCCGCGGTTTCTTCCAGCACCCCGGCCTCGGCAAACAGGTGGGCGCGCACCGAGGCCGCATCGGTTTTCAACAACACCTCGATGGTGATGGCGCGCGGCAGCGTGGCCACCGCCTGCACCACATGGGCCATCGCATCGAATCCTGGCGGACGTTCGAATTGCTCCGCCAGCGGCTCGACCACGACCACCCGGTCCAGCCGGAAGGTGCGCAGCGCCTGCCGCAGATGGCACAGGCCGGCCGCGTACCAGCGCCCATGGCGCAAGGCCAGGCCGTAGGGATCGAAGCGGCGCATCGATTCCTCGCCTCGCTGGTCGCGGTAGCGCAGCAGCACCCGCCGGCAGGCCTGGGCGGCGCCGGTCAGCGCCACCAGCGCCTGGTTGTCGGGCGGCGCAATCGCGCGCGCCGCATCCAGCTTCACGGTTTCGTCGACGTCCCGCACACGCCGCTTCAGCCCATCCGGCATCACGCGCTCCAGCTTGGCCTGGGCGCTGGCCACCGCCGGCGCCGCCTCCGCCAGGCCCAGGCCGCGCGCGGCGAGCAGGCCGAGCGAGAGCGCCAGCGTCTCGTCTTCGGTGAACATCATCGGCGGCAGCTTGAAGCCCGGCATCAGGGCATAGCCGCCCGCCGGCCCGCGCTCGGCCGTGATCGGGATGCCGATGTCTTCCAGCTTGCCGATGTAGCGCCGCAGGGTGCGCCGGTCCACGCCCAGGCGCGGCGCCAGCTCGGCGCCGGACATGCGGCCATGGGTCTGCAGCAGCTCCAGCAGGGCGAGAACGCGCGTGGTCGGTCGGTACATAGGACCAATTATGACCTATATACCGCTTACGCTGGCGTTTTGACCATGGAGATAGCCGTGAACGCGACTGCAACGCTGTGGCTGTATTTTGTCCTTGTATTCGGCATCATCGCCCTCCCCGGGCTCGACATGGCCTATGTGCTGGCCAATTCGCTGACGGGCGGCCGCAGCGCCGGGCTGGCCGCGGTGGCGGGCATCGTCGCCGGCGGCGTCTGCCACATCGCGATGGGCGCGCTCGGCGTGGCGGCCATCGTGCAGCTCTGGCCCGCGCTGTTCAATCTGTTGCTGGTCGCCGGCGCGGCCTATATCGCCTGGATCGGCTGGCAGCTGACGCGTGCGGGCGCGACCACGCTCAAGGTGCGCACGGATACGCCGGCGCGCCCGGCATCGTCAGTGTTCCTGAAGGGCATGCTGACCTGCCTGCTCAACCCCAAGGCTTATGTGTTCATGCTGGCGGTGTTCCCGCAGTTCCTGAAACCGGCGCAGGGTCCGATCTGGGCCCAGGCCAGCGCGCTTGGGCTGATCACGGCCGGCACCCAGGCCGGCGTCTACGGCGGCGTGGTCCTGCTGGCGCAACGGGCCGGCGGCTCGATCGGGGCCAGCGGCCTCGCCACGCGCGCGGTCGGCATGCTGCTGGTCGGCACCGGCGTGGTCACCGTGGTGCAGGGGTGGCAGGCATGAGCCGCCGCCTTTTAAACGGCGCCGCACTTGTCTGCGCGCTGTCCTTGCCGCCTGTTGCAGACGCCCTCGCGCAGGACTGCTGCCCGGTCGTCGAACTGCGGCAGTACACCATGTACCCCGGCAAGCGCGACGCGCTCATCAGCCTGTTCGAAGAACGCTTCATCGAAAGCCAGGAAGCCACCGGCATGCGCATCGCCGCCACCTTCCGCGACCTGGCCGGTCCGGACCGCTTCGTGTGGGTGCGCGGCTTCACGGACATGCAGGCGCGCCACGAGGCCCTCACCGCGTTTTACTACGGCCCCGTATGGCAGGCGAATCGCGAGCGGGCCAATGCCACGCTGGCGGACAACGACAATGTGCTGCTGTTGCGGCCCGCCTTTATGGGCAGCGGCTTCGCGCTCGATGGCCTGGTGCGGCCTGCATTGGGGTCGAAGGCCGGCGGCCGGCTGGTGGTCGCCACCATCTACTATCTGCGCGCGGATGCCCTGCCCGGCTTTGCCGCCGCGTTCAAGCGCGACATCGCGCCGTTACTGGAAGGAAGCGGCGCACGCATCCTGGCGCAGTATGTGTCGGAGAAGAGCCGGAATACCTTCGCACGTTTGCCGGTGCGGGAGAAGGAAACCGTCTTCGTCAGCTTTGCCGCCTTCGAGGATGCGGACGGCTACGTCAGGCAGCAGCGGGCGCTGGCGGCGGACGCGCGTTGGCGTAGCGTGCTGGCTGCGCATGCCGCAGGCATGGAGCGGGCGCCGGAGACTTTGATGCTGCAGCCGACGGCGCGTTCGCTGGTGCGCTGAAGAACCAGCGTCAGCTCCTAGACCGGCCGGGCACCGGCAGGCTTCCTGCGCGGCCAGTAGCCCCACATGACGCCGAACAGGCAGGCCAGCAGGATGAATCCCCATTCCATGCCGTGCTCGCCCGGACCCGTCACATACCAGCCATGCGGGCGATGGAAATGGATGATGCCGAAGCTGACGATGACGATATGGCCCAGGCAGGCAGGAACGATGGCGCGGCCGGCGATCAGCGCCACGCTGCACAGGGTTTGCAGGATCAGCACCAGCCAGGCCAGGACGCCTCCCATCGGATAACCCAGGCTGGCGAGGTAGCCGCCGAAGCCCGGCGCGACATCGCGATAGTGGAAGTAGCCATGCAGGGGATGCATGAGGATGATCAGGGCTACCCCTATCCGCACGATGTCCAGCCCTTGCACGGCATTGCCTGGCTTCGCGTTGAACCATTTATCGAGCATGAACTAGCACCAATCCTTGTCCGGCTGCATTTTTAACCGCTTCGCCGCATCGATCACATCCTGCAATTCCACCGGGTCGCTGAACGGGTCCACGTCCAGCTCGGTCACCCGGTTCAGCTCCTTCTGCCAGCGCCGCAATTCGGCGATGTACTCCTCATCCGGCACCCGCTTCAAATCGCCCTGCTCATCGCACACGTCGCAGATGCCGTTGTGAACCCACTCGCCGGTATGCCAGTCGGGCATGTCGACCGCCGGGAACAGGCAAATGCCCTGCAGGTCGATGCCGCGGTCCACCGCCGCCAGCGATTCCTGCATCACGTCCCTGAGCCAGCTCTCGCGCCCGTGGCCGAGGCCGCTGGTTTCACCGATGATCATCGGCCGGTGGTAGCGCTGCCAGGCCATCTCCAGCATGTCGCAGAGCGGGGCGATGCGGTCGTCGCCGGGCGCCAGCGGGGCGTGCGGGCCATGCTCGCGGTATTCCATCTGGCCGAAGGAGTAGACGTTCGCGCCGACGATATCCAGGATCTCCGGCGCGCCGCCCAGTTCGGGGTGCTCGCGTCCGGCGATGATGTCCCAGGCCATGAAGGTGTCGACGCAGGTCTCGTGGTGGGCGGCGTCGACCTGGTCGGGGCGGTCGCGCGGCGCCACCACGCGCACCAGCGGATCAACGTGCACCATGCGCGCTTCCGGGTCGACTTCGCGGATCGCTTTGACCCCGGCGATCGCGGCCCGGCACAGCGCCAGCCGCAGGCGCATCCGGTCTTCGCGGCGGCAGTGATAGGGCGCGGCCCAGCCCCATTCGCCGGCGCAGAAAGAGAAGAAGGTGATCTCGTTGATGGGGGTAAAGAAATGCGGGCCGCGGACTTTCGGCACCACGTATTCGGCGGCGGCGCGGCAATAACGGGCGAAGCGGTCGACGAATTCGTCGGAGAAGGGATCGAGATCGTCCGGGTAGCCGTAGTGGCAGAGGTCCCAGATCGGGATGATTTTCGACGCGTTCATGGCGTCGATGAAGGGATCGATGTGCGAAAAGTCGTAGCTGCCGCCCTTGTCCACCGTCGGCCACGGAATGCCTTCGCGGGCCACGGCGATGCCGAGGCGGCTCAGCTGCTGGTAATCCTCGGCGACGTGGCGGTCATGCCCGGTTTCCGCAACCAGGTTGCGCCGCACGCCCTCGCCCCACAGGAAGGTGGAGCATTCGAAACCGGACAAAAAGAATGTTGGAAAGATCCCTGGACGCTGCGCCACCCGGCTCTCCTTTCGTTTTTACTCCCGCTCGCGCGAGCGGTCTTCCGGCCAGGCCTGGCGGGCGCAGGCGGCCGCCTGCTCGTTCCAGCGTCCATCCAGCACCATGCAGCGCTCGACCGAGGATCCGGTGCGGAAGCGCGACACGGCCAGGACCAGCACGAGGGCTAGTACCAGCAACAGGCCGATGACGGACGGTCCCTTCATCATGCTAGGAGACCGGGCGGGACGTGGCGGGACTGCGCGTGCGGCTCCAGCTCCAGTACACGCGCAGGCCGAGCAGCACGGCGACGACCGTGCCCCAGACGATGGGCTGCTCGAAGTTATGCTTGCCCGCCTTCATCCACCAGTAATGCAGGATGGCCAGCGGCGCGATCGCGTAGATCAGGCGGTGCAGCTGCCCCCAGCGCCGGCCGAGCCGCTTGATCATGGCGTTGGTGCTGGTGGCGGCCAGCGGCACCAGCAGGACGAAGGCGATGAAGCCGACGGTGATGAAAGGCCGCTTGAGCACGTCCTTCCACATGGCGCCGAAGTCGAACTGATGGTCGGCCCACAGGAAGGTCAGGAAGTGCATCAGGGCGTAGAAGAAGGTGTATAGCCCCAGCATGCGCCGCAAGCGGATCAGCCAGTTCCAGCCGGTGAAGCGGCGCAGCGGCGTGATGGCGAGCGTGGCGCACAGCAGGTAGAGGGCCCAGTCGCCGGTGCCGTGGGTGACGAACTCGACCGGCTCGACCGGCACCTGCTGCAGGATCAGCCAGACGATGCGCGCAAACGGCAGCAGCGCCAGCACGAACAGCACGCTCTTGATGGCGGCGAGCTGTTTCGGCGATGGGCTGGTAGTCGGTCGTACTGGCGCGTTCTTTGTCATCGAGCCTCGCTCAGAAGTACTTCTTCAGGTCCATCCCACTATACAGGGAAGCGACCTGGTCGTAGCCGTTGAACATCAGGGTCTTGCGCTTGGGCGCAAAGAAGCCGCCTTCACCGATGCGGCGCTCGGTGGCCTGCGACCAGCGCGGATGGTCGACGTTCGGGTTCACGTTCGAATAGAAGCCGTATTCCTCGGGGGCGATGCCGTTCCAGGCGGTGCGCGGCTGGTCCTTCAGGAAACGGATGCGCACCAGCGACTTGGCCGACTTGAAGCCGTATTTCCAGGGCACGACGATGCGCACCGGGGCGCCGTTCTGGTTCGGCAACACCTGGCCATACATACCCACCGTGAGCAGGGTCAGCGGGTGCATGGCTTCGTCCATGCGCAGCCCCTCGACATACGGCCATTCCAGCACGCGGCTGCCCACGCCCGGCATCTGGCGCTTGTCGCCCAGGGTCGTGAATTCCACGTACTTGGCATTGCCGTTCGGCTCGACCTGCTTGATCAGGTTGGCCAGCGAGTAGCCGACCCAGGGAATCACCATCGACCAGCCCTCGACGCAGCGCAGGCGGTAGATACGCTCTTCCAGCGGCGCCAGCTTGGTCAGCTGGTCGATGTCGAGGGTCAGCGGTTTCTTGACCTCGCCCTCGATTCGTACCGTCCACGGCCGCGTGCGCAGGGTGTGCGCGTTCTGGGCCGGGTCGGATTTGTCGGTGCCGAATTCGTAGTAGTTGTTGTAGTGGGTCGCGTCTTCGAAGGAAGTCTGCTTTTCCGTGGTCGACAGGCCGGCGTTGTGGGCTGCGGCAAGCTTTGCGGCCGGCGCTCCCTGGGCAAATGCCTCACGGTTCGCAAGTTCCCACAGCGAGGAGCCGACGGCCGCGGTGGCCGCGATCTGGGCAATGAACTTGCGTCGGCCTTCGTAGACCTCCCGCGGCGTTATTTCGGATGGGAACGGCAAGTCGATACCGTTCGGGTTACGTTTGATCAGCATGGCTGGCTCCACTAAGCAGGTCGGACGCTCACATTGCGTCCGACATAACAACCTTACACCATCTGTTCCTGCCTAGCCGTCACCGTTGAGCTTTCTTACGATTTGTAATCTGGCTGTCATCTCAGAGCTTGCCGTACGAGTGCAATCCCGACAGGAACATGTTCACGCCCAGGAAGCCGAAGGTCGTGATCAGCAGGCCGAGGATGGCCCACCAGGCGGCGGCGCGTCCGCGCAGGCCGGACATCAGGCGCATGTGCAGCCAGGCCGCATAGTTCAGCCAGATGATCAGGGCCCAGGTTTCCTTCGGGTCCCAGGACCAGTAGCCGCCCCAGGCCTCGGCCGCCCACAGCGCGCCCAGGATGGTCGCCACCGTGAAGAAGGCAAAGCCGACCGAGATGGCCTTGTACATCACGTCGTCCAGCACCTCCAGCGAAGGCAGGCGGTCGGCCAGGATGCCGTGCGACTTGAGCACGTAGGCGCAGCCGACCATGGCCGCCAGCGAGAAGGTGCCGTAGCCGATGAAGTTGGCCGGCACGTGGATCTTCATCCACCAGCTCTGCAGGGCGGGTACCAGCGGCTGGATCTCGGCGGCGCCGCGCGCCACCGTGTACCACAGCAGGAAGCCGACCGCGGCCGAGATGACCAGCAGCACGAAGGGGCCCAGCTGGCGGGTGCCGTAGCGCTGTTCGTAGTACAGGTAGAACAGCGCGGTGATCATCGAGAACAGGATGAAGACTTCGTACAGGTTTGAGACCGGGATATGGCCGACGTCGGCGCCGATCAGGTAGGACTCGTACCAGCGCACCATCATGCCCGTAAAGCCCAGCACCACGGCGGTCCAGCACAGCCTGGAGCCGACGCTGGCGCCGAACGGCGACCTGGCGATCAGCCCGCCCCAGTAGAACACGGTCGAGAAGCCGAACATGGTGCTCATCCACAAGATTGCGGACTGGCTCGACAGCATGTACTTGAGGAAGAAGCGCTGGTTGGTGGCATCCAGCGAACCGCCATACAGCGAGATCGCCCACAGCGACAGCAGGCCGACCAGCGGAATCAGCCAGCGCACCGGTTTCCAGTGCCAGCCGAGGAAGGCGAAGGTGGGCGCGGCCAGCACCAGGATCGCCTGTTCGTAGACGTCCATGAAGCTGCCGTAGCGCTGCAGCGCAAACAGCGCCGCCGCCAGCAGGCCGGCGCCGTACAGCCAGTCGATGGCCGTAAGCCGTTTGAAAAAGCCCGGGGGCTGCGTGTACGCCGTCTGCGAAGGCGTGCCGGGGGTGTGCGTTGCTTGCGACATAGGTTCTCTCCAGTTCCAGGTCTAGCTTACGCCGATTTGCGCGGATTGCGGCAGCCTGGTCTTCAAATCGTCGAACTCGCGCTCGAAGTCGAGCGTCTTGCGCTGGGTGCTCATTGCCATCATGGCGTGGGCATCGCCGCCCTGCTCCTTCACCCATACCCAGATGCGGCGCTCGCGGATGTAGAACATCGAAAAGATGCCCAGCACCAGCAGCAGGCAGCCCAGGTAGACCACTTTCTTGCCCGGAGAACGCGTCACCTGCAGTACCGACGCCTTTACTTCCGTGAAATCTTCGAGCGACAGGTACACCGGCGCACCATAGAAGAAGCTGTCCGACAGCGCGTTCGTCGCCAGCTGCAGGAAGCGGCCATGCGCCTCGGTCGGCTCGACCGGCGGCTCGCCCGCGCGCGCATGGGCAGCCTGCCACAGCTCCCACATGGCGCCGTTGAGCATCTTCATGAACACGTTCGCTGCCTTTTCCTGTTCGGGCGCCGGAATTCGCTCGAGGAACTGCGAGACCGCCAGGTAACCGCCTTTTCCGTTCGACCCATCGCCGGCGAAGATGGCCAGGGTCTTGACCGCCGATTCCTGCAGCTGGCGCGCCAGCACGGCGTCCTCCTTGGCCTGCGGCATGGCGCGCTCGGCATAGCGGCGCGCGGCTTCTTCCCGCAATGTCGGGTCGGCCAGCGCGGCGCGCAGGCGCATCCATTCGCGCACGCCGTGCCGGTCGTCGGCCGGGATGCGCAGGAAGCTGAACGGGTCGCCCGGATTGCTGCGCACGCCGGCCAGGTAGACCTCTGCACCTTCGAGCGTCACCGGCTGCATGTAGTTCATGAATTCGCGCGCCTGGCCGGTCTTGTCGCGCAGCTTGTACTGCACGCTCGGGCCGACATTCTTGAGGTCCTTGTTGTTGGCGTTCTTCGCCGCCGAGCCCG
This sequence comes from Telluria sp. GW821-FHT07G12, assembly GCF_059418525.1. NCBI lineage: Bacteria > Pseudomonadati > Pseudomonadota > Betaproteobacteria > Burkholderiales > Oxalobacteraceae > Telluria > Telluria sp. GW821-FHT07G12. The sequence goes on along the minus strand of NZ_JBWKQA010000008.1, from coordinate 33,050 downwards.
TGTGCTCGGACAGGGTACGCGCCAGCTGGGCCTCGAGCGACTCGCCTTTCTTGACGTCGCGCACGTCCTGGCCCTGGCCTTCTTTCGTGTTCTCGACGTTGAAGGCGCGGAAGCCCGACCACTCGACGGTATAGGGATCGTCGCCGTGTTTCAGCTCGGTTACGCTGCCGACTTCACCGGCGATATCGAAAGCCTTGTCGGAGGCGCCCGCCATCGGATAGCCGGTCAGCTTCAGCTTGCTGCCGCCGTCCTCGATGCCGGACTGGTAGATCGCCACGCCGCGGTAGATCAGCGGCTGGTTGACCTTGATGCTGGCCGGGAAGGTTTTGCCTGTCTCGGGATCGTGGATCGTGACTTCGCTGGCGAACAGCTTGGGCATGCCGGTCGAGTAGAAGTCGACGATGAACTTGTTCAGGTGGATCGTGAACGGCAGCTCCTGGATCAGCACGCCGCTCGCCTGCTGCAGGATGGCGGTGCTGCTGTTCTGCCCTTCCGGGATCATGGTGTTGCCGCGGTAACTGGGGTTGCCCAGGCCGAGGCGGTGCTGCGGCGGGATCTGCGAGATCAGGCCGGCGCCCATGTAGGGCGTCTTACCCATGAACCATTGCTGGAAGCGGACAGTCAGGTCGGAATCGAGCAGGCCGCCCAGCAGGATGATGACGATGGCCGAGTGCGCGAAGATGTAGCCGAATTTGTTGGCCGCGCCCTTCTTGGCCGCCACCAGCACGCCGTTCGGCTTGTCGACCAGCTTGACGCGGTAGCCGGCGTCATTGAGGCGCCGGGCGGTCTGGCTGGCCAGCGCCACCGCGCTGCCCGCCGTGGTCCATTCGGTCTTGTGGTGGAAGTTGCGCAGCGATTCCTCGCGCACGCTCTCCCGCCAGCTGCGCATGTCGCGCAGCATCTTGGGCGCGTTGCGGGCGATGCACAGGCTGGTCGAGACGATCAGGAAGGCCAGGATCAGCAGGAACCACCAGGCGCTGTAGACCGCGTACAGGCCCAGCTTGCGGAAGATCTCGAACCAGAACGGGCCGAACTGGTTGATATAGTCCGGTTCGGCCTTGTTCTGCTGCATGATGGTGCCGATGATGGCGGCGATCGCCAGCATCATCAGCAGGGCGATCGCGAAGCGCATCGAGGACACCAGTTCGACTGCCTCGGCCAGTGCGCGGCGGCGCGTCTTCAGTTCAATTCCGGTGGTGCTCATCGAATTCCTGGCGGGCGCCAGGCGCCCGGGTTGCTTCCGCTTACTTCAGGCCGGCGATGTAATCGGCGACGGCTTTCATTTCCTCGTCCGACATGCGCTTGGCCAGTGCGCCCATCTGCGGGCTGTTGTTGCGCGCGCCCGTCTTGAAGGCCTGCAGCTGGTTGAGAGTGTAGTCCTGGTGCTGGCCGGCCAGGCGCGGGTACTGGGCCGGGATGCCCGAACCGGTGGCGCCGTGGCAGCTGGCGCAGGCGGCCACGCCGCGGTCGGCGATGCCGCCGCGATAGATCTTGCGGCCCAGTTCAACGGTGTCCTTGTTTTTCGCGGCGCCCTGCTTCGGCTGCTGGGTGGCGAGCCAGGCGGCGATGTTCGATTTTTCTTCCTCGCTCAGCATCTTGGCGTAGGTGGTCATCACCGGCTGCTGGCGGTTCGGGGTCGTGAAGTCGACCAGCTGCTTGTGGATGTAAGTACCGACCTGGCCGGCGAGCTTGGGATTGGCGACGATGGTGGAGTTGCCGCCGGCGCCATGGCAGGAAGCGCAGGCCGGCAGGCCGCGTGCGTTGTCGCCGGTGTCGTACAGGGAGCCGCCCTTGGCGGGGTCAAGCTTCGGCGCCGCTGCGCCGTGGGCCGCATCGGCTGCGGAGGCGCTACCGGCAAATGCCAGGGTCGCGAGCAGCAAAGACTTTACGATTGCCGCACCTGCGGCCGGGAAAAACACACGATTCATTCAAGCACCCTGAAAAAGTAGAAATATTCTTGCAGTTACAGTGCAGCGGCCATGCTCGTGTCCTGCCATCAGACTTACAAACGACAGGTAACTCCCTATTGTACAATAGCTTTGTTTCCGAACCGCCTTTTTCGTTGCCTTTTTCGCTTTACTTTCCGCATACTCTTTCATGTCCAAACTCTGGCAAGCCCGTTTCTTCACGACCGTCAACCAGCTGCGCGACCTGCCGCGCACGCAGGCGCCGGAAATCGCCTTCGCCGGACGCTCCAATGCGGGCAAGTCGACGGCGATTAACATTCTCACCAACCAGAAGGGCCTGGCCTTCGCGTCCAAGACGCCCGGCCGCACCCAGCACATCAACTTCTTCTCGATCGGCGGCGCCCACATTGCCATGCACCGCAAGGACCCGACGAACGTCGACGAGATCCGCGCCCTGCTGGTCGACCTCCCCGGCTACGGCTATGCGGAAGTGTCGGGCGACGCCAAGCTGCACTGGCAGCGGCTGCTGGGCGACTACGTCCAGCGCCGCGAGCAGCTGGCGGCCCTGGTCCTGATCATGGACTCGCGCCGCCCGTTCACCGAGCTCGACATCCAGATGCTGGAATGGTTCGCCCCGACCGGCAAGCCGATCCACTGCATCCTCACCAAGGTGGACAAGCTGAACCGCAACGAATCGACCAACGCGCTGCGCCAGGCGCGCCAGGTGCTGGACAGCTACGTCGACGAGGAAGGCAATGGCTTCCCCTTCACCGTGCAGCTGTTCTCGGCCCTCAAACGCGTGGGCATCGACGAAGCGAACGACAAGATCATCGAACTGCTGGGCCTCGAAGACGACGAAGAAGACGATAGCGACGCCCCGCAGGACGATTCACTCTGATCATTTTCCGAGGACCGATATGCCCATCATCACGCCATCCCAGTACCCTGCCGTGCGCATGCGCCGCATGCGCCGCGACCCGTTCTCGCGCGCCCTGATGCGCGAAAACACCGTGACCTCGTCCGACCTGATCTACCCGGTGTTCATCCTCGACGGCCAGAACCAGCGCCAGCAGGTGGCCTCGATGCCGGGCGTGGAACGGGTCTCGGTCGACCTGCTGATGAAGGTGGCCGAGGAATGCGTGACGCTCGGCATCCCGGTGATGGCGCTGTTCCCGGTAGTCGACCAGTCACTCAAGACCTATGACGGCGTCGAAGCCACCAATCCGGACGGCCTGGTGCCGCGCGCCGTGAAGGAACTGAAGCGCAACTTCCCGCAACTGGGGATCATGACGGACGTCGCGCTGGATCCGTACACGACCCACGGCCAGGACGGCCTGCCGGACGAGAACGGCTACATCGTCAACGAAAAGACCATCGCGATGCTGACCCGCCAGGCCCTGGCCCAGGCCGAGGCCGGCGTCGACATCATCGCCCCCTCGGACATGATGGACGGCCGCATCGGCGCGATCCGCATGGCGCTGGAAGAGAAGGAGTTCATCCACGCCCGCATCATGGCCTACTCGGCCAAGTACGCCTCCGGCTACTACGGCCCCTTCCGCGAAGCGGTGGGCTCCAGCGCCAACCTGGGCAAGGCCGACAAGAACACCTACCAGATGGACCCGGCCAACAGCGACGAAGCCCTGCGCGAAGTGGCGCTGGACATCGCCGAGGGCGCCGACATGGTGATGGTCAAGCCCGGCATGCCCTACCTGGACGTGGTGCGCCGTGTGAAGGACGAATTCAAGGTGCCGACCTTCGCCTACCAGGTCAGCGGCGAATACGCGATGCTGCAGGCGGCCTTCCAGAACGGCTGGCTGGATCCGGACAAGGTCCTGCTCGAGACCATGATGTCCTTCAAGCGCGCGGGCGCGGATGGCGTGCTGACCTATTTCGCGCTGGATGTGGCGCGGCGCCTGAAGGCGATGGCCTGAGTTCCGGCTGCCTGAAACGAAAAACCGCGCTCGATGCGCGGTTTTTTTTTATCTCGGCGGTTTGTAGTCCGGGAACATTTCCTTGTACAGGAAATCCATCAGTTCCTTCTCGTCCTGCGGCCTTGCCGACATCGTCACCACCTTGTTCAGGCGGTGCGAATCCCATTCGAAGTCGCCGTTCTTTTCCTTGCGGATCAGCTCGATCATCTTCTTGACGATGGCAGTCTCGATGTCGGGCTCGTTGCCGCGATCGACCGAGGCGGTGGTCAGCCAGCGCCGCTTGAAATTCGGATTCCAGCCGCGGAACTTCACGTCGGCATGACTGAAGGTCTTGTTGGTGACACTGAACACGCCGCCGGTTTCGTTCGGGTCCTGGCCGCCGCGGCCGTTGATGGCGGCGATGTTGGCCAGCGCGTTGCGCATGCCGCGCTGGGCGTCGCTTTCCTCGGCCGGCTGCTCGCTGCGGGCGCCGCGCGCCTGGCGCCGCTTCTCGATATAGGCCGCCATGTCGGTTTCGTCCGGCTGCAGCTTGGTCTCTTCCTTGGGCTTGGGCTTCGGCGGCTCGACCGGCTTTTCGTTCGGCAGCGTGATGGTATCCGGCAGGCGCGGCACCACGATCGGCGGCGGCGGCGTGAATTTCGGGGTCGGCAGCGCGGTGCTGGGGCTCTGCTTGGCCGCGGGCTGGGCGGCTTGCGGGGTCGGCTTGTTCGGTTTTACCGGCGGCAGCCAGACCACGGCCTCGCCGGCCTTGGGCGGCGCGTGGTGCTCTTCTTTGGGCTGGAACAGGTAGATCGCCACCAGCAGCAGGTGCAGGCCGACCGTGACGATCAGGCCGGTACGGTTGGGGCCCTGCTCTCCGTAAGTGACCGTTTTCCGCCCGGGCAGCGGCTGACCGCAATGTGCGCAGACATCGCTGTCTTCCGTATGGATGTGGGAATGGTCACGCAAGATGGTTGAACAACTTTCCGGGAAGTAGCAAAGAATGGTCCGAGGGCCGCAGTCTAACCTGTTTTGGGTGAGACGCACATGTTTGTTGGACCTTCGCTAACAGCTTACAAGCTGCCGGAATTGATGGTTGTTACAGAATGTATCCGTGATGCGACAGGAGGCGGGTCATCGTGGGCATGTGATGCCCACCCTACAATTGGTCGTAGGGTGGGCACCCCGTGCCCACGTAACAAGTTCAGGCTGCCTTGGTCAGCACCACCTTCGGCGCCTCATGCTGGGGATGCGTCTCCAGCGCCGCCAGGTGCTCGTCCGTCATCGGTCCCTTGCCGCTGTACCTGTCGAGGTAGAGGTAGATCACCGGGGTGATGTACAGGGTGATGACCTGCGAGAAGATCAGGCCGCCGCACACCGCCAGGCCCAGCGGCTGGCGCAGCTCGGCGCCGGCGCCCAGGCCGAGGGCGATCGGCAGCGCGCCCATCAGCGCGGCCAGGGTCGTCATCAGGATCGGACGGAAGCGCAGGATGCAGGCCTCGCGGATTGCCTGCTCAGGCGTCAATCCCTGGTTGCGCTGGGCGTCCAGGGCGAAGTCGATCATCATGATCGCGTTCTTCTTGACGATACCGATCAGCATCAGGATGCCGATCATGGCGATCATCGTCAGGTCCATGTTGAACAGGCGCAGGGTCAGCAGCGCGCCCACGGCCGCCGACGGCAGGCCGGCCAGGATGGTGATCGGGTGGATGAAGCTCTCGTACAGCACGCCCAGCAGGACGTAGATCACGCCCACCGCCGCGATAATCAGGATCAGCTGGCTCGACTGCGAGTCCTGGAACACCGCCGCGTCGCCGCCGTATTTGGTGATGATCGAGGCCGGCAGCTTCATGTCGCGGCCCATCTGCTCGATCGCCGCGGTGGCGTCGCCCAGCGGGGCGTCCGGCGCCAGGTTGAAGGACAGGGTAATCGCCTGCAGCTGGCCCTGGTGGTTGACGGCGATCGGGCCGACCGTGCGTTTCACCGTCGCCAGGCTCGACAGCTGCACCAGCTGGCCGGTCTTGCTGCGCACCGACAGGCGCGACAGCGCATCCTCGAACTGGCGGTCTTCGGTGGCCGTTTCCAGGATCACGTAATAGCTGGCCGCGGTCGAGTAGATGGTCGACACCTGGCGCTCGCCGAAGGCGGCGTACAGCGCGGTGCGCACGTCGCCCAGCTGCACGCCGAGCAGGTTGGCCTTGTCGCGGTCGATGTCCAGGGTCGCCTGCAGGCCCTTTTCCTGGGTGTCGCTGGTGACGTCGCGGAACAGCGGGTTGCCGCGCATGCGCTCCTGGAACTCGTTGGCCCAGGTGCTGATGTCCGCGCCCGACACGCTCTGCAGCGTGTACTGGTAGCGGCTCTTGGACTGGCGGCCGCCCAGCTGCAGGTTCTGCACCGGCGACATGTAGACGTTGATACCGGCGATCTTGCGGGTGGCCTTGCGCAGGCGCTCCATCACCTGCGGCATCTTGTCGCGCTCGTCGCGCGGTTTCAAGACCACGAACATGCGGCCGTTGTTGCCGCCGCCCGAGAAGGCGGTGGTGTCCTGCACCGCTGGATCGGCCTGGATCGCGGCCGCGACCTGGGCGTGCAGGGTCTGCATGGCGGAGGACGAGATGTCTTCGGCGGCTTCGGTGGACACGCGCAGCTGGCCGATGTCTTCTTCCGGGAAGAAGCCTTTCGGGATGGTCGTGTACAGCAGCGCCGTCAGCGCGAAGGTACCGAAAGCGATCAGCAGCACCACGAAGCGGAATTTCAGGGCGATATCGAGGGTCTTCTCGTAACCGTTGCGGACCTTGGCGAAGCCACGCTCGAAGTGGCGGCCGATGAAGCTCTTCTCTTCCGTGTGGTCGTGGCCGTGCTCAGGCAGCAGGCGCGAGGACAGCATCGGCACCAGGGTCAGCGAGACCACCGCCGACACCAGGATCGCCAGGCCGACGATCACGGCGAATTCGTGGAACAGCAGGCCGATCACGCCCGGCATGAAGAAGATCGGGATGAACACCGCCACCAGCGAGATCGAGATCGAGATGATGGTGAAGCCCATCTCGCGCGACCCTTCCAGCGAGGCGCGCAGCGGCTTCTTGCCCATTTCGATGTGGCGCACGATGTTTTCCAGCACCACGATCGCATCGTCGACCACCAGGCCCACCGCCAGCGTGATGCCGAGCAGCGAGATGTTGTCGAGGCTGTAGCCGAAGGCGTACAGCAGGCTGAGGGCGCCCAGCAGCGAGATCGGCATCGTGATGGCCGGGATGAAGGTGGCCGAGACACGGTGCAGGAACAGGAAGATCACCAGCACCACCAGGCCCACGGTCAGCGCCAGCGTGAAGTTCACGTCGTGGATCGCTTCGCGGATCGACTTCGAGCGGTCGTTGACCAGGTTGATCTTGATGGAGGCCGGCAGCTGCGACTGGAAGCGCGGCAGCAGCTCGCGCACGTGGTCGACCACGGCGACGGTGTTGGCGTCCGGCTGGCGCTGCACCAGCAGCACGATGGCGCGCTCGCCGTTGTAGGCGCCGTAGGCCTTGGTCGACTGGTAGCTGTCCTCGACGGTGGCGACATCCTTCAGGCGCACCGGCTGGCCGTCGCGGGTGGCGACGATCAGTTCCGCGAAGTCGGCCGCCTTCATCATCTGCGGCGGGCCCTGGATGGTCAGCGTCTGCTGCGGGCCGTCCAGGATACCGAGCGCGGCGTTCGAGTTGGCCGTGCGCAGCGAGGCCGCCAGCTCGTCCATCGTCAGGTTACGCGCGTTCATCAGGTCGGTCTTGGCGCGCACGCGCACTGCGAACTTCTTGCCGCCGTTGACCTGCACCTGGGCCACGCCCGGCAGGGTCGAGATGGCCGGCGACACCAGGTTCTCGGCGTAGTCGTTCAGCTCCGACAGGTTCATCGACGGCGAGGTCATGGTCATGAACAGCACCGGCGCGTCGGCCGGGTTGACCTTGCGGTAGGACGGCAGGTCCGTCATTTCCTGCGGCAGCTGGCGCTGGGCCGCCAGCAGCGCGGCCTGGACGTCGACCGCCGCCTTGTTGACGTCGATCGAGGTATCGAACTCCAGCGTCAGCGAGGTATTGCCCTGGGTGCTGGTCGAGGTGATCAGGTTGATGCCGGCGATGGTCGAGAACTGCTTCTCGAGCGGCAGCGCTACCGACGAGGCCATGATCTCCGGGCTGGCGCCCGACAGGTTGGCGTTGACGTTGATGACCGGGGTGTTATAGCTCGGCAGCGCGGCGACCGGGATGTGCATGTAGGCCAGCACGCCGACCAGGATCAGGCTGATCGACAGCAGCACGACCATGATCGGCCGGCGGATACAGAGTTCGGAGAGACTCATGCGGCGCCGCCCTTTTTGCCGCCGGCGCCGGCATCCTTGCCGCCTTCGCCCGCGCCGTGTCCGTTACCGTTGCCGCCCTTGGCCATGTCGGACGCCAGGCGCACCTTGCCGCCCGGACGCACGTTCTGCTTGCCCTCGGTGATGATCTGCTCGTTGCCGCTCAGGCCGCTGACGGCGGCGTCCGTGCCGGCGCCATACAGGCGCTGCACCGGCACCTGCTTGGCCGAATGGTCGGGGTTCAGCACGTACACGAAGGTGCCCTGGGCATTCGTGATGATCGCGTTCTGCGGCACCACCACGGCGTCCTTGATGGTCTGCACGGTGACTTTGGTGCCGACGTACTGGCCCGGCCACAGCGTGGTGTCGCGGTTGGCGAATTCGGCCTTGACCTTGATGGTGCCGGCGGCCGGATCGACGGTGTTGTCGATGAAGCTCAGGGTGCCGGTGACCGGCGCCATGCCGGCGCCCGGGGTCGCCTCGACCTCGACCTTGCCGCGCTTCTGCGCCGCCAGCAGGGCCGGCAGGCTGGCTTCCGGCAGCGTGAAAGCGATCGTGATCGGGTCGAGCTGGGTAATCGTCGTCAGGGAGGTCGCCGGCTGCACCAGGCTGCCCGGGTAGACCACGATGCCGCCGACGCGGCCGGACATCGGCGCACGGATCGAGGTGTAGCTGGTGCTGACGCCGGCAGCGCGCGCTGCGGCGGTATCGGACTGCAGGGTGGCTTTGGCCTGGTCGACCTGGGCCTTCAGGGTGTCGACGGCGCTCTGGGCGATGAATTTCTGGGCCACCAGGTCCTGGCTGCGCTTGAGCTGGCGCTCGAGGTCGGCCAGCTGGGCGCGGTCGCGCTCGACCTGGGCCTGGGCCTTGTCCTGGTTGGCGCGGTCGGCGCGGTCGTCGAGCGAGAACAGCAGCTCGCCGGCCTTCACGAACTGGCCTTCCTTGATGTGGACCTGGCGGATGGTCGCGGTGGTCTGCGGGTGCAGGTCGACGGTGCGGATCGGCGTGACGGTGCCGTTGGCCTGCTGCACCACCGGGACGTCGCGGCGCTGCGGCGCCACCACGTTGACGACCGCCGGCGGCTGGCCGCCCTTGCCCTTGGCGCCGGCGGCAGCGCCGGCGTTTGCAGCTTCCTTTTCCTGGCTGCAGCCACTGGCGGCGGCGAGGACGATGACGGCGGCGGCGATGGCCCCCAGATGATTCTGTTTCATTCCACTCCCTGTGCCGCCTATGCCGGCGGCTTCTTTTTTATAGTTTCGATGAGGATGACATGCGCTCGATCGGCGCGCGGGTCTCCGCGGAGATTTTCGCACATCGGCATGACAAGGCCGTGAACGGCCAGCCATGAAAAAAACGTATCCCCTTACTTCCCTGGGTAATACTCCGGCAACATGAAAGTCACTTCCAGGCCGCCGTCCGGATGGTTCGCCAGCGCGATGCTGCCGCCATGCTGTTCGGCGATGTTGCGCGCGATCGTCAGCCCGAGGCCGGTGCCGCCCGACTCGCGCGAGCGCGAGCCCTCGACGCGGTAGAACGGATCGAACACGCGCGCCAGCTCGGCCTGCGGGATGCCGGGACCGGCGTCGCGGATGCGGATCCGCGCCGCGCCGTTGATGCGGTCCACCGTGACCCTGGCCGACTGGCCGTACTTGACGGCATTGTCGATCAGGTTGACCAGGCAGCGGCGCAGGTCCATCGGGCGCCCCAGCAGCGCCATGTTGGCGGTGCCGGACAGGCTGACGCGCTGGCTGGCGTCGGCGGCGTCGGCGCACACCGAATCCAGCAGCGAATCCAGATCCATCATCTGCATGGTCTCGGTGGTGTCCATGCTGCGCGCCAGGTCCAGGCCCTCGCGCACCATCGCCTGCATCGCCGACAGGTCGCCGATCAGGCGCTGCTGCAGTTCCGGCTCGCTCACCTTTTCCAGGCGCAGGCGCATGCGCGTCAGCGGGGTCTGCAGATCGTGCGTGATCGCGGCCAGCATCTGGGTGCGCTGGAAGATGTACTGGCGGATCCGCGCCTGCATCGCGTTGAAGGCGGCGCTGGCCTGGCGGATCTCGTCGGCGCCGGTCAGGTCCAGTGGCGGGTGGTTGATGTCGTTGCCAAGGTCCTTGGCGGCCTGGGCCAGCTGCTTGAGCGGACGGATGGTCATGCGCGCCACCAGGTAGGCCAGGAAGCCGATGCTGACCAGCAGCAGCGCGATGGTGCCGGTGTAGTCGGCGTGCGCCGGTGAGGTGGCCGAGCGCGGCGGCAGCACCGACAGGATCAGCGGGGTGCCGTCGCGCAGGCTCACCAGGATGCTTTCGCAAGTGCCGCGCCACTTCATGCGCAGCAGGCCGAACACCACCGGCTGCTCGCGCGCCAGCGCGCAGGCGGCCGGACGGGCGGCCAGCGACTGCAGGCGGTAAGACTGGTTGGCGCCCGCCTTGTTCATGCGCGTCGTCAGCGACTGGGTGAATTCGGTCGGCGCCGGCATCAGGGCCGGCAGGCTGGCGGCCACCGCTTCGAGACGCATGCCGGGACGGTTCGCCACCTGCAGGTAGGCGCTGCGCGCGGATTCGGGGACGATCTCGGTGGCCATGATCAGCTGTTCGGCGCGGTCGAGATTGTGCAGGTCGCGGAACTCGTCGATCACGCGCGAGCGCTCGGCGTCGGCCAGCAGCTGGGTCAGCGCGGCGGTCAGCAGGACACCCAGCAGCAGGGTAACGAACACGCGGCCCGTCATCGAGCCGAGGAATGCCTTCACGCGCTGGGCTCCACGCTCACCTGGCCGGCCAGCACATAGCCGCCGTTGCGGACCGTCTTGATAATCTGGGGCATGCGCGCATCCTCGCCCAGCTTCTGGCGCAGGCGGCTGATCTGGATGTCGATCGAGCGGTCGAACGGATCGGCGTCGCGGCCCTGGGTCAGGTTCAGCAGCTGGTCGCGGTTCAGCACGCGGTTCGGGTGCTCGAGGAACACGCGCAGCAGGCGGAACTCCGCGCCCGACAGCATGATGACCACGCCCTGCGGATTGACCAGGTGGCGCGCGGTCAGGTCCAGGGTCCAGCCGGAGAATTTCATCTGCTGCACGCTCTCGGTCTGCGAGTTCGGCGGCATCGCATGGCTGCGGCGCAGCACGCTGCGGATGCGCGCCAGCAGTTCGCGCGGTTCGAAGGGCTTGGGCAGGTAGTCGTCGGCGCCCATCTCGAGGCCGAGGATGCGGTCGAGCGGTTCGTTGCGGGCCGTGAGCATGATCACCGGCAGGGTCGAACTGGCGCGCAGCTTGCGGCACAGGGTCAGGCCGTCGTCGCCGGGCAGGTTCAGGTCGAGGACGATCAGGTCGGGGCGCGCTTCATCCAGCGTCTTCCACATCGCGGTGCCGTCGGCGGCAGCCAGCGCCCGGTAGCCGTTCGCTTCCAGGTAATCGGCCAGCAGCGAGCGGATATCGCGGTCGTCATCGACGATCAGAATGGTAGAAGGATTATCCATGGCTGCCATTATCCCGACTTCACTGCCCCCTGAACAGCCACTTTGTATCGGCTTGTATATGGATGGCGCACGGAAACAAATTGATACAAAGGGTGAGACAGCGGACACGCTGCACTTACACTTTTCACCGATGATAGAGTCATCGTGCAGCGAGATGTTCTCAAGTTGATGCACGCAGCCGTGGCAGCCGCCACACCAGAGCGTCTAACAAAGCCCTCAGGGCAAGGCGCATCGTCGAAGACAGTACGCCAGTACGGCGAGACGAATGCAACGCCGCCATGGGGGCTCTGTTAGACGCTCTCAACCTGACTAGGAAACAAGAGATGAACACCTACCGCAAAACGTTGATTACCGGCCTGGCCGCACTGTCCCTGGGCGGCGCCATGCTGGGCGCCCAGGCGCAAACCCAGGCCCCGGACGGCCATCCGAAAGCGCAGCTGAGCAAGGAAGAACGCCAGGCCAAGCGCGCCGAATTCTCGGCCAAGCGCGAGCAGATGCGCGCCCAGCGCGTGGCCAAACTGCACGACGAGCTGAAGATCACGCCGGCCCAGGAAAGCGCCTGGAACGCCTTCGTGGCCTCGATGAAGCCGGCGCAGCGCGCAGACCAGCAGCACGGCGACCGCGCCGCCATGGCGAACCTGTCGGCGCCCGAGCGCGCCCAGAAGATGATCGAGCGCCAGAAGGCCCGCACGGCCCACATGGAACAGCGCCTGGCTGCGCTGAACAGCTTCTACTCGGTGCTGTCGCCGGACCAGAAGAAGGTCTTCGACGAGAAGGCGGCGCGCATGCAGTCGCGTTTCGGACGCCATGGCGGGCATGGCGGCTGGCAGCATGGCCAGCGCGGCGATACTGCGCGCGGCTGAATCACGCCGGTGTGATGTGAAAAGGGACGCTCCGGCGTCCCTTTTTTGTCATTGCAGCTTCGCCAGCGAGGCCAGGAATTTGGCGCTGTCCTGGTAGCCGATCACGCGCCCATCCGGAATCTCCTTGCCGGCACGGTCGAACAGGATGATCCCGGGCGGCCCGAACAGCCCGAAGCGCTTCAGCATCGCCCGGTCGGCCGCATCGTTGGCGGTCACGTCCACCTGCAGCAGCACCGTGTTCGCCAGCCGCGCCTTGACGGCCGGATCGACGAAGGTCAGCTTTTCCATCTCCTTGCAGGACACGCACCAGTCGGCATAGAAATCGAGCATGGCGGTCTTGCCATTGGTCGCGGCCAGCGCCTGGTCGAGCTGCTCGACGGTCTTGATGCGGGTGAAGGCCAGCGTCTGGGCCGGCGCACCGCCGGTAAAGCGCGCCAGCGGCGCCAGCGGGTCGCGTGCGCCGCTCGCCAGGCCCACCAGCTGGGCCGCGCCGAGCACCGCCAGGCCCGCGCCCAGGGCCATGCCGGCCCAATGGCGTTTGGCGCCGGCGCCGCCCTTGAGCAGGTAAAAGCCGTAGCCCAGCAGCAGCGCGGCCCACAGCAGCATCTGCAGGAGGCCGGGCAGCACCGGCGCCGTCATCCACAAGGCCATCGCCAGCATCAGCACGCCAAAGAAACGCTTCACGGATTCCATCCACATGCCGGCGCGCGGCAGCAGCGAGCCGGCCGACACGCCCACCAGCAGCAGCGGAACGCTCATCCCGATCGCCATCGCGAACAGCGCGGCGCCGCCTACCAGCACGTCGCGGGTCTGGCTGATGTAGACCAGGGCGCCGGCCAGCGGCGCGGCGACGCAGGGGCCGACGATCAGTGCGGAGATGGCGCCCATCACGAACACGCCGGCCAGCTTGCCGGAAGCCTGGCGGCCGGAGGCATCGGCCAGGCGCGTCTGCAGCGCGGCCGGGACCTGCAGCTGGAACACGCCGAACATCGACAGCGACATCGCCGCGATCAGCAGGCCGAAGGCGCCCAGCACCCAGGGGTTCTGCAGCGCCGCGGCCAGGCCCTCGCCGAGCAGGCCGGCGGCCACGCCCAGCAGGGTGTAGACGATCGCCATGCCGAGCGAATACGAGAGCGACAGCACGAAGCCGCGCGTGCGGCCGATCTGCCTGCCCTCGCCGACGATGATCGACGACAGGATAGGCACCATCGGCAGCACGCAGGGGGTGAAGGCCAGGCCCAGGCCGAGCAGGATGAAGGCGGGGACGATGGCGAGCAGGCGCCCGCCCTGCAGCAGGGCGGCGATGCCGGAGAGTTCGGAGGGGGCAGTAGTGACGACGACCGGTGCGGCCGCGTCGCTTGCCGTGGCTACGGCGGTCGTGGCGGCGGGTGGGCTTGCGGGCGCTGCGGCGGCCGGCGCGGGCTCGGCGGCCGTTGTGGCGCCGCTTACTGCTGCCGCCTGCGCGTTCGCGGCGGGCTGCTGGACGGCGGCGGACGGCGGCGACAGCTTGAAGCCTGGCGCGCCCTCGACGGCCGGCGTCGAACCGGGCGAACCGCTGCCGGACTGGCCCGGCGGCGCACTCATCTGCGGCTGCGACTGCCCTGCCCCGCCGCCATTACCCGCCACCAGGCGCACGCTGGCGTCCTGCGGCGGATAGCACAAGCCCTTGTCGGCGCAGCCCTGGCCGGTGACGTTCAGCGTGAACGGGCCTTCTCCCTGGACCGGGATGCGGATCGTCACGCCGTGGTGATAGGTTTCGACCTCCTTGTTGAAGGTCTCGTCGAATTTCACTTTGCCGGGCGGGATCTGCGGCTCGCCGAGCTTCGCGCCGGCGGCGCTGAACTTGAAGCGCTCGCGGTACATGTAGTAGCCGTCGGCGATCGCATAGCTGACCTCGGCCGTGTGCGGATCGAGCATGCGCGCGGACAGCTTGAATGCCTGTTCGGGCGGCAGGAAGTCTTCCTCGGCATGGGCGGAGGCGAGCAGGACGAGACTGGCGAACAGCGAAAGCAGGAGTCGGAGCATAAGGACCACGAAATGAGCAGGTGTTGGTTCAACGCAGCAGCATGGTACACCCGGCCTGCTCCTGATGCACGGGCGAAAAAAAACCAGGCGCGAGGCCTGGTTTTTTCATACGCGGACTACCGATTACTCGGCGGTCGGTGCGTTTTCGTCGACGCCGACTTCCGGACGGTCGGTCAGCTCGACGTAGGCCATCGGCGCGTTGTCGCCAACACGGAAGCCCATCTTCAGGATACGGGTGTAGCCGCCATTACGGTTCGCGAAACGCGGGCCGATGTCAGCGAACAGCTTCTGGACGATCTCACGGTCGCGCAGGCGGGCGAATGCCAGACGCTTGTTTGCCAGGGTGTCTTTCTTGCCCAGGGTGATGATCGGCTCGACGACTTTGCGCAGTTCCTTTGCTTTCGGAACGGTGGTCTTGATCGCTTCGTGACGCAGCAGCGAAACGGTCATGTTGCGCAGCATGGCCAGGCGGTGGGACGAAGTACGGTTCAGCTTACGGAGGCCGTGACGGTGACGCATGGTAAATCCTTTCGAGTTTTAAATTCCAGTTCTTCGATCGTTCATGCACTTGCGCGCATGAACGCGGACCGGTTCAAAGTGAGATGAACGCCCGCGCGATATTGCGCGGGCGGGTACTGCAAATTACTTCTCCAGACCAGCCGGCGGCCAGTTCTCGAGTTTCATGCCGAGGGTCAGACCGCGGGAAGCCAGGACTTCCTTGATCTCGTTCAGCGACTTGCGGCCCAGGTTCGGGGTCTTCAGCAGTTCGTTTTCCGAACGCTGGATCAGGTCGCCGATGTAGTAGATGTTTTCGGCCTTCAGGCAGTTTGCCGAACGGACGGTCAGTTCCAGGTCGTCCACCGGACGCAGCAGGATCGGATCGACCAGCGGCGCACGCGACGGGGCTTCCGCAGCGGCTTCGGTGCCTTCCAGGGCGGCGAACACGTTCAGCTGGTCGACCAGCACGCGGGCCGATTGGCGGATCGCCTCTTCCGGGGTGATGACGCCATTGGTCTCGATGTTGATGATCAGCTTGTCCAGGTCGGTACGCTGCTCGACACGGGCCGATTCCACGGCGTAGGACACGCGGCGCACCGGCGAGAACGATGCATCCAGAATGATGCGGCCGATGGTCTTGTTGGTGTCTTCCGACAGGCGGCGCACGTTACCCGGCACATAGCCGCGGCCCTTCTCGACCTTGATCTGCATGTCCAGCTTGCCGCCGGCGGTCAGGTGAGCGATCACGTGTTCCGGGTTGATCAGTTCGACGTCATGCGGCAGGTCGATGTCCGATGCCAGGACGGGGCCTTCGCCTTCCTTCTTCAGGGTCAGGGTCACGGAGTCACGGTTGTGCACCTTGAACACGACGCCCTTCAGGTTCAGCAGCAGGTCGACCACGTCTTCCTGCACGCCGTCCAGCGACGAATACTCGTGCACGACGCCGGCGATCGTCACTTCGGTCGGCGCGTAGCCGATCATCGACGACAGCAGGACGCGGCGCAGCGCGTTGCCCAGCGTATGGCCATAACCACGTTCGAACGGCTCCATCACGACTTTCGCGTGGCCGGCGCCGAGGGTCTCGACGTCGATGATACGTGGCTTCAACAGACTGTTTTGCATGAAAGGTCCTTTATCAATACCCTCGGCTCGTTACACCGATAAGGCTGATGGCATCAAGTGAAAACGCCTGCTCCGTAGAGCAGGCGGGTACAGCGAATTTGGTTTTGACGACGGCACAGGGCCGGCTGAGCCGTACCTGTGCCGTCCTTCATCGACCGGATCGCGGATTAACGCGAGTACAGTTCGACGATCAGTGCTTCGTTGACGTCAGCGGCGATCTCGTTACGCTCCGGGAACGAACGGAAGGTGCCTTCCATCTTCTTCGAATCGACCGACACCCAGCTCGGCATGCCGACTTGTTCGGCCAGCGACAGCGCTTCGACGATACGGGTCTGCTTCTTGGCCTTTTCGCGGACAGCGACGACGTCGCCGGTCTTGACCTGGTAGGAAGCGATGTTCACGACCTGGCCGTTCACGGTGAAGGCTTTGTGGCTGACCAGCTGGCGCGCTTCGGCGCGGGTCGAGCCGAAGCCCATGCGGTAAGCGACGTTGTCGAGACGGGCTTCCAGCAGCTTCAGCAGGGTTTCGCCGGTGTTGCCCTTGCGGCGCGACGCTTCGGCGAAGTAGCGGCGGAACTGGCGCTCCAGGATGCCGTACATGCGCTTGACCTTCTGCTTTTCACGCAGCTGGTTGCCGTAGTCCGAGGTACGCTGACCCGACTTGACGCCGTGTTGGCCAGGCTTGACGTCCAGTTTGCACTTGGAGTCGAGCGAGCGACGTGCGCTCTTCAGGAACAGGTCGGTGCCTTCACGGCGCGACAGTTTTGCTTTTGGTCCGATATAACGTGCCACGTTAAACTTCCTTTATTTGAATGATCACGCCCCGGATGCGGTCCGAATAGATGCGGCCGCAACAGGCGCTAGTCCAGTTCTGCATGAGACCGGACGTGGCTTACAAAACCTCGGGTCGCAATGACCCAAGGCGACAATAGCCGGGCAGTATAACCCATTTCTGGGCTAACTGCACCGGCGATTCTTTGACGACGATCTCGTCGCGTATCTACCACAGGCGGGCGAACCCGCCGGCGATATTAGATACGGCGGCGCTTCGGCGGACGGCAGCCGTTGTGCGGAACCGGCGTCACGTCCTGGATCTCGGTGATCTTGATACCCAGGTTGTTCAGCGCGCGCACAGCCGACTCACGGCCCGGGCCCGGGCCCTTGATACGCACTTCCAGGTTCTTCACGCCGTATTCCTGAGCGACCTTGCCAGCAGCTTCAGCTGCGACCTGCGCCGCAAACGGGGTCGATTTACGCGAACCCTTGAAGCCGGCGCCGCCGGAAGTTGCCCACGACAGGGCGTTGCCCTGACGATCGGTGATCGTGATGATGGTGTTGTTGAACGACGCGTGGACGTGTGCGATGCCTTCGGCGACGTTCTTCTTGACCTTCTTACGGATACGCGCTGCTGCTGCGCTGCTTTGTTGCTTAGCCATGGTCGGTTCCTAGATTATT
The DNA here is from genome assembly GCF_059418525.1 of Telluria sp. GW821-FHT07G12. Lineage (NCBI taxonomy): Bacteria > Pseudomonadati > Pseudomonadota > Betaproteobacteria > Burkholderiales > Oxalobacteraceae > Telluria > Telluria sp. GW821-FHT07G12. The sequence goes on along the minus strand of NZ_JBWKQA010000008.1, from coordinate 15,467 downwards.
TCTTCAGCGATTGAGCGGCTTTGCGCGGGCCCTTGCGGGTACGTGCATTGGTACGGGTGCGCTGACCGCGGACCGGCAGGCCCTTACGGTGACGCATGCCGCGGTAGCAGCCCAGGTCCATCAGACGCTTGATGTTCATGGACAGTTCGCGACGCAGATCGCCTTCGACCACGAACTTGCCAACCTGCTCACGCAGCTTTTCCAGTTCGTTGTCGTCCAGGTCCTTGACCTTCTTGTTGGTTGCAACGCCGGTCGCTGCGCAGATCTGCTGCGAACGGGTACGGCCAATGCCGTAGATCGCCGTCAGGCCGATGACGGTGTGCTGATGATTGGGGACGTTGACCCCTGCAATACGTGCCATTCGTTATTCCTCGTATTAACCTTGACGCTGCTTGTGACGCGGCTCGACGCAGATCACACGGACCACGCCCTTGCGCTTGATGATCTTGCAGTTGCGGCAGATCCGCTTGACTGAAGCATTAACTTTCATTTTGCACTCTCTTCCAGATTCGATTACTAAATGTTTTACTTGGTGCGGAACACGATGCGGGCCCGGGACAGGTCGTACGGCGTCAACTCAACCGTCACCTTGTCGCCAGGCAGAATGCGGATGTAATTCATTCGCATTTTACCCGAGATATGTCCCAGCACCACGTGCCCGTTTTCCAGCTTCACGCGAAAGGTCGCGTTCGGGAGATTCTCGAGAATCTCCCCTTGCATTTGGATGACGTCGTCTTTTGCCATTCGGTCTGCTCACTCCTGGGTATCGGCCGCCGCTCAACGCGACGGGATACCGCCTTTGAAATTCGCCTTGCGCAGCAGCGATTCATATTGCTGCGACATGACGTAGTTCTGTACTTGTGCCATGAAGTCCATGGTCACCACCACCACGATCAGCAGTGAGGTGCCGCCGAAATACACTGGAACTTTCCAGTACGACGTCATGAATTCAGGCAGCAGGCACACCAGGGTGATGTAGACCGCACCGGCCAGGGTCAGGCGCATCAGGATCTTGTCGATGTAGCGCGCAGTCTGCTCGCCCGGACGGATGCCCGGAACGAATGCGCCGCTCTTCTTCAAGTTGTCCGCCGTTTCCTTGCTGTTGAATACCAGCGCCGTATAGAAGAAGCAGAAGAACACGATCGCCACCGCATACAGCAACGCATGGATCGGCTCGCCTGAGCCCAGCGACGCTGCGAGGTCCTTCAGGAACCCGATGAAGGGGCTCGAAGTATCCTTGCCGCGCGTGAACCAGTCGACGATCGTGGCCGGGAACAGGATGATCGACGAAGCGAAGATCGGCGGAATCACACCAGCCATATTCAGCTTCAGCGGCAGGTGGCTGGTTTGGCCACCGTAGATCTTGTTACCGACCTGGCGTTTCGCGTAATTCACCAGGATCTTGCGCTGGCCGCGTTCAACGAACACGACCGCGTAGGTCACCAGGGCCACCAGAATCACGATGAGGATTGCGGAGAAGCTATTGATCGAACCTTGGGACACCAGGGTGAACAGATTACCCAGTGCGCTCGGCAGACCAGCCGCAATACCGGCAAAGATGATGATCGAGATACCGTTGCCAAGACCACGTTCCGTGATCTGCTCACCCAGCCACATGAGGAACATGGTGCCGGTCAGCAGGGTCACGACAGTCACAAGGCGGAAAGCCATGCCCGGATCGAGCACGAGGCCTTGCTGAGCTTCCAGCGCGACCGCGATACCGAACGCCTGGAACAGAGCCAGCACCACCGTGAAATACCGGGTGTACTGGGTGATCTTGCGGCGGCCGGCTTCGCCCTCCTTCTTCAGTGCCTCCATCTGCGGCGAGACGATCGACACCAGCTGCATGATGATCGAAGCCGAAATATAAGGCGTGATACCGAGAGCGAACACGGCAAAGCGGGACAAGGCGCCGCCCGAGAACATGTTGAACATGCCAAGGATGCCACCTTCGTTCTGCTTGAACAGCTGGGCCATGGCGACCGGATCAATCCCGGGGACCGGGATGTGAGCTCCGATGCGGTACACGACCAATGCCCCAAGCAGGAACCACAACCGGCCCCAGGGGAAACCGGAAGCGGCGCTTTTACCAAGTTGTGAATTAGTCGCCAATTTTTGCTCCGATCAGGCAGCGGTCGCGTTTAGGCGACCGAGCCGCCAGCTGCTTCGATCGCTGCCTTCGCGCCAGCGGATGCCTTGATGCCCTTCAGGTTCACCGCTTTGGTGATTTCACCCGACAGGATCACGCGCACGTCGCGAGCCACGACCGACAGCACGCCGGCTTGCTTGAGCACCAGGATGTCGACATCGCCGACGGCCAGGTTGTTCAGGTCCGACAGACGGACTTCAGCCTTGAACGTAGCGTTCAGGGACTTGAAGCCGCGCTTCGGCAGACGGCGCTGCAGAGGCATCTGACCGCCTTCGAAGCCGACTTTGTGGAAGCCGCCCGAACGCGATTTCTGACCTTTGTGACCGCGGCCGGCAGTCTTGCCCAGGCCCGAGCCGATACCGCGACCGACGCGACGCTTAGCGTGCTTGGCGCCGTCAGCAGGTTGAATGGTATTGAGTTGCATTGTTTTCTCCGTTAACCAAGCCGGGGCTTAGTCGACAATTTTCACGAGGTAGTTGACCTTGTTGATCATGCCGCGGACCGCCGGGGTGTCTTGCAGCTCGGAGACCGAGTTGACACGACGCAGACCCAGACCGCGCACGGTGGCGCGGTGATCCTGACGGGTACCGATCAGGCCTTTGACCAGCTTGACTTTGATGGTGTTTGCCATGGTAATTCCCCTTAACCCAGGATCTCTTCGACCGACTTGCCGCGCTTGGCAGCGATGTCAGCCGGGGTGCTCATCTTCGACAGACCGTCGAGGGTAGCGCGAACCAGGTTGTACGGGTTCGACGAACCAGTCGACTTGGCGACCACATCGGTCACGCCCATCACCTCGAAGATTGCGCGCATTGCGCCGCCGGCGATCACGCCGGTACCCGGCTTGGCCGGGGACATCAGGACGCGCGAGGCGCCGTGACGACCGGTAACGGTGTGCTGCAGGGTACCGTTCTTGAGGGGCACTTTGATCAGGTTGCGGCGGGCTTCTTCCATTGCCTTCTGCACGCCGACAGGAACTTCCTTCGACTTGCCTTTACCCATGCCGATGCGGCCATCGCCGTCACCGACAACGGTCAGCGCTGCAAAACCCATGATACGACCACCCTTGACCACTTTGGTCACGCGGTTGATCGCGATCATTTTCTCGCGCATGCCATCATCCGGCTTGTCGCTTGCCATTTTCGCTTGCATTTTTGCCATGACGATTCTTCCTTAGAACTTCAGACCGGCTTCACGCGCGGCTTCTGCCAGCGCCTTCACACGGCCGTGGTAACGGAAACCCGAACGGTCGAATGCCACTTCGGTGATCCCTGCTTTCAGTGCTTTCTCTGCGACACGCTTGCCGACCAGTGCGGCTGCAGCAGCGTTGCCGCCCGCACCCGACTTGCCGCCCAGCTCGGCGCGCACTTCTGCTTCCAGCGTCGAAGCCGAAACCAGGACCTTCGCATCCGGGCTGATCAGGTTCGCATAGATGTGCAGGTTGGTACGGTGCACCGACAGGCGGTTCACGCCCAACTGCGCGATCTTGATGCGGGTTTGGCGTCCGCGACGCAGACGCGATTCTTTCTTGTCCATCGTCAGCTCCGATTATTTCTTCTTGGTTTCTTTAAGCTTCACCACTTCATCCGCATAGCGGACACCCTTGCCCTTGTAAGGCTCAGGCGAGCGGTAAGCGCGCACTTCGGCGGCAACCTGGCCGACCTTTTGACGATCGATACCCTTGATCAGGATTTCGGTCGGGGTCGGGGTTGCTGCAGTGACGCCTTCCGGCATCGCGTGCAGAACCGGGTGCGAGAAGCCCAGGGACAGGTTCAGGGCGTTGCCCTGCACAGCTGCCTTGTAGCCCACGCCAACCAGGGTCAGCTTGCGCTCGAAGCCCTTGGTAACGCCGGTAACCATGTTGTTGACCAGAGCACGCAGGGTACCCGACATGGCGTTCGATTCACGGGAATCGTTCACTACGTCGAAGGTCAGCGTGCCGTTGTTGTTTTCCACTTTGACCAGGCCGTTCAGCGGCTGGGTCAGGGAGCCCAGCGGGCCCTTGACAGTGATTGCCGATGCAGAGATCTGCACATCGGTGCCGCTTGGGACGGCGATCGGCATCTTAGCTACTCGAGACATCGTCTACTCCTTAAGCCACGTAGCAAAGCACTTCGCCACCGACACCGGTTGCACGTGCTTTACGGTCGGTCATCACACCCTTCGGGGTCGAGACGATAGCCACGCCCAGGCCGTTCATGACCTGAGGGATTTCGTCTTTGCCCTTGTAGATGCGCAGGCCAGGACGGGAAACGCGCTCGATGCGCTCGATAACCGGACGGCCAACGTAATACTTCAAACCGATGTTCAGTTCCGACTTGCCACCTTCGGTGGACACGGCGAAATCTTCGATGTAACCCTCGTCCTTCAGGACGTTGGCGATCGCAACTTTCACTTTCGACGACGGCATCGACACGTTGGTCTTTTGCACGCCTTGTGCGTTGCGGATGCGGGTCAGCATATCGGCGATAGGATCGCTCATACTCATTGCTTATTCTCCTATTACCAGCTAGCTTTGGTCATACCCGGGATTTCGCCTTTCATGGCGAATTCGCGGAGTTTGGTACGGGCCAGACCGAATTTACGGAAGGTGCCACGCGGACGGCCGGTCATGGCGCAGCGGTTACGCTGGCGGCTCGGCGCCGAGTTACGCGGCAGGGCCTGCAGTTTCAGGCGTGCTTCGTATTGCTCTTCTTCGGTCTTCGACTGGTCGTTGATGATTGCTTTAAGAGCGGCACGCTTCGGGGCGAATTTCTCCACCAGGTCTGCACGCTTCTTTTCGCGGTTGATCAATGCAAGTTTTGCCATGCTCTTAGTTCCTGAACGGGAATTTGAAGGCGGCGAGCAGCGCTTTGGCTTCTTCGTCGGTCTTGGCGGTGGTGGTGATCGAGATGTTCATGCCACGCAGCGCGTCGATCTTGTCGTAATCGATTTCCGGGAAGATGATCTGCTCTTTGACGCCGATGTTGTAATTGCCACGACCGTCGAAGGACTTGCCACTCACGCCGCGGAAGTCACGCACGCGCGGCAGAGCCACGGTGATGAAACGGTCCAGGAATTCGTACATGCGGGCGCCGCGCAGGGTCACCATCGTGCCGATCGGGTAGCCTTCGCGGATCTTGAAACCTGCGATTGCCTTGCGAGCCTTGGTCACGACCGGCTTCTGGCCGGCGATCTTGGTCAGGTCGCCAGTGGCGTGCTCGATGATCTTCTTGTCGGCGACAGCTTCCGACAGACCCATGTTCAGGGTGATCTTGGTCAGGCGCGGCACTTCCATCACCGACTTGTAGCCGAATTTCTCGGTCAGTTCGGAGACGACTTTGTCTTTGTACAGTTGTTGCAGACGGGCCATTTCTTATTACCCCTTCACTACTTCGCCGTTCGACTTGAAGACGCGGACTTTTTTGCCATCCACTTCTTTGAAGCCAACGCGATCAGCCTTGCCGGACGCTGCATTGAACAGCGCGACATTCGACACGTGAATCGGCATGGTCTTGTCGACGATACCACCAGTTACGCCGGTCATCGGGTTCGGCTTGACGGCCTTCTTGGCCACGTTCACGCCTTCAACGATGACGTGCTCAGCATCTACTCGCTGCTGAACGACACCGCGCTTGCCCTTGTCTTTACCGGCCAGAACGATGACTTCGTCGTTTTTACGAATCTTATCCATTACGACTCCCTTACAGAACTTCAGGTGCCAGGGACACGATCTTCATGAACTTTTCGGTGCGCAGTTCGCGGGTCACCGGTCCGAAGATACGGGTGCCGATCGGCTCCAGCTTGGCGTTCAGCAGAACGGCGGCATTGCCGTCGAACTTCACCAGGGAACCGTCCTGGCGGCGCACACCTTTAGCGGTACGCACGACCACGGCATTGTAGATTTCACCTTTCTTGACGCGGCCGCGCGGAGCAGCCTGCTTCACGGTGACCTTGATCACGTCGCCAATGCTGGCGTAACGGCGTTTGGAGCCGCCCAATACCTTGATGCACAGAACTTCTTTGGCACCGGTATTGTCGGCTACTTCGAGCCGGCTTTCGGTTTGAATCATGATATTTTCTTTCCCAACTTAAGCCGTAGAAAATCCCACGGATAATCCGTGGGCCTGCGGTCAGTCTTGGTCCCGCCGTAGCGCCCCTGCTGGAGCATTACGTTTGGGTGATTGGACTTTCCAATACTTCATTGCAGGCCGCAGACATCGCGGGGACAACTGCGGCAACACATGAACGAAGCCCGCTAGTATCTCAGATACCAGCGGGCCTCGCAAGACAAATTTTAAGGCTTAGAGAACCTGTGCTACTTGCACAACACGGGTCAGCGTCCACGCCTTCGTCTTCGAGATCGGGCGACCTTCCTGGATCTCGACCGTGTCGCCGGTCTTGGCCTGGTTGGTCTCGTCGTGCGCGTGATACTTGTTCGAGCGCACGATGATCTTGCCGTACAGCGGGTGCTTGACGTGACGCTCGACCAGCACGGTTACCGTCTTGTCCATCTTGTCGGACACGACCTTGCCGACCAGCGTACGCTTCAGCGCCGTTTTAGTGGTGTCGTTCATTTGGCTTCCTTCTGGGTCATCACGGTTTTGACGCGGGCGATATCGCGGCGCACCTTCTTGAGCTGAGCAGTGTTGGTCAGCTGCTGCGTTGCGATTTGCATGCGCAGGCCGAACTGTGCCTTCAGCAGCTCATTCAGCTCTTGCTGCAGAGCTGCCTGGTCTTTGCCGCGGAGTTCCGTTGCTTTCATTCTTAACTCCTGTTATTGGCCGACTTGGCGCACCACGAAAGTGGTTGCCAGCGGCAGTTTGGCAGCGGCCAGGCGGAATGCTTCGCGCGCCAGTTCTTCTGCGACGCCGTCCATCTCATACAGGACCTTGCCCGGCTGGATTTCAGCGACGTAGTACTCCGGGTTACCCTTACCGTTACCCATACGGACTTCGGCCGGCTTGTTCGAGATCGGCTTGTCCGGGAAGATACGGATCCAGATACGGCCGCCACGCTTGATGTGACGGGTCATGGCACGACGTGCCGCTTCGATCTGGCGAGCCGTGATACGGCCGCGGGCAACGGCCTTCAGGCCGAACTCACCAAACGACACAGCGGTGCCGCGGGTGTGCGAAATGCCGGTGTTACGGCCTTTCTGCTCTTTACGATACTTTCTGCGGGATGGCTGCAGCATGCTTATTCTCCTGCTTTCTCAGCAGCCGGCTTGGCAGCACGGCGGCCTGCTGGTGCGGTACCTGGCTTGGCGCCCGGGCGGCCACGGCCAGCCGGTTTGCCATCGTCACGACGCGGACCGCGCGGCTTTTTCTCGTCGGCCGGCACGTCGATCACCGGAGCTTCACCGGTCGGCGAACGGTCACCCTTGTAGACCCAGACCTTGACACCGATGATGCCGTAGGTGGTCGAGGCTTCGCTGGTGCCGTAGTCGATATCGGCGCGCAGGGTGTGCAGCGGCACACGGCCTTCGCGGTACCATTCGGTACGTGCGATTTCGATGCCGTTCAGACGGCCCGACGACATGATCTTGATGCCGACAGCGCCCAGGCGCATGGCGTTCTGCATCGCGCGCTTCATTGCGCGACGGAACATGATGCGCTTTTCGAGCTGCTGGGCGATCGAGTCGGCGATCAGCTGCGAGTCGATTTCCGGCTTGCGGATTTCTTCGATATTGACGTGCACCGGCACGCCCATGATCTTCGCCAGCGAAGTCTTCAGGACTTCGATGTCTTCGCCTTTCTTGCCGATGACCACGCCCGGACGCGACGAGTAGATCGTGAAGCGGGCGTTCTTGGCCGGACGCTCGATGACGATGCGGCCGACAGAAGCGTTCTTCAGCTTCTTCTTCAGGAAAGCACGGGCTTCCAGGTCTTCCTTCAGCATGTCGGCGAAGTTGCCGTTGCCAGCGTACCAGCGCGAGGCCCAGTTACGGGTCACCGACAGGCGGAAGCCGGTCGGGTGGATTTTCTGTCCCATCGTGTGACTCCTTAGTTACCGACAGTCACGTAGATGTGACAGGATTGTTTCGAAATGCGATCACCGCGGCCTTTGGCACGTGCCGTAAAGCGCTTCAGGATCGGACCCTTTTCGACGTAGATCTGAACGACCTTCAGTTCGTCGATGTCGGCACCATCGTTGTGCTCGGCGTTGGCGATTGCCGACTCCAGCACTTTCTTGATGATGGTGGCGCCTTTCTTCGGGCTGAACTGCAGGATGTTCAGCGCGGCGTCGACCTTCTTGCCGCGGATCAGGTCCGCAACCAGGCGGCCCTTCTGCTCCGACAGGCGCACGCCTTTGAGGATAGCTTTAGTTTCCATTATTTCTTCGCCTTCTTGTCAGCGGCATGGCCCTTGAACGTACGGGTCAGGGCGAATTCGCCCAGCTTGTGACCCACCATGTTCTCGGACACATACACCGGCACGTGCACCTTGCCGTTGTGGACGGCGATGGTCAGACCGATGAAGTCCGGAGTGATCGTCGAGCGGCGCGACCAGGTTTTGACTGGCTTCTTGTCTTTGGTCGCTTGCGCGGCTTCGACTTTCTTCACCAGGTGGGCATCGATGAACGGCCCTTTTTTCAATGAACGAGTCATGTTTTATCCTTATTTCTTGCCGCGACGCGAGACGATCATCGACGAAGTGCGCTTGTTCGAACGCGTCTTCTTGCCCTTGGTCTGCTGGCCCCATGGCGACACCGGATGACGACCGGCTGCCGTACGGCCTTCACCACCACCGTGCGGGTGGTCGATCGGGTTCATGACGACACCGCGGACGGTCGGGCGGACACCGCGCCAACGCATTGCACCGGCTTTACCGATCTTGCGCAGGCTGTGCTCGGCATTGCCGACTTCACCCACGGTGGCGCGGCACTCGATGTGCACGCGGCGCACTTCACCCGAGCGCAGGCGAACCTGGGCGTAGGTGCCTTCACGGGCCATCAGGACGACAGCGGCGCCGGCGGTGCGGGCCATCTGTGCGCCTTTACCCGGCAGCATTTCGACGCAGTGCATCACGGTACCAACCGGGATGTTGCGGATCGGCAGGCAGTTACCCGACTTGATCGGCGCTTCGGCGCCGCTCATCAGCGTGTCACCGACAGCAACGCCCTTCGGAGCGATGATGTAGGCACGGGCGCCGTCGGCGTAGCACAGCAGCGCGATGTGGGCGGTACGGTTCGGGTCGTATTCGATACGCTCGACCTTGGCCGGAATGCCGTCCTTGCTGTTGCGCTTGAAGTCCACGACACGGTAGTGCTGCTTGTGACCACCACCGATGTGACGGGTGGTGATGTGACCGTTGTTGTTACGACCGGCGGTCTTCGATTTCTTCTCAACCAGGGCTGCGAACGGACGGCCTTTGTACAGGCCCTCGGTCACAACCTTCACCATGCCGCGGCGGCCTGGGGAGGTTGGCTTCATCTTAACGAGTGCCATTATTTAGCCTCCTCGACAAAATTGATTTCCTGACCCGGCTTCAGGGCCACGAAAGCACGCTTGGTGTGGTTGCGACGACCGACGAAACGACCCGAACGCTTTTGCTTGCCTTCGCGGTTCACGGTCTGCACCGACTCGACTTCCACCTTGAACAGCAGTTCGACGGCGGCCTTGATTTCCGGCTTGGTCGCGTCCGGCAGAACCTTGAACACGATCTGTTCGTTCTTTTCAGCGACGAAGGTCGCCTTTTCGGAAATGACCGGAGCCAGCAGCACCTTCATCAGGCGCTCTTCGCTGAATTTGATTGCGGCGCTCATGCGTACATCTCCTCGATCTTGGCCAGAGCAGCTTTGGTGACCAGGACTTTCTTGTAGAACACCAGCGACATCGGGTCAGCGTGCTTCGGCTCGACAACCAGCACGTTCGGCAGGTTGCGCGATGCCAGCAGCAGGTTTTCGTCGATGGTGTCGGTGATCACCAGGACCGATTCCAGGCCCATGCCCTGCAGCTTTTGCGACAGCAGCTTGGTCTTCGGGGCTTCGATGGTCAGGTTCTCGACGACGTTCAGACGCTCTTCGCGGGCCAGCTGCGACAGGATCGAGCACATACCGGCGCGATACATCTTCTTGTTGACCTTGTGCGAGAAGTTCTCGTCAGGCGAGTTCGGGAAGATGCGACCACCACCACGCCACAGCGGCGAGGACGACATACCGGCACGAGCGCGGCCCGTACCTTTTTGACGCCACGGCTTCTTGGTGGTGTGGGAGACTTCTTCACGATCCTTCTGCTTGCGGTTACCCGAGCGCGCGTTAGCGGCGTAGGCGACCACGATCTGGTGGATCAGTGCTTCGTTGTAATCGCGACCGAAGACTTCATCGGTGGCGTTCACGTTCGAGCCGGCTTGGCCTTGCTCGTTCAGGAGCTTCAGTTCCATCGTTTACGCTCCTTTCTTTGCTTTGACCTTGACGGCCGGCTTGACAACCACTTGGCCGTTCTTGGCGCCAGGAACAGCACCCTTGACCAGCAGCAGTTGACGCTCGGCGTCGATACGGGCGATTTCCAGGTTCTGGGTGGTGACGGTAACGTCGCCCATGTGACCGGTCATGCGCTTACCAGGGAACACGCGGCCCGGATCCTGCGCCATACCGATGGAGCCAGGAACGTTGTGCGAACGCGAGTTACCGTGGGTTTGACGACCCGAAGCAAAGTTGTGACGCTTGATGGTACCGGCGTAGCCTTTACCGATCGAGGTGCCTTGCACGTCGATCTTCTGGCCGACTTCGAACATCGACACATTGACTGCGTCGCCTGCTTTCAGTTCAGCGGCTTGTGCGGCTTCGATGCGGAATTCCTTCAGCAGCGTACCGGCTTCGACGCCAGCTTTGGCGTAGTGACCCGCACTGGCCTTGTTCACGCGGGAAGCGCGACGTTGACCAAATACGACCTGAACAGCGGAGTAACCGTCAGTTTCAGGAGTTTTTACTTGCGCAACACGGTTGTTCGACACGTCCAGCACGGTGACAGGAATCGAATCCCCATCATCCGTGAAGATGCGCATCATGCCAACCTTGCGACCGAGGAGGCCCAGGCTCATTTTTTCTCCATTCCCACCTACGATTGGGCGGGGCTAATTGAACTACAAAAACGCATGGGCAAAAAAAGACTAGCCCATACCGAAGCCGGCTAGTATAGCGCGCGGCTCGAGTAGGCGCAACAGGAGAATGCGATGAGTAACGCGCTCTGTTGCGTTTTACGCTTTTGTCATGGAGAAGAGAGGAATCCGTTCTTGGCGAACGGCACAGAAGAGGCCTTACTGCACCTTTTCTCTGCAGGCTAGCGGCCTGCGATCTGAGGAATTCTGGTGGGCGGTGCAGGATTCGAACCTGCGACCCCTTGGATGTCGACCAAGTATTCTAACCAGCTGAACTAACCGCCCGGGGAGGCCGCATTATACGAAATGGTTTTATTGTTGCGCAAGGCTTTTGTTGCGAAATTTTTCGCGTGGGCCCGCACATCCCCTGCCCGCTACAATGTGCTCATCTGATAAGAGGGGTAGCGGATGGATCACGTCTTCTTCGGCAACACCGTCTATAAATGGCTCAGCGCCTTCGGCGTGGCGCTCGCCGTCATGCTGCTGCTGTGGCTGCTCAAGCACGTGCTGGTGCGGCGCCTGGGCATCATTGCCGCCCGCACCGCCACCCGCCTGGACGACATCGCCGTCGCCGCGCTGGAGTCGACCAAGATGCTGGTGATGACCGTGATCGGCCTCTACGTCGGCTCGCTGATGCTGGCCCTGCCCGAAGGCGTGCGCGTCATCGTCACCCGCACCGCCATCACCATCGGCCTCATCCAGGGTGCGATCTGGGGCAACGCCGCCCTGCGCAGCTGGTTGCTGCAGTACTACGAGAACCGGGCGACGGACCCGGCGCGCGCCACCTCGGCGGCGGCGGTCGGCTTCATCGCGCGTATGGTGCTGTGGGTGGTCATCCTGCTGATGATCCTGGATAACCTGGGTGTCAACATCACGACCCTGGTGGCCTCGCTGGGCATCGGCGGCATCGCGGTGGCCCTCGCCGTGCAGAACATCCTCGGCGACCTGTTCGCCTCGCTCTCGATCGTGCTCGACAAGCCCTTCGTGATCGGCGACTTCATCGTCGTCGACAAGTACCTGGGCACGGTCGAATACGTGGGCCTGAAAACGACGCGGATCCGCAGCCTGGGCGGCGAGCAGCTGGTGTTCTCGAATGCCGACCTGCTGAAAAGCCGGCTGCAGAACATGAGCCGGCTGGAATCGCGCCGCGCCGCGTTCACGGTGTCCGTCACCTACGACACCCCGGCCGCCATGCTGCGCGCGATCCCGGCCATGCTGGCGGACATCGTCAAGGCTCAGCCAATGGTCCGGCTGGACCGCTCGCATTTCACCGGGATCGGCGCGTCGTCGATGAACTTCGAAGTCGTGTACTTCTACGATTCGCCGGATTATCTTTCCTTCATGGATGTGCAGCAGGAGATCTGGCTGCGCATCGTCGAACGCTTCGATGCGGAGGGGATCGAGTACGCCTACCCGACCCAGACCTTGCAGGTGCGTGGCGGCGCGAAAGAAGTGCCCGGGATTACGCCGGATGCCGGCCCGGCGCCTGCCGCGAGCTGATCAGTGCAGCGGGGCGGTCGAGGCCCGCACGATCAGTGAGCTGGCCAGCGCGATATTGCGCAGCGGCTCATGCCCGCCGCGTATACGCTCGATCAATTGAACGATGGCCTGGCGCGCCATCTCGCGCTTGGGCGGGGCCATCGTGGTCAGCGGCGGCGTCGCGTAGCAGGCCGCGCCGATATCGTCATAGCCGACCACCGACAGCTCGCCCGGCACCCGCACGCCGGCGCAGCTGGCCGCACACAGGCCGCCGATCGCCATCAGGTCGCTGGTCACGAAGACCGCCGTCGGGCGCTGCGGCCGCGCCAGCAGCCTGCCGAAGGCCGCGTGGCCGCCGGCGCTGGTGAATTCCACGTGCAGGACCTCGCTGGCGGGCACCTCGATGCCGGCCTCGCGCATTGCGCGCATGAAACCGCCGACGCGCTCGCGGCTGCGCGGCAGATCGGCCGGCCCGGAGACGCAGGCGATGTCGCGGTGGCCCAGTTCGATGAGGTGGCGCGTGGCCTGATAGGCGCCCTCCTCCTGCCTGGCCAGCACCAGGTCGGCGTCCAGCCCGGGCAAGGCGCGCTCGAGCTGGATGATGGGCACGGACTCGTGGCGCAACAAGAGATCGTGGTCGTCGTCAGCGCCGCTGGCCACCAGCACCAGGCCGTCGATGCGCTTTTCCATCAGCAGGCGCAGGTAGGCGGTCTGCTTCTGGGCGCCGCCATGGGCGTTGCAAAGGATGATGTGATAGCCGAGCTCGAAGGCGGCATCCTCGATCCAGCGGATCAACTCGGCAAAATAGGGATTCGAACTGTTCGGCACGAGCACGCCGATGGTGTTGGTCTTGTCGTTCTTGAGGCTGCGGGCGACGGCGCTCGGGACATAGCGCATCTCATCGATGATGCCCAGCACCCGTTGACGCACCTCGTCGCTGACGGCGCGCGTGTTGTTGATCACATGCGAAACGGTCGAGATCGACACCCCGGCACGTTGCGCCACCTGCTTCATTGTCGCCATCGCGTTCCTCCTGAGGCGCGATTATCGCCGATATGTTTCAATATTTATAATTTTCTTTTGCGTCGTGCGTTCCCGCTTTCTTTTCAGATCAGGCCGGCAGTCGACTTATCAAGCGCCTGCCCATGAAGACGTGGATTATTTCTCCTGCTGCAGCACCTGCGATTCGTGCTTGCGATACGCCGCACTATTCCTGGCTTGCTCGACTGCGTTCCAGAGGCGCGCGGCGAGTTGGGGATTGTTACGGTAAAAGGTATTCGAAAAGACGAGGTAATACGCCTTTTCGACCAGCGGCAAGGGCAGGACCTCCAGCTTGCTTGCGATCGGGCTGTGCATCAGCTTGGCGGTCGTACGTCCGCCCAATGCAGCCCCGGCGAGGCGCCCGGCAATCAGCTTTTCCGCCAGCTCATCGGAGCGCTGGCTGCCCTCATCGACCGGAATTCCCTGGGCGCGCAGGAGCTCGCCCACCGAATAGCCAAGCTGGAATCCGATCCGCCCTTCGAGGTTTTGTATGTTCTTGCCGTCCCAGTTGAGCCGGCTTCCGCGGGGCCGCACCAGCACATAGGAATCCATGTGCATGCGCTTGGAGGCATCCGCTTGTGGATGCGCGGCGTTGGCGTCCACGCCGGGAAAGGCTCCGATTCTCGCGCGGCCGGGATTGAAGCTGACGGAAAAGGCGCCGTCGATCTGGCTGGTCTTGAGCTGCTCGAGACAGCGCTTCCAGGGCATGCTGTGGTAGACGAACTTGACGCCGGCACGCTTTTCCACGTCGGCGAGCATTTCGAAGTTCAATCCCTCGAAGTCCAGGGTGCGCCAGGGAAGCACTTCCTGGCGTTCGAAGCAGAGTGCAATCTGGGCGGGAGCGGCGGCGCCCGCCATCGGGGCGATGAGGACGCAGGCTGAAACAAGTACTGTAAGCAGGAAGCGGCGCATGGAATGCGATCCGTAGTCAGGCGTCCAATAGGAAGCAAAAGACTATCAGAACATGCTGGACTTGCGCTACTGCAAATACACGCTTCCGCAAGCACAAAAGAAAACGGGGCCGGCCCACCGAAGTGATGCCAGCCCCGTTTCTACCGGCAGACGAATCCGCCGGGCGACACGAGATTATTGCAGCTTGATTTCGACGTCGACGCCAGCCGGCAGGTCCAGCTTCATCAGTGCGTCAACGGTCTTGTCGGTCGGGTCCACGATGTCCATCAGACGCTGGTGCGTACGGATTTCGAACTGGTCGCGCGAGGTCTTGTTGACGTGCGGGGAACGCAGCACGTCGAAACGCTGGATGCGGGTCGGCAGCGGGACCGGGCCCTTGACGACGGCGCCGGTGCGCTTGGCGGTGTCGACGATTTCCAGAGCGGACTGGTCGATCAGTTTGTAGTCGAACGCTTTCAGGCGGATACGGATTTTCTGATTCGGAGCGGACATGCTAATTCCTTTAAAAGAACGTTCCGGCGAGGCCGGCAATGTGTGAAAGGTAATGCGGGTGCTTCGGTACTGCTCAAGAGGCGGGAGTATATCACCGTTCTTGGACAAAAAGATGGGGACAGCCTGAAAAGTCTGTCCCCATCCGTTGTGCCGGCGGGACACTGCCCCACCGGCGAATCGGCTAATCGAAATTAGGCGATGATCTTGGCAACCACGCCGGCGCCGACGGTACGGCCACCTTCGCGGATTGCGAAGCGCAGACCTTCTTCCATCGCGATCGGGGCGATCAGCTTGACGGTGATCGACACGTTATC
>NZ_JBWKQA010000007.1:0-286477 GCF_059418525.1 Telluria sp. GW821-FHT07G12 | reverse complement strand
GCCGCGACGCCGGACTTCCACCTGACCACCAGCTCGCCGGCAATCGGCCGCGGCACCGCGACCAACGCCTACGCCACCGACCTGGACGGTAAGCCGCGTAATGCCACCACCGGTTTCGACATCGGCGCCTACCAGCACTAAGCACTAATCGGTAGAAGCACCGCAGGAGCCCGCATGCCGCAAGGTGTGCGGGCTTTTTTATTCTTCGTCCTCGTCGGCGATGGGCCGGGCGATCTGCGGCCCGTCGGCGCTGGCGTTGTTGACCTTGGTGCTGACCTTGTACCAGTCGAAGTCGTCGGGAGGCACTGCCGCATGGCGCGCAAGCTCGAGTGCCTGCTGCGGACTCAGGGAAGGGGACATCCACAATTCGGCATCTTCCTGGCTGAGGACGACCGGACGGCGGTCGTGGATGTCGAGCATGCCGCCGTGGGCATCGTCGGTGACCAGCACGAAGCCGGATTCGGCGCGGTTTTCCTCGAAGGGCCCGAAGTTGGCCAGCGCCAACAGGAAGAGGGGAGCGTGGTCCTTGCGGTGGATGTGCCAGGGCTGCTTGTGGCCTTTTTCGCCGGTCCATTCGTACCAGCCCTCGGCGGGCACGATGCCGCGCCCGTTCTTGAGCAGGCGCGACCAGTAGCTGCCGCTCAGCTTTTCGAGGCGGGCATTGATGGCGATCGGGATCTTGCCCTCGGCCCAGCGGGGCCGGTAGCTCCAGAACACGTCGTCGACGCGGTGCTCGCCGTCCTGCATATGCAGCACGGGCCGATAGGTGCCGGGCGCGGCGTTGGTCGTCGGCGCGGATTCGCTGTCGAAGACCGCGTCGGCCCAGCCGAAGGCATTGGCGTAATGGCGCGCGGTCTGGCTTTGGTCAAATCGTCCACACATGGCCCGATCCTACCGCAGTCGCGGCAAACCGGTCGTCCGTTAGCCGGGCAGTATCGCCATGCGCAGGGTTGCAAAGTGGATGTGAGACCAGGCTGACGTCACGACGGGGATTTGCTTACCCATTCCGGGCCTTGTGAGGGCCGAAGACGTCCCAATTTCCTGTCATGTTTCGTCAAGTAGTCTCTCTGCTTCTTTGTGTGTCTCCACCTCAGTGATCGGCTGAGTATTTGCCGCTGTTCGCCTACGCGACAGCGGCATTTTTTACGAGCTTCCGCTCGTGCATTTGCAGCCGGGCCGATGCAGGCGTAAGCTGTGCTCACAACATTCGTATAAATGGAGACAATCATGAAGCTACGTTTTGCCCATGTGCATCTACCGGCGCGTTTCCATGGTCCCCTGCGTTTCGGCAGCCGCTGGCGCGGCCACGAGCTTGGGCTGCGCATCTGTCAGATCGTCGCGTTTGCCCTGCTGGCGGTGGTGGGTGGGCAGCTGATCGCCCAGCTGATCAGGTTTGTCGTGCGGACCTTCGCCGCTACCTGAGCCCTACAGGCGGATCGTAATCTCGATCTTTTCGGAGGCTATGCCAAGGGACTCGGCGAGCTTGCGCTTGGCTTCCGCGATCGCATCGATCAGATTCGCGCCTTTTATTTCGCCGGCATCCGCCGTTGCGAAGGCGGCAGCTTTTTCCTGCACCTGCAGCGGCGCGGGGCTGCCCATGAGCTGCTGCCAGTCCAGTTCGTCCGGATTCAGGTCCAGGCGGCGAAACACTTCGGACGTCTCCAGGTAAGCCACCGGAAAGCGCTGGCTGTTAGCGAGTAGTTGCCATGCGCCGGGAATGTGAACCATCGCATAGGTCTCGAATTCAATCGTGATCCTTGCCGCATGCGCCGACGGTTTCGTGCTCTTGATGCGCGCGATCAGGAAAGCGACGCCATGCTCGAAATCCATCGCGGCCCACTGCTCGCGGCGGTTGCGGACGCAGACGAGGTACTGCGCCGCCTCCACGCGGATCGGGCTGGCGGTCCAGTGGCCGCATCCGCCTTCCTCGCGCATCCGCCGCAAATCCTTGCCTGTGTAGACGATTACACTTTCCATGAGCATTCCGGTAATGATTGACTCGACATTACTGGTTTGCATCATTGGCAGGTTTGATGGTGCTCACCTTGCTCGCGTATGCGGCGCCCGTTCTATCGGCAGGTATCTGGCGCCTATATGCTTGCTCCTATTTGATAAGGGTCACGAGTCAACTTTTCACCAGCAACTTCAGACGAACTCAGCCGTCCAAACCAGCGTAAGGAAAGCCACACGAAGGCGTTCCGAGCGAAGCGGCCCGAAAGCCGCCCATAACTTTTGGACAAATGAGGACAATCATGGAAATGCTTCGATTAGTTACCGAATTCCTTACGATATTGGAAGACAAGCCTTACGCAGCCATCGTCTTGATTGCACTGGCAGCCGTCATCAGGCAATGGCCGCCCAAGGCCTGAGCGTCGCGCCGCCGGCCAGGGCGGAACCTCTGCATTGCCATTCAGGTCCAAGCTGGGAATGGCGAAATCGAGCACGCGAAGCAGCGGAGACGCCCATGTCCAGAGTGATTGTCATACTCGCCTTCCTGGCCTGCTGGCTGACCGGCTGCGCGCCTTTTCCTCCCAACCGGCAGGCAAATGCCGAGCCTGCGCCAGGCTGCGCAGCGGTCTTCGAAAGCGCCAGGTCCGCGCAAGCGGCGCAGACGGCAGGCTCGGACAGCGACCGTGCAGAAAACGATCCACGCCTCGATTACAGCACGCCATGCTGGCAGGCTGCGCACGAGTACACGCCCGCTTACGATCTGTATTTCGTCGAATTCGACGATCATGGCTGGCTTTCCAGTCCCGCCAGCGAATCGCTGCGGATCAAGTGGGTCATGCAGCGGCTGAATGCGCTATCCGAACAGGGTGGCGGCACGCCCTTGAATCTGATCGTCTACACCCATGGCTGGCATCACACGGCAGCGCCGGACGACAGGAACGTGAATGCTTTCCGTAACCTGCTGGCGCGTGCTGCGCGGCTCGAACAACGCATGAGCGCGCGGCCCGAGAACGGCGCCGCCAGGCGCCAGCGCAAGGTCGTGGGCGTGTACATCGGGTGGCGCGGCGACTCGGTGCTGGGCCCGGGCATCAAGCATTCCTCGATATGGGACCGCAAGCTCGCGGCCGAGGAGGTGGCGCAGGAACTGTTCGCGCGCCTGCATAACTTCTACCTGGCCCACGCCTGCCACTTTTCGGAAGCGAGCGACGCCAGGATTGCGGGAAAATCGGCTGCCGTCCCGGAACCGCGGCAGTGCAACGATGTGCACATGCTGACGATCGGCCACAGCTTCGGCGCCTTGATCACCTATCGCGCGCTGGCGGGCCGGCTGATCGCCAATATTGCGGAGTCCCAGGCACCCGGCGACCGGGCCGATGTGCCGCCTTACGCGCACAGTTTCGGCGACCTGGTCGTCCTGATCAATCCAGCCTTCGAGGGCGTCCATTTCGAGGCGCTCGCGAGAGCTGCCGCCGAGCGCGCATATCGATCGGACGCGCCGGGACAAGGACGTCACGGAGCGCAGCTTCCCATCATGATCGTGCTGCAATCGGAAGGCGATTGGGCCACGCGGCGCTTCTTTCCCGCCTTCCGAACGTTCACGACGATCTTCAGCCCTTCGCGGGGGACGGCGCAGTCGGACGCCAGCCGCAACAGCGTCGGCTGGACCGACCGCTACGTAACACATAGGCTGGACCTCGAGACCGCTGCAGACGCCAACTGCAATCTCGAATGCCGGCTCGAACACGAACACGCCTGGAGCAAGGCGCAACAGCAGATACGCTACAAGGGCTTCGGCGAACCGAAGCTGTCCTTGACCAACGGACAGGTGCTGAAACGATGCGCCGTCAACGACAAGGGCAGGCTGGTATGCGGCGACGAGCTTGGTGCCAGCTTCGTCCGCGACCCGCTGGGCCTGGAGCGGCCACCATTCATGCCGGTCTGGGTGGTCAGGACGGACCCGCGCATCATCAAGGATCACACTGATTTCCTGAACCCGAATCTGATCGTGTTCATTCGCCAGATGTATTACACGGTGCTGGCGGAGTCGCTCGCCGAGCCGCGCGACTGAAAGAAGCTGACGCGGCGGCGCCGGCAAGCTGCCGAACGCCACCGGCAGCTACTTACACCCCGACCATCGAAACGGCCTTGGTATTAAGGTAGGCTTCCAGCGCCTCCGGGCCGCCTTCGGAACCGTAGCCGGAATCCTTGATGCCGCCGAAAGGCAGCTCGGCGCTCGGGGTAGCCGGCTGGTTAATCCACAGCATGCCGACTTCCACGCGGTTCATCAGCAGCTGGGCGTTCTTGATCGAGCGGGTGAAGGCATAGCCGGCCAGGCCGAAGGGCAGGCGGTTCGCTTCAAGGATCGCATCTTCCAGGCTGTCGAAACCGCGCACCGCGGCCACCGGGCCGAAGGGCTCGTCGTTGAACACGCTGGCTTCCAGCGGGACGTCGGCCAGGATGGTCGGGGCGAAGAAGTTGCCTGCCTCGCCCACGCGCTTGCCGCCGGTCGCCAGCACCGCGCCCTTGGCCTGCGCATCTTCGACCACCTTCGCCATCGCCGTCACGCGGCGCGCGTTGGCCAGGGGGCCCAGCGTGATCCCTTCCTGCAGGCCGTCGCCCAGCTTCAGGCCTTCGGCATGCGCCACCAGCGCGCGCGTGAATTCTTCCTTGATCGCGTTGTGGACCAGGAAGCGGGTCGGCGAGATGCAGACCTGGCCGGCATTGCGGAACTTGGCCGCACCGGCCGCCTTCACCGCGAGCATCACGTCCGCGTCTTCGGCGATGATCACCGGCGCATGGCCGCCCAGTTCCATGGTCGCCCGCTTCATGTGGGCGCCGGCCAGTGCGGCGAGCTGCTTGCCGACCGGGGTCGAGCCGGTGAAGGTGACCTTGCGGATGACCGGGTGCGGGATCAGGTAGCCGGAGATTTCGGCCGGGTCGCCGAACACCAGGCCGACCACGCCGGCCGGCACACCGGCATCGACGAAGCACTGGAACAGGGCCGCAGGCGAAGCGGGCGTCTCTTCCGGCGCCTTGCACAGGAAGGAGCAGCCGGTGGCCAGGGCGGCGGCCAGCTTGCGGACGACCTGGTTGATCGGGAAGTTCCAGGGCGTGAAGGCGGCGACCGGGCCGACCGGCTCCTTCAGCACCAGTTGCTGGGCTGCCGGATTGCGCGCGGGGACGATGCGGCCATACACGCGCATGCCCTCGGCCGCGAACCAGTCGATGATCTCGGCGCCGGCCATCGCTTCCATCTTCGCTTCCGCCAGCGGCTTGCCCTGTTCCTGGGTCAGCAGGCGGGCGATGTCGGCGGCGCGTTCGCGCAGCAGGCTGGCGGCGCGGCGCATCGTGGCGGCACGTTCGGCGGCGGGGACGGCACGCCAGGTCTCGAAGCCCTTTTGGGCGGCGGCCAGGGCGCGGTCAAGGTCGGCGATGCCGGCGTGGGCGACCGTGCCGATGGCCTGGCCGGTGGCCGGATTGACAACCGGGATGGTCTTGCCGCTGGCGGCGTCGCTCCATTCATTGGCGATCAGGAGACGGGTGTCGGGATAGCTGGATGTCGTCATGTGAGTCGGTTCCTGTGTTGACGTGAACTGGAAATTGGGTACTGAGACCGCCATGATCGCATTGTCTGGCATTCCTTGCATGGCTACAGCGGCAAGGCGGTCTCGTACTTCACCTCCCGCAGCGCCACGCTGGTATTCACCTGCGACACCCCGTTCAGCTTCACCAGCACGTTGTGCAGGAAGTCGTGGTAGGCATCCATGTCGGCCACCACCACCTTCACCAGGTAATCGGAGGTGCCGGTGGTTTCGTAGCACTCGACCACTTCCGGCCGCAGCCGCATCGCCTGCTCGAACTGTTCGACCACGCCCTCCGCGTGCCGCAGCAGCGAGACGTGCAGCAGGCACACCACCGACAGCCCCAGCTTGCGGCGGTCGAGCAGGGCGGTGTAGCGCAGGATGTAGCCGTTGTCTTCCAGCTCCTTCTGGCGCCGCCAGCAGGGGCTGGCCGACATCCCGATCTTTTCCGCCAGCTCGTTGGAGGAGATCCTGCCGTCCTTCTGCAGCTCGGCGAGAATTTTCATGGATGCTGCATCAATCGAATGATTTTTCATCTTTTTGGCCAGAAGTAGACAAGTTCTTGCAATTCTAGCGTCGCAGATTGCAAAGATAGAAAAAATCTTTCGCGCCCGCGAGCCTATCCTGTCTCATCATTTACCTACTATAAAAACATGAACGACATGACGCTCCCCGCGCCGGTCGGGCTGGCAGACCCCGACTACGCACTCGACGACAACCTGACCCGTACCCAGGGCCGGGTGTTCCTGACCGGCACCCAGGCCCTGGTGCGCCTGCTGTGCATGCAGAAGCAGCTGGACGAAGCGAACGGGCTGGACACGGCCGGCTTCGTCAGCGGCTACCGCGGCTCGCCGCTGGGCGCCGTCGACCAGGAACTGTGGCGCGCCAAAAAGCTGCTGGCCGAGCGGCGGATCGAATTCCTCCCCGCGATCAACGAGGAGCTGGGCGCGACCGCCGTGATGGGATCGCAGCAGGTGGAAGCCAATCCCACCCGCAAGGTCGACGGCGTGTTCGCCATGTGGTACGGCAAAGGGCCGGGCGTGGACCGCGCCGGCGACGCCCTCAAGCACGGCCACGTGTACGGCTCATCGCCGCACGGCGGCGTGCTGGCCATTCTCGGCGACGACCACGGCTGCGTGTCCTCGTCGATGCCGCACCAGAGCGAGCAGGCGCTGATCGCCTGGGGCATGCCGGTGATTAATCCGGCCAACATCCAGGAGTACCTGGAATTCGGCCTGTACGGCTGGGCGCTGTCGCGTTATTCCGGCGCATGGTGCGGCTTCAAGGCGATCTCGGAAACGGTGGAAGGCGGCGCGGTGGTCGAGCTGCCGCCCATGCCCACTTTCGCCACGCCGACCGACTACACGCCGCCGCCGGACGGCCTGCACAACCGCTGGCCGGACCTGCCTGGCCTGGCGCTCGAGCAGCGCGTGGCCGCCAAGCTGGAGGCGGTGCAGGCCTTTGCGCGCGCGAACTCGATCGACCGCCTGGTGGTGCCGGCGCCGGACGCCCGCATCGGCATCATCGGCGCCGGCAAGGCTTACCTGGACCTGATCGAAGCGCTGGAGCGCATGCAGCTGCCGCTGGCGCGCCTGGCCGAACTCGGCGTGCGCCTGTACAAGCCGGGCCTGAGCTATCCGCTGGAACGCACGCGCTTGTCCGCCTTTGCGCAAGGGCTGGACGAGATCCTGGTGGTCGAGGAAAAGGGGCCGGTGATCGAGCAGCAGGTCAAGAACCTGTTCTACAACCTGCCGGCCGAACAGCGGCCCACGGTCGTCGGCAAGCTTGATCGCGATGGCGCGCCGCTGCTGTCCGCGCTGGGCGAGCTGCGGCCCTCACGCATTGCGCCGGTAATCGTGCGCTGGCTGGGGACGAAGTATCCGGCATTGGACCTTAACCGCTTCCTTCCCGATTTCTGCGCCGCCGAGCTGCCCTTCGACCCGGCAAATGGCGTGCGCCGCACACCATACTTCTGCTCCGGCTGCCCGCACAATACCTCGACCCGCGTGCCCGAAGGCAGCCGCGCGCTGGCCGGCATCGGCTGCCACTTCATGGCCACCTGGATGCAGCGCGACACCTATTATTTGTCGCAGATGGGCGGCGAAGGCATCAGCTGGGCCGGCACCGCGCCTTTCGTGGGCGAGAAGCACATCTTCCAGAACCTGGGCGACGGCACCTACTATCATTCCGGCTCGCTGGCGATCCGCCAGAGCGTGGCCGCCGGCACCAACATCACCTATAAAATCCTGTACAACGACGCGGTCGCGATGACCGGCGGCCAGCCGGTGGACGGCACCTTGTCCGTGCCGCAGATCCTGCAGCAGGCGATCAGCGAAGGCGTGAAGAAGGCAGTCGTCGTCACCGACTACCCGGACAACTACGAAGGCGTGGTCCTGCCGGAAGGCGTCACCGTGCACCACCGCAGCGAACTCGATGTCATCCAGCGCCAGCTGCGCGAAATCCCCGGCACCACGGTGCTGGTGTATGACCAGACCTGCGCCGCCGAGAAGCGCCGCCGCCGCAAGAAGAACAAGCCGGACCACATCGTGTTCCCCGATCCGGCGCGCCGCATGGTGATCAATCCGGCCGTGTGCGAAGGCTGCGGCGATTGCGGCGTGCAGTCGAACTGCCTGTCCATCCTGCCGCTGGAAACGGAGCTGGGCCGCAAGCGCCAGATCGAGCAATCGTCCTGCAACAAGGACTACTCCTGCGTCGAAGGCTTCTGCCCGAGCTTCGTCTCGGTCCTGGGCGGCACGCTGCGCAAGCCGGCCGGCGTGAAAATGTCGCTGGCCGACCTGGAGCGCGCGCTGGAAAGCTATCCGGTCCCGCCCCAGCCGGCGCTGGCGAAACCCTTCGAGATCCTGGTGGCGGGCGTCGGCGGTACCGGCGTCGTCACGGTGGGCGCGCTGATCACGATGGCGGCGCACCTGGAAGGCAAGGGCGCGTCCACGCTGGACTTCATGGGCTTCGCGCAGAAGGGCGGCGCGGTGCTGTCCCATGTGCGGGTGGCGTCTTCGCCCGAACGCTTGCACCAGGTCCGCATCGACCTGCGCCAGGCCGACGCCGTCTTTGCCTGCGACCTGGTCGTGGCCGCGATGCCGGACGGCCTGGCCGTCATCTGCCATTCTCACACCAGAGTGGTCGCCAACGAATACGAGATCCCGACCGCGGACTTTACCCGCGACCGCGATGCCCAGGTCGACCGCGAAGGCCTGCTCGGCAAGCTGGCCGCCGCGGCGGGCGAGGCGAACCTGCTGCGCCTGAACGCGCAGGCCACTGCCGCACGCTTCCTCGGCGACCCGATCGGCAGCAATATCCTGCTGATGGGCTATGCCTGGCAGCAGGGTCTGGTGCCGGTCGGCCTGGTCGCACTCATGCGTGCGATCGAGCTGAATGGCGTGGCGGTCGACATGAACAAGCGCGCCTTCACGCTGGGCCGCCTGCTCGCCGCCGACCAGGCGAAGCTCGATGGCATGGCGCAGCCGGCGCAGGTGATCCAGTTCGCCGCGCCGAAGTCGCTGGAGGAGATGGTGGCCTTCCGCGTCGACTGGCTGACGCGCTACCAGAATGCCGCCTATGCGCAGCAGTACGCGCAAGCGGTGGCAGCGGTCGAACAGCGCGAGATCGCGCTCGAAGGCAGCGGCTCGCGCAAGCAGGTGGCCAAGGCGGTCACGCGCAACCTGTTCAAAGTCATGGCCTACAAGGACGAATACGAAGTGGCGCGCCTGCATGCCGACCCGGCCTTCCGCGCGCAAATTGCCGCCCAGTTCGACGGCGACTACAAGCTGGGCTTCCACCTGGCGCCGCCGCTTCTGGCGCGCAAGAAGCCCGGTTCAGAGGTGCCTGCCAAGATGGTGCTGGGCGGCTGGATGATGCCGGTGTTCGGCGTGCTGGCCCGCTTCAAGGGCCTGCGCGGCACGGCCTTCGACCCCTTCGGCTACACGCGCGAGCGCAGGCAGGAGCGTGCGCTGCGCGACCGCTACCTGGCCTTCGCACGCGGCCTGGCGAGCGGCCTGCGCGCGGACAACAAGGAAGCGGCGCTGAAGCTGGCGCAGCTGCCGGAGCAGGTGCGCGGCTATGGCCACATCAAGCAGGCGGCCATGGACAAGTTCGACGGGCAGTGGGCAGAGCTGAGCGCGCGCTACCGCGATGACGTGGTGGTGGAGCTGAAGCGCCGGGCCTGAGTCAGCTAAGCGGCAAGGAAAGGCAGCGCCTGCGCCAGCAGGGCCTCCGGCGCTTCCTCGGGGATGTAATGCCCGCAGGGCAGGGCGGCGCCGCGCACGTCCTCGGCCACCTTTTGCCACTCCTGCAGCGGCTCGAAGCAGCGCTGCACGATGCCGCTCGCGCCCCACAGCACCAGCAGCGGCATGGCCAGGCGGCGCCCGGCCGTACGGTCGGCGCGGTCGTGCTCGAGGTCGATGCCGGCGGCGGCGCGGTAGTCTTCGCACAGGCCGTGGGCGCTGCCGGGCAGGGCCAGGCAACGCTGGTATTCGGCCAGCGCGCGCGGATCGAAAGGCGCCAGGCCGGCGCTGCGGCTGCCCATCACGCTGGTGATATAAGCGGAAGGATCCGCCTCGATCAGGCGTTCCGGCAGAGGCGCCCGCTGGATCAGGAAGAACCAGTGCCAGTAGGCGCGCGCGAAGGCTTCGGTGGTCTGCTCGTACATCGCCAGCGTCGGCGCGATGTCGAGCAGGACCATGCGCTCGACCGCCTCCGGATGGTCCATCGCAAGCCGGTGCGCGACCCGCGCGCCGCGGTCGTGGGCCAGCACCTTGAAGCGCTCGAAGCCGAACGCGCGCATCGTTGCGAGCACGTCGGCGGCCATGGTCCGCTTGCTGTAGTTGGCATGGTCCTCAAGACCCGGCGGCTTGGAAGAATCGCCGTAACCGCGCAGGTCGCAGGCCACCAGGGTGAAGTGCTGCGCCAGCTCGGGCGCCACCTTGTGCCAGATGGCGTGGGTCTGCGGATGGCCGTGGAGCAGGAGCAGGGGCGGGCCGCTGCCGCCGGCGATGGCGTGGATGGCAATGCCGGGCGCGGTTTCGATGGTCCGGGTCTGGAAGCCGGGGAAGAGGGATGTCATCGTCATGGTGGATTCCCTGGGGCGCATGCCTGCAATGTAGCGTAAACTACCACCATCGTCGGCGACCGTAGTACAATCCCGCCCGGCGCGGGCATGGCGGAACTGGTAGACGCATCAGACTTAAAATCTGCCGCCGCGAGGCGTGCCGGTTCGATTCCGGCTGCCCGCACCACCTCATCTTCATTCTTCAGTTGAGTCCCTGCATGGTGTAGCATGCGCAAAGCAAACGCTACACACAGCAATCGAAGTGCAAGGACCCGAATTGAACATCACGATTAACGACGAACTCCGTACTTACGTCGACCCCCTCACGCCCGCCGAACACGAAGCCCTGGAACGCAGCCTGCTCACCGAAGGGTGCCGCGAAGCGCTGATCCTGTGGCGCGACGTCCTGATCGACGGCCATAACCGCTACGCCATCTGCAGCCAGCACAACATCCCGTTCCGGACCGTCCAGAACGACAGTTTCGACTCGATCGAAGACGTCAAGCTGTGGATGATCGATAACCAGCTGGCGCGCCGCAGCGTCACCGATTTCCAGCGCGGCCTGATGGCACTGCGCAAGAAGGAGATCCTGGCCGCGCGCGTGGTCCAGAAGACCGACGACGAACTGCAGACCGAGGCTGACCAGGCCGTCCCCTTTGCCCCGCCGTGGAACACGCGCCAGGAAGTGGCGCGCGCCGCCCGCGTCTCGGCCAACACCATCAGTCAGATCGAGCGGATCCAGAAGGCCGCCGCGCCGGAGCTGGTGGAGGCGGTGCGCAGCGGTACCATCTCGATCAGTTCCGCCGCCAACGTGGCCTCGCTGCCGAAGGAAGCCCAGGTAGCGGCGGTCGCCGGCGGCAAGAAGGAGCTGCAGCAGGCGGCGCGCCAGGTGCGCGAGCAGAAGAGCGCCGCCAAGCCGAAGAAGGAGGCCGAGTTCGAGACGCCCGAAGACCAGATCAAGGCCCTCAAGGCCCAGGTGGCCGAGCTGAAGGACCGCGTCGCCACCCTGATCGGCGAAAACGACGTGCTGAAGCAGAAGCTGGTCCTGCTCGGCGCCGAATAAAACCATAATAACATCCAGGAGACCCCATGCCGACTTCCCGCCTGATCGCCTCGACCGCCGCACTGAGTCTGGCCGTGCTGGCCGCGCTGCCGCCCGCGATGGCGGCCGCCGCACCCGAGGCGACGGCGCAAGCCGCCGGCAGCTTCTCGAACGCCGAACTGGCGCGCCTGAAGAAGGCGGCCCAGCGCGTAACGATCCTGCGCGACAAGTGGGGCATCCCTCACGTGTACGGCAAGACGGACGCGGACGCGGTGTTCGGCATGGTGTACGCCCAGGCGGAAGATGACTTCAACCGCGTCGAACTGAATTACATCAATGCGATGGGGCGCCTGGCCGAGGTCGAGGGCGAGAAGGAGATCTGGCGCGACCTGCGCATGAAGCTCTATATCGACCCGCTTGAGATGAAAGCCAAATACGCGGCCAGCCCCGCGTGGCTGAAGAAGCTGATGAACGGCTGGGCCGATGGCCTGAACTGGTACCTGGCCAGCCATCCGCAGGTGAAACCCAAGCTCCTGACCCGCTTCGAGCCGTGGATGGCCCTCAGCTTCAGCGAGGGCAGCATCGGCGGCGACATCGAGTCGATCAACCTGAAACAGCTGGAAGCCTTCTACGGCAAGGCCCCGGCGCCGGTAGTGGCGATGGCGGATATCGGCACCGGCTTCGACCCGGAACCGACCGGTTCGAACGGCTTCGCGATCGCGCCGCAGCGCACCGCCGGCAAGCACGCGCTGCTGATGATCAACCCGCACACCTCCTTCTACTTCCGCCCCGAAGTCCACATGGTCAGCGAGGAGGGCCTGAACGCCTATGGGGCCGTCACCTGGGGCCAGTTCTTCATCTACCAGGGGTTCAACGAGCGCCTCGGCTGGATGCACACCTCGGGCGGCGGCGACGTCATCGACGAATACCTGGAAAGCGTGGCCGAGCGCGGCGGCAAGTTCTTCTACAAGTACGGCAAGGAGGAGCGTCCGCTGCGCAGCAAGACGATCGCGCTGCCGTACAAGACCGCGGACGGCATGGCCAGCCGCAGCGTGACGGCCTTCTTCACCCACCACGGCCCGGTGATCCGGGAAGAGGGCGGCAAGTGGGTGGCCGTGAAGATGATGGACGACCCGGTGCACGCGCTCGAGCAGTCGTACGGCCGTACCAAGGCGCGCGACTACGCGGCCTTCCTGAAGGTGATGGACCTGCGCACCAACTCCTCGAACAATACCGTGTACGCGGATGCCGACGGCAATATCGCCTACTTCCACGGTAACTTCGTGCCGCGCCGCGATCCCCGCTTCGACTGGAACCATCCGGTCGACGGCAGCGATCCGGCCACTGAGTGGAAAGGCCTGCACGAGGTGAAGGAGACGATCACCGTCTTCAACCCGAAGAGCGGCTACATCTCGAACACCAACAACTGGCCCTGTACCGGTTTCGGCGCCAGCAGCCCGGACTGCGCGGCCTACCCGAAGTACATGTGGTCCTTGCCGCAGAACGCGCGCGGGGTGCACGCCGAACGCGTGCTGCACGATGCGCAGGACCTGAGCATCGACGGTTTGATCGGCAAGGCCTACGATCCTTACCTGACCGCCTTTGAACCGCTGGTGCCGGCCCTGCTGAAGGACTGGGACGCGCTGCCGCAGGGCGACGCGCTGAAAACGCGGCTGGCCGAGCAGGTCGCAATGCTGCGCGGCTGGGACCTGCGCTGGGCCGTGGATTCCGTGCCGACCTCGCTCGCCGTCTACTGGGGCCAGGAGATGGTGAAGGACGCCGCCACCCGCGCCCGCGCGGCGCAGGTGCCGGTGGTCGATTTCATCCAGACCAGGCTGGATTCCCGCGAGCGCCTGGACGCGCTGGCGCGGGCGGCGGACAAGCTGCAGGCCGACTTCGGCAGCTGGAAGACGCCGTGGGGCGAGATCAACCGCTTCCAGCGCCTCAGTGGCGAGGTCGACCTGCACTACGACGACAGCAAGCCCAGCATTCCGGTGGCCTTCACCTCGGCCAACTGGGGTTCGCTGGCGTCCTTCGGCATGACGGCGAAGCAGACCACCAAACGCATCTACGGCGACCGCGGCAACAGCTTCGTGGCCGCGGTGGAGTTCGGGCCGCGCGTGCGCGCGAAGAGCATCCTGGCCGGCGGCGAGAGCGGCGACCCGAAGTCGCCGCACTTCAGCGACCAGGCCGAGATGTACAGCCGCGGCCAGTTCAAGGACGTGCTCTTCTATAAAGAGGACATCGAGAAACATCTCGAGCGCAAATACCATCCTGGACAGTGACACGATCTGAGCCGTCCCTGCACGCACTTTTACGCATCGCAAAGCGCGCGCAAAACACGTGTTAGCTCGATTGCAACAATTGCATTCCTGATATCTACTGGTCCTCCGATCGATATTTTCAGGAGTGCAATCGTGGCTACCAAACCCTCCCTCAGCAAGATCTTCTGCGCCGCGGCGCTGCTCTGCGCCGCAGCAGCAGCCCAGGCCGACATTACCGTCTATACCAGCCAGGCCGATTTCCTGGCCGCCGTATCGGCGCCGGGCGTCGATACCTTTGACGACCTGACCGTGGCGCCCCTGGGCGAATCCCTGAGCCGCAACGCCGGCGCTTATACCTACAACGTGTATTCCGCCACCGGCCTGTATGGTGCGGGCGGCAGTGGCGGCGACTACTGGCTGTCGAACAACACGGCGATCGCCCCGATCGTGTTCGCGGGTTTCAGCGGCGGGGTCAGCGCTTTCGGCGGCAATTTCTTCGCGTCCGATGTGCTTGGCCAGTACACCACCGGCAACCTGATCCTGACGGCGGTCGACGGCACGGCGCTGACCTACGGCCTGGCCGGCGCCGCAAGCACCGATTTCCTCGGCTTCGTCTCGACCTCGCCGCTGGCCGCGGTCACGCTTGCCACCGATGGCGGCGCCGGCTACTGGCCGACCGCCAACAATGTCGTGATGGCCGTGCCGGAGCCCGTCACCTACGGCATGCTGCTGGCCGGGCTGGGCTTCGTCGGCCTGATGAGCCGCCGCCGCAGCTAGACCGCAGCCCCGCCGCACCTGGCTGTCGCAGCAAGGCCGCCCGGACGCCGATTATCGGCCCGGGCGGTTTTCCATTGCGGGACTGCTTGCTATAATTTTGCAAGTTAACAAGTCCTTTGGACTCAGGCGGAAGGCGCAGTGGCAAAACTCTATTTCAGGTATTCGGCAATGAACGCCGGCAAATCCACCTCGCTGCTGCAGGTGGCCCACAACTACGAAGAGCAGGGCCAGAAGGTCCAGCTGTACACCGCCGCCATCGATAACCGCTACGGCGTCGGCCTCATCACCTCGCGCCTGGGGCCGCAGCGCGAAGTCGGCCTGTTCGACGAGAACACCGATTTCCTGGAAAACGCGCCGGAAGTGGCCTGCGTGCTGGTCGACGAAGCGCAGTTCCTGACCAAGGAACAGGTGGTGCAGCTGCACCGCCTGGCCCAGGTGCGCGGCGTGCCCGTGATCTGCTACGGCCTGCGCAGCGATTTCCGTGGCGACCCCTTCCCGGGCTCGGCCTATCTGCTGGCGCTGGCCGACGACATCGAGGAAATCAAGAACATCTGCACCTGCGGCAAGAAGGCGACCATGAACATCCGCGTCGACGCGGAAGGCCGCCGCATCCGCGAAGGCGAGCAGGTCAGCATCGGCGGTAACGAAAGCTACCGCCAGGCCTGCGGCCGCTGCTTCTACAAGGGCTGAGGGGCAGCACCGGGATGGGCGACATCCTGCTCTACCTGGTGCCCTCGCTGGCGCTGGCCTTCCTGATCTGGCTGGTCACCTCGCTGCACCCGCTGTTCTTCCTGTTCAGCGCGGCCGGCACGCTGTGCCACGAGCTGGCGCATTTCTCGGTCGGGCTGCTGCTGGGCGCGGAACCAACCGGCTTCTCGATCATTCCAAGACGTACCGGGCGTACCTGGGAACTCGGTTCTGTCACTTTTGCCAACCTGCGCTGGTACAACGCTGCGCCGGCGGCGCTGGCGCCGCTGCTGGTGCTGCTGGTGCCGATCGGGGTGGCCTGGTGGCGCACCCGCGGCGCATGGCATTTCGGTCCTGCCGACTTGGCGCTGACCCTGCTGCTGGCGCCGCAGTTCCTGTCCTTCTGGCCGTCGCCGGTCGACTG
This sequence comes from Telluria sp. GW821-FHT07G12, assembly GCF_059418525.1. Taxonomy (NCBI): domain Bacteria; kingdom Pseudomonadati; phylum Pseudomonadota; class Betaproteobacteria; order Burkholderiales; family Oxalobacteraceae; genus Telluria; species Telluria sp. GW821-FHT07G12. The sequence goes on along the minus strand of NZ_JBWKQA010000007.1, from coordinate 270,687 downwards.
GCGGCTGGCGGTGCGCAGCTGGCCCTGGCTGGTGATTGTCGTTGTGGCAGCGGCTGCGGCTGCGGCCCAGTTTCTTAAGCTCGGCTGAAGACGCATACAAGCCGACTCTACGTCGTCTTACTATCCTGTAGAATTGGTCGCACGAGAGAATCCGCCCGGAGAAACGAACAATGAAGAAGCAGATGTTGATGGTTGCGCTGGCAGCGGCCATGTCGGTCATGTCGGCCCACGTCGTCACCGCGCAACCCGAAAAGGTCCAGCTGGCCACGGCCCAGGCCAACACGGGCCCGCTCAAGCCGTCCGCCGCCCAGACCCAGGCCGCGCTGTGGGCCTCGCGCGTCCTCGCGCGCTACCACTACAAGGCGCTGCCGCTGGACGACGCGATGTCGGCCAAGATTTACGACAACTACTTCAAGACGCTCGACAGCGAGAAGCTCTACTTTACCCAGGCCGACGTCGACCAGTTCGCGCCGGCCCGCACCAAATTCGACGACGCGATCAACAACGAGGACCTGACGCTCCCGTTCCAGATCTATAACGTCTACCAGCAGCGCTTCAACGACCGCATGGCGTATGCACGCGAGCTGGTCCAGAAGGGCGGCTTCGACTTCACCGTCAACGAAAGCCTGCAGATCGACCGCGAAAAGGCGCCCTGGGCCAAGAACGAGGACGAAGCCCGCGACCTGTGGCGCAAGCGCGTGAAGAACGACTGGCTGCGCCTGAAACTGGCCGGCAAGGACGAGAAGGGCATCCGCGATACCCTCGACAAGCGCTACGAGGGCTACCAGAACCGCCTCAAGAAGCTGAACAACGAGGACGTGTTCCAGATGTTCATGAACGCCTACGCGACCGCGATCGAGCCGCACACCAACTACCTGGGTCCGCGCTCGGCCGAGAACTTCGACATCATGATGCGCCTGTCGCTGGACGGCATCGGCGCCGTGCTGCAGTCGCGCGAAGACTACACCGTGATCCGCGAGATCGTCCCCGGCGGCCCGGCCGACAAATCCGGCAAGCTGAAGGTCGGCGACCGCATCGTCGGCGTGGCCCAGGGCAACGGCACCTTCACCGACGTGATGGGCTGGCGCATCGACGACGTGGTCCAGCTGGTGCGTGGCGAGCGCAACTCCACCGTGCGCCTGGACGTGCTGCCGGGCGATGCCGGCCCGGACGGCAAGCACGTGACGATCCCGCTGGTGCGCCAGAAGATCAGCATGGAAGAGCAGTCGGCCAAGAAGCAGATCATCGAAGTCAAGGACGGCGGCGTGAAGCGCCGTATCGGCATCGTCTCGCTGCCGACCTTCTACCAGGACTTCGAGGCGCGCCGCAAGGGTGACAAGGACTTCAAGAGCGCCACCCGCGACGTGCAGCGCATCCTCGGCGAGCTCAAGAAAGAGAAGGTCGACAATGTGCTGATCGACCTGCGCAACAACGGCGGCGGCTCGCTGATCGAGGCGGTCGAACTGACCGGCCTGTTCATCGACAAGGGACCGGTGGTGCAGCAGCGTACCGCCGAAGGCCGCATCGACGTCGAGAGCGACACCCAGTCCGGCCTGGCATGGGACGGTCCGATGGGCGTGCTGATCAACCGCGGCTCGGCCTCGGCGTCCGAGATCTTCGCCGCCGCGATCCAGGATTACGGCCGCGGCATCGTGATCGGTGAACCGAGCTTCGGCAAGGGCACGGTGCAGACCCTGATCAACCTCGACCGCTTCTCGCAGAGCGACAAGATGAAGTACGGCGAGCTGAAGATGACCATCGCCCAGTTCTTCCGCATCAACGGCGGCACCACGCAGCTGCGCGGCGTGACCCCGGACATCAAGCTGCCGGTGACCTCGGACGCCGAGAACTTCGGCGAGTCGTCCTACGACAACGCGCTGCCCTGGGTGCAGATCAAGCCGGCGACCTACCTGCCGTCCGGCGACCTGAAGGAACTGGTCACCCCGCTGCAGAAGCGCCATGAGGCCCGCGTTGCCAAGGACAAGGAGTTCCGCGACATCGAGCAGGACATCGCCGAAGCCCTCAAGCTGCGCAAGGACAACCTGATCTCGCTGAACGAGGCCGTGCGCCGCAAGGAACGCGAGAACCAGGAAGCCAAGGCCCGCCTGCGCGAATCGCGTCTGGCCGATGCCCAGGAGCCAGGCAAGTCGGACGAGCCGGTTGCCGGTCCGGGTAGCAAGGAGCAGCGCGCCAAGGCGCCGAACCCGACCGCGCCGAAGAAGAGCAATGTCGCGCTGAAGGGCGCAGCGCGCTCCGACGACGGCCTGCAGGGCGACGAGCGCAGCCTGGCGGCGGAAATCGCGGCCGAAAAGGCAGCCAAGAACGCCAAGGACGTGTATCTGCAGGAAGCCGCCCATATCCTGGCCGACGAGGCAGGCATGCTGAAGGCGGATACCCGCATGGCATCGCGCACGATGCCTTACATGTCAGCAATGAAACAGAACGGTAACTAAGCAAATGTTAAATACCTAACACAAGCGTTCGGCGCTCTGGTGCACTAAAAAGGGGATTTTCTGCGGAAAATCTCCTTTTTTTATGCCGCACAATTGAAAATTGCCTTTTTTGCAGCTGTGGTACATTAACTCAGCAATTGCAGAAAAAATAATTTTTAACATTGTTCTAGGAGCGCATTATGACAATTCGTTATCTCATCGCGTTGGCCTTGACGGCTAGCGCATGCGCCGCACACGCTGACGTGATTCCTTCCTCGGGTGGGGCCGGCATCGTTAGTGGCAGCAATGTTGCTGGTGCAGTGGGTGACTCGAGCGTGATCGCCGGGGTCACTCGCGGCGCCAACAGCGAAGCCCTGGTGCAGGCGCTGTACGACAAGGTCAGCGCCAGCGTCGGCCACGACATGAAAGTCACCCTGAAACAAGGCGTCGACGGCGTCTATGTGACGGGTCTGAGCACCGCCAAGGCGGCTGCCCTGGCGGGTGACGGCATGTCGGTGGTCGTGACGCCGGACGGCTTCAAGATCGTCGACAACGCTGGCGCAGGCAACAACACCGCCACTTCCGGCGGCGGCGCCAGTTCGGGCGGCGGCGGCTACAGCGGCGGCCCCGCCATGTCGACCCCAGCCATTGCCCCGCCGGTCAGCATGCCGGGGAATGCCGAGCTCGACAACGGCACCCCGGGTAACGTCGACATCAGCGTCGGCGTCGGCGGCAACCTGGGCAACAACGGCAATCAGGGCGCGCAGGACGGCCAGGGCCAGGACGCAGCTGCAGTGCCGGAACCCTCGACCGTGGCGCTGATGCTGGCAGGTATGTTCGGTGTCGCCGGCCTGAAGCGCCGTCGCGCACGCTGATCCCTGGGCTGCACGGCATCACCACCAAAGCGGGCTGCGGCCCGCTTTTTTACGTCCCGCGTCAGGCCTCAGTTCAGGTACAATCTTTGGAACGGTCGTGCTTTTTTGGCGCAGCCAGAAGAACAAGAGGAGACAGACTGAATGGACCTGAATTACAGCAGCGACGACCTGGCCTTCCGCGACCGCGTGCGCGCTTTCCTGGAAGCCGAGCTGCCATCCGAGCTGCAGCACAAGGTACTCAACCACCTGCGCCTGTCGAAGGACGATTACGTGCGCTGGCACCGGATCCTGGCGCGCCAGGGCTGGGTGGCGCCGGGCTGGCCGCAGGAATTCGGCGGCCCCGGCTGGACCGCGGCCCAGCGCCACATCTTCGAGGAAGAGTGCGCGCGCGCCGGCACGCCGCCCATCATGCCCTTCGGCGTGAACATGGTGGCGCCGGTGATCATGGCCTTCGGCAGCCAGGCCCAGAAAGAACACTACCTGCCGCGCATCCTGTCCTGCGAGGACTGGTGGTGCCAGGGCTACTCGGAACCGGGCGCCGGTTCGGACCTGGCATCGCTCAAGACTACGGCGGTACGGGATGGCGATCACTACGTCGTCAACGGCCAGAAAACCTGGACCACGCTGGCCCAGCACGCCGACATGATCTTCTGCCTGGTGCGCACCGATCCGGGCGTGCGCAAGCAGGAGGGCATCTCCTTCCTGCTGATCGACATGAAAACGCCCGGCATCACGGTGCGCCCCATCATCATGCTGGACGAGGACCACGAGGTGAACGAGGTCTTCTTCGACAACGTGCGGGTCCCGGTGGCCAACCTGGTCGGCGAGGAAAACCGCGGCTGGACCTACGCGAAATACCTGCTCGGCCACGAGCGCACCGGCATCGCCGCCGTCGGCCGCTCCAAGCGCGAGCTGGCCCGCCTCAAGCGCATGGCCGGCCGCGAGCAGAAGAACGGACGCCCGCTGATCGAGGACCCGCTGTTCGGCGCCAAGGTCGCCGAGCTGGAGATCGAGCTGATGGCGCTCGAAACCACGGTGCTGCGCGTGCTCGCCCAGGCCCACAAGGCGCCGGGACCGGAAGCCTCGGTGCTGAAGGTGCGCGGCACCGAGATCCAGCAGCGCCTCACGGAACTGATGGTCGAAGCGGCCGGCCCGATGGCCTTGCCCTTCGACGCGGCCTACCTGGAAGGCGAAACGGCGCACAGCGTCATGGACGACGACTTCGCCGCGCCGCTGCTGCCGCACTACTTCAACTACCGCAAGACCTCGATCTACGGCGGCTCGAACGAGATCCAACGCAATATCATCTCCCAGATGATCCTGGGCCTGTAAGGAAGAACACCAATGGACTTCGAATTCAAGGAAGAGCAGCTGCAGCTGGCGGACGCCCTCAAGCGCTGGATCGCGCGCGATTACGGCTTCGAGGCGCGCCGCGCCATCGTGGGGTCGAGCGCCGGCACGTCGGACCAGGCCTGGGCCACGCTGGCGGAGCTGGGCCTGACCGCGCTGCCGGTGCCGGAAGAGCAGGGCGGCTTTGACGGCGACGCCGTCGACATGTTCGTCGTGATGCAGGAGCTGGGCCGCGGGCTGGTGGTCGAACCCTATTTCGCCACCGTGCTGGGCGCCCAGTTTCTGAAACTGGGCGGCGGCCATGGCGCGCTGCTGGAACAGGTGGCGAGCGGCGAACTGAAGCTCGCCTGCGCGCTGGGCGAGCGCCAGTCGCGCCACGACATGCGTGACATCGCCACCCGTGCGGAAGCGGATGGCGACGGCTGGCTGCTGAACGGCGAAAAAAAGGTGGTGCTGCATGGCGCCCAGGCCGGCATGCTGATCGTGTCCAGCCGCAGCGGCGGCGCCCAGCGCGACGAGGATGGCATCAGCCTGTTCGTCGTGCCTGCCGATGCGCCGGGCGTGCGCATCGTCGACTACCGCATGCTGGACGGCCAGCGCGCCGCCGACATCCGTTTCGACGGCGTCAGGCTGGGCGCCGACGCGCTCATCGGCCAGCCGGGCGCCGGCTGGACGGTGCTGGAAGCGGCCCTCGATTACGGCGCCGGCCTGCTGTGCGCCGAAGCCGTGGGCGCAATGGATGCGTTGTTTGCCGCCACCCTGGACTACCTGAAGACGCGCCAGCAGTTCGGCGTCCCGATCGGCAAATTCCAGGCCCTGCAGCACCGCATGGCCGACATGTACATCCACCTCGAGCAGGCCCGTTCGATGGCCATGCTGGCGGCGGTGCGCCTGCGCTCGGACAATCCGGCAGAGCGGCGCCAGGCGGTGTCCGCGGCCAAGTACCGGGTCGGCCAGGCCGCGCGTTTCGTCGGCCAGCAGGCGGTCCAGCTGCACGGCGGCATGGGCGTCACCGACGAACTGCCGGCGGCCCACTACTTCAAGCGCCTGACGACGATCGAGCTGACGCTGGGCGATTCGGACCACCATCTGGCGCGCTTCATGGCGCAGCCGGGGTTTACGGGACTCGCAGCATGAAGACTGAATGGTATTTCGAGGATTTCCATCCCGGCCAGGACATCGACCTCGGCACCCGCAGCGTCAGCGAAGAGGAGATCATCGCCTTTGCAAGCGCTTTCGACCCGCAGCCCTTCCACATCGACAAGGAAGCGGCGGCGAAGTCGATCTACGGCGGCGTGATCGCGAGCGGCTGGCACACCTGCAGCATGATGATGCGGATGGTGGTCGACGGCCTGATGGCGAAATCATCGAGCATGGGCTCGCCGGGGCTGGACGGCATACGCTGGCTGGCGCCGGTGCGCGCCGGCGACACCCTTAACGTGCATTACCAGACCACCCAGGTGAAGGCCTCGAATTCGAAGCCCGACCGCGGCGTGGTGTGGTCGAAGTGGGTGGCCATCAACCAGCATGGCGAGACGGTCTGCACCGTCGAAGGCATGGGGATGTTTTCGAGGCGCCCGGCTTAGGACGTGCTGACCCGGTACTGATTGCGGCCGCCGGCCTTGGCCTGATAGAGCAGGGCGTCCGCCACCTGCACCAGGTCGGCCGGCAGGCTGTGCTCGCCGGGCACCATCGAGGAGATGCCGATGCTGACCGTCAGCCGCTGGCTGGTGGGGGAGGCCGCGTGCGGCAGGTCCACCATTTCCAGTTCGTGCATCAGGCGCCGCGCGACGCCGACCGCGCCCTGTTCGTCGAGCTGGGGCAGCAGGATCGCGAATTCCTCGCCGCCGTAACGGGCCACCAGGTCCTGGCTGCGGGCGGCGGCGCGGCGCATCGCCCGTGCCACTTCCACCAGTGTGGTGTCGCCGGCCGGGTGGCCGTAATGGTCGTTGTAAAGCTTGAAGTGGTCGATGTCGACCATCAGCAGCGACACCGCCAGCTGCGCGCGTCCGCAGCGCCGCCATTCCATTTCCAGGCGCTCGTCGAAGGCGCGGCGGTTCGCGACCCCGGTCAGCGCGTCGGTCAGGATCAGGGCGCGCAGGGCGTCGCGCTGGCGCTTGACGGTCAGCTGGGTCCGCACCCGCGCACGTACCACGGCGGCGTTGACCGGCTTGCTGATGAAGTCGGCCGCGCCTGCGCCCAGCGCGCGGGTCTCGTCCTCGGGCGACTTGAGAGCGGTGACGAAGATGACCGGAATGTCGCTGGTCTCGGGCGCCGCGAACAGCGCCTTGCACACGGCGTAGCCGTCCATGCCCGGCATGACGGCATCCAGCAGGATCAGGTCAGGCTGCTGGCTGCGGGCGATCTCGAGCGCGCGCGGACCGTCCATCGCGAACAGCACCTCATGCTCGTCCTGCAGGGCGGTATGCAGGATCTGGATGTTCTCCATGGCGTCGTCCACCACGAGGATGCGGCCGTTGACGGCCATGTCGGTCCAGCTCATGCATCCTCCTCCTTGTCCAGTAGTGCGCCGACCAGCGCCGCGGCAAGGTCGAAACGCAGGGTCGCCACCGCCTCCGCCAGCGGCTGCACCGCCTCGGGCGCCAGGTGCGCAAGGGCGGGGCGCAGCGAGTCGAACTGCGCCATGGCCTTCATGTTGTTATTTTGTAGCAAATCGCGTAAATGCGCCAACGCGTCCCGGAGCGGCGGTTGTTCAATTGCATTCCCGGCAATGCCCGGTTCGGGCGCCGCGGCGCGCAACTCCTCGGGCAGGCTGCGCGCCGCTTCCAGCACGGTCGCCAGCGCCCCCTCCAGGCGCGCCAGGCGCAGCGCCAGCGCGGCCTCGTCTTCGCCCCGCAGGGCATGTTCCAGGTCGAGCGCCTGGTCCGCCACCTCGGTGGCGCCGAGGTTGGCGGCAACCCCGCGCAGGCGGTGGATGGCTTGGCCAGCCCGGACCCGGTCGCCCGCCGCCAGCAGCGCGCGTACTTCCTTGACCACGCCGCCCTGCGAACTCTCGAAGCGCTTGAACACGGCGGAGAAGGCGGCGAAGCTGCCGCCGAAGCGCGGCAGCGTGGCCTTCAGGTCGATGCCCGGCAGCAGCGCCGGCGGCATCTCCGGCGCCGCGCCGTCGGTGTCGGCCGGCCCGGGCGCGAGGCGGCCCGTCAGCCGGCGCAGCGCGTTCACCAGTTCGTCGACGTCGATCGGCTTGGCCAGGTAGCCGTCCATCCCGGCCTGCAGCGCGCGGCGGCGGTCTTCCTCCATCGCGTTGGCCGTCATCGCCAGGATGGGCAGGGTGTCGTAGCCCATCGCGCGGATCGCGGCGGTGGCTTCGAAGCCGTCCATCACCGGCATCTGCAAGTCCATCAGCACCGCGTCGTAATGCCTGGTGCGCTCGGCCAGCATGCTGACCGCCAGCTGGCCGTTGCCGGCGAAGTCGACGCTGGCGCCGGCGTGCAGCAGCACGTAATTCGCGACCTCCTGGTTCAGCAGATTGTCTTCGACCACCAGCACGCGCATGCCGGCCAGGCGTCCGCCCAGCGGCGCGGCAGGCGGCGGGATGGCGGGCACGCCGCCGTTTTCGAGCTCGGCCAGCGCCTCCTCCAGCGTGGCCGGCGTGAACGGCTTGGCCAGTACGGCGTCGACGCGCAGGTCGGCCGCCAGGGCGTCGATGCGCTCGCGTTCCGGGTCGGCCGCCAGCAGGGCGCAGCGCGGCATGGCGATGCCACGGTCTGCGCGCGCGAAGGCCAGCACCGAGGCGCCGTCCAGGTCCGGCATGGCGCTGTCGATGAAGGCCAGGTCATAGGCGCCGCCGCGCAGCAGCGACAAGGCCTCGGCGCCGGTGGCCGCGCGGTCGACGCTCCAGCCGCGGCCCTCGAGCGCGCGCGCCAGCGCCTCGCGGCTGCTGGTGTTGTCGTCGGCGACCAGCACGCTCTTGATGTTCCCGGGCGCGGGCAGGGCGGGTGTGGCGCCGGCATCGAGGCCGAACCAGGCCGAGAAGCGGAAGCGCGTGCCCTCGCCGGGCGTGCTCTCCACGCGCAGGTCGCCGCCCATCAGTTCCACCAGGCGGCGGCTGATCGCCAGGCCCAGGCCCGTGCCGCCGTACTTGCGGCTGGTCGAGCTGTCGGCCTGCGAGAAGGCTTCGAACATGCGCTGCTGCTGCTCGGGTGCGATGCCGATGCCGGTGTCGCGCACCGCGAAGGCCAGCTCGACGCGGCCATCGGCGCCGCCGACGGCGTCGATCGACAGCACGACTTCGCCGCGCTCGGTGAACTTGATCGCATTGCCGACCAGGTTGAGCAGCACCTGCTGCAGGCGCATCGGATCGCCGACCAGGCGGCTTGGGACCGCCGGGTCGACCGCGAACACCGGCTCGATGCCCTTGTGCCAGGCGCCCGCCGTGCCCAGCACCGCGATGCTGGCCAGGACGTCGTCGATGCGGAAAGCCGTGCGTTCGAGCGCCAGCTGACCGGCCTCGACCTTCGAGTAATCCAGCACGTCGTTCAGCATCGACAGCAGCGAGCGCGCCGCCATCTGCATCCGCGCGACATAGGTCCGCTCGCGCCGCTCCAGCTTCGCTTCCTCGAGCAGGCGCGCCAGGCCGATGATGGCGTTCATCGGGGTGCGGATCTCGTGGCTCATGTTGGCCAGGAACTCGCCCTTGGCGCTGCTGGCCGCTTCGGCCGCGCGCAAGGCGTCCTCGAGGCGCGACTGGGTGCGTTTCAGTTCCGTCACGTCGGAGTGCAGCATGTAGAAGCCGCGCACCCGGCCGTCCGCGTCGAAGTCCGGGATATAGCTGCCCCAGGCCTGGATCACCTGCTCGCTGCCCTTGCGCTGCAGCTGGCGTTCGAAGAACTGCGGCTCGCCGCGCAGCACGCCATCCAGGTAGGGCTGGACCTGGGCCATCTGGGTCTCGTCCATCAGCTCCCAGGCGGTGTGGCCGATCACCTCGGCGGCTGGGCGGCCCAGCCACTCGATGTAGGGACGGTTGGCGAACTGGCAGCGCAGGTCGGCATCCCAGTAGCCGACCAGGGCCGGCAGGTTGTCGGTGACGGTGCGGATCATGCGCTCGTTCTGTTCGAGGCGCTGGCTGGCCGCGCGCAGGGCGGCGTCGGTCTGTACGCGTGTCGTGATGTCGCGGATGGTGCCGTGTACGATGCCTTTGCCGCCGATGTCGACCCCGTTCAGCAGGACGTCAGCATGGAACAGGGTGCCGTCGCGGCGCATGTGCATCCACTCGAAGCGCCAGGTGCCCTGGTCGACGGCACGCCGCATATATTCCTGGGCCAGCTCGTCGGAGCGGCGGCCGTCAGGCTGGTATTCGGGCGAGACGCTGGCCGGAGAAAGCTGCAGCAGTTCGTCGATGCCCGCGCAGCCAAACAGCGCCACCGCGGCCTGGTTCGCGCTGACGAAGCCGGCGCCGTAGGCGGCCAGCACGTGGGCGTCGGCCGAGCCCTCGAACAGGGCGCGGAACAGGGCTTCGTTGTCGCGGTTGCGCTCTTCCGCGGCGCGGCGTTCGGTGATGTCGAGCACCACCGCGTTGATGCCGACCAGCTCGCGATCCTGGTCATGAACCGGATAGTAGCTGCACATCCAGTAGCGCATCACGCCCGGTTCGGCCGGCGAATCGCCGCTGTCCTCGACTTCGATCAGCGGCCGGCCGTTGGCCAGCACGCGGCGGTAGGGCGCCTCGATCGCCACGCCGCGCGCGCCCAGCAGCTCGGGCAGGGTGTGGCCGATGTGGCCGGCGGCCGGGATCGCGTTGATCGCCGCCAGGTAGTCGTTGACCATGACCACGCGCAGATCGCGGTCGAGGAAGGCCAGGCCCACCGGCGCGGTCGCGTACACGGTGGAGAGCAGGGCGTTGGAGCGCTGCAGTTCGTTGGTACGGGCCGCCACCAGTGCTTCGAGGCGGGTCCGGTACTGCAGCAGGTCGCCCTCGACCTTGCGCAGCGCGCGCGCCACCGCGGCCGCTTCCTTGATGCGCAGCTCCGGGATCCGCAGCGGCTGGCCGCGTCCCAGGTCGGCCGCGGGTTCGGTCAGGGCGCCGACGTCGCGCGCGATCGAGCCGCCGATGGCCCAGGCCAGCAGCAGGCTGATCGCCAGCAGGAAGCCGATGCCGGCGAGGGTCGTGCCCGGCGAGCGCCCCAGCAGGTCGCGCTGGGCGTGGCGCGGAAAGCCGATGGTGACGGTCCAGTCATGCGCCGGCGTGCTGGCATAGGCGGCGTTGAACACCTCGGCGCCGGGGCGCGGCAGGATCGCCGCGCCGCTCGGACTGCGCGCCAGCGCCGCCTGCAGTTCCGGCGGAATCACTGCGCCAATGGCACGCCCCGGATCGCCGGCCGCCGCCTCGCCGCTGCGGGCAACCAGGCGGCCGTGGTTGTCGTAGACCTGGGCGTCCCAGCGCTCGGGCAGCTGCTGGCCGGCCAGCAGTTCGGTGATGCGGCGCGGGCGCTGCTCGACGGAGAGGGCATAGGCCACCTTGCCGTCGCGCCAGACCGGCACCGCGATCGAGATCACCCAGGGCTGGGCCGGATTCCCGCGGTGCAGGCCGGAGGTGACGGCATCGCCGGTCGCGAACACGCGCCGCACGTCGGCCTCGTTGCCGCTGTTCGGCGGGGCGGCGCCCCAGGCATGGCGGGTGTCGAGCAGGTCGCGGCCGTCGGCGCCGCTGAGGACGAAGGCATAGGCGGGGAATTCGGGGCGCAGCACCTGGCGTGCGATGGTGTAGAAGGCGGCCAGGTCATCCTGCGCCAGGCTGGGCTGGCTGGCGAGGGCGCGCGCGGCGGTCTCGCCGTTGTCGAGGTCGCGGTCGACGGCCGCCGCCAGGGCCCGCGCGATCATCTGCGCATCCTGCGCCACGTGCTGGGCTTCGCGGCGGTCGGCATCGCGCGCGAACGCGAAATAGCCGAGCAGGATCGGCAGGGCGCAGCCGAGCACCAGGGTGATCAGCCGCGACCGGATCGAGGGATAAAAACGTCGTTGAAACAGCTGCACTGCACGCTCCGGCTACCATCGCGGAGCCCATGCGCCGCGATGGTGCATGTTACTTGAGGCAGGCCCTATTCAGCTATGTTTTGCGAGCTCCAGCTTGGCGATCGCGTTGCGGTGCACCTCGTCCGGCCCGTCGGCCAGGCGCAGCGTGCGGTTGCCGGCCCACTGGTAGGCCAGCGGGAAGTCGTCCGAAACGCCAGCCGCGCCATGCGCCTGGATCGCCCAGTCCAGCACCTGCTGGGCGACGGTGGGCGCCAGCACCTTGATCATCGCGATCTCGGACTGCGCCTGCTTGTTGCCGACGGTGTCCATCAGCCACGCCGTCTTGAGGGTCAGCAGGCGCGCGGTGTCGATGCGGATGCGGCTCTCGGCGATGCGCTCGCGCCAGACGCCCTGTTCCGAGATCTTGCGGCCGAAGGCGACCCGGCTGTCGAGGCGCTTGCACATCAGCTCCAGCGCGCGCTCCGCCACGCCGATCGCGCGCATGCAGTGGTGGATGCGGCCCGGGCCCAGGCGGCCCTGGGCGATCTCGAAGCCGCGGCCTTCGCCGAGCAGGATGTTCGAGCGTGGTACGCGCACGTTCTCGAACAGGATCTCGCAGTGGCCGTGCGGCGCGTCGTCATAGCCGAACACCGGCAGCGGGCGCTTAATCGTAATGCCAGGCGTGTCGCTCGGGACCAGGATCATCGACTGCTGTTTGTGGCGGGCGGCTTCGGGATCGGTCTTGCCCATCACGATGAACAGCTTGCAGCGCGGGTCGCCGGCGCCGGAGATCCACCATTTGTGGCCGTTGATCACGTACTCATCGCCCTGGCGTTCGATGCGGGTGGCGACGTTGGTAGCGTCGGAGGAAGCGACATCGGGTTCCGTCATCGCGAAGGCGCTTCGGATTTCGCCTTTCAATAAAGGCTCCAGCCATTGCCGCTTGTGTTCTTCTTGTGCATAGCGCTCCAGGGTCTCCATGTTGCCGGTGTCGGGCGCCGAGCAGTTGAAGACCTCGGGCGCCCAGGCGACCCGGCCCATGATCTCGCACAGCGGGGCGTAGTCGAGATTCGACAGGCCTTCGGGCGCGCGCTCGGAGCGCGGCAGGAACAGATTCCACAGGCCTTGCTGGCGGGCGAGGGGCTTCAGTTTTTCAATCAGTTCGGTGGGGACCCAGCGATTGCCTTGCTGTCCGTTGCGCTCGACTTCCTCTTTGAAAGCCTTCTCGTTCGGGTAGATATGCTCGTCCATGAAGGCGAGCAGGCGGGTTTGCAGCTCTTTGCAGCGGTCGGAGTAATCGAAGTTCATATTCTTGTCCTCGTTTCAGGCGCCAGCGCGCTGGGCGAATTGCCAGGCCATCTCCGCCATCGGGCGGGCGGCCTTGCCGTTTTCCAGGGCCTGGGCGCTGGACGCGGTGCCGTCAACATAGCGTTTCATGATGCCCTGCATGATGCCGGCCAGGCGGAACAGGTTGTAGGCCAGATAAAAATCGAAGTCCTCGGGGCGGATGGTGCGGCCCGTACGGCGGGTATAGGCGGCGATGTACTCGTCTGCGCCCGGGATGCCCAGCGCGGGCAGGTCGAGGCCGGCGATGCCGCGGAATTTGCCGGGCGGGATATGCCAGCTCAGGCAGTGGTAGGAGAAATCGGCGGCCGGGTGGCCCAGGGTCGACAGTTCCCAGTCCAGTACCGCCAGGATGCGTGGTTCGGTCGGGTGGAAGATCATGTTGTCGAGGCGGTAGTCACCATGCACGATGGCGGTGTCGTCGCCGGGCGGGATGTTCCGCGGCAGCCATTCGATCAGCTGGTCCATCGCCGGTATGGTCTCGGTCTGCGACGCCTGGTACTGCTTGGTCCAGCGCTCGATCTGGCGCGCGAAGTAGTTGCCGGGCTTGCCGTAGTCGGCCAGCTTGACGCCCGCATAGTCGACCGTGTGCAGCTGGGCGATGACGCGATTCAGCTCGTCGTAGATGGCGGCGCGTTCCTCACGCGTCATCCCGGGCAGCGACTGGTCCCACAGCACGCGGCCTTCGACGTATTCCATCACGAAGAAGGCGCGCCCGATTACGGATTCGTCCAGACAGAGCGCGTACTGGCGCGCGACCGGGAAGCCGGCCTTGTGCAGGGCGTCCATCACGCGGAATTCGCGGTCGATGGCGTGGGCGGAGGGGAGCAGCTTGGCGGCGGGGCCGGGCTTGGCCCGCAATACGTAGTGTTTGCCGCTGCTCGAGATCTTGAAGGTCGGGTTGGATTGGCCCCCTTTGAACTGCTCGACCTCAGGGGCGCCGCCGGGGTAGCCGTCGACGTGCTGCTGCAGCCAGGCGCCCAGGGCTTCGGCGTCGAAGCGCTGGCGTTCGGACACGGGTTTGGTGCCCATCATCTCTTCGAACATGGTGTCTCCTTCTTGTTTTGAACGATGATAGCTCATGCGCGAACGAGCGTGCTATTTTCAGCGCGACTTCCGGTACTGCTCGAACAGCAGCTCCATCGTGGTCGCGCGCGCCGAAGGCTGCAGCGGGTCCGGCGGGCTGTGGTTCACGCAGCGCACCACCCAGTCGCGTTCCTCATCGCCGACGTCGAGCGCATTGATGCATCCCGGCGCCTGCGCCAGACCGCCGAGGAAAAGGCGCTGGCCGGTGAGGGCAAGCGACAGGATCGCGCAGTTGACGCCGCCGTGCAGCACCAGCAGGACCGTGTCCCAGGACGGATCGGCGCGCAGGCGTTCGATCGCCGGATGGACGCGGGCCATCAGTTCGCCGACCGACTCGCCGCCGAGGAAGCGCTGTTCGGCCGGCACCAGGCCCTCGAAGGCGCCGGTGAAGGCGCGCTTGAGCTCCTCGGTAGGGATGGTCGACAGCCGGCCGCCACGGATCTCTTCCAGCTCCGGCCACACTTCCTGCGGGATCGCCTGTCCGGTCACGGCCAGCACCCGCGCTGCGGTTTCGACGGTACGCGGCAGGCCCGACACAATCACCCGGTCAAAGCGCACCCCGGCCACCGCGAAGGCATGCCCGGCCGCATCGGCCTGCGCTCGCCCATCCTCGTTAAGCGGCACGGTCTCCGGCAGGTAGGGCTTACCGGCTCCATCGAAATAAGTCACGCTGCCATGGCGCATCAGAAAAATCCGGCGGCGGCAAGTTGTCATGTTGTCTCCATTTGTCCTGGCTCAATTCGGGGTCAGAGCACTTTTTTAGTAAATCGACCATGGGAAATTGCCAAAAAAAGTGCTCTGACCCCGATTTGACGTTGATCATCTTACATGCTGAAGCGGCTTGACGTTACGTATGGACGACAGAATGTAATTCCACCAGTCAATTTTCTGACTTTCTGTTTTACAATTGAAGGACTAGTCCTACAAAACGTTAAAGGGTGTCATGGCGAGGCCAGAAAAAGTCAGGCTGGGCGAAATCTTGGTGCAACAGAAGCTGCTGTCGGAAGAGCAGCTGAACACCGCTCTTGCCGACCAGAAGCGCACCGGGCGCAAGCTGGGCCGCGTGTTCGTCGAGAGCGGCTTCGTCACCGAGGAGCAGATCTCCGGCGCACTGGCGCGCCAGCTCGGCATCCCTTACATCAACCTCAAGTTCTACAACATCAACCAGGACGTGGTCCGGCTGCTGCCCGAGACCCAGGCGCGCCGTTTCCGTGCGCTGGTGCTGGAAGACCGCAGCGAGACCGTGCTGGTCGGCGTCTCCGATCCGACCGACCTGTTCGCCTACGACGAGATCGCGCGCCTGCTGAAGAAGGGCGTCGAGCTGGCCGTGGTCAACGAGACCGAGGTGCTGCAGGCGATCGACCGCATCTACCGCCGCACCGGCGAGATCACCGGCCTGGCGCGCGAACTGGAGCAGGATCTCGGCGACAGCACCTCGGTCGACTTCGGCGCGCTTGCCTCAAGCTCCGGCCTCGAAGAAGCGCCGGTGGTCAAGCTGCTGCAATCGGTGTTCGACGATGCCGCCCAGGTGCGCGCCTCCGACATCCACATCGAGCCGCAGGACGGCCGCCTGCAGATCCGCTTCCGCATCGACGGTGTGCTGCACCTGCAGACCGAGGCCGATATCAAGATCGCCACCCCGCTGGCGCTGCGCCTGAAGCTGATGGCGGACCTCGACATCTCGGAAAAGCGCCTGCCGCAGGACGGCCGCTTTGCCGTCAAGGTGAAGAACCAGCGCATCGACGTGCGTATCTCGACCATGCCGACCCAGTACGGGGAATCGGTGGTCATGCGTCTGCTGAACCAGGTCGGCATGAATTTGCGCCTGGATGCGATCGGCATGCACCCGCGCCTGGTCGAGCGCTTCCGCGCCATCGTCCAGCGCCCCAACGGGCTGGTGCTGGTGACCGGGCCCACGGGTTCCGGCAAGACCACGACCCTGTACAGCGCCCTGGCCGAGCTGAATTCGGTGGAAAAGAAGCTGATCACGGTCGAGGACCCGGTCGAATACCGCCTGCCCGGCATCAACCAGGTGCAGGTGAACGACAAGATCGAACTGAATTTCGCGCGCGTGCTGCGCAGCGCGCTGCGCCAGGACCCGGACATCGTGCTGGTCGGCGAGATGCGTGACCAGGAAACCGCTCAGATCGGCCTGCGCGCCGCAATGACGGGCCACCTGGTCTTGTCGACGTTGCACACCAACGATGCTGCCAGCACCCCACTGCGCCTGATGGACATGGGCGTGCCGCGCTACATGGTGGGCGGCTCGCTGCAGGCCGTGCTGGCCCAGCGCCTGGTGCGCGTGATCTGCGAGAGCTGCACCCAGCCGCATGCGACGCCGGCGCCGGAACGCGCATGGCTGCGCGCGGAACTCGGCGACCGCGCCGAGAGCGTGCCGCTGTTCCATGGCCGCGGATGCTCGCACTGCAACGGCACCGGCTACCGCGGCCGTACCGGCGTCTACGAGCTGCTGGAGATGACCCGCGCGGTGCACGAAGCGATCAACCACCCGGACCCGGGCCACTTCCTGAAGGCGGCCCACGCCGAGATGCGCGGCGAAACCCTGCGCCGCAGCGCGGTGCGCCTGGCGGTGCAGGGCAGGACGACGATCGCGGAAGCCATGCGCGTCAGTAACCAGCTCGAGGACTAAAGCGTGCCTTTCTTTGCCTACAAGGGCCGCAACGGCAGCGGCGAACTGGTGGCCGGCGTGCTGGAAGGCGTCGACAGCGGCGCCGTTGCCGACCAGCTGTTCGGCGGCGGCGTGACCCCGCTCGAGATCAGCCCGACCACGCGCAAGGCCTCGTCGACGACTGCCGGCGGCGACAAGGAAGGCTTGTGGGCGCGCCTGACGGCGAAGAAGGTAACCTCGCTCGACGTCCAGCTGTTCAGCCGCCAGATCTACACCCTGCTGAAATCCGGCGTGCCCATCATGCGTGGCCTGGCCGGGCTGCAGGAGTCGGCGGTCAACAAGAGCTTCGCCGCCGTGATTCGCGATCTGCGCGAGTCGCTCGACGCCGGCCGCGAACTCTCGAACGCGATGCGCCGCCACCCGGACGTGTTCAACCCGTTCTACCTGGCGATGGTGCGGGTGGGCGAGATGACTGGTCGCTTGGAAGACGTGTTCCTGCGCCTGTTCGATCACCTCGAATTCGACCGCGACATGCGCGAGCGGGTGAAGACGGCGCTGCGCTATCCGACCTTCGTGATCATTGCGATGGTGGCGGCGATGATCGTCGTGAATGTGTTCGTGATTCCTCAGTTCGAGACGGTTTTCAAGAGCTTCCATGCCGAGCTGCCGCTGATGACGCGAATACTGATCGGCACCTCGCGGTTTACGGTGACATGGTGGCCAGCCTTCCTTGCAGGCGGCACTGGCGCCGTGCTGGGCTTCCGCAGTTGGACGAATAGCACGGCTGGCAGGCTGGCCTGGGATCGCTACAAGCTCCGGTTGCCAATCGCCGGGAAGATTATTCACAAAGGCACCATGGCCCGGTTTGCCCGGAGCTTCGCGCTGTCGATCCGTAGCGGCGTGCCGATTGTCCAGGCGCTCACTGTGGTGTCCCAGACCGCCGACAACGCCTACCTGTCCTTGCGTATCGAGCAGATGCGTGATGGCGTCGAGCGCGGCGAAAGCATCCTGCGCACGGCCACCAATGCTCAAGTCTTTACGCCCATTGTGCTGCAGATGATCGCGGTGGGCGAAGAAACCGGATCTCTCGACGACCTGATGGACGAGATCGCGATGATGTACGAGCGGGAAGTTGACTACGAACTGAAAACGCTGTCGAGCCAGATCGAGCCGATCCTGATTACCTTCCTCGGGGCAATGGTATTGGTGCTGGCACTGGGTATCTTCCTGCCGATCTGGGACTTGGGCAAGGCTGCCATGCACAACAAATGAAAACACGATTCCCAAAACGTCAGCAGTGTGGCTTTTCGTTGCTCGAGTTCGCCGTTGTGGTGCTGGTTTCCAGCATCGTCAGTGCGGTGGCCTTGAATCGCTTCGAGTATTACCGCGAGCAAGCGGAGCTAACGGCCGCACGTCAAGTCGTTGCGGCGCTGCGCATTTCCCTGCAAGTGCGTGCCGCGCAACTGGTGTTGAATGGCCGCGAGCAGGACCTGAATAAGCTTGCGGTCGGCAATCCCATCGAGTTGCTCTCATGGAAGCCGGCAAATTATTTGGGCGAATATTACTCGCCTGACCAGAAGCAGATCGGCCAAGCAGGATGGGTGTTTGACCCACGCGACAAAACCCTTGTGTATTTGCCTAAAAATGCTCAAAGTTTTTCTTTCAGCACATCAAGATTGCTTAGATTCAAGGTAGAATTTGCTCGCAGTAGTAGCAAAGGCCTGGCCCTGAATCAAGTCAGCGGATAGGCGGTCGTTAATCACCACAAGCGGCACCATTCCGCACTCACTTCACTTAATTCGGAGAATTCAATGAATAAAAGCTTCAAGGTCCAGGCACAGGGCGGTTTCACCCTGATCGAACTGATCGTCGTAATCGTTATCCTTGGCATCCTGGCTGCAACGGCTCTGCCGAAGTTCGCCAACCTTAGCGGTGATGCGCGTTTCGCCAACATTACCGCCGCTCGTGGTTCGCTGGCATCGGCATCGGCGCTGGTTCATGCACAGGCTTTGGTCAAGAACGCGACAGGTTCTGTCTCCATGGAAGGCACCTCCATTGCACTGAGCTCGGGTGGCTACCCGACCACTGCTTCGATTCTGCTCGCTGCAAATATTAACGGCAACGACTACGCGACGCTCTCGACCGCTGCGGCTGCGACCGCCACGTCGCCGGTCGTCGCTGCGAACCAGGTCGTGCTGATCCCTAAGGGTATTGAAGGAACGGCTACCGCAGTCAATTGCTACGTGACCTATACGCTGGATCCGGCTGCGACAACTGCACCCGTAATCAATTCTGTCGGCAGCGTTTCCGCCTGCCAATAAGAGTGTGACGGTCCCTGGACGGCATGCGTCTTGACATGCAAGCATCCAGCCACGCGGGCCGGCTTCTCTCACCAAGCCGATCGGCAGGCTTCACGATGGTCGAACTGATCGTCGTGATGGTCCTGATCGGCATTCTCGGCGCCATCGGCGCCGCGCGCTTTTTCAATCGTACCGGCTTTGACGCCGCAGCTTTTGCAGACCAGAGCACGGCCATGCTGCGCTACGCACAAAAGCTGGCCATTGCCCAGAATCGCAAGGTCTACGTTCAGGCGAGCGTCTCGGGCCTGAAGCTGTGCTATACCGCCAACAACCCTTGTGGCGCCACCGAACGCGTCGACGCACCGTCCGGCGCGAACAGCGGCAACGCAGCCACACGCGCCTTCTGCACCAGCGGCGGGACATACATAGCAAGCTGGAATTGCGAGGGCGTGCCGTCCGGTGCTACCCTCGGCCTGAACTCGGCAGCACCCCCCATCATGTATTTCAACGGCCTCGGCCGTCCCTATGCCTCCACCGATACCGGCACCGGCGACAGCAGCTTCGTGGCGCTGACCCTGACCATCAAGGGCGACGACGTCACCCGCATCGTGTCGGTCGCGCAGGAAACCGGCTATGTATTCTGAGCATCTGCCAGTGCGCCAGCGCGGTGTCACGATGATCGAACTGATCCTGTTCATCGTGATTGTGAGTGTCGCCATCGGCGGCATCATTGCGGTCATGAACCTGACCAGCCGGGGCAGCGTCGACCCGGTACGGCGCAAGCAGGCGCTGATCATCGCCGAGGGCCTGCTGGAAGAGATAGAACTGGCCAAGTTCTCGTATTGCGACCCGGCCGATCCGGTCGCGGCGGACGAGACAGGCACCACGTCCACCGCAGCTTGCACCACGGCCCCGGAGCGTTGGGGCCAGCTGGCTCCCGAGCCGGCCGGATCGGGCAGGCCCTACGACAACGTGAACGATTACGTCAGCGCGCCGGATACCTGGACCAGCGCCTTCAATAACGGTAGCGGCGCGCTGGCCGATGCAAATGGCGCCACGCTAGACGTTACCGGCTATACGGCGCGCGTGAAAATCGCGCCGGCTGTGCTGAACGGCATGGGCAACGCGCTGGCGAGTCCCCCGAATGCGGCCAATACCGCGGATACGGATGTGCTGCGCATCACCGTCGAAGTCAAGTACGATAACGAGACCATCACGCTGGACGGCTACCGCGTTCGCTACGCGCCGAACCACTTATGACACGGCGTATCGTTCCTCCTCGCGGCAGCCGCGGCTTTACCCTGGTCGAGGCGATCATGACGATCGCCATCATCGGCATCATCGGCGGCATCGTTGCGGTGTTCATCCGTGCCCCCATCCTCAACTATCGCGACACGGTCGACCGCGCCGAGCTGACCGACCAGGCAGACCTTGCGCTGCGCCGTATCGCGCGCGACATCCGCCTTGCTTTGCCGAACAGCGTCCGGGTCAGCAGCGGCGGCGACCACCTCGAGTTTTTGCAGACCCGCTCGGGCGCACGCTACCTGGCGGCTGAGGATGGCGTTGCCCCCACCCAGATCCTGAGCTTCGACGATACGACCGACACCAGCTTCAGCGCATTGTCGCCGCCCGCCAGCTTTGCCAACGTTCAAGTGGGTGATTTCGTCGTCGTTTATAACCTCGGCTCCGGCTTATCGCCCGCGAATGCTTACGATTTCGACAGTACCGGCGATACGGCAGGTAACGTCGGCAAGTCCAACAACAAGGCCGCGTGCCCGGCGGTTTCGTCCGTCACCGCGGCAGGCAACATCGCCCGCATCTGCGCCTTGAACCCGGCGCCGAGCGATCCCCTGCCGCGGACGGTGAACGATGCGGCGCTTGGCCTCCCGGTCCGTACCATTACGCTGGCCGGCAATCCTTTCGCACGGCAGCAGACGGCGCTCGCCTCGCCTTTACAACGTTTCCAGGTGGTCTCGGGGCCGGTCAGTTTCTACTGCGCGACGGGCAGCGACGGCCGCCTCGCACTATGGCGGGCGTGGAACTATCCGATTGCGTCGACACAGGCAGTTCCAACCGCTAGTGCCGCCCGCGCCATGATTGCAAGCGGTCTCAGCAGCTGCAACCAGATCTTTTCCTATGGCACTGCGGCATCCCAGCGCACCGGGCTGGTACGCGTTGCGCTCACGCTACGGGGCCGAACCGAGGACCAGACGCCCATTCGCCTCGTTCACCAGATTCACGTGGACAACACACCATGAACCGTCTTCTCCGCATCCGGCGCGAGGCCGGGGTAGGCATTGTCACGGCGATCTTCCTGCTGGTTGTGCTGGCGGGGCTTGGGGTCGCCATGGTTGGTATCTATACGTCTCAGCAGGCCAGTGCCAACGTTGATCTATTGGGTGCCCAAGCTTACCAGGCCGCTCGCGCCGGGCTGGAATGGGGCATTTACAAGGCGCGTGCCGGCGCGTGTACGTCTGCAGCGCCGATCAAGACCTCTTTCAAGATGCCATCGGGTTCGTCACTCTCGGCATTTACGGTTTACGTGAGCTGTACAGCCCAGGGCGCCGCGCCGCTGGTCCGCTACCTTGTCACCGCGGATGCCTGCAATATGCCCGACAGCGCCGGCACCTGCCCGCTCGTGAACAATGCCGAATCCGTCCGCCGTACTCTGGAGGCAGAGCTATGACGATATGCATCGGCAAGCGCTTACTGGCGTGCATGCTCACCCTGATGCTCATCGGTTCTGTGTTACCAGCTCAGGCTGCCACGCCGATCTCCTTGGTCGCCACCTTCCGCGGCAATTACAACTTTACCGGCACCGAAGCCGTGCTGCGGACGTCGAACAACAGCAACGACGCTTGTACCCTCGTGGCTGACGGCACCGCCGTCAGCGGTACGGTGTCGGGGATTCCAAGTGGTGCGACGATCGAGAGCGCACAATTGTACTGGGCCGGTTCGGGCGCTACGGCAGATTACACGGTCAGCCTGGACGGCATCGCGGTCAAGGCCGACAGCATCGTCAAGCCTGACGGCACGACCCTGACGCGCAAATACACTGCGTCCGCCACCGCCAACGGCACGAATTATAAGTACTTCAGCGGTGCTGCCAACGTGACTGACATCGTCAAGAAAAAAGGCAACGGCACCTACAAGTTCAACAACCTCGCAGTCGACAACGGCAATCCGTGGTGCAACGTACAGGGCGTCTTGGGCGGATTTGCACTCGTCATCGTGTACTCCGAGTCGAGTGAGCCGTTCAGAATGTTGAACTTGTACGAAGGGTTTCAGGATTTCCAATACACGAGCCTGGCCATCGACCTCGGCGACTTCAAGGTGCCGAATCCCTTGCCAGCCGCGGTAACCGGTCGTATCGGACATGTAACCTGGGAAGGCGACTCTACACTGTCGCAGGGGGGCGAAGACCTCCTGTTCAACGGTAACGAGCTGACGGACAGTATCAATGCGAAGGGTAACCAGTTCAACTCCGCCAGTAACGTAACTGGCGACAAGAACTCGTATGGCGTCGATTTCGATATCTATACACTGAAGTCGCCGGTCATCCAGCCGGGTCAGAGTACCGCCACCACAACCTACCGTTCGGGGCAGGACTTGGTCCTGCTGAGTGCCGAAGTGGTCGCAATGCCGTATGTGGCGAACGCCGACCTGGCGCTGTCGATGTCGCGCAGCGGCAGCCTGACCGTCGGCAGTTCGACCGACTATACCTTGACCGTGACGAACGTCGGTATCGATGCCGAACGCGGGCCTGTGACCATCGTGGATACCCTGCCGGCCGGCTTGAAGCTGGTCGGCACCAGTGGCACCAACTGGAGTTGCTCGAACGTCCAGAGCAACGGCCAGACCGTGGTGACCTGTACCCAGGCCGGGCCGGTCGCGCCGAACGCCAAGATGACCCCGCTCGTTATCGCAGTCACGCCGACCACCAACGCAAACTATACGAATTCGGCGCTCGTGTATGGCAAGACAGGGGATGACAACAGCAAGAACGACACGGCGACCGACCAGAGCAACGCGGTCGACTACAACTCGGCGACGGTCGCGTTTACGAAAGAGTCTTGTAATAACGGCGACAAGATCGTCACCTTGCCGTCCGAGCTTGGTTGTCACAAGTTCATCGGGCCAGTCGTCGCGGCGGACACCAACACCAAGATTTATATCACTGCCGTCACGGTCCAGAACGGCGTGCAGGTCGCGACCGCGCTGGACAGCAAGGACAATACCGTACCGATCGAGCTAAGCTTCAGCTGCCTGCCGAACAGCTCGGCAGCCATCAGCTATGCCGGTCTTACCAATTTCAAATGCGATGGCAGTGCCAAAACGGTCAACGTAAAGCTGCCGGCAAACAAGGTAACCGGCGTGCTGACGGATAATAGTCCTCTGGCGCCTTTCTTCTATGCTGACGTGGGCCGCGTCACGCTGTCGATGAAGGTCTATGGAAGCGTGATGGGCACGGTGAACTTCATTTCCAAGCCACTGGACATACGCTTCCGCGACATACTTCGGGCGAGTGATAATTATTCGAACCCGGGCGGTCTGTCGGGCAGCACCGCCTGGGCCAAGCCCGATCTCGGCTTCGCCGTGTCGGGTGAAGGTTTCATGATGCGTATAGGCGCTATCATGGCCGACGGCAACTGGGCGCCCAGCTTTGGCGCCGAAGCCGCCGCATTGGCCAAGGTCTTGCCTCCTGATAGCCTTGATCTCGATTTCAGGCTGGACACTTTCGCGGTCAACCTTGCCGGCATGCCCAAAGTACCGATCGCGGCCACCGGAGTGCTCGCGAGCAAGGTTCCTGATGCTTTCATGGTCGACCAGGCGTTCAAGCTCAGCACGGTCGCGGGCTTGACCAACATGTTCGAGGCCAAGGCAAGGTATTTCGAAGCAGGCATGCTCGGCATCACGCCCTGGCTGGTTGATTACCTTGGCACCGGACAGATTGGGGGTTCCGATGCTGCCGCAGACAGCGCCGCGCGCCTCGTGGCGAGTACCCGCGTGGTGGGGCGTTTCTATCCGGACCATTTCGATACCGATGTGACGCCAAATTTCAGCTGCAGCGCCTCAATGAGTTGTCCATCGGCCGCAGGACTGTCCGTGGACAACGGCGGCACTTATTCGATGCAGGCTTTCGACTTCGCGGTCCATGCCTACGGTCTGCCAAAAACAACTAACGGACCGCCAACCCTGCTCGCGCTGTTCCAGAATCTTGCGCGTCCCTTGGCACTTTCCGCTTCGAAGGCGCCAAACCTGGCACAGGCGCCGGCGGTCGGCGCCTTCGTGGCCGACCCCACGGCGGAATTGACACCGCCCGCGTCGGCGAACGATTTTCCGGACCTGGAAGGCAGCGCCACCTGGCGACTTGGTGCGCCCTACGATCCCGCCAACCGCGCTGTTAGTGCGTGGGGGGCGCCGACACCGATTTATCTGCGCGCTGCGATGGACGAGCTGCGCGGTTCGGGCACCTCTTCGGTCAAGGCGACCGTGACCTCGATGACCCCGGCAACGGCTGCAGCCGGCACGCAATACGAAGCCGGCTTGATGGTCGTTGCGGGCCGCCTGTTTGTGCCGAACGTTTTCGGTTCGGACCTGTTGCGCCTGCCGGTGCCACTGACTGCCCAGTACTGGAGCGGCAGCGCTTGGCTAACCAGCGATTTCGACAGCAGCAGCATGGTCGCAAGCACAATTACGCCCCTCGCAAAAGGCTGCCGCCTGGCATATGCCCAAGATCAGATCGGAACCTGCAAGTCCGCTGCGCCACTGACGATTGCGGGAGCTGTCCCGATCCGGTTGGCCAAAGGGAAAGGCGTTCTGAGCTTGCAAGCACCGGCGCGAGGTACGGTTGGCAGCGTCGATTACTCGCTCAGCAGCCCTGCAGCGCCATGGTTGCCCAGCACGCAAGCACGCGCCACATTCGGTTTGTACAAGAGTCCATTGATCTATTTGCGTGAGGTGTATTGACAACGCTGGATAGTCAAATTGTGGTGGCAACCGGAAATATTTTTCCTGAGTGAAAAAATGGTATCGGCTTTTCGCACAAGATGAATATAATCAAGGGTCTAGTGCAAACAGCTCAAAACTCACGGAAGTTGACCGCCCCGGCATGCGTTTTTTAAGGAAAGCATCACAGACAGGAGCCTGGCTCGCAATCGTGCCCCAGCGTGACGGCATCGCCGCCGCCAGCATCCGCCGTCCGTCCGAGGGCAAGCCGGTGATGACGGTCGCTTCCTTTTTTGCCGGCGCAGCCAGCGTCGACGCACTCGAAAAGGCGGGCAAGGATCTGCATTGCGCGAACTACCGCTGCACCACGGTGCTGGGCGGGGGCGACTACCAGTTCATGAGTGTGGAAGCGCCCAATGTACCGCGCGAGGAACTCAAGACCGCGATGCGCTGGCGCCTGAAGGACATCCTCGACTTCCCGGTCGACCAGGCCACCTACGACGTCCTCGACATCCCGCTCGACCCGAACGCCGCTGTGCGCCCGCAGCAGAGCATCTTCGCGGTTGCCGCGCGCAACAGCGTGATCCAGGCGCGCCAGAAGCTGTTCACGCAATCGAAGATCCGCCTGCGCACCATCGACATTCCCGAAATGGCCCAGCGTAACGTGTCGGCCATGCTGGAGCCGGACGGCCGCGGCATCGCCATGCTGTCCTTCGGCGAGGACGGCGGCCTGCTGACCGTGTCCTGGCGCGGCGAGCTGTACCTGTCGCGCCGCATCGACGTGACCCTGGCCCAGCTGCTGGAGGCCGACCAGGAACGCCGCCACCAGAGCTTCGACAAGATCACCCTGGAGCTGCAGCGCTCCCTCGACAACTTCGAGCGACAGTTCTCCTTCATCAGCGTGGCCAAGCTGGTGTTGGCGCCGAGCGGCGCGGCGGGCCTGCAGGAATACCTGTCGAGCAACCTGTACACCCGCGTCGAGACCCTCGACCTGGGCGAGGTGCTGGACCTCGGCGGCATGCCGGAACTCGACGGCGCGGCGCGCCAGCAGCGCTTCTTCGTCGCCATCGGCGCGGCCCTGCGCGTGGAAGAGGGAGCGGCATGAGCCAGCAGATCAACCTCTTCAACCCGGACTTCCTGCAGAAGAAAAAGGTCTTCACCGCGAATGCCATGGCGATCGCCCTCGGCGTGCTGGTGCTCGGCCTGGTGTCGGTCGGTGTGGCCGCCAAAATGCGCGTCGCCAGCCTGCAGGTGCAGGCCGACAGCGGCGCGGCCCAGCTGGAAAAGACCCAGAAGCGGCTCGCCAGCGTCACGGCCGAGTTCACGCCGAAGAAGGAAGACCCGCGCCTGGCCGAGGAACTGGGCCTGGCCCAGGGCGAGCTGGCCGGTCTGAAGGAAGTGGCCGGCGTGATCGAGCGCGGCGAATTGGGCGATACCCAGGGCTATGCGGAATACTTCCGCGCGCTGGCTCGGCAGAGCGTCGAAGGCCTGTGGCTGACCGGCGTGCGCATCGAAGGCGCCGGCCTCGATATCGGCGTGCGCGGCCGCGCGATGGACCCGGCGATGGTGCCCGGCTTCCTGGGCCGCCTGCGCAACGAGCGCGTCATGCAGGGCAAGCCGGTCGGCAGCCTGCAGATCGGCGAGGCCGCCGCGCTGAAGGTGGTCCGCGACGGCAAGGAGACCAGCGCGCCGGCGCCCTACGTCGAATTCAGCCTGCAGTCGGCGCCGCAGAAAAATCCGGGGGACAAGCCATGAAACAGCAATGGCTGAAACTCGCCGCGCGCATCGACGCCCTGAGCCAGCGCGAACGCATCATGAGCTTTGTGGCGACCGCCGCAGCGCTGATTTTCATCGCCCAGTTCAGCATGATCGGGCCGCTGCTGCGCAAGCAGGAACTGCTGCGCAGCCAGGTCGTGCAGCAGCAGAACAACATCGCCGGCATCAACGAACAGATCGCCCAGAAGCTGCAGGAAGCCGAAGCCGATCCGGACGCGCCGGTGCGCGCGCGGCTGGCGGCGGTGCGCGAGGAATCCGGCCGGCTGACCGAGACCCTGCGCGCGATGCAGCAGGGCCTGGTGGCGCCGGAGCGCGTGGCGCCGCTGCTGGAAACCATCCTGCGCGCCAACGGCCGTCTGAAGATGGTGTCGGTGCGCACGCTGCCGGTGGAGCCGCTGAGCGGCATCGGCGCGAAGCAGGGCGCCGCCGCAGGGGCCAGCGAAGCCGCGCCCGTGCCTGCCGCCGCTGCCCCGAAAACCGGCGGCAAGCGCGAGCTGCTGTTCCGCCACGGGGTCGAACTCACCGTGCGCGGCAGCTACCTCGACATGGTCGACTACATGACCGCGCTGGAAAGCCTGCCGACCCAGCTGTTCTGGGGCAAGGCCAATCTCGAGGTCGAGGAATACCCGAGCGTGCGCCTGACCCTGACCCTGTACACCCTGAGCCTGGACGAAAAATGGATGAAGCTGTGAACCTGACCAAAGCCGCGGCGCTGGCCGCAGTGCTGTTCGCCGCTTCGTGCGCGCAGGCTGCAACGCTGCAGGACCCGACCCGGCCGCCGGCCGGCGCCATCGCCGCCAGCGCCGCACCAACGGCAGCTGTCGCCGGTCCGCGCCTGCAGAGCATCCTGGTCGCGCGCGAGGCGGGCGGCCGCCACCTGGCCGTGATCGACGGCGAGACCGTGCGCCTGGGCGAGCAGTTCCACGGCGCGCGCGTGACCCGCATCGGCGACAACGAGGTCGAACTGGTGCGCGGCGCCGAGCGCCAGGTACTGCGCCTGTACGCCGAGGACACGCGCGGCCTGACCCCGGTGCGGACGCCGGCCACCACCGCCCCGGCGCGGCGCTGAGAGCCCGAGAAGAGGACGAACCCATGCGACACATATTCTCCCTGACGGTACTGGCGGCGGCGCTCACGATGGCAGGCTGCCAGACCGCCCCGAGCTCCACCACCTACGACCAGATCAAGCGCGACGTCAACACCGCCGCATCCGGCCGCGCACCGGCCGCGCCGGCGGTCGACGATGCCGTCGCCAACGCGCTGCTGCCGCCGGCGTCCAGCCTGGCCACCCAGCTGCCGAAGGCGCGCCCGGCGCTGGAGGAGCGCTTCAACGTCTCCTTCAACAACGTCCCGGCCCAGCAGTTCTTCCGTTCGATCGTGGCCGGCACCCGCTACAACATCCTGGTGCATCCGGACGTCGGCGGTTCCATTACCGCCAACCTGAAGGACGTGACCCTGCAGGAGACCCTGGACGCGGTGCGCGAGATGTACGGCTACGACTACAAGATCGAGGGCACCCGCATCTCGATCAAGCCGCTGACCATGCAGACCAAGATGTTCCGCGTGAACTACCTGGTCGGTAATCGCCGCGGCGTGTCGAACCTGCGTGTGTCCTCGACCTCGGTGTCGAATGCCGTGAACGGCCAGAACGGGCAGAATGGCCAGAACGGCAGCCAGGGTTCGAACCAGAACAACCAGAACAACCAGAACGGCGCCAACGGCCAGAACCAGAACCAGGTCGAGAGCACCGACGTCAGCACCACCTCGAGCACCGACTTCTGGGGCGACCTGAAGACTTCCATTGAAGCCATCGTCGGCTCGAAAGAGGGCGGGCGCAGCGTGGTGGTCAGCCCGCAGTCGGGCGTGATCGTGATCCGCGCCATGCCGGACGAACTGCGCAACGTCGACGCTTATTTGAAAGCGACCCAGCTGGCGGTCGACCGCCAGGTGATCCTGGAAGCGAAGATCCTCGAGGTCGAGCTGAACGACAGCTTCCAGAGCGGCGTGAACTGGGCTTCCTTCGCTTCGATCAAGAGCGGGCATGACAACCGCGTGTCGGGTGGCTTGCTGTCGCCCGGTTCGACCCTGACGCCGCTCCCGTTCAACGGCGGCCAGCCGCCCGCCATCAGCGACCCGAGCACAGGCCTGTCGGCCAGCTCCGGCTTCTCGCTGTCGAACGCCGCCGGCGCCGCCGGCTCGATGTTCGGCCTGGCGGTCCAGACCAGCAACTTCGCGGCCCTGATCTCCTTCCTCGAGACCCAGGGCACGGTGCACGTGCTCTCCAGCCCGCGCGTGGCTGCGGTCAATAACCAGAAGGCCGTGCTGAAGATCGGTACCGACGAGTTCTTCGTGACCGGCGTGACCACCAACACCAACTCGACCGCGGCCGGCACCACCACCACACCGAGCGTGACCCTGCAGGCCTTCTTCTCGGGCGTGGTGCTGGACGTGACCCCGCAGATCGACGAGAAGGGCAACATCCTGCTGCACGTGCACCCTTCGGTAAGCCAGGTCTCGACCGTCAACAAGGCCGTGAGCCTGGGCTCGGCCGGCAACCTGAATCTGCCGCTGGCGGCATCCGCCACCTCGGAGCTGGACAGCATCGTGCGCGGCTCGAACGGCCAGGTAGTGGCGATCGGCGGCCTGATGCGCCAGTCCTCGACCGCCGACAACTCGCAGGTGCCGGGCGCGGGCAGCGTGCCGGTGCTGGGCAACCTGTTCGGCGCCAAGAAGCGCGTGAACCAGAAGCGCGAGCTGGTGGTGCTGATCAAGCCGACCATCGTCGAGGGCATCAACAACTGGAACGACGACCTGCTCGACGCCGGCCGCCGCATCGAGCAGTTGGCGCCGCGAGGGATGCGCTGATGTACGACGCACACTTCGGCCTGCGCGAGGCGCCCTTCGGGATCACGCCGGACACCAGCTACTTCTTCGGCAGCCCGCGTTCGCAGGAAGCGCTGAACACGCTGCTGGTGGCGGCGCGCAACGGCGAAGGCTTCATCAAGATCACGGGCGAAGTCGGCACCGGCAAGACCCTGTTGTGCCGCAAGTTCATGGCGACCCTGGGCGATGGCTTCGTTACCGCCTACATTCCGAATCCCTTCCTGGAAGCGCGCACGCTGATGCTGGCGCTGGCGGACGAACTCGAGATCGTGCTCGACAAGGACGTCGACCAGCACCGCATGCTGAAGTCCATCACGGAACGCCTGCTGGAGCTGGCCGGGCAGGGCAAGCGCGTGCTGCTGTGCCTCGATGAGGCCCAGGCGATTCCGGTCGAAAGCCTGGAGGCACTGCGCCTGCTGACCAACCTGGAAACGGAAAAGCGCAAGCTGCTGCAGATCGTCCTGTTCGGCCAGCCGGAGCTGAACCGCAAGCTGGAACTGGAATCGATCCGCCAGCTGGCACAGCGCATCACCTTCCACTACCACCTTGGCCCGCTGAGCCGCGACGACCTCGATTTCTACGTGGCGCACCGCCTGCGCGTGGCCGGCTTTGCCGGTGCGCGCCTGTTCTCGGCCGGCGCCATCGCGAAGCTGTACAAGGCCAGCGGCGGCGTGCCGCGCCTGGTGAATGTGCTGGCCCACAAGGCCTTGATGCTATGCTACGGCCAAGGCGGCCATTCGGTGACGCGCGCGCACGTGAACGCCGCCGCGCGCGATACCCTGGCGACCAGTGCCGGCCGCGGCAAGGGCCGCCGTATCCTGCCCTGGGCCGCTCTGGGTGCACTGCTGGCCGGCGCCGCCGCCAGCCTGGGTTGGGTGATGACACGATAATGAGCCTGCGATGAGCCTGATTAACAAGATGCTCCAGGACCTGGACGCGCGCGGCACTCCCGCCGCGGGGTCCATCGAGTCCCAGATTCGGCCGGTGGCGCGCGAGCGCGAGCGGCTGGCGGACCGCTTCGACCGGCGCACGCTTGCGCTGGCCGGCGGCGGCGTTTGCATGGCCTGCGCGGCCGTGGCGCTGGCCTGGTACGGCTGGGGGCATTATCAGCAAGGCCGCGTTGCGGCCAAACCGGTAGCAGCAGCCGTTACGGCGGCGCCGGCGGCCGCGCCTGTAGTATCGAAGCCGGCGCAGGGCATGAGCAGCAGCATCACCATGGGGCCGGCTACCAGCGCCGCCCCACAGCCGCTGCCTGCACCAGTACCGGTTGCGGCAGCGCCTGCGACTGTTCACGAGCAGCAGGTAAAGGACAAGTTCGACGCGCCGGCGGTCAAGGAAACGTCCGCACCGAAGAGCGTCGCCGGCTACGAGCCGGACAGCGAGGAAGCGCGCGCCGCACGCCAGGCCATCATGGCCGAGCTGCAGTCGCGCATGAAGACGCCCGGCATCAAGATCAAGCCGGCGGCCGCCGCGCATGAGCTGAAGGAACCGAAGCAATCGAAGGAATCGAAGCGCGAGGCGAAGCGCCGCAAGCTGGCCGAAGAGCGCGAGCTGAAGGCGGCACGCCGCGCCAAGGCCGGCGCCGACGCCGACAGCGCCAGGGCCGCCGCCAAAGGCAAGCGCAGCGCGGGCAGCGCCAGCACCGCCGGCGCCCAGGGCCGCCAGGAATCGGGCGCCCAGCGCGCCGAGGGCGAGTACCGTCACGCGCTGAACGCGCTGCAGGACGGCCGCATGACGGAAGCCGTCGCCGCGCTCGAACAGGCGCTGAAGCTCGACCCGGCCCACGAAGCCGCGCGCCAGACCCTGGTCAGCCTGCTGATCGAAGCGAAGCGCGGCGACGAAGCGATCCGCCACCTGCAGACCGCCCTGGCCCTCGATGCACGCCAGCCGGCGCTGGCGATGCTGCTGGCGCGCCTGCAGATCGAACGCGGCGCCTCCGGCGTCGACACCCTCACGCGCACGCTGCCCTACGTGGGCAACAACGCCGACTATCACGCCTTCCTGGCCGGCGCCCTGCAGCGCGAACAGCGCCACCGCGAGGCAGCCGAGCAGTACCAGGCGGCGCTGCGTGCGTCGCCGGGCAACGGCGTGTGGTGGATGGGGCTTGGTATGTCGCTGCAGGCGGAGAAGCGCAATGCGGAAGCGCTGGAGGCCTTCCAGCGGGCGCGGGCCAGCGGCAGCCTGTCCGCGGAATTGCAGGCCTTCGTCGAGCGGCGTTTGCAGCAGCTGGGCCGCTGAGCTTCGTCACGGCGTCGGTAACCCGCAGCGCGTAAACGTCATCCCCGCGCAGGCGGGGATCCAAGTTTGCTTGCGTTTCGACTGCTCACGCAGAACCTGGATTCCCGCCTGCGCGGGAATGACGTTTCGAGCTTGCGGGCAGAAACAGCGCTCCGGCTCACACCTTCGCCAAACGCTCCAGCGCAAGCCGCAAAGTCTCATCCTGCTTAGCAAAACAAAACCGCACGATGCCCGATTCCTTGCCGCGGCTGTAGAACGCCGACACCGGGATCGCCGCCACCTTCACCTCGCGCGTCAGCCATTGCGCGAACTCGGATTCGCTCAGGTCCGAAATCCCGTCGTAACGCACGCACTGGAAATAAGTCCCGTCCGCCGGCAGCAAGGTGAAGCGCGAGTTCGCCAGCCCGTCGCGGAACAGGTCGCGCTTGCGCTGGTAGAAGGCCGGCAGATCCAGATAGGGCGCGGGGTCGCGCATGCAGCCGGCCAGGCCGTGCTGCATGGGCGTGTTCACGGTGAACACGTTGTACTGGTGGACCTTGCGGAACTCCGCCATCAAGCTCGCCGGTGCAGCGACGTAGCCGACCTTCCAGCCGGTCACGTGGTAGGTCTTGCCGAAGCTGGAGACGACGAAGGCGCGCTCCGCCAGCCGCGGATCGCGGCTCACGGATTCGTGCCGCTGGCCGTCGTAGACCATGTGTTCGTAGACCTCGTCGGCCAGGATCAGGATGTCGGTCCCGTCGACGATCGCGGCCAGCGCGTCCAGGTCGGCGGTGCGCAGGATGGTGCCGGTCGGGTTGTGCGGCGTATTAATCACGATCATGCGCGTGCGCGGCGTGACCGCGGCCGCGATCTCATCCCAGGGCACGCTGTAGCCGTTCTCGTCGACCCGCATCGACACCGTCACCGGCACGCCGCCGGCCAGCTGCACGGTCGGCAGGTAGCTGTCGTAGGCGGGTTCGATGACGATGACTTCGTCGCCCGGATGCACGGCGCACAGGATGGCCGTGGTCAGGGCCTGCGTGGCGCCGGCCGTGACCGTGATCTCGGTGTTGGCGTCGTAGGCGCGGCCGTACAGCGCCTGGATCTTGGCGGCGATCGCCTGGCGCAGGGCCGGCACGCCGGGCATAGGCGGATACTGGTTCAGGCCGGCGCGCATGGCTTCGTCGACGAGGTCCAGCAGGCGCGGGTCGCAGCCGAAATCGGGAAAGCCCTGGCCGAGATTGACCGCGCCGTGCTCGGCGGCGAGGTTGGACATGACGGTGAACACGGTGGTGCCGACGGCCGGCAGGCGCGATTTCAGAACGGGAGTTGGCATAGGTGTGATGACGGCTTGTTCGATGGCTTCATTCTAGCGCGCCGGGCGCTTCGTCTTTGGTCCAGGCCTCAGGCGTCATGATGCGGAACAGACCTTCCTTGGCCGTCTTCTTCGCCAGCTTGAGCAGGGCCTTGTCCTTGGTGACGAGGATCGCGGCGCCGGCATCGCGCGCGATTTCCAGGAATTTCTGGTCGTCGCGGTCGGTGCAGACCGGCAGGCGGTCGGCGCGGCTGTCGGGCGCCACCACGCGGATCAGGGCGTCGAAGCGGGCGGCCGCGTCCGGCCGGGTGCTGTCGTCGAGCGGCAGATGGGAATAGTGGAGGACGATCCGGTATTCGTCGCGGCAATCGGAGCGCGTTACCGCCTCGACCGCGCCGCTTTCGAGCGCAGCCAGCAGGCTGGCCCAGCGTGGGTCGCGGAACACGAAGAGGTCGAGGCAAACATTGGTGTCGATGACGATGAGTTTCTGTGAAGCAGGTATCATGTCGGCAATTCTACCGGTTGTACACGTTTCCTACCTATGCTGATCGTACTTTCGCCCGCCAAATCGCTCGACCTCGACTCGCCGCCGACCACCAAACAACGCACCACGCCGCAATTCATCGACCGCGCCGCGGAACTGATCCGGGTGCTGAAGGACTACTCGCCGGCCCAGGTCGGCGAGCTGATGGACATTTCCGACCCGCTGGCGGTACTGAACGTGACCCGCTACGCCAGCTGGCATCCGGACCATTCCGACGCGCGCCAGGCGGTGATGTCCTTCGACGGCGACGTCTATACGGGCCTGGACGCGCGTAGCCTGAAACCGAAGGCGCTGGCCTATGTGCAGGACCACGTGCGCATCCTGTCCGGCCTGTATGGCCTGCTGCGTCCGCTGGACCAGATGCATCCCTATCGCCTCGAGATGGGCACCAAGCTGGCCAATCCGCGCGGCAAGGACTTGTACGCCTTTTGGGGCGAGACGGTGACGGGCGCGCTGAACGAGGTGCTGGCCGCGAACGGCGCGACGGCGCTGGTGAACCTGGCGTCGGAGGAATACTTCCGCTCGGTGAAGCCGAAGCTCCTAAATGTGCCGGTGATCACGCCGGTGTTCGAGGACTGGAAGAACGGCAAGTACAAGATCATCTCTTTCTTCGCCAAGCGCGCGCGCGGGATGATGGCGCGCTACGCGGCGGAGAAGGGGATTACCGATCCGGCAAAGCTGAAGAAGTTCGACGTGGACGGCTACGCCTTCGACAAGGCGGCGTCGACGGAGCGGGAGTGGGTGTTCAGGCGGCGTGTCGAGGCGCTCTGAAGCTCGGACCGGCCGGTCGCAGAACATGCACGGGTCGGCGCATTCGACTGGACCGGCGTGCCGCTATTGCCTAGGCTAAAGGCGTTCGCGTAACACGTCCAGCCTGGCTGCCATCGGGAGAAAAGAATTGAAAAGAAAATTCTTGGTCATATTGTCCGTTTTCTCCCTGGCGCTGATCGGCACGGCTGTCGCGCTGCCGGAGCGCTACTGGCCGTTTTCCAGCGAAGTAGTGGTCGACGGCCCGATGCGTGCAGAGGCGATCGACAAGCTGATTGCCGGGCTGAACCAGCATTACGTTTTCCCCGATACCGCAAGACAGATCGAAACGCTGCTGCGCAAGCGCCAGCGTGATGGCGCCTATGACAGGATGGTGAACGGCGAGCAGTTTGCCGCACAGCTCACGGCCGATATGGCTTCCGTGGCCCACGACCGGCACATGAAGGTCAAGTTCAGCCTCAAGCCCATGCGATCCAGACGCGCCTTCGAGGCGGTCGCCTACACAGGGGCTGCGCGAGTTCCCAACCGCAACTATGGCGTCGACAAGGTCGATCGACTGAGTCCCGCCATCGGCTACCTGCAGCTGTCCTCATTTCCGGCTGCTTCTCTTGTAGCGCCGAAGTACGCCTCCGCCATGGACAGATTGGCGGACACCGATGCGCTGGTCATCGATGTCCGCGGCAACCGCGGCGGATCGCCCGAATCGGTGGCGCTCCTGGTCAGCTATTTTGTCGACCGCCGTACCCGCCTGAACGACATCTGGTCGCGCGATTCCGGCGTGACGAGACAGTTCTGGACCGAAGACAGACTCGATGGCAGACGCTATGGCGGCAAGAAGCCTGTGCTCATTCTGGCCGGTCCGGGCACGGGGTCAGCGGGCGAAGATTTCACTTATACGATGCAGGCCCTGAAGCGCGCCACGGTGATCGGTGAGCCGACCTGGGGCGGCGCCCATCCGGTCGCGTTTTATCGCCTCGGCGAGCACTTTTATGCCGGCATCCCGAACAGCCGCAGCATCAGCCCGATTACCCTCACGAACTGGGAGGGTTCAGGGGTCAAGCCCGATGTCGCGACGCCATCGGCCAATGCGCTTGCGGTGGCGAAGGAGCTGCTGCAGCGGCAGCTCGGGAACTGACGGCCAAAATAAAGCCCGCATCGAGCGGGCTTTGTGTTTTACTGCACAGCATCCTTCGGCGCCGGCTGCGGCCCCGATTTCGCCCAGAACTTCCACCACGGCGCATCGCCGCTGCCCTTTCCGCCCAGGAAGTGGCTGTTCGGGTAGTTCTTCTGGAACACGCGCTGCGTATCGTCGCGCAGGTCGAACATGCCCAGCTTGTCGTAGGCGCGGATCATGATGAACAGCGCTTCCTCGCGCGCCGGCGCATCCGAGTAGTCGGTCACGGCGCCCTGCGCACGGTTCAGCGCGGCCAGGTACGCGCCGCGGCGGTAGTAGTAGTTCGCCACGTGGACTTCGTAGGAAGCCATCGCGTTGATCAGGTAGTTCATGCGCAGGATCGAGTCCGCTGCGTATTTGCTGTTCGGGAACTTGTCGACCAGTTCCTTGAAGGCGGCGAAAGCTTCGCGCGTCGCTTTCGGGTCGCGTTCGGTCGGGTCCTGGGCGTAGATGAAGCTCATGAAGCCGATCTGATCGTTAAAGTTGATCAGCCCGCGCAGGTAGTACATGTAGTCGACTTGCGGGTGGTTCGGGTGCAGCTTGATGAAGCGTTCCACCGCAGCAAGCGCCTCGGCCTGGTCCTGGGCCTTGTAATGGGCGTAGGCGATTTCCATCTGCGCCTGCGTCGCATAAGTGCCGAAGGGGTAGTTGGTTTCCAGCTTTTCGAACAGCTTGATGGCGGCTTCGTAGTGGGCGCCATCCATTTCTTCACGCGCCTCAGCGTATAATTTCGACGCTGACACGTTCTTGCTTTCGTCGGACTTACCCGGGAACAAACCGCAAGCTGACAAACTGAGCAGGGCGCACGTCACTACCAATACAGACAATTTTTTTTGCATGAGCTTTTTGCAAGAAAGTTTTTACCGAGATTCAACGAACGGCTGATTATAGCCGATGGGAACAACGTGATATTAAATGCTGCGCCGAATTCGGCGGAAATGATTTCTAACCCCGATTTGGACGACGATCTGGACGCCGAGTTCGCCCCCGAACCAGGGCTGGCGCCGAGCGGTGTCGACTTTTCGCCGATCACCCTGACTTTGGACCCGTCCCACTGCGGCCAGCGCCTCGACAAAGTCGTCGCCGGCCTGGTGCCGCAATTCTCGCGCAGCCGCCTGCAGCAATGGTTCGACGACGGCCACATCCTGGTGGACGGCAAGCCGGCCAAGGGCAAGGGCACGGCCTACGGCGACGAAACCGTCCTCGTGGTGCCGCAGCCGGCGCCCGAAGACACCGCCTTCACGCCGGAAGCGATGGAACTGAACATCGTCTACGAGGACGAGTCCATCCTGGTCATCAACAAGCCGGCCGGCCTGGTCGTGCACCCGGGTTCGGGCAACTGGTCCGGCACCTTGCTGAACGGCCTGCTGCACTACTGCCCGCAGCTGGTGTCGGTGCCGCGCGCCGGCATCGTGCACCGCCTGGACAAGGATACCAGCGGCCTGATGGTGGTCGGCAAGACCCTCGAAGCCCAGACCGACCTGGTGCGCCAGCTGGCGGCGCGCACCGTCAAGCGCGAATACTTTGCGCTGGTGTGGGGCACGCCGCGCCTGTCCGGCACCGTCGATTCGCCGATCAGCCGCCACCCGACCGAGCGCACCAAGATGGCGGTGTCGAACGCGCCGATGGCCAAGCCGGCGATCACGCACTACGAGCTGCTGGCGAAGGGCGAGCTGGACCGCCGTCCGGTCAGCCTGGTGCAGTGCCGCCTCGAGACCGGCCGCACCCACCAGATCCGCGTGCACATGCAGTCGCTGGGCTACAGCCTGGTCGGCGACACCGTGTACGGCAAGCCGCACCTGCTGTCCTTCTTCCACCGCCAGGCCCTGCAGGCGCGCCGCCTGGGCCTGACGCACCCGGCTACCGGCGAGCACATGGAGTGGGTCGTGCCGCTGGCGGCCGACTTCGCCGAGCTGCTCGCACGTTCCGGCATCGAAGAGCCGGAAGCGGCTTGATGCCGGCCCTCGATCCTGCGCAGGTGCTGTGGCCGGACTGGCTGGATCTGCCTGCGAACGTCGGGGCGCTGGCGACCACCCGCCTGGGCGGTGTCAGTCTTGCGCCATTCGACGATAGTCACGGTGGCGGCGGCCTGAATCTCGGGCGGCAGGTGAAGGACGATCCGGAGGCCGTGCGCGAGAACCGCGCGCGCCTGCAGGCGCTGCTGCCCGGGCATCCGGCCTGGATCGCCCAGGTGCACGGCGCCGACGTGGTCGATGCGCGCCTGGTGCAGCCGGGCGCGCCGGTGCAGACCGGCGACGCCAGCACTGCGGTCGATGCGGGCATCGTGTGCGCGATCCTGACCGCGGATTGCCTGCCGGTGCTGTTCGCCGATCTCGATGGCAAAGTGGTCGGCGCCGCCCATGCCGGCTGGCGCGGGCTGGCAGCCGGCGTGCTCGGCGCGACCGTGGCGCGCATGCGGGAGCAGGGCGCCGGCGAGATCACCGCCTGGCTGGGACCGGCCATCGGTCCGCAAGCCTTCGAAGTCGGCCCGGACGTGCTGGATGCCTTCCGCGCCGCGCTGCCGAATGGCGAAGCGGAAGAGGGCTTCCGTCCCTATCCCGGACGTGAAGGCAAATACCTGGCGGAGATGCCGCTGCTGGCGCGGCGCATGCTGGCCCGCGACGGCGTCACCCGCGTGCATGGCGGCAATCGCTGTACCTTCACCGAAGCCGATCGCTTCTATTCCTACCGCCGCGATGGCGCCGGCAGCGGGCGCCAGGCCAGTTTGATCTGGATTAAATAGGCGGGGTGTCGCTGCGCGTACGCTGCTGTGCTTCGCGCTTGCGCGCCCGCCCGCGCCGCCATGCTCCCGTCAGGTAAAAAACAAGAGATAATGGCAACATCCCGTAAAACAGGAAGGTCATGATGCCGGCCACGACGGAGGTTTCGGTGGCCGCCATCAGGGTGACGACATACATCCATCCGATGGCGACGATCCACATGGCTTTTTCCCTGGTTGCACGTTTGAATACCCGATTCTAAACAATGGATGCCGATATGAATACGCCCGAAGCACCTTCGCAGCCAGGCGCTGCATGGATGTCGCAGTTTTCCGATCCTTCTGTCTGGCAATCCTGGATGAAGTTCGCCGACCCTTCGGCCTTCAACGGGGGCATGGCCCAGCAGGCGGCGCCGGTGATGCGCATGCTGGGCGATTTCGGCGCCGGCCTGCCGCAGGCCAAGCTGGAATCCCTGCGCAATGACTATCTGCAGAAGGCGATGCGCCTGTGGCAGGACGTCATGAGCGGCAAGACGCCCGAGTTCAAGGACCGGCGCTTCTCGGCGCCCGAGTGGACCGCGAATCCGATGTCGGCCTTCAGCGCGGCGTCCTATCTGTTGAATGCCGAATTCCTGATGGCGATGGCGGAAGCCGTCGAGGCGCCAACGCGTGACAAGCAGAAGATCCGCTTCGCCGTGCAGCAGATCGTCGACGCGCTGTCGCCGGCGAACTTCCTGGCGACGAACCCGGAAGCCCAGCAAAAGATGATCGAGACCAAGGGCGAGAGCCTGACCAAGGGTCTGCAGAACATGCTGGCGGACATGCAGAAGGGCCGCATTTCGCAATCCGACGAAGCCGCCTTCGAAGTCGGCCGCAACGTCGGCATCACGCCGGGCACGGTGGTGTTCGAAAATGAACTGTTCCAGCTGATCCAGTACACCCCGGCGACGCCCACTGTGCACGAAGTGCCGCTGCTGATGGTGCCGCCTTGCATCAACAAGTTCTACATCCTCGACTTGCAGCCTGAAAACTCGCTGGTGCGCTATTTGGTCGAGCAGGGCAACACCGTCTTCATGATGTCCTGGCGGAATCCGGACCAGACGATGGCCGGCAAGACCTGGGACGATTTCGTCGATCAGGGCGCGATTACCGCCATCAATGTCGCTCGCGAAATCTCGGGCAAGGAAAAAGTGAACGTGTTCGGCTTCTGCGTCGGCGGCACCATCGCCGCTTCCGCACTGGCAGTCGAGGCGGCGCGCGGCAACCAGCCGGCGGCCAGCCTGTCCCTGTTCACGACCCTGCTGGACTTTGCCGACAACGGCGTGCTCGACGTCTTCGTCGACGAGACCCAGGTCGCGATGCGCGAACAGCAGCTGGCGAAGGGCGGCCTGATGCCGGGCCGCGACCTGGCCACTACCTTCTCCTCGCTGCGCCCGAACGACCTGGTGTGGAACTATGTCCAGCAGAACTACCTGAAGGGCAAGACCCCGCCGGCCTTCGACCTGCTGTACTGGAACGCCGACAGCACCAACCTGCCGGGCCCGATGTTCTGCTGGTATCTGCGCAATACCTACCTGGAAAACAAGCTGAAGGTGCCGGGCGCGCTGACGGTGGCCGGCGCCAAGGTCGACCTTGGCAAGATAGATTGCCCGGTCTTCGTCTACGGCTCGAAGGAAGATCACATCGTGCCCTGGGAAGCGGCCTTCGCCTCGATGAATCTGCTGAATCCGAAAAAGCCCAAGGCGAACCGCTTCGTGCTGGGCGCCTCCGGCCACATCGCCGGCGTAATCAACCCGGCTTCGAAGGGCAAACGCAGCCACTGGGTCAACCAGACAAATGGCCGCAACCGTCCGAAGAGCGCGGCGGAGTGGATGGCGGGCGCCACCGAGGTCAAGGGCAGCTGGTGGGCTGAGTGGGCCAAATTCCTGGCCGAGAACGGCGGCAAGGACGTGCCGCCGCCCGCGCAGCCGGGCAACGAGCGCTACCGGGCCATCGAAGCGGCCCCGGGACGCTACGTAAAAGCACGGGCAGACTGATTTCTTATCGGGAAGGCAACTTGCAAGATGAATAATCGAGTTGCCTACCGAATAATTGCTGCACCTGCGTTCGCAACGTGGTATTTTTACCGTCTATCCTCTTGGAATCGGAGACACCACGGACTGTACCCCGGCCCGTGGACCGCATAACAGAGCGCTGCGGCGCAATATTTGGAACCTGAGATGAGCAGTGGAAAAAAGAGTAGCGAACGCCTGATCAAGAAATACCCGAACCGCCGGCTGTACGACACCCAGACCAGCTCCTACATCACCCTCTCCGACGTCAAGCAACTCGTGCTCGACGCCGACGAGTTCACGGTGGTCGACGCCAAGACCAGCGAAGACCTGACCCGCAGCATCCTCCTGCAGATCATCCTGGAAGAAGAAGCGCACGGCGCGCCGATGTTCTCCAGCGCAGTGTTGTCACAAATCATCCGTTACTACGGCCATGCGATGCAGGGCATGATGGGCTCCTACCTGGAAAAGAACGTCCAGGCCTTCACCGACATCCAGAACAAGTTTGTCGGCTCGGCCACCGGTACCTTGGAAGGCAAGCCGTTCTCGACCGAGATGTGGACCCAGTTCATGAACATCCAGGGCCCGATGATGCAGGGCATGATGAACAACTACATCGACCAGAGCAAGAACCTGTTCCTGCAGATGCAGGAGCAGATGCAGAGCCAGAGCAAGGCGATGTTCGGGACCTTCCCGTTCGGGGTGCCGACGGATACTAAGAAATAGCATCGTTTCCGTGTTAATGATTTTTTTAATTCCCTGCTCCGCAAATTACGCTGAGTGGGGAATTTGTTTTCGAACAGTAGTTTTAGTGAAGGTTCTGAAAGGAACTTCGGCTTCATGATTCTCTTCAGGCGTTTTTTCATTCTCCATTTTTTTATATTGCTCTTCAGTACCCATATCTGGGCTAATGCGGAGGCTGAGTCGGATAGTCATCCGAATGAGGCGAAGGCGCAGCAAGTCAATGATGACCTACAAAGCCGCTTAAATAAGTTAGAGGTAGAGTTTGCGGTTGAAAAGCAAACATCATCATTGATTAGTGAGTCTGTCGACAAGCGATTGGCGGACTTTAGTACTCTAGCAACGATGCAAGGCAGCCATACGTCGTGGGTCGGGAATTTGGTTGCCGTGTTTAGTGTTTTAATTACATTGTTTGTATTCGGCGCAGGTTTCATTACTTATTTTAGTGTGAGGAATCGTGCAATCCGTGAGGCCCAGGAAGTTGCTGAAGAATGGTTTAAGAAGAATGCCGAAGAGCTTAGTAATAAATTTCGCAACGTGGAAGAGCGTGTGAATAATGCGCTAACCTCAATTGCGGCCATTGAGGCGAAGGCGCACAGTGATGCGGCAGCTGCAAAACAACGATTCGATGAAACTCTTCAAGAAAAACTCCGCGAGGTTGACCGTACGTTCGAGGAAAAGCGTAAGACCAGAGATGGCAACAACGGCGGGAGTGTTGACGCCTCGCTAAATATAAGTCGTACATCAGCTGGTGACACGTCGCGCACATCTGATGCTGGTTCAGATGATCGTGCAGAGCTGCACTTCAAACAAGCATCGGAACTCGGTAGAAGTGGGGCGCATAGCGCTGCCGTGGCAGAATTCGATATTGCGATCCAGTATTCGAAGAACTCGTCTAGATTTGACCAAGCCAAATATGCTGCCTCTAAAGGTTTGGTTTTATTGCAAGCAAAAAAGTATGATGACGCCCTTGCAGTTTTCGAAAGTGTTGAGCATGAATTTTCGACCGATGAGGACTCAGGGGTTAAGGCGCAAGTAGCTTTTTCGCTTTTGGCGGCGA
The DNA here is from genome assembly GCF_059418525.1 of Telluria sp. GW821-FHT07G12. Lineage (NCBI taxonomy): Bacteria > Pseudomonadati > Pseudomonadota > Betaproteobacteria > Burkholderiales > Oxalobacteraceae > Telluria > Telluria sp. GW821-FHT07G12. The sequence continues at coordinate 228,502 of NZ_JBWKQA010000007.1, read as the reverse complement.
GTACGATTTACGAGCGCCGTAAGGAAAGCGAAAAGGAAAAGGCTGCGTTTGAGAATATTAAGAATCGCTACGTTCCTGGCGACTCTTCAGACATGAGATTCCTCTTGTCAACAGCGCTTTATAAACGTGCTCGAAAATTTGCTGCGTCGAAAGACTATCATAGCGAAGTCGAGGCACTCAATGAAATATTGTCGATATATGGCGAAGACGACTCTGAGGACATGCAACACCTCGTCGCCTCAGCGCTGTTCAGTAAGGCAGACGCGTTAGCAAAATTGGGCAAGTCTCTTGAAGCAATTGAGGTCCATAGGGAGCTTGAGAAGCGATTCGGCGATACACCTGACGATTCTGTGTCACAAGTTGTGGCCAAGTCCATGTTGAATCTCGCTATAGAATATAGAAAGGTTTCGAACTTAAATGAGGAGCTGCCTTTATATGATCGTATTGTCTCGCAATTTTCATCGAGCTCGTCAGACAAAATTCGCGATATAGCAGCAGACGCACTAGTGTATAAAGGGCTGCGGCTTGGAGGGTTGCAGCGTTTCAATGAAGAGATATCTACCTACAATGACCTTGATCGTCGCTTTGCAAACGACTCTAGTGATTTAGTCCGTGGTCGAGTGGCAGAAGGCCTCGCGCAAAAGGCGGTGTCATTTACCACCCTTGGAATGGACGAGGTTGCATTAGAAACGTTTGATGAGGTCGACCGGCGGTTTGGAGCGGACTCCTTACTTCGGACGAAAGTGACTGTCGCTGACGCAATCTTTAGAAAAGCGGAGCTGTTATCTCGACTGGCAAGAGTGGGAGAGGCACGAACCCTCTATCAGGAACTACAACGACGTTATGGCGAAGATCAGAACAAGAAATTGAAAGAAACTGTTAAAAAAGCAGCACATCGTTTGGCTGAATGAGCTCGGTGGTGAGCTGTCAGGAGTCGTATGTCTGAAGGATCGCGGGTACACGGAGTAGCGGCCTTCCTGTACAATCGCGGATTGCCCAGAATTTTCCGCCGCAATCCACATGCCTGAACTCCGCCGCAATCCGCTTTCCGCCTCCCAAGATTCCGCAGTCGCCGTTGCCGAGGCCCCGCCGGTCGTGATTCCGCCGGCCGCGCCCGGCGTCGCCGCGCCCAAGGTCGGCTTCGTCTCGCTCGGCTGCCCGAAGGCCCTGGTCGACTCCGAACAGATCCTGACCCAGCTGCGCGCGGAAGGTTACGAGACCGCCAATTCCTATGACGGCGCCGACCTCGTGATCGTCAACACCTGCGGCTTCATCGACGCCGCCGTGCAGGAATCGCTGGACGCCATCGGCGAAGCCCTGGCCGAGAACGGCAAGGTCATCGTCACCGGCTGCCTGGGCGCCAAGAAGGATGCGGTCGGCGACGACATCATCACCAAGGTGCACCCGAAGGTGCTGGCCGTGACCGGTCCGCACGCCGTCACCGAAGTGATGGAGTCGGTTCACCTGCACCTGCCGAAGCCGCACGACCCCTTCGTCGACCTGGTGCCGGACCACGGCATCAAGCTGACGCCGAAGCACTACGCCTACCTGAAGATTTCAGAAGGCTGCAACCACCGCTGCAGCTTCTGCATCATCCCGTCGATGCGCGGCGACCTGGTCTCGCGCCCGATCCACGAGGTGCTGAAGGAAGCGGAAAACCTGTTCAAGTCCGGCGTCAAGGAACTGCTGGTGATCTCGCAGGACACCAGCGCGTACGGCGTGGACGTGAAATTCCGCACCGGCTTCTGGAACGGTCGCCCGATCAAGACCCATATGACCCAGCTGGCCGAGGCCCTGGGCCAGATGGCCAAGCAGTACGGCGCCTGGGTACGCATGCACTACGTGTATCCGTACCCGCACGTCGACCAGGTGATCCCGCTGATGGGCGAGAACCTGGTGCCTTACCTCGACATCCCGCTGCAGCACGCGCACCCGGACGTCCTCAAGCGCATGAAGCGTCCGGCCAGCGGCGAGAAGAACCTGGACCGCATCCTTGCCTGGCGCAAGATGAACCCGGACCTCGTGATCCGCTCGACCTTCATCGCCGGCTTCCCGGGCGAGACCGAAGAGGAATTCGAATACCTGCTGGACTTCCTGCGCGAGGCGCAGATCGACCGCCTGGGCTGCTTTGCCTACTCGCCGGTCGAGGGCGCGACCGCCAATGAGCTGGCGAATCCGGTGCCGCAAGCGGTCCGCGAAGAGCGCCGCGCACGCGTGATGCTGCTGCAGGAAGAGATCTCGCTGAAGCGCATGCAGGCCAAGGTGGGCAAGAAGATCCGCGTGCTGGTCGACGAAGTCGGCCCGCGCGAAGCAATCGGCCGCTCGGCCGCGGATGCGCCGGAGATCGACGGCGTGGTGCACATCAAGCGCGCGCTGACCCCGGGCAAGGCCAAGCCGGCGGTGGGCGAGTTCATCGAGGTGATCGTCACGAAGGCCGATGCGCACGATCTGTGGGCGACCGTGGCGTAATCTATAATCGTTCGGGTATCACCACGTCGTTCCCGCGCAGGCGGGAACCCATGCTGAGCGTCCTGTTCAGTGCCGTATGGGTTCCCGCATCCGCGGGAACGACGTTTTTGGCGTCGTATTTTTGATTGCGAGTCACAAGCCATGAAGAAGTCCCTCCAGACCACCCTGATCCACACCGACTACGTCGCGCCCAAAGGCTTCGCAGCCTTCCCCAGCGCCATCCACCACGCCTCGACGGTCCTGTTCAAGGACGTCGCCAGCATGCGCAGCGGCGAGTGGAAGAACAAGAACGCCTATACCTACGGCCTGCACGGCACGCCGACCACTTTCACGCTCGAAGCCCGCCTGGCCGAGATCGAAGGCGGCAATCACTGCCTGCTGGCGCCGTCCGGCCTGGCCGCGATCGCCATGGTCGACCTGGCGCTGCTGAAGTCCGGCGACGACGTCCTGCTGCCCGAGAACGTCTACAACCCGAACCGCGAACTGGGACGCTGGCTGAGCGCCGACTTCGGCATCACCGCGCGCTACTACGATCCGCTGATCGGCGCCGGCATCGCCGACCTGATCCAGCCGAACACGAAGCTGATCTGGACCGAGGCGCCGGGCTCGGTGTCGATGGAAGTGCCGGACCTGCGCGCCATCTGCGCCGCGGCGAAAGCGAAGGGCGTGCTGGTCGCGCTGGATAACACCTGGTCGGCCGGCATCGCCCTGCGCGCCTTCGACCTGGGCGTCGACATCGTCATGCAGGCCCTGACCAAGTACCAGTCGGGCGGCTCGGACGTGCTGATGGGCGCCGTCATCACGCGCGAGAAATCCCTGATCGACCGCATCGCGCTGGCCCACATGCGGCTCGGCATGGGCGTCAGCGCCGACGACACCTATCTGGTGCTGCGCGGCCTGCCGACCATGAAGCTGCGCTTCGACGCGCACGATGCGGCCGCGCGCAAGGTGGCGGCCTGGCTCAAGCAGCGTCCGGAAATCGCGAAGGTGCTGCACCCGGCCTTCGAGGATTGCGCCGGTCATGAGAACTTCAAGCGCGACTTCACGGGCGCGGGCGGTCTGTTCTCGGTGCTGTTCGATGCGCGCTATACGGAAGAGCAGACCGACCGCTTCGTCGACGCGCTGGACTTTTTCGGCATCGGCTACAGCTGGGGCGGCGCGAACAGCCTGGTGATGCCCTACCGGATCCAGGGCATGCGCCCCAACTGGCCGGATGCGGGCATCCTGGTGCGCTTCAATATCGGCCTCGAGGACACCGACGACCTGATCACCGACCTCGAACAGGCCTTTTCGAAGCTCTGACGTGGGCTCGGGGAGCCCACCCTACCGGACCGTAGGGTGAGCACCCGGTGCCCACGCATGACATCACACCGGCATCGGCCGGTTGTTATTCAGCTCCAGGAAGCCGCGGATGATCCGGTAAGCCATCCACAGCCAGGCCGCGGCGCCGATCAGCCAGGCCAGCGGCAGCGCCAGTCCAAGTGTGATGACGCCGATGGTCAGCGCGAACATCCAGGCCACGCCCATCCACAGGACGTAGAACCAGAACGAGCGGATCATCCAGGTGTGGTGGGAATAGACCATGGTCCCTGCCGTCTCCGGGCGCCGGATGTAGTTCACGATCAGGACGATGATGTTCAGCAGGCCGAGCGAAAAGAAGAAGGTGGCCGCGTGGGCGATGTAGAGGATGCGGGCGAACTGCTTCGCATCCTCGGTGCCGCGTTCGTAGACAAGTTCCTGGGACATGACATTCTCCTTCCGGATGAGTAGGGGGCGTCGCTTCGACGGTAGTTGAACGCGCGCTCAGGCGGCGCGCGCCTTGGATTGCACCCAGGACACAATGCTGCCGGCATCCATCGCCCCGGCCTGGCGCGCCACCTCCTGGCCGCCCTGGAACAGCGCGATGGTCGGGATGCTGCGGATCCCGAACAGCCCGGCGATGTCCTGCGACGCTTCCGTGTCCAGCTTCAGCAGGCGCACCTGCGGTTCGAGGCGGCCGGCGGCCTGGGCGTAGGCGGGCGCCATCATGCGGCAGGGCCCGCACCAGGCGGCCCAGAAATCGACCAGCACCGGGATGTCGTTGCGGCTGATATGGCGCGAGAAGCGGGCGCTGTCCACATCCAGCGGCTTGCCTTCGAACAGCGCCTTGGTGCATTTGCCGCAGACCGGCTGGTCGGCGAGGCGTTCGTTGGCGACGCGGTTGACGGCGTCGCAGTGGGGACAGACGATGTGCAGCGGGTCGGTCATTGCAATCTCCAGCGGATATCGGTTGTTCATATTGTACGGCCCGCGCGCGGACCGTGCCGGCCGTGCGACGTGTGCCGGGCGTCCCGGCATAGAATCAGCCCATGAGCGACAGCACAAGCATACAAGCCGGCTCCACGGGTGCGCGCCTGATCGGCTGCGCCGGCTGGAGCCTGCACAAGGACGTGGCCGCCGAATTCCCGGAAGAGGGCAGCCACCTGGAGCGTTACGCGGCCGTGTTCCCGGCTGTCGAGATCAACTCTTCCTTCTACCGCCCGCACCAGCCGCAGACCTATGCGCGCTGGGCCGCCGGCGTGCCGCCCGACTTCCGCTTCTCGGTCAAGCTGCCGAAATCGATCAGCCACGAAGCGCGCCTGCGCGACGCCGACGATCTGCTCGACCGCTTCGCCTTCGAGGTCAATCACCTCGGGCCCAAGCTCGGCTGCGTGCTGGTGCAGCTGCCGCCCAAGGGCGTGTTCGACGAAGACGCGGCGCGCGATTTCCTGCCGCGCCTGCGCGAACGCGTGGGCTGCATGCTGGCGCTCGAGGCACGCCATCCGACCTGGTTCTCGGACGCCGCCACCGCCGTGCTGCGCGAGCATGGGGTCACGCGCGTGATGGCCGATCCGCCTGCCGGCCAGCCCGGACCGCACGTGCCGGTCACCGCCGCCAGCTACATCCGCCTGCACGGCACGCCCAAGGTCTACTACTCCAGCTATTCGCCGGAATTTCTGCGCGAGGTCGAGCAGCGCATCGCCGCCCTGACGGCAAACGGCGCCGACTGCTGGTGCATCTTCGATAACACGGCCGCCTTTGCCGCGGTGCCGAACGCGCTCGAGGTGCTGCGTGCTTTACAGCCAGCCGCCATCGTTTGAACCATTATGGTATGCGCCATCTTCCGCTTCTACGGTAATTTGAACGACTTTCTGCCGCGCGAGCGGCGCCAGATCGACATCGCCACGCCCTGCGCGCGCATGGCCACGACCAAGCACATGATCGAGGCGCTGGGCGTGCCGCATACCGAGGTCGAACTGCTGCTGGTGAACGGCGAGGCGGCCGGCCTCGATCTGCTGCTGGAAGAGGGGGACCGCGTTGCCGTCTACCCGCGCTTCACCCGCCTCGACGTCGCCGACCTGGCGCCCGCGCCGACCCTGCCGCCGGGACGCCTGCGCTTCGTCGCCGACGCCCACCTCGGCGGACTCGCGCGCCTCTTGCGAATGGCCGGGTTCGACACTATCTACGACAATAGCCTGCGCGACGACCAGGTCGAGGTGCTGGCGGTGGAAGAGGAACGGGTGGTGCTGACGCGCCACCGCGAACTCCTCAAGCGCCGCAGCATCGACTACGGCTGCTACGTGCACGCGCTGAAGGCCCAGGCGCAGTTGCGCGAAGTGTTCGAGCGCCTGGGGCTGGCCGAGCGGGCGCGCCCGTTCACGCGCTGCCTGCACGACAACGCGCCGCTGCGTGTCGTCGCCAAGGCCGAGGTGCTCGAGCGCCTGCCGCCGCAGGTGGCCGCCAGCCAGGAAGAATTCAGCACCTGCGACGTCTGCGGGCGCGTCTACTGGAAGGGCTCGCACTGGGAGCGCATGAGCGGCATGCTGGACCAGGCCGCGCGCAATGTTTGAAGACCAGCGTGATGTACACTATTCCGATCCTTTGCCCGACAGCGTGAGAGCATGTTGCAACAGGTAAGCTACCCCCTCCGTACCGAATGTCCGCCAGGCGCCTGCGTCTGCGACCGCGAGCGCCTGCTCGGCGAGCCCGATGCCGACCTGCGTCCGCTGCGGCTGACGCGCGTGGAGGAGCAGAAGCTGATCGAGCGCATCGAGGGCATCGCCAGCTACGAAGAGCTCAAGCGCCTGCAGGAAAGGATACGCGCCAACCTGGGCGTGGAGCTCAGGATCACGCCGAGTCCGAACGAGGTCCGCACCCTGCGTGGCATCGTCATCCTGCTGGAAGACCGGCCCGGCCTGTGCAAGAAGGTGCGCCAGTCGATCCCGGCCGCGGTGCGCAAGGCGCTGGAGCGGCATCCCGAGATCACTTATGCGATCCTGGATGCGAATGATTTGTTTGGCATGTAGGTTGCGCCGGCCTGCTCATCGCGATTACGGCTTGAGCCTTTAACAGATCGGCATCGACCACGCCGCCCCCATAGCCGACCGACGCATAGAACGCGCGGACTCGCGCCAGATCACTGCGATGCACGATCTCTACGCTGAGCATGGCGTTCCCGATATCGTGGCGACATGATGGCGTGCGCGGCGCAGGCACCCAGCAGCGCGCCCAGCAAATGGGCCTGCCATGCCACGCTCACGCCGGCGGGCAGGTCGGTGAAGGCGGCCGTATGGGCAAAGGCTTCCCACAAGGTCTTGCTGGCCAGGGCCAGCGCGGCGCACACGAGCACCGGACGGCTGACGGGATGACGGCGCCAGGCCAGTGCGCCGCCCAGCACGGCCGCCAGCACGGCGAGTCCCGAGGCGCCGCGGTACTCGTTGATGGCCGGCGCCAGCGCCAGCAAGCCGAGCGAGATCAGCAAGGCGCCGCCGCCCAGCACCAGCGCAAAGCGCCGCGAGCCGGCCGCCGGCTCGGCCACCATACCCATCGCGACCAGCACCAGCGTGTCAAGCCCGGCATGCGAGAACGAGTAGTGCACCAGGTGGCCGCTCCACAGCCGCCACAATTCCCCGTGCAGGATCGCCGCGCGCTCCCAGGCGAAGCCGGCGGCGATGGGCTCTCCGGCGAAAGCGAGCAGCAGGCAGATGCTGCCGATCGCGCAGGTGACCGGTGCGCGCTTAAGCATGGCGGCGTCCGATGCACCAGGCCACGCCGACGGCCAGCAGCGCGCATAACCAACCGAAGCTGCCGGCGCCGCGCCCGCCACGGTACTGGCTGCGGTCGACCTCGATGCCCGGGTCGGACTTCGCGCGCTCCTTGAAGCTTGCCAGTTGCGCCTGCAGCTGCGGGATCATCTGGTCGACCGCCTGTACATAGCCGTCGGACTGCGCGCCGCGAATTTCCTTGCTGTAGCCGGCCAGCGTGGACGAGCCCTTGACCTGGCTGGTGCCCGGCGCGCGGAACAGCAGCTTGCGGCTGCGGACGTCGAACACGGCCGCGTCGACCATGGTCTGGACGTCGTACTGGTCGCCCTTGATCAGGTAGGCGCCGACCACGGTCCAGTACAGTACCGCGAGGCGGTTGCTGTCGTTGAAACGGATCTGGTCGTAGGACACCAGCGCGATCACGTCGACGTTGAACATGCGCGCCACCTGGTCCAGGTTGGCGAAGCCCCCGCGCGGGCGCAGGTAGGCGCTCGGGATCACCTCGATGCTGCCGATGTAGTCGTACTGGCCGAAGGATGCCTTCACGCGCTCCAGCAACTGGGTCTTCGCGGCTTCCGGCAGGCCGGCGCCATTACCGCCGCCGGGCGCGAAGGCGATCCCGACCCGCACCGGCAGCCGCAGCCGGGTGACGGTGGCCTCCATCTTCGGCGGTTCCTTGACGTCCGGGTAAAGGTAGTCGACGACGCTGCCGGCCTGGCGCGTGCCGCCGCGGTCGAAGGTCGATGCGCAGCCGCCAAGCGCGAGCAGGGCGAGGGCGCAGAGGAGGTGCTTGAAGCGGTTCATGCATGCCTTTCGATAAGGGCCGACGAGCGGCGGATCGGGGCATGATGACAGTGCTTGTCGAAAGATTACATCGAAGGATGTGGGGCGCAGGAATCTACGACCGCCGGTATCGCGGCGTGCTACCTAGACCGCCAGCTCCCGGATCGCGCCCACCAGCGTGTCGAGGTCCGCCGGCGTGGTGTACAGGTGCGGCGTGACGCGGACGCACTCGCCGCCCTCGGCCGAATCGGACAGCTTGCGCACGACGGTGAAGATGCGGTGCCGCGCCATCAGCCGCCGGGCGACCTCTTGGGCCGGCATGCCCTCGATGGCGAAGGCGCCGAGCGCGCAGTAACGGCGCGGGTCGCATGGCGTCAGCACCCGCACGCGCGGCAGCGCGCGTACCCGCTCCATCCAGTAGCGGCTCAGGTAGCGCAGGCGCGCTTCCTTGTTGGCCACGCCGACGCTCGCACAGAAGGCAAGGGCTTCCTCGACCGCGAGGATGGGTGCGGGCGGCACCACGCCGAAGTGCGCCAGTCTGGCGATGTCGCCGGCGCCGGCGCAGGGCGGCGCGCGCCGGCTCGGCCGGCATGCCGAAGTAGCCGTTTTCCAGGTTGATGAAGTCCGGCGACGGCGCGTATTGGGCGCGCACCGTGCTCTACCAGGCTTCATCGTCGCAGAGTATCTCCACCTCAGTGCGCGTGCCCGCCGCCCAGGTAGGCCGCCACCACCTTCGGATCGGTCTTGAGGCTGGCCGCCGGCCCGTGCACGGCGATGCTGCCGTTCTCCAGCACATAGCCGTAATCGGCCACGTTGAGCGCCGCCTGCGCGAACTGCTCGACCAGCAGCATGGTCACGCCTTCGGATTTCAGGCGCGCGATGATGCGGAAGACCTCGTCCACCAGGATCGGCGCCAGGCCCATCGAGGGTTCGTCGAGCAGCACGACTTCCGGATTCAGCATGACCGCGCGCGCCATCGCCAGCATCTGCTGCTCGCCGCCGGACAGGGTGCCGGCCAGCTGGGTGCGGCGCTCCTTCAGGCGCGGGAACAGTTCCAGTGCGCGTTCGAGGTCGTGCTGGATGTCGCCTTTCAGGCGGGCGCGGGTGAAGCGCGGGAAGGCGCCCAGCAGCAGGTTGTCGGTCACGCTCATGGTCGCGAACACGCGCCGGCCCTCGGGCGAGTGGGCCAGGCCCGCGCGCGCGATGCGGTGCGAGTCGAGGCCGGTGATGTCGCGGCCGTCGAGTTGTACGCTGCCGCTCTTCGGCTTGATCATGCCCGAGATGGCGCGCATGGTGGTGGTCTTGCCGGCGCCGTTGCTGCCGATGAGGGTCACCAGCTTGCCCTTCGGGACCTCGAGCGAGATACCGTGCAGGACTTCGACCTTGCCGTAGGCGGCGTGCAGGTTCTGGATGGCTAACATGCTGTCTCCTAGAGTGCGGCGGCTTGCGGCGGCGCCGGGGTGTCGGCGGCGCCGCCCAGGTAGGCCTCGATGACCTTCGGATCGGACTGCACCCTGGCCGGCGTGCCCTCGGCGATCTTCTGGCCGAAGTCGAGCACCGTGACGGTGTCCGAGATCGCCATCACCACATCCATGTGGTGCTCGATCAGCACGATGGTGATGCCGTGGTCGCGGATCTTGCGGATGATGGCCATCAGTTCGCGGATGTCCGGCGCGGTCAGCCCGGCGGCCGGTTCGTCCAGCAGCAGCAGGCGCGGGTCGAGCGCCAGCGCGCGGCCGATTTCCAGCAGGCGCTGCTTGCCGTAGGGGAGGTTGCGCGCTTCCTCGTTGGCCAGTTCGGCCAGGCCGATGAACTCGAGGATGGCGGCGGCACGCGCACGCGCCGCCAGTTCCTCGCGGCGGTAGCGCGGGGTCGACAGCATGGCGTCCAGCCAGGACGAGCGGAAGCTGTGGTGCAGGCCCACCAGCACGTTCTCCAGCGCGGTCATCTCGCCGAACAGCTGCACGTTCTGGAAGGTGCGCGCCACGCCGCCCAGCGCGATCTGCGAGGGCGTGCGTCCGGCGATGGGCTGGCCGGCATACACGACGGCGCCGGCGGTCGGCTTGTAGATGCCGGTCAGGACGTTCATCATCGTGCTCTTGCCGGAACCATTGGGGCCGATCAGGCCGTGCACGGTGCCGCGCGCCACCGTCAGGTCGACCTGGTTCAGGGCCTTCAGGCCGCCGAACTGCATCAGCACCTGCTCCACGCGCAGCAGCTCGCCGCCGTCGGCGCCCGCGTCGAGCCGAGCCCCGGCGAACGGGTCGGCCTGGCCGGCGCCTTCGCTGGCCACCGCGTGCACGCGGCCGCGGCCCATCAGGCTCTTGAAGAAGCCGACGATACCGTCCTGCAGGTAGTAGACGACGAACAGGGTCATCAGGCCGAAGATGGTCAGGCGCCAGTCGACCATGCTGTCCAGTTTGTACGCCACCACGGCCAGGGCCAGCGTGGCCAGCACGGGGATGGCGGTACGGCCCAGCGTGGTGCGGCCTTTGGCGATCATCAGCGCGGCCGCGATCACGGCCACCGCGGCCGCCGTCACGGCGATCTTGCGGAATACTTCGATGTCGGCTAGCAGGCTCGGAAGCATGACGACGATGGTCGCGCCGATCAGGGAGCCCAGGCGGCTCTTGCGCCCGCCCATGATCACGGCCAGCAGGAACAGGATGGTCAGCTCGAAGTTGTAGCTGTTCGGCGAGATGTACTGTTCCGAGTAGGCGTACAGGCTGCCGGCCAGGCCCGCGAAGCCGGCGCTGATCACGAAGGCGTACACCTTGTAGCGGTACACCGAGACGCCCATGCAGTCGGAGGCGATCGGGCTGTCGCGCAGGGCCTCGAAGGCGCGGCCGACGTGGGAGCGCAGCAGGCGGTGCACCAGCAGCAGCGAGAGCAGCATGAAGCCGGCCACCGCGTAGTAGTACTCGACTTCGGTCAGCTCGCGCCCGAACACGCTGGGTTTCTGCAGCTGGATGCCGAGCGGGCCTTCGGTCAGGAAGGTCATCTCGTTGATCAGGATCTGCACGATGGTGCCGAAGGCCAGGGTCACCATCGCCAGGTAGGGGCCGGTCACGCGCAGCGCAGGCAGCGCCAGGATCGCGCCGAACAGGGCGGCGAAGCCGATGCTGGCCGGGATCGCGACGAACCAGGGCGCGCCCAGCTTCATGACCAGGATGCCTGTGGCGTAGGAGCCGATCCCGAACAGGCCCGAGTGGCCGAGCGAGACCTGGCCGGTATAGCCGACCACGATGTCCAGGCCGTACAGCAGGATGGCGTAGATCAGGATGGTCTCGGCCAGGTGCACGTAATACGGATTGGTGAACAGCAGCGGGTAGCCAGCGACCACGGCGATACCGACGCCGATGGCGGCGAGCGCCAGGGGATTCTTCTTCATCGTCATACCTTCTTGATCGCGGCTTTGCCGAACAGGCCGGAGGGTTTCACCGCCAGCACCAGCAGCAGCAGGACGAGGCCGGGCACTTCCTTGTAGCCGGTCGACAGGTAGAAGCCGGTGGCGGTTTCGGCGATGCCGAGGATGATGCCGCCGACGATCGCGCCCATGCCCGAGGTCAGGCCGCCGATGATGGCCACCGCGAAGGCCTTCAGGCCCAGCGAGGCGCCCATCGTCGCACTGGTCAATGTGAGCGGCGCGATCAGGGCGCCGGCGAAGGCCGCCGTGGCCGAGGACAGCGCATACGAGAAGGTGATCACCATGCGCGTGTTGATGCCCATGAGGCCGGCGGCGTCGCGGTCGTTGGAGGTGGCGACCACCGCCTTGCCGTAGATCGATTTGCGGTTGAAGATCTCGACCGCCAGCATGATAGCGACGGCGCCGATGATGACGGCCACCTGCATCGGCTGCACGTTCGCGCCCAGCACCGTGAAGGGCTCGGACGAGATCGGGGAGGGGAAGGGCAGCACGTCCTTGCCCCAGATATTCTCGGCCACGTTCTTGAAGATGATGGCCAGTGCGATGGTGGACATGATCCAGCCGAATTCGGACTTGATGCGGATGGCGGGACGCACGCCTATCCATTCGACGAACATGCCCTGGATGGCGCCGAACACCATCACCAGCGGGACCATCAGCCAGTAGCTGATGTAGGGACCGCCGTGGATGGTCCCGACCAGGGACAGGCCGACCAGCGCGCCCAGCATCAGGGCCTCGCCCTGGCCGAAGTTCAGGGTGCCGGACGTGGCGAAGGTGAGTTGATAGCCGAAGGCGATGACGGCATAGATCATGCCGAGCGCGATCCCGGAGAAGACCAGCTGGAGGAGGATTTCCATTTTTTACCCTGAAAGACCCGATACGTTTGCACGTCGTTCCCGCGAAAGCGGGAACCCATACTGAGTGTATCGAAGCCAGTCAGCATGGATCCCCGCTTTCGCGGGGATGACGGCAATTGGGTTTACTTCACCGGCACCACACGGCCATTCTGCACTTCGCCGAACTTGGTGTTCTCGAAGTTGATGGCCTCGTGGTCGGTCTTGCTGTAGGGCTTGTTGTAGGTGGTGACGACGCCTTCGATCGGCGTCTTCAGGTCTTCCAGCGCGGCGGCGATCTTCGGACCTTCGGTGCTCTTGGCCTGTTCGATCGCGGCCGCCAGCAGGTAGATCGAGTCATAGCCCTGGGCTGCCGACACGGCCGACGGCATGCGGCCGTTCGGCGGGTTGTAGGCCTTGACGTAGGCGTCGATGAAGGCCTTGCGCTTCGGCGTGTCCGGGTTCTGGATGAAGGTCTGCGGCATGCGCGTGCCGTTGCCGTTGGCGCCGGCGTTGTCGATGAAGTTGGCCATCGCCAGGGTCCAGCTGCCGACGATCGGCACCTTCCATCCCAGCTTCTGCATGCCGTTGGCGATCTGCGCCAGTTCCGGACCGATGCCGTAGGTGAGGACGACGTCGGCGCCGGCCTGCTTGGCGCGCAGCAGCTGCGCGGTCATGTCGACGTCGCCGATGTTGTACTTCTCGACCGAGACCGGCTTCACGTTCTTGGTCGCCAGGACCTTCTCGAGGTCTTCGCGGCCCAGCTGGCCGTAGTTGGTCGAATCGGCCAGGATCGCAGGCTTCTTGAAGCCGCGGCGGATCGCCTCGTCGGCGATCATGGTCGACTGGATGGTGTCGTTGGCCGAGTTGCGGAAGACGTAGTTTTCCGGCTGGTTGGCGAACTGCTTGGTGACGATGGAGCCGGTGGCGACGTTGTTCATCACCGGGATCTTGGCCTGCTGGTAGAAGCGCTGCGAGGCCAGGGCCACGCCGGTGTTGATGTAGCCGACGGTAGCGGCGACCTTGTCCTTGTTGATCAGTTCCTGCGCGATCTGCACGCCGCGCTCCGGCTTAGCTTCATCGTCGCGTTCGACGGTCTGCAGCTGTCGTCCGAGCACGCCGCCCTTGGCATTGATTTCCGCGACCGCGAGGCGCACGCCATCGCGCATCGACACGCCCATCGGCGCCGAGCCGCCCGTGAACGGACCCGACACGCCGATCTTGATCGGCTCCGCGGCCATCGCGGACATCGACAAACCCAGTGCTACCCCTGCAACCAATGCTTTCAGTTTGAAATTCATTGCTGTCTCCGTTTTTTTACGTCGTTTTTGCCGTGCGCCGGGGGCGCCGGTACCGGGGCGGATCGGCTGGCGCCAGACCCATCTTCGGGCCATTGTAGGATGGCAATTGAGCAACAGCAAACGATTCATGTTGCGCGTTGCAACATGCGTCATTCATACAAATGCGTAAGAAAAACGTAAGGAAGGAGGTGTATGGCGGGGCGAAAAAAAAGAGGCCGCAGCGCTGTGCGACCTCCCCATTTTAGTGCAGATTTTAGTATTTAGCGATGCCTGCGCGGGCCGCCGTGGTAACCACCGCGATAGCCGTGTCCCCAGTTGCTCCAGCTGAAACCGAGGCCGATCGAGATCGGCGGGTACCAGAACGGATCGTAGACCGGGGCCGGCGCGTACACCGGCGCCGGCACATACACCGGCTGGGCCACGTAGGTGGTGCTGGACGGCGCCGGGCTGTAGGTGACGACGTCCGACGTCGTCACGCGGCCGGCATCGCCCGATGCTTGCGCCTGGGCGGCGGTGCCGTTCGGGACCGGGGTCACCGAGACGACCTGCCAGCCGTTGGCGTCGGGCGCTTGCGCATAGGCGCGGGTACCGTAGTTGGCGGGACCCGGATACTGGGTCGCGCAGCCGCTCAGGGCGGCAACTGCAAGAATGATGGCGAGTTTTTTCATGGCGGTTCTCCTCACCTGTCTACTATATAGATTTCGGGAAGCGCCGCTTCGGAATTTACAGGCTGTTACAGTCGTGCACTTTCTTGAAACTTGGGTCTCAGCTGCGACGGCGGCGGCTAGCCAGCGCCACCGCCACCAGGATCATGCCGAAACCGGCCGCATGGTACAGGTGCGGCGCCTCGCCCAGCAGCGGCCAGGCCGCCAGCGTGGCGAACAGCGGGATCAGGTAGACCGACATGCTGGCGCGCGCCGGGCCGGCCACCGCCACCAGGCGGTCGAAGCAGAAGTAGGCGCCCAGGCTGGGGACGACGGCCAGGAAGCCCAGCGCCACGTACAGACGGCCGTCGCCGAAGTTCGGCAGATCGCCGCTCAAGGCCTCGACGGCCGCGAACGGCGCCAGCACCAGCGCACCGCCGCCGATGAGGGCGGCCAGCTTGACGGTGGCCGGCAGCGGCGGCAGGGGCAGGCGCTTATTGAAGACCGTGTACAGCGACCAGCCGATCGCCGCCAGCACCACCCACAGGTCGCCGCGGCCGAATTGGAGCTGGCCGAGGGCGGCCAGGTCGCCCTTCGACAGCACCACCAGCACGCCGGCGATCGCCACCATCAGTCCCCAGCCCTGGCGGCGGCCCAGCGGCGCCTTCCAGACCAGGCGCTCGACCAGGGTGACCAGCGCCGGGCAGGCGGCCAGGATGATGGCGACGTTGGCGGCGCCGGTGTGGCGCGCGCCGATATATTGCGGGGCGACCGCCATGCCCATGCCCAGCATGGACAGCAGCAGGATGCGCGGCCAGTTGGCGCGCAGGGTGCCGCGCAACGCCCACAGGCGCGGGCCGCTTGACGGCACGAGAATCAGGAAAGCCAGGGCCCAGCGGCCGAAGGCGAGGAAGACCGGGGGAATGTCCGCGGCCTGGGCCCAGCGTGCGACCACCAGGTTGGCGGCGAACAGCGCGGGGGTGACCAGCATGAGCGGCAATTCGGCATTGAAGGCGGCGCCCTGGACACCGAGTCCGCCGCGGGATACTGCTTCCGACACTACAAAACTCCTTAATGAAATGCCGGGAAATCATACTGCAGCGCACAAAAAATGTGCTTCTGTTCCGCCCGCTTCACAGTGCGGATATGGAAGAATCTTTTGCGCTTGGGCTAAAATGCGGAAGAACTATCTTTAACCAAGCTTGTATAGACAAGGAAGCCCTGCCATGAAGGACGGCCAGCTCGACGATATCGACCGCCACATCCTGCGCACCCTGAGCCGCGACGGCCGCATCAGCAACCAGAAACTGGCCGACACCGTGAACCTGTCGCCGACCCCGTGCTGGCACCGGGTCAAGGCGCTGGAGGAGGCCGGTTTCATCACCGGCTATGCGGCCGTGTTCGACCAGCGCCGCATGGGCGTGCCCGACACCGTGATCATCGAAGTGACGGTGGACCGCCACGACGACGAGATCTTCAAGGCTTTTTCGGATGCGCTGGCCGAGCTGCCGGAAGTGATGGAAGCCTATCTGCTGTCGGGCGAATACGATTACCTGATCAAGGTGGCGGTGGCGGGCACCGAGGGCTACGAAAGCTTCCTGCGGCAGAAGCTGTATAAACTCCCTGGCGTGCGCCACACGCGCTCGACCTTCGCGCTGCGCTGTCTGAAGCGTTCGCCTTCTGTGAACCCTTAGTCTCTTAGCCGAACAGGTGGATCGGCACCGCCTGCGCCAGCGCCTGGTAGCCGGCATTGTTCGGGTGCAGGTGGTCGCCGCTGTCGTAGGTGGATCGCAGGCGCGTGGTCCGCGCCGGGTCGCGCAGGGCCAGGTCGAAGTCGGCCAGGGCGTCGTAGTTGCCGCTAGTGCGGATCCAGGCGTTCAGGCCCTTGCGCACGTTTTCACGCGCCGCCGTGTAGTAGGTATGGCCCTCGAAGGGCGTCAGCGTCGCGCCGATGGCCCTGATGCCGCGCGCCCGCGCCCGGCTCACCAGCTGCTGGTGGCCGGAGATCAAGCTGCTCACCGGGATCGGACTCGAGCCCGAGCTGTAGACGATGTCGTTGATCCCGATGAGCACGATCAGCCAGCGCACGCCGGCGGTGGCGAGCACGTCGCGGTCGAAGCGCGCCAGCGCCTTCTGCCCGGCCAGCATCGCCTCCGGATAGTCCTTCAATAGCGAGTTCGCGCTGATGCCGCGGTTGGCCACGCCGATATTCCCGGTCACGCCCAGCTCCAGCTGCAGGCGCCGCGCCAGCATGTCCGGCCAGCGCCGGTTGGCGTTGGCGGTGCTGGCCTGGCCGTCGGTGATCGAATCGCCGAGCGCGACCACGGACGACAGCGCGCTCAGGCCGGAGTAGAGGCCGCTGACGTCGACCTCGCTGAGGAAGGGCCAGGTCGCGATGCTGCGCGAGACCGGCAGGCTTTGCAGGGCGCTGTGGTCGCCTGCGGTCGACACATAGCTGGTCTGCAGCGCGACGTTGTGCAGCGTGGTCACGCGCGTGGAGCCCGGCAGGTAAAGGCTGACGGCCAGGTCGGAGAAGGGCGGCACGTTGAGATTCGCGCCGTCCGAGAACACCGCGGCGCCGGCCGCGATCGTCACCGAGCTGCGGCCGCCGAACAGCAACTGGCGGTCGGTGCCGGCCACGTTGACGGCGCCGCTCGAACGCAGCGCGATGCGGGCCGTGCCTATCGTCAGGGGCGTACTGCCCATCTCGTTCGAGATCCGGATCCGTACCCGGCTGCCGGCCACGCTGGCATGCACGATCAGGCGCAGGGTCTGGCTCGATAAGGTCATCGTCGATGCGCTAGGGGGCGGACCGGCCGGGGCCGCGCCCCAGGTGGCGGTCCAGATATCGGCGGCCTGTAATTCGTGCAGCGGCGCCAGCGCCAGCGCGGCGGCGAGGGCGGGGCCGCTGCGCAGGAAGCCGCGGCGTGGCGGGTTGGACGGAACATCGTCTGCTGCGCCGTCGCGGTCGGCATGCTCGTTCGGTCTCATGGGGATCTCCTCGGAATGGACGAGCGTTAGACCGCGCGGCCCGCGCTTCGTCTCACGCCGCCGTGAAGAGATTCAGAGGTATCGCCAGATCGAAAGTGGAGCAGCTTTCGTTCAGGACAAAATCGCCAGCAATCCGTCCAGGCCCGTGAAATTCAAGGCCACATCGGCCTGCGCACGCACCACCGGCTTGGCGCGGAAGGCCAGCGCTAGGCCGGCAATGCCCATCATCCTGAGGTCGTTGGCGCCGTCGCCCATCACGATCGCCTGGCGGGTATCGATGCCGAGTTCGTCGCAGACGCGCTGCACGGTGCGCTTTTTTTCCTCGGCGTCGACGATGCCGCCCACCACGCGGCCGGTCAGCACACCACCTTCGGCCTCGAGCACGTTGGCGTGCACGTAGTCCAGGCCGAGCCGGGTCTGCAAGCGCTCGGTGAAAAAGGTGAAACCGCCCGACACCAGCAGGGTCTTCAGGCCGGCCGCCTTGACGGCCTCCAGCATCGCTTCGCCGCCCAGCGAGATGCGCAGGCGCTCCTCGTAGACGCGCCCGAGCGCCTCGACCGGCAAGCCTTCCAGCAGGGCCACGCGGCGCTTCAGGCTCTCGGCAAAATCGAGCTCGCCGCGCATGGCGGCCTCGGTAATCGCGGACACTTGCGGCTTCAAGCCCTGCATGTCGGCGATCTCGTCGATGCACTCGATGGTGATCAGGGTCGAGTCCATGTCCATCGCCACCAGTTTGAAGTCGGCCAGGTTGCGCTCGGCATCGATGAAGGTGGCGTCGACGCCGGCTGCTTCGGCGGCTGCTTCGACGCTCGCTTTCAGCTCCGGCGTGAATTCAAAGCCGTCGCAGCGCAGCGCGTGCGCATGGATGGCGGTAGTGGCTTGCGGCTTGGCCAGCTGCGCGATTTGCGCGAGCAGGGCCGCATCGGCCGTGGGGCCCTGGAGGATCAGTTTCTTGGACATGTCTAACTCAGGCTAATAATTGTTTGATGGTTTGCTTGACCTGGTTCACGCGCGCCTGCAGGTCCGGCATCGCGGCCGTGATGCGCAGCTTGTCCTGGCCGGCCAGCTTGATCTGGCGGTTCTTCTGGATCAGCGTGATGATCTTGATCGGATCGATGGGCGGCTTTTCCATGAACTGCAGATTGGCCGCTTCCGCATGCGCATCGATCTTGACGATGCCGACCTGCTTGGCCGAGATGCGCAGGCGGTGCGTTTCGATCAGGGCTTTCACCGCATCCGGCAGCTTGCCGAAGCGGTCGATCAGCTCTTCCTGCATGTCGTCGATGCGGTCCTGGGTTTCGCAGTTGGCCAGGCGCTTGTAAATCGACAGGCGCTCGTGGACGTCGCCGCAGAAATCGGACGGCAGTAGGGCCGGCACGTGCAGGTTGATCTCGGTGGTCGAGGACAGCGGCGCCGCCAGGTCGGGCTCGCGGCCGGCCTTCAGCGCCTTTACGGCCTCGTTCAGCATGTCGGAGTAGAGCTGGAACCCGACCTCCAGCATCTCGCCGGACTGGTTCTCGCCCAGCACCTCGCCGGCGCCACGGATTTCCAGGTCGTGCATGGCAAGGTAGAAGCCGCTGCCCAGTTCTTCCATCGCCTGGATCGCGTCCAGCCGGCGCTGCGCCTGCTTGGTCAGGTTCAGCGCGTCGTTCACCAGCAGATAGGCGTAGGCCTGGTGGTGCGAACGGCCGACGCGGCCGCGCAGCTGGTGCAGCTGGGCCAGGCCGAACTTGTCCGCGCGGTGCATGATGATGGTGTTCGCGGTCGGCACGTCGATGCCGGTCTCGATGATGGTCGTGCACAGCAGGATGTTGAAGCGCTGGGCCACGAAGTCGCGCATCACCTTTTCCAGGTCGCGCTCGTGCATCTGGCCGTGGGCGACGCCGATGCGCGCTTCCGGCACCAGTTCGCGCAGCATCGAATGGCGGTTCTCGATGGTCTCGACCTCGTTGTGCAGGAAATAGACCTGGCCGCCGCGTTTCAGCTCGCGCAGCACGGCTTCGCGGATGATGGAACCGTCTTCGCTACGCACGAAGGTCTTGATCGCCAGGCGCTTCTGCGGCGCGGTGGCGATGACGGAAAAGTCGCGCAAGCCTTCCAGCGCCATGCCCAGCGTACGCGGAATCGGCGTCGCGGTCAGGGTCAGCACGTCGACCTCGGCGCGCAGCGCCTTCAGCGCTTCCTTCTGGCGCACGCCGAAGCGGTGCTCCTCGTCGATGATCACCAGGCCGAGGCGCGTGAACTTCACGTCCGGCGACAGCAGTTTATGGGTGCCGATCACAATATCGACGGTGCCGTCGGCCATGCCCTTGATCGCGTTGTTGATCTCTTTGCCGGTGCGGAAGCGCGACAGCTCGGCGATCTTGACCGGCCAGTCGGCGAAGCGGTCGCTGAAGGTTTGCGCGTGCTGTTCGGCCAGCAGCGTGGTCGGCGCCAGGATCGCGACCTGCTTGCCGCCCATGACGGCGATGAAGGCGGCGCGCAGCGCGACCTCGGTCTTGCCGAAGCCGACGTCGCCGCACACCAGGCGGTCCATCGGACGGCCCGAGCTCATGTCCTTGATGACGTTGGCAATGGCTTCCGCCTGGTCCGGCGTCTCGTCGAAGCCGAAGCTCTGGGCGAAGTTCTCGTAGTCGACCGCCGAGTATTCGAAACTGTGGCCCTGGCGCGCCGCGCGGCGCGCGTACAGGTTGAGCAGCTCGGCTGCGGTGTCGCGCACCTGCTCGGCCGCTTTGCGCTTGGCCTTGTCCCACTGGCCGGAACCCAGGGTGTGCAGCGGCGCGTCTTCCGGCGAAGCGCCGGAGTAGCGCGAGATCACGTGCAGCTGCGACACCGGCACGTAGAGCTTGGTCTCCTTGGCGTATTCCAGGTGCAGGAACTCGGTGTCGCCTTCGCCCAGGTCCATGCTGATCAGGCCCATGTAGCGCCCGATGCCGTGGTTGATGTGGACCACCGGGTCGCCGATCTTCAGCTCCGACAGGTCGCGCACCATCGATTCGACCTGCGAGGTCGCTTCCTGCTTCTTCTTGCCGACGCGCTTGCCGCCGCCGGCATACAGCTCGGTCTCGGTAATGAAGATCAAGTGGCCGCACTTCGCGTCCATCAGCTCGAAGCCGGCTTGCAGCGGGGCGACGCCCAGCATCGCCTTCGCATCCGATGCGCACAGGCCCGGATAGCCTTCGACGGACGCGAGGTCCAGCCGGTATTCGTTGAAGTACTGCTGCAGGGTCTCGCGGCGGCCGGCCGAATCGGCGCAGATCATCACCTTGGCGTCGGTCCTGGCCAGGAAGGCGCGCAGGTTGGCCAGCGGGTCGTCGAGCCGGCGATTCACGGCGATGTCCGGGATCGGCGCCGACAGCTCGGATGCGCCCTGCGACGGATCGCGGGCGATGGCCCAGCGCCCGTGCGGCTTGGCGCAGACGAAGAAATCCTCTGCGCCGAGGAAGATCTCCTTCGGCTCCAGGATGGGCCGCTCGCGGTCGGCCTTCAGGAATTTGTAGCGCGACTCGGTATCGACCCAGAAGCGCTGGATCGCGCCTTCGATGTCGCCGACCAGGGCCAGCGGCGATTCCTCCGGCAGGTAGTCGAACAGGGTCGCGGTCTGCTCGAAGAACAGCGGCAGGTAGTATTCGATGCCGGCTGAGGCGATGCCGCTGCCGATGTCCTTGTAGACCGGCGAGCGGCTCGGATCGCCTTCGAAGCGCTCGCGCCAGCGGCCGCGGAAGGCGGTGCGCGCCTGCTCGTCCATCGGGAACTCGCGGCCCGGCAGCAGGCGCACTTCCCTGACAGGGTAGAGCGAGCGCTGGGTGTCGGCATCGAAGGTGCGGATGGTCTCGATTTCGTCGCCGAACAGGTCGAGGCGGTAGGGCAGCGCGGAGCCCATCGGGAACAGGTCGATCAGGCCGCCGCGCACCGAGTACTCGCCCGGCGACATCACCTGGGTCACGTGGCTGTAGCCGGCCAGGGTCAGCTGGGCCTTCAGCTTGGCTTCGTCCAGGCTCTCGCCCTGGCGGAAGAAGAAGGTGTAGGCCGCCAGGAAGGAGGGCGGCGCCAGGCGCACCAGCGCGGTGGTGGCCGGCACCACCAGCACATCGCACTGGCCGTTGCGGATCTCGTGCAGGGTGGCCAGGCGTTCCGACACCAGGTCCTGGTGCGGCGAGAACGCATCGTAGGGCAGGGTTTCCCAATCCGGCAGCAGGTGGCAGGCCAGCTTGCCGTCCGCGAACCAGGGGATTTCGTCCAGCAGGCGCTGGCCGTCGCTGGCGTTGGCCACGATCACGGTCAGCATCTGTTTGTTCGCCTTCAGCTCGAGCGCGGCGAGCGCCAGCGCGTAGGCGTCCGACGAACCGTGCAGGTGAGGCAGGGCGAAGCGTTGTCCGGGCTTGGGGAGGTGTTTTTTCAGGTCGAAAGGCATCCGGGAATTATAGTCCAACCAGCCGTTCGAAGACCCGCGCCTGCTCGTCGTCGGCGCCGCTCGCGGCCGGATCGTCCGCAGCCTGGATGCCCTGGTCCATCGTCATGCGCAGGCAGGCCAGCCGTTCGGCCTCGGCCAGTGCCCTTGCCAGCCCGGTCGCGTCCGCGCGTCCGGCGCCAAGGATCGCGGCGGCGATCGGCGGCGGCATTTCCCACTGCAGGGCGATGCGCGCCGCCAGCGTGCGCGTGCGCGCCAGCAGGGCGCCCACAAATGCCGGATCCTGGGGCAGGGCGTCGGCTTCCAGCACGCCGTCGAACAGGCGGAAGGCCACGATCAGGCCGAGATCGTCCATCAGGCCGGCGAGGTAGGCTTCGAAGGGATCGGCGCGGTAGCCTGGGGCGAGCAGGCTGGCGGCCAGGGCACAGTTTTCGGTATGGTTCCAGATGCGCGGCGCCGCCTGGCGGCTGTGGCGCCCGCCCTGCATGCCGATCAGCGGGCGGAAGGCGGCGCGCGCCAGCAGCATGCGCAAGCCATTCCGGCCCAGCACCAGCAGGGCGGCATCGATGGTGCGCACCTGGCTGGACGAGCGGTAATAGGGGCTGTTGGCTTCGCGGATCAGTTCCGCGACCAGGGCCGGGTCGCGCGCCACCAGGCGCGCCAGGTCGGCGCTGGACGCATCTTCGTCGCGCAGGCTGCGCAGCAGTTGGGGAATGACTTCCGGGACGCGCGGCACCAGGCCTTCCGCATCCGAAGGCGTGTCGATCAGGCGATCCAGTTCTGCCAGCACCAGCTGGGCATGCGCCAGCGCCTGCGGGGTGGGCGCGGAGGCCGTCGCGCCGGCGCTCAGGCAGCGCCAGAGGTCCTGGCCGCGGTCGCGGCTTTGGTTCTGTTGCGGCGCCGTTAGGCCTGCGCCGGCGGACTGCGCGTCCCCATTCGCCACGGCGGCCTGCGCCGCGGCGGGTTCTGCGGATACGGCAGGCGTGCCGCCGCCGAACAGCCGCGCAATCCAGTTTTTCATCGCCTGGGCCCTCGAGTCAACCAGGCTTCATTCTAACCGAGGGGCGGCGGCAAGCCGGACTGCCGCGTTGAATCAGATTGAGGCTTTATTGGCCGTTGGTGCCGGTGGCAGGCTTCTGCGCGCCGGTGGTGTCGTCGATCACGGCGCCGGTCGTGCCCTGGGTGCCGCTGCTGCCGCTGGCAGAGGTGCCGCCGGCAGGCTTGCCGGTGCCGTTGGCGTCGGAGTTGCCCTTGGCCGCCGCCGAGCCGGTTGCGGTTGCAGTGCCGGTGGACGAGCCGCCGGTCGAGCTGTCGGGGGCGGTGGTGTTCGCGGTGCTGCAGGCCACCAGGCTGAACAACAGGCCGGTGTTGATGAATACGCTGTGGACCTTCCTCATTTGGTGTTCCTCTTCTAACTCATGAAAGCGGCAAGCGGACCTGGGATCCGCCTTGCGGTGAAAGTAATGGGGCGACCAGTGGCCGCCCCCGCCGTGGTCATGGCGTGGTGCCCGCAGGGTTACTGCTGGTAGCGCCGTTGACGGTGCTGCCGCTGCGGTTGGTGGTCGACGGCGTCGTGCCGGTGGCAGCGCCCATGGTGCTGGAGCCGGGCGCCGTGCCGGCGCCGGTCGAAGAGCCATCGGTGACCGAGTTGTCGCCGGACGAACTGGTGCCGCGGCCGCTGTTGCCCAGGGAGCTGTTGTCGGTACCGGTCGAGCTGCAAGCGGCCAGGCCGAAGGCCAGCACCGCGCCCAGGAGTGCGCTAGTAATCTTCTTCATGTCTCACCTCAGCGCGTGCCGGTTCCGGAAGTGCCGGAATTGGTGGTGCCGGAAGTGCCCGAGCCCGAGGTGCCGCTGCCGGAAGTGCCCCAGTCGCCGCGGCCCGAAGTGCCGGTCTTGCCCGAGGTGCCAGAGCTGGAGGTGCCCGATGCGCCGTTGCCTGAAGTGCCCATGGTGCCCGAGCTCGAAGTGCCGGTTGCGCTGCTCCCGCTGGAGCTGCCTTCCCCGCTGCTGCTGGACGTGGAAGTCGGCGAGGAGTCGGGCATGTCGTTGCGGGTGCTGGTCGAGCTGCAAGCGGCGAGGCTCATTGCCATCAACGCTGCAAGCATTGCGCTTTGATAAGTTTTCATGAACTGCTCCTAATTCAGTGGTTAATTGACATCATGGAGTGGAGCGCCGGCGTTCAAAATAGGATGAGTCCGGCCATGCATGTAGGATAAAACCCACCGACATGTGGCAATTTTCATAATAAAAACTGTATTTGTGACGAACTGCTTCGCAAAAAGAAAAGGCCCCGGGGTGAGCGGGGCCTTTGGGTCTATTGCTGGAGCCGGATTTAGAACAGGCTGTTCTGGAGCTGCTGTTTTTCCTTTTGCGGCTGGGCTGCCGGCTGCGGTAGCGGCGCATTCGGATCGGCCGGCGCGTTCGGGTCGGCAGGCGCGTTGGGATCGGCGGCCGGCTGCTGGTCGAGGTCGATGCCGGTGAAGACCGGGCTCTCGGCAAACTCGGCGTAGACCCAGTCGTCGTTCTCGCGCACCACACCTTCCGGCTGCACGCGCTCTTCCTGCGGGCGCTTGGCCAGAGCCACGCGCATGTAGTCGATCCAGATCGGCAGCGCCAGGGTGGCGCCGAACTCGCGGCCGCCGAGCGACTTCGGATCGTCGTAGCCCATCCAGGCCACCGCCACCACGCCACCGCCATAGCCCGAGAACCAGCCGTCGACGGCGTCGCTGGTGGTGCCGGTCTTGCCGGCGATGTCGCTGCGGCCCAGTTCCTTGGTGGCGGCGGCGCCGGTGCCGTAGCGGGTCACGTCGCGCAGCATGGTGTCGGTGATGAAGGCGTTGCGCGCATCCAGTACGCGCTGCTCTTCCTGCTTCGCTGCGGGCGGCTTGGCCTCGGCGATGACCTTGCCGTCGGCGTCTTCGACCCGCGCGATCAGGTAGGGCTCGACCCGGTAGCCGCCGTTGGCGAACACCGCGTAGGCGCCGGCCATCTGCAGCGGCGTGACGGCGCCGGTGCCCAGGGCCATCGTGTAGTTGGCCGGCTGGCGCGCGGCGTCGAAGCCAAACTTGCCGATGAATTCATGGGCGTAGGGCACGGAGATCGCGCGCAGCAGGCGCACCGAAGGCACGTTCTTCGACTCGGCCAGCGCGCGGCGCATGGTGATCGGGCCGTCCCATTTGAAGTCGTCGTTCTGCGGCGACCAGGTGGCGCCGGCATTCTCGCCCGGCATGTCGAGCGGGGCGTCGAGGATGCGGGTGGCCGGCGAATAACCCTTCTCCAGCGAAGCCGAATAGATGAAGGGCTTGAAGCCGGAACCGGGCTGGCGCCAGGCCTGGGTCACGTGGTTGAACTTCTGCAGGTTGAAGTCGAAACCGCCGACCAGGGCGTGGTAGGCGCCCGTATTGCTGTCGATGGCGACGAAGGCCGCGGCCACCTGCGGCACCTGGGTGATCGCCCAGTTGCCTTTCGCATCCTTGGCCACGCGCACGATGGCGCCCTTGGCGATGCGGCGCTCTTCCTTGGCGTTCGAGGCCAGCGCGCCCGCCGCGAACTTCAGGCCGGCGCCGGTGATGTTGACGTCGTCGCCATCGATGGTCTCGACGCGCACCGCCTTGGGCGACGCGGCCAGCACCACCGCCGGGATCAGGCCGTCGCTGACGGGGCGCTTGCCCAGCGCCTCGCCGATCGCATCTTCGCGCTCGACCGGATCGTCGGGCAGGTCGACGCGGCCTTCCGGACCGCGGTAGCCATGGCGCTGGTCATACGCCAAAACGTTGCGCCGCACCGAGTTGTAGGCAGCTTCCTGCTCGGCCTTCAGGATGGTGGTGTAGACGCGGATGCCCTTGGTATAGGCCTCTTCCTTGAACTGGTTGTAGACCGCCTGGCGCGCCGCTTCGGCCACGTACTCGGCGTGCGTGTCGAATTCCTGGCCGCGGGTGTTCACGCGCAGCGGCTCGTTCAGCGCCTTCTGATACTGGTCTTCCGTGATGTAATCCAGCTCGCGCATGCGCTTGAGCACCGCGTGCTGGCGCTCGCGCGCGCGCTTCGGATTCGCCACCGGATTGTGGCGCGACGGGTTCTGCGGCAGGCCGGCCAGCATCGCCATCTCGGCCACGCTGAGCTGGTCGAGGTTCTTGTTGAAGTAGGTGCGTGCGGCGCTCGAGAAGCCGTAGGCGCGCTGGCCCAGGTAGATCTGGTTCATGTACAGCTCGAGGATCTCGTCCTTCGACAGCGCCGCTTCGATCTTGTAGGCCAGCGCGATCTCGTTGGCCTTGCGGCCGAGGTGCTTCTCGCGCGACAGAAAGAAATTCCTCGCGACCTGCATCGTGATGGTCGAGGCGCCGCCGGCGCCGAAGCCGTGGCGCAGGTTGGCGACCACCGCGCCCACGCCGCGCTGGAAGTCGATCGCGCCGTGCTCGTAGAAGCGCGCGTCCTCGATCGCCAGCAGCGACTTTTTCATCAGGTCGGGGATCTTCTTGATCGGGACGAAGTCCCTGTGTTCCTCGCCAAATTCGCCGATCAGGACCTTGTCGGCCGTGTAGATGCGCAGCGGGATCTTGGGCCGGTAGTCGGTGACGGCGTCCAGCGCCGGCACGTTCGGCAGGACGCGGAACAGGACGTAGCCGACCACCCCCGCGACGAGCAGGAGGATGGCGGCGAGGGCGATTAATATGAATCCGCGGATGCCGCTGAACGCGCGGCGGGGTGTTTTACTGGTAGTTGCCAAAACGTGAACTCTCTGATGACGGTCAGATGACCGGCAGATCGCCGTGCCGACAGGGCGTAAACACGGTCTACGTCAAAATTATAATCCGCTTTTCTTCCATTACGGCATGTGCCATAGTGCGCCCTCAGCGTCTATGAAAGGGACTGCCAAGCGGTCCCTGCCGTCCAGAAACACGATACCTCCCGAGGAAGAGCATGCCGTACGATCCCCATCCGCCCGCGGTCAAGCCGTATATTCCGGCCTCCGCACACCTGCCCGAGCTGACCTGGCGCGCCCTGATCATGGGCACGGTGCTGGGCATGATCTTCGGCGCTTCCTCGCTTTACCTGGTGCTGAAGGTCGGGCTGACGGTCAGCGCCTCGATCCCGGTGGCGGTGATCGCGATCACCCTGTTCGGCATGGCCAAGAAGGCGGGCGGGCGCGAATCGACCATCCTCGAGAACTCGATCACCCAGACCGCCGGCTCGGCCGGCGAATCGCTGGCCTTCGGCCTGGGCGTGACCATGCCCGCGATTATGATCCTCGGCTTCGACCTCGAGATCTCGCGCGTGATGCTGGTGGGCGTGCTGGGTGGCCTGCTCGGCATCCTGATGATGATCCCGATGCGCCGCACCATGATCGTAGACCAGCACCGCGAGCTCAAATATCCGGAAGGCACGGCCTGCGCGGAAGTGCTGAAGGCCGCCGCCACGCCGTCGTCGCGCGAAGCCGCCGGCGAGATCCGCCTGGAAGGCTCGGATGAAGAGAAGGCAGCGCGCCAGCGCGCCTTCATCATCTTCGGCGGCTTCGGCCTGGGGCTGCTGTATAAAACGCTGAACATTTCGCTCAAGCTGTGGAAGGACACCGTCAACTTCATCTTCGGCGCACCACTGAAGGCTGGGTCGATCGGCGCCGAAATCTCGCCGGAGCTGCTGGGCGTGGGCTACATCATCGGTCCGCGCATCGCAATGACGATGGCGGCCGGCGGCGTGCTGTCCTATCTGCTCCTGATCCCGATGATCAAATTTTTCGGCGACCTGCTGACGGTGCCGCTGGCCCCGGGGACGACGCTGATCAAGGACATGGGCCCGGACGACATCCGCAGCGCCTACGTGCTGTATATCGGCGCGGGCGCCGTGGCCGCCGGCGGCTTGATTTCCCTGGTGCGTTCGCTGCCGACGATCTGGAATGGCCTGAAGGGCGGCCTGTCCGGCTTCAAGTCGGGTTCGACCGGCGATTCCACCTTGCGTACCGATCAGGACATCCCGCTGAAGTGGGTGGTGATCGGCTGCCTGGCCATTATCGCCGTCATCACCTTTGCCACGCCGCTGCACATGAACCTGCTGGGCGCGCTGCTGATCCTGGTGTTCGGCTTCCTGTTCTCGACGGTGTCGTCGCGCCTGACCGGCGAAGTCGGCTCGTCCTCGAACCCGATCTCGGGCATGGCGGTGGCGACGCTGCTGTTCACCTGCCTGATCTTCCTGGTGATGGGCTGGACCGGCGGCCGCTATTACGTGACCGCGCTGTCGGTCGGCGCCATCGTCTGCATCGCCGCGTCGAACGCCGGCACCACGTCGCAGGACCTGAAGACCGGCTTCCTGGTCGGCTCCACGCCGCGCCTGCAGCAGTATGCGATCCTGGCCGGCGCCTTCGCATCGGCGCTGATCCTCGGTCCCATCCTGCTGAAGTTGAACGATGCCGGCACCGTGTACGTGCCGGCCGCGCAGGTGGCGCCGCACGTGACCACCGATGCATCGAAGTTGACCCAGACCGCGCAGCTGCAGGGCCCGCAGGCGTCGAGCGACCACGCGACCTATAAAGTCTGGCAGAAGCTTGATACCGCAGGCGGCCCGGCCGGCAAATACCTGGTGCGCGACGACGGCTCGCTGGCCTACCTGGTCGACCCGGGCATCAACGGCCAGTTCCACACCCGCCCTGACGGCTCCGAGGTCAAGAAGTACGACGCGCCCAAGGCCGTGCTGATGTCCTACATCATCAAGGGCATCCTCGACCAGCAGCTGCCGTGGACCCTGGTGCTGTTCGGCGTGATGATCGCGGTGGTGCTGGAGATGGCCGGCATCCAGTCGCTGGCGTTCTCGGTGGGCGTCTATCTGCCGCTGGTGTCGACCTTGCCGATCGCGATCGGTGGCCTGATCCGCTGGGCGGTCGACCGCCGCAACAACAAGCTGCCGCAGTATGCGTCCTTGAACGAGGAAGAGCTGCAGGCCGCGGGCGACCGTAGCTCGGGCACCTTGCTCGCTTCGGGTTATATCGCCGGCGGTGCGCTGGCCGGCATCATCATCGCCATCACGGCGGGCGTGCTGACGGATTTCGACAACATGATGGGCAAGTGGGCCGAGGCGGCGAACCCGTTCTTTGCCGGCGTGAGCGCGGATGCCTTGTCGATCCTGCCGTATGCGGCGCTGATCGTGCTGCTGTATTGGGTTGGCCGGGAGAATGCCAGCAAGCTGTAGCCTCCAAGTTCACCGCGAACTATAAAACGTCATTCCCGCCTTCGCGGGAATGACGTTTATGGGCAGTCGGCCTAAACGAAAGCCAGGTCGTGCTGGCGAATGGTGTGGTCCAGCCATTCGTCGGTATGGCCGAACGAATAACCCAGCGCCTTCGCCCGCGAGGTATCCAGCACCATCGCCCCCGGCAGATCGAAGGGCGACAAACGCCCCGGCGCATCGGGCGGCGTCGCGCGCCGCGTCCGCACCGGCGTGTCCAGTACCTCGCCAACCCGCTGGTAAAGCCCATATGCCGACAGCGCGCCATCGCAGGCGCCATTCACCGGTCCCGTGAAGTCCTGCATCCCGGTCCAGAACAGGAAGTCGGCCGCCGCATGCGCGGTCATGAAGGACACCGCCGCATCTTCCTTCGAATAGTGCAGCGTGCCGCGGGCGCGCGCCAGTTCTACGTAATGGGCCAGCCGGCCCGTGAAATCTTCCGGACCGCCCAGCACGTGGGCCATGCGCGGCGTCGCCAGCGGCAGCGAACCGTCGCGCACCAGGTAGGCCTCGGCCTGCACCTTGCCGGTCACATAGCAGTCGGTCGCGCGGCGCGGGTCGTGCCAGGGATAGGACGCGTCGATGGCCTGGGCCTCGATCGCGAGCGCATCTTCGTTCAACAAGCCGTCATGCTCGAAGCCGAGCACGCGGTAGGCGTCGATGGTGGAGGTCATCACGTAGCGCCCGACCTGGCCGGCAAAGGTGCGCACGGCGATCGCCGCATCGAGCGGGCTGTAGCACATCTGGTCGAACACGATGTCGAAGGGGCCGGCCTTGGCGACGGCGCGCATGGCGAGTTCGTTGCGGCGGTCGGCGCGGATGCGCTGGATGCGGCTGCCGAAGGGATCGGGCGCGTAGCCGCGCGTGACGATGGTGACGCGGTGGCCCGCGTGGAGGAGCCGCTGCACGAGCAGCCTGCCGATGAAACGGGTGCCGCCGATCACCAGGATGTTCTTGGACATGGTTTTCCTTACGCTGAAGACGCTATACATATAGCTAGTTCTTGGCGAATCAGCTATATTTTGTATGCAGTGCAGCAATTGTTCAAACAAGAAAAAAACGCTGCGATGAATAAGAAAAACTTACGCATGGAGTGACGTTGAAGCCTTTGCGCAGCCTGTCCGGCCTGATCGATTTCGAATGCGCTGCCCGCTGGGGCAGTTTCAAGCTGGCGGCCCAGGAGCTGCACAAGACGCCGGCCGCCGTCAGCCTGCAGGTCAAGCAGCTGGAGGAGGCGGTCGGGTTCCCGCTGTTCGTGCGCCATCCGCGCCATATCGCACTGACGGCAAAGGGGCAGGAGCTGGCGATCGCGGTCGGCCGCTCGCTGGGCGACCTGCGCTCCAAGGTCGCCGCACTGCAGCGCGGCGACGAGGAGGCCATCCTGCGCATCTCGACCACCCACTCCTTCGCGATCAAATGGCTGGTGCCGCGCATGCCGCGCTTTACCAAGCTGCATCCGGAACTCGATATCCGCATCGATTCGAACGACACCCCGGTCGACCTGCTGGACGACGGCGTCGACGTCGCGATCCGCTTCGGCCCGGTCAAGGACGGCGATCCGGCGATGCTGTTCCGCGAGCGCCTGGTGCCGGTCTACAGCCCGGAGCTGCTGGAGGACGGCCAGGACGCGCTGCTGCTATCCGACCTGGCGCGCTTCCCGCTGCTGTGCGAGCGCACGCCGGAAGCCTGGCTGCAGCTGCTGAACGAGAACAAGGCACTCAAGGGCAAGTACGATTTTTCGCGCACCTTCAGCCACTGGGGCGTGCTGGCCCAGGCCGCGGTGGCCGGGCAGGGCATCGCGTTGGTGCCGTATGGGATCGCGTTCGAGGACATCGCGTCCGGCGCCCTGCGCGTGCTGAACTGCCGCAGCGCACCGTATGGGAACGGCTACCGCTTCCTGGTGAATCCGCACAAGGAGACGATGGCCAAGGTGCAGCAGTTCCGTACCTGGATCGTCGGCGAGATGGAGGCGATGCGGCGCACGCTCGAGTGAGCGAGGGCTAGTCGGTTTCGTCGTCGTCCGTCGCCGCCGGCGGTGGGGGCGCCGCCAGCCGCGCGCGCTCGCGTCCGTACAGCGAGGAGAAGGGCGTCCCTTTGGCTCGCTTGGCCAGCAGGTCCAGGACGGCGGCAAATCCGCCGTGCTCGGCGATCCAGTCCGCGACCTCGTTGCGCGCCTGGCAGTAGGTCATGCGCGACTTGTCCCGGTGCTCGTTGGTGTAGGCCAGCCACGCCGGGCCGCGTTCGAGTTCGGACAGATCGTCGACGCCTTTCATGCCGGGCCGGCAGAAGCTGTCGTGCTCACCGCCGACCCAGGTGGCGACACCCTCGTTGAACCAGGCCGGTATCGAGGCGCCGTGCAGGCGCGTACGAAACTCCATGTGCGACATCTCGTGTTTGAGCACGTTGCCGGTAAAGCTGCGCGGGCGCCCCAATACCACCACGGCAGGAAAGGTGAAGGTGAATTGCCCGCCTTGCTTGCGCTGATTCTTGCCCGTGGCCGTAAATGGGCGGCGATCGGTGCCGGCGAAGTAGAGCGTGCACTCGTCCGTCTTGCACCATATGAGGCGGATGGGCGCACGGCGTTCGCCATACACCGCGGCGATGTGGGCGTCGGCTTCCACCAGCATGCGCGCGATGCTCAGTTGCTCGTCGGCCGACAGCGCGGGATCAAACCACACCGGACCCATCTCGATCATGGGTGTGCGACCGTCATAGGCGGGCGCCGCGGCATGGCTCTGCGCGCACAACAATGCGGCGCAGAGGACGACTGGTTTAGCGAAACGCATGCTCAGTCCTCGATCGTTGCGCGGCCGCTGCGCTGCAGTTCCGCCAGGTGATCCAGCATCTGCCGGATCGCTTCCGGCGCATGGCCTTCCCACTCCTTCAGCTCTCTGACGATGCGCAGCGCCTGGCGCGTGCGATAGGAGCGCGTGGGATTGCCGGGGAAGCGCTTGTTGGTGAGATTCGGGTCATCTTCAAAGGGGCCGACCGGCTCGACCAGGTAGATATGGCCGCGGCCTTCCTCGTAATTCGATTCGAAGCCCGGCAGCAGCAGTTCGCCTGGCGCGAGACGGCAGCCGGTGCCGTGGTAGAAGGGGCCTTGGACATCACCGCAGTTCTCGTGGGTGACCGGACTCCATTCCTGATTGCTCATGTGGCTTCCTCCTCTAAAGATGACCCGCAAAGACTAGCTGATCCGGGCAAAAGATGATATTTTCCTACGGTTAATCTTTTTCCTTTTTATCATCTTTCTTATACATATGTCGAGCCACTCCGGGACCTCCTTCCCCTCCGTCTGCAAGGCCATCCCCGCCGCCGTCGCGCTGTTGCTCCTGAGCCTGAACGCCGGCGCACAAACGGCGCCCGCCGAAGCCAAACCCGCTGACGCGAAGGCGGCCAAGCCTGCTGCAAAACCGGACGCGAAACCGGCGGCGGCGGTGACGGCGGACCCGCCCCAGGCTTCCGGCGAGATCGCTACGGTGAATGTGGTCAGCGAGCGCCAGACCAACCGCGTCGACCGCCAGGTCTACGACATCAAGAACGACGCCACCACCGCCGGCGCCTCGATCGGCGACGTGCTGAACAATGTGCCCTCGGTGAACGTCGACCCGAACGGCACGGTGCGCCTGCGCGGCAGCGAGCGCGTGACGGTGCTGGTCGACGGCAAGCCGACCGCCCAGCTGCAGGGCGAGAACCGCGCCGCCGCCATCAATGCGCTGCCGGCCGAAAACTACGAATCGGTCCAGGTGATCAACAACCCGGGCGCGGAATTCGGCAACGAAGCGGGCGGCGGCCCCATCCTGAACCTGATCTCGCGCCGCTACACCAAGCCGGGCGGCAACGGCAGCGTGGCCAGCACGGTTGCCCCGGGCGGCCGCGGCAACGCCTTCGCCAACGGCAGCTACAGCGCCGGCTACGCTTCCGTGAACGGCAGCCTGAACCTGCGCCGCGACGGCAATGACACCGATACCGAACAGCTGCGCGAAGCCATCGACCCGTCGACGGGCGCGGTCAGCCGCCTGCGCCAGGACTCGAACAGCCACGGCGTCAACACCTTCGTGCAGGCAGGCCTGGGCGGGCGCTACAACTACAGCGAGCGCGACACCGTCACCGGTTCGGTCTCGGTCAACAAGCGTGGCAACGACAGCGAGTCGAACCAGCACTTCACGGACTTCCGCACCACGCAGTCGCCGGTGATCGATTACCGCACCCGCCGCAATACCGACGGCGATGCCCTCAACCATGAGATCGTGACCGGCTTCGAGCGCCGCTTCGCCGCCGACGGCGAGGCCCTGAAGGTCGACCTGCGCCATTCCTCGAACACGAACACCGCCGACACCTCGACCCTGTACCAGAACGCGCCGACGTCCTGCGCTTGCGGACCGGTCCTGCGCGACTACGCCCAGGACGTCGAGACGCGTGTGCGCATCACCGACCTGAGCACCGATTATTCGGGCAAGGCCGGGGCGGGCTTCCTGAACGCCGGCGCGCGCTGGCAGCGCACCCAGCAGACCGCCGACAACCGCTACCTGTTCCTGACCGGCGGTGGCGGCCTGGACACCCGTCGCAGCAATCTGTTCGAGCTGGACCAGAAGGTCCTGGCCGTGTATGGCACCTACGAGATGCCGCTGAATAAGCTGTGGTCGTTCAAGAGCGGCCTGCGCGTCGAGCGCACCGACCAGGACCTGGACCAGGTCACGACCGGCATCCAGGCCACCAACCAGTACACCAGCTACCTGCCCAGCCTGTTCCTGACCTACAAGCTGGACCAGAATTCGAACCTGCGCCTGTCCTACGCCGACCGCATCTCGCGTCCCAATTCGGGCGAGCTGAACCCCTTCGTCAACTACGCCAACGATTACTACGTCAGCTCGGGCAACCCACGCCTGCACGCGGTCAAGCTGCACTCGCTGGAGCTGGGCTACGAAACCAAGATCATGGGCCTGGCGCCGGCCAGCGTGCGCGCCTACCTGCGCCGCGAAGCCGACGTGATCACCGAGCGCCGCGTCTTCCTCGATGCGAACACGCTGCTGACCACGCGCGAAAACCTGGGCGACCGCCGTTCGGGCGGCATCGAGTTCTCACTGATGGGCATGATCCCGCCGAACTGGAAACCAGGCGGCTTCAAGATGCCGAACATCCGCTTCATGTTCAACGGTAACTGGGGCTTCATCGAGCAGGACCGCGTCGGCCCGCTGGGCCTGACCGGCGAAAAGCGCTCCTCGCCCTCGCTGCAGCTGCAGGGCGGCGGCCAATGGATCATCAACCCGGACAACACGCTGAACGTGTTCGGCTTCCGCCAGGGCAAGCTGCTGTCGGGCGAAGGCTATCGCGAGCCCTTCGGCATGATGACGCTGGCCTACGAGCACAAGTTCGACAAGCGCCTGTCGCTGAACATCCGTGCCAACGACGTGCTGAACTCCACCGGCCAGAAATTCCGCGTCGAGACCGACCTGCTCCGCGACCGCACCGACACCACCGTGCACCAGCGCCGCATCTACGTGGGCCTGCGCTACACCTTTGGCGGCGTGACCGGCAACGATGCCGTGCGCAATGCGATGGCGGCCGCGGGCGTGAACGTCGACAGCCCGGCGGCGCGCGAAGCGATCAAGCGTGCGCAGGAGATGCAGCAGGCGCAGGACAAGGCGGCACAGCCCCAGCCTCAGTCCCAGGCAAAGCCGGCCGCCCGGGATTAACTGCGCCAGGCATCATTGCCGGCGAACGAAGCCGGCAATCTTCTGCATGGCGGCCGGCGCCATGGTCTCGGCGATCCTTGCGTATTCCTCGGCGGCGCCGGTCCGCGCGGTCTGGAAACCGTGATTCAGCGAGGGCAGCAGCGCCGAGCTGGCCTTTCCGTTCCCGCCAGCCTTCAGTGCGGCGAGGATGCCGCCGACGTTTTCTTTTGCCGGCACCTGGTGGTCCAGACCGCCGTGCAATATCAGCGCCGGGCAGCGGGTGGCGCGCCAGTTGGTGCGCGGGTCTTCCTTCAGCAGCGCAGGCAGGAAAGGCTGTGCCGCCGGGCCGGGCGACAGGGTGCCGACGTTCATGTGGCGCCTGGCGACGAGCGCCTTGTCTTCGGCCGGCAGCGCCGCATGCAAGGCTTCCAGGGCGGCGATCCGCGGCTCGCCGTCGGCGGTCGCCAGCACCGTGTCGTAATACTTGCGTACGTAGGGCATCAGGCGCGCGAGTTCCTGCGGACTTGCGCCATTGTCCAGCGCATGCTGGCGGTCCTGCAGCAGTTCCAGTTCCAGGCCCGAGATGCCGACCCCGGCCAATGACACCACGAAATCGACCGCTTCCGGGTGTGCAGCCGCCACCGCGGCGGACACTTGCGAGCCCTCGCTGTGGCCGATGAGCCCGATGCGGCCGAAACGGCCGCTGTCCCGCAATGCCTGCACGGCTGCGTAGGCGTCGTCAGCCAGCCCGGCGCCGGTGTGGCCCTCGTAGTCGCCGGCCGAACGCGAGACGCCGCGTTTGTCGTAGCGCAGCACGGCAATGCCCTGGCGCGCGAGGTGGTCGGCCAGCACGTCGAACATGCGGTGCCCGGCGTTTTGCACGTGGCGCGTCTGCGGCCCGCTGCCGGCCACCAGCACCACGGCATTCGGACGGCCGGGCGCATCCGGAACCGACAGGGTCGCACCCAGCATCACGCCGTCGCGGCTGGCGATCGCCATCTCCTTGTCCTTGTAGGGGAAGGGCGGACGCGGGTCTTGCGGGCGCGCCGTTCCCGGGAAGCTGTCGACCTGGCGCAAACTGAGCGGCAGATTGTCTTTGCCTTGCCTGAACGTGCCGTCGAAGTGGTCCTTGGCCCAGCGCATCTCGAGGGCAAAAAAGCCGGCGTCGAGAATGAAGCTGCCGTCAGGCGCATCGCGGATGGCCTTGACCGGGATGTCGTAGGCGCCCTGGTCCGGGGAGGCGACGCTGGCCCAGGCGCTGCCGTCCGCACGCACGAACAATTCCGCGCCGATGTGCAGGACTGGCCCGTCCGGCACTTTCATTTCTCCCATCCAGTAACCGGAATGGTCTTGCAGGGGACCGCCATGCGCCAGCGATGTGGAAGCGAACAGGGCCAGCGATGCCAGGCGTGCGCGAATCGAGATGTTCATGGTGCCTTTCGGTGACGGATTGGAGATCCGGCCGAGTGTGCAACCCAACTGTGGAGAAATGATGGAGGCAGGCGCGCCGGCTCAGCCGCCGGCGGCCCGGGCCTGGAACGCCGGCATCTCGCCGGCAGCCCGCTGCTTGCGCTTCTTCTGGACGTACATCGCCGAATCCGCCGCAGCGACGGCGGCCTCGACGTCCCCATCGAATTCCAGGAAGGACAGGCTGACCGAGAACCGGATTGGCGGCGTGCCGTCGGCGGCCACGCCCAGCTGGGCGCGCGCGGAGGCGATCCTCGCCGTCATGCTGTCCGGGCGCACGGCCGGCGCCACCACGATGAATTCGTCGCCGGCATAGCGGATCAGGGTGTCGCCGGGGCGGAAGTTGGCGCGCAGGGTGTTCGCGAAGCGCTTCAGGCATTCGTCGCCCATCTGGTGCCCGTGCCGGTCGTTGATGTCCTTGAAGTCGTTCAGGTCGAAGAACAGGATCGACGCCCCCTGCGCGCGCGTGGCGCGCAGCGCCGGCATCAGGGTCCGGCGGTTGGCCAGGCCGGTCAGCATGTCGCTTTCCGCCAGCTGGCGCATGTGCTCGCGCGCCGCGCTCATCTCGCGATTGCTGTGGGCCAGCTCGGCGGCGATGATGCGGTACATCGCCAGCACGCAGCCGAGGACGATCATCCATTCCGCCGCGCCGTCGAAGGAAGAATGCGCGGCCAGGTAAGAGGCCACCAGGGTCGGCGGCAGCCAGTCGAAGGCCATCAGCTGCGCCACGTAGGCAAAGGACTCGACGCTGGCAAAGGCCGCGCGGATGGCGATGCCGGCGGCCAGCCAGTGCCAGCCGAGCGGACGCTCGCGCAGCACGATGGCCACGGCCGACCACAGCACGAGGCCGAGCGCGGTGGCGTTGTACATGCCGAGCTGGTCGATCGAACGATAGCTGAGGGCGACACCGAGGCCGTAGCCCAGGCAGGCCAGCAGCGCCAGGCCCGCATGGCGGCGCTGCACGCTGCGGCCGGCGAGCGCCAGCACGCCCACGATCAGCAGGCAGGCAAAGGCGAGCTTGCTGCTGACGTAGACCATCGCCATCGTTTTTCGCAGCAAGGGGTGCTGGGGGTGGAGCACCCAGTAGCACACGGTGATGCCGAGCCCGATCGCATTGGCGGTCCAGGCCAGGACCTGGGGCTTGAGCTCGGGCCGCCGTACCGAACGGTAGAGTACGAGCAGGAATGCCATGATCATCGCGTCGGATACGAATTGCGCGAGCGTACTCCAGCGATAGAGTAAAAGTTCCACGGGGCCTCGGTGGGGTAGGTTCTGACGGGCGGCGGGCAGTGTGGCCGCAGCTTTGCAGGAGTTTACTGCGAATTGTTACCAAAATGCAATGTAAATATATGCGCCGCCCTCCTGCTTGCAACATCCGGCAAGCGCGCTTCCCGAGACGCGCGTTCGCTCAACCGCCCGCACGCTTCGGGTCGTGGCCCAGCTTCTTGAGGGTTTCCATGACCAGGTCGCAGTGATCGCCCTGGATTTCGATCACGCCGTCTTTTACGGTGCCGCCGGAGCCGCATGCGGTGCGCAACTGCTTGCCCAAAGCGGCCAGCGAAATCGCATCGAGCGCCACACCCTTCACGATCGTCACCGTCTTGCCGCCGCGGCCTTTGGTCTGGCGCGACACGCGTACCACGCCATCGCCTTTGATGACGGGTTTGGCTTTGCAGGTGCATGCGGACATAGGTTGCCGGCATTCGGGGCACATGCGGCCGGTTTCGGTGGAATAGACGAGTTTGCTGTTTGAGCTGCTTTTCATACTTTATCAAGAGCAAATGATTCGGGTTAAAGAAACAAAAACGGCAGCCCGCAGGCCGCCGTTTTCATCGATGCCGAAGCAGGGTGAGACTTACTTCACGCCATGCATCAGCTTCTGGATCAGCGGCGCAATCAGGAACAGCAGCACGCCCGAGCCGATCAGGGCCCAGAAGCCGAAAGTGTAGCCTTCCAGGGCCGACTGGGTGGTCATGCCTTTTTCGCCCGACACCATCGAAGCGAAGATGCCCGACAGGTTGTTGCCGATGCCGGTCGACAGGAACCAGCCGCCCATGCCCAGGCCCACCAGGCGGGTCGGGGCCAGCTTGGTGACCATCGACAGGCCGATCGGCGACAGGCACAGCTCACCAATGGACTGGATCACGTAGACCATGAACAGGGTCCAGAACGGGATCTTGTTGTCGGCGCCGACCAGGTGCTGGAGGGTGAACATCAGCAGCAGGAAGGCCAGGCCGTTGAAGATCAGGCCGAGGCCGAACTTGCGCGGGATGGACGGATTGGCGCGGCCCATCATGACCCAGACGGCGGCCACGATCGGTGCGCAAACGATGATCGCCAGCGTGTTCACGGACTGGAACCAGCCGGTCGGGAAGACCCAGCCGCCGAAGTCGCGGCGCACGATGTACTCGGCCAGGAAGGTGAAGGAGCTGCCTGCCTGTTCGAAGAAGCACCAGAACATCACGTTGAAGAAGAAGATCAGCAGCATGGCGATGGTCTTGTCGCGTGCGACCTTGCCGTTGCGGATGCCTTCGACCAGCAGCATCAGGGCCAGGCCGATGAACAGCACGGACAGGATGCCCTGCAGCTTCTCGGCGCCCATCTTGAGCAGGAAGTAGACGGCCGGGATGACGACCAGGCCGCCGATGACCACGCCGACGACGCGCATCGGATTCTGGAGCGGGCCGGTGGCGGCGCCGATGCCTTTCAGGCTGCGGCGGCCGATCTGGAACCAGATCAACGACAGGATCATGCCGACGCCGGCGGCAAAGAACACCACCTTGTAGGCCGGTACGCCGGTGTTGCCGGCGAAGGCGTTCGCCAGGGCGCCGGTCAGGATCGGGGCCAGGAAGCCGCCGCCGTTGATGCCCATGTAGAAAATGGTGAAGCCGGAATCGCGGCGCTGGTCGCTGATGCCGTACAGCTGACCGACCATGGCGGAGATGTTCGGCTTGAACATGCCGTTGCCGACGATGATGGTCGCCAGGCCCAGTTTGAACACGTTGGGATCGGGGACGGTGATGGCGAACAGACCGGCCACCATGAAGGCCGCGCCGACCAGGATCGAACGCTGGTAGCCGATCACGCGGTCGGCAATGTAGCCGCCGAACACGGCGCCGGCGTACACCAGGGCCAGGTAGGAACCGTAGGTCAGGTTGGCATCGGCCTGGCCGACGCCGCTGCCGCCGTAGAACTGGGCGACGATGTAGAGCACCAGGGCCCAACGGATGCCGTAGAAAGCGAAGCGTTCCCAGAATTCGGTCATGAACAGCATCCACAGCGGCGCCGGGTGCCCCATGATCTGTTTGAATTCCGGGATCGCCTTCTGTTCGACGGTAGAAGTAGCTGCACCGCTCATGCGGTTCCTCCCCAAATACGTTTTATAAGAATAGGAATGACTGGCCCGCCTGCCTGCATTGTGTGCGGGCGCAAAACCAGTAGCGTGGCATTTTAGAGGAAATTCTGCTCGTTAAGGCAACTTTTTCCTGCTCAATAGTATTGACAAGAAAAGCCTGTGCAAGCGTGGGGGCAAACTCGTGCGAGTTGTCGTATATTGGTGGTGAAGCTGTACGGAAACACCTCAGCACAGATAGACGAAAGAAAGGGAACAGAACATGACCAACGACGTTGTCGACACATTGATTTCCCCGGAAGGGCGCCTCGAAGTACTGTCCAAGGCGGAGGTGGCAAAGCTGCTCGATACCAGCCAGGGCGGCCTGTACCAGGTCTTCCGCAAATGCGCGCTGGCGGTGCTGAACTCCGGCAGTTCGATCGACGACGGCAAGGAACTCCTGGAACGCTACAAGGATTTCGACATCAAGATCATCCAGCGCGAGCGCGGCATCAAGCTCGATATCCGCAGCGCGCCGGCCCACGCCTTCGTCGACGGCAAGATGATCAAGGGTATCCACGAGCACCTGTTTTCGGTGCTGCGCGATATCGTCTACGTGAGCTTCGAGGTGACGGACAATCCGCGCTTCGACCTGAACAAGCCTGAAGGCATTACCGACGCCGTCTTCCACATCCTGCGCAACGCCAACGTGATCCAGCCGCAGCGCAATCCGAACCTGGTGGTGTGCTGGGGCGGCCACTCGATCAACCGCGTCGAGTACAACTACTCGAAGCACGTCGGCTACCAGCTCGGCCTGCGCGAACTGGACATCTGCACCGGCTGCGGCCCGGGCGCGATGAAGGGCCCGATGAAGGGCGCGACCATCGGCCACGCCAAGCAGCGCCTGCAGGGCGGACGCTATCTGGGCATTTCGGAGCCGGGCATCATCGCAGCCGAGTCGCCGAACCCGATCGTCAACGACCTGGTGATCATGCCGGACATCGAGAAGCGTCTCGAAGCTTTTGTCCGCACCGGCCACGGCATCGTCGTGTTCCCGGGCGGCGCCGGCACTGCCGAGGAAATCCTGTACATCCTCGGCATCCTGCTGCACCCGGAGAACGCGGAAGTGCCGTTCCCGCTGGTCTTTACCGGCCCATCGACCGCCAAGGAATACTTCGAGCAGATCGACCAGTTCATCGGCCTGACCCTGGGCCCGGAAGCGCAAAAACGCTACAAGATCATCGTCGACGATCCGGAAGCGGTGGCCCAGGAGATGCACACCGGGATCCGCCAGGTGCGCGAATTCCGCAAGTCGCGCAGTGACGCCTATTACTTCAACTGGGGCCTGCGCATCGATCCCGAATTCCAGCGTCCGTTCCGCCCGACCCACGAGAACATGCGCAACCTGTCGCTGCACAAGAACCAGGAGACCCACCTGCTGGCCGCGAACCTGCGTCGCGCGTTTTCGGGCGTGGTGGCCGGGAACGTGAAGGAAGAGGGGATCCGCGCGATCGAAAAGTACGGCAAGTTCGAGATCCACGGCGAGGACGAGATCATGGCGCCGATGGACAAGCTGCTGCAGTCGTTTGTGGAGCAGAGCCGGATGAAGTTGCCGGGTAAGGAATACATCCCTTGCTACCGCGTGGTCAGATGATCCGTCATTCCCGCGAAGGCGGGAATCCATGCTGAGGCACTGAACACGCGGCGTATGGATTCCCGTTTTCACGGGAAGTCATTTCGGGCAATGCCCGGAATGACGGCGAAAAAAAGGCGCGAACGGTTCCCCGTTTCGCGCCTTTTTTGTGACGCATCACGCGTCACGCATCGTCAATCTTCCTTGCGCAGGTGCGGGAACAGCAGCACGTCACGGATGTTCGGCGAATCCGTCAGGATCATGATCAGGCGGTCGATGCCGATGCCGCAGCCGCCGGTCGGAGGCATGCCGTATTCCAGCGCGCGGATGTAGTCGGCGTCGTAGAACATCGCTTCCTCATCGCCGGCATCCTTCGCGGCCACCTGGGCCTGGAAGCGGGCTGCCTGGTCTTCCGGATCGTTCAGCTCCGAGAAGCCGTTGGCGATCTCGCGGCCCACCATGAACAGCTCGAAGCGCTCGGTGATGCCTTCACGGGTGTCCGAAGCGCGCGCCAGCGGCGAGACTTCGACCGGATAGTCGATGATGAAGGTCGGTTCCCACAGCTGGGCTTCGGCGGTCTCTTCGAACAGCGACAGCTGCAGCGCGCCCAGGCCCGAGATCACGTGCGGCTTCACGCCGAACTTTTCCTTCAGTTCCTTCTTCAGGAACTCGGCGTCGTTCAGCTGCTCGCTGGTGTAGTGCGGCGCGAACTTGTTGATCGCTTCGACGATGGTCAGGCGATGGAAAGGCTTGCCCAGGTCGAGCTGGCGGCCGCCGTAGGTCAGGTCGGCGGTGCCGTGCGCGTCGATCGCGGCCTGGCGGATCACGGCCTCGGTGTAGTCCATCAGCCACTTGTAGTCGGTGTAGGCGGCGTAGAACTCCATCATCGTGAATTCCGGATTGTGGCGGATCGAGACGCCCTCGTTGCGGAAGTTACGGTTGATTTCGAACACGCGGTCGAAGCCGCCGACCACCAGGCGCTTCAGGTACAGCTCGGGCGCGATACGCAGGAACATCTGCATGTCCAGCGCGTTGTGGTGCGTGATGAAAGGCTTGGCCGCGGCGCCGCCCGGGATCGGGTGCAGCATCGGGGTCTCGACTTCCATGAAGGCGTTGTCCTGCATGAAGCGGCGGATCGACGCGATCGCGGCGGTACGCGCCTTGAAGGTGCGGCGCGTCTCTTCGTTCATGATCAGGTCGACGTAGCGCTGGCGGTACTTGGTCTCCTGGTCGGCCAGGCCATGGAACTTGTCCGGCAGCGGGCGCAGCGACTTGGTGATCAGGCGCAGCGTCGTGACCTTCACGGTCAGCTCGTCGGTCTTGGTCTTGAACAGCGTGCCTTCCACGCCCAGGATGTCGCCCAGGTCGTAGTGGCGCAGGGCTTCCATCGCTTCTTCGCCGGTGTTGTCCAGGGTGACGTAGATCTGGATGCGGCCGTCGGCGCGCGGGCCCGAGGCGTCCTGCAGGGTCGCGAAGGCCGCCTTCTTGCCGGCTTCGCGCTTGAGCATCATGCGGCCGGCCAGCACCACCTGCTGCGGTTCGGCTT
Source organism: Telluria sp. GW821-FHT07G12 (assembly GCF_059418525.1). Taxonomy (NCBI): domain Bacteria; kingdom Pseudomonadati; phylum Pseudomonadota; class Betaproteobacteria; order Burkholderiales; family Oxalobacteraceae; genus Telluria; species Telluria sp. GW821-FHT07G12. The sequence continues at coordinate 185,713 of NZ_JBWKQA010000007.1, read as the reverse complement.
CGAGCTGCTCGCGGGTCCAGCCGCCGTAGGTCTCGGTCAGGTCGGCGGCCTTGTGCTGCGGGACGAAGTCGTTCGGGAAGGCGATCCCTTTTTCGCGCACGGCGGCCAGCTTGACGCGGCGCTCGGCGATGATCTTGTTGTCTTCAGCCTGCAGCGTCGACTGTTGTTCTTGGCTTTGTTCTTGGTTTTCGGTGCTCATATCAGGTCTTGGTTGTCTAGTATTTGGATCAGGAACGGCCCAGCAGGGCGTCGACCGACAGCTCGTCGTAGTCGCCGGCGATGGCGATCACGTTGTCGAACTCCTTGAAGGCGTCGGCGGGCAGGGTGGAGGTGATGACCACCGCGCGCATGCCGGCGCGGCGCGCGGCTTCCACGCCCATCGGCGCGTCTTCGAAGACGATGCAGTCGCTTGGCGCCATGCCGAGCTTTTCGGCGGCCTTCAAAAACACGTCCGGATGCGGCTTGCCCTGCTTGACGTCGGCGGCGCCGACCACGGCCGCGAAGTGGCGGCGCAGGTCGAGTTCATCGAGGGTGAACACGATGTTCTTCGGCGGCGCCGAGGTGGCCACCGCCAGCGCCACGCCTTGCTCGTCGGCCCTCGTCACGAAGTCCTCGAAGCCCTGGATGGCGGCGCGGTGCGGGCCGTACATCTCGCGGTACAGCGCATCCTTCTCCTGGGCCAGCACGGCGATCTCGTCGTCCGGGATCTCCGGGCCGAGACGCTCGCGCAGGATCTCGCGGCCCTGGGCGCCCGCCGTCTCGCGGAAGAAGGCTTCCGGGTCGTACTCCTTGCCGCGGCGCGCGAAGAACTCGAGCCAGGACTTGGTATGGAAGGCCATGTTGTCGACGATGGTGCCGTCCATGTCGAAGATGAATGCGCTGTTTGCCATCGCTCAGACGCCTTGTTTCAGGGATGCGGAAATGAAGTCGTCGAGGTCGCCGTCCAGCACGTTCTTGGTGTTGCCGGTCTCGAAACCGGTACGCAAGTCCTTGATGCGGGACTGGTCCAGCACGTAGGAACGGATCTGGTGGCCCCAGCCGACATCGGTCTTCGAGTCTTCCAGCTTCTGCTGCTCGGCCATGCGCTTGCGCATCTCGAGCTCGAACAGCTTCGCGCGCAGCATGTCGAAGGCTTCGGCCTTGTTGCGGTGCTGCGAGCGGTCGTTCTGGCACTGCACGACGATGCCCGACGGCGCGTGCGTCAGTCGCACGGCGGAGTCGGTCTTGTTGATGTGCTGGCCGCCGGCGCCGGATGCGCGGTAGGTGTCGATGCGCACGTCCGCCGGGTTGATCTCGATCTCGAAGGACTCGTCGACCTCCGGGTACACGAACAGCGAGGTGAACGAGGTGTGGCGGCCGTTGGCCGAGTCGAACGGCGACTTGCGGACCAGGCGGTGCACGCCGGTTTCGGTGCGCAGGTGGCCGTAGGCGTACTCGCCCTCGACCTTGATGGTGGCGGTCTTGATGCCCGCGACCTCGCCCTCGGAGATTTCCAGCACCTCGGCCTTGAAGCCCTTGCGCTCGCAATAGCGCAGATACTGGCGCATCAGCATCGAGGCCCAGTCCTGGGCTTCGGTGCCGCCGGCGCCGGCCTGGATGTCGATGAAGCAGTTCGCATGGTCCATCGGATTGCTGAACATGCGGCGGAATTCCATCTGCTCGATGACTTTCTTGATCTCTTCGGCGTCAGCTTCGACGGATTCGATCGTGTCGTCATCGCCTTCTTCGCGTCCCATGTCGAACAGGTCGCGCGAATCGTCGATGTTGGAGCGGGCCTTTTCCAGCGTCAGGACGACGCCTTCCAGGGCTTTCTTCTCTTTGCCGAGTTCGAGCGCGCGTTTCTGGTCGTTCCAGACGGTCGGGTCTTCCAGTTCCTGGTTGACCTGTTCTAGTTTCTCTGACTTCCGATCGAAGTCAAAGATACCTCCGAAGTTCGGCTTCACGGCTGCTCAGGTCGTTCAGCAGGGCGGAAAGGGCGTTGATGCGTTCAGCTTCCATGGTCGGTGACGTATTTTTAGAGGGTTGAATCGAACCGGTAATTATACCGCAGGCGGGGCGTAAGCCGCGCTTTCCAGCGCTTTCCTTGCCCCGCGGCAGGCGGCTGTCTTATGATGCGGGCATGACATTCCGCCCACCACGCCCCTTCCATCTCATCCTTTTGGCCGCCATCGCATCGGGTCCCGCGCTGGCCGCGACCCCGCGCGCGGGGTCCAGCGCCGAGCTGGCGATCCTGGAAACCACCGACCTGCACTCGGCGGTGGTGGGCTACGACTACTTCAAGCTGGCGGCCGAGCCTTCGCTGGGCCTGGACCGCACGGCCTCGCTGATCGCCCAGGCGCGCCGCGACTTTCCGAACACGCTACTGTTCGACAATGGCGACACCATCCAGGGCAATGCGCTGGGCGACTACCAGGCCACCGTCGATCCGCTCAAGTGCGGCCAGCTGCTGGGTATCTATAAAGCGATGAAGAAGCTCGGCTACGACGGCATCGGCATCGGCAACCACGACTTCAATTTCGGCCTGGCCTACCTGGGGCAGGTGACCGGACAGCGCCTGGATGTGGAAGGCGTTCCTGCGAAGCGTTGCGAAGGGCCGGGCTTCCCCGTGGTGCTGGCGAACGTCTACAGCGTCAAGACGAAGAAGCCGCTGTTCGCGCCTTACCGCATCCTCACGCGCCGCATCAAGGCGGTCGATGCGAAGGGCAAGCCGTTTGAAACCAGCGTCAAGGTCGGCATCATCGGCTTCACGCCCCCGGCCATCCTGAACTGGGACCGGCGCTGGCTGGAAGGGAAGATTTATACGGAAGGGCTGGTCGAAACGGCCAAGCGTTACCTGCCCGAGATGCGCGCAAAAGGCGCCGAGCTGGTGGTGGCGATCTCGCATGGCGGCCTGGACGACAGCCCCTATTCGCCGTCGATGGAGAACGGTAACTACTACCTGGCGCAGGCAGGCGGCATCGACGCGCTGCTGCTCGGCCATTCGCACCAGCCTTTCCCGAATCCGTCCAGCACCGTCGCGCAGTTCAACCTGCAGCACGTGGACAAGGTGAAGGGACGTGTATTCGGCGTGCCGACCGTGATGGCCAATTTGTGGGGCAAGAACCTGGGCGTGGTGCGCCTGCAGCTACGCCACGACGGCAAGCGCTGGCACGCCGACCAGGACGCGGCCATTGTCGAGAACCGCACGACGCAGCAGCCGGACAAGAGCTACGTGGCGGCCGATCCCGAAGTGATGGACCTGGTGAAGAACGAGCACGAAGCGACGATACGTTACGTGAAGACGCCGATCGGCAGCGCCGACTTCCGCATGTCGACCTATTTCGCCGACGTCGGCGACGTCTCCGCCATCCAGGTGGTGAACCAGGCCCAGGCCGACTACGCGCGGCGCTACGTCGCGGCGAATCTGCCGCAGTATGCGCAGCTGCCGGTGCTATCGGTGTCGGCGCCGTTCAAGAGCGGCTCGGCCGGCGTGGCCGACTACACCGACGTCGCCGCCGGCGACCTGGCGCTGAACAACGCGGCCGACCTTTATCTCTATCCGAATGCTCTGGCGCTGGTGAAAGTCGACGGGGCCGGGCTGAAGGCCTGGCTGGAGAAGGCGGCCTCGCGCTTCAATACCATCGACCCCGCCAGGACATCGCCGCAGGAACTGGTGAATACGGGCTTCGCCGGCTATAACTTCGACACCGTCACGTCGCCGGAGCTGAGCTACGAAATCGACGTGACCCAGCCGCCGGGGCAGCGCATCCGCCATCTCCAGCTGCGCGGCGCGCCGCTGCCGGCCGGGCAGGAATTCCTGGTCGCGACGAACAACTACCGCGCCAGCGGCGGCGGAAATTTCCCGGGTCTGGACGGCAGCCGCACCGTGCTGGCATCGCCGGACGCCAGCCGCGACGTGCTGATCGCCTACGTCAAGGAAGCGCGCCGTTTGACGCGTGTGGCCAATGGGGCGCAGCGCAGCTGGCGATTTGCGAAGGTGGAGACGAAGGGGCCGGTGGTGTTCCACTCGGCGCCGGGCAAGCTGGAGCTGGCGCGCGCGGCGGGGCTGGAGAATGTGTCGCAGCTGGCCGCGGATGATGGGCAGGGCAAGGGTTTTGCGCTGTACGCGGTCGACCTGGCGAAATAAGTGTCCGTCATCCCCGCGAAAGCGGGGAGCCATACCGAGTGAAAAGAATTCTGTCAGTTCGATGGGCTACTCAGCTTCCAAAAACGGGCTTCCGGAAGCTCAGCATGGGTTCCCGCTTCCGCGGGAACGACGGGTGTCAGAAGCGGTTCGGGCGGCTGGACTGGATCTCGGCCGCGGCGATCGCCGCCAGGTCGAGCAGGCCCTGGACTTCGGTGGCGCGCAGGCGGCGCGGCTCGCGGTCGATCACGCACAAGGTGCCAAGCGGGTGGCCGCTACGGTCGCGCAGCGGCACGCCGGCGTAGAAGCGGATCTTCGGGTCACCCTGGACCAGCGGATTGTCGCGGAAGCGGTCGTCGCCGAGGGCATCCTCGACCACGAACATCTCGTCCTGCAGTACTGCGTGCGAGCAGAAGGCCCAGTCGCGCGGCGTTTCGCGCGGCTCGAGGCCGACCCTGGCCTTGAACCACTGGCGGGTCGAGGTGAGCAGCGAGATCAATGCGATCGGCGAACCGGTCACCATGGTGGCCAGGCGCACGATGCGGTCGAAGCGCTGTTCCTCGTCGGTGTCGACCAGGCCGCTCGCGCCCACGGCCGCGAGGCGTGCGCGTTCGTCCGCCGGGACCGGATAGTTCGGGTCCTGGGCAGGCAGGAATTCCTTGTCGTTGCTGGCCGCGGGACGCAGAAGGGCGTTGTCGTCCTTCCCGTGCAGGAGTCCCTGAACCAGGCTCAGGCGCGTACGGCGATGCCCGCCCGGCGTCTTCCAGGACTCGATCGCGCCGCTCTCCATCCAGATCTGGACCGTGCTTGTGGCCACGCCCAGAAGGCGTGCAACTTCGCTCGTGGTCATCACTGGATCTTCGGATTTTATATTGCTCTGCATAAACTTCCTCGTATCCCAACAGTATAGCGGATAAATTTGTTCACATCTTATTTTCTTGCATTACGTCAAGAAATTAACACAGGGATTATAAAAACAGGTTATACCACTCACAATAAAATTATGCGCAATTTGAGCAAAATACGTTGCTCACCCGAAATTCATGATGCAATATCCGTCATTTTAATCAAATTGACAGGGCGAACGTGGCCACCATGAAGAAAGTACAAGATGAATAACAGAGCAGCTGGCGTTGCAATCTCGACAAAGTTGTATACGGCGTTTGCTGTCGTGGTACTGGTAACCCTGGTTCTGGCGGTATTCGCCACCACCCGCGTCAATCGGATCGGGCAGGCGCTGACGAATGCGGACAGCCTGCGCAGCAGCCGCCTCGAGCCTCTGTATGAACTGCGCGAAGCGCTGGACCAGACCGGCATCGCCGCCCGCAACGCCTTCATCTTCAGCGACAACGCAGACGCGCTGCGCGAGCTCGACCTGGTGGACCGGCAGATCGCGGTCTACCAGGTGGCGCTGTCGAAGCTCGACCTGTCCCTGCAGGGCGACCCCCAGTACCTGAAGCTGCGCGAGGAAATGGGCACGATGACCCACGAACTCCAGCGGCCCCGCAAATACCGCACAGCGGGCGACATGGAAGGCTTCGGCAGCTTCCTGGTGAAGGATTGCACGCCGCTGCGCCGCAAGATCGTCGGCGACATCGACCTCCTGCTCAAGCAGCTGCAGGCCGACAGCAGCCAGGCCAGTCTTGCCGCCGGCGAGACGGCCAGCTCGGCGCGCTGGATGATCGCCGGCTTGAGCAGCCTGTGCGTGGCGCTGGCCGCAATCGTCGGCATCGGCATCACGCGCAGCCTGCTGCGCCAACTGGGCGGCGAGCCGGCCTATGCCTCCAGCGTGGCGCACGCGATTGCGAAGGGCGAACTGCAGCACAGCGTCGACACCCGCCGTGCCCAGCCCAGCAGCCTGCTGGCGGCCATGAGCACCATGCGCGACAGCCTCTCCGGCATCGTCGGCAAGGTCCGCAGCGGCACCGATGCGATCGCGTCGGCCTCGGCCGAAATCGCCACCGGCAACGTCGATCTGTCGCAGCGTACCGAGTCCCAGGCCGCCGAGCTGGCCCAGGTGGCCGGCGCGATGAAGGAGTTGATCGAATCGGTACGCCGCAACGCCGACTACGCAGCCGAGGCGAGTCGCCTGGCGAATGAGGCGTCCGAGGTGTCGCGCCAGGGCGGCGCCGCGGTCGAAGGCGTGGTCGAGACCATGCACCTGATCCACGATTCGTCGACGAAGATCGTCGAAATCATTTCCGTCATCGACGGCATCGCCTTCCAGACGAATATCCTGGCGCTCAATGCGGCGGTGGAAGCGGCGCGCGCCGGCGAGCAGGGACGCGGCTTTGCGGTGGTCGCTTCCGAAGTGCGCAACCTGGCGCACCGCTCGGCCGCGGCGGCCAAGGAAGTCAAGGGGCTGATCGAGGATACGGTGAGCAAGGTCGACGCCGGCGCCGCGCTGGTGGGACGCGCCGGCGAGACCATGCGCACCGTGGTCGACGGCGTGCACAAGGTGAACGGCATCATGGGCGAGATCTCCAGCGCGACGCGTGCGCAGAACGAGGAGATCGAGCGGGTCGACGGCGCCATCGCCCAGCTCGACGAGATGACGCTGCAGAACGCGGCGCTGGTGGAGGAAGCCTCGGCCGCGGCGCAGTCGCTGCGTACACAGGCGGACCAGCTGGCCTCGCTGGTGAATACCTTCCAGCTCGAGACGGCGCCGGTGGGACGCAGCAGCGGCCGCGCCCTGGTGGCTTAAATAATTAGTGCAGCGTGTCTTTTGGTGCTGCCTTGTCTTCCTGGACCAGCACGAAGGGACTGACCACCGATGCCCACAGCAGGGCATTGGTGGACTGCCAGGCCTGGGCCTGCGCGTCCGACACCTTGGCCAGTTTGCCCTCGTTCATCCAGCGCGCGATGGCTTCCTTGTCGTCGTGGGCGATGCGCAGGGCAGCTTCGACCAGGTCCAGTTCATGGCTGACCCAGACCACGGCGCCGTGAGCGAAATGGCGCTCCAGTTCGGACCAGTTGATGCGGGCGGTTTCGCGGTTGATCTTGTCGTGCAGTTCGGTGTCTTTTAATGGATCGGTTTTCATGGCTACATTGAATCAGATGGGTTCGACCTGAGGATGCGGCGAACCCGCCCATGTTAACCGATACGCCTGGCCCTTGCGGACATTCCCGACCAGGGCCGGGCGGAAGCAGGCCAGATTCGTGCCCTCGAGCCGGCGCACGCTGGGGTAGACGATGCCCATCGAGCCCGCATCCAGCAGCTCGGCCGCCAGTCTTTGCGAGGCGATGTAGCTGTCGGAGGCCAGGCAGGCGTTCCACTCCTCGCTGCCGCGCAGGTCGTGGAAGGCGGCGTTGAAGTCGGCCAGCAGGGCCTGGTAACTGACGCTGTCGTCGAAGCGGCCGATCTCCTGGTATTCCACGGTCTTGTGGAAGATGACCTCGGCCAGCGCCGTCTCGAGCTCGAAGGCGCAGTACCAGGCGCCGCGCTCGCCGTCGTTGAAGCGGCTGCCTTCCGGGCGCGCATAGGTATAGGCCGCATTGATCATGCGGAAGTTCGGCACGCCGAACACCAGCTCGTCCATGCCGATGCCGGGGAGCAGGCCGGATTCGCCGCGCAGGCGGTCGTTGGTGGCGTTGTCCAGGTCGAACAGGTCGCGCAGCACGGCATCGCTTTCCGCCAGCGGGGCCAGCACCGAGTCTTCGGCATCGGCGAAGCGCGAGGGGATCAGGCGGACGGTGTCGAACTGGCGCAGCTGGGTGAGGCCCGGTTCCTGCTTGTGCACCAGTTTCACTTACAAGCCTCCGCGGCGGGCGTCGAGCAGGCGGCGCACGGTCTGCATGGCCAGCAGGCCGCCGCCCAGCATGAAGGCGAGCGGCGCGCGGCCATTGAACACCGTGTTGCTGTTCGGGAGGTGCACCCATTCGTCGGCCAGCTTGTCGCCGTACAGGATGTGCAGGGCTTTGTAGATGCCGAGCAGGTAGGAGATGCGGGTAATGCGGTCAACTTCCAGCACACGGGCCGGATTCTTTTTCCAGTCGTAGAAGGCGGACGAGGACAGGCCGCCGAGCAGCTCGCGCGCATCTTCGTCGCGGACCTGCCAGGCGTCGGCCAGCTGGAAGAAGCCTTTCAGCGCCGAGCTGGACAGGCGTTCGCGCTGTTCGCGGTCGTTGAGGTCGACCAGCACAGCGGTTTCGAAGCGGCTTTTGGGGTAGGCGTAGGCGAGACTCATAGGAATCCTCCGATAATGGAGTTTTTATACTCCGTTTCCGGAGATTTTGCAAGCCGCTTGTGCAAACTGTATTGCCGTGACAAAATTGTTCGATTATTAAGTTCGTTCCGGATCAACACGTGGAGGACGCATGCGTCTGCTGTCGATTGGGGTTTTGTGCATCAGTATGTTCATGCTGGCGGTCGCCAGCGCGGCGCGGCCGACGAATGCCGAGCTGAAGAAGCAGGTGACGGAGCATGAGCGCGCCTTCGCGGCGACCATGAAGGCGCGCGACCACGCGGCCTTTACCAGTTTCCTGTCCGACGAGGCGGTGTTCTTTTCCGGTCCCGGCAGCGTCCTGCGCGGACGCGAAGCCGTGGCCACGGCCTGGCGCAAATACTACGACGGCCCGCAAGCGCCGTTCTCCTGGGAGCCGGAAGAGGTCGAGGTGGTCGATTCCGGTACCCTGGCCTACAGCGGCGGCCCGGTCTACGACGCCGCCGGCAAGCGGGTCGGGCGCTTCAACTCGATCTGGCGCCTGGAAGCGCCGGGGCGCTGGCGGATCGTGTTCGACCGCGGCGAACAGCCGTGCAATTGCAAGCCAAAAGTCGACACGCCTTGACCTGAAATAATTCGGGGTCAGAGCACTTTTTGTGGCAATTGCCCAAAAAAGTGCTCTGACCCCGAATTTATTCTTTGACTTTGCCGCGCAAGGCCTTGACCTGCCCGCTGCGGGTCTTCTCATCCAGCCGGCGCCGCTGGGAGCCGCGCGTCGGTTTTGTCGGCCGCCGCACCGCCTGCACCACGCTGGCCTGATTGACCATTTCCTGCAGCCGCCGCAGCGCATCTTCCTTGTTGGCTTCCAGGCTGCGCGATTGCTGGGCCTTCAGCACCACCACGCCCTCGGCGGTGATGCGGCTGTCGCGCATGGTGAGCAGGCGTTCCTTCACCCAGTCCGGCAGCGAGGAAGCCTTGACGTCGAAGCGGGCGTGCACCGCGCAGGAGACCTTGTTGACGTTCTGCCCACCCGGACCCTGGGCCCGGATCGCGCTGAACTCGACCTCCTGCGGATCGATCTGCGCGGCCATGAATCAGACCGGTTCCGCGTGCTCGACCAGCAGCTGCACCTTGGTCACGCCGTTGTACTCATTCGCATCGAGCCGGAACGCCACGCGCGCGCGTTCGCCCAGCGATGCCGTATTGCCGAACCAGATCGCATCGTAGCGCCGGCCGTTCCGCTCCAGCAGCAGCTTGAGGTGGCGCTCCTTGAGGATACGCTGGCTCACGACGCGGAATTCGTCGCAGAACACCGGCGGCGCGAAGCCCTGGCCCCAGACCTGGCCGTCCAGAAGCTCGATGAACTGCACCGTATAGAAATCGTCTTCCAGCGGCCCGTCGGTCTCGACCACGCGCTCCAGCTGCGCCTCGCTCAGCCAGGCCTGGCCGACCGCCTCGAAGGCTTCGCGGAAGGTATCGAAGTGCTCGAGCCGGATCGACAGGCCGGCTGCCATCGCGTGGCCGCCGAACTTGTCGATCAATCCCGGCACGCGTTTCGACACCAGATCCAGCGCATCGCGCAGGTGGAAGCCCGGGATCGAGCGTCCCGAGCCCTTGATCCAGCCGTCGCCGGCCGGCGCGAAGGTGATCGTCGGGCGATAAAACTTCTCTTTCAGGCGCGAGGCGACGATGCCGATCACGCCCTGGTGCCAGCCGTCGTCGAATACGGCGATGGTGCTGGCGTCCGCCGGCTTGAAATCGTCGAGGTGGAGCAGGGCCGTGTCCTGCATCTCGGCCTCGATCTCGCGGCGCTTCAGGTTGATTTCGTTGAGCTGTTGGGCGATCTGCCAGGCGCGGTCTTCGTCGTCCGTCACCAGGCACTCGATCCCGAGCGACATGTCTTCCAGGCGGCCGGCCGCATTCAGGCGCGGACCCAAAGCGAATCCCAGGTCGAAGGGCGAGGCGCAGCGCGCTTCCCGCCCTGACACGCGGAACAGCGCGGCAATACCGGCATGCATGCGGCCCGCGCGCATGCGCTTCAATCCCTGCGCGACCAGGATGCGGTTGTTGGTGTCCAGCTTGACCACGTCCGCCACTGTGCCCAGCGCCACCAGGTCGAGCAATGAGTCCAGCTTCGGCTGAGAAGCAGCATCGAACACGCCGCGCTTGCGCATTTCGGCGCGAAGGGCCAGCAGCACGTAGAACACGACCCCGACCCCGGCCAGGTGCTTGCTCGGAAAGCCGCACTCGGGCTGGTTCGGATTCACGATCACGCGCGCGTCGGGCAGGGCGTCGCCCGGCAGGTGGTGGTCGGTGACCACGACTTCGATGCCGCGCGCACGCGCCGCCTCCACGCCGTCGATGCTGGCAATGCCGTTATCGACGGTGATGATGATGTCGGGCGCGGTCGAGCGCGCCGTCAGCTCGACGATTTCCGGTGTCAGGCCGTAGCCGTACTCGAAGCGGTTTGGCACGATGTAGTCGACGTTGGCGCCCATCGAACGCAGGCCGCGCAGGGCGGTGGCGCAGGCGGTGGCGCCGTCGCAGTCGTAATCGGCGACGATGGTCATCTTCCTGCCGGCAGCGATGGCGTCGGCCAGGTAGATGGCGGCGGCGTCGATCTGCAGCAGGGCGGCGGGCGGCAGCAGGGCCTGCAGCTCGCTGGCCAGCTCGCGCGGATCGGACAGGCCGCGGGCGGCGTACACGCGCGCCAATACGGGGTGGATCCCGCCCTGGGCCAGCAGCTCGGATTGGCGGCCGGGGCAGGGACGGGTACTGATACGGGTCTTCACTTCAAATGTTCCAAAGTCGGACGGCGCCAGAACTTGCGCTGGGCCATCGGTGTCGTGGTGGTGTCCAGGTGGCCGTCGCGGTGGCTCAGCACCAGCCGCAGCGACTTGATACGGCCCTGTTTCAGGACCGTGAGCAGGGGCGCGAACAGCGCCTCCTCGTAGTGGTGCATGACTTGCAGCCAGCCGTGCCAGTCGGCGGCGATGGCCGGCGCCGCGGCGGCGCCGCAGACCAGCAGGCGGCCGCCTTCGTTGTCGTCGCCGGAAGTCAGCTTGCCGGCGATATCGCTCAGGTCCGACAGGCGCTGGTCGGCCAGCGCATCCAGCCAGCCCGGTACAGCGTAGCTCGACACCAGGGGGCGCGGCGCCAGCTTGCCGGCGGCACGCGCCACCAGTTTCTGCGCGTGCTCGGCGGCGACGCTGGCCGCGCCCCAGGGCCAGATCGCGTTGATCGGCGCCTGGCCGCGGCTTTCGCGCGCCGAATTCACCGGATGGGTGTACCAGCTGACCTGCACCTCGTTCTGCAGCTTGCGGAAGGCGCGCGCCTGGTTGCCGGTCGGGACCCAGTCGGTCAGGTTCATGCCGACCGCCGCGTCCGGGCTGGCGGTATGGATGCTTTCCCACTCGTCGGCGCGCAGGAACCAGGTGTCGGGCGCGCCGTACAGCAGTGCGTGGCCGGCGTCCTCGCAGCACTCCCGGGCGGTCTCGAACAGCGCGCGGCTGTCGGCGTCATCCAGGCCGAGCTGGCGCGTATCGCCCAGCATCAGGTGGCTGTGCGAGATCTGGATATGGCCCGGGTTGACGATGAACCAGGTGCCGTCCAGCGGGTCGAGGCCGTAGCCGCGCATGGCGCTGGCGGCAATGCCGGGCGCCGTGCCGTGCGCCAGCCCGAGCGCGCGCGCGATCCACAACTCGTGCGGCAGCACGCGTGCGGTCGCCTCCAGGGGGTGAAAGACCCCATTGGAAGAACGCGACAACAGCGCCGCCAGGGCCGGTGCTTCGAGGGCACGGACCAGGTCGGAGGCGAATTCGGGGGCGGGCAGGGCGAACGGCAGGACGAGCGAAATATGGGCCATACCGGTATTGTAGGCCAAATGACGGCAAGCGAGCAGCCCAAGCTGTCGTGTAGGCATGGATGAGCTTTGTATGGCAAACTGCGGGGCGAAGAAGCATTTACCACGGAGCCCATGAGCATCATCCACAAATTGCCGTACGAATGGCTGGTCGGCCTGCGCTACACGCGTGCCGGCAAGCGTAGCAGCCGCAACAGTTTCATCTCCTTCATCTCCCTGATTTCGGTGTCCGGCATCGCGCTCGGGGTGGCGGCGCTGATCGTCGTGCTGTCGGTGATGAACGGCTTCCAGAAGGAGGTGACGGACCGGATGCTGTCGGTGCTGGCCCACATCGAGGTGTTCGACGCCCACGGCGGCATGCCCAACTGGGAGGACGCCGAGAAGGAAGCCTTCCGCAACCCGGCCGTGCGCGGCGCCGCGCCCTTCGTCGAAACCCAGGGCCTGCTGGTGCGCGACGACGTCATGAAACCCTCGGTCATCCGCGGCATCCTGCCCGAACAGGAGCACAAGGTGTCGGACGTCGGCCGCCAGATCCGCCAGGGCAGCCTGCAGAACCTGCGTCCCGGCGAGTTCAACATCGTGCTCGGCTATGTGCTGGCGCGCTCGCTCGGCGTCGGCGTCGGCGACAAGGTCAACATGATGCTGGCCCAGGCCCAGACCACGCCGGCCGGCATGGTGCCGCGCACCCGCAGCTTCACGGTAGTCGGCATCTTCGAAGCCGGCCACTACGAATTCGATTCGGCGATGGCCTTCGTGCACCTGCAGGATGCCGAGCGCATGGAGCGTCTCGACGCGCCCAACGGCCTGCGCCTGCGCATCGCCGACATGCACCAGGCGCCGCTGGTGGCCCAGCAGCTCAAAAAATCGATGTCCGGCGACCTGGTCATGCGCGACTGGTCCAAGCTGAACGCCAACTGGTTCGCCGCGGTGCAGACCGAAAAGCGGATGATGTTCATCATCCTGACCCTGATCATCGCGGTGGCCGCGTTCAACCTGGTGTCGACCCTGGTGATGACGGTGACCGACAAGCAGCCCGACATCGCCATCCTGCGCACGCTCGGCTCCTCGCCGGCCTCGATCATGAAGATATTCATGATCCAGGGCGCGCTGGTCGGCATCCTCGGTACGATCGCGGGGGTGTGCCTGGGCGTGCTGGTGGCCCTGAATATCGACGTGATCGTGCCCTTCATCGAGCATCTGCTCGGGGTGCAGTTCCTGTCGAAGGATATTTACCTGATCAGCGAGATCCCCTCGGATATGCGCTGGCCGGACGTTTTCAAGATCGGCGGCGTGTCGGTGCTGCTGGCGTTCGCGGCGACGCTCTACCCGAGCTGGTCGGCGTCGCGCGTCAAACCGGCGGAGGCACTGCGCTATGAATAATATGATGACCACTGAGACTATCGAGACGAATGCCGGCATGCCGGTCCTGTCCTGCCGCGGCGTCGGCAAGACTTTCCGCGAAGGCGATTATGCCGTCCAGGTACTGGACAACATCGACTTTTCCATTGCCCGCGGCGAGCGCGTGGCCATCGTCGGCGCGTCCGGCTCGGGCAAATCGACCCTGCTGCACATCCTCGGCGGCCTCGATACCCCGAGCGGCGGCGCCGTGGTGCTGAAGGGCGAGGACTTTGCGGCCCTGTCGGAAACGAAGCGCGGCGATCTGCGTAACGCCTCGCTGGGCTTCGTCTACCAGTTCCATCACCTGCTCCCGGAATTCTCGGCGCTGGACAACGTCGCCATGCCGCTCCTGATCCGGCGTGTAAAACGCGAGGAAGCGGTGGCGAAGGCGCAGGCGATGCTGGCGCGCGTCGGCCTGGCCAAGCGCGCCGTGCACCGCCCCGGTGAGCTGTCGGGCGGCGAACGCCAGCGCGTGGCCCTGGCCCGCGCCCTGGTGACGGAACCGGCCTGCGTGCTGGCCGACGAACCGACCGGTAACCTCGACCACACGACCGCCGAGACCATCTTCGACCTGATGCTGGAGCTCTCGCGCACCCTCGGCACCGCCTTCGTGATCGTCACCCACGACCCCGAGCTGGCGCGCCGCTGCGACCGCGTGCTGCGCCTGACCGAGCACGGACTGCGGCCGGAAAGCTGACGCGCATGTGGATCGACACCCACTGCCATCTGGACGCGCACGAGTTCGGCGCAGAGTCGCTGGACGTCGCCGCGCGCGCCGGGCACGCGGGCGTGGGCATGATCGTGATCCCGGCAGTCGAGCGGGGGAATTTCGATGTCGTGCGTGGACTGGCGCATGCAGCGCCGAATGCGTCTTATGCGCTGGGCATCCATCCGATCTACGTGCCGCAGGCGCAGGAAGACGACCTGGCGCTGCTGCGCCGGGAGGTCGAAGAATCGCAGGCGGATCCGCGCTTCGTCGCCATCGGCGAGATCGGCCTGGACTTCTTCATCCCCATGCTGTGCGAACCCGCGATGCGCGAGAAGCAGGAGCACTTCCTGCGCGAGCAGCTGCGCATCGCACGCGATTTCGGGCTGCCGGTGCTGACCCACGTGCGGCGTTCGCAGGACCAGGTGCTAAAACACATCCGGCAGATCCGCCCCGCGGGCGGCATCGCCCACGCTTTCAACGGCAGCTTCCAGCAGGCGCAGAACTTCATCGATCTGGGCTTCCACCTCGGCTTCGGCGGCGCCATGACCTTTACGCGCGCGCTGCAGATCCGGCGCCTGGCGGCCGAACTTCCCTTGGACGCCATTGTGCTGGAAACCGATGCGCCGGACATCGCCCCCAGCTGGGTCCACCCCGGCCGCAACAGCCCGGAAGAGCTGCCGGCGATCGGGCGTATGCTGGCTGCATTGCGCGGCATGCCCGAGGACGAGGTTCGCGCCGCCACCGGGCAGAGCGCATTTGCTGCGATTCCGCGCCTGAAAAACCTGCTCGCATCCTGATCCACGCCTAATCCCGCTTGCCGGCCCCCGTCCGCCACCCATGGTGCCGCCGTGCGCGCCTGGCGGGAGCGTGGCGCGCACCCTCCTACCGTATTCTGGCGGCCACGACAATTCCGCTCGCGTGAAGTTCCGGCTTGACCCTCCCCAAACCGTATGACGCACGGCAACGGACCGCCCGAGCAAGCGTGGAAAAATAGGTTCTCTGCCGCACTGCGGTACGCGAACATGGAGAGATGGTGGAGAGCGCGAGCGAGTTCCTGCGGGTCCTGCAGCATGAAAAGTCCCTGAGCACGGCCAACCGCCCCCTGCGCCTGCGCCTTGCGCATGCCGGGCAGCTCGACGAGGACATCCTGCTGCCGCAGCGGGTGGTGGGCAGCGAGGCGGTGTGCGGCGGCATCGAGTATCGCGTCGCCTGCCTGGCCAGCAGCCCGCACCTGCCGCTCAAGGAGCTGATCGCGCTGCCGGCGGAAATCCGGTTCGTGACCGACCGCGGCCAGCTGCGCAGCGTCTGCGGCCTGGTGACCGAAGCCCGCGCCGGCGATTCCGACGGCGCCCTCGCATCCTACGAACTGGTGGTCCGCGATGTCTTCGCCATCATGGAAAAGCGCACCAACAGCCGCGTGTTCCGCTACCAGAACGAGCTCGAGATCGTGCAGCTGCTGTGCGACGAATGGCGCCACTCGAATACGGTTTTGGCCAATGCCTTCGAACTGGAACTCGACGCGCTGCTGGACATGGGCCAGTACCCGCCGCGCGAACAGACCATGCAGTACAACGAATCCGACGCCGCCTTCGTGCGCCGCCTGCTCAAGCGGCGCGGCATCGGCTGGGTGTTCCGTCCGGGCCGCAGCCGCAGCACCGCCGTCGATCCGGCGCACGACCGCACCCCGGCGCATACCCTGGTGTTGTTCGCCAGCGCCGGCAACCTGCCGAGGAACAGCGCCGGCAGCGTGCGCTACCACCGCGACGGCGTGGCCGAGGGCCGCGACACCGTCACCTCCTGGACCGCCGCGCGCCGCCTGCAGCCGGGCGTCACCACCCGCCATAGCTGGGACTATAAAAACCCGGGCGGACCGCAGTTCATGACCGCCAGCGCGCGCGGCATGGCCGACCAGGGCCCGAGCGGCAACCAGCTGGCCGCCACCCTCGACGACTACCTGGTCGAGATGCCGCACGCCGGCGACGACGTCGAAGACCACTGGCGCCTTGGCCACGTGCGCATGAGCCGTCACGAATTCGAATCGAAGTGCTTCCATGGCGAGGGCAGCGTGCGCGATTTCTGCGCCGGCCAGTATTTTGCGCTGGAAGACCATCCCGAGATCGACACCCACCCGGCCGCCGAGCGCGAGTTCGTCATCACCGAGCTGCGCGTGGTGGCCGACAACAACCTGCCGCGCGAGCTGGCCTCCTCGGTGTCGGGTTTGCTGGGCGTCGGTTCACCCAGCCTTGACGCGGTTGGTCGCGTACGCATCTCCTTCACGGCGGTCCGGCGCGGGATCGCCATCGTCCCGGCCTTCGATCCGCGCATCGACCTGCCGCATCCCGAGCTGCAAAGCGCGGTCGTGGTCGGCCCGGCCAACGAGGATGTTCATTGCGATGCGCTCGGCCGGGTGAAGATCCGCTTCCCCGGCATGCGCGCCGCGGACCACGAGCATGCGCGCGGCGCCGGCGCCTCGGGCGGCCCGGCCGATTCGGCCTGGGTGAGAGTCGCCTCGAACTGGGCCGGCAATGGCAGCAGCAGCCAGCACCAGTCCGGCGCGCTGGGCCTGCCGCGGGTCGGCACCGAGGTGCTGGTGGCCTTCCTGGGCGGCGACCCGGACCGCCCCATCGTCCTCGCCCAACTATATAACCAGCGTTCGGCGCCGCCGGCCTTCAACGGCTATGGCGACCTGCCGGGCAACCGTTACCTGTCCGGCACCCGCACCAAAGAAATCGCCGGCGCGCGCGGCAACCAGCTGCGCTTCGACGATACCCGCGGCCAGATCAGCGCCCAGCTGGGCAGCGACCACGGCGCCTCGGAGCTCAACCTGGGCTGGATGACGCAACCGAGGGACCATGGCGCAGGCAGCCCGCGCGGCGAGGGCGCAGAACTGCGCAGCGACCTGTCGGTGGCGGTGCGCGGCGCCCAGGGCGTCCTGATCAGCGCCGAGGCGGACCAGGGCGGCGCCGGCGGACAGCTGGGACGCGCGGGCCTGGTCGGCCTGGCCGAAGTCATGCAGGGCATCCTGGACGAAGTCGGCAAGCTGGCGGCGGTGCACAACGAGGACGAGCCCTCGCAGCAGCGCCTGGCCGCGCTGGTCGAAAAACTCAAGCGCTGGCACGAAGGCAGCAACGTGGCCGAAGGCGCAGGTGGGACAAATTCGGGCGGCGGCCAGCCCATCGTCGCCGCCAGCGCGCCGGCCGGCGCCATCTTCGCCAGCAGCGACAACCTGGCGCTGGGCGCGCAGAACAAGATCGACGTGGTCAGCGCCGGCGATGCCGAAGTGTCCACCGGCCGCAACATCTTCCTGCGCGCGGCCCGCGGCCTGAGCATGTTCGCGCACGAACTTGGCATGAAGATCGGTGCGGGGAAGGGCGACATCGTGGTGCAGACCCACCTCGGCAACATCCAGATCAAGTCGTCCGGGCGCATCAGCCTGATCGCGGCCGAGCGCATCGAGCTGGAAGCGCCCGCGGTCAAGATCATCGCCCCGGGCGCCACCACCGACTGGGTGGACGGCAAGATCACCCACCAGAGCAGCAGCCAGCAGATCCACAAGGGCTCCGATTTCATGTACTTCGGCCCCGGCGGGGCCAACCCCAAGGACGTGCGCCTGCCGACTTCGCACCTGCACACCGACGAATACGTGGTGTTGCGCCACCTGCAGACCGGCGCGCCGATCCCGAACCAGCGCTACAAGGCGACCTTCGAGGACGGCCGCACGGTCACCGGCCGCACCGACGACCAGGGCCGGACCTCGCTGCTGATCGGAGAAATGATCGGCGGCGTCGACATGGCCTATTTACCCGAACAGGACGATCCGGCCGCCTGAGCCGGATCAACACCAACACGGAGCGCCGAGCATGGCAGATCCAACCCGCCCCTTGCCGAATCTTGTCCCGCAGCCGGATGGCAGCTGGACCGGACGTACGGTGCTGACGCCGACGGCGCTCAAGACCCGTGGGCTGTTTACGATGCCGCCGTCGAAGGTGGTGCCGGTGATTGTGGTGCCGGGGATTATGGGGACGAATTTGCGGGCGGTCAGTGATCCGGCCTTGCTTGCGGACGGGGTGCTCGAGCCGAAGGAGGAGGCGTGGCGGCCGCCGAATGGATCGATCGCCGGAATTAACGCGGCCCGCACATGGAAGAAGCGGGATCCCGGCACGCGGCAGAAGCTCTTGAACGCCGGGAAGCTCGAGGTCGACGATCGTGGGGATATCAGTTTGCCCTTGGAAGCCAGAAATTACGGGATGTTGGAGAAAGAAGTCCGCGATCGTTTCTGGGGCGAAGTGCACTGGGATTCTTATGGCGGACTGCTGTATGGACTTCAAGTAGGATTGAACCACACGTTTGAATTGGATCCGCTCGATAACGCCCCTGTCGTCTGCCGACATTGGAAAGAGGTGATGGCCTGCGATCCGGCAAAGTGGGGCGTCCGCAGCATCGAGAAGATTACGCAGAGCGAGTTGGAAAAGCATGCTGCGTACTACTACCCCGTGTATGTGTGCGGCTACAACTGGCTGGAATCTTGCGAAGAATCGGCGAAGAGACTACGTCAGCGCATTGAAAACACGATCGCGCACTGGACCAAACTGAAGCGTGAATGCAGTAAGGTGCTTCTTGTGACGCATTCGATGGGCGGGCTGGTCGCGCGAGCTTGCGCCAAGCAGATTCCCGACCAGATTTTGGGCATCATTCACGGCGTAATGCCAGCATTGGGCGCCCCGGTTTGCTATCGACGGATTGCCTGCGGCACTGAGCGCTGGAGTCCTAGCAACGACACAAGCGCCAATCTCAAAGCCGACTTTGCGGCTGATATTTTGGGCGGAAAACCGGAACAAACCATGCCGGTCATGGCTACCGCTCCTGGTCCATTGCAGCTTTTGCCCAACCACCTGTACCCGCAGCCATGGCTCCATGTGTGCATGCTCAGCCGCGTCAATAACAAGGACGTTCCGCGCGATGTGGTTCACCTACCGGTCGGGAATCCTTACGACTTGTACCGCGATACACAGTCGTGGTATCGGCTCATCGATTTGCAGCTGGTGGATCCAGCGCGGAAGTATAGCGGAGATCAGCGCAAGCTCGAACATGCCGTCCGGGTTGCGGTCGATACGGCGGAGAAGTTCCACCGCGATGTTCTGGACACGTATTACCACCCGAATACGTTCGCGTTTTATGGCGCAGATTCGGCGCATTTGTCATTCGGCGCCGTACGTTGGGTCGCGCGGGAGCCCGGGTCCGGGGCCGTATTCACCGAAGCGAACCTGCGCAAGGCAACGCTGATGGGGTATCGCGAAACTGTTGGCCGCCGGGTCAAAGTTGAAGGTAAGACCGCGCTGGAATTTGTGCCTGCGCGCCAGGATATCGGTGGCGATGGCACGGTGCCGCTGCAGTCCGGCGCCGGGCCGCGGGGAAAAGTACGGCAATTGTTCGAAATTCGCGGCGTGGACCACCAGGATGTCTTCAATAACGAAGCTGTACTGCTGCTGACCCAACACCTCGTCGTCAAGCTAACGCAAAAATTGCCATGACACGAGTAAGAAAAGGCGGATGGCGGGAACTCGTCGTCCTGCTGGCAGCCCTTGCCTGCGCCGGAAGCTGGGCTGCCGGCTACGTCCGCAGTATGCGGGACAGATCCGAGGTGGCGAAAATGACGGAAAACTTGAAAACGGTATGCGTCGGGCGTTACCTGGTAGACGTGCCGTCCCAGGCAGAAGTGAGCCTTTCTGGAGGAATGCTGGGTGGATTCGAGATCAGCACACGCGAGGAAGAGGAGGGCAAATTCCGGGAGCGGGTGATGGCGCGCGAAGCAGAGCTCAAGGCCAGTGCGACTAACTCCGGCGTTAATGCTCCGGGTGGCGTGATCGAGACTCGCGAATTGCGTGTTCCGAACATGATCGGACGTACTCTGGTCTTTGGGCGTACCCGTAGCCATGGCTTTGACGGCGAGCGTAGGGTGACGTCGGAGTATGCCTCGGTCGAGACACATGCACACGTAGGGGGGCTGAGCTTTTTGTTAGCCATGCAATATGCTGACGACGCTGACATTAAATTATCTGAGGTGCTGCTTTCGCGGCTCCAGATCCGGGATAAGGACGAAATCCCGACCGTTCCAGGGTTCTGCGTTTCGCGTGCCGTCTTTGCCGAACCGCTCCCCAGCCACAACAATGAACACATGGTCATGCACCTTGGGCTGCCTGGACACCCCGACGTCGCGCTGGCG
Organism: Telluria sp. GW821-FHT07G12; assembly: GCF_059418525.1. Classification (NCBI taxonomy): domain Bacteria; kingdom Pseudomonadati; phylum Pseudomonadota; class Betaproteobacteria; order Burkholderiales; family Oxalobacteraceae; genus Telluria; species Telluria sp. GW821-FHT07G12. The sequence goes on along the minus strand of NZ_JBWKQA010000007.1, from coordinate 165,235 downwards.
CTTTTCAGTATCGCGGGCGCCAAGTCCGGGGCTGGCATTCTCTCTCGTACTTCGGATGTCGATGCCAGCGCAAGCGCGGAAGAGCTGCTGCGCGTGACCAAGCTACGCGCCGGCAAACGGAATATCAATGGACTGGAAGGTGAGGAGGTATTGGAACGGGTACGCGAGTTCAACTTCGCGACCACTTACGGCTTCAACTGGGAAACGCGAGGAATCGAGGAAGATCCCCTACAGCCCTATCTGTCTCTTGAGCTTCAAACCGGTGTTGGTGAGCGTCCTGGCGGCAAGCCAGTCGATACCAGCCTGCACGAAGATGCCTTGCTCTCCTTGTGGGATAGCATCGCCTCCAGCATCCGCCTCAGGAAAAGCGGGCCTCCACCACCAGCCTCGGCGCCGCCTGAACCGTTAGGCCCGAAACTCGGCGCCGTAGCCAGTGCAGGGGAGATTTGCCCACAGTCCGGCTGGTGGCGCTGCAAGGTTGGAGACGAAGGTATGAGCGTGCACGGTGGATCAGTGCAGTTCATTCGTCAGGGTGAGCGCATGCCACAGGCATTGCTGCTGCCCCGTCAGACTGTATGGCAAAAGCTGAAACGTATCCAGCCAAGTGTCGAAAGTCCCGAGTTGACAGCATGGACCCTCGTCGATAAGCGCCTGCGGCCACGAACTGCGATCACGGTTGCGTTGGCGCCGGCCCTTATGCCAGCCGAGGGCCCGGTGCCTGCTGCTTCGGACGCGCGCCCGGTCCTTCTCGGAAGCCATGTGCGTACAGGTGAGGTTTGTCCTGCGAGTGGTTGGTGGCGGTGCGAAGAAACCCACGCGCTTGACGGAACCCGCTGGTTCGCCAGGGGCAGCCTGATGCCGGCGGCAACGTTTCAAGTACCTGCTGGCGTGTTTGCCAAATCGAGCGGCCCCGAAATCATTCAACGGCGAAGCATGTGGCAACTCGTGCGACATGCCGAGGCATCGGTAGCATCGCAAACAGCGCTGCCGGTGTCCGATCGATTATCGATTAACGAACCGCCGGAGCTGGTGTAAGCATCAGCATCGGATCAAGGCGCGTGGCCGGGCTATTCTATGAAAATTGCGATAAAGCGCAACTGGTCTCATCTCATCGTTATCGTGGTCGCGCTCTCATACTTAGGGACCTGGGCTGTCAGTCAGGTACGCAGTGTGCAGGATCGTTCCACAGTCGCGCATCTCTCCGAGAAGATGAAGACAGTGTGCGTTGGACGTTATCTCGTGGATGTACCGGCGCAGGCCGATGTGACCCTGTCACGCGAAAGACTGGCTGGGATCGAGATCCAAACGCTAGAAGAGGATGAGGCGAGATTTCGGACTCGTATGGCAACGCGTGAGGCTGAGATCGCAACTCGAGGTTCCACGTCTGATGGTAGAGGTGGTTTGACGGAGGCTCGAGATTTGCGCATACCGGGAATGCTTGGGCGCACGATGATCTTCGGGCATAGCGTGGGATATCTAATGGAAGGGGATCGCCGGGTCGAAGATCAGTTCTCGTCGGTCGAGGTGCATGCGCATGTGGAAGGGCGCAGTTTTACGCTCTCCGCGAAATATGCGGACGAGTCCAGGGCGAGATTGGCCGAGGCGCTTTTGGCGCGGCTACGTCTGCGTGGTGAGGAAGAAATTCCGCCCGAGCCCGGTTTTTGTATTCGGGGTGCATTCTTCCTGGAGCCGCTTCCAGTACGCAAAGCGGAGCAGATCGCGATGCGGTTAAGTTTCCCGGAACATTCCGATGTAGAGATGATGTTCCTTAGCATGCCTGGCGGGGGACCCGAACCGGGCTTACTTGCACGCGTCGCCGAGACGGATTCCGAACGCGGCTTTGACGAACGCTTGCGGACCACGAAACTTCGTGCCAAGAAGCGGAGTATCAATGGTCTCGATGGCGAAGAAGCACTCGAAAGGTTCTTGGACCTGAATTTCGCGACTACATATTCCTTCATATGGGAAGCAAAAGGAATCAAAGACGATGCCCTGCGCCCCTTTCTATCCCTTGAGCTTCAGGCCGGAATGAGTCAACGTGCGGGCGGAAGACCTGTCGACGCGAGCCTCCATCAAGACGCCATATTGGCTTTGTGGGACAACATCGCATCCAGCATTCGACTGCGCGAGACTGAGCTGCGACCTCCGAAGCGCTCTGCCGATCCAGTGCGACTCAAAGTGGTCGCTGCGACCGACTCAAATAAGCCCTGACAGACGCACACGATGCGCTGCGCGATCCTCGGCTTTACCGTTGGCGTGCTGGCACTACAAAGCTGCGCTGAATTGCCGTCCGTGCCGGTCATGTTTATTTGCGCTGGATGTGCGATTGTTTGCGTCATGCTGACGCGCCATGTAAAAGTGTTCCTGGGTGTGATTTCTTTAACAGCCGGCGCCGGCGCACTGCTAGGCTACACCTGGACCGCCCTCCTGGCCCACCACGCCCTCGCTTCCCAACTCGCCCCCGCCGACGAAGGCCGCGACCTGACCGTGGTCGGCATCGTCGACAGCCTTCCATACCGCTTCGAACAAGGCCTGCGTTTCAACCTGCTGGTCGAGCGCACCGAAACCGCAGGCGCCGAAGTCCCGCCAAGAGTCGCCTTGTCCTGGTACGCCGACCGCCGCGGCGCCGGCGGCCTGCCGGACAAGCTGATGCCCGGCGAACGCTGGCGCCTGACGGTGCGCCTGCAGCGCCCGCACGGTAACGCCAATCCCGGCGGCTTCGATTACGAAGCCTGGCTGCTGGAGCAGGGCGTGCGCGCCATCGGCTACGTGCGCGTGGACACCGGCAACGCACGGCTGGACGCCTTCGTGCCGCGCGTAGGGACCTTGATCGAACGAACCCGCGCCGTCCTGCGCGACAGGATCCAGGCAGCGCTGCAGGACAGGCAGTACGCCGGCGTGATCGTCGCGCTGGTCATCGGCGACCAGCGAGGCATCGACCAGGGCGACTGGCAGGTCTTCAACCGCACCGGCGTCGGGCATCTCATCTCCATATCGGGCCTGCACATCACGATGATCGCCGGCCTGGCTGCGCTGGCGGTATCCAGCCTGTGGCGGCGCTCCTTCTTCACAGGGGCCCAGCTGCCATTGAAGCTTCCCGCGCAGAAGGTGGCGGCGCTCGCCGGCGCGCTGGCCGCGCTGCTGTACGTGCTGCTGGCCGGCTTCGGTGTGCCGGCCCAGCGCACGCTCTACATGCTGTCGGTGGTCGCGCTGGCGCTGTGGATGGGCAGGCTCTCCAGCATCACGCACGTGTTGTGCATGGCCCTCGGCGTGGTCGTGCTGATCGATCCCTGGGCCGTGTTGTGGCCGGGCTTCTGGCTGTCCTTCGGCGCCGTGGCGGTGATTCTGTTCGGCGGCCATGGACGGATTTCCGAGCGCGAGACGGGAATCAAGGCGAACCTGAAGATGGCCGGGCGTACGCAGTGGTCGGTGACCCTCGGCCTCGTTCCGCTGACGATGCTCCTGTTCGGCCAGGTCTCGCTGGTCAGCCCACTGGCAAATGCCGTCGCGATTCCGCTGGTGAGCTTCGTCGTGACGCCGCTGGCGCTGCTGGGCAGCCTGTCGCCGTCGCCGCTGTGCGCTTGGCTGCTGCTGGCGGCGCATGCGGTGGTCGAGGGACTCGCCGCCGTGCTCGCACAGCTCGCGACGATGCCGGCCGCCGTCTGGCGCGCGCCCGCGCCGCAGCTCTGGGTGTTCCTGCTGGCGCTGGGCGGCACCATGTGGATGCTGATGCCGCGCGGCTGGCCGCATCGCTGGGCCGGCGCGGCGGCCTGGCTGCCGCTGCTGCTGCAGGTCCCCGACCATCCCGAGATGGGCCGCTTTCGCATCATCGCCTTCGACGTCGGTCAGGGCATGGCCCTGCTGGTCGAAACCGCGAACCACCGCCTGCTGTACGACACCGGCCCCGGTTATGCACCCGGCGCCGATGCTGGCAGCCGCGTGCTGCTTCCGTATTTGCGCATGCGCGGCATCGCGGAGCTCGACGGCATGGTCCTCAGCCACAGCGATACCGACCACACCGGCGGCGCGCTGGCCGTGCTGGGCGAAGTGAAGGTCGGCTGGCTGGCGTCCTCGCTGCTGGCCGGCCACCCCGTCGTGCGCGCGGCGCCGCGACATCTGCATTGCGCCGCCGGACAAACATGGGAGTGGGACGGCGTGCGTTTCGAGATGCTGCACCCGGCTGCCGCCAGCTATGCGGACCCCAAGCCGAAGCCGAATGCGCGCAGCTGCACGCTGAAGGTTACGAACGGCCGCGCGTCCATGCTGCTGGCCGGCGATATCGAAGCGGCCCAGGAGGCGGCCCTTGTTACAACCAACGCAGCCGGTCTGCGCGCCGACGTCCTGCTGGCGCCGCACCACGGCAGCGGCACCTCGTCGACGCAGGCCTTCCTGCAAGCCGTGCAGCCCAAGCTCGGTGTGTTCCAGGTCGGCTGGCGCAACCGTTACAAACATCCGAAGAAGGAAGTCTACGAGCGCTATGGGCAGCTCGGCATCGGGCGCCTGCGCACCGACGAGCTGGGCGCCCTCAGCCTGGAGTTCGATGGAAAAGTCGAGGCGCAGGCCTACCGGCGCCAGCACGCGCGCTACTGGAGCGCGCCGGCGCAACAGGCGCAGTAGATCAGGCGTCGCGCGGCAAGGTAATCGTCACCCGCAAGCCTCCGCCCGCGCGGTTCGTCGCCGTGATCCGCCCACGATGCGTCTCGACCACGCGCTTGGCGATGGCCAGTCCCAGGCCGTGACCGTCCACGTTGTTCTGCGTCGGATTCGAGCGGAAGAAGGGCTCGAAGATCTGGCCCAGGTGCTCGTCGGGAATGCCCGGTCCGCGGTCCAGCACTTCGATGTGGACCACGCCGGCCTCCGGGTGCAGTGCGATGTCCACCGCGCCGTTGGCGCCGCCGTGCTTGACGGCGTTGCGTACGATGTTCTCGACCGCGCTCCACAGCAGGTCGGGGGCGCCGCGCACCGTCACCGGGACCGGGGCATCGACGTCGATGCGGGCGCCGGCTTCGAAGCGGGCGTCGTCGGCGATCTGGTCGACCATCTCGACCAGGTCGACCGGCTCCATCGCAGGCGGCGCACTGGGTGCTTCGAGGCGCGACAGCGTCAGCAGCTCACCGACCAGGCGGTCCATGCGCACGCTTTCGCGTTCGATGCGGCCGAGCGAGGCTTGAATCTTGTCCGGCTGCTGGTGCGCCAGGCCGATCGCCGCCTGCAGGCGCGCCAGCGGCGAGCGCAGCTCGTGCGAGACGTCGTGCAGCAGGCGGCGCTGGCCTTCCATCAGCGTGCGCAGCTGGGCGCTCATGCGGTCGAAGTCGTGGCCCAGTTCCGCCAGTTCGTCGCCGGCCACCGCCATCTTCGCTTCGCCGAACTTGGGTGCGAGGTCGCCGGCGGCGGCGGCTTCGAAGGCGCCGCGCAGGGCGCGGATCGGGCGCGAGAAATACCAGGCGAGGAGGGCGGCGAACAGGAAGCTGGCGGTGGTCGCGGCGGCGATCGGCAGCCAGCGGCCGACATGGCGGCCGAATTCCGGCGGCAGGCCGAACCAGCCCAGGCGACCGCCGGGGCCGCCGGGACCCGGGCCGGCGCCCGGTTCGCGGCCGCGTCCGAAGTCGGGCGCCGACGATATCGAGGGCGCGGCGGCGCCCGGGTGCGGTATGCCGCCTTGTGAGGAGACCGGCGGATTGCCGTCGGCCGGCGCAGGCTTGCCGTCTTGCGCGAATGCCGGTGAACGCTGGTCTGGCGCAAACGGCCATGGCTCGCGCGAGGCAAAGGCCAGATAGCGCCGCCCATCCGGTCCTGTCAGGCGGGCGACGGCATGGGTCCGGGTGCCGTCCACGAGATTGCGTGCGACTTCCTTGCGCAGCTTGTCCGGCACCGTGCGGCCGAGCAGTTCGTGGTCCTGGTCGTCCAGTATGTAGAGGCGTGTGCGGCGCGCGGAGCCGGCCAGTTCGCGCAGGCCGTCGACACCGCCGTGCTTGAGCGTGGCCGCGGCCGCGTCGAGCATAATCACGGCGGGCGGGCCGACGTCGAGGGTCGGTTCGGTATTCCGGTGGCGCGTCTGGTCGCGCAGCCAGAGGGTGCCGCCGATGCCGATGGTGGCCGCCACTTGGGCCAGCAGGATCGACAGGAAGAACTTCCAGAACAGCCGGCCCATCTTACTCGCGGATCAGCTGGTAGCCGAGACGGTAGACGGTCTGCAGGCAGGAGCGGCCGTCCGACAGCGTGCCGAGCTTGTGGCGCAGGCTGCTGAGGTGGACGTCGATGTTGCGGTCGAAGCGTGCCAGCGGCCGGCCCAGGCCCTGTTCGGACAGGTCGTTCTTGCTGACCGGGCGGCCGGCGTTGCGGGCCAGGACTTCGAGCAGGTTGAATTCGGTGCTGGTCAGTTCCAGCGGGCTGCCGTCCCAGGTCGCGCGGCGCTGCTCGGGCAGCATGGTCAGCTTGCCGACCGTGAGCGTGATGCCGGGACCGTCAGTGCTGGCGCCCTGCGTGCGGCGCAGGATGGCGCGCACGCGGGCGGTCATCTCGCGCGGGGTGCAGGGCTTGGTGACGTAATCGTCCGCGCCAAGTTCGAGGCCAAGGATGCGGTCGGCGTCGTCGCCGCGGCCGGTCAGCATCAGCACCGGGATGCGGCTGGCGGCGCGGATGCGGCGCAGGGTCTCGATGCCGTTCATGCGGGGCATCATCACGTCGAGGATCGCGATCGCGTACTGGCCGCTGAGCGCTTCACGCGCACCGGTCTCGCCGTCATGGGCGCAGGCCACGCGGAAGCCCTCCTGTTCCAGGTATTCGGTGAACATCCCGACCAGTTCGGTATCGTCGTCGATTAACAGCACTTGAGTCATGTTCGCATCTTAGCAAATGCGGCGCGGGCCGGGCGCACCGGGTCCTTTCTCTTTACCCGGTTTTACAAGGGACTAACACCGCTTAACAGGGGCGCGCACCACAATCCGGCATCTCAACCACACAAGGATGCGAAACATGAACCTGATGCGAAAATCGATGGCGGCCGCGCTGCTCGCGGCCTGCTGCGCCACCACCTTTGCCGCCGGCCAGGCCGGGGCGCCGGCTGCCGATGGCGGGCCGGCTGCCGATCGGGGGCCGCATGAGGGTCCGGGCGTGCGGGGTCCCGGCGGCCACGGACCCGACGCGCGTGGTCCGGAAGACGGCCCGCGCCATGGCCCCGGTTTCGGTCGCGGCTTCGGCCACCTTGGGCACCTGAAGCTGAGCGAAGCCCAGCAGGACAAGCTGTTTGCGATCGAGCACGCCGCCGCGCCGCAGCGCCGCCAGCAGGAAAAGGCGATCCGCCATGCGCACGAAGCGCTGCGCGCCCTGCGTGACGAAGCCCAGTTCGACGAAGCCAAGGCCGGCGCCGCCTCGCGCGACCTCGGCCAGGCCATCGCCGCCGAGACCCTGCTGGAAGCGCGCCTGCATGCCCAGGTACTGGCCGTGCTGACGCCCGAGCAGCGCGAACAGCTGCGCCAGCGCCGTCCACAGCCGCCGCAGGAGCGCCCGTAAATCATGGAGGAATTCGATATGGATCACCATCGCGACGGACTCGCCGCCGACCTCGAACCCTTGCTGGAGATTGCCGCCAACCGCCGCCAGTCGCTGCGCTGGCTGCTCAGCGGAATGGCGGCGCTGCCGCTGGCCAGCTGCGGCGGCGGCAGCACGGCCGGCAGCGTCGAAGCCGGCGCCACCAGCAGCAGTTCTGGCAGCACCGGGACGACCGGCAGCACGGGAAGCACCAGCTGCGCGCTCATCCCCGAGGAAACCGGCGGCCCCTACCCGGGCGACGGCACCAACAGCAACGGCAGCGGCGTCGCCAACGCACTGGCGCTGTCCGGGATCGTGCGCAGCGACATCCGCACCAGCGTCTCGCCGGGCAGCGCGACGGCGCAGGGCATTCCCTTGACCATCAAGCTGCAGCTGGTGAACGTCGGCGCGAGCTGCGCCCCGATCGCCGGCGCCACGGTCTACCTGTGGCATTGCGACCGCGACGGCAACTACTCGATGTACGCCAGCGGCCTGACCAAGGAAAACTACCTGCGCGGCGTGCAGGCGGCCGATGCCGATGGCTACGTCACGTTCACGACCATCTTCCCGGGCTGCTACGCCGGCCGGATGCCGCACGTGCACTTCGAGGTGTTCCCGAGTCTGGCCAAGGCCGCCAGCGCCGCGGGCCGCATCAAGACCTCCCAGTTCACCTTCCCGATGGCGACCCTGAACGAGGTCTACGCGAACACGGCCTATGCCGCCAGCTCGCGCAACCTGGCATCGATCAGCTATGCCACGGACAACGTGTTCAGCGATGGCACCTCGCTGCAGATGGGCAGCGTGAGCGGCAACGCCGGCACCGGCTATACCGTTTCTCTGGCAGTAGGCGTTTCACTCTAAAGCTGGATCGGGTTCACCGCAATGCCCTTACAATGGGCGCCATGAACAAGCCTCTGCTGCATTTCACGCACGGGAACAGCTATCCGTCCGGCTCCTACGGGCGCCTGCTCGAGGAGCTGGGCCGCGATTTCGACGTGCGCACCACCGACATGCTCGGCCACGATCCGCGCTATCCGGTCGACGACAACTGGCACGCGCTGATCGACGAGCTGATCGCCCAGCTCGAGCGCTATGACGAGCCGGCGATCCTGGTCGGGCATTCGCTCGGCGGCGCGGTCGGTATGCTGGCGGCCTGGCGGCGCCCGGACCTGGCGCGCTGCGTGGTGATGCTGGATTCGCCGGTGGTGGCGGGCTGGCGCGCCCACGTCTGGCGGCTGGCGAAAGCGCTGGGACTGGGCCGCAAGCTGTCGCCGGGCGGGGTGGCGGAGCGCCGCCGCAATGTCTGGCCCTCGCGCCAGGCGGCCTATGAACACTTCAACTCCAAGACGATCTTCCAGGCCTGGGCGCCGGGCGCGCTGGATGACTACCTGAACCACGGCTTGAAACCGCATCCGGAAGGCGTGCAGCTGCGCTTCGACCGCGATGTCGAGGCGGCGATTTACAGCACTCTGCCGCACGACATGGAGCGTGTGCTGCGCGAGCCGTATCCGCTGCCGATCGGCTTCGTCGCCGGCACCCGTTCGGAAGAACTCCGCCAGGCCGGTATGGACTCGACCCGCAAGCTGGTGGGCGAGAACCTGGTGATGATCGAGGGGAGCCATTTGTACACGATGGAATCGCCCCAGCTGACCGCGCAGCTGACACGCGAGATGATCGAACGCTTGTTGCCTGAACTGGCGACAGGTGACCAGCGCAGGGCTTTCGCGTAAAATCCCCGGTTAATATTTATTCACCGGGAAGCCCTGCAATGGCAATCAAAAGCGACAAATGGATCCGCCGGATGGCGGAAGAACACGGCATGATCGAGCCTTTCTCCGCCAAGCAGGTGCGAGAGAGCGAAGGCCGCAAGATCATCTCCTGGGGCACCTCGTCCTACGGCTACGACATCCGCTGCGCCGACGAATTCAAGGTGTTCACGAACATCAACAGCACCATCGTCGACCCGAAGAACTTCGATTCGAACTCCTTCGTCGACGTCAAAAGCGACGTCTGCATCATCCCGCCGAACTCCTTCGCGCTGGCCCGCACCATCGAGTACTTCCGCATTCCGCGTAACGTGCTGACGGTCTGCCTCGGCAAGTCGACCTATGCGCGCTGCGGCATCATCGTCAACGTGACGCCTTTCGAGCCGGAGTGGGAAGGTTACGTGACGCTGGAGTTCTCGAACACCACGCCGCTGCCGGCCAAGATTTATGCGGGCGAGGGCTGCGCGCAGGTGCTGTTCTTCGAGAGCGATGAAGTCTGCGAGACTTCATATAAAGACCGTGGCGGCAAGTACCAGGGTCAGCATGGGGTGACTCTGCCGAAGACCTGATACAGTTTACGGCGCGTGCCTGACCAGGCCGTATCACATCGGAAGGAGGTCATGGCCTCCTTTTTTTGCGCCAGCACTGCTTCAAACTGCCGCCAGCAGGCTTCTTCCCGCTGCCACCTGGCCGGGGAATCGCGCTTTCTGGCTTCGTACATCTCGCCCACGTTCATGCCGCGGTAGGTGGGCGCTTCCGCCAGCTCCGCATTGATGTAGAAGCGCTCGGCGAAGCTGGCGCCTGCCCTGGCCAGGGGCAACGCAGTCTCGCAGCGTAGGTAGTGGACGGCCATCACGAGCGGGGTCGCGTGGTCTCCCTTGTGGGCGTTGACGTCGGCGCCGGCGGCGATCAGGATCCTGAGCAGTTCGGGATTCTCCGAATACACTGCCCCTGTCAGCAGGTAGCCGCGATCTTCGGTGTGCAGGTCCGGATCGACGCCTGCCGCGAGCTGCCGGCGCAGGAGCTCAGCGTCGCTCCTTTGCACGGCCCGGAAGGCGTCGCGCTCGGCTTCCGTCATTCCGTCTCTGGTTGCCACGAGCACGAACGGCAAAACCAGCAGAACGAGCCCCACCGCGCCGAGCCAGGGACGGGTTTTCATCCGCCAGCCGACCAGGGACAAAACAGGAAAAGCGAGGCAGCCGATGGCCATGCGGATGCCGTCCGCTTCCGTGGGCGGATCGAGGTTTAAGCCCACGGCCATGAGCAGCAGCAGAGGCGTCAGGACCATGCCGGCGAAGTTGATGCGGACGAAGCCCTGGTGCGCGAGACGTTGGACCAGCGGAAGATCCGGCCTGTCGGGGAAAAAGGGAGCCATCCGGCGATTCTACGCCTGCGCGTCAATAAAAAAAGCCCGTATGGCTCCGGGCTTCTTCAGGCATGCCGATAAATCAGTCCTGCTTAACGCAATCCACGAAGTACCCCAGCTTCCCATCCACCTCACGCTTCACCAGCCCGTGCACATCGGTCTCGAAGCCCGGGAAGCGCTCGTTGAAGTCGCGCGCGAAGCGCAGGTAGTCGACGATGGTCTTGTTGAAGCGCTCGCCCGGGATCAGCAGCGGGATGCCCGGCGGATAAGGCGTCAGCAGGATCGCGGTGATGCGGCCTTCGAGGTTCTCGATCGCCACGCGCTCGATCTCGCGGTGCGCCATCTTGGCGAAGGCGTCCGACGGCTTCATGGCCGGGATCATGTCCGACAGGTACATCTCGGTGGTCAGGCGAGCGACGTCGCGCGACTTGTAGAAGTCGTGGATCTGCTGGCACAGGTCGCGCAGGCCCCAGGATTCGTAGCGCGGGTTGGCCGCGCAGAATTCCGGCATGATGCGCCACATCGGCTGGTTGCGGTCGTAGTCATCCTTGAACTGCTGCAGGGCGGTGACCAGCGTGTTCCAGCGGCCCTTGGTGATGCCGATCGTGAACAGGATGAAGAAGGAGTACAGGCCGCACTTCTCGATGATGACGCCGTGCTCGGCCAGGTACTTGGTCACGATCGAGGCCGGGATGCCGGAATCGTCGAAGGAACCGTCCAGCGCCAGGCCCGGGGTCACCACGGTGGCCTTGATCGGGTCCAGCATGTTGAAGCCTTCGGCCAGCTTGCCGAAGCCGTGCCAGGTGTCCTCGGCATGGATCATCCAGTCGGCTTGGGTGCCGATGCCTTCCTCGCTGGTGACCTGCGGGCCCCAGACCTTGAACCACCAGTCGTCGCCGATCTCTTCGTCGACCTTCTGCATCGCGCGGCGGAAGTCCAGCGATTCGTAGATCGACTCTTCGACCAGGGCGGTGCCGCCCGGCGCTTCCATCATCGCCGCGGCGACGTCGCAGGACGCGATGATCGAGTACTGCGGCGAGGTCGAGGTGTGCATCAGGTAGGCCTCGTTGAAGGCGTCCTGGTCCAGCTTGACGGTCTCGGATTCGCGCACCAGCACCTGCGAAGCCTGCGACAGGCCGGCCAGCAGCTTGTGGGTCGACTGGGTCGAGAAGATCATCGATTCCTTGGCGCGCGGGCGGTCGCGGCCGATGGCGTGCATGTTCTTGTAGAAGTCGTGGAAGGTCGCGTGCGGGATCCAGGCTTCGTCGAAGTGCAGGGTGTCGATCTTCCCGTCCAACATTTCGCGCAGGGTCTCGACGTTGTAGACCACGCCGTCGTAGGTCGACTGCGTGATGGTCAGGATGCGCGGCTTCTTGTTCTTGGCTTCGCGGGCGAACGGGTTCGCTTCGATCTTGCGTGCGATCGATTCGGGCGTGAACTCTTCCAGCGGGATCGGACCGATGATGCCGAGGTTGTTCCGGGTCGGCATCAGGAACACGGGGATCGCGCCGCACATGATGATCGAGTGCAGGATCGACTTGTGGCAGTTACGGTCGACCACGACGATGTCGCCCGGCGCCACGGTCGAGTGCCAGACCATCTTGTTCGAGGTCGAGGTGCCGTTGGTGACGAAGTAGCAGTGGTCGGCGTTATAGATGCGCGCGGCGTTGCGCTCGGACTTGGCCACCGGGCCGGTGTGGTCCAGCAGCTGGCCGAGTTCCTCGACCGCGTTGCAGACGTCGGCGCGCAGCATGTTCTCGCCGAAGAACTGGTGGAACATCTGGCCGATCGGCGACTTCAGGAAGGCGACGCCGCCCGAGTGGCCGGGGCAGTGCCAGGAATAGGAGCCGTCGTTGGCGTAGTTGACCAGGGCGCGGAAGAAGGGCGGCGCCAGGCTGTCCAGATAGGCCTTGGCTTCGCGGATGATGTGGCGCGCGACGAATTCCGGGGTGTCCTCGAACATGTGGATGAAGCCGTGCAGCTCCTTCAGGATGTCGTTCGGGATGTGGCGGCTGGTGCGGGTCTCGCCGTAGATGTAGATCGGGATGTCCGAGTTCTTGTGGCGGATCTCCTGCACGAAGGCGCGCAGCGCGCTCAAGGCGAAGTTGGTCTCTTCGAGCGTGCCGCCACCGAATTCCTCGTCGTCGATCGACAGCACGAAGGCCGAGGCGCGCGACTGCTGCTGGGCGAACTGGGACAGGTCGCCATAGCTCGTCAGGCCCAGCACTTCCATGCCTTCTTTTTCCATCGCGGCGGCAAGCGCGCGAATGCCGAGGCCCGAAGTGTTCTCGGAACGGAAGTCCTCGTCAATGATGACGATTGGGAATCGAAATTTCATGGACAGCTCCAAAGCGAAGCGCCGTGCACCCCATCTCCCTCAAAGTAGAGATGGCCGGGCACGGCACCGAAAAAAAATAGAAGCGGATTTTCGCAGAATTTCCGCATGTCGGCGCAATTTTTTTTGTTAGCTTAGCCAGACTGGTCCGATGGCGGCGCACCGTTGTTGCCGCCCAAGCAATGCTAGAATGCCATGGTCCATCCAGCGGAGGCCGGCATGAAGCCAGTGCGCATCAGATTCGAGAGTACGATCCCCAGGTCGGCCGATGAGCTCTGGGCCTGGAGCACGTCCGCGCGCGGCGTCCACACCGAGATGGCGCCCATCCTCAAGCTCGACTTCCCGAAAGGGATGCAGCACATCCCGCAGGACCAGGACAGCCTCGGCAGGCCGCTGGGGAATTGCCGCTTCCTGCTGTTCGGGCTGGTGCCGATCGACCTGTCGCGCCTGACCTTCGTGGAGATGGAGCCGGGCCGCCGCTTCGTCGAGCAGTCGCCGCTGCTGTCGATGAAGTCCTGGCGGCACGAGCGCCTGATCGAACCCGCCGAGGATGGCGCGCGGGTGATCGACAGCCTCGAGTTCACGCCGCGCCTTCCCGGCCCGGTAGTCGGCTGGTTCGTGGGGCGCTTCTTCGCGCACCGCCACACCGTGCTGCGGCGCGAATTCGGCGAGCGCCGTTCAGTGCCCCGCGCCGCCGCTGGCCATCAGGGCGCCGAGCGGATCGACATGCAGCCACGCGAAAGCACCTAGCGCGAAGCCGATGACGGCCACGACGTAGGTGGCCGACAGCAGCCAGCGCCGGCGCGTCAGCAGCGTGATCGCCGCCAGCGAGATCGCAATCTGCTCGGCGGTGGTGGCCAGCGCCCACTGGTGGTGAGTGTGCAGCGCCTTCTCCGACTTCTCGTTCCACTCGTCGGATTCCTTCTCGAACTTCTCGGCCTCTTTCTTGATGCCGGCCTTCTCGCCCTCGTAGCGCGCGACATCGGCCTTGTACTTGGCCTGGGTCTGTTCGGGCATGCCCGGCAGCGAAGACGCCAGCTCGGCCAGGTTCTGCTTGCTCGACTTGGCCTGGTAGTAGTTCCAGGAGTTCGCCGCCGTGGTCTTGGCAATCGCCGCGTTGTTCTTGAAGAGGGCCGCGTCGTTCTGCGTGGCGCCGCCCAGGTAGCCGAACAGCGCGCCGACCGTGGCCAGCACCGCGGTCATGACGGCGATGTTGTTGGAGAAGTTGTCGCCGCCGTGGGCGGCGTGTTCGACCGCGTGATCGTGCGGTCCATGCACATGGAAGCCTTGTCCGGACATACTGTTTACTCTTTATCTGTTACTTGTTGCGTTCGTAGGTGACGAAAGCGAAGGCAACGCCATCGGCCGATGTGTGCTCTTCGCGCGCCGTGATGGTCCATGCCGAAGGATCGATCTCCGGGAAGAAGGTGTCGCAGTCGTAGACGCCGTCGATATGTGTCACGATCATGCGGTCGGCGATTGCCAGCGATTCATTGAAGATCTGGGCGCCGCCGATGATGCTGGCCTCGTCCTCGCCGATCAGGGCTACCGCTTCTTCCAGCGAGCCGGCCACCTCGACGCTCTCGTGCGCCCAGTCGCGGTTGCGGGTGACGACGATATTGCGGCGTTTCGGCAGCGGACGGCCGATCGAGTCGAAGGTCTTGCGGCCCATGATGATGGGACGGCCGAGGGTGACGCGCTTGAAGTGCGCGAGGTCCTCGGGGAGGTGCCAGGGCAGCTGGTTGTTCACGCCGATGCCGCGCTGGGCATCGATTGCTACCACCAAAGTCAAATGCGTCATAAGGCTCTTGGAATTCGTGCGGGCGGTGGCCCGCCATTGGATGCGCATGATAGCATCCGGCCCGCCGGTGTGGGGAGGCGGGCCGGATGATGGCTCAGACCTCGACGGTGAATTCCACCAGCTTTTCGGCGACCGCGGCGGCGGCCAGCGCGCCGTAGCAGGCGCAGATCACCAGATGGTGAAGGTGGGGCGGGAGCGCGCGCTTCATCCCCTGCATATGAGTGAGCAGCAGAACGAGATATGCGCCGATGTGAAGCAGCTGGCAGAGCGAAGTCATTTGGACACCTGTCGGAGTTGGTTGTGACACCAGGAGTGCCCTGGTCTCATCTCCAGTATGGATTGCCGTTTTCCACAATCAATGTGACTCCCCGGGGCAGATTCTGGCCTTGCCCGGCCCAGGTCTCGCGGTGTCAGGACCTTCCGGGACCATGCCCGGCGCAAAAGCCCGGGGCAGCGGCGCATCGCCGACTTCGCATCTGGAGCGGCGCCGGAATGCCGGCGCAGAAATCGGCGATCGTGGCGCAAAAAGAGAATTTCACATGAGACCGCCTGACCAGCCGGAAAGTGTCGCTTTTTTCGCAGCAAGCCTAGAAGCGAATGACGTCTTCCACGACGCTGAACTTCAGCTTTCCTGCCACGGAAGGAGGAATGGCCTGCACGATGTCCAGCGATTCTTCCAGGCTGGCCGCATCGCCGTCACCGACGCGCTCGAAATAGGCGGGGGCGGCGAACATGGCTCTGCCGTAGCAGCCGATCACCAGCCCCTGCATGGCGCGCGCACTGTACTCCTGGTGCAGGCAGTTCGACAGGATGGTGACGCGCGGCGGCCCCTTGTGCCGCGCCGACTGGCGCGCGATGATGACGTAGGAATCCGATTTCTTGACCATGACGCCCTCGTAGTGCTCCTCTTGCGGGGACTCGCACTCGCTGCCCTTGAATTTCTGCTTCTCGATCACGGCCAGCGTGCCGGCCTCTTCGTCGTAACGGACCTCGAGCATGCCGAGAATGTAGCTGCCGGGCACATGCATCGAGGGCCGCCAGGCGCGGTAAACCCCTGGCATTTCTTCGATCAGGCCGCGGCGGGATATCTCGCCGACGTCCAGGAATCCCGCCAGTGCATGGAAGAGCATGCTCGGCGCGGCCGAGGACCCGGCGGTCAGGCGCCACTGATCGGACCACAGGCTGTCGTCCCACATGTGCCGGAGGAGATGCAGATAGGGCTCGGGCTCGAGGTAGGAGTCCGACTGCATGAAGTGGTCGAGCTTGTCGTGAGAAATGCGCGCCTTCTCGGCCAGCCGGCGATATTTGATCCCGTCCGAAATCGACTTGGCCCAGGCCATCTTGTCGCGGATGCGCTCGCGCAGCTTGTCCTGGTTCGCCGGAGTCGGCTGCAGCAGCAGATCGATCGGCGCCTGCGCGGGATTGGATTCGTCGTTCATGTCTGCCTCGCGAAATGGAAGTGATCAAATCGTCATCGACGTTTGATTCACGGCCAATTCGCGAGTTGCCCGGCGGGCTCAGACGGCGACGGGCGCCTTGATTGCTGGATGCGGATCGTAGCCGACCACTTCGAAGTCCTCGAATTTGTAGTCGAACAGCGAATCCGGCTTGCGCTTGATGAGGAGTTGGGGCAACGGACGCTCCTCGCGCGACAGTTGCAGCTCGACCTGTTCCAGGTGGTTCGAATACAGGTGGCAGTCGCCGCCGGTCCAGACGAAGTCGCCGACTTCGAGCCCGGCCTGCTGCGCCATCATGTGGGTCAGCAGGGCGTAGGACGCGATATTGAAGGGCACGCCCAGGAAGATGTCGGCGCTGCGCTGGTAGAGCTGGCAGGACAGCTTGCCGTCGGCCACGTAGAACTGGAAGAAGGCGTGGCAGGGCGGCAGCTTCATCTGCGGCACGTCGGCGACGTTCCAGGCGGAGACGATCATGCGGCGCGAGTCCGGATTGTTCCTGATCTGGTCGAGCACCTGGCTGATCTGGTCGATGTGTCCGCCGTCAGGGGTCGGCCAGCTGCGCCACTGGTAGCCGTAGATCGGACCCAGTTCGCCATTCGCATCGGCCCACTCGTCCCAGATCGAGACGCCGTGTTCCTTCAGGTAGGCGATGTTGGTGGAGCCGGCCAGGAACCAGATTAGTTCATGGATGATGGACTTCAGGTGCACCTTCTTGGTCGTCACCAGCGGGAAGCCGTCCTGCAGGTTGAAGCGCATCTGGTAGCCGAACACGGAACGCGTGCCGGTGCCGGTTCGGTCGGTCTTGACCGCGCCATGGTCGCGGACATGGCGCATCAGGTCTGAATATTGGCGCATCGGTAAAACTCGCGATGGAAAATTGGCATTTTAACCGATCGCCGGCCGGTCACGACGCCTGCAGTTCGCCCGCCAGCAGCGCCACCGCTTCGCGCACCCGCTCGTCGGGCGTGTCGAGCAGATTGTCGCCGACATAGCATTCGAAGTAGGAGGAGTCAGGCAGCACGCCGTGGCCGATGCGGTGGAAAATCCAGATGCCGTGGTCGAGCGCCAGCTTGCGGCGGATCTCCAGCGCGCGCTCGCGGCTCACCGGCAGGTGCACGTGCAGCATGTTCGCCTGAGGCGCGGCCGGATTCACCTTGATGATCGGATGTTCGCGCAGCACCGAGTACAGGAACTGCGTCCTGCGGAACAGTGCCGGCATGCTGGCCAGGCGCGCATCGAACTGCATCGCCGCCGCCACCACGTAGGGCGATTGATGCACCAGCTTGCCGCCCTGGCGCGCAAACCACCTGGCGGCGCGGGCGACGAACTCCGTTGAACCCAGCAGCATGGCGCCGCCCAGGCCGCCGATGCCCTTGTACAGCGACACGTAGACGGAATCGAAGCCGGCCGCGATCTCGGCCAGCGGACGGCCATAGCCGGCGGCCGCTTCCCACAGGCGCGCGCCGTCCATGTGCAGGTGGATGTCCTGCTCGCGGCAATGCGCCTTGATGGCGGCAAGTTCGTCCCAGTCCGACAGCTGGCCGCCGATTTCCCGCATCGGGATCTCGAGGCCGACGGCCGACAGGCGGTCCGGAATGGCGGTGATGTCCGCCGCGGTCCATGGGCGGTGGCGGTCGCCGACCGACAGCGCGTCGAAGTGGTCCAGCAGCTGGTAGTTCGAGCCTTCGTGGACGAAGATGTGCGAGGTCGGGTGCAGCGCCACCGGCGCCTTGCCGCGTTCCATCGCCGCCAGGCGCAGCGCGGTCACCTGGGTCATGGTGCCTGACATGCAGAACACGGCGGCTTCGAAGCCGAGCAGTTCGGCCACCTTGCGTTCGAAGTCCTGGATCAGGGCGCCTTCGCCGTAGACGTCGTGGCTGATGCCATTGGTTTCGCACCAGGCGGCCATGGTGGAAAACATCTCGGCCGGGCGGCGAGGGCGATGGCCGGGAAGGATGGTGGTGCAGCGGGCAAGCAGTTCGGTATCGCTCATGGAGCAACTGTACACCGAACGGGCGGGGCCGTGAAGGGCAACCCCGCCAGGGATCAATAGCGGCTCAGCGCCAGGCGCCCGGCCTGCTCGACTGCCGCCTGCGCATCGTCCAGCTTGAACAGGCGCACGGCGCGCGCCAGCTGCTCGGCCTGTTCCTGCATGGCCTGGGCGGCGGCGCTGGCTTCCTCGACCAGGGCTGCGTTGTGCTGCGTGACCTGGTCCATTTCGCCGATCGCGCGGTTGATGTCTTCGATGCCGCCGGTCTGCTCGGTGCTGGCGGCGCTGATGCGGCTCATGATGCCGGTGACCTGCTCGGCGCTGTTCAGCACCTCGGCCATGGTGGTGCCGGCTTCCTGCACCAGTCGGCTGCCCTCGTCGACCTCGGCGCCCGAAGCCTGGATCAGGGCCTTGATCTCTTTCGCCGCGGCGGCCGAGCGCTGCGCCAGGTTGCGCACTTCCGAGGCGACGACGGCGAAGCCGCGCCCCTGTTCGCCGGCGCGGGCGGCTTCCACGGCCGCATTCAGCGCCAGGATATTGGTCTGGAAGGCGATGCCGTCGATGACGCCGATGATGTCGGCGATGCGCCCGGACGAGGCCTTGATCGCCTCCATGCGCTCGATCACCTGGCTCACCATGCGGCCGCCTTCCTGGGCGACCATCGAGGTGTTCACGGCAAGCTGGTTCGCCTGGTGGGCGTCGCCTGCGTTCTGGCGCACGGTCTCGGTCAGGCCCTGCATCGAGTTCGCGGTCACGGCCAGGGTCGCGGCCTGCTGTTCGGTGCGTGTCGACAGGTCCAGGTTGCCGGAGGAGATTTCGTTGGAGGCGTTGACGATCTGTTCGGCGCCGCTGCGCACCTGACCGACCACGGTCGACAGGCCCTTGCCGATCTCGTTCATGGCGGCGGCCAAGCGGCCGATCTCGTCGCGGCGGCCGACGTCCAGCGCGACGGTCAGGTCACCCTGGGCCATGCGCACGGCGGCGTCGCGGGCTTCGCCGAGCGGACGGGTGACGGTGCGCTTGATCACGGCGTGCAGGATGACGGCGAAGATCGCCAGCACAATCAGGCCGCTCAGGATGGCGCGGTTGCGCAGCTGCGTCGCTTCCTGGACGATTTCGTCGTCGAAGGTGCCGCCGGCGATCAGCCAGTTCCAGTCCTTGAACAGCGCGTAGGCCACGATGCGGTCGCGCGGCGGCGTGCCGTCGGTGCTTTGCAGCGGGTAGGTGGTCAGGCCTTCCTGCGACGCCAGCATGGCGCGCACGTATTCGCGGCCATCGGCGTCGCGGTTGTCGAGGATGTTCTGGCCTTCCTTGGTCGGGTGGACGATCAGGTCGCCGAAGTTCTTGCCGGGCGCCGCGTTCAGCACGTAGAAGTAGCCGGTATCGCCCACCTTCATGCTCTTGATGCGGTCCTTCAGCTGCTTCAGGTCGGCACTGATGTCGACGCCCACGTAGAGCACGGCGATGACTTTGCCGCCTGCATCCAGCACGGGCTTGTATTCGGTGATGGTCTGCTTGCCGAACAGGGTCACCAGGCCGACGTAGGGTTTGCCGGCTTTCAGCTGGGCGTAGGCCGGGCTGGCATGATCGAGGGCGGTACCGACGGCGCGGTCGCCGTTTTCTTTGCGCACGGACGTGCTCACGCGGACGAAGTCATCGCCCTTGGCGACGAAAATCGTGGCGTTGCCGCCGGTCTCGCGGGTGAAGCGGTCGGGCGCGCTGAAATCGAGGTTGAGCGTGGTGTCGCCGTTCTTCAGCACCGGAACCTGCTTGCCGGCGACGTCCACGGTGTTGGCGGTATCGATGCTGAACTCGCCCGGGAAGGCGGCGGCGAAGATCTTGCCGAAGCTGACCGCCTCGCTGGAGACGGCGCGGTCGAACATTTCGACGGTGGCCATCACGCTGTGCAGCTCCGCCTTCACGTTGACCACCGCGCGCTCGTGCAGCAGCCTGGAGGTGCTCCAGCTGGTGGTGGTGACAAGGACGGCCAGGATCAGGCCGACGAGGGCGAAAGTGAAAGCGGTGATCTTCGAGCCGACGGACCAGCTTGAGACGTCGAACGAGGGCTTGTTCATGAAATCGGGGTAAGGAATGGGGATTCCCGCATGATACGGGAAGTATCCACAGGGCAACTACAAAAACACCCCGATTTCGACGTATTGCTACAACATATTGTTATGTTGGCATGCGCTTTTGTTATGCGTGAACATGGTGGAACTGCAGAGCCGCCAGGTTGGCGTAGATGCCGCCCAGTGCCACCAGCGAGGCATGGGTGCCGGTTTCCACGATGCGGCCGTCTTCCATGACGATGATGCGGTCGGCGCGCTGCACGGTGGCCAGGCGGTGCGCGATGATGAGCGTGGTGCGGCCGACCATCGCGGCCTCCAGGGCGCTCTGCACCAGGCGCTCGGACTCCGCATCCAGTGCGCTGGTGGCTTCGTCGAGCAGCAGCAGCGGCGGGTTTTTCAGCAGCGCGCGTGCGATGGCGATGCGCTGGCGCTGGCCGCCGGACAGGCGCACGCCGCGCTCGCCCAGGTAGGAAGCGTAGCCCTGCGGCAGCCGCTCGATGAATTCGTGGGCCGCCGCCATCTTCGCCGCGGCGATCACTTCCTCGGCGCTAGCCTCCGGGCGTCCGTAGCGGATGTTTTCCATGGCATCGGCCGAGAAGATCACCGTATCCTGCGGCACGATGCCAATCGCGCCGCGCAGCATCTGCAGGTCGAGGTCGCGGATGTCGGCGCCGTCCAGCAGGATCGCGCCCGACTGCGGATCATAGAAGCGCAGCAGCAGCTGGAACAGGGTGGTCTTGCCGGCGCCGGAAGGGCCGACGACGGCCACCGTCTCGCCGGGCTTGATGGCCAGGTTCAGGTGCGACAGGGCCGCGTGGTCCGGGCGCGAGGGATAGGAGAAGCCGACCTCCTGCAGCTGCAGGGACGCACCGCCCGCGTGGCGCGGCGGCAGCGGTTTCGGGTGCAGCGGGCTCACAATGCTCGATCGCAGGGCCAGCAGTTCCAGCAGGCGCTCGGCGGCGCCGGCCGCGCGCTGGGCCTCGCCCATCACTTCAGACAGCGCGCCGACCGCGCCGGAGACAATGGACGCGTACAGGATGAACTGACCGAGGTCGCCGCCCGTCATGGTCCCGGCCAGCACCGCGTGCGCGCCCAGCCACAGCACGAAGACGATGGCGCCGAACACCAGCACGATCGCCAGCATGGTCAGGATCGAGCGCGCGCGGATGCGCCGCATCGCGGTCTGGAAGGCCTGCTCGACGGAGCTGCCGAAGCGCTGCGCCTCGCGCCGTTCGCCGGTGTAGGCCTGCACGGTCGGCATGGCGTTGAGGATCTCGCCCGCCAGCGCCGAGGCGTCGGCGATGCGGTCCTGCGAGTCGCGCGAGAGCTTGCGCACGCGGCGGCCGAACAGCACGATCGGCACCACCACCAGCACCAGCAGGCCGAGGATGATGGAGGTCAGCCTGACGCTGGTGACGAACAGCATGGCCAGGCCGCCGACGAACAGCAGGGTATTGCGCAGGGCCAGCGAGATGCTGGTGCCGACCACGGTCTGGATCAGGGTGGTGTCGGTGGTCAGGCGCGACAGCACTTCGCCGGTGCGGGTGGTTTCGAAGAATTCCGGGCTTTGCCGGACTACGTGGGAATACACGGCGCTGCGGACGTCCGCAGTGACGCGCTCGCCCAGCCAGGACACCATGTAGAAGCGCGCCGCGGTGGCCACGCCCAGCACCGCGGCCACGCCGAACAGGGCCAGGAAGGTGGCGTTGACGTTGGCGATGCTGCCGCTGCCGGCGGCGCCGAAGCCGTGGTCGATCATCTGCTTGAACGCATAGGGAATCGCCAGGGTGGCGCCGGCGGCGATCAGCAGGGCGATACCGGCCAGCGCGAACTGGCGGCGGTAAGGCTTCAAGAAGGGCAGCAGGCCGGCGAGGGCGGCAAAGGTGCCTTGACGGCTAGGCTTGGAACTGTCACTCATGTTTCGTTGTTTCTTCTTTTCGTATCGTTCAAAGTTTCATCGGGTCGACGTAGCCGGTCAGCTCGAGATAGCCGCGCCCCAGACGGCGGCCGTCGCGCTCCACCGTCACCGCGCCTTCCCAGTACACGGCGCCGGTCGAGCGCCGCGAGTCGAGTTCCTGGTCGGGCTGCAGGGGTTTCAGCTGCCAGCGCAAAGCGCCGGTCGAAACCGTTGTCGCGACCGGATAGCTGGCCCCCGTGCGCGGCGACTTCCAGTTTTGCTGCGGTGTGAAGCTTACCTGCTCGGGATTGTACTGGGTGACGCGGCCGGCGCCATCGCGCAGGGTCGCATGGGCCCACAGCCTTGCGCCGTCCTTGGCGCGGATCTGGAAGGCCATCAGGGCGCCGCCATCGTCGAGATTGATGCCGGTCCAGTCCCAGCCGGCGGCATTCGTTTCCAGTACCTGGCTGGACCATTCGTGGTCGAGCCATGCCGTGCCTTTGACTTTCAGGGGCTTGCCGGCGCGCGTGACCGTGCCGCTTACGTTCAGGTGAGGCTCGCTGTAATAGTAGCTGGCGTGCTCCGGCTTCGGCCCCTTGCGCGAGAAGCCGGCCTCGCCCTGCAGCAGCACGGGCTGGCTCGGCGAAAGCTGCAGCTCGAAGGCCAGTTCACCGCCGCGCACCGACACCTGGTAGCGCCCATCGGGATTGCGCCGCATGCTCCAGTCCTCGAGCTTGACGTCGGTGGTGCCGGTCTTTGCCCAGGCGAGGCCAAAGCCTTCGCGTGCGCTGCGCTGGTCGTGCAATAGCCGACCGGTCGCCGGGTCGGACAGGGCGGCGTGGCCGATGATGAGCTGCTTGGGTGCGAAGGCACTGGGGTTGTTGGCATCGTGCTCGGTGCGGCTTCGGAAGAAGGTGACTTGGAAGCCCAGCGGCTTGCCGCTAGGGGTCTCCAGCCAGCCGGTCACGTACCACCACTCGGTGCGGTGCTGCGGATGGGCGCCGAAGTCCTGCGGGAAGACCAGCGCGCGGCCCGGCGTCACCGGGGCGAAGTCCGGTGGCGCGGCCTGGACCGCGTTCGCCAACAGCAGCAGGATGAAGAGCAGGCGTCGCAGCATCACCAGTCCTCCCGCACGGCGCGCACAGGGCCACCGGAGAGCGCATAGCGTCCCGACACCAGCGCCGTGGCCACCGACGCCGCCACCAGCACGCCGGCGACGCTGCCCAGCAGTGGCCAAGGCAGGTGCAGCTGCATGGTCCAGTGGAAGGACTGCGGATTGACGACGTAAACGAGGATCAGGCTGATCAGGAGGCCGAGCGCGAAGCCGGTGGCCACGCCCAGCACCGTCAGCGAGCCGCCTTCGAGCGCCAGGATGCGCAGCACCTGGCCGCGCGAGACGCCCACGTGGCGCAGCATGCCGAACTCGCGGGCGCGCGCCAGGGTCTGGGCCGAGAAGGTCGCCGCCACGCCGGACAGGCCGATCGCGATGGCGATCGCTTCCAGCAGGTAGGTGACGGCGAAGCTGCGGTCGAAGATCCTGAGGCTAGCCGCGCGGATCTCGCCGGGGCTGGCGAATTGCAGGGTCGCGCCGAAAGGCAGGGCGCGCAGGCGCGCGGCGATGGCATCGACGGGGACGCCCTTGTCGGCCCACAGCGCGGCGTCGGTGACGATGCTGTCGCCGGTCAGGCGGCGGTAATCGTGCAGGCGTACGACCACGGAGCCGGACTGGTTGGCGTAATCGCGCCAGACGCCGGCCACAAAGAAGCGCTGGCGCTGCCCGCCCAGCGGCAGATCAAGGCGTTGGCCGGCGTGGAGGCCGTACAGATCGGTCATGGCTTCCGACACCCATACCGGCAGCTCGCCGGCGGGCGCGGGGATGGCGTCGCCGACCAGCGCCAGCATCCGGCCCGGGTCTGCGGCGTCGATGTCGCGTGCGATCAGGGTGATGGCGGGACGCGTCGGATCCAGGGCCAGCGGCCGGGTGCGCAGGAAGGCAGAGCGCGAGACGCCCGGCAGCGCGGCGATCGCCGCCTGTTCCGGTGCGCCAAGGCCGCCGGTATTGCCGCCGCTGGCCGTGCGCACGTAGAGGTCGGCGGGCAGGATGTGCTGGATCCAGTCGTCCACCGACACGCGGAAGCTGGCCACCATGATCCCCATCGCGACCATCAGGCTGAAGCTGGCCAGCACGCCGCCCAGCGCGATCGAGGCCTGGCCCGGCGCATTCGCCAGCCGCGCCAGCGCCAGGTTCAGCACCGGAGATTGGGCAGCCGACGGCCTGCGCAGCTGCAGGCGGTTCAGCAGGCGGAAGCTGCTGGCCGCCAGGCGCGGCATCAGGCCGATCCCGCCGATCAGCAGCAGGGCCACCGCGAAATAGCCGAACAGCGGCAGCTCGAACACGGGCGGTGCGAAGGCGCAGGCGGCCGCCAACGCCAGGCAGACCACTGAAGGCCAGACGCGCGACAGGCGCTCCAGCGCGGTTTCGTCGTTGCCGGATTTGAGGGCCACCGCGGGACGGGCGCGCGCAGCCTCCCAGGCCGGCGCCGCGCAGCCGAGCAGTGCCACGCCCAGGCCGAGCAGGAAGAAGACGCATGCCGCCAGCGGGGTGAACACGACGGTCGGCTTCACGCCGGGGAAGTAGCCTGCGCCGAGGTCGCCGCCGAAGAAGGCCAGCGCCGCCGCGGCCAGCGCGTAGCCGCCGGCGATGCCCAGCAGCGCGCCGATCACGCCCAGGCTCGCGCCTTCGACCAGCACCTGGTGCAGCAGAAGCCGGCGCGGCAGGCCGAGCACGCGCAGCAGCGCGAACTGGCTGCGCCGGCGCAGGACCGACAAGGCCTGGGTCGAGAACACCAGGAAGGCGCCGGTGAACAGGGCCACCAGCGCCAGCACGGTCAGGTTGACGCGGTAGGCGCGGCTGAGATTATTGTTGCGGCTTTCCTGGTTGGCGTCGTTCGGCGCCGCCACCGTGAAGCGGCCGGGGAAGTCCTTTTCCAGTTCCGCCGCCAGCGCGCGCTCGAAGGCGGCGCGGTCGACGCCGTCCCGCAGTTTCAGGTCGATGCGCGACAGCTTCCCCAGCTGCCCGAAGCGCCACTGTAGGGTGCCGATGTCCATCACCGCCAGGCGCTGGCCGCTGCGCGCGCGGAGGATGGGGCCGGCCACGCGCAACGGCACGTCATGGGTACCGGCGCGCAGCAGCAGGGTGGCGCCTGGCCGCACCCCCAGCCAGGACTGGGCCGCCGGCGACAGGAAGATGGTGTCGTCGCCCAGCACGTCGGCGCCGCGCTCTTTCTGCGGCACGCCGCTCAGGTCGGGCGAGACGTAGCCGGCGCGCAGCGCGTCCAGGCCGACGATCTTCAGCGATCCGGGCCTGCCGGCCAGTGCCGCATCCACTTCCAGCACCGGCGAGGCCACCGCCACGCCCTCGTGCGCAGCCAGGCGCGGGTAGATGCGCTCGTCGAACTGGGCTTCGCGTCCGGCTACCTGCAGGTCGGCCTGGCCGGCCAGGCTCTGAATGGCGGCAGAGAATTCGTTGAAGGCGGCGGCGTTGATCAGGTGGATGGCGAAGCCCATGGCCACGCCGACCGCGATCGCTACCACGGCCAGCAGGGCGCGCATCGGGTGCGCGCGCCACTCGCCTAGCAGCAGCCAGCGGGAGAGCAGCCCTAGGCCGGACATTCCACCGCCAGGGTTTCGCGCTGGCGCTTCGCCTTCAGGCGCGCCGCCTCCTGCTTAGCACCGTGCACGCTGCGCGCCAGATCTTCCTCGGCCCATTTGTGGCGCAGGCGCAGCCTGTCGCATTTCTGCCGTTTGGCGTAGGCGGCGCGGCCCAGCTTCGCCTGCGCACGCTCCTCCCTGGCCGCTTCCTTCTCGCGGGTGATGCGCGCCTTTTCCAGCGCCAGCAGGGTGCGGGCGTCGCCGCCCTGCGGGCCCATGGTGTCGGCGGGCGAGATGCCTGTCGGCGGTGGGGGCAGGGCCGTCGATGCGCCCTGGGCGCAGGGATGGTCGCTATAGCTGGTCTTGCCGTCGGCCGTGCATTTGTACACGGACTGGGCCTGCGCGGCGATCGGCAACAGGCAGGCGCTTAGAAGGAAAAGAAGGCGCATCGTGAAGGTCTCCCGGTCAAAGAATTTTGCCAGGGTTCATAATGCCCAGCGGGTCGAGCGCGGCCTTGATGGCACGCATCAGGTCCAGCTCGACTTGCGCTTTGTAGCGTGGCAGCTCGTCACGTTTCAGGGCGCCGATGCCGTGTTCGGCCGAAATCGAGCCGGCGAAGTCGGCCACGCTGTCGTGCACGATGCGGTTGACGTCGCCCTGGTAGGCGAGGAAGGCTTCATGCGGCGTGCCGGCGGGCGGCGCGATGTTGTAGTGCAGGTTGCCGTCGCCCAGGTGGCCGAAGCAGACCACCTGCACACCCGGCCAGGCGCGCGCCAGCAGGGCATCGGTCTTTTCCACGAAATCGGCGATGCGGGAAATGGGCACCGAGATGTCGTGCTTGATGTTCTTGCCATCCGCGGCCTGGGCCAGCGGGATGTGCTCGCGGATCGCCCACAGCGCGCGCGACTGCGCGATCGAGGTCGCGACCACGGCGTCCTGGGCCAGGCCGGCTTCGAGCGCGTTCTCGATGGTCTCTTCCAGCAGGCGTACGGCGTGCTGCTCCGACTCGTGGCTGGACAGTTCCAGCAGGGCGTACTGCGGGTGGGTCTGCGGGAAGGGCTGGGGCAGGTCGGGGAAGTGCTTGCCGACCAGGCGCAGGCAGACGTCGCTCATCAGCTCATAGCCAGTAAGGTTCGGGCCGGCGGTGTCCTGGGCCAGCTTCAGGAGTTCGAGCGCATCGCGGCAGCTGTCCAGCGCAACCAGGGCAGTGATGCCCGCCTTCGGCTGCGGGAACAGCTTCAGCACGGCGCCGGTGATCACGCCCAGCGTGCCTTCCGCACCGATGTACAGATCGCGCAGGTCGTAGCCGGTGTTGTCCTTGCGCAGGCCGCGCAGGCCGCTCCACAGCTCGCCCTGTGCGGTGACGACTTCCAGGCCCAGGCACAGTTCGCGCGTGTTCCCGTAACGCAGGACCCCGGTGCCGCCGGCATTCGTCGCCAGGTTGCCGCCGATGGTGCAGCTGCCTTCGGCCGCAAGTGACAGCGGGAACAGCATGCCGGCCGCGCTGGCCGCGTGCTGGATGTCGTGCAGGATGCAGCCGGCGTCCACCGTCATGGTGCGGTTGATGGTGTCGACGGTGCGGATGCGGTTCAGGCGCCGCAGCGAGAGCACCACGGCGCTCCCCGATTCGTCGGGCACGCTGCCGATCACGAGGCCGGTGCGCCCGCCCTGCGGCACCACCGGCACCCGGTTTGCGGCGCACAGCCGGACCAGGCCGGCCACCTGCTGCGGATCGGCGGGGCGCAGCACGGCACGGGCGCGGCCCGTGAAGCGGCCGCGCCAGTCGGTCAGGTAGGGAGAGACGTCGGCATCGTCGGTGAGCACATGATCGGCGCCGATCAGCTGGCGGCAATGCGCGAGGAACAAATCAGTCATGCGGCACTTTGACCTTGTCGAGCAGCTCCTTGGCGAGCTTCTTCGCCTGCTTCTTGTAGGGGCGCAGGTAGAGCAGGGCGAAGACGAAATAGCAGCAGACCAGCATGACCTCGCCCAGCGCCATGATGCGCGAGATCTCGGCCTTGTCGCTCCAGGCCCGTACGGCGCCTTCAATGAAATAGATGAGGATGACCATCGACGACCACTGCAGCGTGTACAGGTCGCGCTTGATCACGCCGCGCAGCGGCAGCAGCAGCGGCAGGGCCTTGAGCGCCAGCAGCGAGCCACCCGGATGCAGCGGGGCCACCACGATCTCCCAGGCCAGCAGCCAGACGCACAGGATGACCAGGCTGGTCACCGCTCCCGTATGAAATACCCGATGCACTTGCATTGCTTATTCCATCCCTTGCAGGTTGCGGCCCGCCAGCGCCAGGCGCCGGCCCAGCGCGATCGCCAGCCGCTTCTCGTCGTCCGTGATCGGGCGGTTGCCGTCGACGCCGGACCAGTGGGTCGCGCCGTAGGGGCTGCCGCCGCTTTCGGTGGTCATCAGTTCCGGCATGGTGTAGGGCAGGCCCATCACCATCATGCCGTGGTGCAGCAGCGGAATCATCATCGACAGCAGGGTCGACTCCTGGCCGCCATGCAGGCTGCCGGTGGAGGTGAACACGGCCGCCGGCTTGCCGGCCAGGGTGCCGGACAGCCACTGCGCCGAGGTGCCGTCGAGGAAGTACTTCATGGCCGCCGCCATATTGCCGAAGCGGGTGGGGGAGCCCAGCGCCAGTCCGGCGCATTCCGCCAGGTCCTCCAGCTCGACATAAGGCGCGCCGCTGCGCGGGATGTCGGGCTCGGTCGCCTCCGCCACGGTGGAGACGGCGGGCACGGTGCGCAGGCGCGCTTCCAGGCCGGGAACGCTTTCGACGCCCTGGGCGATGAGCTCAGCCAGTTTGCGAGTCTTGCCATGCCGTGAATAGTAGAGGATGAGGATGATCGGATTGGTTGGGTTCATCGTTGGTATTATAGGGCGGTTTATTCCTCCTTCGCGCCCAGATGCTCTCGAAAACCGTTTCCTCGATCTCCCGTTCCACCAGCGAGATGATCAACGTCAGCGTCGACATGGTGCGCGGCCTGACCTGGGCCGAGGTGCGCGACCTGGTGCGCTTTGCGCGCCGCCGCCTGCTCGACGAGAAACTGCCGCAGGTGGCCGGCAGCCTGACCTTCACCACCACGCTGGCGCTGGTGCCGCTGCTGACCATCGTGCTGGCCATCTTTACGACCTTCCCGATCTTCGGCCAGCTGCGTTCGGCGCTCGACCATTATTTCGTGCAGATGGTGATGCCGAAGGCGATCGCCAACACGATCACCTCGAACCTGACCCAGTTCGCCAGCAAGGCGACGCGCCTGTCGGCGGTGGGCGCGGTGGCGCTGGTGCTGACCACGGCGGCCATGATCGGCATGATCGAGCGCGCCTTCAACCAGATCTGGCGCGTCAAGCGTCCGCGCCCCTTCGTACAGCGGGTACTGATCTATTGGGCCCTCGTCACGCTCGGGCCGCTGCTGTTCGGGCTCTCGCTGACCGTCACTTCCCAGCTGTTCAGCGCCACCACCGGCCTGCTGAGCGCAGTGCCCTTCATTGGCGCCCTTTTCTATACGGTGGTGTCGGTGGCCCTGACCACCGGCGCCTACACGCTGCTCTACATGACGGTGCCGAACCGCTGGGTCGACTGGCGCGACGCGCTGTGGGGCGGCCTGGTGGCGGCGATCGCCTTCGAGGTCGCGAAACGCGTATTCGCGATTTTCATCCGCCAGTTCCCGACCTACGCCATCATCTACGGCGCGCTGGCGGCGCTGCCGCTGTTCCTGTTGTGGATGTACCTGTCCTGGCTGATCACCCTGGTCGGCGCGCTGCTGACCGCGGCGTTGCCGGTGGTGAAATACGAGCGCTGGTGGTACGAGCCGGTGCCCGGCGGCGCCTTCGTCGACGCGATGGCCATCCTGAAAGTGCTGCACGGCGGCGCGGCGATCACCGGCACGGCGCTGGTGACCGGCGCCCAGATCCGCGCCCACACCCGCATCGGCTACGACGAGATGACCCTGCTCCTGGAGCAGATGGTGGCGGCCGGCTGGGTAGGCCGCGTGCACGCCGAGGAATCGCTGCGGGCGGTCTGGGGACGCGGCGCGCGTGAGGGCGGCGAGGGCTGGGTGCTGCTGGTCGATCCGGGCCTGATCCGCCTGTCCGACGTCTACCGGCGCTTCGTGTTCGGTGGCGCCGGCATCGAATTCGTTCCCGGACTGGGTGCCGGCGCGGGCGCTGGCGCAGTCGCAGGCGAGCCGGCGCCGGCCTCGCCGCTGGCGCTGGACTCGGCGCTGCTGGCGCGCCGGGTCGAAGAGGCCGTCGAGCGCGGCCTGGACCAGACCCTGGCTGAGCATTTCGCCAACTAATCGCCTGGCAAGCGGCTGTTCCGTGTCTGTCTGGATACGGATTGTATTGAATTGTGGAATCAAACGTTGCCCGATGTTACTATTGCCGGGATACGTTTGGAGATCACATGATCGTTCGCCGCTTCCTTTTTGGCCTGCTGTTCCTGTGCTGGACTGCGCTGGCCCATGCCGGGGCGGACCAGGACGATTTCACGCTTGCGCTGAACGTCGCCCGCGAAGAAGCCTACGTCAAGCCCACCGCGGCGCTGGCCAAGCTCGAACAGCTCAAGGAAGGGCGCAGCAGCCGCGAACGCGGCCTGGTGCTGGTCGAAACCAGCCGCGCCAACTTCTGGCTCGGCAAGAAGCACGAAGCCCTGGAAGCCGCCCTGCAGGCCGAAAAGCTCGGCCGCGACACCCACGACGACAGCCTGCTGGCCAAGGCCATGCTGAGCCACGGCCTGGCGCTGTCCCGGCTGGTGCACGACCAGGATGCGGCGCGCAAGCTGATCGACAATGCCGCCGCGCTGGCGGACAAGACCGAGGACATCCACCTCAAGACCCGCGCGCTGGTGGCCCACGGCCTGCTGGCCGACCAGGAAGGCCGCAGCGACGACGCCCTGGTCTACGTCGAGCAGGCCGCAAACCTGGCGCGCACCGGCGCCGATCCGGACGCGCTGGCGATGGCCTTGCGCGAGCAGGCGCGCCTGATGGCGGTGGTCGGCGACCCCGCCCCGGCGCTGAAGCTGGCCGACGAGCTGCTCGCGATCGCCAAAAGCCGCGGCATCCCGGCCCAGCTGGCGCATGCGCGGCTGATCGAATACGCCACCGCTGCCCATGCCGGCAATCCGAAGCGCGCCGAGAAGGCGCTGCAGGCCGCAATCGACATCCTCGAAAAACTCGATGCGCGCGAGCGCCTTGCGGTGCCGCTTGCGAACCTGGCGGAACTCTACGTCCAGGCCCGCCGCTTCGGCGAAGCTGCGCGCACCAGCGAGGCGGCGCTGCGCATCGCGCGCGAAGTCGGCGACGAGACCGGCGCCCGGCTGGCGTCGTACGAGCTGGGCATCAGCTACGTCTATTTCCGCAACGTCGCCCAGGGCCGGCAGATGGTCGACAGCGCGCTCGAGGGACTGAAGGACGACGAGCGCTACGTGCGCATGCTGCTCGACTACGGCCACGCGCTGAACCAGGTGGGCTGGGGCGACGTCGCGCTGACCGTCTACGAGAAGGCGGGCTCGGTATCGCTGGCCGCCTGGCGCAAGGAAAAGCAGCTGTCCTACCAGGCCTTGCAGCGCGCCCGGGCCTACCAGAAAAAGCAGGCCGAGCTGACCGCGCTGCACCACGAAAGCCAGCTGAAGGCGGCCGAGCTGTCCACCATCAAGCGCATCCGCACGCTGTGGGTGGCGCTGAGCGCAACGACACTGGTGGCCGTGCTGCTCATCGCCTTGCTGTACGGGCGGGTGAAAAAGGCGAACGGCACGCTGAAGCTGAAGAACGAACAGCTGTTCCGCCAGAGCACCCGCGATTCGCTGACCGGTCTGTTCAACCGCCACTACTTCTACGAGCACGTGGTGCCGGCCTATCACGAGAATCCCGGCCGCGACGGCAAGGCCGGCGGCGTCTTCCTGCTGATGGACGTCGACCACTTCAAGTCGATCAACGACCGCTTCGGCCACAGCGCCGGCGACGTGGTCCTGAAGAACGTGGCGGCGCGCCTGGCCGGCAGCCTGCGCGAGCAGGACGTGCTGATCCGATGGGGCGGCGAGGAATTCCTGGCTTACCTGCCGGGCGTGGCGCTCGACGAGGCGCGCCAGCTGTGCGCGCGCCTACTGGCGGCGGTGTCCGGCACGACGATAGACGCCGATGGCCAGGCGCTGACCGTCACTGTGTCGATCGGTTTCTGCCCGCGCCCGGTGGCGCCGGTGGACGGCGGTCCGGACTGGGAAAAGCTGGTGCACCTGGCCGACCTCTGCCTCTACCTGGCCAAGACGGCCGGCAGGAACCAGGCCTTTGGCGTGGCCGATGCGAACGCGTTGACGCCGGCGGCGATTGCCGCGGCGGATGCGGACCTCGGTCAGGCGTCCGCGGACGGACTGGTCGACCTCGTCAACGTGAAAACGACCGTCACCAGCTGAATCGGAACCAGTAGGGTGGGCACGGGGTGCCCACCCTACCGATCACCAGCTGATCTTCCCGGTCAACATCTGCCAGTACATCACCCAGTCCGCGCGGAAGGACCACCACGGGTTGCCGAAGGTGGCCGGCCGGTTCTTCTCGTAGAAAAAATGCCCGATCCAGGCGCCGCCGTAGCCGCTCACCACGGCGAACAGCAGCCACCACGGGTTGAGGCTGTCGATGTACTGGGCGATCGAGGCGATCGCCGAGGACGTCCCGATGAAGTGGGCGCGCCGGCACAGCCGGTGCTCGTGCTGGGTCAGGTAGTAAGGATAGAACTCGGAAAAGCTGTTGTAGCGAACGGCAGCCATCGTCATATCTCCTTTGTCGCGAACGCGATCAGCGCGTCCAGCACCGCGTCGGGCTGCTCGGCCATCATGGCGTGGCCGGCATCCACGGTGACAATTCTGCCATGCTTGAGCGCAGACGTCAGCGCCTGTGCGGAACGCGGCGGCGTCATCATGTCGCGCGATCCGAGCACGAACAGGGTAGGGCAGCTGACCCCGGCCGCCGCCTCGCCGCCGTTCGCGTAGGCGTTGCAGGCCGAGAAGTCGGTGTGGAAGAGCTGAGCCGGGTTCTGCTCGGCCAGGCGCTGCATCAGACGCCGCGACATGCCCGTCACCGAGAAGCCGGGCGCCGGGCAGGCCGGGCGCGGCATCGGTCCCGAATGCGACCAGATGTTCACCATGTCGATGGCCGACTGCAGCGCATCCTTCGAGGCCGCCAGCAGGGCGTCCGACACTTTCATCGGCCAGGTCGTGCCCAGCACCGCCAGGCCGCTCACCCGGGCCGGCGCGCGGTGGGCGGCTTCCAGTGCGATCAGCGATCCCATGCTGTGGCCGGCCAGCAGCGCCTTGCCCGCGCCGGCAGCGTCCAGCAGGGCCAGCACCCAGTCGGCCATCGCTTCGACCGTCGGCAGCGCCTGTCCGCCGCTGCGGCCGTGGCCGGGCAGGTCGACCGCCAGCACGTTCCAGCCGTGCCAGGCAAAATACCGGCTCTGCAGCGCCCATACCGAATGGTCGTTCTGCGCCCCATGCAGGAACACGATGGTGGGCTGCCGTGCATCGAAGGCCTTGCCGCCGGTGTAGCAGTAAGCGGGAGCGCCATTGACCTGATAGATCATCTCAGGCTCCCTTCTGGGCCAGCTTCAGGCCGCGCGTCAGGTCTTCGATCAGGTCGTCCGCATCTTCCAGTCCCACTGACAGGCGGATCATGCCTTCGCCGACGCCGCTTGCCGCCAGCTGCTCGGTAGGCACGCGGAAGTGGGTGGTCGAGGCCGGGTGGATGGCCAGCGACTTGGCGTCGCCGACGTTCGCCAGGTGCGAGAACAGCTTCAGGCCGTCGACGAAGCGCTTGCCGGCCGCGCGCCCGCCGCGCAGGTGGAAGGAGAACACGCCGCCGGCGCCGCGCGGCAGCAGGGTCTTGGCCAGTT
Source organism: Telluria sp. GW821-FHT07G12 (assembly GCF_059418525.1). NCBI lineage: Bacteria > Pseudomonadati > Pseudomonadota > Betaproteobacteria > Burkholderiales > Oxalobacteraceae > Telluria > Telluria sp. GW821-FHT07G12. Next base: position 131,476 of record NZ_JBWKQA010000007.1, on the reverse strand, counting down.
CGTGATCCGGATGGCTTTCCAGCTCGGGCCACACCACCGATTCCACCGCCGCATGGCTTGCCAGGAACCCGACCAGCTTGCGCGCGTTGGCGACGTGGCGCTCCATGCGCAGGCCCAGGGTCTCGATGCCCTGCAGGATGGCGAAGGCGTTGTGCGGGCTCATCGCCGCGCCGAAGTCGCGCAGGCCCTCGCGGCGCGCGCGCAGGGCGAAGGCGCCCACCGTCGATTCTTCGGCGAAGACCATGCCGTGGAAGCCCTCGTAGGGTTCGCACAGCTCGGCGAAGCGCCCCGTACGCGCATGGGCGCGCTGCCAGTCGAAGCTGCCGCCGTCGACCAGCAGGCCACCGATCGCGGTGCCATGGCCGCACAAGAATTTCGTGGCCGAGTGGAACACCAGGTCGGCGCCGTGATCGAATGGCTTCAACAGGTAAGGCGTGGTCAGCGTGGCATCGACCATCAGCGGCAGATCGTGCTCGTGGGCCAGCGCCGCCACGCGCGGGATATCGAGCACGTCCAGGCCCGGATTGCCGACGGATTCGCCGAACAGGACCTTGGTCTCCGGACGGATCGCGGCGCGCCAGGCGTCGAGGTCGCGCGGGTCGACGAAGGTGGTGTCGATGCCGAAGCGCTTCAGCGTATAGGCCAGCAGGTTGTGCGAGCCGCCGTACAGTGCACGCGAGGCTACGATGTGGCTGCCGGCGCCGGCGATGGTGCTGAGGCCCAGGTGCATTGCGGCCTGGCCGCTGGCGGTGGCGATCCCGCCCACGCCGCCTTCCAGCGCGGCGATCCGTTCCTCGAGCACGGCATTGGTCGGGTTCGACAGGCGCGAATAGACGTGGCCGGCGCGCTCCATATTGAACAGCGACGCCGCCTGGTCCGAATCGCGGAACGCGAACGAGGATGTGAAATAGACGGGCGTGGCGCGTGCGCCGGTGGCCGGATCGGGGCTGGCGCCGGCGTGCAGGGACAGGGTGTCGAAGCCGGGATACCTGGGACCGCTCATGGGAAACTCATCCGATTAGTATAGACAAGCGGCATCCTATCATCAGGCAAGTTAATTTTGTTGAAGCGCAAGGCTGGCTTTTTTGGAATGCATAGGCTAGAGTCGGCGTTATGTGTTAATCAAGCTTGCCAAGCATCCGAATCCAGTGTCCAGCTCTCTCGTTCCATCCGCTCCCGTACCCCGTACTCACGACATGGTGACCGCTATGAAAGTATCCGAAATCCTGCAGGTGAAGGGCGATATTCTCTACACGGTGTCTCCGGACACACAGCTGGCCGATGCGGCCGCGACAATGGCGGATCGCGACATCGGTTCGCTGGTGGTGATGGAATACGGCGACCTGGTCGGCATGCTGACCTTCCGCGAAGTGATCCAGGCCGTCAACGCCCACGGCGGCACGATCGGCGCCGGCACGGTGCGCAAGCACATGGACGACAGCCCGATCACCGTCACCCCGGACACCGAAGTGAACGAGGTGCGCCGCATCATGCTGGAAAAGCACGCGCGCTACCTGCCGGTGATGAATGCCCGCACCCTGCTGGGTGTGATCTCGTTCTATGACGTCGCCAAGGCGGTGCTGGAAGCGCAGAGTTTCGAGAACCGCATGCTGAAGGCTTATATCCGGGATTGGCCGGCGGAGCAGGTCGCCGAGGACTGATCAGCGGCCTTGGTTTTTGTAGGGTGGGCACCCCGAGCCCACGCGTGGGCACGGGGTGCCCACCCTACGCGGCGCGTGTCAGCGCATCCTTGCCCAGCCATTCCAGCAAAGCCTCCGGCGCCAGCGGCCGCGAGAACAGGAAGCCCTGCGCCAGCGGGCAGCCCAGCGCCTGCAGGATCTGCGCCTGGCGCTCATCCTCCACGCCCTCTGCGATGATCGACAGGCCCAGGTTGCGGCCCAGTTCGATCACCATCTCCGCAATGCTGCTGCCGCGCGCCGAGCCCGTGATCTCGGTGACGAAGGCGCGGTCGATCTTCAGGCGGTCGACCTGCAGGCGCTGCAGGTAGGACAGCGAAGAGAAACCGGTGCCGAAGTCGTCGATCGCGATCGAGACGCCGGTGCGCTTGATCGCCGCGAGACGCTCGATCAGCAGGTCCGGCTCTTCCATCGCCATCGATTCCGTGATTTCCAGCTCGATGCGCTCGGGCGGTGCGCCGGTGTCGACCAGCGCGGCGCGCAGCATGTCGAGGAAGCTCGGGTGGCGGAACTGCACCTGCGAGACGTTCACCGACATCGTGAAGTCGAGGTGGCCGGCCGCGCGCAGGCGCATCAGTTCGGCGCAGGCCTGGCGCAGTACCCACTCGCCGATCTCGATGATCAGGCCAGAATACTCGGCGATGGGGATGAAGCGGTCCGGCGGCACCAGGCGCCCGTCCTCGGTGCGCCAGCGCAGCAGGGCTTCGGCCCCGAAGGGGCGGTGGGCGGCCAGCTCGACCTGCGGCTGGTAGGCCAGGAACAGTTCGCCGTGCGCGAAACCGCTGCGCAGCGCGTGCATCAGGCGCACGCGTTCGCGGATCTCCACGCCCATCCCGCGCGAGAAGTAGAAATGGCCGCCGCGCTGGCGGGTCTTGGCGCGCTTGAGCGCGATGTCGGCATCCTTCAGCGCATCGGCGCCGGTGCCGTCGTGTTCCAGCAGACGCACCAGGCCGAGGGTGCTGGATACCTGCACGTCCTGGCCCTTGATCGAGAACGGCGCCGCGAACAGCGCATGGATGCCTTCCGGATCGACCTGCGCGGCGTCACCGAGAATGCAGAAGATGTCGCTGCCGATGCGCGCCAGCTGCAGGCGCGGGTGGACGCGGGCGCGCAGGCGCCGGGCCACCTCGACCAGCAGGGCGTCGCCGAACTGGTGGCCGAGGGCGTCGTTGATCTCTGCAAAATGGTCGAGGTCGACCAGGCACAGGACTTCGTCGCTCCGTGTCTCGCCCTGGGCCAGGCCGGCGTCGATCAGCTCGACGAGGCGGGTGCGGTTGGGCAGGCCGGTCAATGGGTCGTAGAAGGCGGCGTGCTGCAGGTCGGTCAGCAGGGCGACGTTGTCGAGGCCGACGGCGATATTCGAGGCGAACAGCTCGAGCAGGCCGCGCCGCAGCGGGTCGAGCGGGCGTTCGAGTTCGATCCAGGCGGTGAAGTCGCAGTGGGCCTTGCCGCCAAAGTACAGGGTCAGGTGGCGTTCGCCGAACACGTGGCGCTGCTGCGCCAGGCCGTCGCGGATCGCATTCGCCGCGCCATCGCCGCTTGCGGCGAGGACGCCGGTCGGCGCCAACGCAGCCTTGTCGCCCGACGCGGCCAGCACTTCCCAGCCGGCGGCATCGGGGCCGCCGAGGCAGGAGCACATCAGGCCCGGCGCCGGCTGGCCGATCAGGTGCGCGGCTTCGCGCAGGATGCCTTCCGCCATGCCGCTGATGGAGCGCAGCGCCATCAGCTCGGCGTTGGCGCGCACCACCTCGGCCAGGCCGCGGCGGCTGGCTTCCAGCGCGTGGATCTGTTCATAGGCGCGGATCGCGCTGGCCACCGAGGTGTACAGCTTGGTGCGCGTGAGTTCGGACTTGGTGCGGTAATCGTTGATGTCGTAGCCGCGGATGGCGTCCATCTCCGGCGCGTAGCCGGGCTGGCCGGTGCGCAGGATGATGCGCAGGTCGTGCAGGCCGAGGGTCTCGCGGATGTGGCGCACCAGGTGCAGGCCAGCGTCCGCTTCTTCCATGACGACGTCGAGCAGGACCACGGCGATGTCGTCCTCGGTCTCGAGCAGGGCGCGGGCCTGGGCGGCGGAGTAGGCGTGCAGGAATTCGAGGCGGCGGCCGTGCAGCTCAAGGCTGCCGAGCGCGAAGGTGGTGGTCGAGTGGACGTCGGCGTCGTCGTCGACGATCATCACCCGCCATGCGCCGCCGGATGTGCCGGCGACTACGTCCGAGGCGCCGCTGGATAGAGCCGGCGCTTCGTCGACGAAGACCAGTTCATCGTCCTGCGCTGGGGGCGGTGCGGGCATTGCTGCATCTCCGGTTTGACTTGAATCAATGAATCTTAGTATATATGACTTGCCAGCACGTCAGGAAAAAATTCTTCAAGGCAACATTCACTTCGTTGTTCCAGATCCTCCCCCAAGCGCGGTGCATCCGCTGCTGGTAGAATCGATCATTCCGTTTACTCAACTTTAACGCATCCATGTCCGGCAACACATTTGGCAAGCTGTTTTCCGTCACCACCTTCGGCGAGTCCCACGGTCCGGCCATCGGCTGCGTCATCGATGGGTGCCCGCCCGGCATCACCTTGTCCGAAGCGGACATCCAGCCCGAGCTGGACCGCCGCAAGCCCGGCACCTCGCGCCACGTGACCCAGCGCCAGGAAGCCGACCGCGTGCAGATCCTGTCCGGCGTCTACGAGGGCGTCACCACCGGCACCCCGATCGCGCTGCTGATCCCGAACGAAGACCAGCGCAGCAAGGACTACGGCAACATCGCCGAGACCTTCCGTCCCGGCCACGCCGACTACACCTACTGGCACAAGTACGGCGTGCGCGATCCCCGCGGCGGCGGCCGTTCCTCGGCGCGCCTGACCGCGCCGGTGGTTGGCGCCGGCGCCATCGCCAAGAAGTGGCTGCGCGAGCACTACGGCACCGAATTCATGGGCTGCATGCGCCAGCTGGGCGACATCGACGTCCCGTTCGAGTCCTGGGACCACGTGCATGCGAATCCCTTCTTCGCGGCGACAAGCGACGCGGCCCTGATCGCGCGCATGGAAGCGGCGATGGACGAACTGCGCCGCGCAGGCGACTCGATCGGCGCGCGCATCGACGTGGTGGCGAAGAACGTCCCGGTGGGCCTGGGCCAGCCGATCTATGACAAGCTGGACGCCGACATCGCCTACGCCATGATGGGCATTAACGCGGTGAAGGGCGTGGAGATCGGCGCCGGTTTCCACTCCGTCGCGCAGAAAGGTTCCGAGCATGGCGACGAATTGACCCCGGAAGGCTTCGTCGGCAACAACGCCGGCGGCGTGCTGGGCGGGATCTCGACCGGCCAGGACATCACGGTCTCGATCGCGATCAAGCCGACGTCCTCGATCCGTACCCCGCGCCGTTCGATCGACAAGGACGGCAAGCCGGCCATGGTCGAAACCTTCGGTCGCCACGACCCCTGCGTCGGCATTCGCGCGACGCCGATCGCGGAAGCCATGCTGGCGCTGGTGCTGATGGACCATGCGCTGATGCACCGCGCGCAGTGCGGGGATGTGCGGGTTTCCACGCCCAAAATCTGATCGTCATTCCCGCGAAAGCGGGAATCCATACGCCGCGCGACCAGTGGCTCAGCATGGATTCCCGCCTTCGCGGGAAGTCAGGTCGGGCAATGCCCGGCATGACGCTGGTCGAATGTACCGCCCCCTAGCCAACTTCGCCGTGTTCCTGTTCGTGTACTACGCGTTCATGGGCACGCTCACCACCTACGCCCCGCTGTACTTCGCCGCCCATGGCGTGAGCGCTGCCGAAGTCGGCGTGCTGATGTCGCTGGTGCAGGTCATGCGCATCGTCGGCCCGACCCTGTGGGGCTGGGTGGCCGACCATACCAGCCGCCGCGTGCTGGTGCTGCGCATGACGGCGCTCGGTGCGCTGGCCGCGTTTTCGGGCATCGCGCTCGGCCGCGGCTTCGCGCATTTCTTCGTCGCGATGGTCTGCCTGAACCTGTTCACCAGCGCCCAGGGGCCGCTGACGGAAGCGCTGATGCTGGCCGAGATGCGCGGCGACACCAGCCGTTACGGCCGCGTCAGGCTGTGGGGTTCGCTGGGCTTCATCACCGCCGTGATGGCCGCCGGGGTCGCGCTCGACCGCTTCGGCGTCGGTGCGCTCCCCTGGCTCTGCGGACTCGTGCTGCTGGCGGTGCTTGCGCAATCGCTGCGCATCCGCGAGGCGCCGCCCGTGGACGGGGCGCACGCCGCGCCGCCGCTGCTGCAGGTCCTGCGCCAGCCGCCGGTGATCGCCTTCTTCGTCCAGGCTGCGCTGATGGTCGGCGCGCATACCTCGCTGTATTCCTTCTATTCCTTGTACCTGGAGCGGGCCGGCTATGGCAAGGCGCTGACAGGGGCGATGTGGTCGCTGGGCGTGCTGGCCGAGGTGGTGTTCTTCTATTTCCAGGCCGGCGTGCTGCGCCGCTTCGGGGTACGGGCGGTGATGATGGCCTCGTTCGCGGTGGCGGTGCTGCGCTTCGGCGCGATCGGCCTGGGCGCCGGCTGGCTGGCGCTGCTGGTGCTGGCCCAGCTGCTGCACGCCTTCACCTTTGCCGCCCACCACTGCGCCTCGATCACGGCCATGCAGCGCTGGTTCGGCGGCGCGCTGCAGGCGCGCGGACAGGCGCTGTTCATGAGTATCGCCTATGGCGTCGGCGGCACTTGCGGCGGCCTGTTCATGGCGTGGTGCTGGGAGAGCCTGGGGCCGGGTTCGGTGTACGGGGCCGCGATCGGCCTGACGATGATGGCGGCCGGGGCGGCAGGGCTGTTCTGGAGGTGGGAGGGTCTCTCGCTTCGTCATTCCGGGCATTGCCCGAAATGACTTCCCGCGAAGGCGGGAATCCATGCTGAGCGTATGGATTCCCGCTTCCGCGGGAATGACGGTAGACCTTTAGGCCCGCGTGACGACGGCTTCGAGCTGCTGGCGCCGCTCCACCGACTTCACCACCAGCGCCCGCAAGTCGTTCAGCAGCGAGAACTCGGTCTGGCTCAGGAACACCGACGGGAAGCGGTCGTCCCAGTCGCCGTAGATGAAGCCGACCGGCTCGCCGTTGGTGCACAGCGGGATGATGACGAAGCAGCGCGCCGAGCCCAGCGTGCCTTTCCACCAGCCGGGCAGCTTGCTGGCGAATTTCGGGTCGCGCGCGTTTTCGATGAAGATCACGCGGTCGCTGCCGAGGGCGGCGAAGAATACGTTCGGATCGTAGGCGTCGTCGAAGATCAGCTTGGGCTGCAGGGCCTTAGCGCCGTCGCCCAGGCCGATCTTGGCGCTGTACTTGCCTTCGCGGCGGCTGCGCAGGAAGCCGAAGGCGCGCGTGAAGGACAGGCCGTGGTAGGCGCTCTCGATCGCCATCGACATCATCTGGCCCGGGGTGGCGCTGCCGGCGGCATCGCGCATCTCGGCCACGCCGCTGGTCAGGATCTTGTTGCCAGCGTCCCGCATGCGGGTCGCGGCGGCGGCGCGGGCGCGCTTCTCGGGCGGATTCGCCAGCGGCGCGATCGACAGGTCGGCGGCGGCCTCGACCCTGGCCTGCTCGATGGCGCCGACGATGTTGTCGGCTTCGATGCCGAGCATGGCCGAGAAGTTCGAGGCCAGCTGGGCGACCTGCTCGGCGGCGCCCTCGTCGCCGTGCCACAGCGACTCGGCGCACTGCGAGGACATGGTGCCCAGTGCGGCCAGCCAGTCTTCGTGGGCGAAAGCGTCGCCGCGCTCGCCCGGTTCCACGCGGCGCATGCCGGCGATCAGGTTGCGCGGCAGGCCCCAGTGCTCGGCGGTGGCGCGGCCGATCTGTTCGAGGGTCAGGCCGAGCTGGTCGATGGCAGCCGCATCGTCGGCGCCTTCGGCCGCGGCCTGCTGCAGGATCGTCCAGCGTTCCGGCAGGTAGAAGGTGACCATCATGCGGCCCAGCGAATGCAGGATCGAGCAGACCACCGCTTCTTCCGGATCGCGCACGTCGGCCTTGGCGGCCACCTGCTGGGCCACCATCCCGGCCAGCACCGCCTTTTCCATCTCGATGTGGGCCTGCAGCGAGTCCGGCGTGGACTTGCTCAGTTCCTCGATCAGCTTCAGCCCCAGGGCCAGGTGGCCGATCGCCTCGGTGCCCAGCACCAGCACGGCCTTCGACACGGTGTTGATGCGCTGGCCGAAGGCCGAGTACATGCCGCTGTTCGCGAGGCGCAGCACCTTCTGGGTCAGGACGGGATCGGACAGCACCGTCTGGGTCATGGAGAAGTCGCGCTCGTCCTCGCCGCGCATCGAGGCCAGGATGGCGTTGATGGCGCGCGTGAAGCCGGGCATGTCGCCGCGCCGGCGGATGCGTTCCCACAGCAGGGCGAGGGTGGCGTCCGCCTTCGGCGAGCGTTCGGTATTCAGGGTCTGGTTCATGAGTGGCCCGCCCGCAGTTCGTTCGGGAGCAGTTCGGTGTACAGGTCTTCCTTCAGCGCCGCCATGGCGACGTGAGCCGACATCGGTTTGCCGGTCAGGTAGCCCTGCACGTAGTCGCAGCCGCGCGATTCCACGTAGCTGAGTTGTTCTTCGGTTTCGACGCCCTCGGCCACGACGGACAGGTCGAGGTGCTTGGCCAGGTCGAGCACGGCGTTGCAGATGGCCGCGTCCTTGGCGGACGCTGGCAGGTCCTTGATGAAGGCGCGGTCGATCTTCAGCACCGAAATCGGGAAGCGCTTCAGGTAGGCCAGCGACGAATAGCCGGTGCCGAAATCGTCGATCGCGATGCGCGCGTTGCGCTCGGCCATCTTGCCGAGGATGCTCTCGGCATGCGCCGGGTCGACCATCAGCGTGCCCTCGGTGATCTCGAGCACCAGCTTGTCGCCGGGCGTGCCGGAAAAGGCGAGGGCGTCGTCCAGCACCGACAGGAAGCGGTCGTTGCGGAACTGGCGCGGGCTGATGTTGACCGATATGTAGAGGTCGCGCTTGGCGATTTCCTCGAACTGGCGGATCTGCACCAGCGCGGACTTGAGCGCCCAGGCGCCCAGCATGTTGATCAGGCCATTCGTTTCGGAGATCGGAATGAAGCGCACCGGCGGCACCATGCCCAGGGTCGGGTGCTTCCAGCGCATCAGGGTTTCGAAGCCCTCGATGCGGCGGGTGCGGCTGCTGACGATGGGCTGGTAGTACAGCATGAACTCGCCCTCGCGCACCGCCTGGAACATCGCCGCCTCGAGCGAGATGTCGTGCTGCGGTGGACTGGTTTCGCGGCTGCTGTGGACGATGGTGCGGGCGCCGCCGGTTTCCTTGGCGCGGCCCATCGCGCTGTCGGCCAGCGCCACCAGGCGCACTTCGTCCTCGGCGTGCTCCGGGTACACCGAGACCCCGACCGAGGCGCCCAGGTAGACCGTGTGCTTGTCGATCTCGAAGGGCGACTGCAGCGCGGCCAGCAGGCGGCCGGTCACCAGCTTGATCTGGGCTTCGTTGTAGGTGCCCGGCAGGACCGCGACGAATTCGTCGCCGCCGACGCGGGCCAGGGTGTCACTGTCGCGCAGGGTCTTGCGCAGGCGGCCGGCGGCCATGCGCAGCACGGCGTCGCCGACCGGGTGGCCGAGGCCGTCGTTGACTTTCTTGAAGCCGTCCAGGCCGATGGTGGCGATCGAGAAGCCCTGGCCGGAGCGGCGCGCGTTTGCGATCACCATGCGGATGCGGTCCGACAGCAGCAGGCGGTTCGGCAGTTCGGTGAGGGCGTCGTGGGTGGCCATGTGGCGCAGGCGCTGCTCGGTGGCGCGCTGGGCCGACATGTCGCGGCCCACGGCCAGCAGTTCCGGGCCGCCGTCGAGCAGGCTGACGCGCAGTTCGAACCAGGTTTCCTTGTCGCCCGCGCGCAAGCGCGCTTCGACCAGCACCGGCTCGGCGCGCGCGGTGGCGTCGACGATGGCGTTGCGCAGCGCCGGCTGGTCGACGTCGACCGCGAGGGCGGGCAGGGCCGTGTTGCGCAGTTCGCCGGCCGCGCCGAGCAAGCGCTGGCCGCGTTGGCTGGCATGGCGGATCAGGCCGGAGGGGTCGATGCGGAACGCGATATCGCCCACCGCTTCCATGAGCGCATCCAGCCCGTGGGCCGGCGGCGCATGGCGCGGATCCTCGTTCGCTGCTGCTGGTGAACCGGGGCGCATGTCTGAATAGGTGCTTTCTTAATCCTGGCCGCAACCGGAGCGGCGGCAAACCGCACGAGTGTATCAAATCCTCTGGAAATGTATCACTGAAAGATTCTCGAAAGCATTAAAAAACACAACTCACCCCTGTGTTCAGTCCCACCTTGATACCCCGCAGCTGTCATTCCGGACAGGTCGTGCTTGCCCGGCTTGAAGCTTTAAGCTAGCCTTGTTGCCTTGTCGATAACGCAAGTCGGGCGCCGAGCCCGTGCATTGTCGCCGATGTAGTGCAATTAGGAAACCTTTCCTTTGCCTACGTGATGCTTTGGTGCAACAACCAGTAGTGCAATGACAGAAGGGCAGGCGTCCATGAACCGATTCGATACGCACGAGGTCTTCAACCAGGCGCCGCCCTTCGGCGACGTCAACCTGTTCCGCTGCGATCCCGCCTTGCGCGAGGGCCTCGAGCGCGAAGACGCCGGCTGGGCCGCCGGCACGCTGGACACGCTCGGCGAGCGGCTGGGCAGCAGCGAGGTCCTGGAACTGGCGCGCCTGGCCAACGAGTTCACGCCGCGGCTGGTGAATTTCGACCGTGGCGGACATCGCATCGACGAGCTCGAATTCCATCCGTCCTGGCATCGTCTGATGAGCTTGCTGATCGAGAACGGCGCGCATTCGCTGCCGTGGGAGTCGCCCAGGGCCGGGGCCCAGGTGGCGCGCGCCGCCGCCTACCTGATGTTCGGCCAGGTCGAGAACGGCTCGCAGTGCCCGGTGACGATGACCTACGCCTCGGTGCCGGCGCTGCGCCAGAGCCCGGCCATCGCCGCGCGCTGGCTGCCGAAGATCCTGTCGCGCGAGTACGACCCGCGCTCGCTGCCGGTCGAGCAGAAGCGCGGCGCCCTGGTCGGCATGGGCATGACGGAAAAGCAGGGCGGCACCGACGTGCGCGCCAACACGACCCGCGCCGCGCCGCTCGATCCGGCCCAGGCGAAGAGCCGCTTCGGCGAGCAGGGCGAGGGCGCATTTGTGATCGTGGGTCACAAATGGTTCTTCTCGGCGCCGCAGTGCGATGCCCACCTGGTGCTGGCGCAGACGGACAGTGAAGGCAGCGCCGGCCTCAGCTGCTTCTTCGTGCCGCGCTTCCTGCCGGACGGCAGCCGCAACGCCATCCGCGTGCAGCGCCTCAAGAACAAGCTGGGCAACCGCTCGAACGCTTCGTCCGAAGTCGAGTTCTGCGATGCCATCGGCTGGATGATCGGTAAGGAAGGGCGCGGCATCCCGACGATTCTCGAGATGGGCAGCCATACCCGGCTCGATTGCGTGACGGGCACCGCCGGCATCATGCGCGCCGCGCTCTGCCACGCATTGCACCATGCGCGCGGGCGCAGCGCCTTCGGCCGCCCGCTGGCCGAACAGCCGCTGATGCAGAACGTGCTGGCCGACCTGGCGCTGGAATCCGAGGCCGCGACTGCGTTCGCGCTGCGCCTGGCGCGCTGTTACGACCGCCAGGACGATCCGGCCGAAGTCCTGCTCGGCCGCATCCTGACCCCCGCCGGCAAGTACTGGCTGTGCAAGCGCGGCCCGGCCTTCGGCGCCGAGGCGATGGAAGTCATGGGCGGCAACGGCTATGTCGAGGACGGCCCGCTGGCGCGCCTGTACCGCGAATTCCCCGTCAACTCGATCTGGGAAGGCTCGGGCAACGTGATGTGCCTGGACGTGCTGCGCGCCTTCGGCAAGTCGCCGGAAGCACGCATCGCGCTGGCGCAGGAGCTGGGCCTGGCAAGCGGCATCGATGCCCGCTACGACGCCTGGTGCGCGCGCCTGCTGGAAGAGATCGGCGCTGCCGCGGCCTCCGAATTCGGCGCGCGCCGCCTGGCCGAGCAGCTGGTGGTCGGGGTCCAGGCCGGGCTGCTGCTGCGTCACGCGCCGGCTTTCGTGTCCGACGCCTTCGTCGCTTCGCGCATTGCACGCGAGGTCGGCGGCGCCTTCGGCCGCCTGCCGGACGGGCTGGACGCCCCGGCGATCCTGGCCCGGACTCTGGAAATTTCTTCAACAAGGTGAGGACAAACCGCCGCGCGGCTGGGATAATGCTGGTCTTCACGCCAACACTGGCCGCTTTTATACTCTGAGTCGACAATGAAACAAGATCCGCGTTTCCCCAGCCTGTACATCCTGAATCACCCCCTCATCCAGCACAAGCTGTCGCACATGCGCGACCGCGGCACCTCGACGCGCACCTTCCGCGAGCTGCTGAGGGAGATCACGCTGCTGATGGGCTACGAGATCACGCGCGACCTGCCGCTGACCACCCGCGAAATCGAAACCCCGCTGATGACCATCGATGCGCCCATCATCGCCGGCAAGAAGCTCGCCATCGTGCCTATCCTGCGCGCCGGCATCGGCATGAGCGACGGCCTGCTGGAACTGGTGCCCTCGGCCCGTGTCGGCCACATCGGCGTGTTCCGCGACCCCGAGACCCACCAGCCGGTCGAGTACCTGGTGCGCCTGCCGGACACCACCGAGCGCACCTTCATTCTGTGCGATCCGATGGTCGCGACCGGCAATTCCGCAGTCTACGCCGTCGACGTGCTGAAAAAGCGCGGCGTGCCGGACGAGCAGATCATCTTCCTGGCCCTGGTGGCCGCGCCGGAAGGCGTCGAGGTGTTCCACAAGGCCCACCCGAACGTCAAGCTGTACGTGGCCTCGCTGGACAGCCACCTGAACGACCACGCCTACATCATCCCGGGCCTTGGCGATGCCGGCGACCGCATCTTCGGTACCAAATAAATGCAGACCGGCAGCGCGGCCGACGCGGAATTCTTCGAACGCCTGGCGGAGCTGAACGACAGGTTCGCGGCCTCGCTACCGCAGACCCTGGGACGCCTGTCGGCTGCACGCAACGCTTTCGACACGGTGCAACCGCAAACGGAGCTGATGCAGGAGCTGCACGCCGTGCTGCACACGCTGGCGGGATCCTCCGCCACCTTCGGCTTCCGCATCCTCGGCCACCAGGCGCGCAATATCGAACAGCGCTTGCGGGTGCTGATGACCTTCGACGCCGTCGCCCCGGAGGAGTGGGAAGCCTGGCTGGTCGAACTGGACCAGTTCGTAGCCTGGGCCCTGCGCGACCCGAAGGATGCCTACCCTAATGACGAGTCCGCCATCTAGACCTTGGACAAGAACATTGTCTTGAGGTCGTTTGATGTATGACAAACTTGCTAACTTTCGATAATCTATATTCTGCTTACCACCGACGTGAAATAAGGGCTCGTAAAAGTTGGTTTTAGGAATGTTACGAGTCGCAGATTTTATTTTGCGAAAACCGTGTACGTTTTGGTTTATTCGGTATAATGTGGGATCGTTGGATTCGCGGTTGCAGTGCAGTTAGTCTGTCATTTGTTTCTTGCTTCTTCAAACGATCGTAAACGGGCGTGAGCCCACTTCAACTGAAATAGGAAATAGTAATGGCAACTGGCATCGTTAAATGGTTCAATGACTCCAAGGGCTTCGGCTTCATCACCCCGGACGAAGGCGGCGAAGATCTGTTCGCTCACTTCTCGGCGATCCAATCCCAAGGCTTCAAGTCGCTGCAAGAGAATCAGCGTGTTTCGTTCGACGTGACTTCGGGTCCGAAGGGCAAGCAAGCATCGAACATCCAGCCGCTGTAATCGTCACGATTACTCGCTGAATTTCGGCAAAAAATCCTCGGCATGTCCGGGGATTTTTTTCGTCTGTCGATTGCAGAGGCAGCACAGCATTAACTTATTTTTTGTCGGCAATCTTCTTTAATTCCCAAGCTTGTTCCGCCAGTAATTGGGTTGCGAATAGGCATGGCGCAGGAAATCGACGAAGGCGCGGATCCGCAACGGCAGATGGCGCCGTTGTGCAAATACCGCGTATATGTCGTTACCCGGCGCCGCATATTGCTCGAGCACCGGCACCAGGCGGCCCGCCGCGATTTCCGGTCCCACTTCCCACATCGAACGCCAGGCCAGGCCGCGCCCGGCCATTGCCCAGTCGTGCAGCACGGCGCCGTCGTTGCAGACCATGTTCCCCGCCACTTTCAGGGTCACGATTTTCCCTTCGTCGCGGAAGGTCCAGCCGCGCTGGCTGCCTTCGCTGCTGATCGCCAGGCAGTTGTGGCGCGCCAGGTCGTCCAGTGTCTGCGGGCTGCCGTGGCGCTTCAGATAGGCCGGCGTGGCGACCACCACGCGATGGTTGTCGGCCAGTTTGACGCCCACCAGATTGGAGTCCGACAGGCTGGCGATGCGGATCGCCACGTCGACGCCTTCGCCGATCACGTCCACCACGCGGTCGTTCAGGTTCAGGTTGAGCGTGACGTCGCGGTGTTCGAGCAGGAAGGACGGCACCAGCGGCGCCACGTGCTGGCGCCCGAAGCCGGCCGGGGCCGACACCAGCAGATGGCCGGTGGCGCGCGCACTGCGTGCCGACACCGCCGATTCCGCTTCTTCCAGCTCGGCCAGGATGCGCTGGCAATCCTCGAGGAAGGCGGCGCCTTCGTCCGTCAACACCAGTTTGCGCGTGGTCCTCTGTAGCAGTTTGACGCCGAGACGGGTTTCGAGGGCATCGAGGCGGCGCCCGATCATGGCGGGCGCGATGCCCTCGGCACGCGCGGCGGCGGACAGGCTGCCGCGGGCGACGACCTCGACGAAGGTGGAAATCTGGCGAAAATGACCCATGCGTGCTGCTTGCTCCCTCATCTGTGACAAAAACGCATAGATGAATGTATTTTTTGTCTCGTTTATTGACGCTCGAGTGAATATACTTGACGAGATAGCAAACGCCAAGGCCCCAGTGGAGCCTGGCAGCGCCGAGTTTTCATACTAAAGAGGAGTACGTCATGACCATCGCCACCCCGTCCGGAATGGAAATCCGCGCCGAGATCAAACCCGGCTACGAACAGATCCTGACTCCCGAGGCGCTTGCCCTCGTCGCCAAGCTCAGCCGCGAATTCGAACCGCGCCGCCAGCAGTTGCTGGCCGCCCGCGTCGAACGCGCCAAGCGCCTGGACGCCGGCGAGCGCCCGGACTTCCTGCCCGAAACCGCCAATATCCGCAACGGCGACTGGAAGATCGCGCCGATCCCGCAGGCGCTGGAATGCCGCCGCGTGGAAATCACCGGCCCGGTCGAGCGCAAGATGGTCATCAACGCCCTGAATTCCGGCGCGGACAGCTACATGACCGACTTCGAGGATTCGAACACCCCGAACTGGGACAACCAGATCACCGGCCAGCTGAACATGCGCGACGCCGTGCGCAAGACGATCTCGCTGGAGCAGAACGGCAAGCAATACAAGCTGAACGACAAGGTCGCGACCCTGGTCGTGCGCCCGCGCGGCTGGCACCTGGATGAAAAGCACGTGCTGGTGGACGGCAAGCGCGTCTCCGGCGGCATCTTCGACTTCGCCCTGTTCATGTTCCACAACGCGAAGGAGCAGCTGGCGCGCGGCGCCGGTCCGTACTTCTACCTGCCGAAGATGGAATCGCACCTGGAAGCGCGCCTGTGGAACGACATCTTCGTCATGACCCAGAACGAACTCGGCCTGCCGCAGGGCACCATCAAGGCCACCGTGCTGATCGAGACCATCCTGGCCGCCTTCGAGATGGACGAGATCCTGTACGAACTGCGCGAGCACAGCGCCGGCCTGAACGCGGGCCGCTGGGACTACATTTTCTCCTGCATCAAGAAGTTCAAGCTCGATAAGGACTTCTGCCTGGCCGATCGTCCGAAAGTGACGATGACTGCGCCCTTCATGCGCGCCTACGCGTTGCTGCTGCTGAAGACCTGCCACAAGCGCGGCGCGCCGGCGATTGGCGGCATGTCGGCCCTGATCCCGATCAAGAACGATCCGGAGAAGAACGCCGTCGCGATGGCCGGCGTCATCGGCGACAAGTCGCGCGACGCCAACGACGGCTACGATGGCGGCTGGGTCGCGCACCCGGGCCTGGTCGAGCCGGCCATGACCGAATTCAAGAAGGTGCTGGGCGACCGCCCGAACCAGTTCGACAAGCAGCGTCCGGACGTTGAAGTGACGGCGGCACAACTGCTCGACTTCAAGCCGGAAGCGCCGATCACCGAAGCCGGCCTGCGTTACAACATCAACGTCGGCATCCACTACCTGGGCGCCTGGCTGGCCGGTAATGGCTGCGTGCCCATCCACAACCTGATGGAAGATGCGGCCACGGCCGAGATCAGCCGCTCGCAGGTGTGGCAGTGGATTCGCACGCCGAAGGGTGTGCTGGACGACGGCCGCAAGGTCACCGCCGACATGGTGCGCGCGATGATTCCGGAAGAACTGGCCAAGGTGAAAGAGGTCGCGCCGAACGGCGACAGCCCGACCTATGCGCGTGCGGCGGAGATCTTCGAGAAGATGTCGACCTCGGAGGAGTTTGCGGAGTTCCTGACCTTGCCGCTGTACGAAGAGATTTGATGGTTTGCGTGGGCACGGGGTGCCCACCCTACGACATACATTGTAGGGTGGGCACCCTGTGCCCACGTTGCATCACCGCCTGCGCTGCGCCAGCGGCGGCCTCGCCAAAAAGGCCGCCAGCTGATCCTCATCGACGGCACCGCCTTCGAGACGCCACAACAGCGTCTCGATGCGGTCGCCACCCCAGAACCGCTCTCCATCCAGCCGATAAGTCGGCACGCCAAAGATACCGTCAGCGATCGCCGCATCGGTCGCCGCCGCCAGCGCCTGCTTCACCTCCGGCGTCGCGGTACGCGCCACCAGCGCCTCGCCATCGAAGCCGGCCTCATCCGCCAGCCGCGTCAGCACCGCCGCGTCCGACACATCCTCTCCACGCTCCCAGCAAGCTGCAACCAGCGCCAGCGCCAGCCTGCGCCGATCGGCATCGACGTCGAGCGCGGTGCACATGCGCAGGGCCGTCAAGGGATTGAAGGGATGCCCGGGCGGCCCGGCAAAGGGCAGGCCGAGCCGCGCCGCTTCGCGCATCACGTCGCGGAACAGATAGCTGCGCTTGGCCGGCACCTCGGCCGGGCCGAGGTTGCCGTGCGCCTTGAGCAGGCCGGCAAACAGCACCGGCACGAAGCGGATCTCGAGGCCGGCGGCCTCGAGCCGCCCCAGCGAGCGCATCGCCAGCCAGGCGTAGGGACTGATCGGATCGAAAAAGAAGTCGAGGCGCCGCAGCGGATGACGGGCGGTCATCAGAACACGTTCTTCCATTCGCGCAGCGCGGCAAAGGCCTCGACGGGCGTGGCGCCGCGCTCCAGCCTGCCTGCCGCCACCAGGCTGTCGACGATGCCGGGTTCGGTGGCGCGCAGGAAGGGATTGGTCGCTTTTTCGATGGCGATGTTGGAAGGGATGGTGGGCAGATTGGTGCCGCGCGCCTTGCTGTCGGCTTCGAGGCGCATCCGCAGCGCGCGGTTGCCGGGCTCGACGGCTTCGGCGAAGCGCAGGTTGGACAGGGTGTATTCGTGGGCGCAATAGACCAGGGTGTCGTCGGGCAGGGCGGCCAGCTTGGCCAGCGAAGCCGCCATCTGCGCGGGCGTGCCCTCGAACAGGCGGCCGCAACCGGCGCCGAACAGGGTGTCGCCGCAGAACAGCCAGTGCTCGCCCGGCGTCTCGCGCACGTAGGCGATGTGGCCCAGCGTGTGGCCGGGCACGTCCAGCACCGACAATTCCAGCGCCAGGCCCGGCACCTGGATGCGGTCGCCTTCGCCCAGCGGATGGCTCACCGCGGCGATATTGTCATTACGAGGACCAAATACCGGAACGGAATACTCGCTGAGCAATTGAGGCACGCCACCGATATGGTCAGCATGGTGATGGGTGAGTAGAATGGCGGTAAGGGTCAATCCATTCGCCCGCAAGGCATCGAGGATGGGCTGCCCGTCGCCCGGGTCGACCGCCGCCGCATGGACGCCGTCGTGGATGAGCCAGAGGTAATTGTCCTTGAAAGCGGGTATGGTCAGGACGCTGAGGGCGGTGGAACTGCTCGGCGGATTCGTCATAAGCTATGTAGATGCGTAAGCAAAAAGGGGTGGCATGGATAGCGCCGTATCCGAAAAATCCATTATAGCGCTCGACCGATGGCTGCAATCGCCGGCCGGCGCCTACGTGCGCGCCTGGGAGCAGGCCTGCCTGGACGAGCTGACGGCCGACATCTTCGGCTTCAATGCCGTGCAGATCGGCGTGCCGCAGATCGATGCGCTGGCCGCCAACCGCATGCCGAACAAGTGGCAGGCCGCAACCCGCACCTCGAACGCGGATGAACTGGCGATCGCCGCCGGCGGCAAGCAAATCGCGGTCGCGCTCGACTTTGCCGAACTGCCTTTCGCTTCGCAGAGCCTGGACCTGGTGGTGCTGCCGCACGTGCTGGAGTTCGCCGCCGAGCCGCACCAGGTGCTGCGCGAGGTCGAGCGGGTGCTGATCCCCGAAGGGCAATTGATCATCTGCGGCTTCAATCCGGCCAGCATGTGGGGCGTGCGCCAGGGCATGGGCCGCATCACCAGCAGCGCCTACCTGCCGACCGCGGGCGAGTTCATCTCTATGCCCCGGCTGAAAGACTGGTTAAAATTGTTGAATCTCGGCGCCACCCGCAGCCATTTCGGCTGCTATGCGCCGCCTTTCCGCACCACCCAGTGGCTGAACCGCTTCGCCTTCGTCGAAGGGGCAGGGCAGCGCTGGTGGCCTTACCTGGGCGCGGTCTACATCGTGCACGCGATCAAGCGCGTCAAGGGAATGAACATCATCGGACCGGCCTGGAACAAGAAGCCGGGCAAGGCGCCGAAGGCGGTGCCGGCAACCAACCGCAACGAACGCATCAAGTAGAAGAGAGCATGACGACCAAAGTAGAGATTTTTACCGACGGGGCCTGCAAGGGAAATCCGGGCACCGGCGGCTGGGGCGCGCTGCTCGTGGCCGGCGACCACGAAAAGGAAATTTTCGGCGGTGAGCCGAACACCACCAACAACCGCATGGAGCTGCGCGCGGTGATCGAGGCGCTGGGCGTGCTGAATCGACCCTGCCACGTGGTGCTGCACACCGACAGCCAGTACGTGCAGAAGGGCATCTCGGAATGGATCCACGGCTGGAAGGCGCGCGGCTGGAAGACCTCGACCAAGGAGCCGGTCAAGAACGAAGACCTGTGGAAGGCCCTCGACGCCGCCCAGCAGCAGCACGCGGTCGAATGGCGCTGGGTGCGCGGCCACAACGGCCACCCGGGCAATGAGCGCGCGGACAGCCTGGCGAACATGGGCGCCGCCTCGGTCAAGCGCTGATTGCTTGGGGTAAAATACACGTATGCGCCAGATCGTCCTCGATACCGAAACCACCGGCCTGAATCCACGCACGGGCGACCGTGTGATTGAAATCGGCTGCGTCGAAATCTTCAACCGTAAACTCACGGGCAACAACTTCCACCGCTACATCAATCCCGAGCGCGACTCGGACGAAGCAGCGCTGGCAGTCCACGGCCTGACCACCGAATTCCTGCGCGACAAACCGAAGTTCCACGAGATCGTCGAGGAACTGCGGGAGTTCGTGAAGGATGCCGAGATCATCATTCACAACGCGCCCTTCGACCTGGGCTTCCTGAACCACGAGTTCGAGCGCCTGGGCCTGCCGCCTTTCGTCGACCACTGCAGCAGCGTGATCGACACCCTGGTGCATGCGAAGGAACTGCACCCGGGCAAGCGCAACTCGCTGGACGCGCTGTGCGACCGCTACGGCATCTCGAACGCCCACCGCAAGCTGCACGGCGCGCTGCTGGACTCGGAGCTGCTGGCCGACGTCTACCTGGCGATGACGCGCGGGCAGAACATGCTGTCGATGGATGTCGAAGTCGAAGAGGCTGGCGGCGGCGCGCTGCTGGAAGCCGTGCCGCTCGGCGAGATCATCGTCGTCTCGGCAGCCGCGGATGAGCTGGCTGAGCACGACGCCGTGCTGGCCGCGCTCGATAAAGGGGTGAAAGGAGAATGTGTTTGGAGAAAATATTCTCCGCAGGGGTGACAAAACGCAAAACTCCCCCTATAATGCTCGTCATTGCAGCGATGCATTCGCAGCAAAAGGCAGCAAAAGGTAGTAAATCAGGGAGGTTAGCTCAGGGGTAGAGCACTGCATTCACACTGCAGGGGTCGCAAGTTCGAAACTTGCACTTCCCACCAGGATTCATCGAAAAGGCCAGCAGAAATGCTGGCCTTTTTGTTTTCGCGAACAGCGCGTTGCCGCGCTGTCCACGCCCGATCACCAGCGGCGGCGTACGCGGCGGCCGGCCAGCAATCCCGCCAGCGAGCTGCCGAACAAGGCCAGCGTCGCCGGTTCCGGCACCGTGAAATCGTCCATTGCCCACTGCGTCCCGCTGCTGTTGTAGATGACGAGCGTGTCGATGCCCGTCCAGTTCAAGCCTATCCACTGCGGCGTCAGGGTGTCCAGCGTGTACGCGCCGCTTGCGCGTAGCAGCTCGCCGTTCCGGTAAGCCTCGAAGGAGATTTCCTGCTCCACGTAGGCGGACGTGAAATGGGCGCCGGCGAAGGTGAACGCCTTGCCGTCGGCCGTCGAAATCGTGGCCGTCAAGCCGTACCAGTTATACGCGGCGTTCGTGGGCGACACCACGCCGGTCTCGAAGCCCGTACCCGGCGCGGCGTCGCTGCGGATGGTCCCCATGTTGGTCCAGTCGAAGCCGGCGTAGCCGCTGTCCAGCGCTTGCGTCGGGTCGCCCGGCAAGTCGTCGAAGTTGATGACGCCAGCCGACGCGGTGGCGCACGCGCATGCGGCGAGCAGGGCGATGAGGTATTTGTTCATGGTCGATCCTCTCGATGTTTCAATGGGCTAGGCCGGCCACCTGGGCGTCCGTCAAGGCCGTGTTGTAGATGCGTAGCTCGTCCATCGAGCCCTTATACGGCGTGTCCCAGTAGTTCACCCCCAGCGCGAACGCGGCCGTCGTGTTCGTGAACACGTTCGGGAAGCCGGTGCCCGAGAAGCGCTTGACGCCATTGACGTAGACATTCACCGCGCCGTTATTGACGGTGAAGGCCAGGTGCGACCACTGGTTGACGGGAATGTTCATGCCGAGGCCCGCGTCATACCAGGCGGAACCGGACCACAGCATCGTGGCGCCGTTGACAAAACCGTGCCCCATCGGCAGCAGGCTGATCCAGGAATCCGTCGTGCGCGCGCCGAAGAAGGTGGGCGTGTAGGCCGTCAACTGGGCAGGTTTCAGCCACAGGGAAACCGTGTAGTTGTTCGAGGAAATCAGACCGTTCGGCAGGCGCACGCCCGTCGCGCCATTGAATACGGCCGCGCTGCCGCGCATGCCGGTCTCGTAGGACAGGCTGCCACCCGCGACGTCGATCTTGTTGCCGATCACGGCGCCGGCAGCGAAGCCGCCGCTCGAATCGACCAGGTTGCCATCGAAGGCGTAGTAGGCCACCAGGCCGCCCAGCTTCGTCACCGTGACCGTGAAGACTTTCGTCAGCACCGCCGAGCCCTTGGCGATGCGCGCCGTCAGCGAGACGTTGACGGCGCCGGTGGCTGGCGTGGTCACAACCCCGGTGTTGCTGACGACGGCCGGATTCGACGAGGTCCAGCTGATCGTCGCGCCCCGTGCGGCGATCGTGGGCAGCGTCAGGTTGCCGGTGACGGCCGTGGTGGCGCCCAGGCTCAACTCGTTGTAGACCGCCGCTGCGATTGCGGCGTCGGTGCGCGGAAGCAGGCGGCTGCCGAAGATCGCGATGCCTTCGCGTGAGGACGCACTGAAGGTCATCACATAGCTCTTTGAGGTCTCGTCCCACTGGCTCAGCAGATAACCCTTGTACGTCGACGCGCCGGGCAGGGCGATCTCGACCTGATTGCTGCCGACGATGCGCCAGGTGCCGGACACGGCGCCCGTAATGGCGCCATTGGCGTTCAGCGTGATGATTTGCGACTTCTTGATCGCGGCCGTGATGTCCTTGCCGTGATTGACGTACATGTAGTCGCCCACGACGAACTCGCTACGCACCGCGCTCAGCGTCTCGTTGGCGTAGCTGTAAGGCGCGACAACGGGCCAGCCGTCCGCATTCATGAACATCTGGTGCACGCGCACTTCATGCTGTTCGCCTCGCTCGGGAAAACGCGTGTGGAACACGAGGAAGTGCTTGCCGGTCGCCGGATCGTACCAGGCGGAATTGTGGCCGGCGGAGACATAGCCGGTGCCGATACCGGTGCCGGCTTCACCCAGGAGTCGCTGGAACAGGAAGTTCCCCATCAGCTTGACGCCGTAGGGAGCCACCGAGGCATCGTCGAACAATGGCTTGCTGGCGTCCGCCTTCACGTTCGCCATGTTGTACCCCTGCGCATCGACATACGGACCGTCCGGATTCGTCGAACGCGCCACGCGCATGTTGTAGCCGCCCGCGGAATCGAGGCCGCCGAAGGAGGTGAACAGGTAATAGTAAGCCGTGGCCGGGCTGTACATGATATAGGCGCCTTCAATCCGTGCATGGTTGCCGCCCATGAGGCGCTTGCCGTAACCCTGGTTCGGATAAGGCAGGCCCGTGCCGGGGTCCATCTGCATGATGAAGATGCCGCCCGAGTAGGAGCCGTAGACCATCCAGAGCTTGCCGGCATTGTCGTAGAAGACGCTGGGATCGACCGCATTTGGGTGTTTATAGGCGTCGTACACGGTGCCGTCCGGGCTTGCCAGCCCCCACATGCCGGACTTCAGGATCAGGCCCTTGTTGACGTAAGGTCCCTCGACGCTGTTCGCGACGGCCACACCAAGCGCGGAACGGGGCGCGTCGCCCTGGCAGGCGTCGTAGTACATGTAGTACTTGCCATCGGCCAGCTGGCGCACGTCAGGCGCCCACAAGTCCTTCGTGTTCGCCCAGGAAAAGGCTTCCGCCAGCTCTGTGAACACATTCCTGGACCCGTTCAGGAACAAGGGATTGGTGGCGGTAACGCCATCCGTCATCTGCGTCCACTTCAGCAAGTCCGGCGATTTTGCGGACGCCAGGTGCGAGCCGAATACGTAATAGGTATTGCCGACCTTGATTTGCGCCGGGTCGTGCACTGAAGCGTTCTGGAAAGCGGGCTGTGTAAAGCCGGCCTGGGCGCCGGCGCCGGCGGCGATGAAACAGGATGCGCACAGCGCTCCCATTCTCGTAAAAGCGTGCAGTCGTTTCACGGGATGTCTCCTCCTCGATTTGTCTATCCCATCGATGAATGAAAAAGGGCGTTGCGGGTGCGAACCGTACAACGCCCTGTCTGACCAGCGGGGTCTTGTCGACCTTCGGGGCTTACATCTTCCAGTGCAAGGCAGCCGAGACCGAACGTCCGATCTGGACCGTACCGAAATTGCTCAACTGCGCGTTACCCGCATTGCCGAAGTGGTAGTACTGTTGCTGCATTTCGTTGGTCAGGTTGACGCCACTGATATCGACGGACATGTTGTCGTTGATTTTGTAGGAGATCTGCATGTCCACGCTCTTCTCCGGATGGCGCCAGATGCCGATCGGATTGGCAAACAGGGCGGCTTCGTTGGCGGCCAGGAAGCCGGAGCGCCAGACCTGGGACAGGCGCACGCTGACCGGACCCTTTTCGTAGGCCAGGGTGGCGTTGTAGGAGCTGTTGGACACGCCGAAGAACGGTGTCTCCAGCTGCGAGACGATGACGCCGGCATCATTGGCGTCGGGTACGTTCTGCGACGAGGTAAGTCGCGTATAGCTGCCCTGGAATCCCAGACCGTCCAGCACGCCCGGCAGCCACTTCGGGAAGTAGATTAAGCCGAGCTCGGCGCCCTTGATCGTGCCGTTGGAGGCGTTGACCGGCGAGTTGATGACGTAGTCGTAGCCGTTCG
The DNA here is from genome assembly GCF_059418525.1 of Telluria sp. GW821-FHT07G12. Classification (NCBI taxonomy): domain Bacteria; kingdom Pseudomonadati; phylum Pseudomonadota; class Betaproteobacteria; order Burkholderiales; family Oxalobacteraceae; genus Telluria; species Telluria sp. GW821-FHT07G12. Next base: position 107,838 of record NZ_JBWKQA010000007.1, on the reverse strand, counting down.
TATGGTCGCCGCCCGAGGTCGAGTTGCGGTACGGGTCGTTGGCCGGATCGACGTGCACCCTGTGGCGCAGGCCCACGACCAGGCCGTCGATCTTGCGCTTGAACAGCGTGCCGTAGAGCGCGCTGTCCTTCTGGAAGTACCACTCCGCCGTCAGGTCGAAGTTCCTGGAATGCGTCGGCTTCAGGTCCGGATTGCCGCCGCTGCCCGAGCCATATCCCACCCGCGACACGTCGTCACCAAGTTGCAGGACAGGATTCAGATCGCCGAAGTTCGGGCGGCGCAAGGTTTCGCCATAGTTGAAGCGCAGCACGACGTCCTTCGACGGGTCGTAAATCAGGGTCATGCTTGGCAGGAGCTTGTTCGTCGACTTGCTGGCACTGGACGGCGTGACGGCCTTGGTGGTGGCGTCGACTTTGTAGAAGGTCATGTCGGTTTTGACCTTGACGTAGCGCACACCGAAATTGCCGCGCAGGCGATGGCCGAACAGTTCGTTCTGGGTATTCCCCATCAGGAAGAGGTTGGTCGTCTTCTCGTCGATCTCGAAGGTCTTCTGCAGGCTCAGTTTGTCCGTCGTCATGAAGTTCGGATCGGCCGAGGCCATGAGCTTGCGCCAGTCGTCGATATTGTCGCGAATATAGTAGGCATTCGGCTCCACCCATGAGCGCGGAACGTCCGAGATGGCGGTGCCGAAGTTCGCGTTGGTGGACGAATATGCCGGACCGAGGGAGGCAAGGTTGCGGCCTAGGGTGCCCGATTGGGTGCGGTTGGCCTCCGAGGCCTTGCGGTCGTCGAAGCGTACGCCGAAGTGGATCGTGTCCAGCACCCCCCAGTTGGCGTCGAAGACACCCGACAGATTGGCTGTCGCGGCGCTGCCCTTGTTGCGGTTGGCGTTGTCGTAGAACTGCGCGACATTCCATTTGGCCGGGTTGGCGAGGTCGGCGTCGTCGTTGAAATGGAAGGCCGTGTTGTTGCTGCCGTCATTGAAGTTGACGTTGATCGACGGTGCAACGCGATCGATCCGGGTGGCGGTGAATTCCGAGTGATAGGTGCTGGTCTGGTAGGACACGTCGCCATCCAGCTTCAGGCGGTCGCCCACGTTCCACTTGCCGTTCAAGGCATAGACATAGGAATCGGTGGCCGACGTGGTGTAGTCGCCGCTGTTGAAGCCATACACGTTATTGACGGTGCGGCTCTTGATGACGTTCGTTCCCGGGAAGGTGGTAATCGTTCCGGCAGGGTTGCTGCCGAGATCCCCCCACCAGTCGACGAAGCTGAACAGCAAGCGGTTGAAGGACTTGTCACGGTAGCCGTTGTACATCGACTCGAAGGTGTAGACCGCATCGTTGTTCGGTTTCCACTGCAGGGCGATATTCGCGGCGGGACGCTTGCGCTCTCCCTCGACGTCGCTCTGGAAGACGGCGTCACGCGCCAGGTAATAAGGATAAGCCTTGCCGTTGAAATTCAGCGTCGAACCCGCCGCCATCGGCAAGCCGGTATGGGTACCGGCCGTCCAGATATTGTTGTCGAAGATGCGCTGCAAGGGCGTGTAGCCGGCCGGATCCTCGGCCGCATTTGGGCTGGCGAAGGGCACCATGGCGCCGGGCGTCACGCTTTCATTGCGGTATTTCGTCCTGGTGGCCGACAGATTGACCAGGGCGCCGAATTCGCCGGCCCCAGTGTCCCAGCGGTTGCTCAACAGGCCGCTGAGCTGCGGATTCGTCTTTTTCGCGGGATCGAGATAGGTCTCACGTGCCGACAGCGACACTTTCGAACCCTTGAAATCGAAGGGCCGCAGCGACTTGACGTCGATCTGGCCGGCAATTCCGGTGTCCAGCTGGCTGGCGTCGCGCGTCTTGTAGACGTCGATCTGGCGAACCAGGGTCGAGGGAATGTCCTGGAGTGCGACCTGGGTACCGGACGCGGTGAAGATATTGCGGCCGTTCCAGGTCGTCTGGACGTCGGGCAGACCGCGGATGGACAAGGTGCCGACTTCGCCGCCGGCGCGGTTGGTGACTTGGATACCCGTCACGCGCTGCAGCGCTTCGACGACATTGTTATCGGGTAGCTTGCCGATGTCTTCGGCAACCACCGATTCCACGACCTGGTCGCTGGTGCGCTTAATCGCCAGGCTCTTGATCAGCGAGGCCTTGACACCCGTGACGACCACGGTCGAGGTTTCAGGAAGTTCCGTCGCTTCGGCGGCCGCTTGCGCCCACACCGAAGCGCTGCTCAGCAGGCCGGCGCCCATCAACGCGGTCACGCTCAGCTTCAAGGCCAATGGACGTGCAGATTCATGCGATTTCATACGTCTCCTGTGTTTCTAGTTATTGGAAATTTTTTTCATCTGGCATTACTGTTAGAACATGTTAGAGATCCTGTGATAATCGGACTAATGATTTTTTCTGGATCTGACATATCGGTTTTGATATCGGGCCGTCTGTGCCGTGAGGCTGACGGAAACGGTATCGCTCGGTCAAAAAAAGTAATTGGTCGAATCAAGCACGATTTCTTACCATGAGGATTTCCTCATCAAGGGTGTCGGCGATGACCAGGTTTCGATTCCTGTACGTGAGGGGTTCTCTCGTGTTTGCCGTGATCGCGCCGGCGATGGCCTCGCCGGATATCCTCAATCCTCTCGTCAGGCAACGCGCCGATCCCCAGGTGACGCTCGGCGCCGACGGCTATTAGACGCGCCTTTCGACGTCCGTCTCTACGTGCTCGAGAACGCCGCCGCCGATCCGCTCGAAGGTGGATGGATCGAGCGCGGACAGCTGAAGACAGGGTGGGAATCGTTTGCGCTGGATGCGACGACGTTCGCGCTGAACGGCCAACGCTACCTGGCATGGGCGCAACGCCCGCCATCCGCGGAAAAACACAGGACGGCAATCTACCTCGCCAGGATGGACACACCGGTGTCGATTGCGGGCCCGGCAGTCCTGCTCACGACGCCGGAGTTTGCATGGGAGACGGTGAAGTTCGACGTCAACGAAGCCCCAGCCGTCCTGGTGAAGAATGGCCGTGTGTTCATGACCTATTCCGCCAGCGCGACCGATGCAAACTACGCCATGGGTATGCTCACGGCGCTAGTCGGCGCCAACTTGCTGGACGCCGCCTCGTGGGCCAAGTCGCCCATGCCGGTGTTTGCCAGCAGCGCCGCGAATGGCCAGTATGGCCCGGGCCACAATTCGTTCACTACCTCCGTCGATGGCAAGACCGATATCCTGGTCTACCACGCCCGCAATTACCGGGATATCGTCGGCGACCCCCTGTTCGATCCTAACCGCCATACCCGCGCCCAGGCGATATCGTGGCAACAGGACGGCACTCCCGATTTCGGCCTGCCGGTCGCGGACGCGATGGCGCAGCCGGCACGCTGATCCGCAGTCCTTGTCAGTCATGACATACTAAAAACGATATCGGACTCTTCAGAATTTTGATTGGAATAGTCTCGCTTCAGCTCTTATGATGCCGAAGCAAGGCAAAAACCATAACAAAGACTTGGGAGACGAAGTCAGCATGCAAACTCAGACCCAAAAACTGTCCACGCTCGAAAAAGTGGGCTTCGGCGCCGGCGACATGGCGCTCAACGTGGTGATCTCGTCGATGATGTTGATCATCACCTTCTTCTACACCGACATCTACGGCCTGAAGACGACCGACCTGGCGCTGCTGTTCGTGGCGGTCAAGATCGTCGGTGCGCTGTCCGACCTGGCGGTGGGGCAGATGACGGACAGTTTTCTCACGCGCTGGGGGCGCTACCGTCCCTGGCTGCTGATGCTGGCCGTACCCTACGGGATCTCGGTCTTCATGGTCTTCAGCACGCCCGACTGGTCCTACCACGCCAAGCTGGTGTGGGCCTATTCGACCTACATCCTGATGACGGTGATGACTTCGGGCGTGGGCGTGTCCTATATCTCCCTGCCCAGCGCCCTGACCGCCGACCCGCAGGAACGCCTGTCCGCCAACGGCTACCGTCTGTTCCTGGCCAAGGTGGGCGCCTTCATGGTCACCATCGTGGTGCCCATCCTGGCTGAGCGCTGGGGCAACGGCAACCCGGCCGCCGGCTACCAGGCGGCGATGGCGCTGATGGCCGTGCTGGGCGTCGTGCTGTTCCTGTTCTGCTTCTTCACCACCACCGAGCGCGTGGTGCACAAGGTGGCGCGCCAGCCGCTGCGCGAGCAAGTGAGTGTGCTGTTGAAGAACGATCAGTGGCTGATCCTGTGCGGCGTCTGCGTGACCGGCACCATCGGCTACGTGATCCGCGGTTCGGTGGCCGTCTACTACGCCAAGTACTACCTGCATGGGGACACCGCCACAGTCTCGGCCTTCCTGTCGACCGGCGTCGCCGCGGCCATCCTGGCGATGGTGGTGTCGACCTGGGTCACCAAGTTCTATTGCAAGGTCAAGCTGTTCCGCTACACCCAGCTGGTGGTGGCGCTGCTGTCGGTGATGATCTATTTCCTCGTCAAGCCCGGCGATACCGGGCTGGCCTTCGTGCTGTACTTCGCGCTGTCGCTGGTGGTGGACCTGCATGCGCCGGTGTTCTGGTCGGCGATTGCGGAGACCATCGACTACGGCCAGGTCAAGACCGGCAAGCGGGTCTCCGGCTTTGCCTTCGGCGGCATCTCGGTGGCCCAGAAGGCCGGCATGGCGGTGGCCGGCGGCATGGTCGGCATCCTGCTCAGCTATTTCGGCTACCAGCCCAACCAGGAGCAGTCGGCGCTGGCGCTGCAGGGCATTGCGCTGATGCTGTCGGTGATTCCGGGCTTCTTCCACTTCCTGATGGGGGCGCTGATGTTCAAGTACCGCATCAGCGATGCCTATTACGGCACCGTCAAGGAAGACCTGCGCGCTGGCGGCGTCGCAGCCGGATGAGGTAGGGTGGGCACCCCGTGCCCACCAGGAGCCTATTAACCGCATACATTGGTGGGCACGTGGTGCCCACCCTACAAATAATGATGGAAACCTTGATTACTCCCCTGATCGAACAACGCGCCGACCCGTATATCTACAAGCACTCCGACGGCTACTACTACTTCACCGCCTCGGTCCCGCAATACGACCGCATCGAGCTGCGCCGCGCGACCACCATCGAAGGGCTGGCGACAGCGCCCACCGTGGACGCCTGGGTCAAGCCGGACACCGGCCCGTACAGCGAATTGATCTGGGCGCCCGAACTGCACTTCAACATGGGCGCCTGGTACGTCTACTTCGCGGCCGCACCGAGCCGCGAGATCAAGTACAAGCTGTTCCAGCACCGCATGTACGCGATCCGCAATACGAATGCGAATCCGCTCGAGGGCAGCTGGGAGTTCATAGGCCAGGTCGACACCGGTATCGACACCTTCTGTCTCGACGCGACCACCTTCACCCACAAGGGTCAGCTCTACTACCTGTGGGCCCAGAAGGACGTCGAGATCGAGGGCAACTCCAATCTCTACATCGCGAAGATGAAGACGCCCTGGCAGATCGAAGGCAAGCCGGTGCTGCTGTCGAAGCCGGAGTTCGACTGGGAAACGCGCGGCTTCTGGGTCAACGAAGGACCGTCGGTGCTGCACCGCCACGGCAAGATCTTCATTTCCTACTCGGCCAGCGCGACCGACGAAAACTACGCCATGGGCCTCCTGAGCGCCGACGAGAATGCCGACCTGCTCGACCCCGCCTCCTGGACCAAGGCGAAGGAGCCGGTCTTCCGTACCTGCTACGAGCATGGCATCTACGGCCCCGGTCACAACAGCTTCACCTATGCCGAAGACGGCGACACCGTGATGCTGGTCTACCACGCCCGCACCTACACCGAAATCGTCGGCGACCCGCTGTGGAATCCGGACCGCCATACCTTCGTGAAGCCGCTGCGCTGGGACGGCAAGGGCATGCCGGTGTTCGGCCGTCCGTCCACGCTTTGAAAGAGGGCAGACGTGCATAGAGAAATCACGCGGGAAGCCTTCGGCGTCTTGCCGGACGGCGCCCAGGTCAGCCAGTTTACGCTGACGAACACGCAGGGCATGGTCGTGAAGATCCTGGATTTCGGCGGCGTCATCCGCGAGATCCACGTGCCCGACCGCGAGGGCCAGTTCGCCGACGTCGCGCTCGGCTTCGACACGCTGGAACCGTATGTGAAGGACAGCCCCTTCTTCGGCGCCCTGATCGGCCGGTACGGCAACCGCATCGGCAAGGGGCGCTTCGCCCTCGACGGTAAAGAATTTCAGCTGACGGTCAACGACGGCGAGAACCATCTGCATGGAGGCACTCCCGGCTTCGACAAGCTGCTGTGGCAGTCCGCCATCGAAGGCGGCGCGCTGGTGCTGCGCTACCGCAGCCCCGATGGCGAGCAGGGTTACCCCGGCAATCTGGACGTCACCGCCAGCTATCGCCTTACGGACGACAACGAGATCGTGGTGCGCTTCCACGCCACCTGCGACAAGCCGACGCCGGTCAACCTGACGCAGCACAGCTATTTCAACCTGCGCGGCGTGGCGCCCGAGGGCGGCGACGTGTTGGGCCACATGATGGTCATCGATGCCGACCGCTTCGTGCCCATCGATGCCGGCTCCATCCCGCTGGGCCCCTTGGCGCCGGTGACCGGCACCCCTTTCGACTTCCGCCAGCCGCGCCCCATTGGCGAGCGCATCGGCCAGCCGGACAAGCAGCTGCGTCACGGCAGCGGTTACGATCATTGCTGGGTGCTGAACCGCGGTGCGGACAGCCGCGAGCTGCGGCGCGCCGTGCACGTGCGCGATCCGGACAGCGGCCGCGTGCTGGAACTGTACACCCAGGAGCCGGGCGTGCAGTTCTACAGCGGGAACTTCCTCGACGGCTCCTTGAGCGGGAAGGGCGGCCGCCGCTACGAACTGCGGAGCGGCTTCTGCATCGAGCCGCAGCACTTCCCGGACTCGCCGAACCAGCCGGCTTACCCGGACACGATCCTGCGCCCCGGCCAGGTCTATGAAACCGAATCGCGCTTCAAATTTTCAGTGGAACCCTGACACGATGATGCAACTGGTGGTGGATGGCCGGCACGGGCTGGGCGAAGGAATCATCTGGAACGAGCGCACCGGGCGCCTGCTGTGGACCGACATCATGCGCAGCGAGCTGTGGTCGCACGATCCGGCCAGCGGGCTGCTGGAGCGCTGGCCGCTGCCCGAGCGTCTCTGCTCGATCGCCCTGACGCCTGATGACGAGCGCCTGCTGCTGGCGCTGGAATCCGGGCTGGCCTTCTTCGCGCTGCCGACGGGCGAGCTGACCCGCATCTGCGAGGTCGAAGCGCATTTGCCGACCACCCGCCTGAACGACGGCCGCGTCGACCGTCAGGGGCGCTTCGTGTTCGGCGTCTTCAACCAGGCCGAGAACCCCAAGCACCCCATCGGCGGTTTCTACCGGCTGAACCGGGACCTGTCGCTGGAACGCCTGCCGCTGGGCGACGTCGCCATCGCCAACAGCATCTGCTTCAGCCCCGATGGCTGCACCATGTACTACAGCGATACCGCCACCGGCGAGATCCGCTGCTGCGACTACGATCCGATCGGCGGCGCCGTGGCGAACCTGCGCCTGTTCGCGCCGGCCGGCGTGGCGCCGGGCGACCCGGACGGCGCCACCGTCGACGCCGAGGGCTACCTATGGAGCGCCCGCTGGGGCGGCGGCCAGGTGGTGCGCTTCGCGCCCGACGGCCGCATCGATCGGGTGCTGGAGGTGCCGGCGCTGCAGCCGACCTGCGTCAGCTTCGGCGGCCCCGGGCTGGACGTGCTCTACGCGACCTCCGCTACTGTCGGGCTGGCGCCGGAAGCGCTGGCAGCGGCGCCCGGCTCAGGCGGCGTGTTCGCGCATGCGCTGCAGGTGCGCGGGCTGCCGGAACAGCGCTTCGGTGACGCCTGATGGCATACCAAAATCGATATCGATAAGCGCTAAAAATTGATTGGAAAGATATCTGATGGCAATTTAGACTTTCTTCCATCGCTGAGCCAGGACAATAAGACGGAAGGAGACCACATGTCCGATACGAAAAAGAAGCCCACCCTGCGTTCCGCGGCGTGGTTCGGTACCCAGGACAAGAACGGCTTCATGTACCGGAGCTGGATGAAGAACCAGGGCATCCCCGATCATGAATTCCAGGGCAAGCCGATCATCGGCATCTGCAATACCTGGTCCGAACTCACCCCCTGCAATGCCCATTTCCGCAAGCTGGCGGAGCACGTCAAGCGCGGCATCCTGGAAGCCGGCGGCTTCCCGGTCGAATTCCCGGTGTTCTCGAACGGCGAATCGAACCTTCGCCCGACCGCCATGCTGACCCGTAACCTGGCCAGCATGGACGTCGAAGAATCCATCCGCGGCAATCCGATGGACGGCGTCGTGCTGCTGGTCGGCTGCGACAAGACCACGCCGGCGCTGCTGATGGGCGCTGCCAGCGTCGACATCCCGACCATCGTCGTCACCGGCGGCCCGATGTTGAACGGTAAGCTGAACGGGAAGGACATCGGCTCCGGCACCGCCGTCTGGCAGCTGCACGAGCAGGCCAAGGGCGGCCAGATCACGATGCACGACTTCCTCGCCGCCGAAGCCGGCCACTCGCGCTCCGCCGGCACCTGCAACACCATGGGCACCGCATCGACCATGGCCTGCATGGCCGAAGCCCTCGGCACCTCGCTGCCGCACAACGCCGCGATTCCGGCGGTGGACGCGCGCCGCTACGTGCTGGCCCACATGTCCGGCATCCGCATCGTCGAGATGGTCAACGAAGACCTGAAGCTGTCGAAGATCCTGACGCGCGAGAACTTCGAGAACGCGATCCGCGTGAATGCCGCGATCGGCGGCTCGACCAATGCCGTGATCCACCTGAAGGCCATCGCCGGCCGCGCCGGTGTACCGCTCGAGCTGGAAGACTGGACCGCGATTGGCAAGGGCACCCCGACCATCGTCGACCTGCTGCCCTCGGGCCGCTACCTGATGGAAGAGTTTTATTATGCCGGCGGCCTGCCGGGCGTGCTGCGCCGCCTGGGCGAGGGCGGACTGCTGCCGCACAAGGATGCGCTGACCGTCAACGGCAAGACGCTGTGGGAAAACGTGCAGGACGCGCCGATCTACAACGATGAAGTGATCCGCAAGCTGGACGCGCCGCTGATCGAAGACGGCGGCATCTGCATCTTGCGCGGCAACCTGTCGCCGCGCGGCGCGGTGCTGAAGCCCTCGGCGGCATCGCCGCACTTGATGCAGCACCGAGGCCGCGCGGTCGTGTTCGAGGACTTCGACCACTACAAGCAGCGTGTCAATGACCCCGACCTGGACATCGACGAGACCTGCGTCATGGTCATGAAGAACTGCGGCCCCAAGGGTTATCCGGGCATGGCGGAAGTCGGCAACATGGGCTTGCCGCCAAAGCTGCTGGCGAAGGGCATCACCGACATGGTGCGCATCTCCGACGCCCGCATGAGCGGCACTGCCTACGGCACCGTGGTCCTGCATGTGGCGCCAGAAGCGATGGCCGGCGGCCCGCTGGGCATTGTCAAGGACGGTGACTTCATCGAACTCGATTGCCCGAACGGCCGCCTGCACCTGGACGTGCCGGACGAGGAAATCCAGGCCCGCCTGGCGGAACGCGCTGAAACGCATAAAGGGCCTGCCCGCACCGGTTACCAGGGCCTCTATCTCGATCACGTGCTGCAGGCCGATGAAGGCTGCGACTTCGACTTCCTGATCGGCTGCCGTGGTTCGGCGGTGCCCAAGCATTCGCATTGAACGAGATGTTCGCGTGGGCACGGGGTGCCCACCCTACGTTGATTGGTCCGTAGGGTGGGCTCCCCGAGCCCACGCAGCACACCAAAAAAAATGAAGGAGACGCTCCGATGCTCTTGATTCAGTACACCACAACCGCCGGCGAACGCCGCGTCGGCATCCTGGACGGCGACGCCGTCACCCCGATCGCGGGCTACGCAACCACGCTGGGCCTGGCCAAGGCCGCCATCGCGCAAGGCATGGGCATCGCCGCCCTGGCAGATGCCTCCACCGGCGCCGCCGCCGAATCCTACAAAGCCATCGCCGCCGAAGGCCGCCTGCTGGCCCCGATCGACCACCCCGATCCTGCCCACTGCTACGTCACCGGCACCGGCCTGACCCACCTGGGCAGCGCCGACACCCGTGATGCCATGCACAAGAAGATCGGCGGCGATGTCGAGACCCTGTCCGACAGCATGAAGATGTTCCGCATGGGCGTCGAAGGCGGCAAGCCGCAGGGCGATACCCCGGGCGTGCAGCCGGAATGGTTTTATAAGGGCGACGGCTCCATCGTGCGCGCCAGCGGGCAGCCGATAGCCATGCCGGACTTTGCGCTGGACGGCGGCGAAGAGCCGGAGATCGCCGGCCTCTACCTGATCGGCGAAGACGGCCAGCCCTGGCGCGTCGGCTACGCGCTCGGCAACGAGTTCTCGGACCACGTGACCGAGCGCCAGAACTATCTGTACCTGGCCCATTCGAAGCTGCGTAACTGCGGCGTCGGCCCGGCGTTGCTGGTCGGCGAGTTGCCGGCCCACGTTTCCGGCGTATCGCGCATCGTGGGCGCCGACGGCCAGGTGCGCTGGGAGAAGGCCTTCGTCTCCGGTGAGCAGAACATGTCGCACACCATCGCCAACCTCGAATACCACCACTTCAAGTACGGGCTGTTCACGCGCCCGGGCGACGTCCACATCCACTTCTTCGGCACCGCCACGCTGAGCTTCGCCGACAACGTGCAGGTCGCGGCCGGCGAGACCTTCGAGATCGAATCGCCGCAATTCGGCCCGGCCCTGCGCAATCCGCTCGCCGTGACCACCGACACCTACAGGAAAGTGAAAGCATTATGAGCAGTCTGACTGGCGAAGCACTCATCGGCGGCCGCGCGGAGCAGGGCGCCGGCGGCTCCTTCAAGGCCTGGAACCCCACGCTGCGCGAGCACCTGGAGCCGTCCTTCCACATGGTCGACCGCGAGCAGATCGACCGCGCCTGCACGCTGGCCGGCGCTGCCTTCGACACCTTCCGCAGCACCACGGACCAGCAGCGCGCTGACTTTCTCGACGCTGTCGCCGAGCAGATCATGGCCATCGGCGACGAACTGGTCGAGCGCGCGATGCTGGAGACCGGCCTGCCGCGCGCGCGCATCGAGGGCGAGCGCGGACGCACCTGCAACCAACTGCGCCTGTTCGGCGCCTTGCTGCGCGAAGGCTCCTGGCAGGACCCGCGCATCGATCCGGCCCTGCCGGCGCGCACCCCGCCGCGTCCGGATCTGCGCAGCCGCCTGATAGGGGTCGGACCCGTGGCCGTGTTCGCGGCTTCGAACTTCCCGCTAGCCTTTTCGGTGGCCGGCGGCGATACCGCCTCCGCCTTCACAGCCGGCTGCCCGGTGGTGCTGAAAGCCCACTCGGCCCATCCCGGCACCTCGGAGCTAGTGGCGCGCGCCGTCGTCAAGGCGGTCGGGCAATGCGGCCTGCCGGCGGGCACCTTCGCACTGCTGACCGGCACCGGCCGCGACATCGGCCAGGCACTGGTGGCCCATCCGGCGATCCAGGCGGTCGGCTTCACCGGCTCGCGCGCCGGCGGCACTTCGCTGATGGCGACCGCGGCAAACCGTCCGCAGCCGATCCCGGTGTATGCCGAGATGAGCAGCATTAACCCGGTCTTCCTGCTGCCGAACGCCCTCAAAGCGAACGGCGAGCGGATCGGCAAGGAATTCGCGGCCTCGCTGGTGCTGGGCGTGGGCCAGTTCTGCACCAACCCTGGCCTGGTGCTGGCGGTGGAGGGCGAGGGACTGGAGGCGTTCTGCGCCGGCGCCACCGCCGCGCTGGGAGAAACCCAGCCGGCCACCATGCTCTCGGCCGGCATCGCGGCCAGCTTCCGCAGCGGCGTCGACACGCTGCACGGCCATGACGCGGTGACGACCCTGCTGCGCATGGAGCACGAAGAACACCAGGGCCACGCCGCGCTGTTCCGCGTATCCAGCAGCGATTTCCTGGCGCGCCACGAATTGCACGAAGAGATCTTCGGCCCGGCCTCGCTGCTGGTGGTCTGCAAGGACCTTGAAGACATGCGCGCCGTGGCCGAGCGCCTGGAAGGGCAACTGACCGCCGCGCTGCACATGGTCGACGGCACCGACGATGTCGATGCGGCGCGCGGCCTGCTGCCGACGCTGGAGCGCAGGGCCGGCCGCATCCTCGTAAACGGTTTCGGCACCGGCGTGGAAGTGGCGCACGCGATGGTGCACGGCGGCCCGTTCCCGGCCACCGCCGACGGCCGCAGCACCTCGGTCGGCACTGCTGCGATCTACCGCTTCCTGCGCCCGGTGTGCTACCAGAACCTGCCGCAATCCTTGCTGCCGGCCGCGCTGCGCGACGATAATCCGCTGGGCATCTGGCGCCGCCGCGACGGGGCGCTCGGCAAAGAATAAGCAGATAAATAAAAAAACGATGGAGACGGTATGAGTAAGTTGGCCAAGTACGGCAGCCTGGAAGGCAAGCGGGTATTCGTGACGGGCGGCGGCAGCGGGATCGGTGAAGCAATCGTCGCCGCCTTCGTGGAGCAGGGCGCGGCGGTCGCCTTTGTCGACATCGTGCGCGAGGCAAGCGAGGGTCTGGTGGCACGGCTGACCGGTTCACTACAGCCGGGGCAGACGGCGCCGGTATTCCGCTACTGCGACATCACCGACATCCCGGCGCTGCAGCAGACCATGGCCGAACTGGCCGGCCTGCTGGGCGACTTCGACGTCATCGTCAACAACGCCGCCAACGACCAGCGCCACCAGATCGGCGACGTCAGCGCCGCTTACTACGACGAGCGCATCGCCATCAACCAGCGCCCGATGTTCTTCACCGTGCAGGCGGCGCTGGAAGGCATGAAGCGGCGCGGCGGCGGCTCGGTCATCAATTTCAGCTCGATGTCCTTCCACGCCAAGAACCCTGGCTACCCGATCTACGCGGCCACCAAGGCCGCCGTCACCGGCCTGACCCGCTGCCTGGCGCGCGACCTGGGCCAATTCAACATCCGCGTGAACACCGTCACCCCGGGCTGGGTCATGACCCAGCGCCAGATCGACCTGTGGCTGGACGAGGAAGGCGAGGCACAGATCAAGCGCGCCCAGTGCCTGCCGGGCAAGCTGATGTCGGAAGATATCGCGGCCATGGTGCTGTTCCTGGCGGCCGACGACAGCAAGATGTGCACGGCGCAGGATTTCGTCGTCGACGCGGGTTGGACCTGAGGAGAAGCGCCATGACCAGATTCGCTCCGCTCGCGCTGGCGCTGTTCGCCACCGGCGCTTTTGCCGCACCGCTCACGAGCCCCGACCGTCACATCAGCGTCCAGGTCCGCATCAGTCCATCCCACACGCTGGAATACACCGTCGAGCGCGACGGCCACCCGGTCATCCTGCCATCGCGCCTCGGCCTGCAGCTGGAAGGCGCGGACCTGGACACGCAGCTGAAACTGGCCGCCACCTCACGGGTCAGGCCGATTGCCGAGGATTACGAACTCGCCGCCGGCAAGAAGCGCCGCATCGCCTACCGCGCCAACGAGCAGGTCTACACGGTGCGCAATGCGAAGGGACAGGCGATGGATGTCGCCTTCCGCGTATCGAACGACGGCGTCGCTTTCCGCTACCTGGTGCGCGCTGCGGGTCCGCAGAAGTTCGTATCCGAATCGACCAGCTTCGCCTTCGACACGCAAGCAAAGGCCTGGCTGCAGCCGATGGCGGTCGCGCAGACCGGCTGGAGCAATACGAACCCGTCCTATGAAGAGCATTACCAGCGCGAGATCGCGGTCGGCACCAGGGCGCCGATGGCCGGCTGGGTGTTCCCGGCGCTGTTCCGCACCGGCGACACCTGGGTCGCGCTGACCGAGGCGAACATGGATGGCAGCTGGCATGCCTCGCGCCTGCAGGCCGATTCCACCGGCAGCGTCTACCGCCTCGGCACGCCGATGGCGCCGGAAGTCTTCACCAATGGCGGCCTGCTGGCCGAAAGCAGCGGCGAGTTGATGTCGCCATGGCGCGTGATCGCACTCGGCAGCCTGGCGACGGTGACCGAATCGACCCTCGGCACCGACCTGGCTGCGCCGGCCATCGCTTTCGACAGGGCGAAACTGAAGCCCGGGCACGCATCCTGGAGCTGGGCGCTGCTGAAGGATGACGCCACCGTGTTCGATGTGCAGAAGAAGTTCATCGACTACGCCGCCGACATGCACTGGGATTACACCCTGGTGGATGCCGACTGGGACCGCAAGATCGGCTACGACAAGATGCGCGAGCTGGGCGCCTATGCAGCGACGAAGGGTATCGGCATGCTGGCCTGGTACAACTCGTCCGGCGACTGGAACAAGACGCCGTACTCCCCGAAGAGCAAGCTGTTGACCCACGAGCAGCGCGTGGCCGAATTTGCGCGTCTGGCGGAGATCGGCGTGAAGGGCGTGAAGATCGACTTCTTCGCAGGCGATGGCAAGTCGATGATCGACTACTACGTCGGCATCCTGAAGGACGCTGCCGCCGCCGGCCTGCTGGTGAACTTCCACGGCGCGACCCTGCCGCGCGGCTGGGCGCGCACTTATCCCAACCTGATGACCGCCGAAGCCGTGCGCGGCCTTGAATACACGACCTTCACCCAGGACGACCAGGACGCGGTAGTCCGTCATGCGGCCATGCTGCCGTTCGCCCGCAACCTGTTCGACCCGATGGACTTCACGCCCATGGTGTTCGGCGATATCCCGAAGATCCGCCGTGCCACGCGCAACGGCTTCGAGCTGGCGGAGTCGGTGCTGTTCCTGTCCGGGATCCAGCACTTCGCCGAGACGCCGGAAGGCTTGGCCACCGCACCCGCTTACGTGAAAACCTTCCTCCAGGAGCTGCCCCGCAGCTGGGACGAGGTGAAATTCGTGGCTGGCTATCCAGGCCGCCATGCCGTCATCGCCAGGAAGAGCGGCAAGGCCTGGTACGTGGCCGGCTTCAACGCCGACGACGCCGAGCTGCAGCTCGACCTTGACCTCGGCTTCCTGGCCGGCAGGGAAGGGCAGCTGATCACGGACGGCGCCGGCGAGCGTGACTTCGTCCAGGCCGGTATCCGCGGCGGCAAACAGAAAATCGCCATCAAGGCGCACGGCGGTTTCGTCGCCGTATTCAAATAAATACGCACACATTTATAACAAGGAGACCCGCATGCAGTCCTTCAAACCCACGATCCTCGCGCTCGGCCTGATGGCGGCACTGCCGGCGTTCGCACAGGTGAACCTCAGCGTCGACGCCAGCAAGCCCGGCGCGGTCATCAACAAGAACGTCTACGGCCAGTTTGCCGAGCACCTGGGCACCGGCATCTACGAGGGCTTGTGGGTCGGTCCGGAATCGAAGATCCCGAATACCAAGGGCTGGCGCAAGGACGTGGTGGGCGCACTGAAGGACCTGCACGTGCCGCTGGTGCGCTGGCCGGGCGGCTGCTTCGCCGACGAGTACCACTGGAAGGACGGCATCGGCCCGCGCAACAAGCGCCCGGTGAAGGTCAATACCAACTGGGGCGGCGTCCCCGAGAACAATGCGGTCGGCACCCACGAGTTCTTCGACCTGGTCGAAATGCTGGGCGCGGACGCCTACGTCAACGGCAACCTGGGCACCGGCACGCCGCAGGAAATGGCCGAATGGGTCGAGTACATGACCTCGGAAGGGAAGTCGACCCTGGCCGAACTGCGCGCCAAGAACGGCCATCCGCAGCCTTTCAAGGTCGCCTATTTCGCCATCGGCAATGAGGCCTGGGGCTGCGGCGGCAACATGAAGCCGGAGTACTACACGAGCCTGTACAACCACTACCGCACCTTCCTGAAGGCGCCGGAGGCCTACCGTCCGAAGCTGATCGCCAGCGGCGGCAACGACAATGACACCATCTGGACCGAAGTCCTGAGCCGCGACGCGGGTCACGGCACCGACGGCATCAGCTTCCACTACTACACGCTGCCAACCGGGAAATGGGAAAAGAAGGGCGCCGCCATCGGCTTCCCGGAAAACGAGTGGTTCTCGACCATGGCGGCCACCCTGCGCATGGACGATCATATCAAGCGCAACGTCGCCGTCCTCGACAAGAACGACCCGCAGAAGAAAATCGGCTTCTACGTGGACGAGTGGGGCACCTGGTACGACGTCGAGCAGGGCACCAATCCGGGCTTCCTGTTCCAGCGTAACACCCTGCGTGATGCAGTGGTCGCGGCCCTCAACTTCAACATCTTCCATGCGCACGCCGATCGCGTCCGCATGACCAACATCGCGCAGATGGTCAACGTGCTGCAAGCCATGATCATCACCGACAAGGACAAGATGCTGCTGACGCCGACCTACCACGCCTACAAGATGTACGTGCCCTTCCAGGACGCGACCTCGCTGCCGGTCACGCTGTCCAACAACACGACCTATACCTCGGACGGCAAGGGCGTCCCGGGCATCAGCGCCTCGGCCGCGCGCGGCAAGGACGGCAAGGTCTGGATCGCGCTGGTCAACACCAATCCGCACGATGCCACCGACGTCAGCCTGGACGTGGCGGGCCAGGCCATCGGCGCCGTGCGCGGCCAGGTCCTGACCGCCGAGGCGATGGACGCCCACAACACCTTCGACAAGCCGCAGGCCATCAAGCCGGCGCCGTTCAGTGCCAATGCCAGCGGCGGCAAGCTGACGGTCAAGGTGCCGGCCAAGGCGGTGATGGTGTTCGCGGTCGAGGGCTGAGCCATGCGTGCGCCGACCCTGAATGCGATGGGGTGGGCGCATCGCGCCCTGCGTGCTGCCGCGCTGGCAATCCCGGTCGCGATCACGCTGACCACGGGCGCAAAGGCCGCCCAGGTCAGCATCCACGACCCGGTCATGGCCAAAGAGGGCAACAAGTACTACCTCTTCAGCACCGGCCCCGGCATCACCTTCTACAGCTCGGCCGACATGCTGAACTGGAAGCCCGAAGGCCGCATCTTCCCCGGCCAGCCCTCCTGGGCCAAACAAGCCGCACCGACCTTCAACGACCACATCTGGGCGCCGGACATCCAGTATCACAAGGGTAAATACCTGCTGTACTACTCGGTGTCCGGCTTCGGCAAGAACACCTCCGGCATCGGCGTGACCGCCAACGCCACGCTCGACCCGCGCGCGCCCAACTACCGCTGGGAAGATCAGGGCATGGTGCTGCAATCGGTCCCGGGCCGCGATTTGTGGAACGCGATCGACTCCAACGTGGCCGAGGACGACAAGGGCAATGGCTGGATGGCCTTCGGCTCCTTCTGGGGCGGCATCAAGCTGGTCAAGCTCGACGCCAGCTGGACCAAGCTGGCCGAACCTCAGGAATGGCACACCATCGCGCGCCGCGAACGCCCGGCCTTCACGCCCGACGAAAACGCCGGTCCCGCCGAGATCGAAGGGCCCTTCATCTTCAAGAAGAACGGCTGGTACTACCTGTTCGTCTCCTTCGGCAAATGCTGCCAGGGTCCGAACAGCACCTACAACGTGGTCGTCGGCCGCGCGAAACAGATCACCGGCCCCTATCTCGACCGCCAGGGCAAGGACATGGCGATGGGCGGCGGCTCGCTCGTCATTGAAGGCGACAAGAACTGGAAAGCTCTGGGCCACAACAGCGCCTACACCTTCGACGGTAAGGACTGGCTCGTGCTGCACGCCTACGAGACGGCCGACAAGTACCAGCAGAAGCTGAAGGTGCTGGAAATAAAGTGGGACAAGGATGGCTGGCCGGTGGTCGACTCCGCGGACCTCAATCGCTATGTGAGCAAACAACTCCCATGAAACTGAATCCGCTTCGGCTTACTGCGGCAGCGCTGCTGCTCATCGTGGGCGCTGCATCCGCGCAGGCCGCCGACCTGTTCCCGCTGCGCGACGTGCGCCTGGGCCCCAGCCCCTTCCTCGACGCGCAGACGACGGACCTGAACTACCTGATGGCGATGGAGCCGGACCGCCTGCTCGCGCCCTTCCTGCGCGAGGCAGGGCTGGAGCCGAAAAAGCCCAGCTACGGCAACTGGGAATCCTCGGGCCTGGACGGCCACATGGGCGGCCACTACCTGTCCGCGCTCGCTTTGATGTTCGCATCGACCGGCGACGCTGGCGTCAAGGAACGCCTCGATTACTTCGTCGCCGAGCTGAAACGCGCGCAGCAGGCGAACAGCGACGGCTACCTCGGCGGCATCCCCGGCGGCCGCGCCGCCTGGCGCGACATCGCCGCCGGCCAGCTCCACGCCGACAACTTCTCGGTCAACGGCAAATGGGTCCCCTGGTACAACCTGCACAAGGTCTATGCGGGCCTGCGCGACGCGTATCGCTACGCCGGCAACGAGGACGCGCGCGCGATGCTGATCGCCTTGTCCGACTGGGCGCTGCGCCTGACGGACCACCTGAGCGCGGAACAGATGCAGGCCATGCTGAAGAGCGAGCATGGCGGCATGAACGAGGTGCTGGCCGACGTCTACCAGATGACGGGCGAGCGCAAATACCTTGAGCTGGCGCTGAAATTCTCGGATCAGCGCATCCTGCAGCCGCTGGAGAAGAGCGAAGACAAGCTGACGGGCCTGCACGCCAATACCCAGATCCCCAAGGTGATCGGCTTCAAGCGCATCGCCGACCTGTCCGGTAACAAGGACATGGAGCAGGCCGCGGAGTTCTTCTGGCAGACCGTGGTCGACCATCGCACGGTGGCCATCGGCGGCAACAGCGTCAAGGAGCACTTCCACGACGACAAGGACTTCAGCCCCATGATCAACGACGTCGAGGGCCCGGAGACCTGTAACACCTACAACATGCTCAAGCTGACGGAAATGCTGTTCCTGTCGCAGCAGAAGGGCAGCTTTGCGGACTACTACGAGCGCGCGCTGTACAACCACATTCTCGGATCCCAGCATCCCGGCACCGGCGGCTTCGTCTACTTCACGCCGATGCGGCCGAATCACTACCGCGTGTACTCGCAGGTGGACCAGGCGATGTGGTGCTGCGTCGGCTCGGGCATCGAAAGTCATGCCAAATACGGTGAGTTCATCTACGCGCGCGATAAGGATGCGCTGTTCGTGAACCTGTTCATCCCGTCGACGCTGACGTGGCGCGAGAAGGGCGTGCGTATCACGCAGGCCAACCGCTTCCCGGACCAGGGGGGTACGCGCATCACGGTCGATGGCAATGCGCGCTTCGCGATGAAGATCCGCTATCCGGCGTGGGTCGCAGCCGGCAAGCTGGCGGTGCGTGTGAATGGACGCGGGGTGAAGGTCGTCGCGAAGCCCGGCGATTACGTCGAGATCGACCGCGCATGGCGCAAGGGCGACCGGGTCGAGGTCAGCCTGCCGATGACAACGCGGCTGGAGCAGATGCCGGATAAGTCCAACTACTATGCGGTGCTGCACGGGCCCATCGTGTTGGCGGCGAAGACCAATCCCTTTCCGAACGAGCATCTGAACTTCCTGGCCGACGACTCGCGCATGGGACACATCGCCTCCGGCCAGGTCTGTCCGCTGGAGGCGGCGCCGACCTTCATCGCTTCCAGCCGCGATTTCATGAAGGGCCTCAAGCCCGTGAAGGGCAAGCCACTGACTTTTACGGCGCCGGGACTGGTGCAGGGTGGGGCGGGTTCGGCCACGGAGTTCATTCCCTTCTTCCGCCTGCACGATTCGCGCTATGCCGTGTATCTGCCGCAGTCGACGCCGGGCGACTACGCGCGTATGCGTGCGGAGGCGGCAGCGCGCGAGGGCGAGCGGCTGGCGCTGGATGCGCGGACCATCGACCAGGTGGCGCCGGGGGAGCAGCAGCCGGAGTCGGATCACTTCTTCAAGGGGGCGGAGGCGGAGGCTGGGGTGAATGGAGGGCGGCACTGGCGAAGTGCGACCAAGTGGTTCAGTTATCAGTTGAGCGATCCGAAGGGTGAGGCGAAGATGCTCAGGCTGACGTTCGCGCGGGCGGATGCGGGGCGCCGATTCGATATGCTGGTCAACGGGGAGCTGATTGCCGAAGTGGCGCTGTCGACGGATGCGGCGCAAGAGTTTTATACCGCCGATTTTGCACTGCCCACGGGAACGGCGCAGCACGCAGATGGCAAACTGGAGGTGCAGTTCATCGCGAAAGGCGGATCGGTGGCCGGTGGCCTCTACGGCTTGCGGCTTCTGCGCTGAGCCTCCGGTGGCCGCAGGATGTAAGATCTGGAGAAGCTACCTGTCGCTGCGAGGCACCATGACATTGCACGCCAAACTTCATAGTAAGGAAACACTGGGTGACCGTATCATGAAGGTCAACCACGCCGGTGAACACGGAGCAGTCAATATCTATCGCGGCCAGTTGATGCTCGCACGCTTCACCGCTCCTGAGCAGAGCGCCGTACTCGAAGAATTCCTGGCCCATGAGTGCAGGCACAGGGCGATATTCGTTAGTCAGCTGGCGCGGCGCGGACAGCCGCGATGCCGCAGCTATGCCTTGTGCGGCCTGGGCGGCTGTGTGCTCGGTATCCTCACCGGTATGCTCGGGCGCCGCGCCATCGGCGCCACCACTTTTGCCGTTGAACGCGTCGTGCTGAAGCATCTGCAGGCGCAACTTGCGACTTTGGGCGACAAGGATGCGGAGGCTGTGGAA
Source organism: Telluria sp. GW821-FHT07G12 (assembly GCF_059418525.1). NCBI lineage: Bacteria > Pseudomonadati > Pseudomonadota > Betaproteobacteria > Burkholderiales > Oxalobacteraceae > Telluria > Telluria sp. GW821-FHT07G12. The sequence continues at coordinate 87,263 of NZ_JBWKQA010000007.1, read as the reverse complement.
GCGATCCGCGACATCATGGCTGAGGAAGCCGAACACAAAGACCGTTATTCGGATGTCCAGGCCGGGGATCGCATCTGGCGCGCCTTGCTGCTTCCGGTCGTGGCAGCGGCGACGGAATCCGTGATCTGGCTGGGCATGCGTCTTCGGCGACCTCGCTTCCTGGAACGTATGCTGGCGTAATCTTCGGTTGATATCAAAACTGGTATTGCATACGTCAAAAAAATGATTGGATGAGCATCCCTCACCTGTAATAGTATTGGCACACAACAATACCGGAGACAAGTGATGCCCCTCCCAATCCGCAGGACCTTCCTGGGCGCGGTCGTAGCCGCCGCATGTGCCGCCGCCATCCCCGCCTTCGCCGCAAAACCGCTCATCATCGGCTTCTCCCAAGTCGGCGCCGAAAGCGAATGGCGCACCGCGAACACCGCTTCCATCAAGGCCGCCGCCAAACAGTCCGGCGTGAACCTGAAGTTCGCCGACGCCCAGCAACAGCAGCAGAACCAGGTCAAGGCGATCCGTTCCTTCATCGCCCAGCGCGTCGACGTGATCGCGTTCTCGCCGGTGGTGGAAACCGGCTGGGAGACCGTGCTGCGCGAGGCAAAAAACGCGAAGATTCCCGTCATCCTGACCGACCGCTCGGTCAAGGTCAGCGACCCGTCGCTGTACGTCAGCTTCATCGGTTCCGACTTCGTGGAAGAGGGCCGCCGCGCCGGGCGCTGGCTGCTGGAGTACGCGAAGAAGAACCCGGGCAAGCCGCTCAACATCGTCGAGCTGCAGGGCACGGTCGGCTCGGCGCCGGCCACCGACCGCAAGACCGGCTTTGCCGAAGTCATCGCCGCCAATCCGAAGCTGAAGATCATCCGCTCGCAGACCGGCGACTTCACCCGGGCCAAGGGCAAGGAGGTGATGGAAGCCTTCTTGAAATCCGAGGGCAAGAACATCAACGTGCTGTACGCGCACAACGACGACATGGCCATCGGCGCGATCCAGGCCATCGAGGAAGCGGGCCTGAAGCCGGGCAAGGACATCGTGATCGTCTCGATCGACGGTGTGCGCGGCGCCTTCGAGGCCATGATGCAGGGGAAGCTGAACGTGACCGTCGAGTGCAATCCGCTGCTGGGGCCGACCCTGATGCAGACCGCGCAGGACGTCGTCGCCGGCAAGCCGGTCGCCAAGCGCATCACCGTCGAGGAAGGCGTGTTCCCGGCTGATGTCGCGGCCAAGGTGTTCCCGACCCGGAAGTACTGAGTCGGCCATGGTCGATGCAATGACGCCCGTCCTCGAGGTGACGGGCATTCACAAGCAGTTCCCCGGCGTGAAGGCGCTGTTGGATGCTGGTCTACGCCTCTATCCCGGTGAAGTCCACACGCTGATGGGCCAGAACGGCGCGGGCAAGTCCACGCTGATCAAGGTCCTCACGGGCGTCTACCAGCCGGACGCCGGCAGCATCGTCCTGAACGGCCAGGCGATCCGGCCGCGCTCCACCCAGGACGCGCAGGACCTCGGCATCAGCACCGTCTACCAGGAGGTGAATCTGTGCGCCAACCTGTCGGTGGCGGAGAACATCTTCATCGGACGCTATCCGCGCCGTTGGGGCATGGTCGACTGGCGCAGCATGCGCAGGCAGGCCGCCGATCTGCTGAAGCGCCTGCAGATCGATGTCGACGTCAGCAAGCCGCTGGGCGACTATCCGCTGGCGATCCAGCAGATGGTGGCGATCGCGCGCGCCCTGAATACCGAGGCGCGTGTGCTGATCCTCGACGAGCCGACCTCCAGCCTGGACGAAGCCGAAGTCCAGACCCTGTTCGGGGTGCTGCGCCGGCTGCGCGAGGAGGGCATGGCGGTCCTGTTCGTCACCCACTTCCTCGACCAGACCTATGCGATTTCCGATCGCATCACGGTAATGCGTAACGGTGAGCGCGAAGGCGAATATGCCTGCGCCGAGCTGTCGCGCCTGGCCCTGGTGAACAAGATGATCGGCGCACCGGCCGATGCGAATACCGAAGTGGCAGACGCCGGCGACGACGCCAGTAAAGAAGCCGCACGCGGAGAGGTCTTTCTGCAAGCCCGCGGCATCGCGCGCAAGGGCGTGCTGTCGCCGGTCGACCTGACTATGCACCGCGGCGAGCTGCTGGGCCTTGCCGGCCTGCTGGGCTCCGGCCGCACCGAGACCGCGCGCCTGCTGTTCGGCGCCGACAAGCTCGATGCCGGCAGCGTCGACGTCAACGGCAAGTCCACCAGTTTCAAGAATCCGCGCGACGCCATCGCCCAGGGCATCGGCTTCTGCTCGGAAGACCGCAAGCACGAAGGGGCGATCCTGCCGCTGTCGGTGCGCGAAAATCTCATCCTTGCGCTGCAGGCCCGCCAGGGCATCTGGCGCGCGATTTCGCTCAAGCGCCAGCAGCAGCTGGCCGCCGACTACGTCAAATGGCTGGGCATCAAGACTGCCAGCATCGAGACGCCGATCGGATCGCTCTCCGGCGGCAACCAGCAGAAGGTGCTGCTGGCGCGCTGGCTGGCCACCGAGCCGCAGCTGATGATACTCGACGAACCGACGCGCGGCATCGACGTGCGCGCCAAGCAGGAAATCATGGATTACGTCAGCAATTTGTGCCGCAAGGGCATGTCCATCCTCTTCATTTCGTCCGAACTGCCGGAAGTGCTGCGCGTATCCGACCGCATGGTCGTCATGCGCGACCGCAAGGCCTGCGGCGAGTACAAGCGCGGTGAGCTCGACGAAACCACCGTGCTGCGCGCAATCGCGGGAGAGGGCGCATGAACGCCAGCCTCGACCCCGGCCTCGCCAAGCCGGCAGCAAGCCCCACCGCATCGCTGAAGTCCGTGCTCCTCCAGCACCCGCTGCTGCGCCCCGCCGCCGCGCTGCTGGTGCTGCTGGTCCTGGACGCCATCCTGGTGCCGGGCTTCTTCCGCCTCGAGATCAAGGACGGCCACCTGTACGGCGCCCTGGTCGACATCCTCAACCGCGCGGCGCCGCTGATGCTGGCGGCGCTGGGCATGACCCTGGTGATCGCCACCCGCGGCATCGATATCTCGGTGGGCGCGGTGGTCGCGCTGTCCGGTACCGTGGCGGCGATGCTGATCTCCGCGAACACGCCGATGGCCACGGCGCTGCCGGCCGCCTTCGGCGTGGCCCTGCTGTGTGGGCTGTGGAACGGTGTGCTGGTGGCGGGCGTCAAGCTGCAGCCCATCGTCGCGACCCTAATCCTGATGGTGGCGGGGCGCGGCCTGGCCCAGCTGCTGACCGATGGCCAGATCGTCACGGTCTATCAACAGTCCTTCTTCTTCCTTGGTTCCGGCTATCTGGTCGGGCTGCCGTTCTCGCTGTTCGTGGTGGCCGCCGTGTTCGCGGTGACGATGCTGCTGATGAAGAAGACCGCGCTGGGCCTGTTCATCCAGGCGGTCGGTATCAACCCGGTGGCCGCGCGCCTGGCCGGCCTGCGGACCGCCACCCTGGTGATCTTCGTCTATGTGTTCTGCAGCGCCTGCGCGGGCCTGGCGGGGATGCTGATCACCTCCAACATCAAGAGCGCGGACGCCAACAACGCCGGCCTGCTGCTGGAGCTGGACGCGATCCTCGCCGTCACGCTGGGTGGCACCTCGCTCGCCGGCGGCAAATTCAGCCTGGCGGGCAGCATGATCGGCGCGCTGATCATCCAGACGCTTACGTACACCATCTATTCGCTGGGCGTGCCGCCCGAGGTGAACATGGTGGTCAAATCGGTGGTCGTGTTCGTCGTCTGCATTTCGCAGTCGGGCGAATTCCGGCAACTCGTCAAACGGAGGACAGCATGAGCACAGCGGTACGCAAAGAAGGCATCGCCTCTAGACCCTGGTTCACCGCTATGGTGACGGTGGTGCTGCTGGTGGCGATGCTGGGCGCCGGCGGTGCGGCCTATCCGGGCTTCCTGTCGCTGCAGGTGATCTTTAACCTGCTCATCGATAATGCCTTCCTGCTGGTACTGGCGATCGGCATGGGCTTCGTGATCCTCTCCGGCGGCATCGACCTGTCGGTGGGCTCGGTGCTGGCTTTGTCGACCATGGCTGCGGCCTGGCTGCTGCAGACGGCGCACTGGCATCCTGCGCTGGTCATCGCCGCGGCGCTGCTGATGGGCGCCGTGTTCGGCGCCGCGCAGGGCCTGCTGATCCATCTGTTCAAGCTGCAGCCCTTTATCGTCACCCTGGCCGGCATGTTCCTGGCGCGTGGGCTGTGCTACCTGATCAGCATCGAGTCGATCACGATCGACCAGCCTTTCTTTGTCGCGCTGTCCCAGACCCAGGTGCCGCTGCTCGGCGGCTTCCTGTCGCCGGGTGCGATTATCGCGCTGGTGGTGCTGCTGGTCGCGGTCTGGCTGGCGCATTTCACTTCCTTCGGACGCGCCGTGTATGCGGTCGGCGGCAACGAGCAGTCGGCCGCGATGATGGGCCTGGGCGTCGGCCGCACCAAGGTGGCGGTGTATGCGCTGAGCGGCTTCTGCGCGGCGTTGGGCGGCCTGCTGTTCTCGTTCTATATGCTGTCTGGTTACGGCCTGCATGGGCAGGGGATCGAGCTGGATGCGATCGCCGCGGTGGTCATCGGCGGCACCTTGTTGACCGGCGGTTACGGCTACATCGCCGGTGCGCTGTCGGGCGTGCTGGTGCTGGGCGCGATCCAGACTCTGATCGCCTTCGACGGCACGCTCAGTTCGTGGTGGACCAAGATCGTCATCGGCGCGTTGCTGTTCGTCTTCTGCGTGGTGCAGAGGGTGATGGGCGGACGCCTGAAATAATCAATCGGAGACTTCATGTTCAAACGCGCCATGCCGGCCATTCTTCTGGCCGTGACCTCGCTCGCCCAGGGGGCGAACCCCATCACCAGCAAGATTTTCACCGCCGACCCGGCAGCCCTGGTCGACAAGGGCCGGGTCTACCTTTACGTCGGCCACGACGAAGCGAAGGAGGGCGGCAAGGACTACCTGATGAACGAGTGGCGCGTCTATTCGAGCTGCGACATGCAGCACTGGACCGAGCACCCGGATCCGGTCTCCTACACCATCTTCAAGTGGGCTGGCCGCGATGCCTGGGCCAGCGACGTCACCACGCGCAACGGCAAGTACTACCTGTACACCACGGTCGAGCACAAGAGCATCCCCGGAAAGGCGATCGGCGTGGCGGTGTCGAACAGCCCGACCGGCCCCTTCGTCGACGCGCGGGGCTCGGCCCTGGTCACCAACGACATGACCCACGAGACGCCGATCTCCTGGGACGACATCGACCCCGCCATCTTCGTCGACGACGACGGCCAGGCTTACCTCTACTGGGGCAACACGGTGATGAAGTACGCGAAGCTCAAACCCAACATGATCGAGCTGGATGGCCCGATTCACACGGTGGGCCTGGAAGCCTTCACCGAGGCCTCCTACCTGCACAAGCACGCCGGCAAATACTACCTGTCCTATTCGCGCAAGTTCCCGGAAGAGACGGTGTACATGACCGGCCCCAGCGCGACCGGTCCATGGTCCTTCGGCGGCGTGATCATGGAGCAGAACACGAACGTCAAGACCATCCACCATGCCATCGTCGACTTCAACGGCAAGTCCTACATCTTCTACCACAACGGCAAGCTGCCGGGCGGAGGCGAGTTCCGCCGCTCGGCCGCCGTCGAGGAGCTGCATTACGGCCCGGACGGCAAGATCCTGCCGGTGGCGCAGACCGCCCAGGGACCGGCGGCCAACCCCTCGTCGGCCTGCAAGTGATGCAAGTTCCGGTAAAGAACCGGTTGAAGCAATATCGATAATGATATGATTGCTTAATGGATACTAACAATCCCAACTGGTTCCTCAAGGCCCGCCTCAAGACCCGCCAGCTGCTGCTGCTGATCGCCCTCGACGATTACCGCAACATCCACCGGGCGGCCGAGGAGCTGCACATGACCCAGCCCGCCGCGTCCAAGCAGATCAAGGACCTGGAGGAGATGCTGGACGTCAAACTGTTCGAGCGCCTGCCGCGCGGGATGGAACCAACCATCTACGGCGAGACCATGATCCGTCACGCGCGCATGGCCCTCACCAGCCTGGCGCTGGCGCACGACGACATCGTCACCCTGAAGGCCGGCCTGACCGGCCAGGCCGAGGTGGGCGTGATCATGACCCCGGCCATGGCCCTGCTGCCGCGCGCCATCGCGCGGGTGAAGGAAGAGGCGCCGCTGCTGCGCATCGGCGTGCAGCTCGAGACCAGCGACGTCCTGCTCGACAAGCTCCAGCACGGGACCCTGGATTTCATGATCGGCCGTATCTTCGACACCATCGACACCACCGGCCTGATCTACGAAGAACTGACCGAGGAGCCGGCCTGCGCGGTCGTGCGGCCCGGCCATCCGCTGCTGCTGGCAAAGCGCGAGCTGGCGTTGCAGGACATCGCGCCGCTGCCCTGGATCCTGCCGCCGCACGGCAGCATCCTGCGCTACCGCTTCGACATGATGTTCCGCCGCGCGGGCCTGGAGCCGCCGTCCAACGTGGTCGACACCACCGCCATGCTGCTGATCACGTCGCTGCTGCAGCACACCGATTCGCTGCACGTGATGCCGCTCGAGGTGGCGCAGTACTACGCCTCGCTGAACGTGATGCGCATCCTGCCGATCGAGCTGCCCTGCAAGATGGACGCCTTCGGCATCATCCGCCAGCGTGACCACTTGCTGTCCCCGGGCGCGGACCTGCTGCTGCGCGCGGTGCGGGCTGCGGCGGCGGAAATCTACTGAATCGGCGGGTAAACGCCGGTTTACGGCAGAGATAACGGAACTTTTCGGCCGCGCTGGCTGCCTACGCTTTATGCATAGTCAGCCAGGGAGCCTGCAATGCCCAAAGCCGATGCCTACGATTCGATGCTCATCTCGCTGCTGCGCGGCCTGGCAGGCCTGGCGGTGGCGGCAGGCCACTTGCGGGCGCGTGTCTATCCCGGTTTCGGCAGCGTCGCCGACCCCACGCTGTGGTTCGAGCTGTTCGCCTTCCTGAGCGGCTACGCCCATCTGGCGATCGTCGTGTTCTTCGTGCTGAGCGGCTGGCTGGTCGGCGGCGGCCTGCTGGACAGGATCGATACCCCGGGCGCGGTCCGGCGCTATGCGATCGACCGCATCACCCGCCTCTGGATCGTGCTGATCCCGGCCTATGCCGCCATGCTGCTGTTCGCCGCCTGCGCCGGCTGGCTGGATACGTCGTATGTCGACCTGGGCGGCAGCGGCGAGTATGCCGCCGGCGCCTTCGTCGGCAACCTGCTGGGCCTGCAGACTGTGCTGGTGCCCCGGTTCGGCGGCAATTATCCGCTGTGGACGCTGGCGAACGGGACCTGGTATTACATCCTGTTCCCGCTGCTGCTCACGGTGTTCCGCGCACGCACGGCATGGGCGCGCCTTGCCGCCATCCTTGCCGTGCTCGGCATCGCGCAATTGCTGAGCGGCGTGATGCTGCTGTATTTCTCGGTCTGGCTGCTGGGGACGGCGGCCTCGCGCCTGCGGATCCCGGCGGGGCGGCTCCGGCGCACGCTGCTCCTGCTGCTTTTCCTGGCGGTGACGGTCTATTTCCGCATCGCCGGCGGTAACAACCACATGACCCTCGACACCATCGTGCAGGATCTTGCCTTCAGCCTGGCGCTGGTGCTGTTCCTGTGCAGTATGCGCTTCCGTCCGGCCGGGCCGTCAGCGCTGCGCGACCGTATCATGGCCGTCGCGCGCTTCTTCGCCGGCTTTTCCTTCACCCTCTATGTGATCCATGTGCCGCTGATCGACGCGATGCTGTACTTCAGCGCGCCGTTCTTCGCCGCGCATCGTTTGTCGCCGGCAGCGCCGCTGCACTACCTGGCTTACGCCGGCATGCTGGGCGGGATTGTGGCGCTGGCCTGGTTGTTCCATCTGCCCTTCGAAGCGAATACCCGGCGCCTGCGTGCATGGCTCGGGGAAGGCCTGGCGCCAGGCGCGGGAAGGGCCGTACGCTGGACTGAACCCTTGTAATTCTTTCCTCGCGACCCGATATGGGAGGGCATGACCCGATCCAGCGCCGCCTCGCCCCCAGCCTTCCCGCAATCGCCGCAATTTCGCGACGCCAAGTTCCGCAACCCCGTCCCCATGCGCAAGCACAGCTTTGGAGAGACCGCGCGCCTGTGGTGGGCCTTCATGTTCGACAAGCCGGCCGGCACCGTGCCGCTCCAGCCGCTGCCGGTGCGCGCGCTCACGCGCGAGGCGCTGCTGGCGGCGCCCGACAACACCCTGTACCGGCTCGGCCATTCGACCATGCTGATCAAGCTGGCCGGCGAGTTCTACCTGACCGACCCGGTCTTTTCCGAGCGCGCCTCGCCGGTGCAATGGGCCGGGCCGGCGCGCTTCCACCAGCCCCCGATAGCCATCGCCGAGCTACCGCCCATCAAGGCCGTGATCCTGTCGCACGACCATTACGACCACCTCGACCGCGCCGCCGTGCTGGCGCTGGCGCCGAAGACGTCGGTGTTCCTGACGCCGCTGGGCGTCGGCAAGCGCCTGGTCGACTGGGGCATTGCGGCGGATAAGGTGCGCGAGTTCGACTGGTGGGAGGGGACCGAGATCGACGGCGTGCGCTTCGTGGCGACGCCGGCCCAGCATTTCTCGGGCCGCGGCCTGAACGACGGCAATGCGACGCTGTGGGCGTCGTGGGTGATCCTGCACGGCGACCTGCGCCTGTTCTTCAGCGGCGACACCGGCTACTTCGACGGCTTCAAGGAGATCGGCGCCAAATATGGTCCTTTCGACGTCGCCTTGCTGGAGACCGGCGCCTACGACGAGCGCTGGCCGGACGTGCACATGCAGCCGGAACAGACGCTGCAGGCTTTCCGCGACCTCAAGGGAAAATGGCTGCTGCCCGTGCATAACGGCACCTTCGACCTCGGCCTGCACCGCTGGCAGGACCCGTTCGAGCGGATCGCGGCATTGGCGCAGGCGGGTGGGGTGCCGCTGGCGACGCCGGAAATGGGCGAAGCGGTCGACCTCATGCAACCGCAGGCCGGCCGCGCCTGGTGGCGGGACCTGGAATGAATCCGCGCAATGTCGTGCGTTTCACCAATGCTTTAGAAATATCTCCTTGATCTGGCTCGTCTCGTGACGGCTTCGTCTCCCGGCATCTGCCCGGTATCAACCGGGCATGGCCGTAGGCGCTTAGCGTGGGAAGGACTCTGCTTCCCAACCGCTAGCAGCCTTTTCAGGAGATTGCCATGTCAAAACTCAAGCATTTAGTTGCCTGCGCGATAGGAATCATCGCCGCCGGCAGTGCGCCGGCCACTTGGGCGCAATGGGCCGAGCAGGGCCCCGGGCCGACGCTCGGCGGCCAGACCGAGGGCCTGCCCGGCAACCCGGTGGCCGGCGCCGCGATTGGCATCGCCGTCGACTACAGCCATCCGGGCACGGTTTACCTCGCCACCGTCAACGGCGGCGTCTGGAAAAGCACCAATGCGAACGGGAGCGCGCCGACCTGGAAGCCGCTGACCGACCTGCAGCTGCCGGCCCTGTCGATCAACTCGATCGCCATCAGCCCCCTGAATTCCTCGACCATCTTCGCCGGCACCGGCAGCACCAGTTCCGACGCCTTCGAAGGCAGCCCGGGTTTCGGCGTCATCCGCAGCACGGACGGCGGCGCGACCTGGTCCGTTCTGGCCGGCTCCACCTTCGCCGGGCGCCGCATCAACAGCATCGTGCCGCTGGCGCGCACCACCGGCGGGCTGGCGGGGCAGGTGGTGCTGGCCTCGACCCTGTTCGACGGCGGCGGCGTGTACCGCAGCACCAATGGCGGCAACAGCTTCGTGCGCGTGTCCGGCTCGGGCGGCTTGCCGGACGCCGGCGTCAGCAAGCTGGTGGCCGATCCTACCAACAGCGCACGTGTGTATGCGGCCGTGCCCTCCAGCTATGCGTCCGGCGGCGCCCCCGGGATCTACCGCAGCGATGACGCCGGCTTGACCTGGACGCCGGTGAATACGGGACTGAGCGGCATCGGCAACACGCTGCGGGTGCTGCTCAGCGTGGGCCGTCATACCGGGGTGGTGTACGCGATGCTCATCGACAGCAACGGCGCGGCCACCGGCATCTTCCGCTCGGCCAATAACGGCGCCAGCTGGACGGCGCTGGGCGTGCCCACGCCCACCATCCACCCCGGCTTCCAGGGCATCGTCCACGGCGCCATCGAGGCCGACCCGTTCAATCCCAATGTGGTCTACATCAGCGGCGACCGCCAGGACTTCCCCTTCCCGAGCGCTGCGGGCTGCAACGACTTCAGCGCCAACGTCTTCCGCGGCGACGCCTCGCTGGCCTCGCCCTGGCAGAACGTGGTCTGCAACGGCGCGGGAGGGACCTCGCCGCATGCCGACTCGCGCGACATGGCCTTCGACAGCAACGGCAACCTGCTGCAAGCGAACGACGGCGGCTTCTACCGCCTCGACAACCCGAACGCGGCCAGCCGCCGCTGGGTCTCGCTGAACGGCGACCTGCGCCCGGCCGAGATGCATTCTGCCGTGTACGACGCGGTGACGAAAACCCTGTTCGGCGGCACCCAGGACACCGGCACGCCGATGCAGAACGCGCCCGGCAGCCGCACCTGGACCGACTTCCTGACCGGCGACGGCGGCGTGGTCGAAGTCGACGAGATCAGCGGCGGAGGCGCCTACTCGACCCGCTATACCAACTTCGAAGTGCTGGAGTTCTTCAACCGCTCGACCTGGAGCCCGTCGAACACCCTGATCAGCGGGCCCACCGAGCTGGGGCTGCAGATCGTCTCCGGGCCCGGCGCCGGGCAGGACCTGCACAGTTATGACCTCAACATCCAGTTCTACAACCCCTATGTGCTGAACCGGATAGATCCGCGCCGCATGCTGATCGGGACCGCCAACATCTACGAGTCGCACGACCAGGGCGACACGCTCTACGATCTGGGCTTTACCGGCAAGTACATCTCCTCGCTGTCCTTTGGTGGACGCCTGAACGGGGCGCCGTTAGCGGACGCCTTCTATGTCGGCACCTATGGCAGCGCCGAACCGCGCATCCTGCACCGCAGCGGCAAGGCCAAGGCAATCGAGACCCTGAGCGCCTACCCGGGCGGCGGCATCAACGACCTGGTGATGGACCCGCAGGACATCCGGCGCGTGTACGTGGTGGACGAACAGAACCGCGTCTGGGCCTCCTTCGACGAGGGCCTCAGCTGGCGCGAGCTGAGCGCCAACCTGCCAGGCCTGGCCCAGCAGGTGCGCACCATCGAGCTGTATCGGCCGGCGGCGAGCGGCAAGACGGTGCTGGTGGTGGGCGGGCTCGCCGGCGTGTTCCAGATGGCCGAGCCGGGAACGGCGGGCGCCACCTGGAGCCGCCTGGGCAGCAATCTGCCGCACGGCCTGGTGCTGGACCTGCGCTACAACTACAAGGCGAACGTGCTGGTGGCGGCCATGCTGGGGCGCGGCGCCTGGACGCTGACCGGCTACTTCAGCGGCGCGGCCGGCGCCACCTGGCAGAGCGCTGCGGCGACGGCGGGAGCGGAATCGGCCGTGCCGATGGCGCTGCCGGGCATCGTGCGCAAGGCTGCGCCGCGCTCGCGGGTCGGCAGCGGGAAGGCGGCGGCGCCGCGGAAGTAAGCGCGACGGGGTCGGCTTCGGCATCGGATTTTTCGCAGCTGACCCCGTGAACCGCCGCTCCCTCCCGGGGAATCAACGGTGCCGGTCCGCTTCGCGCACGCGGGCGCGGCCGGCAATCCGTCCACCTGAGGGAGAGAGCAAGATGAAGACCATGTCCACACCACTGGCCTGCGCGATCGGCGTATTGGCCTTCGCCGGCGTATCCAGCGCCTGGGCCAGCGATTTCTACAAGCAGCGCAATCTGGTTTCGGACACGAACCAGATCCGCGCCGAACACCATGACCCGCGCCTGGTCAACGCCTGGGGACTGGCCTTCAATCCCTTCGGCGTGGCCTGGGTGGCGGACAACGGCACCGGCTTTTCCACCCTGTACGACGGCGACGGCAAGCCGCAGAGCCTGATCGTCACGATTCCGGGCACGGGCAAGGAAACCGGCAACCCGACCGGCACCGTGTTCTACGGCGGCCCCGGCTTCGTCGTCAGCAAGGGCGCAGCCTCGGGACCGAGCCGCTTCCTGTTCGTGAACGAGGACGGCGGCATCTCGGGCTGGTCGCCCATGGTCGACCTCAACCACGCCGTGCGCGTGATCGACAACGGGCCGGCCCATGCCATCTACAAGGGCGTGGCGGTCGGCGCCAACGGCCGCGGCGCGCTGCTGTACGCGACCGACTTCCACAACGGGAAGGTGGACGTGTTCGACGCCATGTTCAAGCCGGTCTACCTGCCGGACCGGCCCTTCTACGATCCCAACCTGCCGTCCGGCTTCGCGCCCTTCGGCATCCAGGCCATCGCCGGCGACCTCTACGTCAGCTATGCGAAACAGGACGAGGACCGCGAGGATGACGTGGCCGGGCGCGGCCTGGGCTACGTGAACGTGTTCGACCCGGACGGCAAGCTGCTGCGCCGGCTGGCCTCGAACGGCGCCCTGAACGCGCCCTGGGGCATGGCGCTGGCGCCGGCCAGCTTCGGCAAGTTCAGCAATTGCCTGCTGGTGTCGAACTTCGGCGACGGCAGGATCAATGCCTACGACCTCGCCAGCGGCCGCTGGGTGGGCCGTCTCAAGGGCGCGGACCACAGGCCGATCCGGATTCCCGGCCTGTGGGGCATCGCCTTCGGCAATGGCCTGTCCAACCAGCCGATCGACACCCTGTTCTTCACGACCGGGCCGGGCGACGAAAAGCACGGCCTGTACGGACGGCTCGACGTGGCGCCCGGCGACAGCTATGACGACATGAACGACGCCGAGGATTGAGCCGTATCTAGCGGCTGCGGCAATTACGGCGCCATCCCTGCGGTCCAAGCGGAAGACGGCGCCGGATCACCGCACGGAAGGGGACGCGGCATGCGCGATACTGATGGCGACAACGAGGACGCCCGCCTGCTGGCGCGGGTGGCCGGCGGGGACCGGCTGGCCTTCGAACGCCTGTACCACCTGTATTTTGCCCGGCTGACGCGCTTCCTGAACCGCAGCACGCGCAGTCCGCCGCTGATCGAAGAGATCGTCAACGACACCATGCTGGTGGTGTGGCGCAAGGCGCCGAGCTGGGATGCGAGCTGCAAGGTCTCCACCTGGATCTTCGCGATCGCCTGGCGGCGGGCCCGCAAGGCCTTGAGCGGCATGCACACCGCCATCGACGAGGCGCTCGAGCTGGAGCCCGACCTGTTCGAGGCCGGGCCGGACAGCCAGCCTGAGCGCCAGTGCGCGCTGCTGCGCCAACACCAGGCCGTGGACGCCGCCCTGCGCGCCTTGCCGGCCGACCAGCGCGCGGTGGTGCAGCTGACCTATTTTCACGACATGGGCTATGCCGATATCGCGGACGTGCTGGGATGTCCGCAGAACACGGTCAAGACCCGCATGTTCAACGCCCGCCGGCGCCTCGCAGCCCTGCTGGCGGGCCGCCAGGAGACGCAATGATGGACAGCCCGAACGACTCCACCGGCCCGGACGGCCCGCATGGTCCGGATCTGCACGCGGAAACCCGGATACTGCTGCCGTGGCTGGCCAACGGCAGCCTCGCCGGCGCCGAGCTGGAGCGCGTGCGGGCGCATCTGGGCGAGTGCCCGGCCTGCCGGGCGCAGCTGGAATGGGAGCGCGGCATGGCGGCGGGCGCCGACCCGGCGCCGCGGATGTCCGCGCAGCAGGCCTTTGCACGTCTGAAGCCGCGCCTCGGCCCGCAGGAGCTGCGCAGCAGTCCGGCCCGCTGGCTCAGGCTGGCGGCAGCCAACGACCCGCGCTGGCTGCGCTCGGTGGCGGCGGTCCAGCTCGGCGTGATCCTGGTGCTGGGGCTGGTGGTCGCCCGGCCCGCGCCCGAGCAGGGGCTGTACCACGCGCTCGGCGCGCGCCAGGCGGCGCTGCAGGGAAATATTGTCGTCAGTTTCGACCCGTCGACGCCGGAACGCGAGCTGCGCCGCATCCTGCAGGCCAGCGGGGCCCGCCTGGTGGACGGTCCGACCGCCGGCAACGCCTACGTGCTGGCGGTCGCCCCCGGCGAGGCCGGGCCGGCGCTGCAGCGGCTGCGGGCGGAACCGGCCGTCACGCTGGCGGAGACGCTCAACACCATAGACGGGCAATGACGATGGTCCCGTCGAGGCCGGCGCGATCTATAATCTTTCGCGTCGACAAATATTGCCCGGGACCCCCGCATGCTCATCAGCCCCAATCACCTCCTGTCTTTCGGCATCCTGGCCCTGGCCGTCCTGCTGCTGTGGGCGCCGCCGATACGCGGGCAGCGCGACTGGAACTGGTGCGCAGGCCTGGTGCTGGCCTGCGTGGGCGGGCTGCTGGCCGGCGCCATGGACTGGCGGGCGCCGCTGGGCGTGGCCGTGTTTGCGGTGCTGGCCTGGCGCGCGCGCGAGGCGCAAGCTGCCTGGCAGCGGCTGCCGCTGCTGGTGTCGTGCGGGCTGTTCGCCTTGCTGCTGGCGCTGCACCGCGTGCCCGGCTTCTTCAATCCGGTGGTCGCGGAGGGCATCGTCTTTTCGAGCGGCGCGCCGCCGGTCAGCCTGCGCCTGAACTTCGACACCGCAGTGGCCGGCATCGTGCTGATGGGCGTGTTCTGCCAGACCATCCGTACCGGCGAGGAAGCGCGCGCCATGCTGCGCCGGGTGTGGCCGCTGCTGCCGGCCACGCTGCTGGTGGTGCTGGGGACCGGCTGGGCCCTCCATTATGTGCGCCCGGACCTGAAGTGGACCCCTTACTCGCTGTACTTCCTGCTGTCCAATCTGCTGTTCACCTGCGTGACCGAGGAAGCCTTCTTCCGCGGCTTCCTGCTCGAGCGCATGGCGCGTGGTCTGGCGCGCTGGCGTGCCGGCGCCGCCGTGGCGCTGGTGCTGAGCTCGGTGCTGTTCGGCCTGGCCCATGCGCGTGGCGGTGCGCCGCTGGTGCTGCTGGCGACCGTGGCAGGGCTGTTCTATGGCGCGGCTTACCTGCGCACGCGCCGCATCGAGGGCGCGATCCTCACCCATTTCGCCCTCAATGCGGTGCACTTCCTGGCCTTTACTTATCCGGCACTCGCGGGCTGATCATCCACCAGGCGCACAGCGCGCTGCAGGCCGACAGCAGGGCGCACAGCAGCATCACCCAGCGGAATCCGGCAACGAAGGAGCCGGCCACGGCCTCCCGCACGGCCTGGCGCTGCGGCGCCGGCACCGAAGGCGGCAGCGAGATCGCCGCCAGTTTCTGGCGCTGCGTGTCGAGCTGGGCCAGCACATCGGCGGGCACCGGCAGGGTCCGGACCCGCTCGTCCAGCGCATGTTCGAAGCCGCGCTGCATGACGATGCCCAGCAGGGCAATCGCCAGCAGGCCCGCTGCCCGCGATACCGCATTGTTGATGCCCGAAGCGAGTCCGGCGTGGACCGGGTCCAGCGCGTTCATGACGGTGGTGGTGAGCGGCGCGACCGTCACCGTCATGCCGAAGCCGAGCAGCAGCATCGCCGGAAAGAAGCCGGTCCAGTAGCTGCCGCCGATGCCGGGCAGGGCGAAGCAGCCGAAACCGGCCGCGGCGATGGCGGGTCCGATCACCAGCGGACGCCGAGCGCCATAGCGGTCGACCAGGCCGCCGGCCCAGCCCGAGAGCGAGAACATGATCAGGATGAAGGGCACCAGTGCGCCGCCGGCCGCGGTGGCGGTGTAGCCCTGGACCTGGATCAGGTTGAGCGGCAGGAAGAACATCAGGCCGCCCAGGGCCGCATACAGCAGCAGGGTCAGCAGGTTGGCGCCGCTGAAATCGCGCACCCGGAACAGGCCCAGGGGCAGCAGCGGCGCGGGATGGCGCAGCTCTACCCGCACGAAGGCGGCGAAGGCCAGCGGCGCGGCTGCCAGCGCGGCCAGCACGGCCGGATCGGTCCAGCCGCGCGCCGAGGACTCGATCAGGCCGTACACCAGGCAGCCCAGGGCCAGGCTGACCAGGGCCGCGCCCGCCCAGTCGGGGCGGACGTGCGCATCCTCATCCGCGCCGCGGCTTTCCGGCACGTAGCGGAAGGTGAGGAACAGCACGATGATCGTGAAGGGAATGTTCAGGAAGAAGGCGTAGCGCCAGGACACGTGTTCGATGAGAAAGCCGCCGAGCACCGGCCCGACCGCGGCCGTAATGGCGGTGTAGCCGGACCAGGTGCCGATCGCCTTGCCGCGGATGTTTTCCGGGAAGGAGGCACTTATCAGGGCCAGGCTGCCCGGCACCAGCAAGGCGCCGCCCAGTCCCTGCAACGCCCGCGCGGCGATCAGCTGGCCGATGCTCTGGGCGGCGCCGCACAGGACGGAAGCGGCGCCGAACAGCAGCACGCCGGCGGCGAAGACGCGCCGCCGTCCGTAGCGGTCGCCCATGCTGCCGCCGAGCAGCAGCAGGGCGGTCAGCAGCAGGGCATAGGCCTCGACCACCCACTGCGCCTGCGCCACGTTGGCGTCGAAGGCCCGCTGCAGGGCCGGCAGCGCGACGTTGACGACCGTGCCGTCGATGAACACCATGCCGGAGGCCAGGATGCTGTTCGCCAGCACCCATTTGCGCGCGGACGGCGGACAGAGAGCCGCCCCGGACCCGGCGTTCGCGTAGCTCACCGCGCAGCCCGCTGAGGCTCGGACCCCATCACCATGCGCCTGGCCCGCTGCCAGTTGGCCAGGAAGGCATCCACCTCGGCCGCCTCGCTCTCTCGGCGTTGCAGCATGCCGGCCATTGCGCGGGTGGTGCCGCCGTTCAGGAACCAGCTCAGCGGCGGCTTTCGCCCTTCGGCGGTCCAGGGGTAGCGCAGTTCGATCACCCGGCCGGCGCCGCAGCCGCCCAGCAGGCGCGGGGTTTCTTCCTCTGCCGCCTGGGCCCGCGCATTGCGGGTCTGGTAGAGGGCGAAGAAAGGCAGCGACAGTTCCGGCACCGGCGGCACGACCTTGTCGCCGGGACGCAGGCGCGGCTGCCAGGGCAGGCGCAGGCCGACCTTCAAGGGCGGGCGGGGCGGGCCGGCGACGGCATCGATCATCTGCGCGCGCGTCGGGCAGATCCACTGCGACTGCGTAGCCGGCTCGTTCTCGATCACCAGCACCACCAGCTGCTCGGGCCTGACCACGCCAAGCTTCAGGATCTCGGCGATCATCGCGTTCAGGGTGGCGGCGCCGGAATTTTCGAAATAGCCGCCGTCGACCAGGTAGTCCCAGGGCTGGCCGTCGGTGGTTGAGACCAGGGCGGCCGGGCTGATGTAGGGGAAGCGGGCGCTGTTGTGGACCGCCTGCGCGAGCGTGATGCGGCTGGTGTCCAGCGGCGCGTCGCCGGGCCCGCCGGCGAACAGGTCGTAGGCCTGCGGCGGCAGGAAGGCGAGGTTCGCCTGCACCACGCGCCGGCCTTCGCTGGCGGAGGTCGCGTTGAACAGCAGGCGCGGCATCGCGGCAGCCTCGGGGCCGAGTGCGAGCAGGGGCCGCGCGAACCAGTCGGCCGCCTTCGAATGCGGGAAGCGCTGCGCCCAGCCGCGCTGCCAGGCGCCTTCCTGCGCCAGCGAGCGGTCGCAGCTGTGGCAGGGGAAGGGCGAGAAGCGCGCCAGCAGGTCCGGGTAGAGCAGGTAGCCGACCAGCGGCGCCAGGTAGTCCTGGCCGAGGAAGGCGCCGACCTGGCTGGCCGTCGCCGCATAATCCGGGCCGCCGACGGCCAGCGAGCCGGCAAAGGCGGCCAGGCCCAGGCTGCCGCCGGACACGCCGCTCATCGCATAGATGTTCGGGGCGAAGCGCTTGCCCTGGCTGCGCGCCTGGCGCTCCAGTTCGAGCAGCAGGGTGCCGGCCCAGAAGGCCGCCCTGGACGCGCCGCCGGCCGCCGCCACCAGGTAGACCGGCTCGTCGCCATGCGTTCCGCGCGCCGCTTGCCAGGCGCGGAAATCCTCGGCCAGCGCCGGGCGCCGCACCGCCAGCGGCGGGCCGGCGTTGCGGGCGACGTAATGGTTTTCGTTGGAGGTCGAGGCCAGCAGCACGGCGAACAGCGGCAGCAGGGCCAGCGAGGGCCAGCCGGCGCTCTTCGGCAGGTAGACCAGCACGATGCTGCCGAACACGGTCCAGGAACCGAAGGCGAACAGCAGCAGGGCCGGCGCGCCCAGCGCCCGCGCCGCCGCTTCCTGGCCGAAACACACCGCCGCCAGCACCAGCACCGACACGCCGAACATCAGCAGCACGGCGGCCACGCTCACGGGCGGCGTGCGGCGCGAGCGCGCCCAGGCCTGCGGCGCCACTGCCTGCCGCCCGAGCCAGCGGTTGATCAGCTTGCGGCGCAGCACCGCCAGCATCAGGAAGGCGCCGGTATAGATGGCCGGGGCCAGCCAGGCGCCGGACGGCGTGCCGGGCAGCGCGAACCAGATCGTGATCGGCACGCAGGACAGCAGGCCCAGCGCGCGCGGCAGCCAGGTGTTGACGGCGGCGGCAAAGCGGTGGTGCGCACACAGGCCGACGTTGTCGACGGCGAAGCGCTTGGCCAGCAGCAGGCGCGCGCAATACCAGGCGGTGAGCGACCAGTAGACCAGGGCGGCGATGAAGATCCAGTAGCTGGCGTTGGACCAC
This sequence comes from Telluria sp. GW821-FHT07G12, assembly GCF_059418525.1. Taxonomy (NCBI): domain Bacteria; kingdom Pseudomonadati; phylum Pseudomonadota; class Betaproteobacteria; order Burkholderiales; family Oxalobacteraceae; genus Telluria; species Telluria sp. GW821-FHT07G12. The sequence goes on along the minus strand of NZ_JBWKQA010000007.1, from coordinate 68,617 downwards.
AGGCTTTCGGTGGTCTCGCCGGTGCCGCGGAAGGCGCCCAGCGCTTCGCGCGCCTGGGGCACCCCGAGCAGGATGGTATTGCCGGCGACCACCGTCAGCACCGGGTAGAAATTCAGCAGCAGGATGCGGCGCAGGAAGGTGTAGCGGGTGAGCCGGCTCGTGGGCGTGGGCGTGCGCCGGGGTGGCGCCAGAGCTGCCGCGGATTCGGGCCGGGGCTGGGGCGGACGCGCCCGAGCCGGCCGCCCGTCCGCGGCCCCGCGCTCGTCGATCCCGCTTGGCTCTTGCATGGCCCGCTCCCTTTCATCGCCCGTCGCTCCGATCATACGGGCAAGCCTGACGCTGCGGAACATGCCGCGCGCAAGGTCTTGGCTGCGGATCAAAACGCCGCAGCGGAAATGCTGTCAGGCGGAAAGTCGGCTCTGTTTGAGCGCCGGCGCCTGCTCGGGCGTGACCAGGGCCAGCGCCTCTTCGAAGGAGCGCAGCACCATGTCGACGTGTTTTTCGACCAGCGAGGCGCTCGGCACCGGGTCGATCAGCGGCAGGCGTATCGTCACCAGCATCGCCTCCGGCAGGCCGGCGCGCAGGTTGGCGACCGCGGTCAGCCACTGGTCGAGCATGGCCTCGATCGGATAATTGATGAAGACGGTCGAAATCAGCTCGGCCTTGTCCGGTCCGGGGTTCTCGCTCTCGCCGATGATCGAGAAGCTGCGCGCGTCGACCTCGTCTTCGCGCAGTGCCCGCACCAGCAGTTCGCTGAGCAGGTCGTCGCGCATGGAGGCCAGGCCCACGCACAGCACGACCGAGTGGGCCGGCACGTCGAGCTCGCCCTGCCAGCGGCCCAGGCGCGCTTCGCGCATCTGGCGCAGGTGGGCGCCGATGTTGGCGTCGAGCAGCGACAGGTTGCGCCGGCGGTTCTTCGGCGGGCCGCCCGATTCCGGAGTCAGGGTCGCGGCGACGTCGGCGATGGCGGTGCGGATCCGCTCTTCCTGCGGCTTTTCCATCTTGCCCGAGCGGGTGTCGTTGGCGGCCAGCACGATGCCCGGCAACAGGATGTGGTCGCAGTAGCGCGCGAAGCTGGAGCGCTCCAGGAAGGCCTGGGCGTCGTGGATGATGGCGGCGATGTCGCCGGCCAGGATGCGCTGGTAGAAGCGCTGGGCGCCGGACACCGCCGGGGCGTCGCCGAGCAGGATGGTGACCGGTTCCAGCGTGCGCACGTGGCGGCCGGCGACTACCAGGCACAGGGTCAGTGGTGTCGACAGCAGCAGGCCGACCGGGCCCCACATCGCGCCCCAGAACAGGGCCGAGATGATCACCGCCAGCGGCGACAGGCCGGAACTGTGGCCATACACCTTGGGCTCGACGATGTTCGCCACCAGCAGCTCCAGCGCGACGAACAGCACCATGCAGGACAGCGCCAGGGTCCAGCCCGGATCGATGGCGGCGACGAACAGCGCGATCACGGCGCCGGCCGCCATGATGCCGAGGTAGGGCACGAAGCGCAGCAGGCCGCTCAGCGCGCCCCACAGCGCGGCGTGCGGCACGTCGGCGGCCCACAGCACCACGCCGATCAGGAGGCCGAAGGTGACGTTGACGATGAATTGCGAGAAGAAGAAGCGAGATACGCCCTGGGCGGCGTCGGCCAGGGCCTGGATCGTGCGGCTGACCTCGGTCTGCCCGCCCAGCCGGATCAGGCGGTCGCGCAGCGATTCGTGCTCCAGTGACATGAATATCAGCAGCACCAGCACCAGGCCGGCCTCGCCTATCGGTCCCCAGGCCAGCGAAAACAGGCGGGTGATGGCGCCGGTGGTGGTCAGGCGCGGGGCGCGGATCTCGACCGGGATCGGCTGGGTCGGGCTGATGGTGATCGTGGTCATGCCGCGCTTGCCGGTGGCCGTGGTGCCGCCGGTCGGCGCGACCGCGCTCAGCTCGGCCTCGATGCGCTCGAAGGGGCGCTCGGCCAGTTCGCGCACGGCGGCCACCTTGGTGCGCATCGCCGCCCGGTACTTGGGCAGGTCGCGCGTCACCGCCACCAACTGGAACGCCAGCACGATGCCCACCCCGACCAGGCAGGTGGTGGCCAGCAGTACCGACAGCATGGTGGCCGGCATCTGGTGCAGGCCGGCGCGGCGCATGCTGCGGATCAGCGGCGCGATGACCAGGCTCAGGATGGACGCGAGGGCGATCGGCTCGAGGACGTCTCGACCGAAATAGAGGAGTCCCAGCCCGCAGGTCACGGTGACCAGCGAGCCGGCATTCAGGTGCTTGAACAGGGAAAGATCGCGCATTCGCGTGCTGCGGGCGGGATAGAAAACTATCCCGTGGAAACGTAAAACTAGCAATGTATCGCAAAAACGTGAATACGATCAATTTTATGCCGATTTCTTTCCGCCGGCGGTCTTCTGCGCCGCTCCAATGGTCCACAGATAAATGGTCCGTCCGTTGACGTCGACCGTGCGCTCGGGCGGCCATTCCGGCCCCATGTCGAAGGCGTGCGAGACCACCCGCGAGCCGGGCTTGAGCTGGGCCCACAGCCGCGGCCTGAGCCTGACGTTGACGTCGGGCAGCAGGTAGAGGCTGACCACCGAGGCCGGCGAGAGATCGGTGTCGAACAGATCCGCCACCTTGAAGCTGACCTGTTTGTCGACGCCGGCCTTCCTGGCGTTGGCCTCGGCTTCGACGATGCGCTCCGGATTCAGGTCGATGCCGACCCCGTGGGCGCCAAAGCGTTTGGCGGCGGTCACCACGATGCGGCCGTCGCCGCAGCCGAGGTCGTACAAGGTGTCGTTCTTGCCGACCTTCGCCAGCGCCAGCATGCGGTCGACCACCTCCTGGGGCGTGGGCACGAAGGGCACGTCGAGCCTGGGCGGCTGGGGCGCGTCCTGGGACCAGGTCAGGCGGGGCGGAAACAGGCCCAGTCCGGCGCCGGCAGCGGCGGACAGCAGCAGGGTACGGCGGCGTGTTGGCAGGTTCATCGTCGGTGCTCCTCGTCGTTGGCAGGGTCGTGGTAGGCCTCGTCCTGGTGCAGCAGGGCCAGCAGCAACACGCCGGCGGCCAGCACCGCGACTCCGATCCAGGCCGCGTTCAGCCCGCCGAGGGTCTGGCTGCTCACATAGCTCAGGCTGGACCACAGCATGTAGGCGCAGCTGGCGCAGAACAGCAGCGGCAGCAGCGGGAACAGCGGCACCCTGTAGGGCCGCGCATGGCCGGGCTCGCGCCGGCGCAGCACGAACAGGGAAATGCCGCTCAGCAGGAAGAACAGCCAGAACACGGGCGCGGTGAATTCCACCATGCTGCGAAAACCGCCGCCGAGCGCGGTGCCCAGGCCGATCAGCAGCAGGGCCGCGCCGCATTGCAGCAGCATCGCCAGGGTCGGCGTGGCGCGCCGCCCGTCCCAGCGCGCCAGCCAGGCCAGCGGCCTCCAGTCGCGTCCCATCGCATAGCCGGTGCGGGCGCCGACGATCATGGTGGCGTTGATCGAGGTGAGGGCGGACACGGCCACCAGCAGAGCGATGGCCTGCTCGCCGCCGCGCCCGAAGGCGCGCCGCATCAGCTCGGCGGCGGGCGCCTGCGAGGACGCCAGCGCGTGCATGCCCAGGCCGCGCCAGTAGCCCCAGGTGACGAGCAGGTAGAGCCCGGTGACGATCAGCACCGCCAGCACCAGCGAGCGGACCATGTTGACGGCGCCGTCGCGCACTTCGGCGCTGAGGTAGGCGGCCTCGTTCCAGCCGCCGTAGGTCAGCAGCACGAACACCATCGCCAGCCCGAAGGAGCCCTCAGTGGGAGGGGCCGCGGCGGCGGGCGCTGGTGCGCTGGCCGGAAGCTGGAGGGCGGCCAGCGCCACCAGCAGCAGGCCGCCGACTTCGGCCAGGGTCAGCCAGGTCTGGGTGGCGCTGCCGGCGCGCAGGCCGTGCAGGTTGAGCAGGCCCAGCACCAGCACGGCGGCGCCGGCATACAGGGCGCCGCCGGCGGCCGCCGTCAGTCCCGGCAGCGGCGCCACCTGGGCCAGGTAGTCGCCGAACACGAAGGCCAGCAGGGCGATGGACCCGGTGGTGATCACGGCGTAGCGCGCCCAGCCGAACAGGAAGGCGACCGCGCGGCCGTAGGCGCGGTGCAGGAAGTGGTAGTCGCCGCCGGCATGCGCATAGGCGGTGCTCAGCTCGGCGTAGCACAGCGCCCCGGCCAGCGACACCGCGCCGCCCAGGGCCCAGGCCAGGAACATGCTGCCGGCGCTGGCGCTCATGCCGGCCACCAGGGCCGGCGCCTTGAATATGCCGGCGCCGACCACGATGCCGACGATCAGCAAAACGGCTTCACGCAGCCCGAGCAGCGGGCGCGGCTGGGCAAGCGGGTCAGGCGTGGTGGTGGACGGGGTCGGCATGTCCCTTAGGACGGGCCGGCGTGCGACAAGTTCCTCCTCCAGGCAAAGCTGTGAGCCGCATCAAGTGCGGCACGGCCTCAGCTGCCTGACTCAGCTGCCTTGCTCGACCGCCGCCACCTGGAGCGGCACCAGGGCCGGCCCTTCCAGTACCCGGCCGTCCGGCGCGAAGCGGCTGCCGTGGCAATCGCAGTCCCAGCTGGTCTCGGCGCCGTTCCACTTGATCTCGCAGCCCATGTGCGAGCATTTGCCGGCCACCGCCTGCAGCGCGCCATCCTTGCCGCGGTAGACCGCCACCGGCTGGCCGCCGACATCGATCTTGCGGCTCTGGCAGGGCGGCAGGTCCTGCAGGGCGGTCACTTCCTCGGCGCCGAGCATGACCGCCGGGTCCGGGCTGGCCGGTCCGCTGCGTTCCCGCTCGAAGCCCCCCGGGCGCTCGCCCTGGGCCAGCCGGTCGACAGCGTACAGGTCGCGCCAGGGCGTGCCGCGCCCGAGGATCTCGTCGGCCAGCATCATCCCGGCCAGGGTGCCGTAGGTCAGGCCGTCGCCCGAGAAGCCGGTGGCGATATAAGTGTTCCTGGCGTCGACGTTGCGGCCGATGTAGGGCAGCTTGTCCTTGGCGCGGTAGCGCTGGGCCGACCAGCGGTATTCGACGGGGCCGATCGGCCAGTGGTCGCGCGCGAAATCCTCGAGCGCCTGGAAGCGTTCGGCGCCCACCTCCTGTTCGCCCAGCTTGTGGGCGCTGCCGATCACGGCCAGCCAGGTGCGGCCGTGCGCGGTGTAGGTGCGCACCGAATACCGCTGCTGGCCGATGCACCAGTAGACGCCCGGCTCGGGAAAGCTGTCGTGCAGCGGCGCGGCGATGCCGTACTCGCGCACCACTTCCAGCTGCGACTGCACCAGGTGGATGCCGACCGGGGTATGGGTAGCGATCACGATGTGCTGGGCTTGCACCTTGCCGTGCTCGGTGTGGACCACGGCCGGCTCGTCCTCGATGGCGGTGACGCGGGTGTTCTCGAAGATCAGGCAATCCTCGCCGGCGATGCGCTGGGCCAGCTGGCGCACGTAGTCGAGCGGCTGGAACTGGGCCTGTTCCTCGACCCGCAGGGCCTTCGCCGTGTCGAGCGGCAGCGGCGTATCGTCGCGCAGGTCGGTATGAAGGCGCGCGCGCATGGCGGCCAGCGCTTCCTTCTCGACCTCGCCGACGTGGTCGGCATCGAGGGCGAGCAGGTTCCAGGGCACGCGCTGGAAGCCGCAATCGAGGTTCAGGCTGCCGACCGTGGCTTCGATCAGGTCGATGGCGGCGGCGCGCGACTCCACCACGCGGCGCATGGTTTCGAGTCCGTGCTGCTCTTCGAGCGTGTGCAGGCCAAGGTCGACGGTGGCGTACAGGTTGCCGGTCGAATTGCCGGTGCTGGCGTCGCCGGCCTTGTGGGCGTCGAGCACGGCCACGCGCTTGCCGGCCTGGACCAGCAGCATGGCGGCGGACAGGCCGGTGATGCCGGCGCCGACGATGGCGACGTCGACTTGCAGGTCGGTTTGCAGGGTCGGCAGGCAGGCCGTCTTGGCCGCCGTGCCTTTCCAGAGAGAAGATGTATCCATGGGAGTGCCTTTCATATCTTTTCCCGGATCATCCCAAGATACGGCCCGCCGCGGCGCAGCGTTGCCGGGTGTAAACTATCCCTCCGGAGGCATCTCTACGCGGCCAGGCCGATGTCGAAGTGAGCGAGGATTTCGCGCTTCAGCGCGGCCGCGCCGGCGCCCCCGCGAGCGCGCGGACGCGGCAGGCCCACGGACAGCTCGACGCGCGCCGGTCCCGGCTGGGTATCGAGCAGCAGCACGCGGTCGGACAGCTGCACGGCTTCGTCGACGTCGTGGGTCACCAGCAGCACCGTCAGGCCGCGTTCGCGGGCCACGCGCGCCAGCAGGTTTTGCAGTTTCATGCGGGTGATGGCGTCGACCGCCGAAAAGGGTTCGTCCAGCAGCAGTACCCGCGGCCGCGTGTACAGGCCGCGCGCGATCGCCACCCGCTGCGCCTGGCCTCCGGAGAGCTGCTTGGGCAGGGCATCGGCATAGCCGGGCAGGCCGACTTCCTCCAGCAGGGCGGCGATGGCCTCTTTCGGCGCGCGTCGGACGCCGGCGCCGAAGCTGATGTTGTCCGCCACCGTCAGCCAGGGGAAGAGCCGCGGCTCCTGGAACACGAAGCCGATTCCGGCATCGGGGCCCCGCAGTTCGCGCCCATCCAGCCGCACGCGCGCCACACCGGCCCGATCCAGGCCGGCGACGATGGACAGCAGGGTGCTCTTGCCGCAGCCGCTGGCGCCCAGCAGGCTCACGATCTCGCCCGCCTTCAGCGACAGGCGCAGGTTGCGGAGCACCTGGCGTGCGCCGAAGCGCTTGTCGTCGACCTCGATCTGCAGGAAGCTCATGTCCGTACTCCTGCATCGAGGTGGGTATCGCGCCAGGCCAGCAGCCGGCGCTCCAAGGCCAGCATGGCCATGTCGCTCAGCTTGCCCAGCACGGCCAGCAGGACGATGGCGGCCAGCACGATGTCGGCGCGGCTGGTTTCGCGGCCGTCCGACAGCAGGTAGCCGAGCCCGCGCGAGGCGGCGATCAGTTCGGCCGCCACCATGAACATCCAGGCCAGCGAGAGACCGTTGCGCAGCCCGGTGAGGATGGACGGCAGCGCCGCGGGCAACAGCACCCGGCCTACCAGCGCGGGCGGCGCCAGGCGGTACAGGAGGCCGACTTCGACCAGCTTGCGGTCGACGCCGGCGAAGCCCGAGGTGACGCCGGTGTAGACCGGGAAGAAGGCGCCGATGGCGATCAGCACCAGCTTGGGCAGCTCGTCGATGCCGAACCACAGAAGCAGCAGCGGCACCCAGGCCAGCGAGGGAATCGAGCGCAGCGCCTGCAGGCTGGGATCGAGCAGGCCGCGTGCGCCGTGGTGCAGGGCGACCAGTGCTCCCAGCAGCAGGCCGGCGCCGGCCCCGCACACGAAACCGAGCGCCACGCGCAAGGTGCTGGCCGCGATGTGGCCCGCCAGGCCGTGTCCGGCCAGGTAGGCCAGTGTCCGCGCTACCTCGGATGGCGGCGGCATCAGGTTGGCCGGAACAAAGCCTGCGCGCACGGCGATTTCGAGACCGGACAGCGCGATGGCGGGCAGCAGAAGCGCCGCCAGCAAGGCCCTCGGCAGTCGCAGTCCGCTGGCGCGTCGATGGATGGCGGCACGGGGCAGGTCCAGCACACGGGTATTCATCGCTTCAGGCCCGCGCAATATAAGGCTGGGCGAAGCGCGTATCGACCAGCTCCGCCACCACCCGGTTCAGGTCCGTGCCCGGCTTGACCAGCGCCTCGTCGTGAAGGATGGGGGCGGCGGCGCGCAGGGCGTTCAGATGCTCGGCGCCCGGCAGCGGATGGGAGAAATCGCTGCGCAGCTTGATCTGCAGGAGGGCCACCGGCAAAGAGACCTTGGCCTCTTCCGCCAGGATGCGCGCGGCCTCGCCGGGGTTGGCGCGGATCCAGGCGCGGGCCCGTTCGTAGGCCTTGATCACACGCGCGGTCTGCTGCGGATGACTGGCCAGGAAGGCTTCGCGCACGTTCAGGAAACCGTAGGTGTTGAAGGCCACGTTCCGGTACAGCAGGCGCGAACCGCTTTCCAGTTCGCTGGCGGCCATGTGCGGGTCCAGCCCGGCCCAGGCATCGACCTTGCCCTGTTCGAGCGCCACGCGGCCGTCGGCGTGCTGCAGGCTGACGTGCTCGATGTCGGCGCGCTTGAGGCCCGCCGTCTGCAGGGAGCGCAGCAGGAACAGATAGGGATCGGTGCCCTTGGTGGCGGCGATCTTCTTGCCCTTCAGGTCGGCCAGGCTCCTGATGTCCGAGTCCTTGCGCACCACCAGCGCCGTCCATTCCGGGCGCGAGTAGATATAGGGCGTGCGGATCGGGTTGCCGTTGGCGCGCGCCAGCAGGGCCGCCAGGCCGGCCGAGGAGCCGATGTCGATGCTGTTCCCGTTCAGGTATTCGAGGGCGCGGTTGCTGCCGGCGCTGAACACCCATTTGATGTTCGTACCCTCAGGCTTGAACTCCTGCTCCAGCCAGCCGAAGCGGCGCAGTACCAGGCTGGTGGGTGAATAATAGGCGTAGTCCAGCCGCAGTTCCTCGAGCGGGATGCCGGATTGGGCGCTTGCCACGGCGGCGAAGGCGGCGCGTGGGAGTGTATGGGCGGCGGCAGCGCCGGCGGCGACTTGGAGCAGGGTCCTGCGTTTCACGTTGGTCCTTTCGGGTTTGTCGTTTTCATGCCGCCGAGCGCTGCGGCGGGTCGATGCTCACCTGGCGTCCCGGGTGATCCGGCGCGAGGCGGTCGCCGCGGCCCAGCAGCTGGCTGCGCAGGGTGCCGCCCCCGTAGTCCTTGCGGTAGCGCCCGCGCCGCTGCAGCTCGGGCACCACCAGTTCGACCACGTCGCGCATGGATTCGTGGGCCACGGCGAAGGCGAGATTGAAGCCGTCGGCGCCCGTCTCCTCCTGCCATGCTTCCAGCTGGTCGGCGATCTGGCCCGGGTCGCCCACCAGCACCGGTCCGCGGCCGCCCAGGCCGATGAAGCGGGCGGCTTCGCGCACCGTCCACTTGCGCTCCGGGTCTGCGCTGCTGAGCGAGGCCAGGGCCGTGCGGCCGGCGTCGGTGTCGATGTAGTCGACGGTGGCGTCCAGCGGCAGGCGCGAAAAGTCGACGCCGGTCCAGCCGGACAGCAGTGCCAGCGCGGCTTCGATGTCCACGTGGTCCAGGTAGTCGCCGTACTTGGCGCGCGCCAGCCCGGCGGTGGGCGCGGTCACGATCAGGGCCTGGGCGTAGACGAGGACCTCGTGCGGATCGCGGCCGGCGGCGCGCACCGCTTCGCGGGTCTGGTCGACGTAGCGCTTGACCACCTTCTTGCTCGGGCCGCAGACGAAGGTGGCCTCCGCATGGCGCGCCGCGAAGGCCAGCCCGCGCGGCGAAGTGCCGGCCTGGTAGAGGAAGGGCGTGCGCTGCGGCGAAGGCTCGCACAGGTGGATGCCGGGCACCGTGTAATGCCTGCCCTGGTGGCGGATCGGATGCACGCGGGCCGGGTCGGCATACACGGCGCTGGTCTTGTCGGCAAGGACGGCGTTATCGTCCCAGCTCTTTTCCCACAGTTTGTAGACCACGTCGAGGTATTCGTCGGCGAGGTCGTAGCGGGCATCGTGGCCCAGCTGGCGCTCCAGGCCAAGGTTGCGGGCGGCGCTGTCCAGGTAGCCGGTGACGATGTTCCAGCCGACCCGGCCGCCGCTCAGGTGGTCCAGCGTCGACATGCGGCGCGCAAAAGTGTACGGGTGCTCGTAGGTGAGGGCAGCGGTGACCCCGAAGCCGAGGTGGTGGGTGGCGTGGGCCAGCAGGGGCACCAGGGCCAGCGGATCGTTCAGCGGCGCCTGCACCGCGTGGCGCAGGGCGGCATCGGCGGTGCCCTCGTAGACGTCGTAGACCCCCAGCACGTCGGCCAGGAACAGGGCGTCGAAGCCGCCGCGCTCCAGCAGGCGCGCCAGTTCGACCCAGTGCTCCGTGGTCTTGTAGCGGTGGCTGGTGTCGCGCGGATGGGTCCAGAGGCCGGGCGACTGGTGGCTGACCGTGTTCATCTGGAAGGCGTTGAAACGGATCCGGCGGCTCATGGCGCGGCTCCAGCTTTGCTGCCCAACAGCGCCAGCTGGTAGTCGGTCTTGGCATAGCCCTGGCAGTTCTGCACGGTCCAGGCCAGGAATTCGCGCGAACGGTAGGCGGCGGCGAGGTCGCGCGCGAAGTGCTTGCCGATATCGGCCGTGCGCACCGCCACCAGGTTCACGTAGTTGCGCGAGATGGCTTCGGTGCGTAGGGCCTCGGTCAGCTTCAGGCCGGAGGCCAGCGCGTAGTTCCCGTTGACGAAGGCATAGTCGGCGTCCTGCAAGGCGCGCGGCAGCTGGGCCGCCTCGAGCGGCAGCAGGCGCACGCCGCGCAGGTTGGCCGCGATGTCGCGCTCGGAAGCCTTTATCGGATCGGTGTTCGGGCGCAGCCGGATCCATCCCAGCTGCTCCAGCATGACCAGGGCGCGTGCCTGATTGGTCGGGTCGTTCGGCAGCGCCACCGTGGCGCCGGCGCGTGCCTCGTCCAGGCTGCGGTGGCGGCGGCTGTAGATGGCGATCGGCGCCGTGGGTATCGTCACCAGTTCGCTCAGGGCCAGCTTGTGGTCCGCCGCGAACTTCTTCAGGTAGACGCCGTGCTGGAACACATTGGCGTCCAGCGAACCTTCGGCGAGGGCGAAGTTGGGTTGGATATAGTCGCTGAACTCGACCACCTTGACCTTGTAGCCCTGGCGTTCGAGGATGGGCTTGATACCATGCCTGACCTGGTCGGCGTAGGGGCCGGCGCTGGTGCCGATCACGACTTCGTTCGGCTCCCTGGCCTGGACGGCCGGCGCGATGGCCATGGCGAGCATGGCGGCGATGGCCATGCGGCGTGCTTGCAGCATATTCTTCCCTTCCTGTTGTCAGCGTTTGTCGAGCCTGTGCGCGAGGCGGGCGCCGGTGAACTGGATGGTCTGCACCAGCACCACCAGCACGGCCACGGTCAGGATCATGATGTCGGTGTCGAAGCGGTAATAGCCGTAGCGGATGGCAAGGTCGCCGATGCCGCCGCCGCCGACCACCCCGGCTACCGCGGAATACGAGAGAAAGCTGATCGCCAGCACCGTCAGTGCCAGCACCAGGCCGGAGCGCGCTTCGACCAGCAGTACGCGGGTGACGATTTGCAGCTTCGATGCACCCATGGCTTGCGCCGCCTCGATCACGCCGTGCGGCACCTCGGCCAGGGTCTGTTCGACCAGGCGCGCAAAATAGGGAATCGCGGCGATGGACAGCGGCACGGCGGCGGCCAGCGGTCCGATCGAGGTGCCCGTCAGCAGACGTGTGAAGGGGACCAGTGCGACCAGCAGCACGATGAAGGGGAAGGAGCGCAAGGTGTTGACGGCCCAGCCCAGCAGGCGGCCCAGTATCCGCAAGCGCCCGGGAGCAGCGCGTCCGGCCTGGAACAGCAGCACGCCGAGCGGGCCGCCGAGCAGCAGGGCCGAGGCAAGGCCGATGCCCAGCATGGTGAGGGTCTGGCCCAGGGCGGTCAGCAGCTCGGGCATGAGTTCGCGCAGGGTCTCAAGCATGCAGCGCCCCCTGGCGCGGGGCCGCCGCTGCTTCCGCACTATGGAAAGCAAGTTCGCGGCCCAGCGCGGTAACGCGCGGCGTGCTCGCGTCGTCCAGGGCGAATTCCTCGGCCACCCGCCCGTCCTCGATCACGGCCACACGCCGGCACAGCGCACCGAGTGCCGGCAGCTCGTGGCTGACGATCACGATGGTGACGCCCAGCTCCGCGTTCACGGCGCGCAGGGTTTGCAGCAGGCCGCGCGTGGTCTCGGCGTCCAGCGCGGAGGTCGGCTCGTCGCACAGCAGGATCGCCGGCCGGTTGGCCAGCGCGCGGGCGATCGCCACCCGCTGCTTCTGTCCGCCCGAGAGTTGGGCCGGGTAGCTGCGCGCCTTGTCGGCCAGGCCCACCAGGTCGAGGCATTCTTCGACGCGGTGGCGCAGGCGCGGCGGGTTCAGGCGACCGTGCAGGCGCAGCGGAAAGGCGACGTTGTCGAACACCGTCAGGTTCTGCAGCAGGTTATAGCCCTGGAAGATCATGCCGATTTCCTGGCGGGCGGCGCGCAGCTCGCGCTCGGACAGCGCCGTCAGCTCGCGGCCGCCGACTTCCACCGTGCCGCTGTCCGGCCGTTCCAGCAGATTCATCATGCGCAGCAGGGTCGACTTGCCGGCGCCGCTGCGGCCGACAATGCCGAAGATGTCGCCGCCTTCGATGCGCAGCGACACCTCGCGCAATGCCGGCACGCCGGCCCCGAAAGCCTTGGACACGCGCTCGATACGAATGAGTGCACTCATGATCACGAATACGGCGTCGGCTCGGGATAGCGCCCGTCCAGCGCATGCCGCCCAAGATCGCGCAGCTTGTAGTCGACCGGGTCGTGCAGCGTGTGCACGCGGGCGTTGCGCCAGTAGCGGTCCAGGCCATAGCGGCTCGAGGTCGAACGAGCGCCGGTCAGTTCGAACAGCTGGCTGGCGATCTCGATGGCGGCGCGATGCGACAGCACCTTGGCCTCGGCCACCGCCAGCGCGACTTCGCCGCGTCCCGCGGCCGTGAGTTCGGCCCCGCGGCGCCAGGCGCCATCGAGCTCGCGCGCGGCGTGGTCGGCCAGCACCTGGGCCGGCCGCACCTGGAGGCGGAACTGGCCGAAGCGGTGCTGCACGAAGGGGTCGTCGGTGGCGTACTTTACTTCGGTACTGGCGGCGAACCAGGGCCGCGCATCTTCGCGCAGGTAGCGCCGCGCGGCATCCATCGCCCCTTCGGCCAGTCCCAGGTAGAGATTCGCCATGATCAGCTGCGCCACCTGCGAGCGCAGGGTGGTGCGCGGGCTGGCCGGCTGGCCCGGGGCCTGCAGCACCAGGTCGTCGGGCAGCAGCACGCCGCTGAAGTGGACGTTGCCGCTGTCGGTCTGGCGCTGGCCGAAGGCGTCCCAGTCGGCCTGCACCTCGATGCCCGGCTGGCGCGTCGGCAGCACCGCAATCAACGCGGCATTCGCCAGCGGATCCCAGGCCGAGACGGTCAGCCAGTCGGAGCCGACCGAGCCGGACGCGAAGCTTTTCACGCCGTTCAGCAGGTAGCCGCCGGCGGTGGGCGTGGCGACCAGGCGCTTGTCCAGCGGGTTCAGGGCATTGCCCCAGAAAATGCGTTCGTCGACGCTGGCGCCGAGCAGCCGGCGCTGCTGGGCCGCGCTGCCGTAGAGCTGGAGCCCGGCCAGTTGCAGGTGGTGGAAGCCGAGCAAGTGGGCGAGGGCGCTGTCGGCGCGGGCGACGATGCGCACCGTGCGCAGGGTCGTGGCCCAGTCGGCGCCGAGGCCGCCGTGGAGGCGCGGCACGGACAGGGCCAGCAGGCCGGATGCGCGGATCAGCTCGCGTTCGGGGCCGGCATGGCCGCCGGCGGCGTCGCGTTCGACGGCGGTCTCAAGCAGGCGCTGCGCGAGTTCTTCGGCAGCGGCGATGGGATCGAAGAGTTCGGCCTCGTGGGCCGGGGGAAGGCTAGCCAGATGCATGGTCGCTTGTCCTGTTCAGCAATGCTGCCCAGTATTCCAAACCATGCCCCGCGCGTGAACGAAGATATTCGGCCTAGCATATTAGCTAAACCTTAAAACGGAAAACGTCTATGCAAGTGTGCCCTGCGTTCAGCGCGCCACGATCAGGCGCAGGCCGAGCGCGATGAAGATCGTGCCGGCGATCCGGTCCAGCCACATGCCGGCGCGCGGGCGGCGCGACAGCCAGCCGCCCACCGCGCCGGAAAACCAGCCCAGCAGGCCGAACAGGACGGCCGCCTGTGCCGTGAAGGCCAGGCCGAGCAGGCCGATCTGCAGGTTGGCGTCGCCGCGCTGGGTGGCGACGAACTGCGGCAGGAAGGACAGGAAGAACAGCACCACCTTGGGATTGATGGCGTTCGCGAACACACCGCGGAAGAACAGGGTGCGGGCCGATTCGACCACGGGATCAAGACGGCTGGCCGAGGCGCCGCCGCGGCTGCGGATGGCGTTGAAGCCCATCCAGGCCAGGTAGAGGCCGCCGCACACTTTCAGGGTCGTGAAGGCCAGCGGCGAGGCCGCGATCAGCGCACTCACGCCGATCACCGCCAGCAAGGTATGGCTCAGGCAACCGAGCGCGCAGCCGAGCCCGAAGGCCAGGCCGCGCAGCCGGCCCTTGGCCATGCCGATGCCCAGCACCATCATGTTGTCGGGACCCGGCGACAGGGTTAGCAGGATGGCGGCGGCCAGGAAGGCGAGCAACTGTTCGGGTGTCAGCATGGAAGAGGGCGGCAGTTCGAAAGATGTCGATCTTACACGTCGTTGACACTGAGCACTAGTGTCGGCGTAAGCTGCGCCAGCGGAATGGCGCCTGGTATAAAGTGGCAATTTTTGCAAGCTGCTGTATAGTCTGGGCCGTATGAAACCAAGCAAGCACCACCGGCCATTCCGCCACGCCACCGAGCGGGTGCTCGACGTCCTGCTGATGAAAGGCTGGGTGGCGGGCCTCAGCTGGCGCCTGGGCGGGCACGGCAGGCTGGAAGTCGCCCGCCATGAGGTTCAGCTCGGCCCGGAGCATCGCCTGCCGCGGCCGCTCACCATCGCCTTCGCCTCGGATTTCCACGCCGGCCCGACCACCGACCCGGCCATCTTCGACGCCGTGCTGGAGCAGCTGCGCCGCGAACGCCCGGACGTGCTGCTGCTGGGCGGCGACTACATTTCCTTCGATGCCGCCAACATCGAATATCTGCGCAGCTTCCTCGAGCAGGCGAAGGCGCCGCTCGGCACCTATGCGGTGCTGGGCAACCACGACGTCTGGAACGGCCGCGAAGAAGTGGGCGCGGCGCTGGCGGCGGCGGGCGTCGAGCTGCTGGTCAACCGCAACGTCGCGCTGCCGGCGCCCTTCGGCGAAGTCAGCATCTGCGGTATCGACGACCCCTGGACCGGCGAGCCCTCGGCCGAGGCAAGCTTCGCCGGCGCCGGGCCGGTGCGCATCTACCTGATGCACTCGCCGGACGGCCTGTGGCAGCTCGGCAGCCAGCGTTTCGACCTCGGCCTGGCCGGGCACACCCACGGCGGGCAGATCGTGCGCCGCAGCGGCGCGCCGTACAAGCGTCCCAGCGGACCGTACTCGCGTCAATACTCGCATGGCCGCTTCGAGATCCCCGGCAACGGCCCGCTGTTCGTCGGCCGCGGCATCGGCTGCGCCGGCATTCCCCTACGTATGCATGCGAATCCCGAGCTCCTGATCTGCACCTTGCGCTGAATTTTCTTCGCCGTTTGACCGTTTAATAGGCAACGGCGTACTCTGATGATTGATTTTTGAGTATTTCCTTTGATTCCAGATAACAGAATGGAGATAATGACATGCCGCAAGAATCATGCTGGTCAGCCCGTGCCCCGCAGAGGAGACATGCAAACTATAAAAGGCATGGGTTCTATCTACTATCGATTGGAGAAACGCAGTGAGTCTTTTTAGAACCAAGAATCTCGACAAGATGGTCGCCCATGCCGGTACCCCCGGCGGGCTGAAGAAGGTGCTCGGGCCCTTCGACCTGATCCTCATGGGGATCGGCGCCATCGTCGGAACCGGTATCTTCGTCCTGACCGGCACCGGCGCGCTGACCGCCGGCCCGGCGCTGACGGTTTCCTTCATCGTCGCCGCCATCGCCTGCGGCTTTGCGGCCATGTGCTACGCCGAGTTCGCCTCGACCGTGCCCATCGCCGGCTCGATCTATACCTACAGCTACGCGGTGCTGGGCGAACTGGTCGCCTGGATGATCGGCTGGGACCTGCTGCTCGAGTATGGTCTTGCGACCTCGACCGTCGCAGTCGGTTGGTCCGGCTATTTCCAGTCGCTGCTGCACACTGTCGGCATCGACCTGCCAGCGGCATTGACGGCGGCGCCAGGCGCCCGCCCGGGCGTCGATACGGTGATGAACCTGCCGGCCCTGGTGATCATGCTGTTCCTGACCTGGATGCTGTCGCTGGGCGTGCGCGAGTCGGCCCGCGTCAACAACGTCATGGTGGTCATCAAGATCTCGGTGGTGGTGCTGTTCATCCTGTTCGGTTTCGGCCACATCAACACCGACAACTGGGCGCCGTATGCCCCGTTCGGCGCCTCGGGCATCATGAGCGCCGCCGCACTGGTGTTCTTCGCCTTCATCGGCTTCGACGCGGTCACCTCGGCCGCCGAGGAAGTCAAGAATCCAAAGCGCGACCTGCCGATCGGCATCATCGGTTCGCTGGCCATCTGCACCATCCTGTACGTGATCGTGTCGGCCATCATGACCGGCATCGTCCCGTTCAAGATGTTCGAAGGCGTCGACCACCCGGTCTCGCTGGCTCTGCAGCACGCCGGCGTCAACTGGCTGGCGCCCCTGACCGACCTTGGCGCCATCCTCGGCATGACCACGGTGATGCTGGTGATGGCTTACGGCCAGACCCGGATCCTGTTCGCGATGTCGCGTGACGGCCTGCTGCCGGCCAAGCTGTCGACCGTGCATCCGAAATACGGCACGCCTTACTTCGCCACCTGGCTGGTCGGCATCGTGTTCGGCGTGATCGCCGCCTTCGTGCCGCTGAACGTGCTGGCCGAGCTGGTCAATATCGGCACCCTGGCCGCGTTCTGCCTGGTGTCGGTGGCCGTCGTCGTGCTGCGCAAGAAGCGTCCGGACCTGAAGCGCGCCTTCCGCTGCCCGGGCGTGCCGATCGTGCCGGCCATCGCCGTGGTGTTCTGCCTGGCGCTGATGAGCTTCCTGAGCGCCATCACCTGGATCGCCTTCCTGATCTGGCTGGGCATCGGCCTGCTGGTCTACTTCGGCTATGCGCGCAGCCGTTCGCTGCTGCACGGCGTGACCCAGCCCTGATCCGCTAAGATCGTTCTCAAGCAGTAACAAGCGGGGCGCCCCGGCACACAGCCGGCGCGCCCCGCACGCATTTTGTGCGCGCTCGCGCCAAAACAATGCAATTTTTGTAAGCCTGGTCCGACATACAGGGGAGTTGCGAACCGATTTCGTGCGCCATGCCCAGTCTGGATAATCTCGGTAGAACATTTACCAAAAGATTGTCTATGACTACCACGTTTGCTATGGATACGCCTGAGCTGGAGATTGCGCCACAAGCGCATGCGGATCAGGCTGTCGCGAGCTCGAAAGCCCTGTACTTTTCCCTGCTCGACAACCCGCAGGCAGCCGCCGGCACGTCCCGCGATTACCTGCTGGCCCAGATCGACGCTGCGCGCCAGGAACCCTGCGACCTGCCGGAATCCGTGTGGGAGCTGCCCGGCTGGATCCAGGGCCGCGCCGAGGCGGTCGGCATCGCCTACCGCGAATACCTGAACGCACGCAAGAACGGCGCAGCGCGCCGCTATTTCGGCAGCAAATCGCATGCCCTGTATTTCCTGAAGGGCGCCGCGCCGACCAAGCTGGTCGACGGCGCCTGGCTGTACGGCACCCTCGGACGCTGGGAAAACCCGGACTTCCACCCGCTCATCAAGACCTATCTCGAAGAGCTGGGCGACGGCGTGCCGGACAAGAACCACGTGACCCTGTACCGCCGCCTGCTGGCCGCGCATGGCTGCGAGCACTGGGAAAACCTGTCGGAAGCCCACTTCGTGCAGGGCGCGATCCAGCTCGCGCTGGCATACAACGCCGACCAGTTCCTGCCCGAAGTCATCGGCTACAACCTCGGCTACGAGCAACTGCCGCTGCACCTGCTGATCACGTCCTACGAACTGAACGAACTGGGCATCGACCCGTATTACTTCACCCTGCACGTCACCGTCGACAATGCCGGCAGCGGCCACGCCCACAAGGCCGTGCAGGCGCTGCGCAACCTGATGGCGCAGTCCAGCGACCCGGCCGCCTTCTTCCAGCGCGTGCTGGACGGCTACCGCCTGAACGAGCTGGGCGCCTGCACCACCTCGATCATCGCTGCGTTCGACCTGGAAGCAGAGTTGGTCGAGATCTTCACGGCCAAGGCCGCGGTCGGCCGCAACATGCACTCGGATTACTGCCGCGTGGCGGGCCGCTCGATCAACGACTGGCTGGGTGAGCCCAAGCAGATCCCGGACTTTCTGGCGGCGATGGAAAACGCCGGCTGGATCCAGCGCGGGCAGGAGGTGGAGCATAGCCGCTTCTGGCGCCTGATCCAGGGCGAGCGCGCCGAGATGTTCGGCGTCTTCTCCAGCTATGAGCAGCAGGTGCTGCGCGACTGGATCCAGACCCCGCGCGATGCCAGCGACACCCAGCGCACGACGCGCGTGCTGAGCCACCGCGCGCGCCAGCGTACGCTCGACACCCTGAACCAGCACGCCGGCCGCAGCGGCTATCCGGAGCGCGGCCTGATCCGGCGCCATGCCGCGGGTGCGCTGGCGGGCGACAGCGAACTGCGCGAGCTGGAAGAGAAGGTGGCCGGCGCCGACGGCAAGAGCGAGGCGATGGCGATGCTGGCCAGGTTGATGTCGCCATCCGTGCACCACACGGCGATCGGTTTGATGGCGACGCGTTTGTATTCGCAACTGCTCGACGCTTGACGGTAACGGCGGCATACAAGAACAGATTTTCCGGCGCGGGCGGGTTCTTCCCCTCCGCGCTTTTCCACGACTAAGGACCTGCCCGTGCAAATTCTCGAACAACGATTCCTACGTGGCCCGAACATCCACGCGGATACCCCCTGCCTGCTGTCCGTGGTCGACCTCGGCGACCTGTACGGCGTCTCGACCCGCGAGCTCCCGCAATTCAACGAGGCCTTGCTCAACCTGCTGCCTTCGCTGGCCGACTACCTGGTGCCGACCGGCCAGCCCGGCGGTTTCGCCCAGCGCCTGCGCGAAGGCACCTACCTGGCGCGCGTGATCGAACACGTCTGCCTGGGCCTGCAATGCCTGGCCGGCGCCCCGGCCAGCTTCGGCCGCACCCGCCCCGTGGCCGGCACGCCGGGCCAGTACCGCATCGTCTGTGCCTACCAGATCGAGAAAGTGGCGCAGCCGGCCTTCGAGCTGGCGGTGGAGATCGTCGACGCGCTGGCGCATGGCGCGCCATCCTTCGACCTGGCGCCGCGCCTGGAGGAGCTGCGCGAACTGGCCGAGCACTACGCGATCGGCACCAGCACCGCGGCCGTGCTGGCGGCGGCCCACGAGCGCGGCATCCCGGTCCAGCGCATCACCGAAGACGCCAACCTGTTCCAGCTGGGCTGGGGCGTCAAGCAGAAGCGCATCCAGGCCACCATCACGGGCGAGACCAGCAATATCGCAGTGCGCATAGCCAGCGACAAGCAGCTGACCAAGCAGCTGCTGCAGGAGGCCGGCGTGCCGGTGCCGGAAGGTGAAACTGTGACGAACATCGACGACGCCCTGCGCGTGGCGAATCGCCTGAAAGTGCCGGTGACCGTGAAACCGCTCGACGCCAACCAGGGCAAGGGCGTGACGGTCGACTGCCGCACGCCCGAGGAGGTGGAGCAGGCCTATGCCTTCGCCCGCAAGCATGGCCGCAAGATCATCGTCGAGCGCTACATCCAGGGCCGCGACTACCGCGTGTTCGTGGCCGCCGGCCGGGTCGCCGCGGCCTCCTGCCGGCGTCCGGCCCACATCGTCGGCGACGGCCGGCTCAGTATCCGCGAACTGGTCGAGATCGAGAACCGCAATCCGGCGCGCGGCGCAGGCCACACCAACATCCTGACCCAGATCGCGCTCGACGCCCATGCCGAGGACATCCTGCGCAAGCAGGGCTACGCGCCGGACTCCGTGCCGGCCGAGGGCGTGACCGTCGAACTGCGCGGCAACGCCAACCTGTCCACCGGCGGCACCGCGGAAGACGTGACCGATCTGCTGCCGGAGACGACGCGCCAGATCTGCGTGCGCGCGGCGGCCAAGATCGGGCTCGACGTGGCTGGCATCGACATCGTCTGCCGCGACATCGGCCTGCCGCTGGCAGCCCAGGGCGGCGCCGTCATCGAGGTGAACGCGGCGCCGGGCATCCGCATGCACCAGTACCCGAGCAGCGGCACGCCGCGCGACGCCGGTGACGCCATCGTCGAGGGCCTGATGGGCAACTCGGACGGCCGCATCCCGATCATCGCCTGCACCGGCACTAACGGCAAGACCACGACCACGCTGCTGATGGCGCACACCGTGCGCCTGGCAGGCCGCGTGACCGGCGCCACCACCACCCACGGCGTCTACGTCGACGGCAAACAGATCACCAAGGGCGACTGCACCGGCTACTGGTCGGCGCGCACCGTGCTGTCCGCGCCCGACGTCGAGATCGCGGTGCTGGAGACGGCGCGCGGCGGCATCCTCAAGCGCGGCCTGGCCTTCGACCGCTGCGACGTCGGCATCTGCCTGAACGTCTCGCCCGACCACCTGGGCCTGGACGGCATCGAAACCATCGAAGACCTGGCCCAGGTGAAGGCGGTGGTGCCGCTGTCCGCCACCCGCGCCGCCGTGCTGAATGCGGAAGACCCGCTGTGCGTGGCGATGGCGCGCCGCGTGCGCCCGGACGTCGAGCTGGTCTACTTCGCGATGAATCCGGAAGAACCGGTGCTGCTGCGCCACCTGGAAGAGGGCGGCCGCGCCGCCTACCTGCAGGACAACGCCATCGTCCTCGCCGACGGCAGCGTGCACCAGGAGCTGCTGCGGGTGGAAAGCATGCCGATCTCGATGGGCGGCCGCGCGCGCTACAACATCGCCAACGGGCTGGCCGCGGCGGCAGCACTGATGGCGGCAGGTTTTTCGAATCTGCAGATTGCTACCGGTCTCTCCACCTTCGTCAGCGACGGCAAGACCAACCCGCTGCGCACCAATGTATTCGAGGTGCGCGGCGTGACCGTGATCGTCGACTATGCGCACAACCCGGCGGCGTATAAAGCGCTGGCCGAGATGGCGCGCTCGCTGCTGCCCGGGAATCTGGTCGGCATCGTCACCGCGCCGGGCGACCGCCGCGACGAGGACCTGCTCGAGGTCGGGCGCGTGTGCGCCGCGCGCTTCGATGAGCTGGTGGTGTACGAGTCCTCGAGCCGTGGCCGGGCGTATGGCGGGGCGGTCGACCTGATCGTGCAGGGGGCGGAGGAGGTGGTTGGGAAGACCGATACCATCCACCGCGAGCTGGAGGTTGGCGAGGCGATCCGCCTGGGGCTCAGCTTGTGCGAGCGTGGGGATGTGCTGGTGTTTGCCTGCGGGTCCTCGCTGCAGGTGTTTGTGGAGGCGATCCGGGAGATGGATCCGGAGAGTGCGGAGCGGATTGCGGCGCAGGCGGGCTAACTCGCAATAAGAATCGGCCGGGACGGCTGCCCGGCCGTTCAGCTTTCCTTCGGCGCAGAGGTCTTGTCCTTATTCCTCATGGTCGTCATCGTCATCGTCATCGGCTGTCTGACCACCTTGGTAGCGCTCGTCTTCCGGATTGAGCTGCCCCGAGCGATTATCCTGGCTCGATTTGTAGGCATCACTGGTCGGATTCAGGCTGTCGCTGCGTTCGTCGTTCGGCATTCTTCCCATGACTTTCTCCTTGGCGATAGAGCCGGCAAGTGCCGGCTCGCAAATTGTCGTCCAACTGCCCGAACAGGGACGCACGCGTGGTGAAAGGTGAATAAAAAAGCAGCGTGTTCTCCACACGCTGCCTTTGCAATAGTCTTTCACCAAGCCGTGTTTGATGAAAGTTTCTTTCATTACACCGAGGCTGCCTCGGTCTCAATCCGCTTCGCCACCTCCGGCGAGGTCGGCCGAATCGCCTCCAGCAACTCGCTGATATCCGAGCCGCAGCCGAACACCAGCAAATCCCCCGGCACGCAGCGCGCCAGCCCGGCACGGATCGCCTCGTGCACGTCCAGCTCCACGCGCAGGTGATCTTCCTCGAACTTCGCCAGGCGGATGCCCTCGACCAGTTTCGAGGAGACAGTACCAGCCGCACGCCCGCGATTCTCGGTCTCATACACCACCAGATCATCGAAGCCGGCCGCGCAGGTAGCCCCAATATCGACCAGGTCCGCATCCCGCCGGTCCCCCGGCGCCGCCACCACGCCTACCAGCCGGCCCGGCGTCATCGCGCGCGCAGTTTCGGCCAGGGCGGCGTAGGCGGCGCTGTTGTGCGCATAGTCGACGATCACGGTCACGCCGTCGACGTCGAACAGGTTCGTGCGCAGCGGGTTGTTCTTCCAGTCGGAGACGAAGCTGCGCAGGCCGTCCTCGATCTCGGCGTTGCCAAAGCCGCTGGCGACCAGCGCGGCGGCGGCGGCCAGGCTGTTGGCGATGTTGTAGCGGGCCGCGCCTTTCAGCGTCACGGGCATCTGGCGCACGTCGACGATCGCTTCGTGGCAGCTGCCGTCGGCCAGCACGATGGCGTTGTCCTCGAAGTAGACCGCGCGGCCGCCGTTCTCCAGGTGGCGCAGCAGGACCGGGTTGTCCGCGTCCAGCGAGAAGTACAGCACCTCGACGCCGTCCGCCAGCTGCGAGGCCATCGCCACGCAGTGGTCGTCCTCGGCGTTCAGCACCACGGCACGCGAGGCGCGCTGGGCCACCACCGCCTTGACCTTGGCAAGCTCCTCGACCGTGTCGACGCCGTCCAGGCCCAGGTGGTCGGCCGAGACGTTCAGCACCACCGAGACGTCGCAGCGGTCGTAGGCCAGGCCGCGCTTGAGGATGCCGCCGCGCGCCGTCTCCAGCACCGCGAAGTCGACGTCCGGCGAGGTCAGGACGCTGCGCGCGGAACGGTAGCCGGTGCAGTCGCCTTTCGCGATCTGCTGGCCGTCGACGTACACGCCTTCGGTGGTGGTGACGCCGGTGCGCAGGCCGGCCATGCGGGCGGCGTGGGCGATCAGGAGGGTGGTCGTGGTCTTGCCGTTGGTGCCGGTCACGCCGATCAGCGGGATGCGGCCGTCGTCCTCGCCGAACAGGGCGTCGACGATGGCGGCGCCGGCATCGCGCGGGGTGCCGCGGCTCGGGTACTGGTGCATGCGGATGCCGGGCGCCGCATTCACTTCGATGATGCCGCCGCGCTGCTCGCGCAGGGATTGCGAAATATCCTGGCACACGATGTCGATGCCGGCCACGTCCAGGCCGATGGTGCGGGCGGCGCGGATGCAGATCTCGCGGGTCTCTTCCGGCAGCAGGTCGGTGACGTCTTCGGCGGTGCCGCCGGTGGACAGGTTGGCGTTGCCGCGCAGGTCGACCGATTCGCCCTCGGGCGGAATCGCATCGGCCTCATAACCCTGTTTGGCCAGTACCTGCAGGGCGATGTCGTCGAGCGGAATCCTGGTCAGGATGTTGGTGTGGCCGTCGCCGCGCGCCGGGTTGCGGTTCTCGATCTCGACCAGTTCGCGGATGGTGTGCACGCCGTCGCCGGTCACGTGCGGCGGCCGGCGCCAGGAGGCGGCGGCGATCTTGCGGCCGGTGACCAGCACGCGGTAGTCGCGGCCGCGCAGGAATTCTTCGACGATGACGTGGCGGCCGTACTTGCGCGCGAATTCGAAGGCGCGCTCGACTTCTTCCGGGGTCGAACAGGCGGTGGTGACGCCCTTGCCCTGGTTGGCGTCGAGCGGCTTGACGGTCACGGTGCCGAGGCGGCGGGCAATGCGCTGCGCCGCGGCCAGGCTGGTGACGGTTTCGCCGGCCGGGACCGGGCAGCCGGCCTGGTCGAGCAGGGTCTTGGTCAGCTGCTTGTCGCTGGCGATGCCGACCGCGATGTTGTTGGTGGCGCCGGTGATGGTCGCCTGCAGGCGTTTCTGCTTGCTGCCCCAGCCCAGCTGGAACAGGTTCGCATTGTCGGTCAGGCGCAGGCTAGGGATGCCGCGCTTGTGGGCGGCGTTGATGACGGCGCCGGTGCTGGTGCCGATCGCGTAATCGTGGGCGGTGTCCTGCAGTTCCTCGATTGCGGCGCCGAGATCGAATTCCTGGTGCGCGGCGATGGCGCGGACCAGGTCCTGGGCGGTGCGCAGGGCGGCGCCGGCCACCTGTTCGAGCGTATAGCCGCAGACCATGCGCAGCAGCCCGGGCTTGCCGGCCACGGCCAAACTCTGGCTGAAGCCGCCGGCGGCGCCGGCCAGGCGCTGCAATTCCATCGTGACCGGCTCCAGGGCCTCGGCGGGCGAGCTGCAGTCGGACAGGCGCGCCGACGCTTCGGGCGGCATGCCGGGGAGTTTCTCGAGCAGGCGTGCGCCGAGGCCGGCGACGCTGATTTCCTCATTGTCGATGACGGCAGTGAGGCAGGGCGTGGCGGCATACAGGTTGGGGCCGCGCAGGAAGCGTTGTTCGGTGATTCTCATGAGATCGGGTTCCGTTTCGTTACATTTTCCAAAAATTCGAGCAGCGGCTGCGGGATGCGGCGGTCGGCGCCGGCCTCGTCGTGCGCGGGCAGGCGGTACTTGCTCCCGGATGGCAGCAGGTGCAGGCGGACGTCGATCAGTTCCGGGGTCTCGCGGTCCGAGATCTCGGCGATGTTGGTGCTCATGTTGCGGCCATCGACGATGGTGACCGCGCCTTCGCCCAGCACCTCGATGCCGACGCCGCGTTCGATCACCAGTGCGGTGTCTTCGTCGATGCCGATGCCCTGCAAATATGGGTTCTGGGCGACCACCGACAGCAGGCGCGAAAGCCGCTGGCGCTCCGAGAAGTGCTGGTCGATGACCACTTTGTGCAGGAAGCCGAGGCCGGCGCCGAGGCTGACCGAGCCCTTTTCGGGATGCAGCTCCACGCGGCCGGTGGCCAGCATGTGGCCGGACATGGCCGAAGCGCCGGCGCTGGTGCCGCCGATGCAGGCGCCGCGCAGCTTGAGGGCCGTGTGCATCTGGGCGTCGAGGGCGGTGCCGCCGATGATGGCCAGCAGGCGCTTCTGGTCGCCGCCGGTCATGAAGATGCCGGTGGCGTCGCGGATGTCCTTGATGTGTTCTTCGTCGTTGGCGTCCTGGCGGCTCTTCAGGTGCAGGTGCATGCGGTTCTGCACGCCCAGATCGCCGAAGGCCTTGTCGTACATCTCCCACATCTGGTCAGCCACCGAACTGGCGGCCGAGATCACGACGATCTTCGCGTCCGCACCGCCGGACAGTTGGACGAAGCGGGTCAGGATTTCCATGTCGTGCTTGCGGTCTTCGTGGCCGCCGATGATCACCAGGTGGCCGTGGCTTTCGCGCAGCTGGCGCGCCTTCTCCTGCTGTTCCTGCATCTCTTCTCGTGCTGTCATGTGCTTTTAGTCTCGGGTGATTTGTGCTTGCGGCATGTCGCGGTTGCTCAAGGCGCCGGTCTCGGTACGCGTGACCGCGATCAGGCCGACGGCGACGTCCTCGCCGAACAGGGCGATGCCGCGCTTGAGGGCCTGTTCGAGCGGCATGCCGTCTTCGATCCAGGTGTAGACGCGGTGCGCCAGCAGGTGGCGCACGATGTGCTCGCCGATGCCGGTGGCTGCCACCGCGCCATGTGGGCCCGCATAGAAGCCGCTGCCGATGATGGGCGTATCGCCGACCCGGCCCAGCAGCGAGGGCGCGGAGCCGCCGGTGGAGGAGGCCACGCCGAAGTGGCCGTCCGGCGCGCGCACCACGGCGCCCACGGTGTCGCAGGCGGCGCCGGCCGGCAGCTCCGGTGCGCTGCCGTAGTTCCAGAAGCGCAGGAAGGCCTTGTTGTCGACACCCGGCATGGCGGGGGCGGCGCCGGCCAGCGCTTCGCGCACCTTGCGGTGCTGTTCGCGCTGGTGCTCCGAGATCTTGTCCCACAGCGGATGGCGGATCGCGGCGGCGAAGCGGTTGGCGCCGTCGCCGGCCAGGAACCAGTGCGGGGTCTCGGCCACCGCGCGTGCCAGCAGCACCGGATTCTCGATGCCGCGCACGCAGGCGACCGCGCCCAGGCGGCCGCGCGTGTCCATGACCGAGGCGTCCATCTCGACGGTGGCGCCATCCAGCGACAGCACCGAGCCGCGGCCGGCGTTGAAGCGGCCATCGTCTTCGAGGACAGTGACGGCGGCGATCGCGGCTTCCAGTGCATCGCTGCTGATGCCGAGTTCCTCGACGGCGCGCTGCGCGGCGCGCTCGCAGCCGTCCTTGTAGTCGGGGGAACTGCCTGCGCCGCCGTGGACGACGATGGCAAAGCCGCCTTGTGTTGTTGTCATTCTTCTTCTCCAAAATGATGCATGCCGCGCAGACCTTCTGGCGCGGCATCGATGTTCCACATTATGCAAACGATATATAAATTGAAACATCGGTACCCTTGCCGTGTGTGTGTAAGACGGCGCTGACACGGCCCTACGGGCAAACTCCGGAGAAGAATTCAGCGCACCACGGATACCTGGCGCAGGGCGAAGCGCAGTTCGCGGGCCACCTGCCGGCGCTGCGCTTCGCTGACGAAGCGGCCGACCTCGATCCGCACGCCGCGCGATTCCAGCGTGATGAGGGTACGGCGCGCGCCGCCAAGGGCGGCATCGGCGGTCAGCACCCGGGTCCGGAGCGGATCGAGGCGCGACTGGCTGCGCACCTCGGCCCGCACGCATTCGACCAGCAGGCAGTCGTTCGAGAGGACGATGCGCTCGCGGTCGAGCGCGTGGCGGGCGTAGAGCAGCAGGGCCAGGCCGACGCAGGACAGTTCCAGCAGCGAAAAGGCCAGCACCATCCAGAAACCCTGCAGCAGGAAGGCGAGGGCGACCGACAGCGACAGGGTGCACAGCAGCGCATAGGCGCGCGCCACCTGGCGCGGCGTCATCGAGCAGTTGCGCTGCAATGTGCACTCGTAGAGCATCGTTGTCTCTCTGGCTAGTCCCGACAATATAAGCCTGTCGCGCCCCGCGCACGATTGCCCTCTGTGACCGGCTGGCGACAGTGTCCGGGCTGGCGGGGTAGGCCCGACTTCTGGTAACATCTCGCCCCTTTCCCTTTCTCCTCTTCTGGTCAGGCATCCATGGCGAACGCTTGCGGCGTCGATTTCGGCACCTCCAATTCCACCGTCGGCTGGGTTCGTCCCGGCCACACCAGCCTGCTCGCCCTCGAGGACGGCAAGGCCACCCTGCCTTCGGTCGTGTTCTTCAACGCCGACGACGAGCAGGTGCGCTATGGCCGCGCGGCGCTGGCGGACTACCTGGAGGGCTATGAAGGGCGGCTGATGCGCTCGCTGAAAAGCCTGCTCGGGACCAGCCTGATGGATGGCCAGACCGAGGTGGCCGGGCGCGCCTTGCCGTTCCGCCAACTGCTGTCCCACTTCATCGGCGAGCTGCGCCGCCGCGCCCAGCAGCAGGCCGGGCGCGAATTCACCAGCGCCGTGTTCGGCCGTCCGGTGTATTTCGTCGACGACGACCCGACTGCCGACCGCCTGGCCGAAGACACCCTTGCCGAGATCGCACGCGCGGCCGGTTTCAAGGAAATCGGCTTCCAATACGAGCCGATCGCCGCCGCCTTCGACTACGAATCGCGGATCGAGAAGGAAGAACTGGTGCTGATCGCCGACATTGGCGGCGGCACCTCGGACTTTTCGCTGGTCCGCCTCGGACCGGACCTCGCCGGACGCATCGAGCGGCGCGAGGACATCCTCGCCACCGGCGGCGTGCACATCGGCGGCACCGACTTCGACAAATACCTGAGCCTGGCCTCGGTGATGCCGCTGCTGGGCTACGGCAGCGCGCTGGTGTCGGGCGCGCCGGTGCCGTCCAGCTATTATTTCAACCTGGCGACCTGGCATACGATCAACCAGGCCTATACCCGCAAGAGCGTCGCCCAGCTGGAAGACCTCGCGCGCGACGCCGCCGAGCCGGCCAAGCTGTCGCGCCTTCGCAACTTGATCGACGAGCGTGCCGGCCACTGGCTGGCGATGCGTGTCGAGGAAGCGAAGATCGGCCTGTCCGGCACGCCGCTGGTCGAGCTGGACCTGGACCGCCTGTCGCCGCCCGAGCGTATTCAAGTCGAGCGCGCCGTGTTCGAGAGCGCGATCGCGGGCATGGTCGACCAGGTCGGCGCCACCGTGCAGCGCTTGCTGGGCGAAGCCGGGGTCGACGCCGACAAGGTCGATACCGTGTTCTTCACCGGTGGATCGAGCGGCGTGGCTTCCCTGCGCGAGCGGATTGCCGCCATCGTGCCCCAGGCGCGCCGCGTCGAGGGCGATCTGTTCGGCAGCATCGGCGCGGGGCTGGCCATCGACGCTTCGCGTAAATTCGGATAATTGAAAGACCGCCATGTTTGAACGCCCCATCGTCATGCTCGACTTCGAGACCACCGGCCTGTCGCCGGAGTACGGCGACCGCATCACCGAAGTCGCCGCGCTGCGCATTGCCGGCGGCGAGATCGTCGACCGCTATGTCTCGCTGGTGAATTGCGGCGTGCGCATTCCGCCTTTCATCACTTCGCTGACCGGCATCACCCAGCAGATGGTCGATACGGCGCCGCTGGCCGAGGACGTGGTGCCGGAGCTGATCGACTTCATCGGCGGCGACACCCTTGCCGCGCACAACGCCAGCTTCGACGAAAAGTTCCTGAAGGCCGAGGGCGCGCGCCTGGGCCACGCCTGCCGCCATGCCGGCCTGGTGTGTTCGGTCAAGCTATCGCGCCGGGTGCTGCCGGGCTTGCCCAGCTACAAGCTTGGCGAACTGGCGCGCTCGCTGGGCATCGCCTTCCGCGGCACCGCCCACCGCGCCGAGGCCGACGCCGAGGTCGCCGCGCACCTGCTGCTGCACATCAGCCGCCACTTGGGCAAGTCCTATGGCCTGGGGCCGGTGGCGCCGGAGTTGCTGGTCGAGATCAACCGACTGGCGGCCGCCAAGGTGCGCACTTACATCGACGGCTACGCAGCAGAACGCCGCCGCTAGCCCGTGCGCGAAGCCCACAGTTTGTGGCATCACAAAGGCGGCTACGGCTGCCACGCGTGATTTTCGCGACAGTTGCGCTGCATCTGCATTGCCGCGACTTTTCCGCGATTTTTTTCCGCGTTGAAGGTTTGCCCCTCTGTGGCAAATCAAACCCGTCGGATTCCTCCTAGTTAGACTTTTGACAATTCTTGCGGCGCCGCGATTAGGCGGTCCCGCCATCGATTTGTCCGATTTTTCCTGGAGCGATGATGAGGCACTCTGACGTGTCACCGGAAAATTCCGTACTCGCGTGGTTCGCCCGTGCGGCCGAGCGCGGTAACGCCTATGCGCAGTTCAATCTCGGCCTGATGTACAAGAACGGCGACGGCGTGGCGCGCGACGACGCTCAGGCAGTGGAATGGCTGCGCCGTGCGGCGGAGCAGGGCCTGGCCTTCGCCCAGAACCATCTCGGCTCGATGGTCTACCAGGGTCGCGGGGGGGCGCAGTCGGACGCCCAGGCGGTGGGCTGGTTCGCGCTGGCGGCGGACCAGGGCGACCCCTCGGCCCAGCAGAACCTGGGCGACATGCTGCGCGGCGGGCGCGGGGTGGCGCGCAGCCCGGAACAGGCGCTGGGCTGGTACCAGCGCGCGGCAAGCCAGAATCTGCCCAGCGCCCAGCACCTGCTCGGCGAATGCTATCTTCGCGGCGAGGGCGCGCCGGTCAACCATGCGCTGGCTGCCGCCTGGCTGCGCAAGGCAGCGCTGGCCAAGTACGCACCGGCCGAAGTCGCGCTGGGCCTGATGCTGCGGCGCGGGCAGGGCATGGCCGCCAACGATCTCGAAGCCGCCTACTGGTTCCGGCGCGCGGCCGGCCGCGGCGACCCGGCCGCGCAGCGCCTGCTGGGCCTGTGCTACCTCGAAGGCGTGGGCGTGCCGCGCGACGACAAGGCGGCGCTGCCCTGGCTGCACTGCGCCGCCGGCCAGGGCGATGCCGAAGCCCAGTTCAGCCTGGCGGTGCTGCTGGCCAGCGGCCGCGGCTGCCCGCGCGACGAGGCCGAAGCCCTTACCCTGACCACCCGCGCCGCCAAGCAGGGCCATGTGCTGGCCCAGTACAAGCTGGGGAACATGTACGCGCACGGCCATGGCGTCCCCACCGACATCCGCCAAGCCTTCTACTGGTACCGGCTGGCCGCCGCCCAGGGCGCCGCCAACGCCCAGTTCACCCTGGGCGTGATGTACGCGAACGGCCAGGGCGTGCACCGCGACGAAGCCACTGCCGTCGAGTGGTACCGGCGCGCCGCCGAGCAGGGCGACGCCAGCGCCCAGAACAACCTGGGCGTCATGTACGCCACCGGGCAGGGCGTGGACCAGGACGACGCCGAGGCGGTGCGCTGGTACGCCCTGGCCGCCGAGCAGGGCCATGCGCTGGCCCAGTACAACCTGGGCGGCATGTACAACAGCGGCCGCGGCGTGCCGCGCGACAGTGTGCGCTCCTACATGTGGATGCTGCTGGCGGCGGACGCCGGCGACCCGGCCGCCAGCGCCAACAAGGCCATCGTCGCGCGCCGCCTGTCGGCCCGCGAGATCGAGGACGCCCAGGACCTCAGCCGCCAGTGGCGCGCCCGTAGCCTGGGCCGGGAGGAGCGGCGCGCGGCCTGAGCGGCGGTGCTTGCTTGTTGCTTTAAGAATATTTGTCGGCAGAACAATTCGCGCTATCATGCCCGAAGGCCACGAGCCACTTTCTCCACCGACAACGAGAACGACAACCAGCATGCACATGAGACACGCCACCCTTGCCGCCGCCGTTGCGGCCGCCTTCCTCGGCTTCGGCAGCACTGCCATCGCACAGACCTGCGCCGGCACGCCGCTGAGCTACCCGGTCGCGAAAAAAGTCGACCAGACCGACGACTACCACGGCACCAAGGTGCCCGATCCCTATCGCTGGCTGGAAGATGCGAACAGCCAGGAAACTAAGGCCTGGGTCGACGCCGAGAACAAGGTGACGCAATCCTACCTGGCGCAGATCCCGCAGCGCGAAGCGATCCGCCAGCGCCTGACCCAGCTCTGGAACTACGAGCGCTACAGCGTGCCTTTCAAGGAAGGCGGCCGCTATTTCTTCAGCCGCAACGACGGCCTGCAGAACCAGTCCGCGCTGTACACGATGAAATCGCTGTCCGACACGCCGCGCCTGTTGCTGGACCCGAACACCCTGGCCGCGGACGGCACCGTCGCGCTGGCCGGCCTGGCGGTGAGCCCGGACGGCAAGCTGCTGGCCTATTCGACCGCCGCCTCGGGTTCGGACTGGAACGAGATCCGCGTGCGCGACGTCGACACCGGCAAGGATCTCGAAGACCACATCCAGTGGGTGAAGTTCTCCAGCACCGCCTGGACCCGCGACGGCAAGGGCTTCTTCTACAGCCGCTACGACGAGCCCAAGGAAGCGACCAAGCTGGCCGACGTCAACTACTTCCAGAAGCTGTACTTCCACAAGCTCGGCACCCCGC
Source organism: Telluria sp. GW821-FHT07G12 (assembly GCF_059418525.1). Classification (NCBI taxonomy): domain Bacteria; kingdom Pseudomonadati; phylum Pseudomonadota; class Betaproteobacteria; order Burkholderiales; family Oxalobacteraceae; genus Telluria; species Telluria sp. GW821-FHT07G12. The sequence goes on along the minus strand of NZ_JBWKQA010000007.1, from coordinate 37,351 downwards.
AAAGCGCCGACGTGCTGGTCTACGACCGCCCGGACCAGAAGGAATGGGGCTTCGGCGGCAACACCACCGACGACGGCCGCTACCTGCTGATCACCGCCACCAAGGGCACGGCGCACAAGTACCGCGTCTTCTACAAGGACCTGTCCAAGCCGGCTAGCAAGGTCATGCCGCTGATCGACAACTTCGACGCGGCCTACGACTTCATCGACAACGTCGGCAGCGTGTTCTACTTCGCCACCGACCGCAATGCGCCGCGCAAGCGCATCGTCGCCATCGACGTCAACAAGCCGCAGGAAGCCAACTGGAAGACCGTGGTGCCGGAAGGCCAGCAGACCCTGGTGTCCAGCCACATGGTGAACAAGCAGCTGATCAACGAGTACCTGGCCGATGCGCGCAGCGTGGTCAAGGTCACCGACCTCAAAGGCAAGCTGCTGCGCGAGATCGCGCTGCCGGGGATCGGTTCCGTTTCCGGCTTCGGCGGCAAGCAGGGCGACAGCGAGACCTTCTTCTCCTTCACCGGCTTCACCACCCCGACCACGATCTACCGTGTCGACATGAAGAGCGGCGCCACCTCGGTATTCCGCCAGCCGAAAGTCGCCTTCAATCCGGCCGACTACGAGACCCGCCAGCAGTTCTATACCAGCCGCGACGGGACCAAAGTGCCGATGTTCATCGTCTCGAAGAAGGGCCTGAAGCTGGACGGCTCGAACCCGACCTATTTGTACGGCTACGGCGGCTTCAACATCTCGATGACCCCGGGCTTCTCGCCGGCCAACCTGGCCTGGATGGAGATGGGCGGCGTCTACGTGGTCGCCAATCTGCGCGGCGGCGGCGAGTACGGCGAAGCCTGGCACGAAGCCGGCACCAAGCTGAAAAAGCAGAACGTGTTCGACGACTTCATCGGCGCCGCCGAGTGGCTGGTGAATAACAAGGTGACCTCGCCCTCGAAGCTGGCGATCGGCGGCGGCAGCAACGGCGGCCTGTTGGTGGGCGCGGCCATGACCCAGCGTCCGGAACTGTTCGCCGCGGCGATCCCGCAGGTGGGCGTGATGGACATGCTGCGCTTCCACAAGTTCACCATCGGCTGGGCCTGGACCTCGGACTACGGCTCCTCGGAGAACCCGGACGAGTTCAAGGCCCTGGTCAAGTACTCGCCGCTGCACAACCTGAAGCCGGGCACCTGCTATCCGGCGACCATGATCACCACCGCCGACCATGACGACCGCGTGGTGCCCGCGCACAGCTTCAAGTTTGCCGCCACCGCCCAGGCGGCGCAGGCGGGCGGCAACCCGGTGATCATCCGCATCGATACCAAGGCCGGCCACGGCGCGGGCAAGCCGACTTCCAAGCAGATCGAGGAAGTGGCGGACCGTTGGGGCTTCCTGAGCCGCGCGCTGAAGATGAACGAGGCGCCGACTGTGGCCGGGGCGTCGGAGTAAGGATGCAAAGAGTGTTCGCCAGCCTCTCCATGCTTGTATTGGCAGGCTGCGCGGCACCTGTCCCGCCGCCACGGGCAAACGCGGCAGCGCCCCCGGCGCCGGTCTGGATGACTGTCACACGGCTGGTGCCGGTCAAGCCGCCGGCTTCCACGCCGCCATGGGCTCCCGTGAGGCCGCTGGTGCTGGTGAAGCCGGCCGTGCGCGACAGCTCGAGGTTGCCGCTGCCGGGCGATGTCGACTTCGCGTGGGATAAGCTCGATCATCGCGGGCAGGTGCGCTGGGAATGCCGGGCCACGCCGAGCGGTCAGTTCGTCAAGCAGTCGTTCTGTGCACACCGGCTGCAGATGGAAGGACCCCGTCCCGCATCCTTCGCCGATCTCGAAGGCTGGACTGGCGTGATCTACAACGACTGAACGGCGCTACCGTGCAGCCGCGCGATCAGCTGATCGAGCGGCATCGGCCGGTGGAACAGATAGCCCTGCATCGCCGCGCCGCCATGCGAGGCCAGGAAGCGCGCCTGGTCGTCGGACTCGATCCCTTCGGCCACCACGCGCAGGCCGAGGTGGCCGGCCATCGCCAGGATCGACTGCACGATCGCGGTGCCGTTGGCGTCGTGCGGGGTGTCGCGCATGAAGCTCTTGTCGATCTTGATCTCGTACAGCGGCATCTTCTTCAGGTAGGCCAGGTTCGAATAGCCGGTGCCGAAATCGTCGATCGAGAAGCGGATGCCCAGCGCCGCCAGTTCGCGCATGCGGGCGATGGTCTTGCCGATGTCCTCGATCAGCAGGCCTTCGGTGACTTCGAAGATCAGTTGCTGCGGCGGGGCGCCGGTCTCTTCCAGCACGGCGCGCACCTGGGCCACGAAGTCGGGCTGGCGGAACTGCAGCGGGCTGACGTTGATCGACAGCGGCAGCGGGTGGCCGGCGGCATCCAGCGCCAGCCAGGCATGGCAGGCCTCGCGCAGTACCCAGCGGCCCAGCGGGACGATCAGGCCGCTGGATTCGGCCACGGGGATGAACACGTCCGGCGGCACGAAGCTGCCGTCGGCACGGCGCCAGCGCATCAGCAGTTCGGCGCCCGCGGGCAGCCCGTCGTGGCCGACCTGCAGCTGCAGGTGCATGGCCAGTTCGCCGTTCTCCAGCGCCAGCGCGAGGTCGCGTTCCAGCGACAGGCGGCGCTGGGCGTCCGCCAGCATGTCCGTTTCGAACAGGGCGACGCCGTTGCGGCCCTCGGCCTTGGCGTGGTACATGGCGGTGTCGGCTTCGCGCAGCAGGTCGTGCGCGCTTTCGCCGGGGCGCAGCGGCAGGGCGACGCCGATGCTGGCCGAGGTGTGATGGGCCTGGCCGTCGATCTCGATCGGCTCCGCCAGCGAGGCGCGGATCTTGTCGGCCACCGCCAGGGCGGCGCGGGTGGCCAGCGCCGGGTCGGGCTCCAAACCGTCCAGCAGGACCACGAACTCGTCGCCGCCAAGGCGCGCCACCGTGTCGCGCTGGCGCACCGCGCGGCTGAGGCGCTCGCTGGCCTGCACCAGCAGCGTGTCGCCGGTGGCGTGGCCGCGGGCGTCGTTGATGTTCTTGAAGTTGTCGAGGTCGACGTAGAGCAGGGCGCCCATGCCGCGTCCCTCGCGCGAGCGCCCGACCAGGGCCTCCAGACGTTCCATCAGCAGGCGCCGGTTCGGCAGGCCGGTCAGGACGTCGTAGAAGGCCAGGCGGTGGATCGCGTCGGCGGCGTCGCGGCGCTCGGTGATGTCGCGCCCGACCACCACCCAGTGCGTGGCCTGTTCGCCGCCACGGGCGAAGGGCATCATCTCCATCTCGACCCAATAGGGTACGCGGTCCCTGGTGTAGTTCACCAGCTCGGCGCGCACCGGCTGGCCGCGCGCGACCGCGCCGAGAATGCGGCCCATCGTGGCCTTGTCGGTTTCGGGGCCTTCCAGCACGCGCATGCTCTGGCCGATGATCTCGCCGCGGGTGTAGCCGGTGCGGCGCAGGAAGGCATCGTTGGCGAAGATGACCGGCTGCGCGCTGTCCGGGCCCTCGACCGCGCGCGCGATCAGGACCATGTCGTTGAGGCGCGATACCGCCGCCGAGGTCAGTTGCAGTTCATCGTTCAGGGTCCGCACCCGCTCTTCGTCGCCGCGCACCTTGGCGAGCGTGTGCGAGAGGCCTTTCAGCAGGGTGCCGCTGGTCAGGACGATCATCGCGCCGACGCAGGTGAAGTTCAGGGTCACGGCCAGCGCCGCACTGAGGCCGTTGCCTTCCATGCCGGGCACCGCCAGGTTGACGTGGCCGCTGCCGCCGAGCGCGATGATGCTGGCGGCGCTGAGGGCCAGCGCGCCCATCGCCGGCCGCAGGCCCAGCAGGATCACCGCCATCACCGGCGGACCGAGCAGGTAGTTGAGGCTGGCGGGGCCGATGGCCAGCATCAGCGCCAGCGCCACCGCGTACAGGACCGCCAGGAAGTTCATCACGCGCAGGCGGTAGGGCAGGCGCTCCATGCGCCAGATCGCGAAGATCCAGGACAGGGCGACGGTATCCAGCAGCGCCACCGGCCACAGGCCCTGGTGGATCAGCAGCGGGATGCTGGGGGCGGCCGCAATCGTGCCGAGGGCGAGCACGACAGAAAGGAGTGAGGAGAAGATGCGGATACGCCATGCGGCGATATCGTTGACGCTGACCATGTGTACATGCAGTGATTGCAGCACTGCATTTTAAATTGCCGCACGTCAACTGTCATCTTCCGTGGCGCCGGGCGTCTATATTAAGCGACAGCCGTGCGCCCTCACCGCTGCGTTCAGCGGTGCACCACCACCATCAGCGCCTTGGATTCGAGCTTGCCGATATTCCGGATGATGTGGGCCTGGTCGGCCGGATAGCGCGCCGTGGCGCCGTGCTTGACGCGCTTCTTCTCGGCGCCGACTTCCAGCTCGACCGCGCCGGTCAGCACGGTAAGATGCTCGCTGGTGCCCGGATCGTGGCCCTGGGAGGCCAGCTCGCCGCCCGGCGCCAGGGTCAGCTCGTACCATTCGTACTTGCCGGCCAGGTCCATCGGGCCGAGGATGCGCAGCGAATAGCCGGCGTGGGCGCCGGGCAGGGTGGGGATCTCGTGGGCGTCGACCACGCGAATCAGATCGCTGCTGCGAACTTCGGAGGACAGCAGCTCGCCGATCTGCACGCCGAGGGCGTTCGCCAGGCGCCAGGTGATGGCGATGGTCGGGTTGGCCTTTTCGCGCTCGATCTGCGACAGCATCGACTTCGATACGCCGGCGATGCGCGACAGGTCTTCGAGCGTGAGGCCGCGCGCCAGGCGCAGGCGCTGCAGGGTGGCGCCGACTTCGGGCGGTGCGCCGGCGGGTGCGGCGGGGGCGAGGGCTGTTACCACTTTATTCATCTAAGCTTATTCGAGGATGCTTGCCAAGTTCAATGGCCGGGGGTAATATTCAATATATTGAATTTCTGTTCGAGATAAAGAACTCAGTTCACTACATCGAACGGATCAACGGTACAACATCCGCCACCAAATGACAAGGACGAGGAAGACATGAGCGACCAGGCATTCTATAGCGCCCTCCAGACCAAGCTTGACACGCTGCAGACCGAGGGCCTGTTCAAGCCCGAGCGCGTGCTCGCATCGCGCCAGGGCGCCGAAGTGGTCGCCGCGGATGGCCGCACGCTGATCAATATGTGCGCCAACAACTACCTCGGCCTGTCCGGCGACGCGGAAACCCAGAAAGCGGCCGAAGCCGCGCTGCAGAAGTACGGCTACGGCCTGTCCTCGGTGCGCTTCATCTGCGGCACCCAGACCGTGCACAAGGAACTGGAGCAGAAGCTGTCCGACTTCCTCGGCACCGAAGACACCATCCTGTACGCTGCCGCCTTCGACGCCAACGGCGGCGTGTTCGAGCCGCTGTTCGACGAGAACGACGCCATCATCTCGGACGCCCTGAACCACGCTTCCATCATCGACGGCATCCGCCTGTGCAAGGCCGCGCGCTACCGCTATGCCAACAACGACATGGCCGACCTCGAGAGGCAGCTGATTGCCGCTACCGAAGCGGGCAAGCGCCACAAGATCATCGTCACCGACGGCGCCTTCTCGATGGACGGCACCATCGCCCAGCTGGACAAGATCGTCGCGCTGGCCGAGAAGTACGGCGCCCTGACCATGATCGACGAGTCGCACGCCTCCGGCTTCATGGGCAAGACCGGCCGCGGCACCCACGAGCATTTCAACGTGATGGGCAAAATCGACATCATCACCGGCACCCTGGGCAAGGCCCTGGGCGGCGCGATGGGCGGCTTCACCTCCGGCCGCAAGGAAGTCATCGAGACCCTGCGCCAGAAGTCGCGTCCCTACCTGTTCTCGAACACCCTGGCGCCGATGATCGCCGGTGCCTCGATCGCCGTGCTGGACCGCATCAGCAAGTCGACCGAACTGCGCGACCGCCTGCATGAAAACACCGCCTACTTCCGCAAGGAGATCGAGCGCATCGGCTTCACCATCAAGCCGGGCACCCACCCGGTGGTGCCGGTGATGCTGTTCGACGCGCCGGTGGCGCAGAAATTCGCAGCCCGCATGTTCGAACTGGGCGTGCTGCTGTCGGGCTTCTTCTACCCGGTGGTGCCGATGGGCCAGGCGCGCGTGCGCGTCCAGCTGTCGGCGGCGCATACCCGCGAGCAGCTCGACACCGTGCTGAAGGCATTCGAACAAGCCGGCCGCGAGCTGGGCATTATTAAGAACTAAAAGATAGGCAGGTAAAGCATGGAACGCATCCTCATCATCGGCGCCAACGGCCAGATCGGCAGTGAACTCGTGACCGCGCTTGCGGAAAAGCACGGCGCGAACAATGTCATCGCTTCGGATATCGGCGAAACCAACGTCTACGGCGCGGCGCGCTACACCCGCCTCGACGTGATGGACCGCGAGGCCGTGGCCCGCCTGATTCTAGAGGAGGGCGTCACCCAGGTCTACCAGCTGGCGGCGCTGCTGTCGGCCACCGGCGAAAAAGCGCCGCTGAAGGCCTGGACCCTGAACATGGATGGCCTGCTGAACATCCTGGAAATCGCCAAGGAACGCGGTGAGGCCGGCAAGCCGCTGAAGGTGTTCTGGCCTTCGTCGATCGCCGCCTTCGGCCCGAACACCCCGGCCGAGAACACCCCGCAGTACACGGTGATGGACCCGACTTCGATCTACGGCATCAGCAAGCTGGCCGGCGAGCGCCTGTGCGAGTACTACCACGCCAAGTACGGCGTCGACGTGCGCAGCATCCGCTACCCGGGCATCATCAGCTTCAAGTCGCCTCCGGGCGGCGGTACCACCGACTACGCGATCGCGATCTTCCACTCGGCGCTGAAGGGCGAGACCTACGAGTGCTTCCTCGGCCCTGAAACCACGCTGCCGATGATCTACATGCCGGACGCGATCCGCGCCACCATCGAGCTGATGGAAGCCCCGGCCGAGAAGGTCGCGATCCGTTCCTCGTACAACGTGGCCGGCGTGTCCTTCAACCCGCGCGAACTGGCCGCGGCGATTCAAGCGAAGCTGCCGGCTTTCCAGATCGCCTACAAGCCGGACAGCCGTCAGCAGATCGCGGATTCCTGGCCGAAGAGCCTCGACGATGCGCGCGCTAGCGCCGATTGGGGCTGGAAGGCGCAGATCGGTATCGAGGAGATGGTCGATTCGATGCTGGAAAACGTGGACGTTGGCCAGACTGCCTGAACATAGTTACGTCATTCCCGCGCAGGCGGGAATCCATACTGAGCGTGCATAGCCAATTCAGCATGGGTTCCCGCTTTCGCGGGAAGTCATTTCCGGCAGTGCCGGGAATGACGCATTTGTATATACAATATAAGAAGAAGATTTTTCAGGAGACAGCTCATGGACATGAGCGTATTTGACTTATTCAAGATCGGCATCGGCCCTTCGAGCTCCCACACCGTCGGCCCGATGGTCGCGGCGCGCCGCTTCCTGCTCGAGTGCGGCGACCTGACAGAAGCCGTCGGCGTGGAAGCCCATCTGTATGGTTCGCTGGCGCTGACCGGCGTCGGCCACGCCACCGACAAGGCGGTGATCCTGGGCCTGATGGGCGAGACCCCGCAGGGCGTGGACCCCGACAGCGTCGAGGACAAGCTGGCCGAGGCCGAGCTGGACGGCGTGCTGAAGCTGCTCGGCACGAAAGAGGTCCCGTTCCAGTACCGCACCGGCCTGGTATGGCACAAGCAATCCTCGCTGCCCGAGCACCCGAACGGCATGAAGTTCCTGCTCAAGCTTGCGGACGGCAGCGTCATCGAGCGCATCTACTATTCGGTGGGCGGCGGCTTCATCACCGCGGCCGGCGAGAGCCAGGCCCGCGCGGCCGACGCCGAGGGCGCCGCCTCGTCGGTGCCTTTCCCGTTCAGCACGATGAGCGACCTGCTGGCGCAGGGCCGCGACCACGGACTGTCGATCCCGCACATGCTGCGTGCGAACGAGCTGTCGCGCATGAGCGAGGCCGAGCTGGACGCCGGCCTGGACCGCATCTGGCAGGTGATGCGCGACTGTATCGCCCACGGCCTGGTGACCGAAGGCGAGCTGCCGGGCGGACTGAATGTCAAGCGCCGCGCCGCCAAGCTGTGGAAGCAGGCGCACTGCGACGCCGGCAACCGACGCAACGAACTGCCGCACGACGCCACGCACCACGTGACCCTGTACGCGATGGCGGTCAACGAAGAGAACGCGGCCGGCGGCCGGGTCGTGACCGCGCCGACCAACGGCGCGGCCGGCATCATCCCGGCGGTGCTGCGCTACTATGCGGAGGACTGCCGCCCGAGCGATCCGGTGAAGGGTATCCGCGACTTCCTCCTGACCTCGGCGGCAATCGGCATGCTCTGCAAGAAGAACGCTTCGATCTCGGGCGCCGAGATCGGCTGCCAGGGCGAGGTCGGCGTCGCCTGCGCGATGGCGGCGGCGGGCCTGGTGGCGGCGCTGGGCGCTTCCAACGAACGGATCGAGAACGCGGCGGAGATCGGCATCGAACACCACCTCGGCATGACCTGCGACCCGATCGGCGGCCTGGTGCAGATTCCCTGCATCGAACGCAACGGCATGGGCGCGATCAAGGCGATCACCGCCGCGTCGCTGGCGATGAAGGGCGACGGCACCCACTTCGTCAGTCTCGACAACGTGATCGAAACCATGCGCCAGACCGGTTACGACATGCAGGCGAAGTACAAGGAAACCTCGTTGGGCGGGCTGGCGATTCACGTCGTCACGGTCAACCACGCAGCGTGTTAAGAGGGTTTCGTGGGCACGGGGTGCCCACCCTACGTGTGCCTACGCCGTAGGGTGGGCTCCCCGAGCCCACGCATGCAAACCTGAACAAAATTCGGTAAAAAGACAAGTTTGCTGCGGGCGCACTATAATAAATAGCTAACGCCCGCCAACTTCCATCCTGCTTACCGTATGCACTATGTCTCCACCCGCGCGACCAGCGCGTCCGCAGCACGCAATCCCCAAGGTTTTTCCGACATCCTGCTGGGCGGCCTGGCGCCGGACGGCGGCTTGTATCTTCCTGCCGACTACCCGCAAGTGACGGGCGCCGAGCTCGATGCCTGGCGCTCGCTCTCGTATGCCGACCTGGCTTACGAAATCCTGCGCAAGTTCGCGGCCGATATCCCCGAGGCCGACCTCAAGGCGCTGACCAGCAAGACCTACATGCCCGAGGTCTACCGCAACGCGCGCGCCGACGAGTCGAGCAGCGAGATCACGCCGCTGCGCGTGCTGGAAGACGGCGCGAACGGCAAACTGATCCTGCAGGGCCTGTCGAACGGCCCGACCCTGGCCTTCAAGGACATGGCCATGCAGCTGCTCGGTAACCTGTTCGAATACGCGCTGGCGCGTAACGACGACGAGCTGAACGTCTTCGGCGCCACTTCCGGCGACACCGGCAGCGCCGCCGAATATGCGATGCGCGGCAAGCGCGGCATCCGCGTCTTCATGCTGTCCCCACACGCGAAAATGAGCGCCTTCCAGACCGCGCAGATGTTCAGCCTGCAGGACCCGAACATCTTCAACATCGCCGTGGAAGGTGTGTTCGACGATTGCCAGGACATGGTCAAGGCGGTCTCGAACGACCTCGAATTCAAGGCCCGCCACAAGATCGGCACCGTCAACTCGATCAATTGGGCGCGCGTGTTGGCGCAGGTGGTCTATTACTTCCGCGGCTACCTGAAGGCGACCACCTCGAACGATCAGAAGGTCTCGTTCACGGTCCCGTCGGGGAACTTCGGCAATATCTGCGCCGGCCACATCGCCCGCATGATGGGCCTGCCGATCGCCAAGCTGGTGGTGGCGACCAACGAGAACAATGTGCTGGACGAGTTCTTCCGCACCGGCGTCTACCGCGTGCGCAAGCCGTCCGAAACCTTCCACACGAGCAGCCCGTCGATGGACATCTCGAAGGCCTCGAACTTCGAGCGCTTCGTCTACGACCTGGTCGGCCGCGACGCCGAACGTACCCACGCGCTGTTCCGCAAAGTCGAGACCCATGGCGGCTTCGATCTGTCCGGCGCGCCGGGCAGCGACGGCGACGAATTCAAGCGCGTGGGCGAATACGGTTTCGTCTCCGGCTGCTCGACCCACGAAGACCGCCTGAACACGATTCGCGAAGTCTTCGACGACTACGGCATCACCATCGACACCCATACCGCCGACGGCATCAAGGTCGCGCGCGCGCACGTCGAGCCGGGCGTGCCGATGATCGTGCTGGAGACCGCGCTGGCGGCCAAGTTCAACGAGACTATCCTCGAAGCGCTGGGAACGGATGCCGAGCGTCCGGCCGGCTTCGAGAACATCGAGGCGCTGCCGCAGCGCTTCGTCGTCATGAAGGCGGACGTGGCGCAGATGAAGGCGTATATCGCGGAGAGGACCGGCCGATGAACGCCGGCGCAGCACCGGCGCGCAAGCCGCTGATGCCGGTCAGCGAGGCGCTCGACTTCCTGCTCGCGGCCGCGCGCCCGGTCGACGGCATCGAGACCGTGCCCACGCTGGAGGCCAACGGCCGCGTTCTGGCCGCGGACCAGGCCTCGAAGCTGGACGTGCCGAGTGCCGACAACACCCAGATGGACGGCTACGCGGTGCGCGCAGCCGATTGCGCCGGCGGCAGTGCAGCGCTGAAGGTGGCCCAGCGCATCCCGGCCGGCCAGGTCGGCAGCTACCTGGAGGCCGGCACCGCGGCGCGTATCTTCACCGGCGCCCTGATCCCGGAAGGGGCGGACGCGGTGGTGATGCAGGAGCAGTGCGAACTGGATGGCGAGGTCGTCACCGTCAAGCATGCGCCGCAGTCCGGCGAATGGATACGCCGGCGCGGGGAAGACGTGCAGGCGGGCGCCGTGATCCTGCCCGCCGGTACCCGCCTGCGCAGCCAGGAGTTGGGCCTCGCCGCATCGGTCGGACTGGCGCAGTTGCCGGTGCGCCGCCGCGTGCGCGTTGCCGTGTTCTTCACCGGCGACGAACTGGCGATGCCGGGCGAGCCGCTGAAGCCGGGCGCGATCTACAACTCGAACCGCTTCACCCTGCGCGGCCTGCTGGAGAACTTCGACTGCGAATTCACCGACTACGGCATCGTGCCGGATTCGCTGCAGGCGACCCGCGAAACGCTGCGCGAAGCGGCGCGCGAGCACGACCTGATCATCACCTCGGGCGGCGTTTCGGTGGGCGAGGAAGACCACATCAAGCCGGCCGTCGAAGCGGAAGGGCGCCTGAACATGTGGCAGATCGCCGTCAAGCCGGGCAAGCCCCTGGCCTTCGGCGAAGTGGGCCGGGCGGATGGCAGCGCGTCCTTCTTCCTCGGCCTGCCGGGCAATCCGGTGTCGAGCTTCGTGACTTTCCTGCTGTTCGTGCGGCCCTTCCTGCTGCGGCTGCAGGGCGTTAGCGGGGATGTGAGCCCCAAGGCCGTCATGATGCGCGCCGACTTCGATTGGCAGAAGCCCGACCGCCGCAACGAATTCCTGCGCGCCCGCATCAACGAAGGGGGCGGCCTGGAGCTGTTCCCGAACCAGGGCTCGGGCGTGCTGACCTCGACGGTGTGGGGCGACGGCCTGATCGACTGCCCGCCGGGCCAGGCGATCGCGCGCGGCGATATGGTGCGCTTCATCCCCTTCGCTTTTTTACAGCACTGAGTTTTACATGAAGATCAATCTGCGATTTTTTGCGAGCGTGCGCGAGGCGGTGGGCACGGCCAACGAGGCGGTCAGCCTGCCCGAGGGGGTGACGACGGTGGGCGCGGTGCGCGAGTTCCTGATCGGGCGCGGCGGCGTATGGGCCGAGGCGCTGGGGCAGGAGCGTGCCCTGCGCATGGCCTTCAACCACGTGATGTGCGAGCCGGAGATGCAGCTTGCAGAGGGCGGGGAAGTGGCTTTCTTCCCGCCGGTGACGGGCGGTTGAATTTCCGTCATTCCCGCGCAGGCGGGAATCCATGCTGAAGATCCGGTTTAGGCACCAGTGGAAATGACGTAGCCAACTTTGGTGACTCAGTATGGATTCCCGCTTTCGCTGGAATGACAGTCTTTAGGCCAGCGTCTTCTCGGCCAACGCCAGCAGCTTCGCGCAATTTTCGTTACGCGACCCGTAATCCTTCCACGCCGTCGTCCGCGCGAGCTCCTGCCACTTGCGCAGCGTCTCGCCGTTCAGGTCGACGGTCTTTCCACCTTTACCCTGGAACAGCGCCGCCACTGCCGCATCGTCGGTCTGCGCCGATTTGCGCGCGAAGGCTTCGAGTTCCGCGCCCACCGACATCAGGATGGCCTGCTGGTCCTTGGACAGGCGCTCGAAGGCGGCCTTGGAGATCAGCAGCGGCTCCAGCATGAACCAGTAGGCGCCGCCGCGTGCGGTGGTCACGTACTTCGACACCTCGTCCAGGCGGAAGGAGATCAGCGAGGACGAGGAGGTCATGGCCGCATCGAGCTGGCCCTTTTCCATCGCGGCGCGGATCTCGTTCGAGGGCATGCTGACCACGCTGGCGCCGGCTTCCTTGAGCAGCAAGTCCATCTCGTGCGAGCCGCCGCGCACCTTCATGCCGGCCGCGTCCTCCGGGTTGACGATGGGCTTGCCGCGCGAGGCGACGCCGCCGGCCTGCCAGATCCAGCTGAGAATGACGATGCCGCGGTCGGCCAGCATGCGGCTGAACTCCTTGCCGATTTCGGCGTCCTTCCAGGCGTAGCCCTGCTCGTAGGAGGTCACCAGGCCAGGCATCAGGCCGATGTTCACTTCCGGGAGGTCGGCGCCGGCATAGGTCAGCGGCACCAGCGACATGTCCAGCTGGCCCTTGGCGATGGCGGGAATCTGGTCTTCGCTCTTCATGAGCGAGGAGTGCGGGTAGATCGAAAACTTGAGCTTTCCCTTGCTGCGGCGTTCGACCCCGGCCGCGAACATGCGGCACAGACGGTCGCGGAAATCGCCTTCGGCGACGCTGCCGCCGGGGAACTGGTGGGAGATCTTGAGATTCGTGGGCTGGGCCCATGCTGCCTGAAGCCAGAGCGGGCTGGTCGCGATCGCGCCCAGCAATGTCCTACGTGTCATTGCCGACATTTACATCCTCCAAGAATGTGATACGGACTACGAGACTACGTGCTTCTATATATTGTTGTAGGCATAAGAATATGCTCAGCAGCATACAAGTCAAGATAATTGTTGTGCTTCTGCTCATCAATAAATGCTGCACTGCATAGTGAAAAAGCACGATGCGGCGTGAGTATTACCCATGTGTTTCGTGGATTCCTTGCGCTGGCGCTGGGGAGCGCGCGAAAAGCGGCGCCACAAAAGAAAACGCCGCGGCATGCTGCGCCGCGGCGTAAGTTGTCGCAGGTTTGAAGCGTTCAGCGCACCGGCAGCGGGTAGGTGGCCGGGCTGACGTTGCCGTCCTTGTCCACGGCCTGCACGCCATACAGCACGTTATCCTTCGACATGTCGATGCGCGCGGTGCTGACGTTGCCGACGAAGCGCGAACCCTGCCACAGCGGCGAGGTGGTTTCGCGCCAGACCACGCGGTAGCCGGCCAGGTCGGGTTCCGTATTTGCCTTCCATACCAGGTCGGTGCCGTTGTCGAGGGCCGCGGTCTTGACCTTCACTTCCTGCGGCGCGGCCGGCGCCAGCGCCAGCGAGGCCAGCGAGGCCGCGTTCACGCGCGCCACCTGGGCCACGTACTCGGGGTCGACGAACTCCGGCAGGTCGCCGATCTTGACGCCGTTCTCGGTACGCAGGTCCTGGTGCTGGTGCTTGAAGTCCTCGTTCGGCTCCGTGAAGCGCACCGCCGCATAGCCGGCGTCCAGGAAGGGGCTGTGGTCGCCGCCGCGCAGGTAGCGGTCGCGCCGGTAGATGATGTCGACCTTGAAGCCGGGGACGTAGCGCTCGCCGGTTTCCTTGACGTGGCGGGCCAGCTGGCGCGTGATCGAATCGTTCTCGCCGCCGGTGACCAGCAGGGTGCGCAGTTCGGGCGAGGGCGCTTCCTTCAGCGGCGGCACGCCTTCGGCGAACAGGCGCACGTGGGCGTTATCCAGCTTGCCTTTTTCGTCGTGCGAACTGCCGATGATGTCGTTGTTCAGCATGCCGGCGATATTCAGCTTGTTCGCCTTGGCCTTCTTCGCGAAGTCGCCGGCGCCGTACAGGCCTTGCTCCTCGGCCGCCACCGTCATGAAGACCAGGGTGGCGTCGAACTTGTGGCGCGCCATCACGCAGGCCATCTCGATCACGGCCGCAGTGCCGGAGGCGTCGTCGTTGGCGCCCGGCGCGTCGGCCGTGGCGTTCATCACGTCGGTGACGCGCGAGTCGTAGTGGCCGCTGACCACGTAGAGGCGGTCCTTCGATGCCGCCTGCGTGCCCGGCAGGGTCGCGACCACGTTGACGATCTCGGTCGGCTTGTCGATGCGGTTGTCGACCGGGTGCAGGTGGCCGTCGAAGCGCACCTCCAGGCGGCCGGCGCCGCAGCGCTCCATCTCCGACTTGATCCATCGCCGCGCCGCGCCGATGCCGCGCGTCTCGGACGTGGTGTCCGACATCGTGTGGCGGGTGCCGAAGCCGACCAGTTTATTCACATAGGCCTGGATGCGCAGCGGCGAGATCTCCTTGACGATGGCGTCGATCTCGGCCTGGCGGGCCGGCAGCGGGCGTTCGGCCGGTTCGGCGGCGTGGGCGGAAGCGGCGCCGGCAAGCAGCAGGGCCACCGAAAGCTTGGTGAGACGAAGCATAAGACTCCTAGGTAAAGACAAAAGCATATATCACTTCCAGACGTAGGTCGCGCTCGCGTACGCGTAGCGGCCGCGCGGATCGCCGTAGCTCACGTCGTAGCCGCCCAGGAAGTTCGAGGTCAGGTTGGTGTAGGGCGGGTCGCGGTCGGTCAGGTTCTTGATGCCGAAGGCCAGGCGGGTCGACTTGATGCCGTTGTAGCCGAGCTGCAGGTCGAAGGTCTGGTAGGCCTCGACCTTGCGCACCGGTGTGCCGGCCGGCGCGCGGTTGGCGGCGACGTCGGTGTAGCCCTTCTGGTAGTTCTGCGACAGGCTGAGCTCGAGGGGGCCGTTCTGCCAGGTGGCGCTGGCATTGTGCTTCCAGCGCAGCACCACGCCGCCGGAGGCGTTCAGGGCCTGGTCGAGCGAGGAGGTGTAGGTGCCGTCCGGACCCTGCACGTCGTACTTGCCGAGGTAGGTGCCCGACACGCGGAAGTTCACGCGGTTGGCGCCGTCCAGACGCAGTGCGTAGCGGCCGTCGACGTCGACCCCGGCCACCTTGGTGCGGAACAGGTTGGCGTTGGTCTGGACGATGCCGGTGATCGGTCCCACGCCGCTGGCGTTGCCGTCCGGCGCCCCGCGCAAGATGAAGGCAGCGTACTGCCTGGCGCGGTCGGCATTCGCCAGGAAGTAGGTCGACGAGAGTCCGCCGACCACGATCGCATCCTTCAGTTGCAGGCTGAAGGCATCGAGGCTGAGCGAGAGGTCGCGGGTTGGCTCGAACATCACGCCGAAGGTGTAGGACACCGATTTTTCCGGCTTCAGGTTCGGGTTGCCGCCAGTGATGGTGGTGAACTGGAAGTTGCAGTCGCCCGGCGTGCCGGTGGCGATGTTCGGGCAGCGGATCGGGTCGCGGGTACCGTTGGCGGTCACGCTGGTGGCCTGCGGCGTGTACAGGTCGGTCAGCGAGGGTGCGCGGAAGCCGGTGCCGGCGGCGGTGCGCACCAGCCAGGAGGCGCTCGGCTGCCAGCGCAGCGAGGCTTTCGGATTCACGGTCGAGCCCACGCCCTGGTAACGGTCGTAGCGCACGGCGACGTCGCCGTCCAGCGTCTTGACGATCGGGATGCTGGCTTCTGCGTACGCCGAGCTGACGTTGCGCTGGCCGACCACCGGGAAGGCGTTGCCGCCCAGGCCCGCGATGTCGCCGGTCTGGATCGCCACCGAGGGGTTGTACTCGAACTTCTCGCGGCGTAGTTCGGCGCCGACGGCCACCGCCAGCATCCCCGTAGGCAGCTGGAACAGCTCGCGCGACGCCTTGGCATCGACCGAGGTGGTCGAGGTTCTGGTGTCGTAGCTGGTGCCGCGGAATTCGGCGCCGCGCACCGCGGCCAGCGCGGCCGCATCCAGGGTGTCGCCGAACGGGTTGATCACCCCGCTGTTCAGGATGGGCAGCACCTTCGAATACTGGGCATAGCCGCCCAGCAGGTCTTCCTTGACCTTGCTCTGGCTGAACAGGAAGGCGGAATCGAGGTCCCAGCCTGCCAGGCTGCCGCGGGCGCCGGCCAGCAAGCGCGAGTTCTCCGAGGTGTCCTTGGTACTGCGCACGCCGTTGGCGACGTCGCGGTAGTTCAGCAGCAGCGGCAGGCCGGTCAGGCCGTTGGCGGCGGCGAAGTCCTTCGGATAGTAGGGGCTGGACGGGACCAGCACGAAGCCGCCGATGCCGACGTTGTACTTGGCCGTGCCCGGATACTGGGCCATCAGCGCCTTGTAGGCCGGGACGTAGGGATTGGTGGCGGTGGTGATGGCGTTGTAAGCCATCGGCACGGCCTGGGTCTGCGAGGTGATCTCGTTGCGAGTGTAGCCGCCCTCGAAATACAGCTCGGCGTCGCCGTCGAGCTTCTTGCGGCCGTTGAGCATCAGGTTGGCGCGCCGCATGTCCGGCTGCAGCGAGACCGAGGGGCTGTTGTCGAAGCTGCAGCGGGTCGGCGCGAACGGCGACACGGTCGACACCGGCCCGCAGTTCGGCAGCACCGGATTCTTCAACACGCCGGTGCCGTACATCGAGACGTTGGCCGGGAAGGCGATCGAGGACAGGTAGTCGTTGTTCTGTGCGACGTTCAGGCGGCTGGCGAAGGCACGCTCGTAGCCGTAGATGGCGTCCGTGGTCTGCAAATTCAGGCCGGCGGTGAGGTTGTAGCCGTCGACCGCATAATCGCCGATGCCGCCGAACAGGGTCGCCTTGCTGTCCTTGCCCGAGCTGCCTTTGTACGGCTGGCCGTAGCTGCCGGAGACCTCGACGCCTTTATAGTCGCGGCGCAGGATGAAGTTGACGGCGCCGGCGATGGCGTCGCTGCCGTAGACCGCCGAGGCGCCGTCCTTCAGCACCTCGACCCGTTCGATGGCCGACAGCGGGATGCTGTTCACGTCCACCGAGGAGCCGGCCGAACCGGCCGAGCCGCCGCCATACACGGACACGCGCCGGCCATTGACCAGCACCAGTGTGCGGCCGCCGCCCAAGCCGCGCAGCGACACGGTGGCGATGTTGCCGCCGCCGTAGCCGGAGGCATTCGCCACCGTGGTCGAGCTGCCGGCGCTGCTGAGCGAGCTCAGTTGCTTGACCAGTTCCTCGGTCGAGGTGGCGCCGATGCGCTCGATGTCGGCGCGCTTGAGCACTTGCACCGGCAGCGCGGTTTCGCCTTCGATGCGCTTGATCGAGGAGCCGGTGATGACCACGCGGTTCCTGGTGGCGTCGGCGTCCTGCTCCTGGGCGTGGATGGGCGCCCAGAAGGCTGGCGCGAGGGCGGCGCCGATCAGCAGGACGGAGGGTTTGAGACGGAGGGGGGAACGGATCATGCTCTTGGGCTCCTGTTGTATTTATGTGAAGGACCCAAAAAATATAGAGCTTACAATTCGGCAAGATTTGCTATAGTTGACCGGTTCCGCCGCCATTCGGCGCAATGAACGTTTCGCCTGGAGAGCCATATCGCAATGAACATGCCTCAACTCGACCGCGTCGACCGCCGTATCCTGGAAGAGCTGCAGGGGAATGCGCGGCTCTCGAGCGCCGACCTGGCGGAGCGCGTATCGCTGTCGACCTCGCCATGCTGGCGGCGCGTCAAGCGGCTTGAAGAGGAAGGGGTCATCCGCGCCTACCAGGCTAGGGTCGACCCGGCCAAGCTGGGCTACCAGGTGACGGCCTTTGTCCACATCTCGCTGGACAAGAAGGACACCCGCCACCTGCAGGCTTTCGAGCGCGCGGCCCAGGCGATCCCGCAGGTGCTGTCCTGCCACCGCATCTCGGGGCGCTACGATTACCAGCTCATGGTGGTGGCGGAGGACCTGCAGGCCTATGGCGTGTTCGCCGAGACCCGCATCAACGGGCTGCCGAGCGTGAAGGAGGTGTACACCTCGTTCGTGATGCGGGAGGTGAAGGCCCCCGGCATCGTCCCGATGCCGGGATAATGGTTTTTACAGCCCCGCGAGATACTTGCGGATCGCGTCGTTGACCGCCTGCGGCTGGTCGATCATCGCGAAGTGGCGCGCCGGGGCGATGGCGATCACCTCGAGTTTCGGCGTGCCCGCCATCAGGCTTCGGTAGTAATCGAGCTTGATGTCCCGGGTGATGGTCTGGCCCTGCACGCTGTTGTCGAGATCGAACCAGGGCGCGATCAGCAGCACCGGCGCCTGGATGTTCTTCAGGCCGGGGCGCAGGTCGAGCAGGAGGTCGTCCGCCATGTATTGGGCGGTCGATGCCGGGTCGCTGCGGCCGGTGAGCTTCGCCAGGTCGTCGGCCTTGCTCATGTCGACCACGCCGATTGCCCGCATATAGCCCTGCTGCTGGGCCGCGAAGGTTTGCGCGTCGGCGCTCGCCATGCGCGCCTTCATGCCGTCCGCCATGGCCTTGCGCCGGGCCGCTTCCATGTTTTCGGTTCCCGGAAAGACCGGCAAGCCGTCGATCGCGACCACGCCGCCGATGGAGGCCGGCGCTTCCTCTGCCAGCGCGACCGCCATGGTCGCCCCCAGGCTGTGGCCGACGATCACGGGTTTGTTCAGCCGGCGCTGGGCGATCAGCTTGTTCACCGCCGCCTGGGCCGTCGCGAAAGGCGTGGCGCCGGCAGCCGGGCGGCCGTCGAAGCCGGGCAGGGTCAGCACGTAGACCGGATGATCGGCGCTGAAGGCGCGCACAGTCTCGTTCCATACCCAGCCGCCGCTGGCCAGGCCCGGGATCAGGATCAGCGGGCGTCCCTTGCTGCCCGCTTTGCCATGCTGTTCGACCAGCACGCCGTCGATCTCGAAGCGCTCGGCGGGAGCGATGGAGGCGGCGAAGCGGTTGGCGGGCGGCGCGCTGGTCTCGGCCGCATGGCCCTGGCTGGAGGACAGCATGGCCACGAGGACGCCGACGACGACTGGGAAGAGTGCGAACGGTTTCTTGCAGGTGAAGAGTTTCATGCTGGCTCCTGGTCTGGGAAGAAGATTGCTTCGATCGGTTGTGCAAAGAGTTTCGAAATCGTGAATGCCAAGGGCAGGCTGGGGTCGTAGCGCCCGGTCTCGATGGCGATCACGGTCTGGCGCGAGACGCTCAGCAGGTCGGCCAGGTGGGCCTGGCTCCAGCCTTGCGCGGCGCGCAGTTCGCGGATGAGGTTTTTCATCGGTCGGCCACTTTCCGGTAGAGGTTCACGGCGGCCAGGCTCAGGCCCAGGACGATCCATACGTAGAACATGGACAGCTTGGGAAAGCCGGCGGTCTCCATGAAGCCGTAGGTGAAGGTGACGGCGCCGGTCATGGCGGTGGCGATGGAGAGGTTTTCCAGCATGCGTATGCGCTGGTATTCGTCGATCCGCGCGACGTGGCGGACCACGGTGCGAATCATCATGGCGAAGCCGATCATCGGGCTGACCAGGATGGCGGTGCGCAGGACGCCTTCCTGCATCGGGCGGCCGTAGCGGATTGCCGCGGCCAGCAGGATCGTGTAGACCACGACCGAGGTCATCAGCTCGATGAAATAAGCTCGGGCGATACGTTTCTCGTGCATTTGGATATCTCCACTGATGTAAAGTTCACTTAACATGTAAAGCATGCTTGACATCCTAGTTCGCCTTTTTTCGTATGTCAAGCTCCCTTTACATATATTTTTGAACACCCACATCGACTACAATGCCGGCCCATGAGCTCCATCCCTGAATCGCGACTTTCTGATCGCCGCGCCATCGTCATCGGCGGCGGGCCCGCCGGCCTGATGGCGGCCGAAGTGCTGTCCGCCGGCGGCGTGCAGGTCGACCTGTACGACGCCATGCCCTCCGTCGGACGCAAGTTTCTGTTGGCCGGCAAGGGCGGCATGAACATCACGCACTCGGAGGAGATCGACGCCTTCGCCGGCCGCTTTGGCAAGCGTCGCGAGCAGGTCCAGCCCTGGCTGGACGGCTTCACGCCCCAGCAGGTGCGCGAATGGATCCATGGCCTCGGCATCGATACCTTCATCGGCAGCTCGGGCCGCGTGTTCCCGACCGATATGAAGGCGGCGCCCTTGCTGCGCGCCTGGCTGCACCGTTTGCGCGAACGCGGCGTGCGCTTCCACATGCGCCACCGCTGGTTGGGCTGGCGCGACGGCCGGCTGCTGTTTTCGACGCCGGACGGCGAGCGCCTGGAATCGGCCGACGCCGTGGTGCTGGCGCTGGGCGGCGCGAGCTGGGCGCGCCTGGGTTCCGACGGCGCCTGGGTTCCGCTGCTGGCCGAGCGCGGAGTGGACGTGGCGCCGCTGGTCCCGATGAACTGCGGCTTCGACGCCGCCTGGAGCGAGCATTTCAGCAGCCGCCACGCCGGCGCGCCGCTGACCACGGTCGGGCTGGCGGTCGAAGATCTGGACGGCCAGCGCATCTGGCGCAAGGGCCAGTTCGTGGTCACCGCCACCGGTATCGAGGGCAGCCTGGTGTACGCGCTGTCCGCGCCGATCCGCGACCGCATCCTGCATGACGGGCGGGCGACTGTCTGGATCGACCTGCTGCCCGACCATGACGCCCAGCGGGTGCTGGAAGAGGTGATGCGCCCGCGCGGCGCGCGCTCGATGTCCAGCCACCTGCAAAGCCGGCTCGGGATCAAGGGCGTGAAATCGGGCCTGCTGCACGAAGCCCTGAGCAAAGAGGAGTACGCGGACCCGGCCAGGCTGGCGCATGCCATCAAGGCGCTGCCGGTGACCCTGCTGCGCCCGCGCCCGATCATTGAGGCGATCAGCAGCGGCGGCGGGGTGAAGTTCGCGTCCGTGGAGGGCGGCGCCGGCATGCTGCGCGCATTGCCCGGCGTGTTCGTGGCGGGCGAGATGGTGGATTGGGAAGCGCCGACCGGCGGCTATCTGCTCACTGCCTGCTTCGGCAGCGGGCGCGCCGCCGGGCAGGGCGCGCTGGAGTGGCTATCCCGCTAGAGCGCCAGGGCGCTCTCAGTCCTGGAAGCTGACGCTGCCGCTTCCGTTTCGGCTGACGGCGCGGTTATCCGGGTTACCGTAGATGGTGACATTACCGCTGCCGGTCATCTCGACCTGCACGCGCTTGCTGGCGTAGACCGCGCTGGTGCCCGAGCCCTGGTGGGTCAGCTCGACCTGCTCGGCGCGCAGATGGCGGGCATCGAGTTCGCCCGAGCCGGCGATTTCGGCATGCAGTTCGCGCGCGCCGCCGACCAGGGTCATGTGGCCGGAACCCTGGACCTCGGCGCTCACGCGCTCGGCATTGCCGCCGGTGAGTTCGACCTCGCCGGTGCCGTGCAGCGCGGCGTCGATGTCGCGGTAGCGGCCATGGAAGCGCAGGCCGGCGGAGCCGTCCACCTTGACATCGATGCTGTCGCCGGAGAAGCCGCTGACGCTGTGCTGGCCGCTGCCGCCGATGTGCAGGCGTTCCAGGGTCGGCAGGACCAGCGTGACTTCGATTGGCTGGCGGTGGCGCAGCAGGATGCCGCGCGGGCCGATGTGCAGGGTGTCGCCCTCCACCGTGGTGTCGACGTTGGCCAGCAGGCGCTGCTCGCCGCGCACTTCCAGCGAGGCGGCGCTGCCCTGGCGCAGGGTCAGGTTGATGGGGCCGCTCAGTTCGACCTCGCTGACGCTGGCGCCGAGGGTGCGCTTTTCGCTGGCGACCAGGCGGCTGCCGGGGCTGGCGGCGCCGCTGGTACCCTGGGCCCGCAGCATGCTGTAGGAGGCGCCGATCAGCAGCAGCGCCAGTACCAGCAGGCTGAATCCGACTTTGAACAATGCGCGCATGTTTCCCTCTCAGTGTCCCTTGAGCAGGGAAAAATTCATCTGGACGTAGCGCTTGATGCCGAGCGCCGTGTAGCGCGTCACCACCAGCGACAGCAGGAACATCGCGATCCCGCCCAGCACCATGCCGAAGCCGAAAAGGGTCTGGGTGGTGCGTGAATCGGCGTCCATGTCGGTCGTGATGTGCAGCGTGTTGCCGGCCACGAGTTCGGCGCTGCGGCGCAGGCGGGAGGCCGGGCGCGGTTCGTCGCCGGCATTCGGCTCGTCGCCTTCCTCGTGCACGTGGATGCCGGTATCGTCGATCTGCACCCGGATCTGGCGGGCAGCGGGATCGTCGGCGTCGATCTGCACGTAGCGGGTCGGGAGGTCGAGCAGCAGCTCGCTGTTGCCGGCCAGGCCGCTGGCGGTGATGGCGATGCCGCTCAGGTAGAAGGCCAGCGCCGCCGCATAGAGCCCGAACAGCAGGGCGGAAAACACCATTGCCGGCACGATCATGAAGAGGTTGAAGATGGCCAGGCCGGCGCCCGAGACCAGCACCCGCAGTACTTGCGCCGGATTGCGCTTTTCGGAGACGTTGAACTGGGGCGCCGCCGCCTGCGGTCCGCCCGCGGTGGCGGGCTGCGCGCCGAAGGCGCCGCCCAGCTGCGCACTGTAGCTGTTGGCGCGCAGGGTCATCGCGATCTTTTTCGGGTCGTCGAGTTCCTGCGCCACGTCTTGCTCGCTGCGCCCGGCGTTGACGCCGTCGACGAAGCGCTGCTCATAGTAGCCCAGCGTCTTGGCCTGCACGTCGGGCGGCAGGCCCAGCATGGCGCGCTTGAGCTGCTCGAGGTAGTCCAGCTTTCCCATCGGCTGCCCCACTCAGTTCCGCGCAAACATCAGCATGGCGTTGGCGGCCGGATCGCCGGCGGCGTCGAGGCCGTGATGCATCAGCACTGCCGTCGCGGCGACCACGAAGGCGAGCAGGAGCAGGGTACGCAGGGCCAGGAGGCTGTTCATTTGCAAATCCGATAACACTTGTTTCGATGATGCTACTGTACGCGTCCCGCCCGTATGACGCCACGCACGTGCGACAAACTGCGGATTTCGCGGGGCAGGCTGCGCCAGGGGCCGATGGCCGAGGGTCCTCATCCTGCGCGCACGGCCAGGCGGGCGGCCGCGACCCCGCTGCGCACCGCCATTTCCAGAGTCGCCGGATAGTCGCCGGCCG
The DNA here is from genome assembly GCF_059418525.1 of Telluria sp. GW821-FHT07G12. Taxonomy (NCBI): domain Bacteria; kingdom Pseudomonadati; phylum Pseudomonadota; class Betaproteobacteria; order Burkholderiales; family Oxalobacteraceae; genus Telluria; species Telluria sp. GW821-FHT07G12. The sequence continues at coordinate 14,272 of NZ_JBWKQA010000007.1, read as the reverse complement.
TGTAGTCGCCGGCCAGGAACAGACCCGCCAGCGCGGTGGCATTCGCGGGGCGCACCAGGCCCGGGGTGCAGGCGAAGGTGGCGCGCTTTTCCGTCAATACGCGGCTCCAGCGCGGCTGGGCAAGGCCCGGCTGCCGGAACGCGGCCGCCAGCTGGGCGGCCACAAGCCGGGCCAGCTCGTCCTGCCCGAGGCTGGCGGCGTCGATGGCGGCGCTGATGACCACCGCCAGCAAGCCGTCCTGGGCGGAGTCGAGCTGACTGCGGTCGAACACGAACTGGCCCCAGGCGCCATGGACCGGGTCGTCGAGCAGGGCGCAGAAGGGCAGCGGGAGGCGCATGCCGGCTTCATACTGCAGGTAGACCGTGGAAATCGGCTCGTAGGCAAAGGCATCCAGCTGCGCCGTCAGCGCCTCGGTCCCGTCCAGCGGCCGCAGCAACGAGGCGCTCTGCCAGGCCGGCGTCGCCAGCACTACCGCGTCGAAGTCGCCGGCGTCGGCGCCGGTGGCGACCCGCCAGCCGGCGTCCTGTTGCACGATGCCGTCGACGCGCGCGCCGCAACGCACCTGGCCGCCGCGCTCTTCGACGAAGCGGCGTGCCGCTTCCGGGAACAGGGCGTCCAGCAGCACGCGCGGCAGCAGCATGTCGGAGGCTTTTCGTTTCGCGCCCAGGCTGTCGCGTAGCACCGCCAGGAAGACATTTGCGGAGGCGCGTTCGGGCGGCGTGTTCAGCGCCGCCAGGCAGAGCGGGCGCCACATCAGGCGGGTCAGGCGCGGCGTCTGGTCGAAGCGCGCCAGCAGTTCGGCCACGCTGCAATCGGTATCGAGACCCCACTTCATCCAGCGCGCGGAGGTGGAAAAGCGCGCCAGCGCCAGTTTGTCTTCGCGTTCGAGCCCCTGGGCGCGCAGCAGGGCGACCAGCATGTGCAGCGGCGCCGGCAGCGGCGGGGCGACGAAGTCCATCAAGGGCGTACCGTCAAGCGCGCTGCCAGGCGGATAGCGCATCTGCAGCGGCAGGCGCAAAAGGGCGTCGGCTTCACTCACGCCGACGCGCCGCAGCAGCGCCAGCGTCTCGGCATAGGCGCCCAGCATGATGTGCTGGCCATTGTCGAGCAGGGCTTCCTTCGCCTGCACGGCGCGCGCGCGGCCGCCCAGCGTGCGGGCCGCTTCGAACAGTGTCACCCGCACGCCCTTGGCCGCCAGTTCGACGGCCGTGGCGCAACCCGCCCAGCCGCCGCCGACCACCGCGATATTGCGGGGCTGCTTAGCCACGGATATACGTCTTCCACGCCAGCCATAGCTTGCGCAGCGGCGTGAGGGAGATGCGCTGGTTCAGGACCTTGAAGTCGTCGCGCTCGATTTCCTCGAGCACGGTGCGGTAGATCGCCGCCATCATCAGGCCGGGACGCTGGGCGCGCCGGTCTTCCTTCGGCAGCAGGGCGAAGGCCTCGTCGTAGACGGCGCGGGCGCGGTCGGCCTGGAACTTCATCAGCGCCTCGAACTTGTCGCTGTGGCGGAAATTCAGGATGTCGGCCGCGGTCACGTTGAACTGCTGGAGCTCGTTGACCGGCAGGTAGATGCGGCCCTTGCGCGCATCGTCGCCGACGTCGCGGATGATGTTCGTCAGCTGGAATGCGAGGCCCAGCTTTTCGGCGTACTCCAGGGTCTGCGGATTGCTGGCGCCGAAGATGCTGGCCGACAGGATGCCGACCACACCCGCCACGTGCCAGCAGTATTTGCGCAGGCCGGGGTAATCCAGGTAGCGCGACTGGTCCAGGTCCATCTCCATGCCGTCGACGATCGCCTGCAGGTGCTGTTCCTGCAGATTGTAGGCGGCAAGGTGAGGCTGCAGGGCCTGGGTCACCGGGTGGGTCGGCGCACCCTTGTACATCGCGGCGAGCTCGGTGCGCCACCAGGCCAGTTTGATGCGCGCCACCGATTGATCGCTGGTCTCGTCGACGGTGTCGTCGACCTCGCGGCAGAAGGCATACAGCGCCGTGATCGCCCGGCGCCGCTCCGGCGGCAGGAACAGGAAGCTGTAATAGAAGCTGGAGCCGCTCTGGACGGTCTTTTGTTGGCAGTAGTCGTCGGGAGACATAAATAAAAAGGTCTTGGTGCGTGATGCAAGTCAGCTATTTTACATCCTGGCTGCGCGCCACAGCAGGACTGGCCAGTCCAGGCGCTTGAGCTGGGGGCGGCGCCGGAACACGTCGTAGTCCGCGCGCTCGATGGCTTCGAGGATCCGCAGGCCGCCCTGCACGACCAGTCGCAGCTCCCAGCCGATGCGTCCCGGCAGGCGGACGGCCAGCGGCGCGCCTTCCAGCATCAGGCTGCGCGCACGTTCCACCTCGAAGCGCATCAGCGCGCGCCAGGCAGGTCCGCTGCGGGCCTGAGCGATGTCGTCCTCGCTCACGCCGAAGCGCGCCAGGTCTTCCTGCGGCAGATAGATGCGGCCCTTGCCGATGTCGACGCCGACGTCCTGCCAGAAGTTGATCAGCTGGAGTGCCGAGCAGACGGCGTCGGATTCGCGCAGGCTGGTGTCGTCGGCGGTGCCGTAGAGGCCCAGCATCAGGCGTCCGACCGGATTGGCGGAGCGGCGGCAGTAATCCAGCAGGCTCGCATAGTCGGGGTAACGGGTGGTGACCACGTCCTGGCGGAAGGCGCTCAGCAGGTCGCGCAGCGGCTGCACGGGCAGGGCGTGGCGGCGCAGGGCGCCGGCGAGGCGTGCGAACATCGGCTCCGGTAGGGTCTGGCCGGCCTCGATCGCGTCCAATGCGGCGTCGTAGGCTTGCAAGGCTTCGAAGCGCTCGGCGGGCAGGGCGTCGCCCTCGTCGGCGATATCGTCGGCGCTGCGCGCGAAGGCGTAGATCGCCTCGACCGCCGGCACCAGGCGGCGCGGCAGCAGGATCGAGGCGACGGGGAAGTTCTCGTAGTGATCGACGGGCATTGGAAAACTGACTCTAACGTCATTTACTGGCTGTGTTTGCATGATTATAATTGCTGGGCTTTCTTAAAAGAACATTACTGCCGTCACTGCAGCACCTCCGAGAGGACATCACCGTGCAAGTACCCCGCATCCCGTTCCCGCGCAAGCTCCTTGCCGCGGCCCTGACGCTATCCCTGCTCGCTGCCTGCTCGAAGGACGCACCGCCGCCCGAGGACGTACGCCCGGTGCGGGCCCTGACCCTCGCTGCCGGTGGCGCCGCCGCCCGCACCGAATTCTCCGGCGACGTCCGTCCGCGCTACGAATCGCGCCTCGGTTTCCGGGTGGGCGGCAAGATCAGTGCGCGCAAGGTCGACGTCGGCAGCAGCGTGTCGAAAGGGACTTTGCTGATGCAGCTCGATCCCCAGGACTTGCGCCTCGGCCAGGCCCAGGCCCAGGCCAGCCTGCGTGCGGCCCAGACCAATGCCGACCTGGCGCGCGCCGAGTTGAAGCGCTACCAGGACCTGCGCTCGCAGAACTTCGTCAGCCAGGCAGTGCTCGACCAGAAGGTGGCGGCGGCCCGTTCCAGCCAGTCGAGCGTCGAGGCGGCGCGCGCCCAGCTCAACGAGCAGGCCAACCAGACCGGCTATGCCAGCCTGGTGTCCGACACCGACGGCGTGGTGACCGGCATCGACGCCGAAGTCGGCCAGGTGGTGCAGGCCGGCACGCCGGTGGTGCGGGTCGCCCGCACCGACGAGAAGGAGGTGGTGATCGGGGTGCCCGAAGACCAGGTCGACGAGCTCCGCCATGCGGCCGAAGTAAAGGTGCGCCTGTGGGCCGATCCGAACCGCGGCATCGTCGGCAAGATCCGCGAGGTCTCGCCGGTGGCCGATCCCGCCACCCGCACCTATACCGTGAAGGTCTCGATCCCGGCCAGCGAAGACGTGCGCCTGGGGATGACCGCGGTGGTCGACATCGTTCACAAGAGCTTTGACGCGGCCGGCGCCCAGCTGCGCGCGCCGCTGTCCGCACTGGTGCAGAACAAGGGCGGCAGCAGCGTGTGGGTGATCGAGAATAACGCCGTCAAGCTGCAGCCGGTGCAGGTGGGCGGCGTGGCCGGCAACGACGTGCTGCTGACCGGCGGCGTGCGTCCCGGCCAGACCATCGTGACGGCCGGCGTCAACCTGCTGAAGAACGGCCAGAAGGTGAAGATCCTGACCGCCGACGTGGCGCGCCGCGGCGACGCCGAAACCGAAGCAGTCGGTGGAGTCGGTAAATGAAGGGTTTCAACCTGTCGCGCTGGGCGCTGGAAAACATCCCGCTGACTCGCTACCTGATCGCCGTCCTCCTGCTTGCCGGTATCTTCAGCTACCAGCAGCTGGGCCAGGACGAAGATCCGCCGTTTACCTTCCGCGCCATGGTCCTGGTCGCGAAGTGGCCGGGCGCCACCGCCGTGCAGATGGCCCAGCAGGTCACCGACCCGCTCGAGCGCAAGCTGCAGGAAACGCCGTACATCGACAAGATCCGCAGCTTTTCCAAGCCGGGCGAGACCACCATCATCCTCCAGCTGAGGGAATCGACGCCGCCCAAGGACGTGCCGCCGACCTGGTACCAGGTGCGCAAGAAGATCGGCGACATCGCCGGCACCTTACCGCAGGGCGTCATCGGGCCCTTCTTCAACGACGAATTCGGCGACACCTACGGCTCGATCTTCGCGCTGTCCGGCGACGGCTTCACCTATGCCGAGATGCGCGACTACGCCGACTTCGTGCGCCAGCAGCTGCTGAACGTGCCGCTGGTGGCCAAGGTCGAGCAGTTCGGCGTGCAGCAGGAAAAGATCAACATCCTGTTCTCGCAGCAGAAGTTCGCGCAGCTGGGCGTGCCTTTCGAGGCCATCGTCAACCAGATCGCGACCCAGAACGGGGTGGAGTCGGCCGGCGTGCTGGTGACGCCGAACGAGAACCTGCAGGTGCGGGTGAGCGGCGCCCTGAAGACGATCCAGCAGCTGGAAAACCTCAGCCTGCGTGCGGGCAGCACGACCTTCCGCCTCGGCGACTTCGCCACCGTGCAGCGCGCCTATGAAGACCCGCCGTCCGAGAAGATGCGCTTCAACGGCAAGGAGGTGATCGGCCTGGGCGTGTCGATGGAGAAGGGCGGGAACATCATCCAGCTCGGCAAGGGCCTGGAGCAGACCGTGGCGCGCATCCGCGCCCAGCTCCCGGTCGGCATCGAGCTGGAAAGGGTATCGAACCAGCCGGCGGCCGTCACGGCGTCCGTCAGCGAGTTCATTCACACCCTGGCCGAAGCGGTGGTGATCGTGCTGGTCGTGTCCTTCCTGGCGCTGGGCCTGCACAGCAAGCCGCGCTGGCGCATCGACGTGCGCCCGGGCCTGGTGGTGGCGCTGACCATTCCGCTGGTGCTGGCGATCACCTTCCTCTTCATGCACATTTTCGACATCTCGCTGCACAAGATATCGCTGGGCGCGCTGATCATCGCCCTCGGCCTGCTGGTGGACGACGCCATCATCGCCGTCGAAATGATGGTGCGGAAGATGGAGGAGGGCATGTCGCGCTTCGAGGCGGCGACCTTTGCCTATACCTCGACCGCCTTCCCGATGCTGACCGGTACATTGATTACCGCGGCGGGCTTCCTGCCGATCGGCCTGGCGAAATCGGCGGCCGGCGAATACACCTTCACGATGTTTTCGGTGAATGCGATCGCGCTGGTGGTGTCCTGGGTGGTGGCGGTCAGCTTCACGCCGTATATCGGCTTCGTCCTGCTGAAGGTGCAGCCGCATCCGGTGGGCGAACATGGCGGCCATGACGTCTTCGATACGCCGGGCTATACGCGCTTCCGCCGCGTCGTCAACTGGTGCGTGACCTACCGCATGACGACCATCGCGCTGTCGCTGGCGGTGTTCGGCCTGGGCGTATTCGGCTTCAAGTTCATCGAAAAGCAGTTCTTCCCGGATTCCAGCCGTCCCGAGCTGATGGTCGAGATGTGGCTGCCGGAAGGGACCAGCTTCAGCGCCAACGAGGCGCTGGTCAAGAAGTTCGAGACCTGGGTCCGCCGCCAGCCGGAGCTGGAGAGCGTGACCAGCTATGTCGGCACCGGCAGCCCGCGTTTCTACCTGCCGCTGGACCAGATCTTCCCGCAGTCGAACGTCTCGCAGATGGTAGTGCTGCCCAAGGATACGCACGTGCGCGAAGCGCTGATGCGCAAGATCGAGGCGGTGTTGAAGAACGAGTATCCGGAAGTGCGCGGGCGCGTGAAGCTGCTGCCGAACGGGCCGCCGGTGCCTTACCCGGTACAGTTCCAGGTGTCGGGCCCGGACATCGCCGTGGTGCGCGGCGTGGCCGACCAGGTCAAGGACGTGCTGCGCGCGAATCCGAATGCGGTCGGCGTCAACGACAACTGGAACGAGTCCGTCAAAGTGCTGCGCCTGGACCTCGACCAGGACAAGCTGCGCGCGCTGGGCGTGACCAGCCAGGCTGTCAGGCGCACCATCGCCACCGTGCTGTCGGGGACCACCATCGGCCAGTTCCGCGAAAGTAACCGCCTGATCGACATCGCCGTGCGCCAGCCGCTCGAGGAGCGCTCGACCATGTCGGTGCTGGCGAACACCAACATCGCGACGCCGTCCGGCAAGCCGGTCCCGCTGTCGCAGCTGGCGCGCATCGGCTTCGTGTGGGAGCCGGGCGTGGTCTGGCGCGAAGGGCGCGAGTGGGCCATCATGGTCCAGTCGGACGTGGTCGAGGGCATCCAAGGGCCGACCGTGTCCGCCCAGGTGGGCGAGAAGCTCGACGCGCTGCGCGCGAAGCTGCCGGCCGGCTACCGCATCAAGCTGGAAGGCGCCGCCGCCGACAGTTCGCAGGCGGAAGCCTCGATCTCGGCCAACGTGCCGCTGGTGCTGTTCATCGTGTTCACCCTGCTGATGCTGCAGCTGCACAGCTTCTCGCGCGCGCTGCTGGTGTTCCTGACCGGGCCGCTGGGCGTGGCCGGCGCCGCGATGGCGCTGCTGCTGCTCGGCCGTCCCTTCGGCTTCGTCGCCAATCTGGGCGTGATCGCGCTGTTCGGCATGATCATCCGTAATTCCGTGATCCTGGTCGACCAGATCGAGAAGGAGATCGCGGAAGGTCGCCCGGCCTGGGATGCGATCGTCGAAAGCGCGGTGCGGCGTTGCCGTCCGATCCTGCTGACGGCGGCGGCGGCGGCGCTGGCGATGATTCCCTTGTCGCGCTCGGTATTCTGGGGCCCGATGGCGGTGGCGATCATGGGCGGCCTGATGGTGGCGACGGCGCTGACGCTGCTGTTCCTGCCGGCATTGTATGCGGCCTGGTTCAGGGTCAAAAAGCCGCTATGAAATGCGGGCAATTAACTCATCCATTGCGCACGTTTCAAAAAACCCCAATGGTGTCAGAAAATCCAGTAAAATAACTGGTTGAAGTTGTAGCCCCTAAACAGTGGAGTGCAGGGCGGCCGGTTTCTCTCACGGGCGCCCTTTGTTTTTGCGGCAAGAATGCAATCCTGCGCGAGGATGGCGAAATTGGTAGACGCACCAGGTTTAGGTCCTGACGCCAGCAATGGTGTGGGGGTTCGAGTCCCCCTCCTCGCACCACGAATAATTATTTTTTTGGACGATTTTTACAATGGCAACTGCAGTCGAAAACCTGGGTAAACTCGAGCGTCGCTTGACTCTTACTTTTCCGCTGAGCGACGTACGTACGGAAGTTGAAAAGCGCCTCAAGGTGCAGGCCAAGACCGCGCGTGCTCCGGGCTTCCGTCCGGGCAAAGTTCCCCTGAAAATGGTTGCGGCACAGTACGGCTATCAGATCGAATCTGATGTGCTGAACGACAAGGTTGGCCAGGCTTTCGGCCAGGCTGCCGAAGAAAACCAGCTGCGCGTTGCCGGCATGCCGAAAATCGAGCCGAAGGAAGATGCCCCGGAAGGCATGCTGGCCTTCGACGCCACTTTCGAAGTCTACCCGGAAGTGAGCCTGCCTGACCTGGCCGGCATCGAAGTCGAAACCGTCAAGGCCGACGTCTCGGACGCCGAAATCGACAAGACCATCGACATCCTGCGCAAGCAGCGCGTGCACTTCCACACCAAGGGTGAGGCAGGCGAGCACGGCGACGGCGGCGAAGCCGTGGCCGCCAACGGCGACCGCGTGACCGTCGACTTCGTCGGCGTCATCGACGGCGTCGAATTCGCCGGCGGCAAGGCCGACGACTACGCTTTCGTGCTGGGCGAAGGCCGCATGCTGCCGGAATTCGAAGCCGCCACCATCGGCCTGAAAGTCGGCGAGAGCAAGACCTTCCCGCTGGCCTTCCCGGAGGATTACCACGGCAAGGACGTCGCCGGTAAAACCGCCGAGTTCACCATCACCCTGAAGAAGCTGGAATGGGCGCACATGCCGGAAGTCGACGGCGAATTCGCCAAGTCGCTGGGCATCGAAGACGGCAGCGTCGAGAAAATGCGCGAAGACATCAAGGTCAACCTGGAGCGTGAAGTCAACGCCCGCATCAAGGCCCGCAACAAGGAAGCCGTGATGGAAGCCCTGGTGAAGAACACCGAGATGGACGTGCCGAAGGTCATGATCGAGCAGGATTCGCAGCGCCTGGCCGAGCAGACCCGCCAGGACATGGCCCAGCGCGGCATGGACGTGAAGAGCCTGCCGTTCCCGGCCGACCTGTTCGCCACCAAGGCCGAGCGCCGCGTGCGCCTGGGCCTGATCCTGTCGCAGCTGGTCGAAGACAACAAGCTGCAGGCTACCCAGGAACAGGTGAAAGCGCAGATCGAAGACTTCGCGCAAAGCTACGAAGACCCGAAAGAAGTCCTGAAGTACTACTATAGCGATCGTCGTCGCCTGGGCGAGATCGAAGCTCTTGTATTGGAAGAAAACGTCGTTAACTATGTGCTTGGCAAGGCAAAGGTGACGGCCAAGGACATCGCCTTTGACGAACTGATGGGCAGCGCGCCGCAGGCCTGAGCTTCGGTGTAAGCTTGAGGCGTTGAGCCTAGTCAACCGGCGCCATCGTGCGCCGGTTGGCGTCTCTGAACATCTTCTTTAAGGAAAGTGACAGGTATGAATCGTAATCCTGCGTTGGATACCCAAGCCCTCGGCCTGGTGCCGATGGTGATCGAGCAGAGCGGCCGCGGCGAGCGCGCCTACGACATCTACTCGCGCCTGCTCAAAGAGCGCGTGATCTTCCTGGTCGGTCCTGTCAACGACCAGATGGCCAACCTCATCGTGGCCCAGCTGCTGTTCCTGGAAAGCGAAAATCCCGACAAGGATATTTCGCTCTACATCAACTCGCCGGGTGGTTCGGTATCGGCCGGTCTGGCGATCTTCGACACGATGAACTTCATCAAACCGGACGTGTCGACCCTGTGCACGGGTCTGGCGGCCTCGATGGGCGCCTTCCTGCTGGCGGCAGGCGCCAAGGGCAAGCGTTTCTCGCTGCCGAACTCGCGCGTCATGATTCACCAGCCGTCCGGCGGTTCGCAGGGCATGGCTTCGGACATCGAAATCCAGGCCAAGGAGATCCTGTACCTGCGCGAGCGCCTGGCGCGCATCATGGCCGACAACACCGGCCAGACGATCGAGCAGATCCACAAGGACACCGACCGCGACCGCTTCATGTCGAGCGAAGAAGCCGTGGAATACGGACTCATTGACCGGGTCTTGACCAATCGCGCATAAGCACCCATATAAGGTGTTGCTGAAAGACGCCCGAGCGCAACAGCGGATCGGGCGTTCTTTTTTTATTTCGGGTAGCATGGAGACGTGCGCACTTGTTGCGCCCCCGTATTAGCGTTATATTCATAGCAATTCAACAGAAACTTGCCCCATGTCTGACAAAAAATCCTCCAGCGGTGAAAAACTCCTGTACTGCTCCTTCTGCGGCAAGAGCCAGCACGAGGTGAAGAAGCTCATCGCGGGACCGTCGGTCTTCATCTGCGACGAGTGCATCGATCTGTGCAACGACATCATCCGCGACGAGACCTCCAATGTGGAATCGGTGGCCGGCGCCAAGTCCGACCTGCCGACCCCGCACGAGATCGCCGAACTGCTCGACCAGTATGTGATCGGCCAGCAGACTGCCAAGCGCATCCTGTCCGTGGCGGTGTACAACCACTACAAGCGCCTCAAGCACCTGGGCAAGAAGGACGACATCGAGCTGTCCAAGAGCAATATCCTGCTGGTGGGCCCGACCGGTTCCGGCAAGACCCTGCTGGCCCAGACCCTGGCGCGCACCCTGAACGTACCCTTCGTCATCGCCGACGCCACCACGCTGACCGAAGCCGGCTACGTGGGCGAGGACGTCGAGAACATCATCCAGAAGCTGCTGCAGAGCTGCAATTACGAAGTCGAGAAGGCCCAGCGCGGCATCGTCTACATTGACGAGATCGACAAGATTTCGCGCAAGTCCGACAACCCCTCGATCACCCGCGACGTCTCGGGCGAGGGCGTGCAGCAGGCGCTGCTGAAGCTGATCGAAGGCACCATGGCTTCCGTGCCGCCGCAGGGCGGGCGCAAGCATCCGAACCAGGATTTCGTCCAGATCGACACGACCAACATCCTGTTCATCTGCGGCGGCGCCTTCGACGGCCTCGACAAGATCATCCAGAACCGCTCGGAAAAGTCGGGCATCGGCTTCGGCGCCACCGTCAAGAGCCAGACTTCGCGCTCGGTTTCCGACGTGCTGATGGAAGCGGAACCGGAAGACCTGGTCAAGTTCGGCCTGATCCCGGAACTGGTGGGCCGCCTGCCGGTCGTCGCCACCCTGAGCGAACTGACCGAGGAAGCGCTGATCCAGATCCTGGTCGAGCCGAAGAACGCGCTGATCAAGCAGTACTCGAAACTGCTGGACATGGAAGGCGCGGAACTCGAAATCCGCCCGGCGGCATTGCACGCGATTGCCAAGAAGGCACTGGCGCGCAAGACCGGCGCCCGCGGCCTGCGTTCGATCCTGGAACACGCGCTGCTGGACGTGATGTATGAATTGCCAAGCCAGCAAAACGTCGTAAAAGTCGTAATTGATGAAAATACGATCACGAATGGTGCGAAACCTTTACTGATTTACAGCGAATCGCCGAAAGCAGCAGGGGAAAATTAAAAATTTCCTCGCGCACACACAACAAAAGGTCTTGAAACGCTGATTCTTGGCGGTACAATTTATCTCAACAAAAGACCACGGCTTCAAACGGAAAGCCACTCGTGACAAATGTCGCGCAGTGGCTTTTTTATTTTAATAAGGCGCTTTTGTCAGAACGGCTGTGTTTAATAACTGTTGCGATAGAAAATTATTTTTCGGCCGCTCTTGTGAATTGACGGTGGACTCCCAACATCGTCAACACGCTTTTTATAAGGTATGCCATGACGACTACTAAATTTACTGAACAGATGACCTTGCCGCTGCTGCCTCTGCGCGACGTGGTCGTGTTTCCGCATATGGTGATACCTCTGTTCGTCGGCCGCCCGAAATCGATCAAGGCGCTCGAAGCCGCGATGGAACAGGGTAAGAGCATCATGCTCGCTGCCCAAAAGGCGGCTGCCAAGGACGAACCGTCCGCCGCAGACATCTACGAGATCGGCTGCGTGGCCAATATTCTGCAAATGCTGAAGCTGCCCGACGGTACCGTGAAGGTGCTGGTCGAAGGCGCGCAGCGTGCCCGTATCGATCACATCACCGACGCGCCCAGCCATTTCGTCGCTGATTTGACCCCGATCAATTCGGAAACCGGCGACGATTCGGAAGTCGAGGCCATGCGCCGCGCGATCGTCCAGCAGTTCGACCAGTACGTCAAACTGAACAAGAAAATCCCGCCCGAGATCCTGGCTTCGCTGGCCGGCATCGACGACGCCGGCCGCCTGGCCGACACCGTTGCCGCCCACCTGCCGCTCAAGCTCGAGCAGAAGCAGGTCATCCTCGAGATCTTCAACGTCTCCAAGCGCCTGGAGCATCTGCTCGGCCAGCTGGAAGGCGAACTCGACATCCTGCAGGTGGAAAAGCGCATCCGCGGCCGCGTCAAGCGCCAGATGGAAAAGTCGCAGCGCGAGTACTACCTGAACGAGCAGGTCAAGGCCATCCAGAAGGAACTGGGCGAAGGCGAAGACGGCGCCGACATCGAAGAGCTCGAGAAGAAGGTGATCGCCGCCAAGATGCCGAAGGAGGCCATGGAAAAGGCCCAGGCCGAGATCAAGAAGCTGAAGATGATGTCGCCGATGTCGGCCGAAGCCACCGTCGTGCGCAATTACATCGACACCCTGGTCGGCCTGCCGTGGAAGAAGAAATCCAAGGTCACGATCGACCTGGAAAAGGCCCAGCAGGTGCTGGAGTCCGACCACTACGGCCTCGACAAGATCAAGGAACGCATCCTCGAGTACCTCGCAGTCCAGCAACGCGTCGACAAGCTGAAGGCGCCGATCCTGTGCTTCGTCGGTCCTCCGGGCGTGGGTAAGACCTCGCTGGGCGAGTCGATCGCCCGTGCGACCGGCCGCAAGTACGTGCGCATGGCGCTCGGCGGCGTGCGCGACGAAGCCGAGATCCGCGGTCACCGCCGTACCTACATCGGCTCGATGCCGGGCAAGGTGCTGCAGTCGCTGTCGAAAGTCGGCGTGCGCAATCCGCTGTTCCTGCTCGACGAGATCGACAAGATGGGCGCGGACTTCCGCGGCGACCCGTCCTCGGCCCTGCTCGAGGTGCTGGACCCGGCGCAGAACCATACCTTCAGCGACCACTACGTCGAAGTCGACTTCGACCTGTCGGACGTGATGTTCGTGGCGACCTCGAACTCCTTCAACATCCCGCCGGCGCTGCTGGACCGGATGGAAGTGATCCGCCTGTCGGGTTACACCGAGGACGAGAAGACCAGCATCGCGCAGCGTTACCTGATGCCGAAGCAGGTCAAGAACAACGGCCTGAAGGAAGAAGAGATCAAGGTCGAGGAATCGGCGATCCGCGACATCATCCGCTACTACACCCGTGAAGCGGGCGTGCGTTCGCTCGAGCGCGAAATCTCGAAGATCTGCCGCAAGGTCGTCAAGATGCTGCTGCTGAAGAAGGATGGCAAGCGCGTGATCGTGAACGGCAAGAACCTGGACAAGTTCCTGGGTGTGCGCCGCTTCGACTTCGGCGTGGCCGAGAAGGAAAACCAGGTGGGCCAGGTGGCCGGTCTGGCATGGACCGAGGTGGGCGGCGATCTGCTGACCATCGAAGCCGTCCAGGTGCCGGGCAAGGGCGCCGTGATCCGCACCGGTACGCTGGGCGATGTGATGAAGGAATCGATCGAAGCGGCCCGCACCGTGGTGCGTTCGCGTGCAAATCGCCTCGGCATCAAGAACGAGGTGTTCGAGAAATCCGACATCCACATCCACTTGCCGGAAGGTGCGACGCCGAAGGACGGTCCGTCCGCCGGTATCGGCCTGACCACCGCGCTGGTGTCGGTGTTCACCGGTATCCCGGTTCGCGCCGACGTGGCGATGACCGGCGAGATCACGCTGCGTGGCGAAGTCCTGCCGATCGGCGGCCTGAAAGAGAAACTGCTGGCGGCGCAGCGCGGCGGCATCAAGACCGTGCTGATCCCCGAGCAGAACGTGAAGGACCTGGCCGAGATCCCGGACAACGTCAAGAACAAGCTCGAGATCGTGCCGGTGCGCTGGATCGAGAAGGTGCTGGAAGTGGCGCTGGAACGCCAGCCCGAAGCGATCGTCGACGTGCCGGCGGTAGCGGCATCGCCGGTGGCGACGACGGGCGAAGGGCAGGGCGGCGTGGTCAAGCACTGATCGCGTTACACTGCTGACGAAACGGACGCTCCGCGGGGCGTCCGTTTTTTTATGCGCGCCGCGTGTTAATGTTGCCGCTCGGAAGCAACGTTGCTTGACACAAAGCATAGCGCCCCTGTTTAATACGCGCTTGCGGTTTTTTGCCGAATGTCTAACGAGGGAAAGAAGTGAACAAAACTGAACTGATCGAAGAAATTGCGAAGTCTGCGGACCTGACCAAAGCCTCTGCGGCGCGCGCCCTCGACGCCATGATCGAAGCCGTCACCACCACCCTGAAGAACAACGACAGCGTGACCCTGGTCGGCTTCGGCACCTTCACCGTCGGCGAACGCGCTGCCCGCACCGGCCGCGATCCGCGCACCAAGGAAGCCATCAAGATCAAGGCAGCCAAGGTCCCGAAATTTAAGGCTGGTAAAGCCCTGAAAGATGCAGTAAACTAATGCCTTCGCTGCGCTGAGGCGCGGTGAAGCAGTGTCGCCTTATTGCGTGGAGCGGTAGTTCAGTTGGTTAGAATACCGGCCTGTCACGCCGGGGGTCGCGGGTTCGAGCCCCGTCCGCTCCGCC
>NZ_JBWKQA010000006.1:100250-303714 GCF_059418525.1 Telluria sp. GW821-FHT07G12 | reverse complement strand
CTGGTTGGTCTCGGTGGTGGACATGGCATCCCTTTCATGAAAGTGAACGATCGTTCAACTATAGCGCAGGAGAGGAAGCCTGTTGCGTACATGCCCGAATTACAACTCATGCGACAATGTCCTGACGTCCCCATCCATCACCCCAGCAGAGCGCCCCATGACGCACCCCGAATACATCCTGACCCTGTCCTGCCTGGACCAGCGCGGCATCGTCCTGCGCGTGGCCGGCTTCCTGGCCGAGCATGGCTGCAACATCATCGACTCCGACCAGTTCGGCGACCCGGAATCGAAGCTGTTCTTCATGCGCATCCACTTCGCGCTCGAAGATGCGAACGTCGCGGACGGCACCCTGCGCGCGGGCTTCGACGCCCTCTGCGCGCACCTGAACGCATCCGGCCAGCTGCACGACGCCGCGCGCAAGCCGCGCGTCATCCTGATGGTGTCGAAGATCGGCCACTGCCTGAACGACCTGCTGTTCCGCTACCGCAGCGGCCTGCTGCCGGTGGAGATTCCGGCCATCGTTTCCAACCACATGGACTTCTACCAGCTCGCGGCCAGTTACAATATCCCCTTTCACCACTTGCCGCTCGAGGCCGGCGCCAGCGAATCCGACAAGCTGGCGCAGGAAAGCCGCATCATCGAGCTGCTGGACCGGCACCAGGTCGACCTGGTCGTACTGGCGCGCTACATGCAGATACTGTCGCCGGGACTGTGCGAGGCCTTGAAGGGGAGGGCGATCAATATTCACCACTCCTTCCTGCCCAGCTTCAAGGGCGCGCGCCCGTATGCCCAGGCGCACCGGCGCGGCGTCAAGCTGATCGGCGCCACCGCCCACTTCGTCACGGGCGACCTGGACGAAGGACCGATCATCGAGCAGGATGTCGAGCGGGTCGACCACGCGATGAGCGTCGAGGCGCTGACGGCGATCGGGCGCGACGTCGAGAGCGTGGTGCTGGCGCGCGCGGTCAAGTGGTTCGTGGAACACCGCATCCTGCTGAACGGCGACAAGACCGTCGTCTTCAGCTGAACCAGAAAGATAAAGAATGGCCCTGAAAGCAACGATCTACAAGGCAGACCTCAACATCGCGGACATGGACCGCAATTACTACCAGGAGCACGCGCTCACCATTGCGCGCCATCCTTCGGAAACCGACGAGCGGGTGATGATCCGCCTGCTCGCTTTTGCCCTGCACGCGGATGAAGGCCTCAGCTACGGCAAGGACCTGTTCGACGTCGAGGAGCCGGCCCTGTGGCTGAAGGACCTGACCGGCGCCATCCAGACCTGGATCGAAGTCGGCCAGCCCGACGAGCGCCGCCTGATGAAGGCCAGCGGCCGTTCCGAGCACGTGGTCGTCTACAGCTACAGCGCCGTCAGCCACATCTGGTTCAAGCAGATCGCCAAGCAGATCGACCGCGCCCGCAACATCACGGTCGTGAACATTTCGGCCGAGTCCAGCGCCGCGCTGGAGCGTATGGCCAAGCGTAACATGCAGCTGCAGTGCACGATCCAGGACGGCCAGGTATGGCTGACCGACGGCACGGACACCGTGCAGGTCGAGCGCGAGACGCTGCTCGCGGAACGCAACTATTAATTGGATGGCTCAGTCATGAACCGACGTCTACTCGCACTGGCGCTGGCCAGCCTCGTTTCCCTGCCGGCGCTGGCCGCAGCCCAGGTCAGCGTCAGCGATCCGTGGATCCGTGCCACCGTGCCCCAGGCGAAAGTGGCCGGCGCCTTCATGCAGCTGAAGTCCGCCAAGACCGTGAAGCTGGTCGAGGTGAAGAGCCCGGTGGCCGGCCGCGTCGAGCTGCACCAGATGGCGATGGAAGGCCAGACCATGCGCATGCGCGCGGTCGAGGCCATCGAGCTGCCGGCCGGCCAGGCCGTGAACCTGGCCTCGGGCGGCTACCACGTCATGCTGTTCGACCTGCAGCGCCAGCTGAAGGATGGCGAGCAGGTGCCGCTGACGCTGGTGGTGCAGGACGCCGCCGGCAAGCGCGAGAACGTCACGGTGACGGTGCCGGTCAAGCCGCTGACCTATACGGCGCCAGCGGCGCATTGATATCGTGGGCACGTGGTGCCCACCCTACGGTCGACATGGCGGGCGCAGGGTACCCACGCAGTGGCAGAATTCGTAGGGTGGGCACCCCGTGCCCACGCAGCGGGATCAGCGCGGCGCCGGGCCAATGCGGCGCGCGCCGCCCGAGCCGATCACGGTCTTGCTGACCTGCGGGTCGCCGTAGTAGTCGACGCCGCCGGAGCCGGCGACCGTCAGGTCCAGGTTGCTGCTCACCCACAAGGTGGCATTGCCCGAGCCGGCCAGGTTGACGCTGGCCTTGTCGAGGCGCACCCGCGCCATATCGATGGTGCCGGAACCGCCGATCGACGCCGACAGGCTGCGCGCAGCGCCTTCGTTCACTTTCAGGTCGCCGCTGCCGCCCAGGTTGACGCTCATGGTCTCGCCCTCGGCCTTGCCGACCTTGACGTTGCCCGAGCCGCCGACGTCGAACTGCACCCGCGAGCCGGCGACGCGGTCGGCGTCGATGCTGCCGGAACCGCCGAGCGCCAGGCGGTCCACGCCGCGCGTCTGCACCACGATCTTCAGGTTGCGGGTGTCGAGGTTGACCTTCTTCTTGCCGCGGATTTTCAGGGTGCCATCCTCGACCACGGTCTCGATCAGAGGCAGCAGGTTGTCGTCGGTCTCGATGCTGAGGCCTTCGCTGCTGCCGGTGCGGACCTCGACCTGGCCCGGCAAGGCCATCGACAGGCCGTTGAAGTGGGCCACCTGACGCGTTTCGCGCTTGATCCTGCCGTTGCCCTTCACATGTTCGCTGTTGCCGAAGCCCCAGTCGAAGGCGAGGGCCGGCGGTGCGCTCCCGGCGCCCACGGCGGCGGCGAGGGCGCAGGCGGCCAGCAGGCGGCGGCGGGAGAGGCTGTTGGTCATGGGTGTTCTCCTTTGTTGTTGTTGACGGTGATCGATGCATGCATCTTAAGCAAGCCGGCCCGGCCTTGCACGCAATTTGCGACGGAATGCATTGCCGGCCTCCCAGGGCGCGCATGGCGGGAGCAAACGGCGCCGGCCTTCGCAAGCCCAGCCGTTTTCGCTACAATCCCCGGCTTTTTTCCATTCCTTCCCGATTCATGAATCCCCTGCTGTTCTTCATCGCATTCGGCGCCGGCATTGCCGTCTCCTTCCAGGCCGCCATCAACAGCCAGATGGCGGCGGCCGTCGGCGCCAATTCCGTGGTGGCCGCCCTGATCTCCTTCCTGTGCGGTACCGCTGCGCTGGCCGTGGTCGCCTTCGCCCGCGGCGGCCTGCCCGACGCCCTGGCAGCCCTGCCGCAGCAGCCGCTGTGGAAGTTCTCCGGCGGCTTCCTGGGCGCCGCCTTCATCTTTTGCACCGTGATGCTGGTGCCGCGCATCGGCCTGTTGAACCTGGTCGTGCTGGTGATCGCCGGCCAATTGATCACGTCGATGGCGATCGATCACTTCGGTCTCGTCAACGTCGCCATGCGCAAGGTCTCGACCCTGAGGATGCTGGGCGCGGCGGTCATGATCGTCGGCGTGGCCCTGGCGCTGTTCGGCGACCGCATCGCCGCGGCGCTCGATCGGTGATCTGTTGTAAGTTTTTCACACGAAAAAATCTCTTTCCAAGTGGAACTTTCTGGCGCTGCTGGTTTTATAATTAATGCATCGTAAGTTATTACTTCACTCATCGACCGCCCGATGGAATACCACCAGTCCTCGCAGATCCCCACTCTTTCGTATATCGAAAACGAAGACCATCCCGTCTTCGGCACCCTGGTCGAGCAGATCCTGCACCTGCTGAACTCGAAGCTGGTGTTCTCGGACATCATCATTCACCAGAACAGCCCGCTGATGCTGCGCCAGCCGAAGGGCCTGGTGGCGGTGACGGATTCGCCGATCACGAAGGAGGAGCTGGAAGAGTTCTTCGACGTCATCGAGCCGAACTGGGCCGAACGGATCCAGGAGCGCGCCTTCGACCGTTCGATCGACCTGCACACGGCGCGCATCCGCGCCAACTGCTTCAGTTTCCAGGGCAAGAAGCGCCTGGGCTGCGTGATCCGCCGCTTCCCGAAGGAGCCTTTGCTGCTTGCCGAGCTGGGCCTGCACCCGGACGAGCAGGAATTCGCGCGCATGACGAGCGGCCTGGTCCTGATCATCGGCGACACCTGCCAGGGCAAGTCGACCACCATCGCCTCGATCCTGGACGAGATCAACCGCCAGCGCTCGGGCCACATCATCACCATCGAAGACCCGGTCGAGACCCTGATCCCGCAGCGCAAGTGCATCATCACCCAGCGTGAAGTAGGCGTGGACGGCGACGTCGACAGCTACTACCTCGGCGCCCTGGACGCGCTGCGCGAGCGCCCGGACGTGATCGTCATCGGCGAGATCCGCGACGCCCAGACCGCCCAGGAAGCGCTGGCGCTGGCGGAGAGCGGCCCGTTGGTGCTGGCGACCCTGCACGCGCGCTCGACCGAACTCGGCCTGCAGAAGATGCTGCGCCTCCTGGGCAATTCCGACGCCCAGGGCCAGGCCCTGGCCCACGCCCTGCGCGGCGTGCTGTGCCAGGCGCTGCTGCCGTCGAAGCAGGGCAATCGCTACCACCTGGCCACCGAGTGCCTGAGCATCAGCCCGGCCGTGGCGGGGATGATCGAGCAGGGCGACCTGGGCGCGATCCGCGCGCACATGAACGCCGGGCGTGAGCCGGGCTGCCATACGATGAACAGCGTGCTGGAAGGCTTGCTGGCTTCGCACAAGGTGGATGTGAACGATGCGCGGGCGGCAACCACCGACCGGATCGGGTTTGCGGAGATGGTTTGATACTGTCGTAGGCAGGTTCGAAAATGGAAGCCCCGGGAGATCCTCGGGGCTTTTTTGTAAATGAACCTTCAATCCAGCGGCACCGCGCGGTAGCCATTGACCTCAGGCGCCGTCACCATCCGCGCATTGTTGCCCCAGCTGGCCCGCACATAGCTCACCACCGCCGCCACTTCCGCATCGTCCAGCACCTGGCTGTAGGGCGGCATGCCATAGGGCCGTGGATTGCCCCTGGTCGCCGGCGCGAAGCCGCCATTCAGCACGATGCGGATCGCGTTGACCGGCTCGTCCATCAGCAGCGTCCGGTTACCAGCCAGCGGCGGATAGGCCGGGGCGCCGTCTTCGCCCACCGCCCCGCGGCCCTCCTTGCCATGGCAGTCGGCGCAATGCTGCTCGTAGACTTTCCCGCCGACCTGCATGAGCGCCTGTGGCGGCGCGGCGGCCGGCTGGCGTTCTTCCTGTGCCGCGGGCAGCGAGCCCAGGTAGGCCGTCAGCGCGGCCATGTCCTGCTGCGACAGATGCTGCAGGCTGCGTCCGACCACTTCCGCCATCGGCCCGTACACGGCGCCGTTCGGCGACACGCCCGTCTGCAGCAGCTGCGCCAGGTGCGGATCCTTCGACGCCAGCGAAGGCGCGTACCAGCCCAGCACCGGAATCAGGCCGCCGTGCAGTCCCTGGCCGCTCGCGCCCAGCTGGTTGCGCGGGCTGTGGCAGGCCGCGCAATGGCCGAGGCCTCCGACCAAGTAGGCGCCGCGGTTCCAGTCGGCGCCGCGCGCCGCATCAAGCCGGTAGACGCCGGGCTTGAAGTAGAGCAGGCGCCAGGCCGCCAGCGCCGCCTGGCTGTCGTAGGGGAAGCGCAGCGTGTGCGGCTGGTTCTGCCGGCGGGCCGGCGGCAGGCTGCGCAGGTAGGCGAACAGGGCATCGGCGTCGTCGCGTGAGACCTTGGTGTAGCTGGGGTAGGGGAAGGCCGAGTAGAGCAGGCGGCCATTTTTCCCGACGCCGTTGTGCAGGGCGTTCCAGAAATCGTCGGCGGTCCAGGCGCCGATGCCGGTGTCGCGGTCGGGCGTGATGTTCGGCGCCATGACCCGGCCGAAGGGCGTGTCGACCGCGCGTCCGCCGGCGTAGGCAGCGTCGCCACGCGCCGTGTGGCAGGCGGCGCAGTCGCCGGCTTTCGCAAGGTAGGCGCCGCGCGCGATGTTGTCCGCGCTGGACGCCCAGGCCTCCGGCGAGCGTGCAGGGATGTGCTGCGCGCGCGGCCAGGCGGCCAGCGCGGCGCCGATCAGCAGGACCAGCAGCACGCCGAGTGCGATCAGGAGGCGGCGCTTCATGGCTGCTGCTCCGGTGCGCTGCCGCAGGCGAGCGGCAGCTGACGTTTCAGCGATGGCGCCGGGGTTGGGTCAGCCGGCAGCGGCTCGCTGGCCAGCCAGGCGGAGATCGCGGACACGTCGGCCAGGCTCAGGCGTTGCGCGATCGTCCCCATGCAGTCGGGCGCCAGCGCATGGCGGCTGCCGTTGCGCCAGGCGCCGAACTGGGCGTTGATGTAGTCGCGCGGCAGGCCGGCCAGGCCGGGGATGGCGGGCAGGGCGCCGGTCAGGCGCTCGCCGTGACAGGCGATGCAGGCCGGCACCTTGAGGGCGGTGTCGCCGCGCGTGACCAGCTGGCGTCCGCGTTCCAGTTCGGCGGCCGGGAGACTGGCGCGGTCGAGTACCGTCGCCGGCGCGTGCTGCGTCGAAAAGTAATCCGCGATCTCGTGCAGGTAATCGTCGGACAGGTGCTGGACCATCCAGGTCATCAGCGGAAACTGGCGCCGGCCGTCGCGGAAATTCGTCAGCTGGTTGTACAGGTAGCCGGCAGGCTTGCCGGCGATGCGCGGGTAGTACTGGCGCTGGCCGCCGGAGCCGATTGCGGCCGGGGGCGTGGTGGCGCTGCCGTGGCAGGCAATGCAGGCGGCCAGGCGCTGGGGCAGGTCGCCGGGAACCCGCTGTTGCTGGGCCAAAGCCGGCATTGCTGCCATCCAGATGAAGATGCCAGCCAGGAAAGCAGGGTGTCGGATAAAGCCTCGCATTCGTCGGTCCCCGTGCGTTGTTTTGTCTATCACGCAATATTGTAATCGAATAAACGGCGGGAACGCCTGCGGCGGCGATGGGTGCTAGCGCGTATCCTGCCAGGTGCGCAGATAGGCCTGCAGCGCCTTGATTTCGTTCTCATCGGAGATGCCCCAGAAGCGCATTTTCGTGCCCGGCACCAGCCTGGCGGGATCGCGCAGGAAGGCGGCCAGGCTGCGCTCGTTCCAGACGATGCCGGAGGCTTTCATCGCATCGGAATACACGAAGTCGGGCGTTGCGCCGGCGCGGCGGCCGAACAGGCCGTTCAGCTGCGGGCCAAAGCCGGCACGGGCGTTGGCGCCGACCTGGTGGCAGGAGGCGCATTGCTTGAACACGCGCTCGCCGGTGGCGGCGTCGGTGCCGGATGGGGCGCAGGCTTGCAGTAGCGGGAGCAGTAACAGGAGGGAAAGAAACTTCATGCCGCGATTATAGGCGGCGGGCCGGATTCAGGCCTGGGCCTGGGCCTCGGCTTCCGCGCGGGCCTTGGCCGCATCGCGCGCGGCAAGACGGGCCGCATTCGCGACGGCAGTGTCGGCGGCGGCCGCGAAGTGCTCACGCCAGTGACGGTAGATGCGCAGGGCGACGTGGGCGTCGTCGGCCGCGTACTGGATCTGCTGTTCGGACAAACGGGGCATGGCCCAGTTGGTGGTGGTGATGCGGCGCGACTTCTGCAGGCGCTGGCCGAAGAAGCGTGCGACGGCCGTCTTCGCGCCCCAGGCGTTCTTTTCGCGCGCTTCGGGTCGGCGCAGGGCGGTGGCGAGGTCGACCACGTTGCGGGTCTCGATGCCGAGCTTGGCGCGCAGGCGGCGCAAGTCGTCGCCGAGGCCGAAGCCGACTTTCAGAATCGTCGGCGACTCCAGCACCGGGCGCAGGACCTCGACGCACAGGGCAACGCCCGGCGAAGACGGCGAACCGATCTGGAACAGCCAGGCGTTCGTATCGTCGGCCAGCTGCACCAGGTGCGGCCCGGTCGACACTTCGCCTTTCTGGAAGGTCGGCTTCGACTCGGTGTCGAAGCCGATGGCGTCACAGGCGAGCAGGGCTGCCAGGGCGGCTTGCACATCCTCCCTGGTCCGCACCAGACGCACCCTGGACAGTGCGATGCCCGTGTAGGGCGGAAGCGTGTCCTCGGTGTCCGGTGCGTTTTCGCTCATCCGATCGCTCATTTGATCAATTCGAGTCGCTCGAATGATTATTTCTTCGAGAACTTCGAGGCCAGCTGCTCCAGTTTTTCCTGGCGCTTGCGGTCGGCTTCCTGCTGGGCAGCGGCGTCGCGTTCGGCTTTCTTGCGCTCGGCTTCTTTCTTGAAGCGCTGCTGCAGCAGTTCCTTGGCGTGCAGGCGGTGGGTGTCCGTCACCTCGGCGCCCGGCTTGCCGTCCAGGTCGTAGCGCACGCTTGCCTTTTCCATTGCGCGCAGGTAGCGCATCGAACCGGTGTGGATGCCCAGCGCGGCGCGCATCAGCTTGCGGTTCAGGCTGGGCATGCGGGCCAGCAACTGCTTGTCGATGCCGATCTCGAGCGGCAGGCAGTTGCGGAAAGCCTCGAATTCCTGTTGCAGCTGCTTGAGCAGGGCGCGCGGGGAGTCCGCGGCAGGTGCTGCGCTTGGTGCGGCGGCCGCAGCAGCAGCGACGGTTTCCGGTGCGCCCTCAGCGGCGGTGTTTTCGTTGGCCTCAGGGGTTTCGGCGACGTTACTAATCGTATTCATTGACTTCATGGTAAGAACAGGAAGCGGAAGGATAGCATGGCAAGGCGGTCAATGTACCGCTGAGCCGTGTAAGGGTTCGTCGTCGCTGCCGGCAGACCGTGATTTCCTTCGTGTGCGGCGGGCGCGGCAGCAAGAAATCGTGTATGATCCGCCCCTTTCCTTGCGTACGGCTTGCGCCGACGCAGACGGTCAGGGGTCGGATTATCAGCTGGGGACTATGTGAATTTGTTATATCCATTATCGGATATTTCAATTATCACTAAATCTTTCCCTAGTGCATAATATGCCTGTCTCCTCTATTTCTCTCTTGGGAAAATAGCTCAAGCCCGTTCCTTGACGGGCTTTTTTTCGTTCCGACATGCTAAACCGCGATCTCAACCACAAACCGACTTGCCCTTGCCACCCGCCCACGCATCCTGGCGCCGCCCCTTCCGGCCGCGTCAAACGCCAGGCCGGCAACGCGGTCAAATGTGCTTGATATCCGGGCCGTCTGCCCTTAGTTAGGGCCATCCCGTTATTCCTTGCCAACGGGTCCGCAAGCGGACCAGGTGGCTTATTGACTTCGCAGGCGCGCATCTCGCCTCGACTGGAGAATGCTAATCATGAAAAACACCGCCAAGACATTGACACTGACAGCGAAAAAGGCGCCGGCAAAGAGCACGGCCCAGCTGGCAGTGCCGAAAACCGCCACCTCCTACTTCCTGGAAACGGAAGCGGCGGCCAAGGTCACGGTGGTTAAAACGCGTTCGCGCCTGGCTTCGCTGAAAGCAGCCCAGGCCGAGCAGGCTGCCGAAGTCCAGGCAGCGCAACTCCAGCCGGAGCAGTTCGATCGGTCCGCCGCTGCGGAAGCCGCCGCCGCAGGCGCGGAAGCCGCCGAAGTTGTCGCCGAGACCCTGCACGAGGCCGCCCCGGCCGTGGCGCCGGTCGCCGCGGTCGCTGCTGTTGCCGCCGACGAAGCCGATATCATCCCGACCCCGACGACGCCTGCCGCGCCGCCGGTCATCGTGCGCAAGCGCACCTCGAAGCTGGCCGGCCTGAAAGCCGCCGCCGCTGCCGAGTCGACCAACGAAACCGCGTCGGCCGCCGCGCCTGTCGCCGAAGCGCCGGCCGCCGCCGAAGAAGCCCCGGCCCCGCGCGTGGTGCGCACCCGCACCCGCCGCATCGAGCCGGGCGCATCGGGCGCCGCCGCGCCGGCCGCGCCGACTGGCACCGTCAGCACCACCACCGACGCCGCCGCGCTGGCCGCGATCGACACCTCGGGCTACCTGCTGCCGCAAGTGAAGGTTCCGGGCCGCCGCGGCCGCAAGCCGAGCGAGTTCGTGCCGGAGAACGACGAGATCGCCGCACTGAACGCGGTCGAGCGCGCCGAAATGAAGGCCGCCTCCAAGCTGCGCGAGCGCAAGGCCAAGGGCATCCCGGGCATGCTGGGCGCCGAGCAGGGCTTTTCAAGCGAGGAACTGGAAAAGCGCCGTACCCAGCTGAAGAACCTGATCAACATGGGCAAGGAGCGCGGCTACCTGACCCATGCGGAGATCAACGACCAGCTGCCGGAAAACATCATCGATCCGGAACAGATCGAAGGCATCATCGCGACCTTCAACGACATGGGCATCGCCGTCTACGAGCGCGCCCCGGAAGCGGAAATGATGCTGCTGTCGGACGCCGTCGTGACCCCGACCAGCGAAGACGAAGTCGAGGCCGCCGCCGCGACCGCGCTGTCGACCGTCGACTCCGACTTCGGCCGCACCACCGATCCGGTCCGCATGTACATGCGCGAAATGGGCGCAGTGTCGCTGCTGACCCGCGAAGGCGAGATCGCGATCGCCAAGCGCATCGAAGAAGGCCTGAAGGACATGGTCCAGGCCATCTCCGCCTGCCCGGTGACGATCTCGGAAATCATCGCGCTGTCGCACAAGATCGCCAGCGACGAGCTGAAGATCGATGATGTGGTCGACGGCCTGATGTCGCCGGACGAAGGCGCCCCGGCCGCCGCGCCGGTCAGCGCGGCTTCGGACGACGAGGAAGACGAAGAAGAGATCGAGGACGAGGAAGAAGAAGGCGGCACGGGCGGCAGCGCCGCCGCCGGCTACTCGGCCGAGCAGCTGGCCGCGCTGAAGAAGACCGCGCTGGACAAGTTCTCGCTGATCGAAAAGCAGTTCGACAAGATGGGCCACGCCTTCAAGTCGCAGGGCTACGGCTCGGCGCCTTACGTGGCGGCCCAGGAAGTGATCTCGACCGAGCTGCTGGGCATCCGCTTCACCGCCAAGATCGTCGAAAAGCTGTGCGACACCCTGCGCGGCCAGATGGACGAAGTGCGTTCGATCGAGCGCGCCGTGCTGGACATCTGCGTCAACCGCTGCGGCATGCCGCGCGCCCACTTCATCAAGGTCTTCCCGGGCAACGAGACGGACCTCGAATGGGTGCAGCGCGAAGTCGATTGCGCCTACCCGTACAGCGCCGTGCTGTCGCGTAACGCGCCGGCCATCATGGAACTGCAGCGCCGCATGATCGACCTGCAGGCGCGCGTGGCGTTGCCGCTGGCCGACCTCCGCAAGATCAACAAACAGATGGCGGCCGGCGAGAAGCGCGCCCGCACCGCGAAGCGCGAAATGACCGTGGCCAACCTGCGTCTGGTGATCTCGATCGCGAAGAAGTACATCAACCGTGGCCTGCAATTCCTCGACCTGATCCAGGAAGGGAATATCGGCCTGCTGAAGGCGGTCGACAAGTTCGAATACCGCCGCGGTTATAAATTCTCGACCTACGCGACCTGGTGGATCCGCCAGGCGATCACGCGTTCGATCGCCGACATGGCCCGCACCATCCGCGTGCCGGTGCACATGATCGAGACGATCAACAAGATGAACCGCATCTCGCGCCAGATCATGCAGGAAACCGGCAGCGAGCCGGACATGGCGACCCTGGCGGCCAAGATGGAGATGCCGGAATCGAAGGTGCGCGAGATCATGAAGATCGCGAAAGAGCCGATCTCCATGGAGACCCCGATGGGCGAGGACGGCGATTCGCAGCTGGGCGACTTCATCGAGGACAACGCGACCCTGGCCCCGCTGGAAGCCGCGATGCACGCCTCGATGCGCGGCGTGATCAAGGAAGTGCTGGACTCGCTGACCCCGCGCGAAGCCAAGGTCCTGCGCATGCGCTACGGCGTCGAGATGTCGAACGACCACACGCTGGAAGAAGTCGGCAAGCAGTTCGACGTGACCCGCGAGCGTATCCGCCAGATCGAAGCCAAGGCGATGAGCAAGCTGCGCCAGCCTTCGCGCTCGGACAAGCTGAAGACCTTCCTGCAGAACCAGTAAGCCTTACCGCATTTGCAGCACAAAAAGCCCCGGACCTGAAAAGGCCGGGGCTTTTTTTATGCACGCTCGTGCCTAACGATAATAAGTTGTCACATTACGTTGTGCCATCAATACACAATTCCAGAAATGCGATGTTGTTTCTGCATGGAAATGCATGAGGCGCTGGAGTCACCCGGAACACTCATGGATACTGACGCCATCTCCCACCAATAACACGCACCCGATGGCCCACGCAGCTCCGCTTTCCCTGCTCCTCGCCGCACTTTGCCTGCCGTTCTGCGGCGCCGCTCACGCCGCCGAGGACGATTCCATTTCCACCGACCGTCCCGATTTCGTCGAATCCAGCCAGGTGGTCGGCAAGGGCCGGGTCCAGCTCGAGACCAGCGTCCAGTGGGACCGCCTGCGCGGCGACAGCCAGGAGCGCACATTCAGCACGCCGACCCTGCTGCGCATCGGCGTGGGTGACAGCACCGAGCTGCGCATCGAGACCGACGGCCGCAACGTGGCGCATGCCAGCGATCCGGCGGGCGGCGGGCGCACGGTGTCGGCCGGCTACAACGACACCGCGATCGGCGTGAAATGGCACCTGAAGGATGGGCAGGACACCCAGCCCTCGCTGGGCGTGCTGCTGCATGCCGACCTGCCGAGCGGCAGCCGCGAACTGCGCGGCCATGGCGTGCGCCCCTCGCTGCGCCTGGCCGCCGAATGGGACCTGCCGCAGGACATGTCCTTCGGCGTGATGCCGGGCCTGGCCGTCGACAGCGACGATAGCGGCGCCCGCTACGGCTACGGCATCCTGGCGGCGACCCTGGGCAAGGAACTCAACGAGCGCGTGCGCGGCTTCGTCGAACTGGCAGCGCCGCAGATCGCGCGCGCCGCCCACGGCGGCACCCAGCTGAGCTTCGACACCGGCCTGACCTATTTGGTGAACAAGAACGTGCAGGCCGACGTGCTGCTGACGCACGGCCTGAACCGCCGCACGCCCGACCTGAGCGTGGCGGTCGGCCTGTCGATCCGCATGTAAGAACGGAACCCAAGATGAAAACGATCAGCATCAAACTGCGCCTGCTGGCTTCCAACCTGGGCGCGATCGCCTTCGTGGTGCTGGTGGGCGGCATCGGCTACTTTGGCGTCACGCGGCTGGACGCGGCGATGGACCGCATCACTGGCAACGGCGCCGCAATGAAGGACCAGATGTCCGCCGACCAGGCGCACGACGCCCTGCGCGCGGACGTGCTGGCCGCGCTGCTGGCGGGCGCCGACGGCAGCGCCGAAGAGCGCGAGGCCGCCAAACGCGACACCGCCGAACACATTGCGCTGTTCCGCAAGCTGATGGGCGAGATCGACAAGGAAACCACCGATCCGGCGCTGCGCGCGGCGGTCGACAAGGTCCGTCCCGATGTCGACGCTTACCTGCAGAGCGCCGAACGCACCGTGGCGCTGGCCCTGACCGACGTCGCCGCGGCGCGCCGGGCCCATCCGGCGTTCATGGCGCACTTCCGCAAGCTCGAAAAGAGCATGGGCGAGCTGAGCGAACTGATCGAGGCTGCTTCCACCGCCACCCGCGATGCCGGCGACGCCACCGTCAACCAGGCCGAGCGCAATATCGCCATCGCCGCAGTGCTGGCCGCGCTGGTGATGCTGGTGACCGGCACGATGCTGTCGCGTTCGATCAGCCGCCAGCTGGACGAAGCGATCGGCTTTGCCGGCCGCATCGCGGAAGGGCGCCTGGACGCCGATATCGAGGTCAGCGAGGGCGACCGCACCGAAACCGGCCAGCTCAAGCGCGCGCTGCGCAGCATGCGCGACAGCCTGCGCCGCATCGTCGGCGAGGTGCGCGGCGGCACCGATTCGATCGCCACCGCGGCCGGCCAGATCGCGGCCGGCAACAGCGACCTGTCGAGCCGCACCGAAAGCCAGGCCGGAGCGCTGGAGGAAACCGCGTCGTCGATGGAGGAACTGACCTCGACCGTGCGCCAGAACGCCGACAATGCCCGCCAGGCGGATCAGCTGGCCCATTCGGCCTCCGAGGTTGCGAGCCGCGGCGGCGAGGTGGTCGGCCAGGTCGTGCAGACCATGAGCGCGATCGACGCGGCCGCGCACCGCATCGTCGACATCATCGGTGTGATCGAAGGGATCGCCTTCCAGACCAATATCCTGGCGCTGAACGCGGCGGTCGAAGCCGCGCGTGCCGGCGAGCAGGGCCGCGGCTTCGCGGTGGTGGCGGGCGAGGTGCGCAACCTTGCCCAGCGCGCCAATAGCGCGGCGCGCGAGATCAAGGGCCTGATCGACGATTCGGTGCACCAGGTCGACCTCGGCAGCCGCCTGGTGGGCGACGCCGGCAACACCATGCGCGAGGTGGTCGACAGCGTGCGCCGGGTAAGCGACGTCATCGGCGAAATCAGCGCCGCCAGCCGCGAGCAGGAAGACGGCATCGGCCAGGTCAACCGCGCGATCGTCGAAATCGACAGCGCGACGCAGCAGAACGCCGCACTGGTGGAGGAGGCCAGCGCGGCAGCCAGCGCCATGGAGCAGCAGGCCGAACAGCTGCGCCGCCTGGTCGGCAGTTTTACGCTGGAGACGGATGGCGCCGCACCGGGCGTGCAGGCTGCGCCAGCGGGCAGGGCGCGGCTGGCGCTGGCCTGAGGCCGCCAGGGCTCACCATCAGTTCAGCGTATAAGCAGCCGGCCCCAGCTTGCGCAGCAGCGCGATGTTGGCCTGCTGCTCCTTTGTGAACTGGCCTATCATCTCGGCGGCGGCTTTCTTGTCGACCGCCGTTTCCATGCCCAGGTACATCGAGCCATGCGCGATGGCGTAGCCGGACAGGCCGAATTCCCTGGGCGTCAGTCCGTATTTGGCCAGCTTGGCCTTCACCCCCGGCTTGGCTTCGATCGCGCGGATGTAGTACTCGACCGGCAGCATGCCGTCCTTGCGATACTTGTCGGTTTCCTTTTTCTCCGCCTCGGTTTCTTCCATGTCGCCCAGCTCGTGGGTGGCCGCCTTGACCTTCTGGACCAGTGCCGGCGTCAGCACGAAGTGTTCGTCCGGGGTGCCGGCCCATGCGGGCGCGCCGCACAGCGAGAAGGCGAGGATGGCGGCAGCGGCGATGCGGATCGAAGTCGGTTTCATGTTCTTGTCCCTGATGGTTGGAATGGGCGCGATTCTACGGCCGGGAAGGCGCCCACGGACGGCCGACGCCGCGCTTCCCCCACAGGTGGTGTGCTGCCGTTTCGGGAAATTGCAATCTTGCAATCAAGCATGTTAGGATATTTTTAATTTAACATTCCGTATGGGCAGGATATGGCTGAGCTCGAGGTCGCAAAGCATGGCAAGAACGTCATCCATTTGATGGCGAAGAAGGAACACAAGCTCGCCCACAAGATCCGCGAGGTGGCCCTCGAGATCGCGATCATCGTGTTTGCCGTCAGCATGAGCATCTGGCTGCATGGGCTGAGCGAGCATCATCACAAGCAGCAGGAGGTGAAGACCTTCCTGCTGGGCTTGAAGGCGGACCTGGAAGCCGACGTCCGGCAGCTCAACAATCTCAAGGAAGGGTACCGGGGCTTCGACGCAAACTATGCTTACCTTGCCGGCCTCGATCCCAAGCAGCAGCCGGACTGGGATAAGTTCAAGGAAGCCTATGCTAAGAGCGAGGCGAATTGGTACTTTATCCCGGTCAAGAGCCGCTATGACGGCTTCCAGATGAGCGGCCGGCTGACCAACATCGAAAACGAGAAGCTGCTGACCGGGATCCTCTTCCTGTACCAGATGGAGCTGCCGCAGATCCAGACCTCGGAAGGCGGCTGGAATACGCGCCAGCGCAAGCTGCGCGAGTACCGCGAGGACCAGCTCGAAGGCGACGACGAGCAGTCGCTGTTCCGCGTGACGACCACGCCGAAGGGCAAGCGCCTGCTGCGCGCCATGAGCAGCGCGCCGCAGCTGTACGAGCGCTACCAGGACTATATCGACCAGAGCACGCGGATCATCAAAATGATCGACGAAGCCTATCCGGACCAGGCAGCAGCCAGGGCCCACTGAACACGGCCAGCGGCGTTTGTTCAGAGGCCCATCATGAGGGCGACGAACAGTCTCTTGTTCGCGTCCAGGATCCGCGTCAGGCCATCGCGCGGCCCATATGGTTGAGTTATGGAAAAGGCAAGTAATTTCATTGGAAGCGGTAAATATCGCGACGTAATCTCTTGAACGGATGGCAAGCCCGGGTGCCATTCACACAACAACTTCAAGAGAGAGAGACGACAATGAAAACAAGCCCCATCGTCGCCGCGCTGGCGGCAGCCCTGCTGGCGTCCGCCGCTTTGGCGCCGGCAATCGGCCAGGCCCAGGACACCCAGGCTTCCCCGAAACATGAACTG
Source organism: Telluria sp. GW821-FHT07G12 (assembly GCF_059418525.1). Classification (NCBI taxonomy): domain Bacteria; kingdom Pseudomonadati; phylum Pseudomonadota; class Betaproteobacteria; order Burkholderiales; family Oxalobacteraceae; genus Telluria; species Telluria sp. GW821-FHT07G12. Next base: position 287,365 of record NZ_JBWKQA010000006.1, on the reverse strand, counting down.
CGCGGCGTGTGGGTCAGCACCCACCTCAGCCTGGACTGGCCGAACCGCACCCAGACCCCGGCCCAGCAGCGCGCGGCGCTCGCCGCCATCCTCGATCACAACAAGGCGACCGGCATGAACGCCGTGTTCTTCCAGGTGCGCAGCCAGTCCGACGCCATGTACCCGAGCGAGCTGGAACCCTGGTCGTACTACTTGACGAATAATCAGGGCAGTGCGCCGGCGCCGTTCTGGGACCCGCTGGCCTTCGCGATCGAAGAGACGCACAAGCGCGGCATGGAATTCCACGCCTGGATCAACCCCTACCGCGCGGTCGCCAACACGGCCACCGAAACGAACACCGCGCAGTACGCCAGCACCCACGTCTCGCGCACCCACCCCGAATGGATGCTGACGGTCGGCACCGTGAAGATCCTGAACCCGGGCCTGGCGCCGGTGCGGGACCATGTCAGCCGCGTGATCCAGGACATCGTCGGCCGCTACGACATCGACGGCCTGCACTTCGACGACTACTTCTACCCGAGCGGCACCATCGCTGACGATGCCGCGTACAATGCCGACCCGCGCGGCTTCGCGGCGACCACGGCCGGGCGCGCCGACTGGCGGCGCGATAACATCAACATGCTGATCGAGCGCGTGGGCGCGGAGATCCGGCTGGCCAAGCCCTGGGTCAAGTTCGGCGTCTCGCCCTCGGGCATCTACCGCAGCAGCACCGATCCCGCAGTCGGTTCGCCGACCTCCGCCGGCGCGTCCCAGCATTACGTGACGAACTTCGCCGACACCCGCAAGTGGCTGCGCGAAGGCTGGGTCGACTACCTGGCGCCGCAGGTCTACTGGTACATCGGCCAGGCCGGCTCCGACTACAAGCTGCTGGTCCCGTGGTGGAACGACAACGCCTTCGGCCGCCACATCTACATCGGCCTGGCCGACTACAAGATGGGCACGGCCGGCTGGACCAGCCCGACGCAGATCGCCGACCAGATCGCGCTGAACCGCGCCAACGGCAACGTGTTCGGCCAGATCCACTTCCGCCACGCCTTCCTGCAGGCCGATCCTCTTGGCTACCGCACGAGCTTGAAGCAGACCACCTACCGTGCGCCGGCGCTGCCGCCCGCGATGGCCTGGAAGGGCAGCGGCGCGCCGCTTGCGCCTTCGGCACTGGCTGCCGCCGCGGCCCCGAACGACGCGGTGCAGCTGATGTGGACCGCGTCGCTGGACGCCGGCGACGAACTGGAAAAGGTGCGCCGCTACGCCGTCTACCGCTCGGACACGCGCGAGTTCGACCTCGAGGCGCCGGGCAAGATGATCGGCCTGACCGACGGCGTGGCGCCCGGCTTCGTGGATGCGAACGCCGGCGCCGGCAAGTACTGGTACTACACCGTCACCGCCGTCAATCGCCTGAGCAGCGAAAGCGCGCCGGCCGCGCTGGCAACCAACGACCACGAGCCGCCGGTGGTGAGCACCCGCGCCGTTACGCGCACCCTCGCCAACGGCCAGGCGTCTATTACCGCCCAGGACGTCGACGGCGGCAGCACGGACAACTGGGGCATCGAGTCGCTCAGCGTGAGCCGCTCGAGCTTCAGCTGCGCGGACATCGGCGCCAGCAAGGTGATGCTGACCGCTGTCGACAAGGGCGGCAATTCGGCGTCCGGCGAGGCCACGGTGAACGTCGAGGGCAGGGTGCCGCAGCCTTCGATTCAGGTATCGCGCAGCGGTACGGAGACCGGGCTGCCGCTCGATACGATCGCGCTGGGTTATGGCGCGCAGACCCTCAGCCTCGGCGCCGTCGATGCGGGCGGTGCGGATAGCTTTGTGTGGACGCCTGCTGCGGGCTTGTCGGCCACCGGCTCGAATGCGAGCTTCGCGCCGAACGGTGCCGGCAGCTTCACGCTGACCGTGCTGGCGACCAGCGAAAACGGCTGCGCGGCGAGCACCACCAAGACGGTGAACGTGATCGAGGCGCGCTGCGGGAACAAGGGGGACAAGGTCCTGGTGTGCAATGCGACCGGGTCGGCGAGCAATCCGGGCAGCCAGGTGTGCGTGAGCGAGAATGCGGTGCCGGCGATGTTGAAGAAGGGGGCGAAGCTGGGGGCCTGCGGCGAGTAAACGTCGTCCCCGCCTGCGCGGGGACGACGTAACACTGATCAGCCGGTATTGCGCAACCCAGCCGCCACCCCATTGATCGACAAGTGAATCCCCCGATGCACCCGCGAATCGATCTGCTCCGGATCCTTGGCCAGCGCCCGGTGCCGTTGAATCAACTCCACCTGCAAGTGGTTCAGCGGGTCCAGGTAGGCAAACCGGTTCTGGATAGACCGCGCCAGCAGCGGGTTCGCAGCAAGCCGTTCGGCATTGCCGGTCACCTGCTCCAGGCAGCGCAGGGTTTCGCCATACTCGGCCGCGATGCGCTTGAAGATGCTCTCGCGCAGGGCGACGTCCGGCACCAGCTCGGCGTAGCGGCGGGCGATCGGCAGGTCGGTCTTGGCCAGCACCATGTCCATGTTCGACAGCAGGGTCGCAAAGAATGGCCACTGCTTGAACATCTCCTGCAGCAGCGCCAGGCGTTCTTCGCGATTGCCGTCCGCCAGCCAGCCGGAGATGGCCGCGCCGAAGCCGTACCAGCCCGGCAGCAGCAGGCGGCACTGGCCCCATGAGAAGCCCCAGGGAATCGCGCGCAGGTCTTCGATGCGCCGGGTCGACTTGCGCGAGGCCGGGCGCGAACCGAGGTTCAGCTCCGCGATCTCGGCGATCGGCGTGGCGGCGAAGAAGTAGTCGGTGAAGCCCGGGGTCTCGTACACCAGGTTGCGGTAAGCCTTATAGGCACGCTCGGACAGCTCCGCCATCACCGCTTCGTAACGCTGCAGGCGCGCCACCTGTTCGGGGTCTTCGCCATGCGGCATCAGGCCCGCTTCCAGCGTGGCCGCCACCAGCAACTCCAGGTTGCGGCGGCCGATCTCCGGGTTCGAGAACTTCGAGGAGATGATCTCGCCCTGTTCGGTCAGGCGGATCTGGCCGTTCACGGTGCCCGGCGGCTGCGCCAGGATGGCGTCGTAGCTCGGGCCGCCGCCGCGGCCGACGGTGCCGCCGCGGCCGTGGAACAGGCGCAGCTTGACGCCGGCCTGCTCGAACACCTTCACCAGCTTCAGCTCGGCCTGATACAGCTCCCAGTTGGAGGTCAGGAAGCCGCCGTCCTTGTTCGAGTCCGAATAGCCCAGCATGACTTCCTGCAGGCGGCCCTGCTGTTCGATGAGTTCCTTCACGATCGGCAGCGCCATCCACTCGCCCATGATCTCGCTGGCGCGCTGCAGGTCGGGGATGGTCTCGAACAGCGGGATCACCATCACGTCGCATTGCTTCTCGTGTTCGCTCACGCGCAGCAGGCCGGTTTCCTTCTGCAGCAGCAGGACTTCCAGCAGGTCCGACACGGTTTCGGTGTGCGAGATGATGTAGTTGCGGATCGCGCGCGCGCCGTAGCGCTGGCGGATCTCGCGCGCCGCGCGCAGCACGCCCAGCTCGGACTGGGTCTCGTCGGAGTAGTCGGCATAGGGCGTGTAGAGCAGGCGCGGATGGGCGATCTCGGCCAGCAGCAGCTTGACCTTGGCCGCTTCGTCCAGCTGGGCGTAGCCGGCTTCGACGCCGGCATGCCTGAACAGCTCGGCCAGCACGCGCTCGTGGATGTCCGAGCTCTGGCGCATGTCGAGCGAGGCCAGGTGGAAGCCGAAGATGGCAGCAGCGCGCAGCAGGCCGGCCAGGCGCGGCTTGATGAGGATGGCGCCGTGGTTGTTGGCCAGCGAATCGGCCAGCACCTGCAGCTCGGCCTGGAACTCGGCCGGGCCGCCGTAGGCATCGGCGTGGCCGACTTCCTTGCGCAGCGGGTTGGTGGCGCCCAGGCCGCGCGCGGTGGCGGCCAGGCGCGCGTAGATGCCGATCAGGGCGCGGCGATAGGGTTCGTCGCTGCGGTGCGGCGAGTTGTCGGGAGAGGCCGCCGCCAGCGCTTCGAGGGCGGCGTCGGCCGGCACCAGCAGGGTCGAGGTCGACAGCTCGGCGCCAAGCGCGTGCACTTCGTCCAGGTAGAAGTCGAAGATGGTGGTGGCGTGGCGCACCAGCGCGCGCTGCATGGTGCCGGCGTTGACGTTCGGGTTGCCGTCGCGGTCGCCGCCGATCCAGCTGCCCATCTGCAGGTAGGTGGCGCCCTTGGTCGACACCTGCAGCTCCTCCTCGATGTCGTCGTACAGGGCCGGCAGCTCGCGCAGGAAGGTGGTGCGGTAGTAGGACAGGGCGTTCTCGATCTCGTCGGCCACCGTCAGCTTCTCGTAGCGCAGCATGCGGGTCTGCCATAGCGTCGCCACGCGCGCCTGCAGCAGCATCATGTTGTGGGCGCGCTCCTTTGGCGTCAGCGGCAGGTCGCGCTCGGCCAGCAGGCGCGCGATGTCGTGCTCGGCGTCCAGGGTGGACTTGCGCTGCACTTCGGTCGGGTGGGCCGTCAGCACCGGCGAAATCAGGGCTTCGCGCAGGAAGCTTGCTGCCTGTTCGCGATCGACGCCGGCGTCCTCCAGGCGCGTCAGCGCGTAGGCCACGCTGGCCGGCTGGGCTTGCGAGCCGGCCAGCTGGTGGGCGCGGCGGCGGCGCACGTGGTGCTGGTCCTCGGCGATGTTGGCCAGGTGCGAGAAGTAGGAAAACGCGCGCACCACCGAGTTGGTCTCTTCGCGCGTCAGCTTCTTCAGCAGGGTGGTCAGCTCTTCGCCGGCCTGTGGGTCGTCCTCGCGGCGGAAGCGCACGGCAGTCTGGCGGATGGTCTCGACCACGTCGAACACGGCCTCGCCCTCCTGGTTGCGCAGCACGTCGCCCAGCAGGCGGCCGAGCAGGCGGATGTCTTCTTTCAGCGGTGCGTCCTTGTCGAGGGACGGATCAGGAATGGATGCAGGGGCCTGGACTTGCGGGGCAGCCAGGGGATCAGGGTTTGCAGCTTTGTTCATAATCGAGCACAGGTTGAATGTTCGGGGGTCCCAAAAGGGGCTCTCGTGTACAACGTTGCCATGGTGGATGCCACGGTTCTGCAAGGGGCCGCATGCTAGAATTTGTGGTTACAGGCATGCCGCCAACCGGCGCCGGCCGATCCAGGCACAACGACAGTGAAAGAAATTGTTTTGAACACTAACGACACGACACAACGGGTCCCGTCTCGCCTCATTATCGCATCGCGCGAGAGCCGGCTGGCCATGTGGCAGGCCACGCACGTGCGCGACCGGCTCGCGGCATTATATCCGGATTGCCAAATCGACATTCTCGGCATGACCACCCGCGGTGACCAGATCCTCGACCGCACCCTGTCCAAGGTCGGCGGCAAGGGCCTGTTCGTGAAGGAGCTCGAGGTGGCCATGCATGAAGGCCGCGCCGACCTGGCCGTGCACTCGCTGAAGGACGTGCCGATGGAACTGCCGGAAGGCTTCGAGCTGGCCGCCGTGCTCGAGCGCGAGGATGCCCGCGACGCCTTCGTGTCGAACGACTTCGACAGCCTGGCCGGGCTGCCGGCAGGCAGCGTGGTCGGCACCAGCAGCCTGCGCCGCCAGGCCCTGATTGCCGCGCGCTACCCGCAACTGGTGATCAAGCCGCTGCGCGGCAACCTCGACACCCGCCTCGGCAAGCTGGACCGCGGCGACTATGCCGCCATCATCCTCGCCGCCGCCGGCCTCAAGCGCCTGGGCCTGGAGCGCCGCATCCGCGCCTACCTGGAAACCGAGGAGAGCCTGCCGGCCGCCGGCCAGGGCGCGATGGCGATCGAGATCGGCTCGGGCGCCCGCAACGACGGTGTCGACCTGCGCGCGCTGCTGGCGCCGCTGAACCACGAGGACACCGCGCGCGCCGTCGCCGCCGAGCGCAAGGTCTCGCGCGTGTTCGGCGCCAGCTGCCAGATCCCGCTGGCGGCCCACGCCATCGTCAATGGCGGCGAGCTGCAGCTGCGCGCCATGGTCGCGACGCCCGACGGCCGCCGCAGCGCCTTTGCCGAAAACAGCGGCCCGGCCAATCTGCCGGAACAGCTGGGCGAGCGCGTCTCCGCCGCTCTGCGCGAACAGGACGCCGACGCCATCCTGGCCGAGTGCAAGGCCGAGGCGGCCGCACCCTGATGACGGCCGCGGTCGTCATCACCCGACCCCGCCAGCAGGCCGAGCCGCTGGCGCGCGCCGTGGCCGCCCTCGGCCGCGAGACTGTGCTGCTGCCGCTGCTGGAGATCTCGCCGCTGGCCGACGATGCGGCCTTGCGGCGGGTGCTGGACGACCTGGCCTCGTATGCGATGGTGGCCTTCGTTTCGCCGAACGCGATCGACGCCGCCTTCGCCCACATCGACCGCTGGCCCGAGGGCGTGGACATCGCCGTGGTCGGCGAGGGCAGCCGCGCCGCGCTGGCCAAACACGGCATCGGGAGCGCGGTTCGCATCCATTGCCCCAAGGATCCCGCCTTCAGCGATTCCGAACATTTACTGCAGGCGCTCGACCTGGCCCAGCTGGCCGGCCGCCGCGTGCTGGTGGTGCGCGGGGAGGGCGGGCGCGAGCTGCTGCCGGACGCCCTGCGCCGCGCCGGCGCCGCGGTAGAGACCGTGGCCGCCTACCGGCGCGCGGTGCCGGCCCTGAGCCCCGAACTGGCTGCCCGGCTGCCCGGCTTGCTGGCCGGCCCGAACGACTGGATAATCACGAGTTCGGAAGCGCTGCGCGGCTTGGTGTCCCTGGTCGAGCGGCTCGAATCGAGCGAATTGACATCCCAACTGCGGCAGCAGCGCCTGATCGTGCCGCATGCGCGCATCCATGAAACGGCCCTCGCGCTGGGTTTCGGCCGCCTGGTCCTGACCGGTTCCGGCGACGAACGTCTCCTTGCCGCGTTACAATCACAAGCATGAACGAATTGCCCAATAATCCAGAATCGAGCAAGGGCGGCCAGATGGTCCCGCCGGAGGCCTATGTGACGCCTTCGCAGGCCGAGCCGCGTGTGCCGGAAACCACCCGCGTGGGCGGGTTGCTGAACAAGCCGCAGAACGTGGCCATCATCGTCCTGGCCGTGCTGCTGGGGCTGCAGACCTGGTCGACCCACAGCCGCTTCAACCGCCTGCGCGAGGACGTCGCCAAGACCCTGCAGAAGGACAATGCCTCCAACGCCGAGACCGCCCAGCTGGTCCGCGAGACCCAGGAGGCGGCCAAGACCCTGCAGGTCAAGGTCGGGGTGCTGGAAAGCCGCCAGGCCGAGTCGCAGAGCCAGCAGGCCGCGCTCGAGCAGATGTACCAGGACATCAGCAAGAACCGCGACGAATGGGCGCTGTCCGAGATCGAGCAGGTGCTGTCGACCGCCAGCCAGCAGCTGCAACTGGCCGGCAACGTGCAGGGCGCGCTGATCGCGCTGCAGAACGCCGACCGCTCGCTGTCGCGCTCCGACAAGCCGCAGTTCATCACGATCCGCCGCGCCATCGCGCGCGACATCGACAAGCTGAAATCGCTGCCCCAGGTCGACCAGGCCGGCATCGCCCTGCGCCTCGATAACGTCATCTCCCAGGTCGACAACCTGCCGCTGCTGGCCGACGAAAAGCCGGCCGAGCCGATCGCGCCGAGCCGCGTGAATCCGCCGCCGAAGAACGGCAAGGCGGCAGTCAAAGGCGCCGCCCCGGCCACTCCCGAGGAGCTGTCGCTGGGCCGCCGCGTGGTGAATACCTGGCGCAACTGGAGCCAGGAGATGTGGGACGACATGCGCCAGCTGATCCGGGTCCGCACCGTGGACCAGCCGGAAGCGCTGATGCTGTCCCCGAGCGAAGCCTATTTCGTGCGCGAGAACCTGAAGCTGCGCCTGCTGAACGCGCGCCTGGCCCTGTTGTCGCGCAACGAAGGCACCTTCCGCGACGACATCGGCAGCGCCCAGCAGACGCTCGGCCGCTACTTCGACACCAAGGCGCGCTCGACCCAGTCGGTGCAGGGACTGCTGCGCCAGGTCCAGGCCAACAACGTCACCATCGAGGTGCCGGACCTGTCGGAAAGCCTGAACGCCGTGCGCAACTACAAATCGAAACCGTGAGGAGCTGACCCATGCGCCTGCTTCTCTGGTTAGTCGCCCTGATGGCCGCGGCGATCGGCATCGCCGTGACCGCCCGCTTCAATCCCGGCAACGTGGTGTTCTTCTACCCGCCGCACCGGATCGACCTGTCGCTGAACCTGTTCGTGGTGCTGGCGGCGCTGCTGTTCCTGCTGCTGTACGGGCTGGCGCGGGCGGTGCGCGCCACCCTCGGCATGCCGGCGCGGGTGGCCGAGTACCGCCTGCGCAAGCGCGAGCGCGAAGCCAACCGCGGCCTGCGCGAGGCCCTGAAAGCCCTGTTCGAAGGCCGCTTCGGCCACGCCGAGAAGGCCGCCAAGCGCGCCGCCGAACTGCCGGAGAACGCCGGCCTGGCCGCGCTGATCGGCGCCCGCGCGGCCCATCGCATGCGCGAACCGGCGCGCCGCGACGCCTGGCTGGCCGGCATCGTGCACGACCAGGCGCTCAAGACCGCGCGCCTGATGACGGTCACCGAACTGCTGGTCGACGAACACAAGCCGGAAGCCGCGCTGGAAGCCGTGCAGGAGCTGAACGCCAGCGGCCAGCGCCACATCCACGCCCTGCAGTGGGCGATGAAGGCCAACCAGCAGGCGCGCAACTGGCCCGAGGTGCTGCGCCTGGTGCGCATCCTGGACAAGCGCAACGCCCTGCATCCGGCCCTGTCGAGCCGCCTGCGCGAAATGGCCTACGAATCCCTGCTGGGCGAAGGCGGCCACGATGCCGAAAGCCTGAAGCGCATGTGGGCCTCGGTGCCGAACGCCGACCGCTGCAAGCCCTACATTGCGGCGCGCGCGGCCAGCGCCTTCAATGCCCGCGGTCTGCACGACGAAGCCCGCGTGATCGTCGAGGATGCCCTGAAGTCCGAGTGGGACGAGCGCGTGGTGCGCGCCTACCGCGAGGCCGCCGGTCCCGAGGGCTCGGCCACGCTGCTGGCCCAGATCGAGAAGTGCGAGGGCTGGCTGCGCGCGCATCCGGGCGATGGCGAGCTGGCGCTGACCCTGGGCGCGCTGTGCCTGCGCCAGAAACTGTGGGGCAAGGCCCAGCGCTACCTGGAGCAGGCCCTGACGGACGCGATCAATCCGGACCAGGTGCGCGAAGCCCACCTGAAGCTGGCCCAGCTGCACGAAGCCCTCGGCCAGCAGGAAGAGGCGAGCCGCCACTTCCGCCAGTGCGCGCTGGCCACCGTTCTCTAATTCCAAGCGGAAAAGGCCTGGCTTGTGCGGCGCACAAGTACAGGCCGATTCGCTATAATGGCCCCCTTTATTATTCCTAAAGCAACCCAAGCAAGGACCAACCATGAGCCTGAACAACGTCAACGCCGGCCGCGATGTGCCGAACGATTTCAACGTCGTCATCGAAATCCCGATGAATGGCGACCCGGTCAAATATGAAGTGGACAAGGAATCCGGCGCGATCTTCGTCGACCGCTTCATGGGCACCGCGATGCACTATCCGTGCAATTACGGCTACGTCCCGAACACCATCGCCGACGACGGCGACCCGTGCGACGTGCTGGTGATCACCCCGTTCCCGCTGATCCCGGGCGTGGTCGTGCGTTGCCGCGCGCTGGGCGTGCTGAAGATGACCGACGAAGCCGGCGGCGATGCGAAGATCCTGGCCGTGCCGGTCGAGAAGCTGGCCCCGCAGTACGCCAACATCAAGACCCATGAAGACGTCGCGGAACTGACCCTGCGCCAGATCCAGCACTTCTTCGAGCACTACAAGGACCTGGAAAAGGGCAAGTGGGTCAAGGTCGAAGGCTGGGCAGGCCCGGACGCCGCCAAGGAAGAGATCGTCAACGGCGTGAAAAGCTACGAAGGCCAGGCGAAGTAATCTGCGCCTGCAGGAAAGAAAAGGCCAGGTTCGCCTGGCCTTTTTCGTTGACGGGGCCGCGCCTCAGCGGCAGTCGCCCGGCAGCCGCGAACGGCTGCCGGGGAGTTTTACATCACCAGCCCTTCATTACCAGCCGATATCCTGCAGCAGCGGGTAAGTCAGGTCGCGCGGCGGCGTCACCTCGTGGGTCAGGTCGTCGTTGATGGCCGGCTCCATCAGCTGGTTCGGCTTGGCCTCGGTGGTGTAGTGCGAGACCGTCGAACCCGGCGAGTAGATGGTCGGCGTGTACAGCAGGATCCGGCCCTGGGCGTCGGTGCCGGCCAGCCGCGTCGTGTTCAGGCCCAGGCTGGCGACCACGCCCGACTGGGTGCGTGAACGGCGCTGCAGGCTTGCCTTGATCGTCACGCCGGCAGCCTGCGTGATGCGCACCGACGGGATCGAGATCGCCGGATCGTTGCCGCTCATGCCGGCCACGTCGCCCGGGGCATTGTCCGCCACCACCATGCCGATCGCGCCGGCGGCCTGCACGTTGCGGGCCTTGGTGACGAAGTCGCAGCTGCCGCGGTCGACCAGGGCGACATTGCCGCGCACGGCCAGCGAGTTCAGGGCGTTCAGCGGATCGCAGGCCAGGCCGGTGCCGTTGGCCTGGTCGACCACCGGCATCAGCTGGCCCTGCACCGGCGGATTCGACAGCGGCGGGCCGAAGGAGGCGTCGCCGACCTCGTAGTTGCCGCCGGCCTGGCCGGCGGCGCTGCCGGAAATCGCCAGGTTCGACATCGGATCCAGCACCTGCGGCACGGCGGCGGTCACGCGCGGGCCGTTCCAGGACAGGCCGCGCCAGGTGACGGCCGATTGCGCGCGCTCGGCCGGCGTGCTCTCGACCCAGGTGCGGTTGGTGCGGTTGTTCAGCAGGTAGTAGTCCCAGATCGAGGGGATGTCGAGGATCTCCGCGCCGGTCTCGTCGTCGGTGAAGGTCTGGAAGCCCAGGCCGTGCGCGAACTCGTGCAGCAGCACGGTGACGAGGTCGATCTGGTCGCCGAAGTTGCGGTCCAGGCCGAGGTAGAAGCCATTGCCCGGCAGGCAGTCCTGGAACAGGCCCAGGCGCGAATTGAAGCGCGCGATGATGTGCGGCTCGCCCGGGGTGGAGACGTCCTCGCCGGCCAGCTTGCTGGCCAGGGCGGACGGATACCAGGTGTTGGCGCGCGGCGCGTTGGTGAAGTCGCTCCAGATCTCGTTCGCGCCGGCCGAGCCCAGCACGGCGCTGGTGGCGGTGCAGGACAGCGGCACGAAGGAAGCGCCGATGCGGATCGGCACGTTGCTGGTGAGCGTGGCGCCCCAGATCTCGGCGGCGCGCTGGAAGGCGTACAGGCGCTGCTGGCCGAGCGTGGTGCCGGGGTTGCCGCCGACCGGCGCGGCCGGGGTCGGGTCGTTGAAACCTTCACCGGCTGCGTTCTGGTTGACGATCACGATGGTGGCGGCGGCGTGCGCCGTGGTCATCGCGCCGACCGCCAGGGCCAGGGCGCAGGCAAGGGTGGCGACGATGCCGGCGGCTGCCTGCTGCAGGCGCGGATGGCCGGGCTTGTCTTCTTGATCAGCGGGCTTCATGGCGATGCTCCTTGTGTTCGGCGTTGGCGGGATGCTGCATGGCTTCCTGGGCGTTGTCGCCGCCCTGCACGCACTGCTCGGACAGCTTGCCGTCGGCGCCGCGCGTGACGACGTCGTAGACCAGGGTCTTTTCGCCCAGGCGCACGCCGCGGGCGCCGTCGCGCCGCGTCAGCACCTTGTTCTCCTGCGGCGCGCCGGCCATGGCGGCGGCGGACGGCGGGGTCTTGGCGCGCAGCTGGCGCAGTTCTTCCGGCGTCGGCGCGCGCATCTTGCCGGTTTGCGGGTCGCGCACCACCACCATCCCTTCCTTGCGCTCCTGCGCCTTGGCATGCATGCTCAGCGAGGCCAGCACGCACAGGGCGGCCAGCATGCTCAGGGTCATCATCTTTTGCTTGGACATGGCATCCTCCGATCAGGCGTGGAATTGACGGCGGCGCAGGCCGAACAGGCCGAGGCCGGCCGCGAGCATCGCCCAGGTGGTCGGCTCGGGCACGGCCGTCACCACGCTGACCGTATCCAGGCCCACATAGTTCAGGGTATCGGCGGGGCCGAAGTAGCGGAAGGCGAAGCGGCCTTCGCCGCTGCCCGTCACCGTGGCGCTGTACTGTGACCAATCGCCCGGGTAGTCGCCGGCGGCGATGATGCCGAGGCTGGTGAAGCCGGAAATGTCGGTGCCGGCGCCGGACGAGTACAGCACCTCGAGCTGGTCGCTGAAGCCGGGATCGCCGGCCTGGCGGGTGTAGAAGCTCAGCACCGACTCGCCGGACAGGTTCAGGACCGGCGTGATCAGCCAGTTGTCGACCGTGCCGGCGCCGTTGGCGGCGCCGAGGTAACTGGCGGCGGCATAGGCATCCGCGGCGCCGGCCTGGGCCGGGAAGATGCCCGAATTGCCCTGGAACCAGGCGGAACCCGGCGGGACGCTGTTGTTGACCAGGGCCCAGCCGCTCAGGCCGCTGACACTGCCGAATCCTTCGTTCAGAACCTCGATGCTCTGGGCCTGCGCGGCCGTGGCGCCGAGTGCGGCCAGCGAAAACGCGGCTGCCGCAAACAATCTATTGACGGGTTTCATGGAAAGCCCTTTCTTGGAAGCCAGTAGGATGGTGAAATCGCTCGCGCTGGCTAGTCGACGAGGCCATGCTGAGTTCATCATATGGTTGAGATGACAACAGGCATTGATCTTTAGCTAAGGGGCGGACTGGACTTCGTGCGCGCTGCAAGGTACTGCCGTGCAGGCCGGCCGGGGGCGTGAAGTTCGCCCGGCGGAGGGGGAGGAAACAAAAAAACGGCGCCCGGAGGCGCCGTCGAAATCAGCCGGCCGAGGGCCGCGCCGGATGGCGACGCAGTCTCAGCTTGCCGACGATGCCTATGGGGAAGAAGTAGATGGAGAGGATGAACAGCACGCCCAGCCACAGCATCCAGCGGTCCGGGTGCAGGGCGGCGGCCAGCATCGGCACGCCGGACAGCATCTCCGAAGCCTGGCCCATCAAAGTCTTCAGGTAGTTCTGCGCGAGGATGAAGAGGGCGGCGCCGACCACCGCGCCGTACATCGTGCCCATGCCGCCGATCACGACGATCAGCAGGATGTCGGTCATCACTTCGAAGCCGAGCGATGTCTTGGGGCCGACGTAGCGCAGCCACAGGGCCATCAGGGCGCCGGCCAGCGCGGCCACGACGGCCGCCAGCACATTGGCCCAGATGCGGTAGACCACGGTGCGGTAGCCCAGCGCCTCGGCGCGGAACTCGTTCTCGCGGATCGCCTGCAGCACGCGGCCGAAGGGCGAGTTCACCAGGCGCAGCAGGAACAGGAAGAGGACCAGGCAGCCGAAGAACACTAAATAATAGGTGATCAGCTTGCCGTCGACCGAACGCCCGAACACCTCGTTCTCCATCAGCGTATAGCCCGGCGACAGGACCTCCGGCACGCTGAAGGTGCGGCCGTCCTCGCCGCCGGTGAAGTCGGACAGCTGCGAAGCCAGCACCGCGAACGAGGACGCCACCGCCAGCGTGATCATGGCGTAGAAGATGGCGCGCACGCGCAGCGCGAACAGGCCGATCACGAAGGCCAGGACGATGGTCAGCAGCAGCGCCAGACCCAGGCCGACGAAGACGATGCCCCAGCTCGGCTCCTCGACGCTGGCCAGGGCGATGCCGATGCCGTAGGCGCCGATCCCGTAGAACATCGTGTGGGCGAAGGAGACGATGCCGGTATAGCCGAGCAGCAGATCATAGGACGCCACCAGCACGATGTAGATGCAGATGGTGGCGGCGGTGTTCAGCGGCCGCGCGCCCGAGAACAGGAAGGGCGCCAGCAGCAGCCCGAACAGGACCACGAGCAGCAGGACGGTGAGGGCGCGGCTGCGCGGCAAGTCGCCGGAAAACAGTTTGATCAGCATGCTCAGCCCCGCGACTTCGAATACAGGCCGGCCGGACGCCACAGCAGGATGGCGATCATCAGCACGATGTTCGACACCAGGTTCAGCTTGGGCGCCAGGAAGCCGGCATAGTTGTGCAGCAGGGCCATCAGGATGGCGCCGATGAAGCAGCCGCCCACCGAGCCCAGGCCGCCGATGATGACGACGATGAAGACCATGATCATGACTTCGCTGCCCATGCTGGCCACCAGCGTTTCCTTGTACAGGCCCCACATCACGCCGCCCAGGCCCGCCAGCGCCGAGCCGGCTGCGAACACGCCGACGAACAGGCGGCGGATGCGGTAGCCCATGGCTTCGACCATCTCGCCGTTCTCGACGCCGGCGCGGATCAGCAGGCCGATCTTGGTGCGGTTCAGGGTCAGGAACATCGCCGCGAACACGAGCAGGCCGACGGCCACCGCCAGCAGGCGGTACTTCTCGATCGCGGCCTCGCCGATGAAGATGGCGCCGCGCAGGGTGGCGGGCAGCGGCAGCGGGATCTGCTCGGCGCCCCAGATCACGTTGATCAGCTGCTCGGACACGATCATGCCGCCCATGGTGATCAGAATCTGTTTCAGGTGCTGGCCATACACCGGCATGATGACGATGCGCTCGAAGGCCCAGCCGATCAGGGCCGTGACCAGCATCGCCACCAGCACCGCGAGGCCCAGCACGCCGAGGTTGGCAGCCAGCGAATCGGCTTCCAGCCAGCCGCGCATCGGCAGCAGCACCATCGTGGCGCTGAAGGCGCCGACCGACACGAAGGCGCCATGGCCGAAGTTCAGCACGCTCATCAGGCCGAACACGAGGGTCAGGCCGCTGGCCATGATGAAGATCATCATGCCCATGGCGAGGCCGGCGACGGTCAGGGTGACCCAGGTCGGCAGGGAGACGAAGGGCAGCACGGCCAGGGCCAGCGCCGGTATCAAGAGCAGCGGCGCGAGGTCGCGCCTGGCGGCCGGCAGCGGGGCGTCGGCCTGCGTCTTGGTGATGGGAAGAGTAGCGCTCATTGGTGCGAATCCAGGGAAAGTCCGAGCAGGCGCTGCTGCAGCGCCTCGTCATTGACCAGGTCGTGCATCAGGCCGGCGTGGGCGACGCGGCCGTCGTCCATCACGCTCACGCTGTCGCCGAGGCTGCGGACGAAGTTGAAATTCTGCTCGACCAGCAGGATGGTGGTGTTGGTGTCCTTCAGCTCGCGGAAGGCCATCATCAGGCTTTGCACGATGGCCGGGGCCAGGCCCTTGGTCGGCTCGTCCACCAGCAGCAGCTTGCGCGGCTCGACGATCGCGCGGGCGATCGCCACCATCTGCTTCTGGCCGCCCGACAGGTTGCCGGCCGGGTAGTTCCAGAATTTCTTCAGGGCTGGGAAGAAGCCGCAGATCCAGTCGACACGCGCTTCGTCCAGCGGACCGTTGCGCGCGGCCAGGTAGAGGTTCTCGCGCACCGTGAGTTCCGAGAACACGGCCATGCTCTCAGGGACGTAGGCGATGCCGGCGCGCGCGATATCCGGCGTGCTCATCTTCGTGATGTCGCGGCCGTCGAACACGATGCTGCCGGCGCTGGCCTTCCACAGGCCCATGATGGTGCGCAGGGTGGTGGTCTTGCCGGCGCCGTTGCGGCCCAGAAGGACGGCCAGGCCGCCGCGCGGCACCACCAGGTCGACGCCTTGCAGGATGTGGTACTGGCCGATGTGGGTGTGCACGCCGGACAGCGTCAATAAGGGCTCATGCATGTTCCGGAGTTCCAAGATAGGCTTCCTGTACGATTTTCGATTGCATGACTTCGCGCGGCTCGCCGTCCGCGACCAGGGTGCCGTTGTGCAGCACGATGATGCGGTCGGCCAGCGAGCGCACCACGTCCATCTTGTGCTCGACCAGCAGCACGGTCTTGTTGCGCTCGGCCTTGACCTGGTGGATCAGGTCGAGCACGACCGGGACTTCGTCCACGCTCATGCCGGCGGTCGGCTCGTCGAACATCAGGATCTCGGGTTCGAGGGCCAGCAGGATCGCCACTTCGAGCTTGCGCTGGTCGCCGTGGGGCAGGGTGCCGACCAGCACGTCGCGCTTGGCCGCCATCGAGACGCGCTCCAGGTAATGTTCGGCGCGCGCGATGACTTCCTTGTGGCCGAACCAGACCGAGAACATGTTCAGGCCGATGCCGGCGCGGCTCTGCACCGCCAGGCGCACGTTTTCCAGCACGCTCAGGTGCGGGAACAGATTGGTGAGCTGGAACGCGCGTCCCACGCCCAGGCGGGTGCGGGCCGCCGGACCCAGCTTCGTGACGTCCTGGCTGCGCAGGTGCACGCTGCCGGAGGTCGCCGCCAGCTGGCCGGACACCAGGTTAAAGTAGGTGGTCTTGCCGGCGCCGTTGGGGCCGACGATCACGGTCAGGGTGCCGGGATGGAAATCGGCCGTCACCCCGTTCACCGCGACATGACCGCCGAAGCGGATCGTCAGGTCGCGGGTGGACAGGGAGGGCTGCTGCTGTGCGACGTTCATGTCAGCGCTTGTTCCGCACCGGCAGCGGCAGTTCGGACGCCGGGATTTCGCGCACCAGGTCCAGCAGGTCCCACTCGTTCTTCTGGTCCTTCTTGATGCGGAAGTGGTACATCGGCTGCAGGGCCTGGTGGTCTTCCTTGCGGAAGCTCATCGTGCCCTTCGGGGTCTCGAAGGACATGCCCTCCATCGCCGCCGCCAGCTGGTCGCCGTTCGCGTTCGGCACCTTGGTCAGGGCCGCGACCACCGCGCCGGCGGCGGCCATGCCGCCCGCCGTGAACATGTCGGGCGGGGCCTTGAAGCGCTTCGTGTGCTCCGCCACCAGCCAGTCGTTCATCTTGTTCTTCGGGAAGCCGTAGTAATAGAAGATGGTGCCTTCGGTGCCGGCATAGGCCTTCCAGGTCTTCATCACCGGCAGGATGTTGCCGCCCGGGGCCAGCGTGATGCCGTAGCGCTCGGGCTTCATGTCGGCGATCTTGTTCAGCGGATTCGGACCGGCCCAGACGATGGCCAGCACGCGCGGCTGCGGCTTGTCCTTCAGGGCGTCGAAGATGCGCTGGGTCGGCGCGGTGAAGTCGGTCGAGGTGGCGGGCGCGTATTCCTCATGCACGACGGTCGCCTTGCTGCCGGTGGCGGCCAGGGCTTCCTTGCCGGCCTTGACCGCGTCGCGCCCGAAGGCGTAGTCCTGGGCCAGGAAGGCCACGCTGCCGCTCTTCAGGGTCGAGGCGGCTGCCAGCGCATCCTGCATCGAATTGCGCGCGGTGCGGAAGATGTACTTGTTCCACTTGGCGCCGGTGATCTCGTCGGCCACGGCCGGCTCGACGATCAGCACCCTCTTGTATTCCTTCGCCACTGGCAGCATCGCCAGCGCCGAGCCGGAAGACGTGGTGCCGACCGCGATGTCGACCTTGTCGTCGCCGTAGGCCTCGGCCAGCAGGGTGCGCCCGAGATCGGGCTTGCCCTGGTCGTCCTTGACGATCACCTTGATCTTGCGGCCGTTGATTTCCATCTTCCCGCCGGTCAGGTATTCCAGACCCATCATGAAGCCGGTCTCGGTTTCCTTGGCATAGGCTTCCAGGGCGCCGGTCTTGCCGGCGATGAGGGCGACCTTCAGGTCCGGGGCGGCGAGGGCGCTGGAACCGGCGGTGGCGATGAAGGCTGCCAGCAGGGCGGTGGCAATAGGCTTGATGCGTTTCATGTGGTCTCCTCGTTTCTCTTGCTGTGTTCTGTTCAGGGCACGGTCGCCAGGAAGGCGGCGATCGCCTCGAGTGCCGCCGGCTCGGTCAGCATGGGCGCGTGGCCGACTTTCGGCACCTCGACGTACTGCATGTTCGGCGCCGCGCGGCGCATCCAGTCGGCCTGGCGCGCTTCCACCAGGTCGGACAGTTCGCCGCGCACCATCAGCACGGGACGCTTGCGGGTCAGGCGGCGGAAGGCCATGCGCGCGGCCAGGGACGTCGGACGCAGTTTACCGGTTTGAAGTGCAATGGCAATGTTCGGATCGTAGCGCGGCGCCAGGCGGCCCGCCTCGTCCTGCTCGAAGGCGCGGCGCGCCCACTTGCCCCATTCCTCGTCGGAGTTGTCGGGGAAGGCGCACAGGTTGATGTCCTTGACCAGGCCGGCCGCCTCGGGCCAGCTGCCGGGCGCCGCCGTCTTGCCGGCATAGCTCGCGATGCGCGCCAGGCCCTTCTCGGACAGCACCGGGCCGACGTCGTTGAGGATGGCCGCGGCGACCAGCTCGATGTGCTGCGCGGCCAGCGCCATGGTAATCAGGCCGCCCATCGAGGTGCCGACGAACACCGCACGGGCGATGCCGAGTTCGTGCATCATCTTGGCCACGTCGCCGGCGTAGACGACGGGGGTGTAGTTGTCGTGCCTGGGGTCGCGCTGCGAGTGTCCGCGTCCACGCACGTCGACCGCCAGCACGCGCCGCGACAAGGCCGCGATCAGGGGCGCCAGTTCGTCGAAGTCGGCCGAGTTGCGGGTCAGGCCGTGGATGCAGATCACGGGCAGGCGCGCGGGCCCGCTACTGCCGGCATAGTCGCGTGCGTACAGGCGCAAGCCGTCGTCGCTCGTGAAGCTGATTTCAGTGTAGTTGGACATTGGACCCCGTTATGATCTTAAAAAGAGGGCGTCCCGCAGGACGCCCCTGTGGCCGTCTTACGGGGGCGGATCAGAACTTCACGTTGACGGTGGCGCGCACGGTGCGCGGGTCGCCGTAGAACGCGGTGACGGTGTTGAAGAAGCCGGAGAAGTTATAGCCGGCGGTCTTGTAGCGCTTGTCGGTCAGGTTGCGGCCGTGCAGTCCGACCTGGATCTTGCGGTCGGCGCTGGTCCAGACCAGGCCCGCATCCCACAGCGCATAGCCATCCTGGGCCAGCATCAGGTTGCCGGGGATGGTGGCGTCCAGGCTGGCCACGCCGGTGGGGCGCGCGATCTCGGTCTGGTACACCTTGCCCTTGTAGGACAGGCTGTTCGACAGGCTGACGGAGCCCGAACGGCCCATCACCGCCATCGGCCATTCGTAGTTGACGGCGATGTTGGCCGAGTTCTTCGGCGTGTTCTGGAACTCGGTGCTGCCGGCGATGTTCACCAGGCTGGCGCCGTTCGCCACCATCCACTCGTTGTACTTGGCGTCGATGTAGCTGTACATCGCGTTCACGCTGAGCTGGTTGGTGATATAGGCGACGCCTTCCAGTTCCAGGCCCTTGATCTTGGCCTTGCCGGCGTTGGTCAGGGAACCGGCGAAGCCGTTCACGTTGCCGGCGGCGTCGAAGGTCGGGATCGAGCCCGGGATCTGCACGTTCTTGTAGTCGGTATAGAAGACCGCGGCATTGGTCTGCAGGCGGCCGCCGTTCATCGACGACTTCACGCCCAGCTCGATGCTGCTGACTTCTTCCGGCTCGACGCCCTTGCGCTTGGCAAGGGACACGACCGAGTTCGGACCGCCGGTGGCCGCCAGGTCCATGCGCGGATCGAACATGCCGCCCTTGAAGCCCTTGGACCAGGTGGTGTACAGGTTGTGCTCCGGGGTCAGCTTGTAGCCGAAGCCGAGCTTGGGCGTGAACTTCTTGTCGGTGCGGTGCAGCGCATCCTTGCCGAGGTTGGTGTTCGGGTTGCCGAAGGCGACCGCGGCGGCATTGCCCAGGCGCGGCGAGCTGTTCAGGCCCAGGTAGGTCTGCTTGAAGATTTCGGCGCGGCGCTCGTCCTCGGTATAGCGGCCCCCGACCGTCACGCTGAGGGCGTCGGTCAGGTTGTAGCTGGCGTCGGCGTAGGCGGCCCAGGTCTTGGAATCGATGTCGTCGTGGGTCAGCAGCGACAGGCCGCCGGCGGCGTTGTACAGCACGTCGAAGTCGTTGTACGCATTGGTCTTCATGTAGAACACGCCGGCCACGCCCTGCACCTTCTGGCCGGTGTAGGTCAGCTGGAATTCCTGGCTGGTCTGGTTGTCCTTGTAGAAGGAGGGCGCTTCCCACAGCGGCACTTCGAGCGAATCGAAGTCGATCGGCGCATAGGACTTCGACTTGCGGTAGGCGGTGATCGACTTGACCGACAGGGTCGGGTCGATGGTGTACTCGGCCAGCAGCGAAGTGCCCTCGGTGGTGACCTGCTGCTCGTGGCCCATCACCTTGTACAGGTTGGCGCGGGTGTCGTAGGTGCCGGAGGCCGGCTGGATGTTGCCCGGCGCCGGGCCCAGGGTCAGGCGCTGGCCCTGGCGCGCTTCGGAATCGTCGACGGTCTTGTCGGTGGCCAGGCGGATGAACAGGTCCGGGGTCGGGGTCAGCTCCAGGCTGATGCGGCCGGCCACCACGTCCTTGTTGTAGTTCTGGCGGCCGTTCAGGATGTTGTGGCCGAAGCCGTCGCGGTTGAAGGTGCCGACGGTCGCGCCGATGCGCAGGATGTCCGAGATCGGCATGCTGCCCTTGACCACCAGGTCCTTCTCGCCGTAGTTGCCGAAGGTGACTTTGGCGTCCAGGGTCGGCTTCGGCGCCAGCTTGCGGGTCACGTACTTGACCGCGCCGCCGATGGTGTTGCGGCCGTACAGGGTGCCCTGCGGGCCGCGCAGCACTTCGATGCGCTCGAGGTCGTAGATGTCGGTCAGCGCGCCTTGCGGGCGGGCCAGGTAGACGTCGTCGAGGTAGATGCCGACGCCCTGCTCGTAGCCGGCCACCGGGTCCTGCTGGCCGATGCCGCGGATGAAGGCGGTCAGCGTGGTGTTGGTGCCGCGCGAGGCCTTCAGGGTGGTGTTGGGGACGGTGTCGGTCAGCGCGGTGATGTCGGGGATCGCGCTCTTTTCCAGCTCGGCGCCGGAGATCGCGGTGACGGCGCCCGGCACGTCCTGGATCAGCTCGGCGCGGCGGCGCGCGGTGACGACCACCTGGTTCATGTTGTCGGAGGCGGCGGCCGCAGCGGGAGCGGCGGCGGCGGCGCCGGTGTCCGCGCCTTCCTGGGCATGGGCTACCCCGATGGCCCCCCCGTAGATCGCCAGCAGCACGGCGGTGGAGATGGCGGAACGGTTCAGTAGCATCAGTTTCTTTTCGGTAAGACGCATCGTATGTCTCCTAATAATTTTTGATAGCAGCATGCGTTCAGGTTTTCGCACGGGATGGAGTTTGCCCCGCACAAGACTGGTTGAATAGATAACAACGCGCTCAACTGTTGTGCAAAAATGCACAGGGAGGCTTTGAGACGTGCATACACGAGGGGGGAAAACGCCTGCTTCACTCTGGAGAAGAGCATTTGCGCAGCTGAGTAAAGGAAAACATTGGCATGGAAATGTGCACTGGTGCACAATAACTGTTGCTGATATCAGACAATCATCAAATGCATACCTTGCCCGAGTGGACTGATCTGCGTTTCTTCCTCGAACTGGCGCGCGCCGGCACGCTGTCGGGCGCCTCGCGCCGGCTGGAAGTCGAGCACACGACCGTGGCGCGCCGCATCGACCGCCTCGAAAGCCAGCTCGGCACGACCCTGTTCGACCGCTCGCGCGAAGGCTACGAGCTGACCGAGATGGGCCACGCCCTGCTGCCGCACGCCGAGGCGATGGAAGGCGCGTCGCTGGCCGCGCTCGAGCAGCTGGGCGGCGCCGAGCTGGGCGCCCAGGGCGTGGTGCGCCTCGGCGTGCCGGACGTGTTCGGCATACGGGTGGTGGCGCCGCTGCTGGTCAAGCTGCTCGACACCCACCCGGACCTCTCGATCGAAATGCTGTCGCTGGCGCGCTTCGCCAACCTGGCCAACCGCGAGGCCGACCTCGGCGTGATGCTGGACCCGCCCGCCACCGGGCGCTACGTGGTGACGCGCCTGGCTTCCTTCCGCTTCTACCTGTACGGTTCGCCGGATTACCTGGCGCGCCATCCGCCGATCCGCAGCCAGGCCGACCTCGAACGCCACGACTTCGTCGACTACGTGCAGGACCGCCTGGCCAGCCGCGAGCTGTCCTACCTGAACGAGCTCGGCTTCACGCCGCGCCGGCGCTTCTGCTCGCTCGGCATGGGCGCCCAGGTCGAGGCCGCGGCGCTGGGCATGGGCCTGATGATGGCGCCGCCTTATGCGATTCCGGACGATGGCCGCCTGGTGCCGGTCTTGCCCGGCTTCTACGCCGAGCGCTCCTTCTGGCTGGCCGCGCCGACCGACCTCTACCGCCTGCGCCGCGTGAAGGTGGTGTGGGACCTGCTGCGCGACCTGGCCGACAACAATCCATCGCTGTGGTGGGTGAAGGGCGATATCGGGCGGGCCGCGTGATGCTCGTCCGTCCTTACGTCGCTGCCGACCGCGAGGCCGTGAATGCGGTGGCGCCGATCCGCGGCGTGCCCTACGGTCGCTACGTGCTGGCGGCAGCGGTGAGCGGGGGATAAAGCAGCCCGCGTTATACTCCGGCCTGAATCAATGTGCGTTCACGACCATGCCGGAAAGCCCCCCCGCGCCACTGCCAGAAGACCATCGCGTCCCCCGCGCACTTGCGGTGGCGGGGCTGCTGATCGTCGCCATCACCCTGGCCATCGGCGGCCTGCTGTACTCGAGTTACCACAGCACGGTGGAGCGCGAACAGACCAATTTGCGCAACCTGGCGGCGGCCTATGCCGCGCAGACCTATTACGCGATGCTGGCGCTGGACTCGCAGCTGGCGCGCGGCAGCGATAGCGCCGCCGCCGCGCCGCACGGCCAGCCGCAGGTCGAGCTAGGCGCACCGGCTGCAGACGGCCGGCACGCCACGATCACGCTGACCCGCAAGCTGCCGGGCGCGGACGGCGCCAGGACCGCCGTCATCGAAACCGGCGTCGACTATTTCCAGCGCATCTTCGCCTCGAGCGATCTTGGCAGCGGCGGCTCGGTGACCCTGCTGCGGCGCGACGGCCTCATGCTGGTGCGCAGCCCCACCTTGCCGCATGCCATCGGCCGCAACTTCCTGAACACGCCGCTGTTCCAGATCCACCTCCCGCGCAAGCCGGCCGGCGCCTTCGAGGCCACCAGCCCGACCGACGGCAAGCGCCGCCTGTACGGCTACAGCGCGGTCAGCGATTATCCGCTGGTAATCATCACCGGGCGCGACAAGGCCGACACCCTGGCGGTCTGGCGCGGCTGGCTGTGGGTCGGGGTGCTGGCCTGGCTGCTGCTGTCGTCGACGCTGGCGCTGCTGGCCTGGCGGATCGGACGCGAAGCCGAGCGCCAGTCGGCCCTGATCGGACGCCTGACGACCAGCGAGAACCGGCTGACCTGGCTGGCCGACTTCGACCCGCTGACCGGGCTGCCCAACCAGAACGGGCTGCGCCGCGCGCTCAGCGAGGCGACCACGGCCGCGGCCCGGAACGGCGGCCAGGTGGTGCTGCTCCTGGTGGCGCTCGAACGCCTGCATGAGGTGGGTGACCTGCTGGGCCACGAGGCCGGCGACGAGGCGGTGCGCGTGATCGCCGCGCGCATGCGCCGCCTGGCGCCGGAAGCGATGTGCCCGGCGCGCGTCAGGACCAACGAATTCGGCCTGCTGCTGCACAGCGCGCATCCCGGCCAGGCGGTCGACCACTTCGCCTTCGAGCTGCACGCCGTGCTGTCCGAACCGGTGCGCGTGCGCGAGCGCGAATTCCACCTGGAGCCGGTGATCGGGATCGCCGCGTATCCGCAGGATGCGGGCTCGGTCAACGAACTGATGCGCCTGGCCGACATCGCCAAGCACCGCGCGCGCGGCGACGCCGGCGAGCCGGTGCACTTCCATTCCGACGCCAGCCATTCCCACCTCGACGAACGTCTGCAGATCGAGGAGCAGCTGCGCCGTGCGCTGGAGCGCGGTGAATTCAGCCTGGCGTACCAGCCCAAGGTCGCGCTCGAGAGCGGGTGCATCGCCGGCTTCGAGGTGCTGCTGCGCTGGCACAATCCGCTGCTCGGCCATGTCTCGCCGGCGCGCTTCATCCCGATCGCCGAACAGACCGGCCTGATCGTCACGATCGGCAACTGGGTCTTGCGCAGCGCCTGCGAACAGGCGAGTGCCTGGCGCCGCGCGTACGGCTTCCAGCCCAGGGTGGCGGTCAACCTGTCGATCCGCCAGTTCTACCAGAAGGACTTGCTGCGCACCATCGAGGAGGCGCTGGCCGGCGCCGATTTGCCGCCCGACGCCCTGGAGCTGGAGATCACGGAGAGCATCGCCATGAGCCGCATCGACGTCGTCGAGCGCCTGCTGGCGGGCATCCGCGCGCTCGGGGTCGAGCTGGCCATCGACGATTTCGGCACCGGCTATTCGAGCCTGGCCTACCTGAAGCGCTTCCCGGTGCAGTGCCTGAAAATCGACCGCGCCTTCGTGCACGACCTCGGGCGCGACGCCGACAGCACGGCCATCGTGCGCGCGATCCTGGCGCTGGGCCATGGCCTGAACATGCGGATCGTTGCCGAAGGGGTGGAAACCCAGATGCAGCTGGCAATGCTGCGCGAACTCGGCTGCGACGAGGGCCAGGGTTATCTGTTTGCGCGCCCGCTCGAGGCGGCGGCGGTGCCGGCGCTGCTATTTACGCGAGATAGTCAAACGCCGACATCGGCTTGACCTGGCCGTTGCCGAACAGCGAGCTGCCGCCATAGCCGGCGCCGGCCAGCGCATACTGCTGCGCCATCATGGCCGCCTGGCGGCTGAGGGCATCGGTGATTTTTTCCTTCTTGTCGCTCAGCTTGTCGACTTCCTGCTGTACCGCGACCGCCTGGTTGGCCACCGCACCGCCGCTGGCGATCTGCTGGCCGGCGCGTTTGGCCATCTGCTCGGCCAGGCCGCCGCCGGATTTCACGAACAGGCCCATGACCCGCTCGGGGTCGCCGGCGATGGCCGTCTTCAGCTTGGCTTCATCCAGCACCAGGCTGCCGTTCCTGCGCGTGATGCCCATCGCGGCCAGCGTCTTGCCATCGGCGCCGTCGAGCAGCTGGCCCATTTGCACCGTCACCTGGTTCAAGGCAGTGTCGGCAGCCGCATCGCCGCTGCGCAATGCCGCCAGCTTGCCGCTCATGGTGTTGAAGGCGGAGACGAACTCCTTGACGTTGGCACCGATCGCGGCAGGGTCGCGCGCCACTTTCACCTCACTCTTGCCGATCGCGTTGAGGCTCAGCGAGACGCCGGCGATTGCCGTGTCGAGCTTGTTGGTGGCGGCGCTGACGGCCTTGCCGTCGACCGTCAATTGCGCGTCCTGGGCCGCGGTCTTCTGCGTCATCGCGCTGTTGATGCCAGGGCCGTAGGCAAACAGGCCCTGCAGCACCGGGTCGCCGCTGACGGCGATGCGCATGCCGCTGGCGGCGCCGCTCTTGCCGTTCAGGCTCAGCGCGTAGCCCTTGCCGTCCTGGACCACCTGGGCATCGAGGCCGGCGTCGCGCATGGCCTTGGCGATGCCGTCCAGGGTGTTGTTGCCGGCGTCGATCTTCAGGCTGGTGGAACCCGATCCGCTCTCGACCTTGATCACAGTGGCCGCCCCGGTACCCAGGGCCGCATCCTTGGCCGGCAGGGCCTTGCTGGCCAGCTGCTGGGCCTGGGCCAGTTGCTTGACCTCGACCGTGTGCGTCCCGGCCACGGCGCCGGCGCCGCTCAGCTTCGCATCGACGCCCTTGGCGCTGCTGCTGGCCGCCATGTCGAGCCCGCCCGAGGACAGATTGCCGACCGCAGTGCGGAAGCCATCCAGCGCCAGCGCCATCTTGCCGAGGCTGGACAGGCGCGCGTCATCGCGGCGCAACTGGGCGTCGATGGTCTTGAGACCCGGATTCTGGGCCATCAGGGACTTGGTGGCGCTGGTATAGAGGTCGGACAGGCGCCCGTTCGTGCCGCCCAGGCCCAGCGACGAGGTCGAGGTCGTGGTAGTCATGTCTGAATTATGCTCCAAGAAACAGTTCGCTAATGTAATTAATTGCACCAATCCGCCAGTTCGTCACACAGGGCGATTCTGCGTATTTCCAAATTGCATGTTCTGCTATGCTGGCGCGCCATGACCGAATTGAAAGACAATCAACGTGAACTCCACGGCTTCCGCACGCGCCTGACGCTGCTGGGCCTGTTCGTCTTCCTCTGTTTCTGCCTGCTGGCAGCCCGTTTCGTCTGGCTGCAAGTGGTCAAGCACGGTAAATACATGGCCCAGGCCGAGGACAACCGCATCGCCTTGGTGCCCATCGTCCCGAATCGCGGCCTGATCCTGGACCGCAAGGGCGTGGTCCTGGCCAGTAACTACTCGGCCTACACGCTCGAGATCACGCCCTCCAAGCTGGCGGCCGACCTCGACTCCGTGATCGACCAGCTGGCCAGGCTGGTCACGATCGAAGCCAAGGACAGGAAACGCTTCAAGCGCCTG
This sequence comes from Telluria sp. GW821-FHT07G12, assembly GCF_059418525.1. Classification (NCBI taxonomy): domain Bacteria; kingdom Pseudomonadati; phylum Pseudomonadota; class Betaproteobacteria; order Burkholderiales; family Oxalobacteraceae; genus Telluria; species Telluria sp. GW821-FHT07G12. The sequence goes on along the minus strand of NZ_JBWKQA010000006.1, from coordinate 261,154 downwards.
CTGGAGGAGTCCAGGAATTTCTCCAGCGTCCCGATCCGCACCCGCCTGAGCGACGAGGAAGTCGCCCGCTTCACGGCCGAGCGCTTCCGCTTCCCCGGCGTTGAGGTGCAGGCGCGCCTGTTCCGCCAGTACCCGCTGGGCGAGGTGGCTTCGCACGTGCTGGGCTATATCGGCCGCATCAACCAGAACGAAGCGAAGGCGATCGAGGCCGGGGAGGATGCCGCCAACTACAACGGCACCGATCATATCGGCAAGGAAGGCATCGAGAAAAGCTACGAACGCCAGCTGCACGGGCAGACCGGCTACGAGGAAGTCGAGCGTTCGGCCGGCGGACGCGCGATCCGCACCCTGTCGCGCACACCCCCCAGGCCGGGCGCGAACCTGATCCTGTCGCTCGACATCGAGCTGCAGAAGGTGATCGAGGAGGCCTTCGGCGACAGGCGCGGCGCCCTGGTCGCGATCGAACCGGAAACCGGCGACGTGCTGGCCTATGTGTCGCGCCCCGGCTTCGACCCCAACCTGTTCGTCGACGGCATCGATCCGCAAAGCTGGAACGAGCTGAATACCTCGATCGACCATCCGCTGATGAACCGTCCGCTGTCGGGCACCTATCCGCCCGGCTCGACCTTCAAGCCCTTCATGGCGCTGGCCGCGCTGGAACTCGGCAAGCGGCGTCCCGAGCAGGGCATCCAGGACCCGGCTTTCTTCATGCTGGGCGGGCACCGCTTCAACGACGACGTCCCCGGCGGCCACGGTTACGTCGACATGTACCGCTCCATCGTGGTCTCGTGCGACACTTATTACTACCAGCTCGGCAACGAGATGGGCATCGACGCCATCAGCGGCTTCATGAAGCAGTTCGGTTTCGGCTCGGCCACCGGCATCGACCTCGAACATGAAAAGACCGGCGTGCTGCCTTCGCAGGAATGGAAGCGTGAGCGCTTCAGGAAGACCCGGGAGGCCCAGAAATGGGTGGGCGGCGACACCATCTCGATCAGCATCGGCAACGGCTACAACAACTACACCATGCTGCAGCTGGCGCACGCGGTGGCGACCCTGGCCAACGACGGCACCATCATGAAGCCGCACCTGGTCAAGATGCTGGAGGATGCGGCCAGCCACGCGCGCACGCCGACGGTGCCGCAGGCCTCGGGACGCATCCCGCTGAAGCAGGACAACGTCGACTTCATCAAGCGCGCCATGGTCGGGGTGACCACCGAGCAGGCCGGATCCGGCTACAAGGCCTTCCATGGCGCCAGCTATCTTGCCGGCGGCAAGACCGGCACGGCGCAGGTGGTGGGACTGAAAGGCGCGAAGTACAACCGCGGGATGACGCCGGAGCGCCTGCGCGACAACGGCCTGTTCATCGCCTTCGCGCCGGCCGACAAGCCAAAGATCGCGTTGGCGCTGGTGGTCGAGAACGGCGAGTGGGGCGCGGCATCGGCGGCGCCGATCGCGCGCAAGGCGCTCGATTACTACCTGCTCGGCAAGCGGCCCACGTCCCCTTAAGGCTTGTCTTTCGGGAGGATGCTGCTCAGGACCTGGCGCGCCACCCCGGCCAGCATCGAGCCTTCCTTCGGATCGCCCTTGGCAATGGTGCTCATCAAGGACCTGGCCTGTTCCAGCGTGATGTGCGAGGGCAGCGGCGGCACCTCGGGATCGGTCCGGAATTCCAGCAGCACCGGGCGGTCCGATGCGAAGGCCTCGCGCCAGGCGGTGGCGACTTCCTCCGGGTTGTCGCAATAGATGCCCTTCAGGCCGATCAGCTCCGCAAAGCGGTGGTAGGGCACGTCCGGGATGTTCTGGGTGGCCTCGAACTTGGGATTGCCTTCCATGACGCGCTGCTCCCAGGTCACCTGGTTCAGGTCCCCATTGTTGAAGACGCAGACGATCCACCTTGGATCCTTCCACAAGCGCCAGTACTTCGCCACCGTGATCAGCTCGGCCATGTTATTCATCTGCATGGCGCCGTCGCCGACCAGGGCAATCACGGGCCGGTCCGGATGCGCGAACTTGGCGGCGATCGCGTAGGGCACCGCCGCGCCCATCGAGGCCAGGCCGCCGGACAGCGAATACATCTGGCCGCGCTGCACGCGCAGGTCGCGCGCGAACCAGTTGGCGCAGGAGCCGGAGTCGCTGGTGACGATGGCGTCCGCCGGCAGCTGCGGCGACAGCTCCCAGGCCACGCGCTGCGGATTGAGGGGATGCGCCGGCTGCAGGGCGCGGTTCTCGAGCAGCTGCCAGGAATCCTTGACCTGTTCGACGACGTGGCGGCGCCACTCGCCGTCCTTCTGCTCGAGCAGCGGCAGCAGCAGGCGCAGGGTCTCGGCGCTGTCGCCGTGCAGATTGACCTCGGCCGGGTAGCGGATGCCCAGCATGGTCGGGTCGATGTCGATCTGCACCGCGCGCGCCTTGCCTTCCTCGGGCAGGAATTCCGCGTAGGGGAAGCCGGTGCCGATCATCAGCAAGGTGTCGCAGTGGTTCATCAGGTCCCAGCTGGCCTTGGTGCCGAGGATGCCGATCGAGCCCGTCACCCAGGGCAGGTCGTCGGGCAGGGCGGCCTTGCCCAGCAGGGCTTTCGCCGCGCCGGCCTGCAGGCGATCCGCCACGGCGATGATTTCGTCGGTGGCGTGCAGGGCGCCGGCGCCGACCAGGATCGCCACCTTCTTGCCGGCGTTGAGGACCTCGGCCGCGCGCCGCAGGTCGGCGTCCTGCGGAACGATGCGCGGCCTGCTGTAGCCGACGCCGGAGAACACCGAGCCGTGCTTGCGCGGGGGGTCTTCATAGGGTTTTTCCTGCAGATCGTTGGGCAGCACCAGCACGCCGATGCCGTTGCGGCCCAGGACCGTGCGCATCGCACGGTCGAGCAGGTGCCGCACTTGCGAGGGGACGGCCGCTTCGTGCACGTAGTCGGCCACGTCCTGGAACAGCCGGTCCAGGTTGACTTCCTGCTGGTAGTGGGCGCCGCGGGCGGTCTGCGCGGCCTGGCCGCAGATGGCGAGCACCGGCATGTGGTCCAGCTTGGCGTCATACAGCCCCGTCACCAGGTGGGCCGCGCCGGGGCCGCCGGTCGACAGGCAGACGCCGGGCTGGCCGGTGAACTTGGCGTGGGCCGAGGCCATGAAGGCGGCCATCTCCTCGTGCCGCACCTGGATGAACTCGATCTTGTTCTTCGCGCGCTGAAGGGCGCCAAGGACGCCGTTGATGCCGTCGCCGGGGTAGCCGAAGATGGTGCGCACGCCCCATTCGTACAGGCGTTCGACGAAGAAATCACCGACGGTTTTGCTCATGCTTTTCTCCTCAGTCTGCATTCCAGCGATGAGAAAAGCTTAGCATCGGGCGCCAAACGGCCGCGTTCCGTTACGCGCCCTTGAAGGGATTGCGCTCGTTCAGCTCATCGATATAGTCGTCGATGCCGCCGCTTTCGCGCTCCAGGAAGGTTTCCACCGCGTCCGAGAAGGAAGGATGCTTCAGCCAGTGCGCCGACCAGGTCCGGGTCGGCAGGAAGCCGCGCGCCATCTTGTGCTCGCCCTGGGCGCCGCCCTCGAACACCTGGATCTTCTGCTCGATGCAGAATTCCAGCGGCTGGTAGTAGGCGGTCTCGAAGTGCAGGCAGGGCACGTGTTCGAGGGCGCCCCAGTAGCGGCCATAGAGCGTGGTGTCGTCGTGCACGACCAGCGACGAGGCGATCGGGGACCCATCACGCTCGGCGATGACGAGCAGGAGATTGCCAGGCATCTCGCGCCCGATGCGCCGGAAGAAGTCCAGGTTCAGGTAGGGCTTGGAAAAATGCTCGGCATAGGTGTGGCGGTAGCAGCGCGTGAAGAAGCGCCAGTCCTCGTCCGTGGCATCGATGCCGCGTACCCGCCGCATCGTCACGCCGGCTTCCAGCACCTTGCGCCGCTCGGCGCGGATGTTCTTGCGCTTTTTCTGCTCCAGCGTGGCCAGGAATTCCTCGAAGTCCGCGTAGCCGGCATTCATCCAGTGGAACTGCACGCCGCTGCGCAGCAGATAGCCGGCCTCGCCCAGCTGCTTCGCCTGCTCGTCGGGCGGGAACAGGATGTGGGTCGACGATACGTCCGACGCCTGCTGGGTCGCCTGCAGCACGGCGATCAGGGCGGCGCGCGCGGCGGCATCGACCGCCATCAGGCGCGGCCCGGTCACCGGCGTGAACGGGATGGCGCTCAGCAGCTTGGGGTAGTAATCGAGGCCGTGGCGCTGGTAGGCATCGGCCCAGGCCCAGTCGAACACGTATTCGCCGTAGGAGTGTCCTTTCACGTAGAGGGGCAGGGCGGCGGCGAGCTCGTCGCCGTCGTAGAGGACGATGAACTGCGGTTGCCAGCCGGTATCCGGGGTGGCGCTGCCGGATTCGTGCAGCGCGTGCAGGAAGGCATACGAGAGGAAGGGGTTGGGGCTGGACTGCCGGGCTAGCAGCCCGTCCCAGGCCGCCTGGCCGACTTCAAGCAGGGAAGAAGCGATATGCGTGCGATAATTCAAGATGACTTCCGAATAATGAAAAGCTGAACATGGATAAGCGATTCTTCAACCTGTATTCGCACGACTTTGCGCGCGTTGCAGTGGCCAGCCCGCGCTGCCGCGTCGCCGACCCGGCCTTCAACGTCCAGGAGACCCTGCGCCTGGCGAAGGAAGCGGCCGAGCAGGGCGCCGCCCTGATCGCCTTCCCGGAATTGGGCCTGTCCGCCTACAGCTGCGACGACCTGTTCCACCAGCGCGCGCTGCTCGAAGCCGTGGTCGACGCCCTGGGCCAGGTGGTCGAGGCCTCGAAAACCCTGCCGCTGGCCATGGTCGTCGGCGCGCCGCTGCGCCTGAACCATACGCTGTTCAATTGCGCGGTGGTGGTGGCCGGCGGCCGCATCCTGGGCGTGGTGCCGAAGTGCTACCTGCCCAATTATGGCGAATTTTACGAAAGCCGGCAGTTCAGTGCGGCGGACAACGCGGCCGTGGACCGTATCACGCTGCTGGGCCAGGACGTGCCCTTCGGTCCCGAGCAGATCTTCGAGCTGGAAAATAACCCCCTGTTCCGCGTCCACGTCGAGATCTGCGAAGACGTCTGGGTGCCGGTGCCGCCGTCCTCCTTCGCGGCGCTGGCCGGCGCCACCGTGCTGGTCAACCTGTCGGCCTCCAACGTGGTGGTGGGCAAGAGCGGCTACCGGCACCAGCTCGTGAGCCAGCAGTCGGCGCGCTGCCTGGCGGCCTATCTGTACACCTCGGCCGGCCTGGGCGAATCGACCACCGACATGTCCTGGGACGGGCAGTCGCTGATCTACGAAAAGGGCGATCTGCTGGCCCAGTCCGAGCGCTTCCTGCAGGACTCGCACCTGATCCTGGCCGACGTCGACCTGGAGCGCCTCTCGCTCGACCGCATGCACACGACCACCTTCGCGCAGTCGGTGCGCCGCCATGCCGCCGAAGTCGACAAATTCCGCACGACGCGCTTCGCGCTGGCGCTGCCGACCGACAGGGACCTGCCGCTGAACCGCACCATCGAGCGCTTCCCCTACGTGCCGGCGGACGGCAAACGCCGCGACGAGCGCTGCACCGAGGTCTACAACATCCAGGTCCAGGCCCTGCTGCAGCGCCTGCAGTCCTCCGGCCACAAGAAGGTCGTGATCGGCATCTCGGGCGGCCTGGATTCCACGCATGCGCTGCTGGTCTGCGCCAAGGCCATGGACCGCCTCGGCCTGCCGCGCACCAACATCCTCGCCTACACCATGCCCGGCTTCGCCACCAGCCAGCGGACGCTCGACCAGGCGCGCCAGCTGATGGAAGTGGTGGGCGCGACGGCGCATGAAATCGACATCCGCCCCAGCTGCATCCAGATGCTGAAGGACCTCGGCCATCCCTATGCCGAGGGCAAGGAAGAATACGACGTCACCTTCGAGAACGTGCAGGCGGGCGAACGCACCAGCCACCTGTTCCGGCTGGCGAACCACCACCATGCGATCGTGATCGGCACCGGGGATCTCTCGGAGCTGGCGCTGGGCTGGTGCACCTACGGCGTGGGCGACCACATGTCGCACTACAACGTGAACGCCAGCGTGCCCAAGACCCTGATCTCGCACCTGGTGCGCTGGGTGGCGGATACGAAGCAGATCGGGGAGAGCGGCGCCGACGTCCTGATCAAGGTGCTGGAAACCGAGATCAGCCCGGAACTGGTGCCGGGCAAGACCGGCGACCAGGGCAGCAAGCCATCCCAGGTGACCGAAGACTTCATCGGCCCCTACGAGCTGCAGGACTTCAACCTCTACTACACGCTGCGCTATGGCTTTACGCCGACCAAGGTCGCCTTCCTCTCGTACAGCGCCTGGAGCAAGCGCGACGTCGGGCCCTGGCCGGAAGGCGGCAGCCCGGCGCGCAACGAATACGGCCTCGCGGCGATCAAGAAAAACCTGGGCATCTTCCTGTGGCGCTTCTTCAAGACCAGCCAGTTCAAGCGCTCCTGCGTGCCGAACGGGCCGAAGGTGGGCAACGGCGGGTCGCTCTCGCCACGCGGCGACTGGCGCGCCCCCAGCGATTCCGAAGCCACGGTGTGGATGGAACAGCTGGCCAAGATTCCGGACCAAGAATAACCAACCAGGAGAAAACCATGAAACAGATTACCTGCGTGATCAAACCCTTCAAACTGGACGAAGTGCGTGAGGCGCTGGCCGAAGTGAACGTCACCGGCCTCACCGTGACCGAGGTGAAGGGCTTCGGCCGCCAGAAGGGCCATACCGAGCTGTACCGCGGCGCCGAATACGTGGTCGATTTTTTGCCAAAGGTAAAAATTGAGGTGGTGGTCGACGACAACATGACGGAACAGGTGGTGGACGCCATCATCAAGGCGGCCCGCACCGGCAAGATCGGTGACGGCAAGATTTTCGTGCAGGAAGTGGAGCAGGTGATCCGCATCCGCACCGGAGAAACGGGCCCGGACGCGGTCTGAATCGCTCTTGTCCTCCGCGCCGGCCTCATGTTACATTCCTTGTTTAAATGTTACATGAGGCCAGTGGCCGAACAGATGCGTGGATGAGTTGACGGGAAAACATATACTGGTGGTCGACGACGAAGAGGCCGTCGGCTACGTCTTCGAGCGCTACCTTTCGATCAAGGGCTACCGCGTGTCGGTGGCCGCCAGCGGGGAAGAGGCCCTCGAGGCCTACCAGGCCGACCCGCCCGACCTGGTCATTACCGACTACAAGATGCCGGGCATAAACGGCGACGAACTGCTGCGCCGCCTGCGCGCGCTGCAGCCCGGGCTGCCGGCCGTGATGATCTCGGCCAATCCGATCGACGTCGGCCCGACGCTGGACGAAGTCGTATTCTTCCCGAAGCCGGTCTCGCTCGAGACCCTGGTGGCGCACCTCGAAACGGTGCTCTGATTGCGGGCAGTCGGCTAGCGACCGACCTGCACGTTGAACTTCCAGGTCAGCAGGCGCAGGCCGCTGATGAAGAGGGCGCTCGACCACAGCGCGAAATCGTGGGGGAAGCCGTACATGCCCATCAGCAGGAACAGCCAGTTGCCGACGAAGGCGCAGATCGCGTAAGGTTTGCCGTCGCGGAAGACCATCGGCACCTCGTTGCAGACGATGTCGCGCAGCACACCGCCGAAGATCCCCGTGATCACGCCCATCATCGAGGCGATGAAGAGCGGCATGTGGGCATCCAGCGCCGACGACACGCCGGCCACCGAGAACAGTCCCAAGCCCACCGCGTCGGCAATCACGATCAGGCGCTCGGACACCATGTGGCGCAGGGTCTTCATGAGCGGCGAGGCGACCATGGCCAGCACGAAGATCAGGATCGCGTACTCCTCGTGCTGGACCCAGAACAGCGGGCGCTTGTCGAGCAGGATGTCGCGCAGGGTGCCGCCGCCGAATGCGGCGATGAAGGCGACGGTGAACACGCCGACCAGGTCCATGCGCTTGCGCCGCGCTTCGATGAAGCCGGAGAAGGCGCCCACCAGGATCGCCATGATTTCGATGAATTTTATGAGGGTCATGCAGAGCCGGGCTGGTGGCGATGTTGCTAGCCTAACATGCCCGGCCCGACAGTGTCAGCGCATTACTGCGGCCCGGCCAGCGGCAGCTGCATGGTGAACGTGACCCGTCCGCTGCCGGCCGCCGCGGCCTCGTAGCGGTAGGCGATCTCGCCCTGGTGCTCGCGCACGATCTGCTGGGCGATGTACAGGCCCAGGCCCATGCCGGTGCGGTTGCGCGGATTGTTCAGCGAGCTGCGCTTGAAGGGATTGAACAGCCCGGACTCGATCTCGTGCGGAATCGGCGCGGCGGCATTCGCGACGGAGACCATCGCCTGGCCGTCGTCCTGCCACAGGCGGATCTCGATCGGCTGGTTCGGCTCGCCGTGGTGGCGCGCATTGCTCAGCAGGTTGGACAGCACCTGGCCCAGGCGGCTGCTGTCGGCCATCACGGTGGCCGGGCAGACGACTTGCAGCTCGTAGACGATGGTCGGGTACGCCATGCGCGCTTCTTCCACCATGTCTTCCACCAGCGCCGCAAGGTCTACGGGCTCCAGGGTCACGCCCAGCGCCAGGCCGCGGTCGATGCGGCTCATGTCCAGCACCTGGCCGATCATGCGCTGCATGCGGTTGCTGGACGACTGGATGCGCTTGCCCAGGGTGGTGCTCTTGTCGCCGGTGACGGTCTTTTCCAGCACCATGCCGGCCATGTTGATGGAGTGGAGCGGATCGCGCAGGTCGTGGCCCAGCATCGCCAGCAGCTGGGCGCGTGTGGCTTCGGTTTGCGCGCGGCGCGCGTTCGAGACCCGGGCCAGCTCGGCCAGGGTCATGCGAGCATGGGTCATCACGCCGTCTTCCCATTCGTGGGCGCAGCCACGCACGGTCTCGTGCCAGGCGTCGAAAGAACCGCGCGGGGTCAGGCGCTCGCCCAGCGGACCGAACTGGCGGCTCTTGTCCGGCTTGCCGCCCCAGGCGACTTCCTCGATCTGCTCATGGCGCAGCAGCAGGCACCAGCCGCTGCTGGGCGGGTCGTACGGCAGGCCAAGCAGGCCGACCCACTTTCCCAGGGTGTCACGCGCCTCCTCGGGCCAGTCGCCGACACAGCGGCGCGTCAGGAGTTCATGCGTAGCCTGCGGCAGGGTGGCGACGATGCGTTCGCCACATTCCTGGTCGATGCCGCGGCAGACCACGCGGCCGAACTGGGTGGCGATCATGGCCTGCGCGCGCGCCGCTTCCATCATGCCGTCGGCGTGCTCGATCAAAGCCTCGAGCGGGTCTTCTTCCAGCAGCAGCGATTCGACCAGGCTGGTGCGCACCTTGGCCGCGCGTTCGACCAGCGCCGACTCTTCGCGCGATTCCAGGCTCTGGACGGTGGACGCGATCACCTGGGCCAGCACGTCGGCCGCCATCCGGATCGAGTAGGGCACGCGCTTCGGGCGCATGTGGTGGCAGGCGATCAGGCCCCACAGGCGACCGTTGACGACGATCGACACGCTCATCGAGGCGCTGACGCCCATGTTCTGTAGATATTCGACGTGGATCGGCGAGACGCTGCGCAGCACCGCGAAGCTCAGGTCCAGCGGTGCGCTGCCCGGCGCACCGAGCAGTGGAACCGCATGGTAGGTAACGTCGGCGATCATGCGCAGGGTGTTCAGCACGTACAGGCGGCGCGCCTGGGGCGGAATGTCGCCGGCCGGATAGCGCTGGCCGAGAAAGGGCGTGAGGTCCTCGCGGCGCGCCTCGGCCACCACGTCGCCGCTGTCGTCCGGGCGGAAGCGGTAGGCCATCACGCGGTCGAAGCCGGTGAATTCGCGCACCGAGCGCACGGCGGTCTCGAGCAGCGCGTCGACCGATTTCTGGCGGCGCAGGCGGTCGATCGAGCTGTGCGCCTTGATGGCGAACTGGGCGACGGCATCGATGGCGACTTCGCGCGCTTCGAACTCGGCGATGACGCGGCCTTCATGGGCATGGACCACGCAATCGTAGTCGGCATCTTCGATCACGATGGCGGTGAACATCGGCGCGGTCTCGCCTTCGCTCATATTGTCCAGGCATTCCTGGATCAATTCAGTGACATCGGCTGGCAGGCCCAGCGCACCGAAGAGGCGGCCGGCTTCGAGCGGCAGGGCAAGCATGGCGCGGGCGTTATCGCTCCAGCCTTCGAGCTCGCCTGCGGTGGTGAAGAAAATCAGCGCTCCATGCGGCTGTATCGAACCTGGTACGTGGATCGGTTCATCTGCACAGTTAAGCAGGTCGACACGCGCCGGGGTGCCCATCGGCACTGGAGTACTGGACTTCAATTCGCATTATCCCTTCGCATGCAGGACCGGAGCGGCGCTGCTTAGACTGAATTTTACAACTTCCATACAGAACCCGCCCGGCGTTTTTCAACGAGACACAACAGTTCAACGTAGTCGAAAGGAATTATGCGAAAAATTTGAACAAATGGATTCAGTCTTCTTGCTCCAGCGCGGGGCGAAGCAGGACAACCAGGGCGCCATTGCCGCCGTCGGTGCGGTTCGCCACGCAGAAGGCGACCGTCTCGGCGGTCTGCACCAGCCAGCTGTGGACCATGCCGCGCAGGACCGGTTCGCCGCCCGCCGAGCCGTAGCCGACGCCGTGGATGATGCGCACGCAGCGCACCCCGTTCCTGGCCGAGCGGCGCAGGAAGGCATCCACCATGCGCCGCGCCAGGTCGCGCGTGTAGCCGTGCAGGTCGAGTTCGTCCTCCACCTGCCAGTGGCGCTTGCGCAGCTTCTTGACGACGTCCGGGCCGACGCCGGGCGCCGCCCAGCTGAGGGTCGGGTCTTCGTCGAGCAGGCCGTCGACGTCGAACTGGTCGGACAGCATCGATTCCTTCATCACCGCCGCGATTTCTTCCTCGTCGGTGCGGAATTGCGTGGGGCGCTGACCCGTTGCAGACGCGCGCAGCTCGGCTTCCTGGGCCGGGCGCCAGACGTAGCGGTCCGATTCCGGCATCGGCGTGACATCCTTCACGGCCGCGCGGAACTCCACCGCGCGCTCGCGTTCGATGCGTTCGCGCCGCTCGCGCACGGCCTTTTCGATGGCGCGCTGGCGCTGATCTTCCTTGAGCTGGTCGCGCAAGGATTTGAGATCGGAGAAGTCTTTCAAGCCCGCCATCGTTGCTACCTATACAAACACGTCATCCCCGCGCAGGCGGGGATCCAAGTTGTTATTCCAACGCTTCCAGATAACGTTGTGCATCCAGCGCCGCCATGCAGCCCGTGCCCGACGAGGTGATCGCCTGGCGGTAGATGTGGTCCTGGACGTCGCCGGCCGCGAACACGCCTTCGACGCTGGTCGCGGTGGCCATGCCTTCGGTGCCGCTGCGGGTCTTGATGTAGCCGTTGTGCATTTCCAGCTGGCCGTCGAAGATGCCGGTGTTCGGCTTGTGGCCGATCGCCACGAACAGGCCGTGCACGGTGATGTCCTTGGTGGCGTCGCCGGCGCTCGACTTCAGGCGCAGGCCGGTCACGCCGCTGGCGTCGCCCAGCACCTCGTCCAGGGTCTGGTTCAGCTCCAGCACGATCTTGCCTTCCTCGACCTTGTGCATCAGGCGGTCGACCAGGATCGGCTCGGCGCGGAACTTGTCGCGGCGGTGGATCAGGGTGACTTTGCTTGCAATGTTGGACAGGTACAACGCTTCCTCGACCGCGGTATTGCCGCCGCCGATCACCGCCACTTCCTGGTTGCGGTAGAAGAAACCGTCGCAGGTGGCGCAGGCGGACACGCCTTTACCCATGAATTCCTGCTCGCTCGGCAGACCCAGGTACTGGGCCGAGGCGCCGGTGGCGATGATCAGGGCGTCGCAGGTGAACTCGTGCGAATCGCCGACCAGGCGGATCGGCTTCTCGTTCAGGAAGGTCGTGTGGATGTGGTCGAACACGATCTCCGTATTGAAACGCTCGGCGTGCTGCAGCAGGCGCTGCATCAGTTCCGGGCCCTGGACGCCCAGCGGATCGCCCGGCCAGTTCTCGACATCGGTCGTCGTCATCAGCTGGCCACCCTGTTCGACGCCGGTCACCAGCATCGGATTCAAGTTGGCGCGGGCGGCGTAGACGGCGGCGCTGTAGCCGGCTGGGCCGGAACCGAGGATCAGGACTTTGGCGTGTTTGCGAGTGGTCATTGCAGGAATTCGTCTTATTGGTGAGGAGGGAAACTGGGGCTGAGAAGCCCTTTTATCAAGGGGAGTTGTGGCGCACATTATAGTCGATGATGCAAGCGAGCATGAATCATGGGCCCTCCCGGCAATCTATCGCGTAGAATGGTCGATCTTTGGGGAAACTACCCCGCAGCATCCGTTTCAATCAGCATGAGCAAGAATAGTCAATCGACAACTTCGACCTACACACGCAAGCCTGCGCCGCCGCGGCATCCGATGCCGAACCGGCTGGTGCGCCTGCTGTCGGAAGCGCGCTGGCTGGCCACGGCCGTGGCCCTGCTGTACTTCGTCCTCATATTACTCAGCTATAACAAGGCCGATCCGGGCTGGTCGCACGAAGCCGCGGTGCCGCACGTGGTCAACCTCGGCGGCCGCGCGGGCGCCTGGCTGGCCGACCTGCTGCTGTTCATCTTCGGCTTTTCCGCCTGGTGGCTGTGCGTCTGCTTCGCGCGCGCCGTGTGGAAGGGCTACCGCCGCCTGCACAACCGCTTCGTGATCGAGGCCGCCGAGCCCGAACCCGAGCACCAGGGCGAGGCGGTGGTCCGCTGGATCGGCTTTGCCCTGATGTTCGCGGGCAGCGTCGGCCTCGAATACCTGCGCATGTGGACCCTGAAGGTGGAACTGCCGCGCGCCCCCGGCGGCGTGCTGGGCCAGCTGATCGGCCATGGCGCGCATGCCGCCTTCGGCTTCACCGGCGCTACGCTGCTGCTGTTGCTGCTGTTCGGTCTGGGCTTCTCCTGGTACTTCCAGGTGTCCTGGCTGGCCGTGGCCGAGCGCATCGGCGGCTCGATCGAGGCGAGCTACGAGTGGTTCCGCCTGCGCTACGAAGACCGCGAAGACCGCCGCCACGGCGAAGTCGCCGCCAGCCGCCGCGACGAGGTCGTGGTGAACGAGCGCGCCAAGTACGTCGAGAAGCATGCCGCGCCGGCCCCGGCCCTGGCGTCGAAGGCCGAGCCGCAGCTGGAAGACGGCGACGAGGCGCCGGCGCCGGGCTTCCTGGCCAAGGTCATGTCCAAGGTCTCCGCCAAAGGCGACAAGGCCGGTAAGGAGCCGAAGCTGGATGCGAAGCTCGAGCCGCGCGCCGAGCCGATGCTGGACGAGGATATCGACGAGGATGGTGTGGTGACACCGCGTGCGTCTGCGCCTGCGTACCGCGAGCCTGCGCTCCCGGCCGCGCCGGCCGCTTCGCCCACCGCCGCCGCCCCCGCGCTGGCGCCGATCAAGATCGAACCCCAGGTGGTCAGCGTGCCGCGTTCCGAGCGCGCCGAGAAGGAAAGGCAGAACGTCCTGTTCCAGGGCATGCCGGGCGATTCGCCTCTGCCGCCGATCAGCCTGCTGGACGAAGCGCCGCCGGCCCAGGAAACGGTCGCCATCGAGACCCTGGAATTCACCAGCCGCCTGATCGAGAAGAAGCTGTCCGACTTCGGCGTCGAAGCCAAGGTGGTCGCCGCTTATCCGGGCCCGGTCGTGACCCGCTACGAAATCGAGCCGGCCACCGGCGTGAAGGGCAGCCAGATCGTCAACCTTGCGCGCGACCTGGCGCGTTCGCTGTCGCTGACCTCCATCCGCGTGGTCGAGACGATCCCCGGCAAGAACTACATGGCGCTGGAGCTGCCGAATCCGAAGCGCCAGATCGTGCGCCTGTCGGAGATCGTCGGCTCCAAGGTGTATGGCGACAGCGCCTCGGCGCTGACGGTCGCGCTGGGCAAGGACATCGCCGGCAAGCCGGTTTGCGCCGACCTGGCCAAGATGCCGCACCTGCTGGTGGCCGGTACCACCGGCTCCGGTAAGTCGGTCGGCATCAACGCCACCATTCTGTCGCTGCTGTACAAATCCGACCCGGACGACGTGCGCCTGATCCTGATCGACCCGAAGATGCTGGAGATGTCGGTGTACGAAGGCATTCCGCACCTGCTGGCGCCGGTCGTGACCGACATGCGCCAGGCCGGCCATGCGCTGAACTGGGCGGTGAACGAGATGGAGCGCCGCTACAAGCTGATGTCCAAGCTGGGCGTGCGTAACCTGGCCGGCTACAACGCCAAGATCCTGGAAGCGGCCAAGCGGGAAGAGCACATCCCGAATCCGTTCTCGATCGTGCCGGACAATCCCGAGCCGCTGGAAAAGCTGCCGACCATCGTCATCATCATCGACGAACTGGCCGACCTGATGATGGTGGTCGGTAAGAAGGTCGAGGAACTGATCGCCCGTATCGCGCAGAAGGCGCGCGCGGCCGGTATCCACTTGATTTTGGCTACCCAGCGGCCGTCGGTGGACGTGATCACGGGCCTGATCAAGGCGAACATCCCGACCCGTATCGCCTTCCAGGTGAGCTCGAAGATCGACTCGCGCACGATTCTGGACCAGATGGGCGCCGAGACCCTGCTGGGCATGGGTGACATGCTCTACATGCCGCCGGGGACCGGCCTGCCGATCCGCGTGCACGGCGCCTTCGTCTCCGACGACGAAGTGCATCGAGTTGTAAAACATCTGCAATCGACTGGCGAACCGAATTACATTGAAGGCATCCTCGAAGGCGGCACGCTCGAAGAGGGCGGTGGCGGCGCCGACGGCGCGGCGGCGGGCGAGGGTGGCGGCGAATCCGACGCCCTGTACGACCAGGCCGTGCAGGTCGTGCTGAAGAACCGCAAGGCCTCGATCTCGCTGGTGCAGCGCCACCTGCGCATCGGCTACAACCGCGCGGCCCGTCTGATCGAACAGATGGAGCAGAGCGGGCTGGTATCGCCGATGCAGTCGAACGGCAACCGCGACATCCTGGTGCCGGCGACCAGCGCGGAGTAATGGCGGGGCGATCCGGCGTGATGCGTGGGCACCCTGTGCCCACGTGTTCAACCATCGCCCGAAACGCCGCGCCGCCTTCATGAACATATATTAATAAGGATAAAACGATGACCATGAAGCTGAAACTCACCCTGGGCGGCCTGCTGGCCGCCACCACCTTCGCCCTGAGCGGCGCGGCCAGCGCCGGCGCCCTCGACCAGTTCAAGACCTTCGTCGCCGGCACCAAGGCGGCGCGCGGCGAGTTCACCCAGACCCAGGTCCGCAGCAAGCCGGGCGCCAAGACCCCGCCGCCGTCGACCGGCACCTTCGTGTTCGCCCGCCCCGGCAAGTTCATCTGGACCTACCAGAAGCCTTACGAACAGGTGCTGCAGGCCGACGGCGACATGCTCTACGTCTACGACAAGGACCTGAACCAGGTCACCACCCGCAAGCTCGGCAACGCCCTGGGCAGCTCGCCGGCCGCAATCCTGTTCGGCAGTAACGACCTGGAAAAGAACTTCACCCTGGTCGAAGCCGGCGCCCGCGACGGCATGGAGTGGATGACCGCGACCCCGAAGGCCAAGGACACGACCTTCGAGAGCATCGGCATCGGCATGAAGGACGGCGTGCCGCAGGCGATGGAGCTGAAGGATTCCTTCGGCCAGACCTCGGTGCTGAAGTTCACCAACTTCCAGCGCAACCCGCAACTGGGCGCCCAGCACTTCAAGTTCGACGTCCCGAAAGGGGCCGAGGTGGTCAGCCAGTGAGGCAGGGCCTTGCCGGGCTGACCATCGCATCCGCCCTGGTCGGCTTGCAGGAAGCGTCCGCCGCGGCCCAGATGCCGCCGGCGCCCACGACCCTCACGCCACCCAAGACCTGCGCGGGACCGCAATACCCGCGCGAGGCGATCCGCTACGAACTCGAAGGCATCACCACGCTGCGCTTCCAGCTCGCGCCCGACGGCCATGTCAGCGAGGTGCAGGTCGCCAAATCGAGCGGCTGGGCGCTGCTCGATGATGCCGCGATCCGCACCATCCAGGCCTGCAGCTTCCCGCCCGCGCAGGCCGCAAAGGCCGGCGGCGCCGCGCTGCCGGTCCAGTATGTCTGGAGCCTCGACGGCGAACACAGCATCCGTCCGCACCTGGTGCCGGGCAGCTGTCCGGCCAGCGGCCGCTTCGTCCGTTTCCAGGCCTACGACAAGACGCCCAGCGGCCCGGACGGCGTCAAGGTGCGCCTGCTGGTCGACGCGCAGGGGCAGCCGCGTGGCGTCAAGACCGAGGGTATCGTCCTGCCGCCGCAGACCTTCGATGCGCTCATCAAGTATGTGGAAAGCTGCCGTTTCGGCTTCGACCCGGAGCTCAAGGGGCAGCGTACCGATACCGTCTACGGCCGGGTCGTCCTGAGCCAATAAGGCCGGCTCAGTAGATCTGCGTGCGCAGGTCGATGTGTTTGCGCGGCGTGAGCTCGAGCAGGGCCTTGTCGGTCGGACTATCCAGCAGCGCCACCCACACCGTGTGCTCTTCGAAGAAATAGGAACGGTTCGAGCCGCCTATGGACGCTTGGAAGCGCCCGTTCCAGTCGATGCGCACCGCTTCGCCGACGCTGCCTGTGAACAGGGGAGCGGGCAGGTGGCCCGGCCAGGCTGTCGTCAACATGCTGGGGAAAGGACGGGCCAGGCGCACTTCGAAACCGTCGCCGCGCCTGCGCACCCCCACGTTGTCGGGCCGGATCGGCAAGTCCCGCGCCCAGGCCGGGTCCATGATGGCGCGCATCCGCTGCAGCTGCTCGAAGCCGTTTTCCTCGAAGGCCGCCACCTCGTGCCGCAGCGTGCCCTCGTTGAGCAGCTGGGGCAGCAGGTGTACGCGCGGGACCGCTAGCCTGGGGCCGGCGTCCGCCGCGGCGCGCGTGGCCTTGGTCCAGCGCAGCCAGGTGTCCTGCATGATGAGTACGGGTCCGGGCATGGGTATGGGCATGGGTTTAAAAGGCTGGAAAGATTGATTATATAAGCCCAGGCTCATCGGCTATACTTATGTTTTTGATAATGGGCATTCGCCATGCGACCACGCCATGCAGCCATCCTGACCCTGCTTGCACTGGCAGGCGCGAACGCCGCCGCGCAGGCGCCGACGCAGAAAGATACCGATCCGCTGGCCGGAAGCCTGGAATATCGCCAGCCGGCCGGCAAGCCCAAATACCCGATCGGTGACTGCGGCAAGGTAAGCTGGCCGCGCGAAGCCATGCGTTACGAGCTGGTCGGCGTGGCCACGGTCGGCTACAAGCTGCTGCCGGATGGCAGCGTGAGCGACGCAAGGGTCATCAAATCCAGCGGCTGGGGCATCCTCGACGATGCGACCATAGCGCTCGCCAACGGTTGCAGGTACACGCCCCAGCAGGCGGCCGAGGCCGCGGGGCAGGAGCTGCCGCTGCAATTCGTCTGGACGCTGGATAGCAGGCCGCGCGTGTTTGCCGGCCTGGTCCCCGGAAGCTGCGGAAGCGCCGGACGATTTGCCGGGTTCGCAGCTTTCGATCTCCAGTTCACGGACGAGAAAGGCATGAAGGTGCGCTTCCTGCTCGACCAGGCCGGCGCGCCGCGCGCACTGAAGGTGGAGGGCGCGAGCGTCAGCTCCGAACTGGCTGGCGAGGTCGCCGCTTACCTGGCGAACTGCCGCTTCGCCTTCGATCCGGCTGCCGGGGCGGGCAAGCGCAGCGACGCCATGTGGGGCAGCGTACTGCTGCGCTGAGTACCGGGCGGGTCGCCATCGGCTACACTACGCCCCATGGACAACCGCGACCTATTCAAGAACGAACCCGCAGCGCCGCTGGCCGAGGCCCTGCGCCCCAAGACCATCGCCGAGGTCATCGGCCAGAGCCACCTGCTGGGGCCGGGCAAGCCGCTCAACCTGGTATTCCAGTCGGGCCGCCCGCACTCGATGATCCTGTGGGGCCCGCCGGGCGTCGGCAAGACCACGCTGGCGCGCCTGACCGCGAACGCCTTTGACTGCGAGTTCATCGCGCTGTCGGCCGTGCTGTCGGGCGTGAAGGACATCCGCGCATCGATCGAACAGGCCGAGCACTTCCTGGCCGGCGGCAAGCACACCATCCTCTTCATCGACGAGATCCACCGCTTCAACAAGTCGCAGCAGGACGCCTTGCTGCCCTTCGTGGAATCGGGGCTTGTGACGCTGATCGGCGCCACCACCGAGAACCCGTCCTTCGAAGTCAATTCGGCGCTGCTGTCGCGTTCCCAGGTGTATGTGCTGAAAGCGCTCAACGACGACGAGATGCGCCAGCTGCTCAAGCGCGCGCAGGAGCGCGTGCTGCAGGACCTGCAGTTCGAGGAAGTCGCGGTCGATACCCTGGTCGGCTATGCGGACGGCGACGCCCGCCGCTTCCTGAATCTGCTAGAGCAGACCAAGACCTCGGCCGACACCGCCGGCGTCACGCAGATCACGCGCGAGTTCGTCGAGAATGCGCTGACCCTGAACGCGCGCCGCTTCGACAAGGGCGGCGACAACTTCTACGACCAGATCTCGGCCCTGCACAAATCGGTGCGCGGCTCGCATCCGGACGCGGCCCTGTACTGGCTGTGCCGCATGCTCGACGGCGGCGCCGACCCGAAGTACCTGTCGCGCCGCATCGTGCGCATGGCCTGGGAAGACATCGGCATCGCCGACCCGCGCGCTATCCAGCTCGCCAACGACGCCGCCGAGACCTTCGAGCGCCTCGGTTCGCCCGAAGGCGAGCTGGCGCTGGGCCAGGCCGTGATCTATCTCGCCATCGCCGCCAAGAGCAATGCCGGCTACAACGCCTTCAACGCGGCCATGGCTTTCGTCCGCAAGGACAAGTCGCGCGAGGTGCCGGTCCACCTGCGTAACGCGCCGACCAAGCTGATGAAGGAACTCGGCTACGGCCACGCCTACCGCTACGCCCACGACGAGCCGAACGCCTACGCCGCCGGCGAGACCTATCTGCCGGAAGGGATGCCCGAGCCGGGCTGGTACCAGCCGGTGCCGCGCGGGATCGAGGCGAAGATCGCCGACAAGCTGGCCTGGCTGCGCAGCCTGGACGACGAAGCGCGCGGGGAAAACAAGGGGGAGTAGGGGGCTGGACCCGCTTTTTCGCAGTTCATTCCGTGTTTTGGGCAATCCGTCGCAAGTCGATGGAGGTCCGGGGTTCGAATCGGTAAAGTTCAACCATACCGAATCACTTAACGAATCAACCGAACCCAAAGGAGCACATCATGAAACTGCGTAAAAACCTCGAAGCCGTCTTCCTCGTCGCCGCCGTCGTGACCAATTTCGCCAGCTACGCCGTGGCCTCGGCCCAGGCCCCGGAAGTCGTCCGCGCCGCCCCGGCAGCCGCCGTCATCGACCAGAAGGTGCCGGTGGTCGTGGTCAAGGCGCATCGCCTGAGCGCTGCAGAGAAAGCCGCACTGAACTAAGCTGTACAGCGATTCATCGTAAGGTCGATGAATCTGGCGGACCTGGAGCCTGTCGGCTTGGTACAATTGCGCATTCGATAAAACCAAGCGCAACCATCTCCGACAATGATTGACATCCAACTTCTCCGCAAAGACATCGACACCGTCGCCGCCCGACTGGCGACCCGCAAGTTCCAGCTCGACGTCGCCGGCTTCAACGCCCTCGAGGCAGAGCGCAAGGCGATCCAGACGCGCACCGAGGAACTGCAGGGCAAGCGCAACAGCCTGTCCAAGCAGATCGGCATGCTGAAGGGCAAAGGCGAAGACACCAGCGCCGTGATGGCGGAAGTGGCCGGCATCGGCGACGAGCTGAAGGCCAACGAAGTGGCCCTCGCCGAGGTGCAGGAGAATGTGGCGCGCTTCATGGAAGCGATCCCGAACCTGCCGCACGAGTCCGTGCCTGTTGGCCAGGATGAGTCGGGCAACGTCGAAGTACGCAAGGTCGGCACCCCGCGCAGCTTCGATTTCGAAGTGAAAGACCACGTCGACGTCGGCAGCCCGCTGGGCCTGGACTTCGACACCGCGACCAAGCTGACCGGCTCGCGCTTCTCGGTCATGAAGGGCGGCATCGCCAGACTGCACCGCGCGCTGGCCCAGTTCATGCTGGACACCCATACCGGCCAGCACGGCTACACCGAGTGCTACACCCCCTACATGGTCAACGAGGCCTCGCTGCGCGGCACCGGCCAGCTGCCGAAGTTCGGCGAAGACCTGTTCGCCGTGAAGAAGGGCGGCGTCGAAGGCGAGGGCGAGAATTTCTACCTGATCCCGACCTCGGAAGTCTCGCTGACCAACATGGTGCGCGACGAGATCGTGCCGCTGGACCAGCTGCCGATCAAGGTCACCGCCCACACCCCGTGCTTCCGCTCGGAAGCGGGCAGCTACGGCCGCGACACCCGCGGCATGATCCGCCAGCACCAGTTCGACAAGGTCGAGCTCGTGCAGATCGCGCATCCGGAAAAATCGTACGAAGCGCTGGAAGAGATGGTCGGCCAGGCCGAATTCATCCTGAAGAGCCTGGGCCTGCCCTACCGCGTAATGTCGCTGTGCACCGGCGACATGGGCTTCGGCGCCGCCAAGACCTACGACCTGGAAGTCTGGCTGCCCGCCCAAAACACCTACCGCGAGATCTCCTCGCTGTCGAACACCGAAGCCTTCCAGGCCCGCCGCATGCAGGCCCGCTTCCGCAATGCGCAGAACAAGCCGGAACTCGTCCACACCCTGAACGGCTCCGGCCTGGCGGTCGGCCGCACGCTGGTGGCTGTGCTGGAGAACTTCCAGCAGGCGGACGGCAGCGTGGTGGTGCCGGAAGTGCTGCGCCCGTACATGGGCGGCCTCGAGCGCCTGTCGCCTGCCTGAGCGCGCGTGTAAATAGCTCTTCCGTTTTCGCAAGAGGCTGCTATAATGTGGCCTCTCGCGAATACAGCGACCGGTTACCAGGAGAGGTGGCAGAGTGGTCGAATGTACCTGACTCGAAATCAGGCGTACGGGTGACCGTACCGTGGGTTCGAATCCCACCCTCTCCGCCAAGACAAAGAAAAAGGCTCCCCTCGGGGAGCCTTTTTCTTTTGGCGGAGAGGAGGGGAGCGCCTGCGCGCTCCCCGTGTGGGATTCGAAGGGCTGGGCCTACGAGCCCAGCCCTCTTCGAATCGCCCATCTGCTGCCGCCCGGAGGGACGGCAGCCCCGCGCGCCGAGGGCGCGCGCTCGTCCATCTGACTTTGCAAGGCAAGAAAACCACTGCCAAAGCACCTTGCGAGAATCCCAAGCACCCCCTATAATGCGTGCTCTCGCGAATACAGCGACCGGTTACCAGGAGAGGTGGCAGAGTGGTCGAATGTACCTGACTCGAAATCAGGCGTACGGCGTACGGGTGACCGTACCGTGGGTTCGAATCCCACCCTCTCCGCCAAACATGGACGATGTTGAAATAAACTGTCCAAAACAAAAGGCTCCCTCGGGAGCCTTTTGTTTTTTTCAGCGCATCGCCAGCGCAAGCCGTCCCGCCGGCGCCGCAACCGCCGGCGCAGTAGCCCCAACCTTGAACACACTGACCAGCTTCGCCAGCTCCTCCGCCTGCTGCTGCATCGCCTGCGCCGCCGCAGCAGCTTCCTCGACCAGCGCCGCGTTTTGCTGCGTGACCCCATCCATATCCACGATCGCGCGGTTGGCCTGCTCGATGCCGTGGGTCTGCTCGGCGGTGGCGGCGCTGATGTCGGCCATGATGTCGGCCACCTTGCCGATGCTGCCGACCACTTCGCTCATGGTCAGGCCGGCCTCGTCGACCAGGCGGCTGCCGGTGCCGACCTTGCCGACCGAGTCGTCGATCAGCGCCTTGATTTCCTTGGCCGCCGCGGCCGAGCGCTGGGCCAGGGTACGCACTTCGCCGGCCACGACCGCGAAGCCGCGGCCCTGTTCGCCGGCGCGGGCCGCCTCCACCGCCGCGTTCAGCGCCAGGATGTTGGTCTGGAAGGCGATGCCGTCGATCACCGAGATGATGTCGACGATCTTCTTCGAGGATTCGTTGATCGAGCCCATGGTGTCCACCACCTGGGCCACGACCGCGCCGCCGCGCGCAGCCACGGTGGAGGCGGCGCGCGCCAGTTCGTTGGCGGTGTGGGCGTGGTCGGCGTTCTGCTTCACGGTCGAGGTCAGCTCTTCCATCGTCGACGCGGTCTCTTCCAGCGAGCCCGCTTGCACTTCGGTGCGGGCCGAGAGGTCGGCGTTGCCGGTCGCGATTTCGCTCGAGGCGTGGGCGATGTGGTGGGTGGCTTCGCGCACGTGGCCGACCAGGTCCGCCAGGCGCGCGCGCATGGTGTCCATCGCGAACAGCAGGCTGGCGCGGTCGCCGTCGCGCAGCGCGACATTCACGTCCAGTTCGCCGTTGGCGATGCGGCCGGCGATGTCGGCCGCGTAGCCGGGTTCGCCGCCGAGCTGGCGCAGCAGGCTGCGCGTGATCAGCCAGGAGATGGCGCCGCCGAGCACCAGCGCAACGAGCGTGATCAGCAGCGTGTGGCGGCGCGCCGCCTGGTGCGCTGCGGC
Organism: Telluria sp. GW821-FHT07G12; assembly: GCF_059418525.1. Taxonomy (NCBI): domain Bacteria; kingdom Pseudomonadati; phylum Pseudomonadota; class Betaproteobacteria; order Burkholderiales; family Oxalobacteraceae; genus Telluria; species Telluria sp. GW821-FHT07G12. Next base: position 238,695 of record NZ_JBWKQA010000006.1, on the reverse strand, counting down.
TGCTTCAGTTGCGGCGGCATCGACCTGCCGTTCGAGGTGCTGCACCATGTCGCCCATCGCGATGACGGTCTTGGTCTGCAGAGGCTGCAGCTCGTTGAGCAGGACGCGGTTCGATTCTTCGCGCTGGCCGGCCTTCACCAGGGCAGTCATCCTGGTGACGACGTCCACCGAAGCGGCGCGCGCGGCAACGATCTTGTCCAGGTCCGCCTTTTCGGTGTCGCTGGAGATCATGCCGGAGAGCTTGTCGAACAGGACCTTGTACTCGGCGCGGTTGGCGGCCAGGCGCTTGTTCTCGGCATCGATCTCGGCTGCGTCGGTCATCAGCGCGATGTTGCGGCCGTTGATGATCGCATTCATGACCGACTGGCGGAGGCCGGCCACCAGCCTGACCTTGACGTTGTCGCTGTCGACGATCCGGGTCATTTTTTCCTGCATGGTCGCCATATTGGCAACGCCGTTGATGGCCAGGGCCACCATCAGGATGAGAACAATGGAAAAGCCGAGCGCGAGCCGCGCCCACACCTTGAGATTGGTGATCTTCATGGAGAATCGAGTGGTGCCATGGATGGGACACCGATTATAGTCGCGATGAATATTGCCGATCGGGAATCTTGTACAAACGATCACAGCTAAATGATTATTTGTGGTTTTCTTTTGACGTTCCTGATCTCAACCGCGCTTGACCGCGTGCAGCCACACGGCCGCGATGCGCTCGACCTTCTCGTAACCCTCGCACTCCAGCTGCCCGCCGAAGATATCCGGATCCAGCTCTTCGTAGTGCCATTCCTCGCAGGCTTCGTCGAGCAGCGGGCGGATCGCCGCCAGGAAGGGGTCGTCGCCGGCGACGATCGCCACGCCGGTGTACAGCAGCAGGCTGCCGCCAGGGAGCAGGCGCGCCAGCCCGGTTCTGACGATCTGGATCGACAGCCCGGCGCCATGTTCGCCGCCGCCGTGACGGTAGGGCAGCTCGTCGGCGTCGAGAATGTAGGGCGGGTTCGACATCACCACGTCGAAGTGGCCGTCGACGCCGTCCAGCAGGTCGCTGCGGCAGGGGATGAGCCTGGTGGCGCCGTTCAGCTCGGCGTTGACTTCGGTGAGCGCGAGCGCGTCCTCGTTGATGTCGGCGCCGTAGACGGTGGCCTCGGGGCAGCACAGCGCCAGCTCGATCGCGCCCGGTCCGGCGCCGCAGCCGATGTCGACCGCGCGGCGTACCGGGCGGCCCAGCAGCGGCGAAGCCAGCGCGCGCTTGAGCGCGGCCACGTAGCGGTAGGTGTCGGGGCCGAAGAACACGGCGTCGTCGTCGTCGGTCGGGAAGGCGGAGTGGAAGTACAGCTGGCGCCCGATGCTCGAGACGCGGATGCGAGCGCGGTGGCCGGACTCGCCGTCCTGTTCGAGGTCCTCGCGCAGGCCGCTTTCCAGCAGCAGGGCATCGATCTCTGCCGGCAGCACGCCGTCGCGGTAAGGCCGGCTCCAGCCGAGCACGTCGCGCAGGCCGTGCGCCCAGGCGTTCTCGGCGCGCCGGTTGAGGCGCCGGTGGGTGGCCGGGGTGACGGTCATGAAGCGGTAATCCTGGTCGCGCAAGCGGCGGCCGAGGTCGGCGAGGGCGGCTGGGGAGCGGAGATCGAGGGTCATTGTGCCAGCATGAAGTGCCGCACGCGGCGACTCTGTGCGCGAGCGAACATAGCGAAGCTTCCGTTAAAATCGAGCATATGTGAAGGTTCGTACATACCCGGTGTGCCTGCCTGCGCATACTGGCGCAACGGGAGGAATATCATGACCAAGAGAATGTCTGACGCTGTGCTGAATACGCGCCTGGAGCGCGAAGTCGAACGCGAACGCCACGAACGCATGCTGCATGACGAGCAGCGCGCCGGCTTCGCCGTCGACGAGGAATTCCGCATCAAGGATGCGCGTGAACAAAAGGGGGCTGTGAGCCTCAAGCGCCCGATCGGGCGATAAGGAGAAGACGATGCGTTGGCAAGGCGACGAACAAAGTAATAACGTTGAGGACCGCCGCGGTGGCGGTGGCGGCGGCTTCGGTATCGGCGGCGGTACGGTGGGGATCGGCTCGATCGTCATTGCGCTGCTCGGTTCCTGGTTCTTCGGCGTGTCGCCGAGCACCATTCTGAATCTGCTGTCGGGCGGCTCGCCGGCCCAGGTCCAGCAGGCGCCTTCGCATCCGCCGGCGAATGACCAGGAAACCCAGTTCGTGCGCACGGTGCTGCGCTATACCGAAACCACCTGGACCCAGATCTTCAAGGCCAGCGGCGGCACCTACCACCCGGCGCGCCTGGTGCTGTACGACGGCCGCACGCCGACTGAGGGTTGCGGTACCGGCCAGGCAGCCGTCGGTCCGTTCTACTGCCCGGCCGACCGCAAGGTCTACATCGACCTGTCCTTCTTCAACATGATGCAGCAGCGCTTCAAGGTCGGCGGCGAATTCACCCAGGCCTACGTGATCGCGCACGAGGTCGGCCACCACGTGCAGAACCTGCTGGGTATTTCGGGCAAGGTCGACAGCATGCGCAACCGCCTGTCCGAGACCGAGGCGAACGCGCTGTCGGTGCGGGTGGAACTGCAGGCCGACTGCTTCGCCGGCGTCTGGGCCTACCACACCAACGAGGCCAAGCAGATCATCGAGCAGGGCGATGTCGAGTCGGCCCTGGCCGCGGCCAGCGCGATCGGCGACGATGCCCTGCAGCGCCAGTCGCGCGGCGAGGTGGTGCCGGATTCCTTTACCCACGGCACTTCGGCGCAGCGCGTGCGATGGTTCACGAAAGGCCTGCAAACGGGGTCAGTGGAGCAATGCAACACGTTTGAGGCCCGACAGCTTTAATTCGAAGCACCACGCTTCATCGATCAAACGGCCGCTGAAATGCGGCCGTTGTCGTTTCTGATTCATAACAAATTTCCCTTTAAAAACATATAGATAAGAAAATTTCCAGAAACTCTGCACACGTTTCCTTACGCATATCGCCTTTCTTAGCGTTCTGACATAACGTTTAATCAATGGCCCGATGTCGACAGTCGGGCCGCTAACCAACGAGGAGGACATATGCTGGCAATGAATTACCGTGGACCCTATCGCGTCCGCGCCGATCACAAGCCCGATCCGGTCATCGAACACCCGGGCGACGCCATCGTGCGCGTCACGCGTACCTGTATCTGCGGTTCCGACCTGCACCTGTATCACGGCATGGTGCCGGATACGCGTGTCGGCCATACCTTTGGCCACGAGTTCATCGGCGTGGTCGAGGACGTCGGTTCCGACGTGCAGACGCTGAAGGTGGGCGACCGGGTGATGGTGCCGTTCAACCTGTTCTGCGGCTCCTGCTTCTTCTGCCAGCACGAACTGTACGGCAATTGCCACAACACGAATCCGGAAGCGACCGCCGTCGGCGCCATCTACGGCTATTCGCACACGGCGGGCGGCTACGACGGCGGCCAGGCCGAGTACGTGCGCGTGCCGATGGCCGACGTCGGTCCGATGATCATCCCGGACGACATCCACGACGACGACGCCGTGCTGCTGACCGACGTCACGCCGACCGGCTACCAGGCGGCCGAGATGGGCGACATCAAGGAAGGCGACACCGTCGTGATCTTCGGCGCCGGCCCGATCGGCATCATCGCAGCCAAATCGGCCTGGCTGATGGGGGCGGGACGTGTGATCGTGGTCGACGAGGTCGAATACCGGCTGGAATTCGTCAAGCGCTGGGCCCAGTGCGAGGTAGTCAACTTCCGCGAGGTCAATGACATGGCCGAGCACATTAAGAAGATGACGGACTGGATGGGCGCCGACGTCTGCATCGACTGCGTGGGCGGCGACGCCGCCGGCTCGATCGCCCAGACCCTGACCGGCCGCCTGATGAAGGCACAGGCCGGTTCCTCCATCGTGCTGCACTGGTGCATCAACTCGGTACGCAAGGGCGGCAATGTGTCGATCGTCGGCGTGTACGGCCCGACCTTCAACATGGTCCCGATGGGCAACGTGCTGAACAAGGGCCTGACGATCCGCGCCAACCAGGCCAGCGTCAAGCGCCACCTGCCGCGCCTTATCGAGCACATCCGCGAAGGCCGCCTGAACCCGAAGGAAATCATCACCCACCGCGTGCCGCTAGAAGAAATTTCGGATGCCTATCACATCTTCTCCAGCAAACTCGACGGCTGCATCAAGACCGTCCTGATCCCGCCGCGCGCCCACGAGGTCCGCGCCGTCCAGGCCAGCGCACTGCATTAAGGAGACCCCATGCAAACCCACGATCAAGTCGACGAACATTCGCACCAGCACCATCACCACGGCCACGCCGACGAGCACCAGCAGGATTACCCGATGGTGCCGCAGCGGCCATCGCGCGAACAGCTGGCCCACATCAAGGGCTGGGGCGCGGACCTGGACCGCAAGAACCGTCCGGCGGTGCCGATGGAACGCACGCCGCCGCGCTTCATCCATGCGCATGAGGGCAAGCTGCCGCAGCAGCCGGAAACCGTCGAGATCCTGACCTCGACCGAGCGCCCCGGCATCACCCCCATCTTCGGCACGGCCCAGCCGCCGAAGGGTTTTTCCGGCATGATGCGCCGGCTGGCCTTCCGCTGGTCCGAGAACGACATGCGCCACTGGCTGATCCTGCTGGCTGCCGACCGCGTCAACGTGGTCGAGGGCATCGGCGAAGACCTGGCCAAGGGCAAGGTGCCGAACGTGCTGGCCGAGATGGGCATCAAGGCCGAATGGGAGCACAACAAGGCCGGCCTGGTGAAAAAGGCGGCGATCGGCGCGGCGCTGGTCGGGACGGCTGTCTATCTGATGCGCCGCCGCGACCGCTAAGAAGTACCTGCAGTACCGTTTTGCGCTACGCCCCACAGCGGTTCCAGCCGCTGTGGGGCTTTTTGCGTTTGAGCAAATCTTTTAACGGAACCTCGTCCACACTCTGATGGTGCCCAAAGCAGAGCTTGCTTACGGCGGCCCAACCGATTGGAGACGAGCAATGAACCAGCGTTCCCTCACACTTCTTGCGGCGTCGATCGGCGCCATTTCCTCCCTGGTCACGCCTTTCATGAGCCCCGCGCTCGCGGCCGGCCCGCTGCCGAACACCATGATGAGCGCGCCGGTGGCGGCCACGCCGGCTTCGCGCGCCGGCGTCGTCGCCCAGCTGGAGGCGCGCCGCGCCCAGCGTGGGCTGGATGCGCGCCATGGTTTCACGGTCCTGGTCCAGCACCCCGGCATGCAGGGCACCCAGGTGATGCGGGTGGCGCATACCTGGAAGGGCGTGCCCATCTTCGGTTCCGAATCGGTGGTGGTGCTCGATGCGAATGGCCTCATCCAGTCCGAGTCGAGCTCGGAGCGCCGCGCCGGCCTGGGTAAAAGCGGCGGAACCAGCGCATCCGCCGCCGACGGTCCGGGTAACGACTTCAGCGTCATCCCTGCCATTTCTCCCAAGCAGGCGATCGACAAGGCGCTCGGTTCCCTCGGAACGGATGCCCGTCACGTGGCCCCGCCCAGCGCCGAGCTGATCATCTATCCGGTGCTGCGCACCGAGCGCACCGCGGCTGCGCGCGACAAGCAGGAATATGAGCTGAACGCGCTCGACGTCCAGGAAGTGGTCGACCATTACGAGCTGGCCTACCTGGTCCACACCCGCATGCACGTGGGCGAGAAGCCGGTCTACCACGACACCGTGGTCAGCGCGCGCGACGGCAGCATCCTCGACCAGTGGAGCATGCTGCAGACCGTGATCGGCGTCGGCAAGAGCCAGTACAACGGCGAGGTGCCGATCAACACCACGCTGGTCGACGGCAAGTACAAGATGATCGACGATACGCGCGGCACCGGCGGCATGTTCGGCGCGATGGCGATCACGAATGCCAACCACGGCACCACCGCCGGCAACGTCTACGTCAACGACACCAACACCTGGGGCGACGGCAAGAACTACGTCGCGCGCGGCTCGACCACCGATGCCAACGGCCAGACCGCGGCGGTGAACGCGATGTGGGGCCTGATGAACACCTACGACGCGCTGAAGAACATCTTCGGCTGGCAGTCGCTGGACGGCCACAATACCGCCACGTATATTGCCGCCCACGTCAACACCGCCTACGACAACGCCTACTACAGCGATACCTGCCGCTGCATGTTCATCGGCGACGGCTCCAGCTTCTACAGCCTCGGTTCGATCGACGTGATCGGCCATGAGATGGGCCACGGCGTCACCGCCGCCACTTCGAACCTGACCTATTCGGGCGAGTCGGGCGGCCTGAACGAATCCGCCTCCGACATCAATGGCGAAGTCGTCGAAGCATATGCGCGCGCCGGCGGCAAGGGCGAGACCATTCCGGCCGAGGGCAACGACTGGGTGCTGGGCAAGGAGATCAGCAAGAGCGGCACGCCGCTGCGCTGGATGTACAAGCCCAGCAAGGACGGCAGCAGCCCGGATGCCTGGAGCAGCTCGCTCAAGCGCCTCGACGTGCACTACAGCAGCGGCCCGAACAACCGCATGTTCTACTTCCTCTCGCAGGGCTCGAACGCGGACAAGGCCAGCGATTACTACAGCAAATACCTGGTCAAGGCGCCGGCGGCGATGAGCGGCGTCGGCCTCGACAAGGCCTACCGGATCTGGTTCAAGGCCAACACCACCAAGTTCACTTCGAGCACCAACTATGCCGATGCGCGCGCCAAGATGATCGAAGCGGCTGAAGAGCTGTACGGCAAGGGCGGCAAGGAATCCATCGCCGTGCAGCGGGCTTACGCGGCGATCAACGTCGGCGCGGACGTCGACGAGTAGGGCCGCCACCTGTTCACATTGATAGGTGACGCCTTAATTTGTTGCAATAAATACATTTATATCGGTAGCATGGCCTTCGTCCTCACTAACCCTGGAAGAACGCCATGCCACGCCTGTCCTGTCTCCTGCTTGCCCTTTTTGCCGCCCCGCTAGCCGCCCAGGCGGCGCCGATCTACACCGTGACGCCGGTCGGCAACTTCGGCAATCTGACCAGCCTGCCGAACGGCCTCAACAACGCCGGCACCGTGGTCGGCTACGCCTACACCTCGGGCGGCCATATCAACGCCTATTCGAGCAGCAACGGCACCGCCACCAGCCTGCACCAGGGTGCGCCGAACACCGGCAACAGCAAGGCCTGGGCCATCAACGAGAGCGGGGCGGTGGTGGGCGAAAGCAGCGTCGGCAACGCGACGCGGGCCACCGTGTTCTCGAATGGCTCGGCGCAGACGCTGGGCACCCTGGGTGGACAGAACAGCTATGGCTACGGCATCAATGCCGCCGGCCAGGTGGTCGGGGTGTCCGACACCGCCACGCCCAACGTCCAGCACGGTTTCGTCACCGGCCCCGGCGGCGCCCTGATCGACATCGGTGCCGTCAATGGCGGCAGCTACAGCGCGGCCAATGCCATCAACGACCTCGGCGTCGTCACCGGCTATGCCGAGATCAGCGCGGCCGGCGACTATCGCGCCTACACCTACACGGGCGGTGTCATGCACCTCCTGGATACCCTCGGCGGCAGCTTCGCCCAGGGCTATGCGATCAACAATGCGGGCATGGTGGCGGGATATTCCGGGATAGCCAACGATGCGGAATCGCACGCCTTCCTGTATGCGAACGGCCTGGTGGTCGACATCGGCGACCTCGGCGGCGACGACAGCTATGCCACCGGCATCAACGCAGCCGGCGACGTGGTCGGCGCCTCGAACTTCATGGCGGGCGGTGTTGGCGGCTACCACGCCTTCCTGTACAGCGGCGGCGTACTGAAGGACTTGAACGACCTGATCGATCCGACCCTCGGCTTGAACCTGGTCTATGCGGGCGACATCAACGACAAGGGCCAGATCGCCGCGCGTGGCTGCACGGCGAATGGCCAGTGCTCGGACGTGCTGCTGAGCCTGATCGCCACGCCCGATCCGGACCCGGATCCGAACAATGTGCCGGAACCGGAAGCGTTCACGGCCGGCGTCGCAGGCCTGGCGCTGATGGGGCTGCTGCGCCGCCGTCGCGCCAAGCGCTGATCATCGAGCGCCGATCACTGCGCCAGCAAGGGATAGGGATTGACCGGCGTCCCTTTCCACCACTGCTTTTCGGGCGTCAGCTCGAACACGGCGAAGTGCAGGTGGGGCGCGTTCGGGTCGGCATTGCCGGTCGCGCCCACGTAGCCGATCAGGTCGCCGCGCTTGATGTCCATGCCTTCCTTGATGCCGTCGGCGTAGTGGTCGAGGTGGGCGTAGTAGTAGGCGTACTTTTCGGTCGGATCGAACTGGTAGATGGTCAGGCCGCCGGGCTTGCTGGTGAAGAGCTTGGCGACCTTGCCGTCGGCCACGGCCAGCACCTTGGTGCCTTTCGGCGCCATGATGTCGAGCGCCTCGTGGTGGCGTTCGGCGCCGCGCGGCTGGTCGAAATTGTCCTTGATGCTGGCCAGCGCCATGCCCTCGACCGGCACCATCAGCTTGCCGGCGGGCAGGGCAGGGGCGGTGGCGGAGGCGCCGTTGTCCGCGGGTAATGCCGTGGTCGACGGGCGCAGCGGCAGGTCGAGTTCGGTCAGGTCCGGCGTGACCTTGGGAGCGGGCGGAAGCGTGCTTTCGATGTCTGGCCCGGCCGGCGCGGGCAGCGAGCCCGTGTTCGCCGCGACGGCGGGCGCCGCAGCCGGTTCGTGGGGCATCTGGCGCAGCCAGGCAAACAGGCCGCCGGCGCCGACCGCGACGCCGAGCAGGAAGGTCAACAGCCATCTCATCACGCTCTCCTTGTTGTTAGTATTGAGTATTACCCGCCGTGATACTTCTTCAGCTTACTATTTACTCTTGTAATACGACTTCCGTTCCCTTCTGCACCAGTCCGGCAAGCTCGGCCGCGCTCCAGTTGGTCAGGCGGATGCAGCCGTGCGACTCCGTCTTGCCGACAAGGCCGGGCACCGGCGTGCCGTGGATGCCGTAGTGCGGAATCGACAGGTCGATCCAGGCCACGCCCACCGGGTTGTTGGGGCCGGCTGCAATCTTGGTTTTCGCATCGCCCGGCTTGGCGTCCCAGAACAGCTTGGGGTTGTAGTTGTAGGTCGGGTTGCGCGCCACGGCTTCGATCTTCCATTGGCCGATCGGGAGCGGGTCGTGCTCGCTGCCGGTCGAAGCCGGATACTGGGCCAGCGGCCGGCCGGTGGCGTCTTCGAGCGTCAGGACACGGCCCTCGCGCGATACCACGACGCGGGCAGCAGGCGGCAGCGGCGCCGTGCCCACCACGTTCGGCACCATGATCTGCTCGCCGGCGCGGCTCAGGTCCTTGCCTTTGTTGAGCTTGTCGATCAGGCCCGGGCTGGCGTGGAATTTTTCGCCCAGGCCTTCCTGCACGGTGGCATAGCCGAGGGTCGGCAGCTTGGCCTTTTCCATCATGTCATCCGGGACCGGACGGAAGGGGCCGGCGATGTCGCTGTCGGCCAGCGTGTAGGCGACGACCGTCGGCGCGTTGTCGGCGTTCAGGGCGTTCCAGGTGGCTTCGTCGAGCTTGCCGGTAACCGGCAGGTTGCGCGCCTTCTGGAAGCCGGACAACGCCTGCTTCATGTTGGAGCCGAAGGCGCCGTCGATCTCGCCCGGCGAAAAGTGGGCGCGGTCCAGGAGGACCTGGGCGCGCAGCATGCGGTCGGATTCGCTGGCTTCGACCGGTGCGTTGACGGGGGCGGTGGCGGCGGTTTGCGGGACCGGGGTTTGCGCGGCTGTCGGCTGCCCGGCCGGCGCTGGCGCTTGAACCGGAGCCGCTGCCGGCGCGGCCTGCACGGCGCTGCTTTGCGCGCGTGCGGCTGCGGCGGTCTGGGCATTGGCATTCGAGGCCGCAGCGACGCGTGCCTGTACGGTCGGCTGTGCGGGTTGCTTGTTCTTGACCGGATAGGCCTGCTGGGCGGCGCCGGCGGCGGCGCAAGCGCTGCCGAGGACGAGGGCCAGGGTGGGGGCGGCGATGTATTTCATTGGCTTCCTGCATTACTTACATATGGAAACCTCAGCGTAGTGCTGCGCCGCGCCAGGGTCTGTGCGCGAACGAACCCATCTTCCGGCGGGCGTAAACACGATGCTCTGACGGTACAATCGCCACTATGAGCGAAGCCACGATCACTTTCCAGCCGTCTGGATGGCGTGTCCCCGCGCCCGCGGACACCACCATCCTGCACGCCGCCGAGCAGGCCGGCATCGACCTGCCCAGCTCCTGCCGCAACGGCACCTGCCGCACCTGCATCTGCCGCCTGGCGAGCGGCAGCGTGCGCTACCTGGTCGAGTGGCCGGGCCTGTCCTTCGACGAGAAGCGCGAAGGCTATGTGCTGCCTTGCGTCGCCGTGCCGGTGGGCGACGTGGTGGTCGACCAGCGGCTGGCGAAGCGCATCAGTTGGGATTGACGGGCGTCTTCAGCGCCGCTTCGATCGCCCGCGCCACCAGCGGCCAGGAATGCGAGCTGGCCGCCACCTCGTCGTAGTGGCTGGCGCCCGGCAGGATCACGACCTCGGCCATGTCGCCGGCGGCGCGGGCGCGCGCAGCGTAATCGTGGGCCACGCGCGGCGGCGAGATCTTGTCCAGTTCCCCTGTCACGAGGATGGTGCGGCTGCCGTTCGGCAGCAGGTCGCCGGCATTGGTGTCGGCAAAGACGTCCGGCCGCTTGTCGCTGGGCGCGCCGGCCAGCTGGCCGATCTCGCGGTCGCAGCTCGACTTGATGAGGGCCTGTTCGCGGCGCAGGTCGGCCAGGCCGCCCAGGCTCACCACGTTCTTCACCGGCAGCGGGTCGGGCTGGTACAGCGGGCTGCTTGCCGGGATGCGCGGCCGGCCCGCCATCCATTGCACCAGCTGGCCGCCGGCCGAGTGACCGACCGCGACCAGGCGGTTCAGGTCGAGCGGGTAGCGGCGCGCCTGCTGGGCCAGCATGTTGAGCGCCGCGTTGATGTCCTGGTAGGTGCCGGGATAGCCGCCGCCCGGCTCGTCGACCCGCCGGTACTCGACGTTCCAGGAAGCGATGCCGCGCTCGGCGAGCGCGCCCGCCAGGTTGCGCAACTGGGTGATGCCGCCGAATTCCTTGGTCCAGCAGCCGCCGTGCACCAGCACCGCCACCGGGAAGGGGCCGGGGCCGCCGGGGATGAACAGTTCCGCGAACTGGGACGGCGCGCTGCCGTAGGCGAAGGTGGCGTTCGGAACGGGACCCTTCAGGGCCAGGTAGTCGGCCAGCTTCATGGGCGCCGGTGCGGCGGCGTTGGCGCCGGCGCAGGCGACGGCGAGAGCGAGGGAAATCAGGCTACGCAGCATCGGACATCCAGTATGAAAACGGCAAGAACATCATCATACCAAGCTCGCGCACGATTGAAAGCCGGTCCGGGTCTTCCATGCTAGGCTGCGCAAAAACGTGATCCGTTTGTCAGCTTTTCACCAGAGGAGAATGCTATGACCCAATCGAAATCCAGCGGCAACCAGAACAAGCAATCGGCCAACGACTCGGAAGAGGATCTGGCCAAGCGCCGTGCCGGTGTGAACCCGGACAAGAGCAGCCATAACGAGAAGACGACCGTCAAGGCCGGCAAAGGGAAGGGGGCCGGCGGCGGAGCGAAGCAAAAGGAGGGGCGATGACTGGAGCCCCTCCGGTCGATGATCGGGCCGCACTAGCGGACCCGGTTCTTCGCGCCCACACCACGCCCGATCCGACCGACCCGAATCAGCCGCCTCCGCAGCCGGGTCCGGATCCGGACGACGTGCCGGCGCCCGCGCGTGCGCCGGTTGAAGAACCGCGCGCGCCCCAGCCGCCCATCAAGGCGGGCTAGGGCGCTTCGAATCAGGGCTTCTCCGAGCCGCCCTGCTGATTGCCGGCCTTGCCGGCATCCTGCTGACTGCCGCCACTGCGCGGCAGCGGCGGAATCTCCTTGATCATCTCATTCGTTTCGTGCTGGCCAGGCGTGATCTCGCCGCTGCCGATATCGCCTTCGTGCATCATCGGCGGGGCTTTTGCGCCGGGGTCCGGCTTGGGCGTCGACGTGTTCATGGTGTGTGCTCCTTACAGGTTGTTGGGGTTCAGGTGTTGACCTGATCCTAACAGCCAGCCCACGCTCCCGGCGCTCGATAGGCACTGCATGAATGTGTTGCTTTATGGCTACAATCATTGCCTAATGTATGACAGCGCACATAGCCTTCCGAGAAAGTTTTTATAATGGTCCATCGGCCAACCACTCTCAGGGAGGACAGCATGGGCACCACATTGCACAACAAGATTTATCTCGGACGACACTCCATGCTGGCTTCCCGACGCCTGCAAATGGCCTTGGCGCTGGGTGCGCTGGGTGCGCTGGCGGGGGCCGGCATCGTGTGGGCGGCGCTGCGCACACTGAAGTAAGTTGCGGGAGAGCCCGGGCCGCCTTACCATGGCGACCTTTGCTCTCAACGAAAGCTTGAATGAAGAATGAAAAACTGACGGGCGACGAATACGACGCCCTCGAACTCATCCGGCGCGGCGCCCGCACCGACCGTGTGAACGCCTGCGTGGGCCGGAATGCCAAGCGCCTGTCGGGGCTGAAGCTGGTGCAGTATGCGAAGAATGGTGCGCTGTCGCTGATGGACAAGGGGCAGGAAGTGCTGTTCCTGCGGCGCTGTATCGAAGCGCTGCGTGCGCTCGAGCGGGATCCCGCGAGCGCGATCGATGAGGATGTCGTGCAGTTCCTGAGCCGCAAGTCGCACATCGCCGCTTTGGCGAGCGGCGGTTACGAACTGACGGAGCGCGGCCGCGAATCGCTGGCCGACATCAGCTCGCAGGAACCGAAGCGGTAATCAGTTTGCCCGGCGGCGGTGCGGATACACCAGTGTGCGCACCGCGATCTCGGCCGGCACGTTCATCGCCGCCAGGAATTCGGCGGCGCGCTGCAGGCCCAGGGTGGGGATCGACGCGACCGCCTGGTTGACGAGGTCGCGGGTCCGCATGTCGGTGCGCTGCTTACGGTCTGCTGCACTGTGGGCCGCGCTGAGGCTGGCCGTCTCGAAGTTCATATCATCCCTCTTTATTATCTGAAAAGCATTGTTGCTATATTTTTAGTCTATTGTAGGGGAATGATTTTTTTTGTGCCACAAAAAATTGCAGATAAAACAAAGAATACAAGGCCTTAGCGGCATTTATTCAAGCAAATGCTAGGCAACGGCTACTTGCGGCTCGTCTTCGATGCCCGCCAGGCCGCGGCGCTGGCGCAGTAGCTGTTCAAATTCGTGCGCCGGCAGCGGGCGCGAGAAGTAATAACCCTGCATTTCGTCGCAGCCCTGGTGGCGCAGGTAGTCGAGCTGCTCGGCCGTTTCCACGCCCTCGGCGATCACCGACAGGCGCAGGTTGTGGGCCAGCGCGATGATGGACGCCACGATCGCGGCGTCGTTGGCGTCGATCGTGATGTCGTTCACGAAGGAGCGGTCGATCTTCAGCACGTCGATCGGGAAGCGCGAGAGGTAGGAGAAGCTCGAGTAGCCGGTGCCGAAGTCGTCGATGGACAGCTTCACCCCGAGCGACTTCATGCGGTGCAGCAGGTCGACCGCCGGCGTGACATCGCTCATGAACAGGCTCTCGGTCAGCTCCAGCTCCAGGCAGGAGGGATCGAGGCGGGTCTCTGCCAGCACCTGTTCGATCCCCGGCAGCAGTTCGGTGGCGCTGAACTGGCGCGCCGACAGGTTCACCGCCACCCGCAAATGGCCCAGTCCCGCATCCTGCCAGGCCTTGTTCTGGGCGCAGGCGGTGCGCATCACCCAGGCGCCGATCGGCACGATCAGGCCGGTGTCCTCGGCCACGCTGATGAAACGGGTCGGCGGCACCATGCCCAGTTCCGGATGCTTCCAGCGGATCAGCGCTTCCATGCCGACGATCTGGCCGGTCTTGAGGTCGACCTGGGGCTGGTAGTGCAGCACGAATTCGTTGCGTTCGAGGGCGTTGCGCAGCGCGCTTTCGATGCGCACGCGCTCTAGCGATTCCTCGTTCATTGCCGGGGTGTAGAACTGGAAGTTATTGCGGCCCAGCTTCTTGGCGCGGTACATGGCGATGTCCGCATGCTCGATCAGGCTCTCGGCCGGCGTGCCGTCGCTCGGGTAAGCGGCCACCCCGATACTGCAGGTGACGAAGAATTCCTTCGGTCCCAGCATCACCGGCTGGGCCACCGAATCCATCACGCGCTGCACGATGTCGTGGGTGAGCGGCTGGTCTTCGTGCTGCGACAGGATCACCACGAATTCGTCGCCCGACAGGCGCGCCACGGTGTCGGTATCGCGCAGCGAGCCGCGCAGGCGCGCCGCCACCGTCATCAGCAGCACGTCGCCGGCCTTGTGGCCCATGCTGTCGTTGACGAACTTGAAGCGGTCCAGGTCGATCAGCATCACCCACACCGGATGGCCGCTGCGGGTCGCATAGGCCACGGCCTGGCCGAGGCGGTCCTGCAGCAGCGAGCGGTTGGGCAGGCCTGTCAGCACGTCGTGCTGGGCCACGTGGTGCACGCGCTGCTCGGTGATCTTGCGCGCCGTGATGTCGCTGCCGGTGCCGCGGTAGCCGGTAAAGCGGCCGCTGTCGTCGAACATCGGCTGGCCGCTGACGCAGAACCAGCGCTCCTCGCCGAAGTCGTCGACCGCGCGGTATTCCAGGTTCTTGAAGGGCTCGCGCGCCTCGATGGCGGCGATGTGCTCGCGGCCCGATTCGCTGTCGGCCAGGCCGGCCACGAATTCGGCGCGGGTCTTGCCCAGGATGCGCTCGACGGCGATGCCGGATTTTTCCGTGAAGTGGCCGGTCACGGCGACGAAGCGCAGGCGCTCGTCCTGTTCCCAGTACCAGTCCGAGGACATCGCCACCAGCTGGCGGAAGCGCTGCTCGCTTTCCTGCAGCGCCTTTTCGGTGCGTTTGCGGGCCAGGACGTCGTCGATCAGGCGCTGGTTGGTGAGCTTTAAATCGGCGGTGCGCTCGCGCACCAGTTCCTGGACCTTGCGCGCGCGCTGGCCGGCGGCCTGCACGAAGGCGGCCAGCAGCAGGGTCGACAAGGCGCCGCCGGCCAGCAGCAGGGTCGAGGCCAGGTGGTCGGTCAGATAAGGTTTGGGCGCGGCCGAGGCTTCCACAGTCCAGGTCTGGCCGGCCGCCACGAAGCGGTCGAGCGAGCGTGCGCGCGGACGCGCCAGCCAGTGCGGCAGCGGCAGTTCCGGCGAAGCCGACTCCGCGGCGTCGTGGTTGGCGTAGACCATCGCGCCCGGCTTGGTCTGGGCGCCGATATACAGTTTGAGCAGGATGCTGCCGTCTTCCAGCAGGCCGGCGCGCGCCAGCGTCGAGCGGGCCAGGGTCTGGACGTCGATGACGGCGGCGGTGTCGCCGAGCAGGCGGCCGGCCGGGCCGTAGACCGGCATCACCACCTCGAAGCTGGGCTTGCCCGATGGGTCCTGGGCCAGGCGCAGCAGGCCGGTGGCGGACGCGCGTCCGCTGGCGTGGGCGCGCGCCAGGGCCCGCGCCACTTCGCCGTTTTCGCCGACGTTCAGGCCGAAGGCCGGCTCGTTGCCCTGCATCGGCTCGAGATAGTCGACCACGTTGTAGTGCGGACGCCGCGGCGCCGGCACCAGCTGGCCACCGATCAGCTCGCGCAGGATGGTGCCGGGACGGACCCGCTGGAGCTCGGCTTCGAAGGCGGTGCGCTCGCTGTCGTCCACCGCGCGGTGGAAATTGAAGGCCTTGATATAGGGATTGCGCAGCAGCAGCGGGGTGGTGAAATCGTGGAACTGCGAGCGCGTCACCGGCTGCACGGTGGTGAACAGCTGGTTAGTGACGTTCAGGACTTCGACCGCTTCGTCCATGCCCTGGCGCAGGGCGGCCACGCGCACGTTCGTGCCCTGTTCGAAAGCCAGCGACTTGTTGTCGATTTCGAGCCGGTTGACCGCGATCGTCAGCACGGCGGTCGTGGCCAGGCCACCCCCAAGCGTAAGGGCTGCTGCAAGCGTGAGCGAAAGCTGCAGTCGGCGACGCGGCATCCGTTTTCCTATAAAAAATACTTGCCAGAAGGCATGAAGTGCGCGCCAGTTTGTCACAGAAGCGCTTATTTCCGCAAACAAATTGTCACGCCGCAGAGCTGTATGGACGCAGGTGTGGCGATCCTCAAACAGTGCGCCATGCAATCCAGCCAAGTATGAGGCGTACGCATAGACGGTTCAATAATGCGAAGGGCAGGCGCCGCAGCAGGCGCGCGGCACGGCCCTGAGTGGCGGCGCCGGCGAACAGGATGTGGTTGTTGCCGGCCACCTTGTCGAGCCGGCAACTGCGGCCGTCGAAGGCGGCATCCAGCGCCGCGATCACCTCGCCGCGCCGCTTGTCATAGCTGAATACATTCGCAACCAGCACCCCGTCCGGCAACAGCAGGCGCCGGCACACCTCGTAGAAGAAGCGGCTGGACAGGGCAGGGGGCAGGCCGGCCTCGTCGAAGCCGTCGACCACGATGGCGTCGAAGCTGGCCGCCGGCGCCCCGACCATCCACTCGGCGGCGTCGGCGTGGATGACCCGGAAGCGGCCGTCGTCGGGCGGCACCAGGAAGGCCTCGCGCAGGGCGATCACGTCGGCGCGCAGTTCCAGCACGGTGATGCGGGCGTTCGGAAAATGGCGATGGCAGAACTTGGCCATCGAGCCGCCGCCCAGGCCCACCAGCAGGATGTGCGTGGGGCGCGGCACGAACAGCCCGAAGCACATCATGGCGCGGGTGTAGGCCAGCACCAGCTTGTGCGGGCGCGACAGCCGCATCGCGCTCTGGATGTCGCCGGGCGTGAACTCCAGCGTGCGGCGGTCGCCCTCGGTGCGCACCAGCGGCTTCGGTAGATTCTGCATGGGGCGAGTATACGATGCGCCGTGCGGCATGGCGGTCTAGCTTGTTGCAAAGGATAAGTTTCTGATAAGCTGGCCGCCGCAGCCTCACGGAGACCCCATGTTCCTGGACCATCCCACCATCACCGCCACCAACAGCCAGACGGAGCCCGACCGCATCGAGCGGCTCGATCGCGTCTATGGTTATGCAATGGGGCTGGCCGACGTGGATGGCGACGCGGTCTTCGTCGAGAAGCTGACCCAGCTCCACGACCACAAGGGCACCCTGATCGTGTTCTGGCACGAGCCTCCCAGCGAGGCGCAGATGAATTACCTGGCGCGCGCCTGGGCCAGCAAGGTCGGCGACGGCACCACCACCGTGGTCCACGAGTACTGAGGCGGCCATGGATTCCACCACCATCGTTCTTGCACTGGCGCTCGGCAACCTGGCGATCTGCGCCGCCCTGTTCTTCTTCGAACAGCCGAGTGAAAACGGCGGCGGCCGCCCGGCCGCGCTGACGACCTGGGGCTGGTCGCGCCAGATGCAGGCGGCCGGCTGGCTGCTGCTGGCGATCGGCGCCTCGGGCGTGGTGCCCGATCGGCTGGCGCTGCCGGTCGCCTATGGGCTGGTGATCGCCGGCGTAGCCTGGGAGGCCGGGGCCCTGTGGGAGCGCGCGGGCGGGCGTCGCTGGCGCAGCATCGCCACCCCGGCGCTGGTGCTGGCGGTGTGCGCCTTCCTGTTGTGCTACTGGGTCGACGAGATCGGCCTGCGCGCGCTGGCGGCCTCGCTGATCCTCTCCGCCTTTTATTTGTCGGCCGCCGCCGCCCTGGCGCGCGGCTGGGCCCAGGCCTCGATGCTGCGCCGCTTCCTGGCGCTGGCCATTGCGCTGCTGGCCCTGGTGGTGGGCGCTCGCGGTGCGCTGGTGCTGCTGGCGCCTTCGGGCTGGGGCTGGATGAGCAACGAGCTGCTGCGCCAGTTGTACTCGAGCGCACTCTATCTGTTGATGCTGCTGGGCGGCTTCGGCTGGCTGCTGCTGGGTAAGGAAGACGTCCAGGAACAGCTGGCGCGCCTGGAAGTGGTGGACCCGCTGGTTGACTGCGCCAACCGGCGCGGCTTCTTCCAGATGCTGGCGCCGTGGATGGCGCTGGCGCGCCGTCCCGGCCCGCCTACCGCGCTGGTGCTGTTCGACCTCGACCAGTTCAAGCGCGTCAACGACAGCTACGGCCACCCGGCCGGCGACGTGGTGCTGCGCACCCTGGTCGAGGTCTGCAAGCGCCAGCTGCGCGACAGCGACCAGCTGGGCCGCCTGGTCGGCGTCGAGTTCGCGATCCTGTTGCCGCGCACCAGCGAGCAGGACGCGGCGATGGTCGCCGAGCGCATGCGCGCAGCGATCGCCGCCACCAAGGTCAAGACCGAGCGTGCCATGATCTCCCTCACCGCGAGCTTCGGCGTGACGACGATCCGCGCCGACGACAGCAGCGTGACCCTGCTGTCGCGCGCCGACGAAGCCCTGCGCGCCGCCAAGGAGGGCGGGCGCGACCGCGTTGCGCTGGCGCCGCCGGCGCAGGCCATTCCCGCCGAGGCCTGAACATGCTGGCCGGCGCTGTCATCGAAGCGTCATACCGGCCCGCTATCGTGGCGCCGTTCTCAATGCCGGAGCTTCCATGAATATCCCCGATGTCGACTCGTCCGCACCCGTCTACGCCGCCCTGGTGCTGGGTTCGGACAGCTTCCGCCTGCTGGTGGCCAGCTACCGTAACGGCGTGCCGCTGGCGCTGGACGGCGAGCACGTGCCGCTGCGCCTGGCCGCCAGCCTCGATGCGAGCGGCTGCCTGAGCCAGGACGCGATGCGCGACGCGCTGGATTGCGTGGCGAGCCTGCGCGAGCGGCTGCGGGCGCGCCCGCTGGCGGCCGTGCGCGCGGTGGCGACCTCCACGCTGCGCATGGCGCGCAACGCCCACCTGTTCCTGCCCGCGGCCCAACAGACCCTCGGCCACGAGGTGCGGGTGCTGTCCGGCGAAGAAGAAGCCCTGCTGACCTGGCTGGGCGTGGCCGGCGCCGCGCCCGCCAACGCCCGTCCGCTGGTGGTCGGCATCGGCGGCGGCTCGACCCAGTTCGCGCTGGGGCAGGGCATGCGCGTCACGCGCGCCGGCTCGGTGGCGCTGGGCACGGTGCGCCAGGCCCTGACCTTCTTCGGCAATGGCCGCATCGACGCGGTGTCCTTCGCCGCCGCGGTGTCCTCGGCGCGCGTGCGCCTGGCCGACCATGCGGCCGACTACGGCCGCGAGGTGCGCGACTGCGCGTACGGCGCCTCCGGCACGGTGCGCACGCTGGCGCGGCTGGCGCGCGAAAACGGCGGCGACAGTACCGGCGATCCGATGGCCATCAGCCGCTCCGACCTGGAAGTTCTCGGCGCCAGGGTGCTGGAGCACGCCGGCGGCGGCCGCCCGCTGGCCGGACTCGGACGCCTGCTGCCGCGCGACGTCGCCGCGGCGCTGGCGATCCTGATCGCGCTGATGGAGGAGCTGGAGATCGACATGCTGCAGGAGACCGATGCGGGGCTGCGGCATGGCTTGCTGCACGACTTGCACAGGCAACGCCAATCGGTGCCCGCCTGACACGGGCATGCAACGGGCGTGGCAGGGCGGCGACGCTGCCCAAATGGCGGGAGCCAGAAATTTCCTAAATTTCAACGGCCTCTGGCATACTTGGTGTTCTGTTTTCAACTAACATCAATGCCGGCCACACCGACATGCAGCGTTTTTTCACTACCGGAATCCTCGCTTTCTGCCTGCTCGGCCTCGCCGCCAGCCCGGCCATGGCCGCCGGCAAGCCCACTATCCCCCTCTGTTTCGAACGCGAAGAAGTGCAGCCCTGGCGCACCCTCGACGGCGGCGGCCTGAACTTCGAGCTGCTGAACGAGGTGGCGCGCCGCCTCGGCGTCCAGTTCGACTACCAGAGCATGCCCTGGAAGCGCTGCCTGGCCCAGCTCAAGGCCAACCAGATGGACGGCGCCTTTGCCGTCAGCTTCTCGCAGGAGCGGCTGGAGCTGGGCGCCTATCCGGGCGGTCTGAAACCGGACCCGGAACGCCGCCTGCACGTCGACCGCTACCTGCTGGTGCGGCGCAAGGGCAGCCGGGTCGACTGGGACGGCAAGGCCTTCCGGAACCTCGACGGGCGCGTCGGCTTCCAGCTCGGTTACTCGGTGGGCGACTTCCTGCGCCGCCAGGGCGTGCTGGTGGACGAGGGCAGCCAGCGCTCCGACGAACTGCTGCAAAAGCTGCTGTCCGGGCGCGTGGAGGCGGCGGCGCTGGGCGGCGGCGACACCCTGCGCCTGGTGCGCGGGCGGCTGGCCGAGCAGCTCGAGGTGGTGCCGGCGCCGCTGCTCGAGAAGCCGTATTTCCTGATGCTTTCCCACGACTTCGTCAGGCGCGAGCCGCAGCTCGCCGAGCGCATCTGGAATACCATCGCCGAAGTCCGCAACAGCCCGGCCTACCGCAAGCGCGAGCGCGAGCTGAGCGTTGTCCCGCAACCTGGAAGTGGAAGCACGCATGCCGGACCCCAGCATTGAACGCAGCAACAACGCCGTGAATGGGCGCCGGGGCGGCGGGCTCGCCGCGCTGGCGCGCCGCGTGGTCGAGAGCTGGCGCCAGAACGTCGTGTTCCGCCTCGGCGCCGGCATCGTGCTGGCGGTCGCGCTGTCGACCGGCGTCTACACCACCTACGTGATGCAGACCCTGCGCGAGGAAGCCAGCGCGCGCCTGCAGGAGCGCGTCGAGCGCCAGGCCTCGGTGCTCTCGCATGCGCTGGCGCGGCCGCTGTTCGACATCAACAGCGCGGCCGTGTCCTCGGTGGTCGATTCGCTCGGCGCCACGCCGGAAGTCCTGATGCTGCACGTGCTGGCGCCGAACGGCGCCGTGCTGGCCGCGCTCGGCGGCGCCGACGACGAGCCGAACGCGATCCGCGTCAACCGCAAGATCAGCTTCCACGACGGCAGCCGCACTTTCCACGTCGGCAGCATCGAGCTGGCCTTCTCGCGCCGTCAGATCGACGAAGCCCTGCGCCGCCAGATCGTGCAGACCGTGATGGCCAACCTTATCCTGACCCTGGCCATCGTCGGCTGCGTGCTGCTGGTCGGCCGCCGCATGACCCAGCCCTTTGCCGACATCCAGGAAGCGCTCGAGAAGCTGGCGCGCGGCGAGACCGACATCTACCTGTCCGGCATCGGCCGGCGCGACCAGATCGGGCGCCTGTCCTCGGCGGTGCGCAGCTTCCGCGACACCCTGAACCGCCTGCGCAAGGCGGAGCAGGTGACGAATGGCCTGCTGCGCGAAAAGAGCGGCATCGAGCAGCAGCTGCGCGAACTGAACGAAGACCTCGAACAGAAGATCGCGGCGCGCACGCGCGAGCTGCTGGACTCGATCCGGGTGGCGCGCGACAGCCAGGAAAAGCTGCAGACGATCGTCGACACCGCCCTCGACGCCGTGGTGCGGATGGACCGCCAGGGCCGCATCGTCGGCTGGAACACGCAGGCCGAACGGATCTTCGGCTGGTCGCGCGACGAGGTGCTGGGGCTGGACCTCGACCAGTGCATCGTGCCGGAACGCCACCGCGCCGCCCACCGCAACGGCCTGGCGCGCTTCGAGCGCAGCGGTGTCGGCGCGGTCCTGGACACCCGCATCGAGACCTATGCCTTGCGCCGCGACGGCACCGAATTCCCGATCGAGCTGGCGATCACACGGGTGCAGCTGGCCGACAGCGAAGACTACGAATTCTGCTCCTTCCTGCGCGACATCTCGGAACGCCGCGAGCGCGAGCAGTCGCTGGTGGCGGCCAACGTGCGCGCCGAGGCGGCCAACGTGGCCAAGTCCGAATTCCTGGCCAACATGAGCCACGAGATCCGCACGCCGATGAGCGCCATCATCGGCATGGCCTACCTGGCGCTGCGCACCGAGCTCTCGCCCAAGCAGCAGGACTACGTCGGCAAGATCCACCGCGCCGCGCTGTCGCTGCTGGGGATCATCAACGACATCCTGGACTTCTCGAAGATCGAGGCCGGCAAGCTGGACGTCGAGCAGATCCCGTTCTGCCTCGACGACGTGCTGGCCAACGTCGCCAGCGTGACCAGCCAGAAGGCCGCCGACAAGCATCTCGAATACCTGTTCCACGTGCCGCACTCGATCCCGCGCATGCTGGTCGGCGATCCGCTGCGCGTGGGACAGGTGCTGATCAACCTGGTCAACAACGCGGTCAAGTTCACGCCGGCCGGCGAGCTGGAACTGTCCTGCATGCGGGTCGACACCGGCGCCATGCAGCCGAACGCGGCCCGGCCCGACCGCGTGACCCTGCGCTTCGCGGTGCGCGACACCGGCATCGGCATGAGCGAGCAGCAGCAGGGCAAGCTGTTCCGCGCCTTCCACCAGGCCAACGGCTCGACCACCCGCGAATACGGCGGCACCGGCCTCGGGCTGTCGATCTCGCAGCAGCTGGTCGGCCTGATGGGCGGCCAGATCCTGGTCAAGAGCAGCCCGGGCAAAGGCTCGACCTTCCACTTCGACCTCGAATTCCCGCTGTCCGGCGAGCCGGAACGTGTGGCGGTGGCGCCGCCCGAACTGGACGGCGCGCGCCTGCTGCTGGTGGACGACAGCGAAGTCGCGCGCGAGATCATGTGCGAGGCGCTGCAGGCGCTGCCGCTGCGGGTCGACACCGCCGCCAGCGGCCTCGAAGCCGAAGCCGCGCTGCTGGCGGCCGACGCCGGCGGCGATCCCTACCGCGTGGTGCTGACCGACTGGCAGATGCCGGGCATGGACGGCATCACCCTGGCGCGCCGCATCGGCGGCAACCCGGCGCTGCGGCATCCGCCTTCGGTGGTGCTGGTGACCGCCTTCGGCCGCGAAGAGGTGCAGCAGGAAGCGGAAGCCGCCGGGATCTGCGGCTTCCTGACCAAGCCGATCGGGCAGTCGGCCTTGGTCGATACCCTGGTCACGCTGTTCGCGCCGGCCAGCAGCACCAACGCGCGCGGGCGCTGCGAGGAGCTGGGGGATTGCGTGGCGCGCGTCCTGCTGGTCGAGGACAACCAGGTCAACCAGCAGATCGCGCTGGAACTGCTGCAGGCCCAGAACATCGCGGTCGACGTCGCCGCCACCGGCAGGGAGGCGCTCGACCTCCTGCACGATGGCGGCCCGGACGCCTACGACCTGGTGCTGATGGACCTCGAGATGCCGCAGCTGGACGGCCACGCCGCCACGGTGGAGCTGCGCAAGGATGCGCGCTTCGACAAGCTGCCCATCATCGCCATGACGGCGCACGCGCTGGCCGAGATCCGCGAGCGCTGCCTGCGCGAAGGCATGCAGGACTACGTCAGCAAGCCGGTCGAGCCCGAGAAACTGTACGCGACGCTGGCGCGCTGGGTCGGCTCGCAGCTGCCGCCGCCGCTACCGCGCACTCTCGCGCCGGAAGTCACGGAAGGGCCCTCACTGCCGGGCCTTTCCAGCCTGTCCGGCATCGATTCGGTCTTCGGCCTGCGCCACGTCGCCGGTAACGAAGCCCTGTACGTGCAGCTGCTGGACCGCTTCCGCGCGACCCAGCGCGACGCCGGCAGCCAGATCCGCGAGGACTACCAGGCGCGCCGTCTGGCGCAGGCGGCGGCGCGCGCCCATACGCTGCGCGGGGTGGCCGGCAACATCGGCGCCCGCGAGCTGCAGACCCTGGCCCAGGCGGTGGAAGAGGGCCTGGCGCTGGCGGAGCCGGACCGCGGCCGGCTTGCGGCGGGCGTGCGCGCGCTGGATGCGGCGGTCGACGCCACCATGCAGTCGCTCGACAACTACTTTGCCAGCCGCGCCGCGCAGGCGGCCAGCCAGCCGGCGCCCGCCCCGCAGGACGTCGTCACGGCCGCGCCGGCCGACGTGCTGCAGGCCATCGCCCAGCTCGAACAGCTGCTGGCCGAGTTCTCGGGCGACGCCACCGACTACTTCGAGACGGTGCGCGGCCAGCTCGCCGGCGTGCTCGAGACCTCGGTGCTGGCGCGCCTGGAGCAGCACCTGTCGCGATACGAATTCGAAGAGGCTCGCCAGCTGCTGCCGCAGGCAGCGGATGCGCGTCCCGATACAGCGGAAACCCCATGACCTTCATGAACAATCCTCACAAGCAGGAGCTGCGCCCGACCATCCTGATCGTCGACGACACGCCCGACAACATCATGTTGCTGTCGCGCCTGTTGAAAGACAGGTACAACACCAAGGTCGCCAACAACGGCAGCACCGCGCTGCAGATCGCCGCCTCGACCCCGAGCCTGGACCTGATCCTGCTGGACGTGATGATGCCTGGCCTGGACGGCTACGAGACCTGCCGCCAGCTGAAGGCCAATCCGGTCACCGCCGACATCCCGGTGATCTTCCTGACCGCCAAGAACCAGGTCGAGGACGAGGCTATGGGCCTGTCGCTGGGCGCGGTCGACTACATCGCCAAGCCGATCAGCCCGCCGATCCTGTTCGCCCGCGTGGCGACCCAGCTGAACCTGCGCGCAGCGCGCCGCCAGCTGCAGGACCACAACCAGAACCTGGAAAAGCTGGTGCAGGAACGCACCGCCCAGCTCTACCTGATGCAGGAAGCGATCATCGTGGCGATGGCCTCGATGGCCGAGACCCGCGACCAGGAGACCGGCAACCATATCCGCCGCACCCAGAACTACGTGCGCGCGCTGGCGCGTCACCTGCAGACCCACCCGCGCTTTGCCGCGGAGCTGAGCGACGAGGCCATCGAGCTGCTGTACCGCTCGGCGCCGCTGCACGACATCGGCAAGGTCGGCATCCCGGACCGCATCCTGCTCAAGCCGGGCAATCTGGATCGCGAAGAATTCGAGATCATGAAGATGCATGCGGTGTACGGGCGCGACACCATCATGCTGGTCGAGCGCCACATCGGCGGCAGCAACAGCTTCCTGATGTTCGCGCGCGAGATCGCCCATTCGCACCAGGAGAAGTGGGACGGCTCGGGCTACCCGCAGAACCTGCAGGGCGAGCAGATCCCGCTGTCGGCGCGCCTGATGGCGGTGGCCGACGTCTACGACGCCCTGATCAGCAAGCGGGTCTACAAGCCGGCCTTCACCCATGAGCAGGCGCTGGACGTGATGCGCAAGGGCCGCGGCAGCCATTTCGATCCGGACGTGCTGGACGCCTTCTTCGAAATCGAGCCGGAATTCGCCCGGATCGCCATCGCCTTCGCCGACGACGGCGATTGATCCAGGCCAGCCTTAGGCGTGCCGTCCTTTCGGCAAAGCGTCAAATCGACTATATTGTTTGGTTTGTTTGACGATGGAGTACGGAATGGCGAAGACGACAGCCGCCGGCAGCGCCGCAAAAACGGCGCGCACGAAAGCAGCAACGGCGGAAAAGGCGCCAGCCAAAGCGGCCGCGAAGACGGCTGCGAAGACCAATGCAAAGGCCAGCACTGCCGCGCGTAAGCCGGCCGCGGTAAAAGCTGCCGCAGTAAAATCGGTCGCAGCTAAACCGGCCGCACTAAAAACGGCTGCACTAAAAACGGCCGCTGCAAAGCGCGCCGCCACGCCGGCCGCGAAGGCTGCAAGGGCAGCCGTGAAAGCCGCAACCAAGCCCGCAGCAAAGCCGCGCGCAAGCCGCCGCGCCGAGCCAACGCGTCCCGACACCGCAGCCCAGGCGCGGCCCACGCTGGTGCGCGACAGCTTCACCATGCCCGAGCAGGAATACGCCGTGCTCGGTGCAGTCAAGCAGGCCTGCCTGAAAGCCGGCTTCGAGGTCAAGAAGAGCGAGCTGCTGCGCATCGGCGTGGCCCTGCTGGGCCAGCTCGACGTCACCAGCCTGCGCGCCGTGCTGGGCGGCTTGCCGCAACTGAAAACGGGCCGTCCGCCGGGCGAGTAGGCGCTTCATGGCCCCGCAGCGTCATGCTGCATGGGCCGGCGGCGCCTGGCCCGCACGGCGTTCCGTTCAGTGCGTGGTGCGCCCCGGCGGCTGTGCCCGGGCTTCCGCCGTGAGCTCCTTCAGCTCGCGAATCGGAATGTTCGACTTCTCGTGCATCCTCAGCAGGATGGTGGCGCCGACGTTCAGCTTGCGGTGCCGGATCTTGCTGATGATGGGCGGCTGCACTTCGAGGACGCGGCACAGCTCCGCGTCGTTCTTCAGCTGCATGCGGGTGATCAGGGTATCGAGTAGGGGATTGGGGACGAAACTCGACGGCTCGGCCGCGCGAGCGCGGTGCATCGCCTCGAGCAGCTCCTGTTTTTTCTGTCGTACGCTCATGAACTTCCTCCATTTGGGAACATTCAAGACAGACCGACTTGTTTTGGAGAGTTTGCCCGACCGCAATTGTGCCGCTTTTTATGCTGCTTATGCTCGGTGGGTTTGTTGGAATGCTACTACGACTTTGACAAGTTTGACGCACTGTTCATGAATAAAAGCCCATAACGTCCGTCTTTCTGAACGGAACTTACGTTAATTTCAGTCCGGAACGTGTCAATACCAGGGTGCGGTCGGCCATGGCGGCCGCCGCATGCGAGTGCGTCACCATGATGGCGCCGGCGCCGCTCTGGCGGATCTCGTCGCGCAGCAGGTGCAGGATGCCGTCCGCCGTCTCCGGATCCAGGTTCCCGGTCGGTTCGTCGGCCAGCAGCAGGGCGGGGCGGTGCACCAGGGCGCGCGCGATCGCCACCCGCTGCAGCTCGCCGCCGGACAGCTGGCGCGGAAAGTCGGCGCCGCGTCCGTGCAGGCCGACCGCATCCAGCATGGCGCGGGCGCGCGCCGTGTCCGCGCCGCCGTTCAGCAGCAGCGGCAGGGCCACGTTCTGTTCCAGCGTCAGGTGCGGCAGCACGTGGAAGGCCTGGAAGATGAAGCCCATGCGGCTGCGGCGCAGCCTGGTGGCGGCATCGTCGTCGAGGCTGGACATCGGTACGCCGTCGACCACCACCTGGCCGCTGTCTGGCGTGTCCAATCCGGCGATCAGATTCAGCAGGGTGGATTTGCCGACCCCGGATTCCCCCATCACGGCCACGAATTCGCCGGGCGCGAAACGGTGCGAGAGATGGGCCAGCACGGCGCGGCCGCCGTAGGACTTGGTGAGGTCGACGAGTTCTAGCATAGTCCGCTACTGTAGCATGGCGACGGCATTCTCCCGATTCGCGTATGATGGCAAGAACGTCAACATTCCAGGACCTAGCGATGCTGAACCGTTCGACCGAAGCGCCTGCGCTCGACGCGCCCTTTGACACCTCTGCGGAAGGCCTGCGCCTGCGCGCCGAACTCGAGGCCGGCCTGCGCGCGCAGCACGCCTGCATCTCGCCCAAATTCCTGTACGACGCACTCGGCTCCAAGCTGTTCGAGGCCATCTGCGAGGTGCCCGAGTATTACCCGACCCGCACAGAAGCAGCCATCTTCGAACGCCACGGCGGCGAGATCGCGCGCGCGGTCGGCACCGGCTCGACCCTGATCGACCTCGGCGCCGGCAACTGCGCCAAGGCAGCGCGCCTGTTCCCGCTGCTGCATCCGGCCCAGTACGTCCCCGTCGACATCTCGGCCGACTTTCTGCAAGACGCCGTCGAGCGCCTGCAGCAGCGCTTCCGCCATATCGAGATGAATCCCCTCGGCATGGATTTCTCGGGCGGCGACTGGCGCCTGCCGGACGTGGTGCGCCAGGAGCGCCGCCTGTTCTTGTATCCCGGTTCCTCGATCGGCAACTTCAGTCCGGAAGATGCGCTGGCCTTCCTGCGCCGCGTGCGCGCCCAGTGCGGAGCGGACGGCGGCATCCTGATCGGCATCGACCTGGCCAAGGAGCGCGCGGTGCTGGACGCCGCCTACGACGACGCCCTGGGCGTGACCGCCGCCTTCAACCTGAACGTGCTGCGCCACGCCAACCGCCTGCTCGGCGCCGACTTCGACATCCGCGCCTGGCGCCACCAGGGCTTCTACAACGAGCGCGAAGGCCGCGTCGAGATGCACCTCGAAGCCAGGACCAGCCAGCAAGTCAGCTGGCAGGGCGGCAGCCGCCGCTTCGAAGCCGGCGAATGCATCCACACCGAGAACAGCTACAAATACCGCCCGGCGGCCGCCGTTGGACTCCTGGAGCAGGCCGGCTTTGCCGCCGCCGGCGTCTGGACCGACGAACGCGGATGGTTTGCCGTGATCCACGCGCGCGCCGTCCCGCCGGGCGCCATGCACTGAAGCCGCGAGGGAGCCATGGGAGCGAACGAACACCGCCAGGCCCGCGAATTCGAACAGGTGCGCCAGCGCTCGCTGCACTTGGCCGAGCCCTTGTCCAGCGAGGACTGCTGCGCGCAGTCGATGCCGGACGCCAGCCCGATCAAATGGCACCTGGCCCACACCACCTGGTTCTTCGAGACCTTCATTCTCGAGCCGCGCGAAGCAAACTACCGGCCCTTCCACCCGGCCTTCCGGGTGCTGTTCAACTCCTATTACAACGGCGTCGGCGCCAAGCATCCGCGGCCGCAGCGCGGCCTGCTGACGCGCCCTGCCTTCGATGAGGTGCTGGCCTGGCGCCGCGACGTCGACGGCCGCATCGCGCGCCTGCTGCAGGATGCGCCCGATGACCGCGAACTGGCTGCGCTGGTGACGCTGGGCCTGCAGCACGAGCAGCAGCACCAGGAGCTGATGCTGACCGACCTGAAGCACCTGCTGGCCCAGAATCCGCTGTATCCGGCCTATCTCGACTCCACGCTGCCGGAATCCTGTCCGGTCGGGCCGATGGTCTGGCAGGACTTCGAGGGCGGCCTGGCCGAGATCGGCCACCGCGGCGCCGGCTTCTGCTTCGACAACGAGCTGCCACGCCACCGCCAGTATGTCGCGCCCTTCCAGCTGGCCTCGCGCCTGGCGACGAACGGCGACTATCTCGAGTTCGTCGAGGCCGGTGGCTACCGCGATCCGGCCCTGTGGCTGTCCGAAGGCTGGGACCGGGTCTGCAGCGGCGAGATCGAACAGCCGCTGTACTGGCGCAAGGAGGCGGGCGGCTGGATGGAGTTCACGCTGCATGGACTGCAGCCGCTCGACCTGGCGCGCCCCGTGACGCACGTTTCGCTGTACGAAGCCGATGCCTACGCGCGCTGGCGCGGCGCGCGCCTGCCGACGGAAGCCGAGTGGGAATTTGCGGCCGCCGACATCGCGATCTCCTGCGGCGACCTGCATCCGCGCGCGGCCGGCAGTGACGGCCTGGCGCAGATGTTCGGCGAATGCTGGCAGTGGACCAGCAGCAGCTACGCGCCTTACCCCGGTTATGCGCCGGCGGCCGGCGCGCTGGGCGAGTACAACGGCAAGTTCATGGTGAACCAATACGTGCTGCGCGGCTCCTCCTGCGCCACCCCGCACGGACACGCGCGCGCCAGCTACCGCAACTTCTTCCCGGCGGGGGCGCGCTGGCAGTTCACCGGGATCAGGCTGGCCCGATGAAGGCAATGAGCGGCCTGCGCCTGGCGGTCCTGAACCGGCGCGCGAATGCCTACATCCTCGCTCATCCGCTCGCCTTCACGCTGGGCGTATTGAAAAGCTTCCGCGCCAACCAGGGGCTGCTGCTGGCCGGCGCCGTCGCCTATTACGCGCTGCTGTCCATCGTGCCCTTCCTGATGCTGGTGGTGGTGGTGCTCTCGCACTTCCTCGACCAGGCCGAATTGCTGCTGACCATGCGGCGCTACCTGGAATTGCTGCTGCCCGGCCAGTCCGCCGCCATCGTCGCGGAGGTCGCGCACTTTCTCGACGAGCGCGACCTGATCACCTGGGTGCTGGGCGCCACCATGGTTTTCTTCAGCTCCTTCGCCTTCACGGTGCTGGAGAACGCGATGAGCGTGATCTTCGTGCACCGCGTGGCCGTGCGCCGGCGCCACTTCATGGTCTCGGCGCTGCTCCCTTACTGCTACATCCTGGCGCTGGGTTTCGGCATCATGATCGTGACCCTGGTGGCCGGTACGCTGCAGGTGATCGGCACCGAGACCGTCGACCTGTTCGGCTACAGCTGGTCGCTGCATGGCGTCTCCGGCGCCTTGCTCTACTTGCTCGGCCTGGCCGGCGAGATCCTGGTGCTCACCTCCATCTACATGGTGATGCCGGTCGGCCGGCTGTCGCTCTCGCACGCGCTGGTCGGCGGCATCACCGCGGCGCTGCTGTGGGAAGTCGCGCGCCATGTGCTGGTCTGGTATTTTTCCACCCTGTCGAAGGTGAACGTGGTGTACGGCTCGATGAGCACCGCCATCGTCGTCATGTTCAGCCTCGAGATCGGCGCGGCGCTGCTGCTGTTCGGGGCGCAGGTGATTGCGGAGTACGAGCGGGTCGGGCAGGGCGGCGGGCCGGGGCAGGCGAAGAAGATGGAGACGCGGCCGGCCGAGTGAGGCCGCGAGCCGGTACACTAGCGTGTCCGTCTCCCGACGCCACCCTTGACGCCACCTCGATGCTAGCCCTGCTCAATGCCATCCCGCGCGAACTGATCCTGCCGCCCGCCAACCTGTTCCTGCTGATCGTGATCGGTCTATTGATCTGGCGGCGCTGGCCGCGCGCCGGCCGCATCGTCGCCGGGACGGGGCTGGCGCTGCTGGCGGTCCTGTCCACCATCGCCGGCGCCTCCCTGTTCGTCAGGCCGCTGGAGCGCATGACGGCGCCGCTGCTGGCGCCCGAGCGCGCCGGGGCCCAGGCCATCGTCGTGCTGGCGGCGGGGCGTCTGCAGGCCGCGCCCGAATACGGCGGCCAGGATATTCCCGACTATCTCGCGCTGGCGCGCCTGCGCTATGCGGCCCACCTGCAGCGGCAGACCGGGTTGCCGGTGCTCGCCAGCGGCGGCATCGGCGCACGGGCTGTCGATGCGGGCGACCATGCGATGGCGGATGCGATGGCCACGGCGCTGCGCGAGGATTTCGGCGTGCCGGTCAAATGGATCGAAGGGCGCTCGCGCGACACGGCGGAAAACGCTGCCTACAGCGCGGCCATGCTGCGCAAGGATGGCGTCAAGCGCATCCTGTTGGTGACCGACGCCATGCACATGCCGCGCGCCCGCATGGCCTTCGAGCACGAAGGGCTGGAGGTGGTCAGCGCACCGACCATGTTCTTCAGCCATCAGGCCCGCTCGCCCAGCTCCTTGGTGCCGAGCGCCGAGGGCATGCGCCGGTCCTGGTATGCGCTGTATGAATTGATCGGTTTCGCCTGGTATCGGGTGCGCCTGGGCGAGCGGAACGGCGCTACCTGAAACCCATCCAGAACACCAGGCCCATCGCCCAGCAGACCGGCGCGATGGCGAAGCCGATGCGGGTGTACTTGTTCACTCCCGGGATCAGCACGCTTCTGCCGTGCTTGAGCGGGTGGTGATATACCTTCACCATCGACCGGGCGGGAAATTTTCCGACGATCTTGCGGGCGACGGACACCTGAACGGTGGCGCCGAAGTGAGTCCGCCATCCCGTATAAGCATGCCCATCGACGCTGTAGCGGTATTCGACATGCCAGTACCAGCGATGGCGCCGCGACCGCATGGCGGGCACGCTGATCACCGAGCGGACGACCTGGCCTTCGACTGTCGGCCACTTCGTGCTCATGCGCCCATTGTGCCAATCGAAGAAGGCCCAGGCCAGCATGAGGAAGCCGAAAAGGAAAATTGCCGCAAGGACGAAGGGTTCCATCCTGGCAGTGTAAGAGCAAAAAATCCATGTGGCAACACGACCAGGCTGGTCTACACTGCCGGACATGCCAAACATCCTCCTCGGCTGGGAACTCGGCCTCGCCCTCGGCCACGCTGGCCGCCTGAAATCCCTCGCGCTGCCGCTGATCGCGCGCGGCCACAGGGTCTCGTTCGCCCTGCGCGATCTGGTCCACACTCAGCGCCTGCTGCACGACCTCGAGGTCCCCAAATTCCAGGCGCCTTTCTGGCAGCATCGCGTCGAAGGCCTGCCGCCGGGTGAGGCTAGTCTGGCCGACATCCTGCTGGCCTGCGGCTGGATCGACGCCGGGGCCGTGAATGGCCTGGTCGAGGGCTGGCGCGCGCTGCTGAAGGCGACCCAGGCCGATCTGGTCGTCTGCGATTACGCGCCGACCGCGGTGCTCGCTGCGCGCAGTCTGGGCATCCCCAGCGCCGCCGTCGGCGCCGGCTTCTGCATGCCGCCGGCTGCGCAAGCGCTGCCGCCGCTGCGCGACTGGGAGGCCGCCCCGCGCGAGCGCATGGCCGCCACCGAGGCGCGCGTGCTGGACAGCGCGAACAAGGTGCTGGCCCGCTACCACGCGCCGCCGCTTGCGCACGCATCCAGTCTGCTGCTGGGCGATGCGCCGCTGCTGTGCACCTTTCCCGAACTCGATCCCTGGCGGCGCGCGGCCGGCAGCGCCAGCTGGTACGGGCCGAATGTGGCGCCGTCCGCCGGCGCCTTGCCGCAGTGGCCAGCGGGTGAGGGGACCAGAGTGTTCGCTTATCTGAATGCCACGCACCCCGAGCATGCCGCGATGCTCCAGGCGCTCCGCGCGGCCGGCTGCCGCACGCTCTGCTATGCACCGGACGTAGCGGCCGGCGCCAGGCCTCCGCGGGAAGCTACGGAGATTGCCTGGTCGCGTACACCGGTGGACCTCGGCCAGGCCCTGCCCGAATGCGATCTGGTGGTCTGTCACGCCGGCGAATCGACGGTCTCGCAGGCGCTGCTGGCCGGCAGGCCGCTGCTCTTGATGCCGCAGTCGGCCGAGTCCTTCCTGACAGCGCGCCGCGTGCGTGAGATGGGAGCAGGGATCAATATCGGCGAGCTGGCCCGGCCGCTGGATTGGCCGGCCATCGTCCGCAGTTTGCTGAGTGACGGGCGATACCGGCAGGCGGCGCAAGCCTTCGCGCAACGCCATGCTGACTTCGACGCGCACCGCCAGGCCGAAGCGCTGGCGGACGCCCTCGAAGCAGCAGCCTTGAAGAGGGTTTAGACGCCGCCCGGCAAGGCCAGCGGCACGGCGCGCGCCCAGCGGTTGGACGACAGCGAGAAGCTCAGCGCCCGCACCTGGTGATACCACCCGGCCGGCACATAGAGCATGTCGCCGGGCTTCACCACGACCTCGACGACGGCGGCCTGGCGCGCCAGCGGGTAAGCCTCGAAGTCCGGCGCCTCGGGATCGACGGGCGATCCGAACAGCACCGGATTGGCTTCCCGCGTGTACAGGAATTCGTCGTGGTGCGGGGGCGCCAGGAAGATGCGCTTGCTGCCCCAGATCTGCGCGAAGATGTTGTCGTCGTAGTCGCAGTGCAGCGGCGTCACCGTGCGCGCGGGGCCGAGCCAGAAGCGCGGCGGTCCCATCTTCTCGAAGTAGCCGGGCCAGTGGCACATGCCGTTCAATTCGCGAAGTTCGAGGTTGCCGACATAGGGCGGCAGGTCGCTGGCCGGGGCTTCGCTGATGTCGAGATACTCGCGCAGGGACATGTCCTGCATCGCGCGGTCCGGCGCGAAGGCCGTCGCCACGTAGTCGCCGACCCGTGCACGCACAGGCACGTCGCCGAAGCGCTCGCGTAGTTGGGACGGGCTGAGCGCGCACAGCGGCCAGCGCCTGACCACGCCAGACATCAGGAAGGGCAGGCCATGCGCAGCGCGGGCGCGAAAGGCCGCGCCATCGAGCTTGCCGAGGCGCGGCACTTCGGTGATGAGGGGGAGCGTGCGCGAGGCAGCACGGATCGCCTCGCGCATCGCCTGGATCGACGAAACGCCGCGCACCTGCGCGGCCTTCTGCTCGCGCGCCGCCGCCGGCTGCAAATCCAGTCGCGGCGGCAGGCGCTTGAGGGTACTGCCGTCGCTCATCAGGCCGCGCGGGCGACCGGCTGCGGGTCTTGTTGAGCGGCCATGGCGAGCTGACGGTTCACCGCCGACAGCACGGCCTTGAAGGACGCGGTCAGGATGTTGCTGTCGATGGCGGCGCCGAACAGGGTCGGGCCGTTCCCGAGGCGCAGCTCGACGTAGCAGGCGGCCTTGGCGTCGGCGCCCGAGCCGATCGCGTGCTCGTGGTAGTCCATCAGGCGGATGTCCAGGCCGAGCGCGCTGACGAAGGCGTCGATCGGACCGTTGCCCTTGCCGTGGTGGTTGACGGTCACGCGCTCATGCTCGACCGAGACGTCGATATCGACGCGGTGCTCGCCTTCGCTGTCCTCGGCCATGCGGTGCGAGACGTAGCGGTAGGACGGGTTCTCCTGCTCGAAGTATTCGCGGGCGAACAGGGCGTGGATGTCGCTCGCTGCCACCTCGGCGCCGGTGGCATCGGCATGGCGCTGGACCACGCGCGAAAACTCGATTTGCAGACGCCGCGGCAGTTCGAGGCCGTATTCCTGCTCGAGCAGGTAGGCCATGCCGCCCTTGCCGGACTGGCTGTTGACGCGGATGACGGCGTCGTAGCTGCGGCCCAGGTCTTGCGGGTCGATCGGCAGGTAGGGCACTTCCCAGAGCGCGTCGCTCTTCTGCGCCGCGAAGCCTTTCTTGATCGCGTCCTGGTGCGAGCCGGAGAAGGCAGTGAACACGAGGTCGCCGACATACGGGTGGCGCGGATGCACCGGGATCTGGTTGCATTCCTCGACCAGCTGGCGCACCGAGTCGATGTCCGAGAAGTCCAGGCCCGGGTGCACGCCCTGGGTGTACAGGTTCAGCGCGAGGGTCACCAGGTCGACGTTCCCGGTGCGTTCGCCATTGCCGAACAGGCAGCCTTCGACGCGGTCGGCGCCGGCCATCACGGCCAGCTCGGCGGCGGCGACGGCGGTGCCGCGGTCATTGTGCGGGTGGACGCTGATCACCAGGCTGTCGCGGCGCTCGAGGTGGCGCGACATCCATTCGATCTGGTCGGCGTAGACGTTCGGGGTGCTGGCTTCGACGGTCGAGGGCAGGTTGACGATCAGTTTGTTTTGCGGGGTCGGCTGCCAGACTTCGCTGACGGCGTCGACGATGCGCTTGCTGAAATCCAGCTCGGTGGTCGAGAAGGATTCCGGCGAATACTCCAGGCCCCAGCGGGTTTCCGGATGCTGTGCAACCAGCTCTTTAATGAGGCGGGTGCCGTTCACGGCGATCTGCACGATCTCGTCCTGGCCCATGCCGAACACCACGCGGCGGAACACCGGCGCCACCGAGTTGTAGATGTGGACGATGGCCTGCTTGGCGCCGACGCAGGACTCGACGGTGCGGCGGATCAGCTCATCGCGGGCCTGGGTCAGCACGATGATGGTGACGTCGTCCGGGATGCGCTTTTCCTCGACCAGCATCCGCACGAAGTCGAAGTCGGTCTGCGAGGCGGACGGGAAGCCGACCTCGATCTCCTTCACGCCGATCTGCACCAGCTTTTCGAAGAAGCGCAGCTTCTTCTCGGGGCTCATCGGTTCGATCAGGGCCTGGTTACCGTCGCGCAGGTCGGTGCTCATCCAGATCGGCGGCTGGGTGATGGTGCGGCTCGGCCACTGGCGGTCGCTCAACGGGACGGCGGGGAAGGGACGGTATTTGGCGGCGGGATTGGTCAACATGGCGGAACTCCTGATAATAGATTCGGTAAGCACGGTGTGGCGCGGGCTGCCGGACGGGCCACGAAACGCTAGGCCCGGCAACCGATCGGTAGCGATAGCAGGTGCGCGCGCTCGCCGGCGGCCGACAGGAGGGTTCCGGCGATGCTAAAAACGGTGGTGAAGGCGGTGGCAAACATCTGTTCAACTTTCCTTGGGCTGCGGTTCCGGCAAGGTGCCGGGCGGGGTACGGCGCTTGAATTAAGCGCGTAGTAGCAGGCCTGCCGGCGCTAGGGCGACGGTCAGCGGTAGGAAGATCGACAGAGGCAGTTGAAAGAACATTTCTTCACTCTAAGTGAATTTTGTTTGGTGTGTCAAGCGTTTGTTACGCCCGCGTTTGGTAGTCGCGACAGAATTTCTCAAAAGATTGTTGTGGCTGATCAAGCTTTTGCGCTCGGCGTGGTGGCAGAGTACACGCTTGCGCCGCGCCAAACGTGCGCAACAAAAAACCGAGCGGGAGATGAGTTGTGATGAGCCAGGATCTGATCTTCGGTTTTCCGATTCCGGTGCTGCTGGCCTTGGCCGTGGCGGTACTGCTCGTGCTCGTGCTGGCAGGCGTGCTGGCCTCGATGAGCGGGCCGGTGCGGGTGCGCGATCCCGGCTGCGCGGCGGAACCCGAGACGGAGCAGGAGGACGCGGCATGGCGGTTCTAAGAGGGCTGGACACGACCGTCGAGCTGACGCGCCACGCCGAGGCGCTGAAGGCGCAGGGTGTTGACTTCGCGATGCGTTACTACAGCAATAACGCGTCCAAGAACCTGTCGCTGGGCGAAGCCCGCGCCCTGTCGCAGGCCGGCCTGCAGATCGGCGTGGTGTGGGAGACCACCGGCACCCACGCCGCCTACTTCACGCGCGCCCAGGGCCTGGCGGACGGCGCCCAGGCCTTCCGCATGGCGCGTGAAAGCATAGGCCAGCCCTTCGGCTCGGCCATCTATTTCGCTGTCGACTTCGATCCGACCCAGGCCGACATCGACGGCGGCATCAGCAATTACTTCACCGGCGTCCACGCGGCGCTGTACGTGGCGAACGATGGCGCGCCGTGCTACCGGGTCGGGGTCTACGGTTCGGGATTGTGCTGCGGCGCCCTGGTCGAGCGCGAGATCGCGGGCCTGAGCTGGCTGTCGCAATCGTCCGGCTTCGCCGGCTCGCGGCGCTATGCCGAGCAAAAGCTCTACGACCTGATCCAGATGCTGCCGGCGCGGATCGTGGGCGCGGACGGGATCGTGCTGAGCATCGATCCCGACGCCACCCATCCGGAAAAGGACGCCGGGCTGTTCAGCGTCTAGCTGCGCTTAACTTACCTTCACACGCGAGGCACCCGCTTCCATGCGGCCGATCACGGCGGCGTGGCCGAAGCCTTCGCGCGCGAACAGCGCCAGCACTTCGTCGACGCTGCCCGGGTCGCAGGACACCAGCAGGCCGCCCGAGGTCTGCGGGTCGGTCAGCAGCACGCGCTGGGTGTCCGTCACGCCGGCGCCGAGGTCGACGTCCATGCCATAGGCGTCCCAGTTGCGGCCCGACGCGCCGGTAAAGTAACCGTCGTGGGCCAGCTGTTCGACGCCCGGCAGCAGCGGGATGTTTGCCATGTCGAGCTGCGCGGTCAGTTTGGCGCCGCGCGCCAGCTCCAGCAGGTGGCCCAGCAGGCCGAAGCCGGTGACGTCCGTCAGCGCGTGCACGCCGGCCAGCTCGGCCAGTGCCTTGCCCGGCTTGTTCAACTTGGTGGTGTTGGCGATCATGGCCGCATAGCCTTCCGCATCCAGCTTGTCCTTCTTCAGCGCAGCCGACAGCACGCCCACGCCCAGCGGCTTGCCGAGCACCAGCACGTCGCCCGCGCGCGCGTCCGCATTGCGCTTGACCTTGGACGGATGCACCAGGCCCATCACCACCAGGCCGTAGATCGGCTCGACCGAGTCGATCGTGTGGCCGCCGGCGATCGGGATGCCGGCTTCGGCGCAGATCGATTCGCCGCCCTGGATGATCTTGCCGATCGTATCCAGCGGCAGCTTATTCACCGGCATGCCGACCAGGGCCAGCGCCATGATCGGTGTACCACCCATCGCGTAGACGTCGGAAATCGCATTGGTGGCGGCGATGCGGCCGAAGTCGAAGGGATCGTCGACGATGGGCATGAAGAAGTCGGTGGTGGCGATCAGCGCCTGCTCGTCGTTCAGCTTGTAGACGGCGGCGTCGTCGGCGGTCTCGATCCCGACCATCAGTTCTTTCGGCACCGGGAAGCCGGTCGACTTCTTGAGGATCTCGGACAGGACGCCGGGCGCGATCTTGCAGCCGCAGCCGCCGCCGTGCGAGAAGGAGGTCAGTTTGATGGCTTGGTCAGGAGTGGTCATGGAAGGCTCGTCGATTTCAATGAATGCGTAAAAGGAGATTATCTACCAGGTCGAGCAGGGCTGCTCGCTCGCGGCCAGGCGCGAACAGCCGCCGCCTTGCCGCGCACTGGCGCAGCAGCTTCGCGCGGAAGGCCTCGTCGATGGCGACCCGGTCGATCAGCCGCGCCAGCGCGGCCGCGTCCCCGAGCGGGAAGAAGCCGGCGTAGTCCTCGCCCAGCATGCCGCGGTTGCCGCCGATACTAGACGCCAGCACCGGCACGCCGCTCATCACCGCCTCGATGATGACGTTGGCGCCGCCCTCCATGCGCGAGCAGATCGCCATCGCCCGGCAGCGGCGCAACAGGCGCCGGGCCGGCATGTGGGGCAGGGCGCCGAGCCAGCGGTAGCGCGGCGCGTCCCTCTGCGTCTGGCGCGCGGCCTCGCCGAGGGCCGGGTCGAGCGCGCCGCCCACGTGCAGCAGGCGCACTTCCGGATTCTTCACCAGCGCGGCCGCGCGCATGAAGGTAAGCGGGTCTTTTTCCTCGCGCAGGTGGCCGATCATGGCGATGTCGCAGCTGCCTGCATGCGGCCGTGCGGGCCGCAGCAGCGGGGCCGACTGGTAGATCACATGCGCCTTGGCGCGTTCCTCGGGGGCGAGTTCCTCCAGGCCCTGCGGCTGCAGCAGCGCCAGGGCCGTGGCATGGGCCAGCGAGGCGCGCGCGGCGGCGTCCTGGTGGATGTCGCGATACAGGTCGGTGCCGGTCAGGACCAGCAGGCTGGGATGGTCCGGATGCGCTTGGGCGAAGGCGGCCAGCGCCGGGGCGGAACGGCGCGCATGCAGGGCGATCAGCAGGTCCGGCGCCGGCTGGCCAGCGTCCCAGCCCTGCGCGACCGTGACGTGCGCATGCGCGGACAGGTGGCGCATCCAGCGGCTGGCGGTCTGCCAGTTGCCGTTGTTCTCGCGCGCGGAGGCGGGGCTGACGATGAGGATGCGGGGACGAGCCATTGGCCTTATTGGCTTATTGTCAAACGATCGTAGAATGTCAGCATGGACCAACAAGACCCTTCGTTCCGGCACGCCGGACCCGACCGGCTGGCAAGCATGCTGCGGGATGCGCGGCATTATACGCTGGCGCTGTTCGATACATTGGCCGACGCCGGCTACGCCGATGCCGCGCGCGTCCCGCGCCTGCCCATCATCAATCCGCCCTTGTGGGAGCTCGGGCACACGGCCTGGTTTGCCGAATGGTTCGTGCTGCGCGCAGCCACCAGCAGCCGTCCCGGTGATGCCGAGGGCCACAGCCTGCTGGCGCGCGGCGACGACTGGTTCGATTCTGGCCTGGTCCCGCACCGCACGCGCTGGGCGCTCGACCTGCCGGGGCCGGGCGCGATCCAGACCTATTGCGAGGAAGTGCTCGAGCGACTCCTCGACAAGCTGGCGCACGAACCCGACGACGATGCCGCGCTCTATCCCTACCGCCTGGCGCTGGCGCACGAGGACATGCACGGCGAGGCGCTGCTTTACACCATGCAGACCCTGGGCCTGCCGCTGACCTCCGGCATGGCGGGCACGCTGGCGGCGGCGCCGCCTTCGGGCGAGCTCGCCTTTGCCGGCGGCGCCTTCCTGCGCGGCGGCGAGCAGTCGTACGGTTTTGTGTTCGATAACGAGAAGGACGCGGCCAGCTGCCGCGTGGCGCCGTTCGCGATCGATGCTTCGCTGGTCTCGAACGCCCGCTACCAGGCCTTCGTCGACGATGGCGGCTACCAGGATGCACGCTGGTGGAGCGAGGCGGGCCAGACATGGCTGACGGCCTCGGGACAGCAGGCGCCGCGCTATTGGCGGCGTGAAGGCGAAGGAGAGGGCGGCTGGCAGCAGCTGCGCTTTGGCCGCCGCGAGCCGCTGGTACCGGGTGCCCCGGTGCGCCACCTGAGCTTGCACGAAGCCCAGGCGTATTGCCGCTGGGCCGGGCGGCGCCTGCCGACGGAGCTCGAGTGGGAATTCGCGGCCGCGTCCGGCCATCCGGGCTTCGAATGGGGCCGGCTATGGGAATGGACGGCCACACCTTTCCTGCCCTACGCCGGCTTCGCGCCGGACCGCTATCTCGAGTATTCGGCGCCCTGGTTCGGCAGCCGCCAGGTCCTGCGCGGCGCCTCCTTCGCCACGCCGGCGCGCTTCCGCAGCCCCGTGTTCAGGAATTTCTTCACGCCCGAGCGCGACGATATTTTCGCCGGCTTCCGTACCTGCGCGCCCTGAGCTGCCGGGCGCGGGCGAAAAAAAAGGCTGCCGAAGCAGCCTTTCCTCATTCATGCAAGCAGACGATCAACGGTCGCCGAAGGTGCGGCGGGCATTGTCCGCCGAGCGCGGGTGCGAACCGCGGTAGCCGCCTTCGCGCGGGGCGCTGTCACGTGGTCCGGCATCCCGGCGCGGTGCAGCGTCGCGGTTGTAGCCGCCGCCGGCCGGACGGCCGCCTTCACGGTTGTAGCCGCCTTCGCGCGGTGCGCTTTCGCTGCGGTAGCCGCCTTCGCTACGGAAGCCGCCTTCACGCGGGCCCGAACCCGGCTTGTGGAAGCTGCGCTGGCCCGGCTTGGCGCCTGCGTTGCGGCCATCGCCCGGCTTCCAGCCCGGACGGGCGCCGGAGCGTGCCGGCGCCGAACGCTTCGGCTCGAAGCCTTCCACCACGTCGACCGGGATGGTCTGCTTGGTGAAGCGCTCGATGCGCTTGACGTTCATGCCTTCCGCGTGGTTCACCAGCGAGACGGCGATGCCGTTGCGGCCGGCGCGGCCGGTACGGCCGATGCGGTGCACGTAATCTTCCGGGAACTTAGGCAGATCGTAGTTCACCACGTGGGTGATGGTCGGCACGTCGATGCCGCGCGCGGCGACGTCGGTGGCAACCAGCACCTTCACCTGGCCGCGGCGCATGCTGTCCAGCGTGCGGTTGCGCGCGCCCTGGTGCATGTCGCCGTGCAGGGCGGCAGCCGCGAAACCGGCGATGTTCAGGCGGTCGGCGATCATGTCGGCGTCACGCTTGGTGGCGGTGAAGACGACGGCCTGGTCCAGGGTTTCGTCGCGCAGCAGGTGGTCGAGCAGGCGGTTCTTGTGCGACAGGTCGTCGACGAAGTGGACCTTCTGCACGATGTTCTCGTGACGCTTGGTGCCGCTGGCGATCTGGATCACCATCGGGTCCTTGGTGATGCGACGGGCCATGTTGCCGACCACACCGTCCAGGGTGGCCGAGAACAGCATGGTCTGGCGCGAATCCGGGGTCGCGGCGACGATCTTCTCGATGTCTTCGATGAAGCCCATGTCCAGCATGCGGTCGGCTTCGTCCAGCACCAGGATCTCGAGCTGGGAGAAGTCGATCTTGCCCGACTCCATGTGGTCGATCAGGCGGCCCGGGGTCGCAACCAGGATTTCAGGATTCTTGGCCAGCAGCTGCATCTGCTTCGGGTAAGGCATGCCGCCCAGAATCGACACGGCGCGGATGCGGCGCATGAAGGCGGTGTACTGCTCGGTGGCGCTGGTGACCTGTAGAGCCAGTTCGCGGGTCGGGGTCAGGACCAGCATTTTCGGCTGGGCCGGCTTGAAACGGACGCGCTCGCCGCGTGCCTTGGCCGCCTGCGCTTCTTGCGCCGGGGTACGGCCGGCCGGGGCCGCTTCCTGGTTGGCGAATTTGTTCAGGGCCGGCAGCATGAATGCTGCGGTCTTGCCCGAACCGGTTTGCGACGAGACCAGCAGATCGCGACCCGCGATACCAGCCGGCACGGCCTGCTCCTGCACCGGGGTCGGCTTTTCATAGCCGGCAACCGACACTGCTTTGACGATGGACGTGTGTAAGCCTAGTGCTTCAAAACTCATTGTTTGGTGTACTTTCGATAGATCTGTGGGCGTTTACGCATAGTTGCGGAAACGCAAAATAGCAACGCGAGCCAACAAAACGAAATGACTACAAAATGAAAGAAATTTCGGCACAAAAGCTTTGCGCCGGGACGGTGCCAATGAAGACGGCACGCAGGGCGGGAGGGCTTATGAAAGGGTATCTTTCTACGATACCAGGGCTTGCGAAGCTTGCTAGTTGTACTGCTGATTTACTTCTGGTGGACTGTCGCAGCGACTCGTTTTCGGTCGCGTTTTGCAGCGCACAAACGACACTATACCGTAGTTTTGAAAAGTCTGCAGGAAGCGTGCGAGAAATGCGGCCAGCCTGTCGGCCGGGCCGCATCCTGGCGCCGATTACATCTCGCAGTAATTGGCCGGGTAGTTGATGCCGCAGCGTCCGTTGTTGTACAGGTCGCATGCCGCGCGGTCGCCGGCCTGGCAGTCCTCCAGATAAACCTGGCAGGTCAGGCAATCCGGGGGTACCCAGGCGTAGGCAGCGGAAGACAGGCCGATACCGAGACCGAGTGCAAACAGCGCTTTTTTGAAGCTGATCATTGTGATGCCTTTCAAAAGATTGTTTCGAAAGTTTCTTGGGGCCTTGGATAAGGCTTCACAATGTTATCGGAATGGAACTATGCGGTGCGGGTATTTGTCGTAGAGCAAGTCCGGGACTGGCCCGAACCGGCAATCAACGGTGCTTCCGGCCGTTGGCGCGCGCCGAAGGCTTGCTGCCGCCCGTGACACGGCTCTTGATCTCTGCCACGGTGGCCTTGATGCGCTGGGCGCCGGTCAGCTTCTGGCCCTTGCGCTTGCTGTCGCCGCGGTCGGCTTCCAGTGCAATCTGGGCGTTGTCGACGATGGCGTCGGCGATGTCCGAGGCGGTCGAGGTGCTGGTCTTCGGCACCAGGATGGTCGAACCGGCCTTCAGGCGCATCTGCGGCGGGATGTTGTTGGCCTGGCGGATGACATCGGGCGTGGTGCCGAACTTCGAAGCCAGCGAGGCGATCGACTCCTTGGCGCCCGTGATCTTGTGGGTGGTCCAGGACGACAGCGCGTGGCCCCATTGCGCCAGGTTCAGGTGGAACTTCTCGGCGTTCTCTTTCGGCAGCAGGATCTTGGTCGATTCGCCGGTGATGACCGGTTTCTTGAACTGCGGGTTCAGGGCCTTGAATTCGTCGATCGACATTTCGGCCAGCTGGGCGGCGACGGCGAGATCGATGTCCGAGGTCTTGTCGACGGTCGTGAAGTAGGGCTGGTTGTCGATGGCCGGCAGGGTCACGCCGTACTGGCCCGGATTCGCGATGATATTCTTGACCGCCTGCAGCTTCGGTACGTAGTTGCGGGTCTCGGCCGGCATCAGCTCGGCCAGGCTCTCGAAGTCGGTCGGCTTGCCAGCCGCGCGGTTCTTCTGGATCGCCTTCTGAACGTTGCCTTCGCCCCAGTTATAAGCGGCCAGCGCCAGTTGCCAGTCACCGAACATGGTGTACAGGCGCTGCAGGTAGGTGAGGGCGGCGTCGGTCGAGGCCAGCACGCCGCGGCGCTCGTCCTTGAACATGTTCTGCTTGAGGTTGAAATCCTTGCCGGTGCCCGGCACGAACTGCCACAGGCCGGACGCGTCCGCGGTCGACAGCGCCTGCGGGTTGAAGGCGGATTCGATCACCGGCAGCAGCGCCAGTTCGGTCGGCATGCCGCGCTTTTCCAGTTCCTGCACCACGTGATAGAGGTAGAGCGAGGCGCGGCCCGAGGTGCGCGCCAGGTACTCCGGACGGCTGGAGTACCACTGCACGTGCTTGGCGACCAGGTTGTTGTCGACGTCGGGAATGGCGTAGCCGCTACGGATGCGGGCCCACAGGTCGGGGTCCTTGTAGTCGTCGCCCTTGGCGGCGCTCAGGGATGCGGACAGGGCCGGCTTGGCAAACGCGGCGGTGGTGACGCCCAGGTTGCTTTGCGAGATCGTGCTCGAAGAACTTTCGGCGGCGAGGCCAATCGCGGGAGCCAGCAGGATCGCGAGGGCCAGGGCTTTGGTGGTGCGAGTCGTTTCGTACATAGCTTTCCAGTGTTGCGTCCAGGAACGGTTAGGACTGACGAGTAAGGGGGGAGTGTACGGACCAGTTGTCGCGTCAGTCAAGAATTATGTCGGCACGGTTACAAATTTTCTTGGCTACTCATTTTGATAAGCCTTGCTTATATTTTGACAATTTTCCAATGGGTATGCGTGCGTGAGAAGATCGCTTCATAGGGGAATTTGATGCAGACATGAATATACCCCTGGGGGTATGTTCCGAAAGAAAGTGAACATGCAAGACCTTTCGTGAGCATTCCGACAAGCTGAAACCCATGTCGGAACGCTCACCAGCGCCGACGGCTATGTTTGCCAAGTTACCCGGGCTTGCCAGTCGATCTATGAGGGCACGCAAAGTGCGCGTACAATGCCAGCTCTGCGCACCGCGTATTTGCAATTTTGGAAAGAAGCATCATGAGCACTGCCAACCTGAATGCGGACGATGAGGAGATCGTCGCCGCCACCCGCCGCTG
Source organism: Telluria sp. GW821-FHT07G12 (assembly GCF_059418525.1). Classification (NCBI taxonomy): domain Bacteria; kingdom Pseudomonadati; phylum Pseudomonadota; class Betaproteobacteria; order Burkholderiales; family Oxalobacteraceae; genus Telluria; species Telluria sp. GW821-FHT07G12. Next base: position 194,656 of record NZ_JBWKQA010000006.1, on the reverse strand, counting down.
GCTGGAACGCGCCGTCATCGGCCTGAACCTGTGTCCGTTTGCCAAGGCGGTGTATGTCAAGGAGCAGGTGCGCTACGTGGTGTCGCCGGCGCGCACCCCGGAAGAGCTGCTGGAAACCCTGATGAACGAGCTGCAGGACCTGGCCGACGCCGATCCGGAAAAGATCGACACGACCTTGGTGATCCATCCCTTCGTGTTAAATGACTTTTTGGACTTCAATGAATTCCTGGACGTGGCCGACGCCGCGGTGGAAGACATGAGCCTGGATGGCGAGTTGCAAGTGGCCAGTTTCCACCCGGACTACCAGTTCGCCGATACCGACCAGAACGACATCTCGAACTACACCAACCGCGCGCCTTACCCGATCCTGCAGTTGCTGCGCGAAGAGAGCATCGACCGCGCCGTGGAAGCCTTCCCCGAAGCGGAGGCGATCTTCGAGAAGAATATCGAGACCATGGAAGCGCTCGGTCACGAAGGCTGGGACAAGCTCGATGTCGGACCGGCCCGCTGATCCCATGGGCGCCCCATTCCCGGAACGCCCGGACACGCCCTGTGTGGCGGTGTGCTCGACCACTTTCGACGAAATCTGCCGCGGCTGCGGCCGCACGGTGGTCGAGGTGGCCCATTGGGTATCGATGACGACGGAGCAGAAGGAAGCCGTCTGGCAGCGCATCCTGTCCCAGGGCTATCCGCGCCGTAATACCTGACCTGATAAGAATCAAACCGGCTCAGACTGTCGCGCGGCAGTCTGAGCCGGTTTGCGTTTACTCAAAAGCTGCCGACGAAGTCCTTCTTGCCAATCTCGACGCCGTTATGGCGCAGGATGTCGTAAGCCGTCGTCGCATGGAAGTAGAAATGCGGCAGCGAGTAGTGCATCAAATAGCTCTGGCCGCCGTTGAACTGGCGCTGCTTTTCCCCGCTGCCGATCGTGATCTCGCGCTTCTCGCCATCCTCGATCGCTTCGCGCGGCACGCTGTCGATGAAGGCCAGGGTCTTCGCGATGCGCGCCTGCAGGCCGGCGAAGTCCGTTTCGACATCCTCGTAGCGCGGCACGTCGACGCCGCCCAGGCGCGCTACCGTGCCCTTGGCGAAATCGGTTGCCACCTGCACCTGGCGCAGCAGCGGGAACATGTCCGGGAACAGGCGCGCCTTCAGCAGCGCGTCCGGCTCGATCTTCTTCAGGTCGGCATGGGATTCGGCCTTTTCCAGAATTGCCGCCAGGCTGCCCAGGATCTGCCGGAAGACCGGGACCGACGCGGTATACATCGACAAGCTCATCGTTCACTACTCCTTCTATATATAAGACACGCATCATAGCAACTGTGAAACGTGGTTGCACAGTCACGCTTCGCGTCTTTGCGCTTGCCAGTCACGACTATTTGCTGACTTGCGGCAACTTTGTGTGCATAATCTGTCAACAGAAGCTAACCAATACTCACAAAAAAAGCTACCGCCTCCCGGCGCTCCCGTCTTGCCCGCCATGTCTGCATCCAGGTTCATGTCCAGCCTCGCCAAGCGTGCCCTCCCGTTGCGCCTGCTACGCCTGTACGGGCGCTCGCTGTACGGCGCGCTGCTGCTGGTCGTGTTCGGCGGCCTGGTGGTGCCGGCGCTGGTGGGCAGCTATCTGCTGGTCGGGGTGCAGGAGCGCGAGGCTGCGCGCGCCAACCTGGACGAGACCCTGCAGCGCACCGCCGACATCCTCGCCCTCGGCATGCAGGAATCGCTGTGGAACATGAACGCCGACGCCGCCCGCTCGCTGGTCGAATCGGTGATGCGCGACCCGGCCGTGCTGCACGTGCAGGTGCGCGCCCAGGCCGACGGCGACTTCATCGACGAGCATGCCGGCGTCGCGCCCGAAGGCCGCGTGTTCCGCGCCGAGCGCACCGTGGTCGTGCACGGCGAGCCGATCGGCCGCGTGCTGGTCGAGATGGACGATAGCCGCAGCCAGCAGGAGCTGCGCGCCAAGCAGTGGCGCTATGCCGGCGTGCTGGCGGTGCAGCTGGCCATGTCGCTGCTGCTGATCGCGCTGCTGATCAAGCGCCGCCTGCTGGCGCCGCTGGGCGCCCTGACCGGCTTTTCCGACCGCCTCTCGCGCGGCGACTTCGATACCCCGCTGGTGCTGTCCTCGAAGGACGAACTGGGGCGCCTGGGCGCGCAGATGGATCGCATGCGGGTCGCGATCCGCGAGCTGTTCGCCGACATCGGCCGGCGCGAGGAGCGCTTCCGCACCATCGTGACCCAGGTCCCGGGCGCAGTGTTCCGGGCCCGTCCCGGCGGCAGCATCGATTTCGTCAGCGACGCCATCGAAGGCATCGCCGGCTACCCGGCGCGCATGTTCATGAACGCCACCACCGACCGCTGGTCCGACCTCGTCGCCCCCGAAGACCGCCGCATGCGCCGGCACCTGGCCAAGGAAGCGCTGCTGGCCGGGCGCTCCTACGAGATCGAGTACCGCATCGTCGATGCCGACGGCGTCGAGCGCTGGGTGCTGGAGAGCGGCCAGCCGGTGGCGCAGGGCGGTGATGCCGCGTTCTGGGTCGACGGCCTGATCTCCGATATCAGCGAGCGCAAGCACAATGAGATGCGCATCGAGGCGCTGCTGGCCGAGCAGGGCGTGATGCTGGATTCGGTCATGTTCGGCATCTTGCACGTGCGCGAGCGGCGCGTGGTCTCGACCAACCGCCGTTTCGACGAGATGTTCGGCTATGACGAGGGCGAGCTCGTCGGCGATTCCGTCATGACCCTGTTCGTCTCGCCGGAAGACTGCGAGGATGCCTTGCGCACCAGCGTGCCGGTGCTGTCCAGGGGAAGCGAATTCCACGAAGAGCGCCAGTTCCGGCGCCGCGACGGCAGCTTGTTCTGGTGCATGGCGAGCGGCCGCGCGCTCGACCCGGAGCGCCAGGACGCGGGCGGCATCTGGGTGTTCGCCGACGTCACCCAGCGCCGCCAGGCCGAGGAAACGCTGCGCCTCTCGGCCACGGTGCTGGAGCACATCGCCGACGGCGTGATGGTGATCGACGTGCACGGCCGGATCGTCGCCATCAACCCGGCCTACACCCAGATCACCGGCTGGACCGAGATGGAGGCGATCGGCACCCAATCGAACCTGACCCGCGGCGCGAGCCAGGACCAGGAATTCTACGACGCCATGTGGCGCGACCTCGCCGAGACTGGCTTCTGGCGCGGCGAGATCTGGAGCACCCGCAAGAACGGCGAAATCTATCTCGAGTGGCTGACGGTGTCGGCGGTGCGCGACGACGAGGACACGGTCACGCATTACGTCTGCGTGTTCAGTGACATCACCAAGCTGAAGGAGTCGCAGGAAAAGCTCGACCACCTGGCCCACCACGATCCGCTCACCGGCCTGCCGAACCGCCTGCTGTTCCACGACCGCCTTCAGCACGCGCTGGTGCGCGCGGCGCGCGCAAACGAACAGCTGGCCGTGATCTTCATCGACCTGGACCGCTTCAAGAACGTCAACGACACCCTCGGCCACCACGTCGGCGACGAGCTGCTCAAGCAGGTCGCGAAGTCGCTCTCCGGCTGCCTGCGCATCGGCGATACCCTAGCGCGCCTGGGCGGCGACGAATTCATCGTGCTGCTCGAAGACGTGGACGGCGAGCGCGGCGCGCGCCTGGTGGCGGAAAAGCTGATGCGCCTGTTCGAGCAGCCGGTGCTGGTGTCCGGCTACGAGCTGTTCGTCACCGGCAGCGTCGGCATCAGCCTGTTCCCGCAGGACGCCGGCGACCTGAATGTCCTGATCCGCAACGCCGACGTGGCCATGTACCAGGCCAAGGCGCGCGGCCGCAACGGCTACGCCTTCTACGCGCCGTCGATGGATGGCGAGGGCGTCGAGCGCCTGCGCCTGGAAGCGCTGCTGCGCCGCGCGATCGAGAAGAACGAGATCTGGCTGGCCTACCAGCCGCAGGTCGAAATCGACAGCGGCCTGTTGATCGGGGTCGAGGCCCTGGTGCGCTGGAACAGCCCGGAGCTGGGCGCCGTCGGGCCGGACCGCTTCATCCCGCTGGCCGAGGACATCGGCTTCATCAACCAGCTGGGCAGCTGGGTGCTGGAGGAGGCCTGCCGCCAGATGATCTGCTGGGACCTGGCCGGCCTGTACGTGCCGAAGATCGCGGTCAACCTGTCGGCCCGCCAGTTCGACCGCGGCGGCCTGGCCGCCACCGTCGAGCGGGTACTGCGCGAGACCAATCTGCCGGCGCACCGCCTGCAGCTCGAGGTGACCGAATCGGTGATCATGAATACCGGCGACGCGATGCAGTATATTAACGATTTGCACGCGATCGGCGTCGAACTGGCGATCGACGATTTCGGCACCGGTTATTCCTCGCTGGCGTATCTGAAGCAGCTGCCGGTGCAGACCCTGAAGATCGACCGCAGCTTCATCCGGGACATCTCGACCGATGCGATTAATAAGGACAATGAGGAAGCGATCGCCATCGCCATCATCCAGCTCGGGAAGAGCATGAACCTGGCGGTGATCGCGGAGGGCGTGGAGACGGCCGAACAAGCGGCCTTCCTGCTGCGGCACGGCTGCCGTCGCGCGCAAGGATACTTATATGCCCGGCCTTTGCCGCCGGAGCAAGTGCTGGCACAGTGGGGACAGAATAATAATGCGCGACTCGAATATTCAGGAGCAGGACAAGAGTAACAAGCCGGCGCGCGGACGCCGCCGCTTCCTGCTGGGCGGCCTCGCTGCCAGCGGGGTGCTGGTGGTCGGCTGGGGCCTCGCGCCGCCGCGCCAGCGCCTGCGCGGCGCCAGCCCGCTGGCCGTGGAAGCGGGCGCCGTCGCCCTCAACGGCTGGGTTGCGATCGCGCGCGACGGCACCGTCTCGGTGGTGGTCCCGCGCAGCGAGATGGGGCAGGGCGTGAACACCGCGCTGCCCATGCTGCTGGCCGAGGAACTCGATGCGCCCCTGGCGAACGTGCGCATCTCGCAGGCCCCGATCGACAAGATCTTCGGCAACCTGACGGTGCTGCGCGAAAACCTGCCTTTCCACCCCGACGACCGCGGCAGCATCAAGCAGGGCGCGCAATGGGTAATGTCCAAGGTCGGGCGAGAGCTCGGCCTGATGTTCACCGGCGGTTCGACCAGCGTGAAGGATGCCTGGGTGCCGATGCGCGAAGCGGGCGCGGTGGCGCGTGCGATGCTGGTGCGCGCGGCGGCCGAACGGTGGAAGATTGAAGCTTCGCGGCTCACGACCCGTGACGGCTTCGTGCTGCATCCGGACGGCCGGCGCCTCGCTTACGGCGAACTGGCCGAGCGTGCCGCGGTGGTCGGCGCCGACATCGAACCAAGCAACGTCCGCCTGAAAACCCCGTCCGAATTCCGCCTGATCGGCCAGCCGGTGCCGCGACGCGACAGCCCGGCCAAGGTGAACGGCAGCGCGCTGTTCGGCATCGATGCCCGCGTGCCGGGGATGCTGTACGCGGCCGTGCGCATGGCGCCCGTGGTGGGCGCGGGCGTTTCTTCTTTCGACGCCTCGAAAGTCATGGCGATGCCGGGCGTGCTGAAAGTGGTCGAGGTCCCGGCACTGCCGCAGTATTCCGGCGCCGGCGCCGGCATCGCGGTGGTGGCGAAATCCTGGTGGCAGGCGAAGCAGGCTGCGGCCGCGCTGCCGGTCACCTGGAGCGCCAGCCCGCACGCCGGGTTGTCCAGCGAGGCGATCTTCGCCGACTTTGCCAGGCTGCTCGACAGCGAGTCGGGCTTCACCTATTTCGAGAGCGGCAGCCAGGACGTCCAGGGCGCGTCGAAGACCATCCATGCCGAGTACCGCGCGCCTTTCCTGGCCCACGCCACCATGGAGCCGATCAACTGCACGGCCCAGCTCAAGGACGGCAAGCTGAAACTGTGGACCTCGACCCAGGTGCCGAGCGTGGCGGTGGAAGTGGCGGCCAGGGTGGCCGGCGTGGACCGCGCCGACGTCTCGCTGGACCTGATGCTGCTGGGCGGCGGCTTCGGGCGGCGCCTGGAAACGGACATGGTGGCGCAGGCGGCGGCGATTGCGAAGGCGCTCAGCGGCCAGCCCGTGCAGCTGATCTGGACCCGCGAGGACGACGTCCAGCACGACGCCTACCGCCCGCAGGCGCTGGCGCGCTTCACGGCCAAGTTCGATGGCAAGGGCAATCTGCTCGCCTGGGACAACAAGTCGGTCAGCGGCGCCATCGGCCACCAGTACTTCCCGCGCAACCTGGGCCTGCCCGGCATCGGCCCGGACAAGACCACGGCCGAGGGCGAGTACGACATGCAGTACGCGATCCCGAACCGCCGCATCGCCCACGTGATCGCGGACAGCCCGGTGGCGATCGGCTACTGGCGCTCGGTCGGCCATTCGCACAATGCCTTCTTCAAGGAGGGCTTCCTGGACGAGGTCGCGCATGCGGCCGGCAAGGATGGGGTGGCGCTGCGCCGTGAACTGCTGCGCGAGCATCCGCGCCACCTGGCGGTGCTGGAGGCGGCGCTGGCCCGTGCCGGCAGCGCGCCGGAAGGGCGGGCGCACGGGGTGGCGGTGCACCAGTCCTTCGGCACCATCGTGGCGCAGGTGGCCGAGGTGTCGGTGACGGACAAGCAGATCCGCGTGCACCGCGTGGTGTGCGCGGTCGATTGCGGCATCGTCGTGAACCCGAACATCGTGGCGCAGCAGGTGGAGTCGGCGGTCGTGTTCGGGCTGTCGGCGGCGCTGGGCGGCGAGATCACTTTGAAGGACGGGCAGGTCCAGCAGACCAACTTCGGCGATTATCCGGTGTTGCGGATGAACGAGGCGCCGCTGGTCGAGACCGTGATCATCCCGAGCATGGAGCCGCCCGAGGGCATGGGCGAGCCGGCCGTGCCGCCGGTGGCGCCGGCGGTGGCGAGCGCGGTGTTCAAGTTGACCGGGCAGCGGCTGCGCAGCCTGCCGCTGCGCCTGGCTTAAGAGTCGGCCTTGGCCAGCAGGGTGCGCAGATTGGCATTCCGCTGCCAGCCACGCCGCTCCTCGCTCGAGGAAGCCAGGCGTGCCAGCTCCTCGTCCGGCAGCGCCGCCTGCGCCTGCACCAGGCGGTCGGCCACGTTCGCATCCGGCAGCATGGTGCCGAAGAAGGCGACCCGGTCGCCGCGCTGCATCAGCAGGGTAGGGAAGTTCTCGACGTCGAGGTCGCCGACCACGTCGGCCTGGTCTTCGATGTCGATCCAGACGAAGGTCTTGTCCGGGTGGCGCGCGGCCAGGCCCTCGAAGGCGGCGCGGTAGGACGAGCAGGTGCCGCACCAGGCGGCGCACAGGCAGGCGACGACCCAAGCCTCGCCATCCAGGGCGGCGGCGAGCTGGTCGCGGTTGTCGGACTCGAGTAACAGACTAGGCATGGGCCGGATTTTACGGCTTTTGGCCGGCAGGCGCCACGGGTTAAAATACGGCATGCCTATCATCCTTGCCATCGAAACCTCGTCCGAGCTGGCCTCGTGCGCGCTGTTCAATAGCGCCGCCACGCCGGCAGCTGCATCCGCCACCGTCCTTTCCCGCGAAACGGCCGGCGTGCGCACCCATTCGCAATCCGTGCTGCCGATGGTGCAGGAACTGCTGCGCGAGGCCGGCGTCAAGCTGGCCGACTGCGACGCCATCGCCTTCGGCGCCGGTCCCGGCTCCTTCACCGGCGTGCGCACGGCTTGCGGCGTGGCCCAGGGCCTGGCCTTCGGCGCCGGCCTGCCGGTGCTGCCGATGGTGACGCTGGAAGCGCTGGCCGAAGCCTGCCGCGCGCGCGCCGGGGCCACCGAGGTGCTGGCGGTGCTGGATGCGCGCATGGGCGAGGTCTACTGGGCGCAATACCGTTACGCGGACGGCGCCTGGACGGCGGTTTGCGAGCCAGCCCTGAGCGCGCCGCAGGACGTGTCGCCGCAGCCTGTTCCCGGCCTGGCCGCCTGCGGCAACGGCTTCGCCGCCTATTTGGAAGCCTTTGCGGGCAAGGATTTCGCCGCGAACGCCATCGGCGACATGCTGCCGCACGCACGCGACATGGCCGTGCTGGGCGTCGCCGCGCTGGCCGCCGGTCTTGCGGTTCCGGCCGACCAGGCCCAGCCTCTCTACCTGCGCAACAAGGTCGCCTATACGAGCGCCGAGCGCCAGGCGATCAACGCGGCCAAGGCGGGCGGCTGATGGCGGCATCGCTGGAACAGGTGGGGCTGGCGCTGCGGCGGATGGTCGTCGCCGACATCGACGAGGTGTACGCGCTCGAGCAGAGCGTGTTCCCGCATCCCTGGAGCCGCGCCAACTTCGTCGATTCGCTGGCCAGCGGCTACGATGCGTGGGTGCTGCGCGAGCCGGACGAGGGCGCGCTCGCCGGCTACTTCCTGGTGATGTACGCGGTGGACGAGGCGCATCTGCTGGACGTCGCCGTCAGCGGCGCGCGCCATGGTACCGGCCTCGGACGCTTCCTGCTGGACCGCATCGCGGCGCGTGCGCGGGCGATGGGCATGGAGTCGATCCTGCTGGAGGTGCGGCCGTCGAACGAACGCGCGCTGCAGGTGTACGAGCGCTATGGTTATACGCAGATCGGGCGCCGCAAGGGGTATTATCCAGCCCATGAGGGCAAGCGCGAGGATGCGATCGTGATGAGGTATGCACTATGAACGGATTCGCCGAGCGCGATGCTGTCTTCCTGGCGGAGATGGGGATTACGCCGCTGTGGACTTTGCGGGATGCGCCGGCTGTCGTGGCCGATGCGGCTGCAGTGGTCGAAGCGGTTGATGACGTGGCTGCGCTTGGCGTGGTTGCGCACGACGACGTGGCCGGCGATGCATTCGGCGAGGGCCAGGCACCTGTTGTGACGGCGGCGCCTGCAGCGGCTATGCCTGCCGCGCCGCCGCCGCGCGAAGCTGTGCCGGGTCCGCGCCCGCTGCAGCCGGTCGCGCAATCGGTATCGGCGCTGGCGCCGGTGCCGCCCGAAGACCTGGCCTGGGACGACGCCGCGCTGCCGGCCGAGGCCACGCCGGAAGAAATCGCGCAAATGGACTGGGACCAGCTTGCCCTGGCGATCGCCGCCTGCCGCCGCTGCAGTGCCTGCCGCGACGGCCGTGCGCCGGTGCCGGGCACGGGATCGAAGACGGCGCGCTGGCTGGTGGCGGCCGGCGCCTCCACGGCCGCCGACGAGAAGGCCCGCATCCCGCTGGCGGGCGACCCCGGCAAGCTGCTGGACAACATGCTGGCCGCGGTGGAGCTGTCGCGCGAGCGCGATGTCTACATCACCAATCTGATCAAGTGCCGACCGACCACGCCGGGCGGCGGCGAGCGCGCGCCCACGGCCGAGGAAGCGGCGGCCTGCCGTCCTTACCTGGAACGCGAGCTGGTCCTGAGCGGAGCCGGCACCGTGCTGACCCTTGGCCAGATCGCCGCCAACACCCTGCTGGGACGTCCGCTGGCGGAGCCGCTGGCCGGCGTGCGCGGCAAGGCCTATCCGCTGCAAAGCGCCCCGGCGACCCTGGTGGCGACCCAGCATCCGGGCGAGCTGCTGCGGCGCGGCGGCGACAAGGCGCTGGCCTGGGCCGATTTGTGCCGGGCGCGCGCCGCCGGCGGAACCGGCGTTGGAACCCACGGTGCGGGACGCGGCTGACAACTACCAGTCCTATTTCGAGCGCCGCTGGGGCCACCTGCGGCGCGCCCGGGTGCGGGCCCTGGCCTGGCTGCTGGACGCGCCCGACCTGCTCGACATCCACGATCCGCACTGGGAAGGGCGCATCGCCACGCTGGGGCCGATGACGCCCGAGACCGAGCGCTGGCTGGCGGCGCTGGACCAGGATCCGTCCGCGCTCGACGCTGCGCTGGGCGCCAAGATGACTACCCGCCTCGGCCTGTACGCCGAAAAGCTGATGGCCTTCTATTTCGCCGAGCAGGGCAGGCTGGTCGCCCACGGCCTGCAGGTGCGGGCCGCGCGCGACGACACCGTCGGCGAATTCGACTTCCTGCTGGATGCCGGCCCGGATGGCGTCGAGCACATCGAGTTCGCCACCAAGTTCTATCTGCTGCAGGCTGAGGTCCACGGCAACATCGCGGCCAGCTTCGACAGCTTCGTCGGCCCCAACCTGGCCGATAGCCTGGGCCGCAAGATGCGCAAGGTGTTCGAGCGCCAGCTGCAGCTCGGATCCCATCCGGCCGCCCAAGAGGTGCTGCCTCGGCCGGTGGTGAGCGCGAAGGCGCTCGTGAAAGGCTGGCTGTTCTACCCGGCCGGAACCTACTTCGCGATGGATGGCATCGCGGCCGGCCACTGCCGCGGTTTCTGGTGTTCGCTGTCCGAGCTCGGGCAGATGGACGAAGACCGCTTCCTGATCCTGCCGCGCCTGCAATGGCTGCAGCCTTTCCGCGCCTCGTCCGCCACCTGGATGCTGGATCGCGCCCAGCTGCTCGCCGAGCTGGCCGACCATTTCGCGGCATCGGATTCGCCGGTGCTGGTTGCGGCGGTGCGGGAAGAGCCGGGCAGCATCGTCGAAACCGAGCGCGGCTTCATCGTCCCCGACGACTGGCGCGAACGCGCCGGCGCCCGCCTGCACCCCTGAACTCTCGGTAATTCGGGGTCAGACCACTTTTTGAAGAAATAGCCGCGCGGACGCAAGTTCGCAGGCAGAGACACGCGTTTTGAAAGATTCTGTCAAAACGGTTTCAAAAATGAAAGAAAATTTCAGATCGGTTGGACAGAGCACCTGGGAGGGCAATTACCCAAAAAAGTGCTCTGACCCCGAATTTAGTGCTTGTGCTCGCCGATCAGCGCCAGCGAGTCGTGCTCGCGCTGGTTGGCGGCGTGGCGGCGGCCGATCAGGTACATCAGGCCGGCGAGGGCGAAGCCGAACAGGACGATGATGACGTTCAGGTCCAGGTGCAGCGTGATCATGATGGCATAGACGGCCATCAGGGTCAGGATCGACAGGTTCTCGTTGAAGTTCTGCACGGCGATCGAGTGGCCGGCGCTCATCAGGACGTGGCCGCGGTGCTGCAGCAGGGCGTTCATCGGCACCACGAAGAAGCCGGACAGCAGGCCGATCAGCAGGAGCAGCGGCACGGCGACGGTCACCGAATACACCAGGGTCATGCCCATCACCACGATGCCCATGATGATGCCGAGCGGGATCACGGTCAGCGATTTGCGCAGCGGGATCATCTTGGCGGCCATTGCCGCGCCAACCGCGACGCCGATCGCCACCACGCCGATCAGGCTCGATGCCTTGTCGAAGGGCATGTGCAAGGAGCGCTTCGCCCATTCCAGCACGATCAGCTGCAGGGCCGCGCCGGCGCCCCAGAACAGGGTCGTCACCGCCAGCGAGATCTGTCCCAGCTTGTCCTTCCACAGCGTGGCCGAGCATTCGGCAAAGTCGGCGATCAGCTTGACCGGATTGCGTTCCTGGTGCTCGTAGCGCGCGCCCGTGTCCGGAATGCGCAGGTTGAACAGCGCCGCCACGGCGTAGACGACGATCAGCACCGCCAGCGAAGCCTTGACCGGGGTGTCGATGCCGGTGTCGATGACGGGGAAGTCCAGCGTCATCAGCCAGCCGCTGACGTGCGGGCCCACCAGCGCGCCGCCGATCACGGCGCCGAGGATGATGGACATGACGGTCAGGCCTTCGATCCAGCCATTCGCGGCGACCAGCTTTTCGGCCGGCAGCAACTCGGTCAGGATGCCGTACTTGGCCGGCGAGTACACGGCCGCGCCGAAGCCGACCACGGCACAGGCGATCAGCGGATGGACGCCGAAGAAGATCAGGCAGCAGCCGAACACCTTGATCAGGTTGGCGATGAACATGACGCGGCCCTTGGGCATCGAGTCGGCGAACGCCCCGACGAATGCAGCCAGCAGGACGTAGAACAGCACGAACGACAGCTTCAACAGGGGCGTCAGCGAGGGTGGGGCTTTCATCGCCGTCAGCAGACCGATCGCAACAAAAATCAGTGCATTATCTGCCAGCGACGAGAAGAATTGCGCCGCCATGATGGTATAAAAACCACGCTTCATTCGAGACGTTCTAAAAACAGTGTGGGTTGCTTTATACCATGAAAGGCCGCCGGGCCAAAGAAATCGACAATACGCCATTTCAACAGCTGGCGCTAAAATAGTACTTACTTTCGCCAGTTGAGCCCCCATCTTACGCCCATGCCACGTCCCCTCCACGCGATCATCCATCCCGACGCCATGCAGCACAACCTGGCCAAGGCCCGCGCCTGCGCGCCGACGGCCAAGGTGTGGGCGGTGGTCAAGGCGAATGCCTACGGTCATGGCCTGGAGCGCGGCATGCGTGGCTTTGTGCAGGCCGACGGCCTGGCCCTGATCGAGACCGAAAACGCCCTGCGCCTGCGCGAACTGGGCTGGGTGAAGCCGATTCTCTTATTAGAGGGAATCTTCGACGCGGCCGACGTGCCGCTGCTGGCCGAGCACAGTATTAATAGCACGGTCCATTGCCTCGAGCAGATCAAGGTGCTGGAATACACTCAGCTCTACCGCCCGATCGACGTGCACCTGAAGATGAACACGGGGATGAACCGGCTCGGCTTCCGCCCTGACGAGTACGCGGCGGCCTATAAACGCCTGCGGGCGATCCCCGGCATCCGCAACATCACGCTGATGACGCACTTCGCCAACGCCGACGAGCTGCAAAACCCGCGCCTGTCGATCGCGGAGCAGGTGCGCCGCTTCCGCGAAGGCGCCCAGGGCCTGGAGGGCCAGCGCAGCCTGTCGAATTCCGGCGGCGTGCTGCACCAGGCGGCCCTGTCCAAAGAGCTGCATAATGACTGGGTCCGTCCCGGCGTGATGCTGTACGGCGGCACCCCGGGCGGCGGTGTCACGGCGCGCGAATACGGCCTGCTGCCGACCATGACCCTGAAATCCGAGATCATCGGCATCCAGCAGCTGCAGAAGGGCGATACGGTCGGCTACGGCAGCCGCTTCGAGGCGCCAGGGCCGATGACGGTGGGCGTAGTGGCTTGCGGCTATGCCGACGGCTACCCGCGCCACGCCGAGCAGGGCACGCCGGTGCTGGTGGACGGCGTGAAGACCCGGCTGGTCGGCCGCGTCTCGATGGACATGATGACCGTCGACCTGAGCCCGGTCGCCAACGCCCGCGTGGGCAGCAAGGTGACCCTGTGGGGCGACGGCCTGCCGATCGACGAGGTGGCGAACAGCGCCGGCACGATCGGCTACGAATTGATGTGCGCCCTGGCGCCGCGCGTGCGGGTAGCCGAAGGCCGCGTAGGCACCGACTAAGAGCACCCGATAAACCCACCATGGCGGCGTTGCATCGTCTCGCCGTACTAAAGTACTGTCTTCGTGGTCCGCCACTGCGGCGATGCGCCTTGCCCCGGGGGCTTTCTCGGGCGCTCTAATTTAAATGAACTAATAAATAGCAATGGCAAAATCCCGAACCAGTTTCGTCTGCAACGATTGCGGCTCCGTGGCGAGCCGCTGGACCGGCCAGTGCGGCGACTGCAAGGCATGGAATACCATGACCGAGCAGGTCGAGTCCGCCGGCCTGAACCGGATGTCGCAGACACCCGGCATGCATAAAAGCCTGGCGCAGACCGCGCCGGTGCTGTCGCTGGCCGACATCGAGGCGATCGACGTGCCGCGCTTCGGCACCGGCATCGAGGAATTCGACCGCGTGCTGGGCGGCGGCCTGGTCGCCGGCGGCGTGGTGCTGATCGGCGGCGACCCCGGCATCGGCAAGTCGACCCTGCTGCTGCAGGCGCTGGCCAACCTCGCCACCACCCGCAACACGCTCTATGTATCGGGCGAAGAATCGGGCGCCCAGATCGCCCTGCGCGCGCGCCGGCTGCAGGTCGAGGCGAAGGAATTGAAGCTGCAGGCCGAGATCCAGCTCGAGAAGATCCTCGGCACCATTGCCGACGTCAAGCCCGACGTCTGCGTGATCGACTCGATCCAGACCCTGTACTCGGACGCGCTGACCTCGGCGCCGGGTTCGGTGTCCCAGGTGCGCGAGTGCGCGGCGCAGCTGACCCGGGTCGCCAAGCAGACCGGCGTCACCATCATCCTGGTCGGCCACGTGACGAAAGAAGGATCGCTGGCCGGTCCGCGCGTGCTCGAGCACATCGTCGATACCGTGCTGTACTTCGAAGGCGATACGCAGAGCAGCTTCCGCCTGGTGCGGGCGATCAAGAACCGTTTCGGCGCCGTCAACGAGCTGGGTGTGTTCGCGATGACGGAAAAGGGACTGAAAGGGGTGTCGAACCCGTCGGCCTTGTTTTTGTCGCAACACGACAGCCAGGTGCCCGGCTCCTGCGTGATGGTGACCCAGGAGGGCACGCGCCCGCTGCTGGTCGAGATCCAGGCCCTGGTCGACACCAGCCACTTGCCGAATGCGCGCCGGCTGTCGGTCGGCCTGGAACAGAACCGCCTGGCAATGCTGCTGGCGGTGCTGCACCGCCATGCCGGCATCGCCGCCTTCGACCAGGACGTGTTCATCAATGCGGTGGGCGGCGTGAAGATCACCGAACCGGCGGCCGACCTTGCGGTGCTGCTTGCCATTAATTCGTCGATGCGCAGCAAGCCCTTGCCGCGCGGCCTGGTGGTGTTCGGCGAAGTCGGCCTGGCCGGCGAGATCCGCCCGGCGCCGCGTGGCCAGGAACGCTTGCGCGAAGCCGCCAAGCTGGGCTTCTCGGTGGCCGTGATCCCGAAATCGAACGTGCCGAAGCAGCCGATCGAGGGCATGACCATCGTTGCCGTCGAACGGATCGACGAGGCCTTCAACAAGCTGCGCGAACTTGACTGAACCCTTATAATTTGTGGTTTGTTCGATATTGGTACCACAAAGGCAAGGTGTAATGACAGATCAAAGGCAGTCCGCGCGCAAGATTGTGAAAGTGAAGGCGCTCCTCGCGATGGAGGGCCAGGGGCCCGTGCTCGGGAAGACCGCGGATGTGGGCGCCAACGGCGTCAGCGTTGCGGTGCAGAGTCCCTTGCAGGTGGGACAGACGGGGCAGGTGAGCTTCGACCTGCTGGTCGAAGGCAAGCTGGTCCCGATCGCGGCCCGGGCGAAGGTGGTTTACTGCATCTTCGGCGGCGGCGAATTCAAGGTCGGCTTCCAGTTCCTCAACCTGGACTTGACGGCCATGACCCAGCTCTCGCGCTTCCTGCGCTGAGCACCAGACAAACCGACGATGCAAGCGAAAGCGGCGAGCGCCCTGAGGGCCTCGCCGCTTTTTCAATTTGGCTAAATGCCATATACGCTATTCGTGATAGCGGTCCCGCAATTTTTCCGAGCATCCGTGGCCTTCGCAAACAGCCTCGAAGAGCACAAGCCCGGCGATGCCTGCCAGCACCCCTGTAACGATCAAACCTAACATGGACTTCAAACGCCGTTTGG
Source organism: Telluria sp. GW821-FHT07G12 (assembly GCF_059418525.1). Classification (NCBI taxonomy): domain Bacteria; kingdom Pseudomonadati; phylum Pseudomonadota; class Betaproteobacteria; order Burkholderiales; family Oxalobacteraceae; genus Telluria; species Telluria sp. GW821-FHT07G12. Next base: position 179,310 of record NZ_JBWKQA010000006.1, on the reverse strand, counting down.
CGAGTCCCCCCAATTCGTCCCGCACGCTTTTGAGAGCGAGGCATGCACACGCTGTATCGGTCCTCCATTCCGCCTCCACATCTTCACCGTAGCAGATGGTCAGGTATTTACAAGATACTTTTTCCCCTGTTCCGTAAGGCGAAAAAGCAGGCAGGCCCGGCATTGTTACAGTGCGCCGTCACTTATATGACATGCATAAAATGCCCGCGACATGATCAAGAAAACCATGTCATAAAGCCGTCATATTTGCTCACTACACTGCGCAGCATTAACACCGCGTCACCACCCTTAACCAAAGTACAACAAGGACCTGATATGCGCATGAAGCAACTGCTGGCAACCCTGATCATCGGCACCTCGGCCGCCTTCGCGAGCACCGCGACGCTGGCTGCGGACATCACCGGTGCGGGCGCTACCTTCCCGTACCCGATCTACGCCAAGTGGGCGGAGATGTACAAGAAGGCCACCGGCAACGGCCTCAACTACCAATCGGTCGGCTCGGGCGCCGGCATCAAGCAGATCAAGGCCAAGACGGTGGAATTCGGCGCGTCCGACATGCCGCTGCCGGCTGATGAACTGAACCAGGCAGGCCTGTTCCAGTTCCCGGCCATCATGGGCGGCGTGGTTACGGTCGTCAACCTGGACGGCATCGCACCGGGCCAGCTGAAGCTGACCGGCCCCGTCGTCGCCGACATCTACCTGGGCAAGATCACCAAGTGGAACGACCAGGCGATCGCCGCCCTGAACCCGGGCGTCAAGCTGCCGGCCGAAGACATCACCGTCGTGCACCGCGCCGACAGCTCGGGCACCTCCTTCCTGTTCACCGACTACCTGTCGAAGACCAACCCGGAATTCAAATCGAAGATCGGCGCCGGCACCGCGGTCAAGTGGGCCACCGGCGTGGGCGGCAAGGGCAATGACGGCGTCGCCGCCAACGTCCAGCGCATCAAGGGCTCGATCGGCTACGTCGAGTGGGCCTACGCGAAGAAGAACAAGATGAGCCACACCCAGCTGAAGAACCGCGACGGCGTGTTCCTGCAGCCGGATGACGACAACTTCAAGGCCGCCGCCGCCAACGCCGACTGGGCCAAGACCCCGGGCTTCTCGGTGGTCCTGACCGACCAGCCGGGCAAGGCGGCATGGCCGATCACCGGCGTGTCCTACATCCTGGTGCACAAGACCCAGGAAGACGCCGCCAAGGGCAAGGAAGTCCTGAAGTTCTTCGACTACGCCTTCAAGAACGGCGACGCCGCTGCAACCGAGCTGGACTACGTGCCCATGCCTGACGCGGTTACCAAGCTGGTGCAGGATGCCTGGAAGGCCAACTTGAAAGACGCTTCGGGCAAGGCGATCTGGTAATTGAGCATCACCCAAAACGTGGGTAGCGCAGCTCCCACTCTCCCGGCGAGTGGTCGGGAGGGTGGGGCGGCGCATTTTGCTTGCAGGTAATAAATTGAATAACGATATGAGCGCACACACCGCCGCGGTCTCCAACGAGGCTGCAGACGAAGCCGCCAAGCAGGCCCTGTTCGACGAGGCCAGCCAGGCGCGGCTGCGCAACACCATGCGCAACCAGCGCATCCAGGATTTCTTCTTCCACAAGATCACACTGCTGTTCGCGGCCTCGGTGCTGGTGGTGCTGGTCGGGATCATCGTCTCGCTGGCCATCGGCGCGGCCCCGGCCTTCCGCGAATTCGGCGCGGGCTTCATCGCCCGCAACGAGTGGGACCCGGTCAACGACCAGTTCGGCGCCCTGATCGCCATCACCGGCACCCTGGCGACCTCGCTGATCGCGCTGCTGGTGGCGGTGCCGATCAGCTTCGGCATCGCCCTGTTCCTGACCGAGATCTGCCCAGCCTGGCTGCGCCGCCCGATGGGCACCGCGGTCGAGCTGCTGGCCGGCGTCCCCTCCATCATCTACGGCATGTGGGGCCTGTTCGTGTTCGCGCCCATGTTCGGCGACCACATCCAGCCGCTGCTGAAGAAGACCCTCGGCGTCCTTCCCGTGATTGGCCCGCTGTTCCAGGGCCCGACCATGGGCCTCGGCATCCTGACCGCCGGCCTGATCCTGGCCGTGATGATCATCCCCTTCATCGCTTCCGTGATGCGCGACGTGTTCGAGATCGTCCCCGCGGTGCTGAAGGAATCGGCGTACGGCCTCGGCTGCACCAAGTGGGAAGTGGTCCGCAAGATCGTGCTGCCTTACACCCGTACCGGCGTGGTCGGCGGTGTCATGCTGGGCCTGGGCCGCGCGCTCGGCGAGACCATGGCCGTCACCTTCGTGATCGGCAACGCCAACGAACTCTCGTGGTCGCTGTTCGCCGCGGGCAACTCGATTTCCTCGACCCTGGCCAACGAGTTCGCCGAAGCCAGCACGCCGCTGCACGTGTCCTCGCTGTTCGCACTGGGCCTGATCCTGTTCGCGATCACCTTCGTGGTGCTGTCGGCCGCCAAACTGATGCTGCTGGGGATGTCCCGCAAAGAAGGAGTGAAGTAATGGAAGGCGTCATGAATCCCGTCTACAGGCGCCGCCTGCTCGGTCACCGCATCGGTATCGCGCTGTCGGTGCTGGCCATGGCAATCGGCCTCGGCTTCCTCGCCTGGATCCTGTTCACCCTGCTGGTGCACGGCTTCGGCGCGCTCTCGCATACCCTGTTTTCGCTGGATACCCCGGCGCCGGGCAGCGAAGGCGGCATCCGCAACGCCATCGTCGGCAGCCTGCTGATGGTCGGTTTCTCGACCCTGGTCAGCACCCCGATCGGCATCCTGGCCGGCATCTACCTGGCCGAGTACGGCCAGAACAACAAGTTCGCCGCCGTCACACGCTTCGTCACCGACATCATGCTGTCGGCGCCGTCGATCGTGATCGGCCTGTTCGTCTACGCATTGCTGGTGCCGCGCATGGGCCACTTCTCGGGCTATGCCGGCACGCTGGCGCTGTCCCTGATCGCGATCCCGGTGGTCGTGCGCACCACCGACAACATGCTGCACCTGGTGCCGAACAGCCTGCTCGAAGCAGCCTTCGCGCTCGGTGCGCCGCGCTGGAAGGTGGCAACCACCGTGCGCCTGCGCGCCGTGAAGGCCGGCGTCGTGACCGGCGTGCTGCTGGCCGTGGCCCGCATCTCGGGCGAGACCGCGCCGCTGCTGTTCACGGCCCTGAACAACCAGTTCTTCACGGCCGACATGAACCAGCCGATGGCCAACCTGCCGGTGGTGATCTACCGCTTCGCCATGAGCCCCTACGAAGACTGGCAGTCGCTCGCCTGGGGCGCCGCGCTGCTGGTGACCTTCAGCGTGCTGCTCCTGAATATCCTGTCGCGGACCATGTTCCGCCAAAAGAACCCGCAATAATCCAAGCATGACCCAGACGATCATGATGACCCAAGCTACCGCGAACGCCCCCGTGTCGAAGACCAAGACCAAGACCATCGAGATCTCCGGCCTGGACTTCTATTACGGGAAGACCAAGAGCCTGAAGAACGTCAGCCTCGACATCCACGACAAGCAGGTGACGGCCTTCATCGGCCCCTCGGGCTGCGGCAAGTCGACCCTGCTGCGCACCCTGAACCGCATGTACGACCTGTACCCCGGCCAGCGCGCCGAAGGTTCCATCCTCTACCGCGGCCGCAACATCCTGGAGCCGGGCGTGGACGTCAACATGCTGCGCGCCAAGGTCGGCATGGTGTTCCAGAAGCCGACGCCCTTCCCGATGTCGGTGTACGACAACATCGCCTTCGGCGTGCGCCTGTACGAGAATTTGTCCAAGGGCGAGATGGACGAGCGCGTCGAATGGGCGCTGAAGAAGGCGGCCCTGTGGGGCGAGGTCAAGGACAAGCTGAACAAGAGCGGCCTGTCGCTGTCGGGTGGCCAGCAGCAGCGCCTGTGCATCGCGCGCGGGGTTGCAGTGAAGCCGGACGTGCTGCTGCTCGACGAGCCGACCTCGGCGCTGGACCCGATCTCGACCGCCAAGATCGAGGAACTGATCAGCGAGCTGAAGGGCGACTACACGATCGCCATCGTGACCCACAACATGCAGCAGGCCGCGCGCTGCTCGGACTACACCGCCTACATGTACCTGGGCGAGCTGGTGGAATTCGGCGAGACGGACCAGCTGTTCATGAATCCGGCCAAGAAAGAAACTCAGGACTACATTACTGGCCGCTTCGGTTGATCCGGGCTGATGCGGTAAGATAACCTTATAGAACAGGAAACAGAGACATGGTAGGCGAGCATTCATCCAAGCAGTACGACCAGGAACTGGAAGCCATCCGTTCCAAGGTGCTGCTCATGGGCGGCATGGTGGAAACCCAGTTCGACGAGGCGCTGAACTGCTTCCGCGTCGGTAATATCGACCTGGCGGACAAGGTGATGGCGGACGACCAGGCCGTGAACCAGCTCGAAGTCCAGCTGGACGACGCCTGCAGCCACCTGATCGTGCGCCGCCAGCCGGCCGCGAACGACCTGCGCACCGTGATGGCGACCATCAAGGTGATCACCGACCTCGAACGCATCGGCGACGAGGCCGCGAAGATCGCGCGCACGGCCAAGAGCCTGCACGAGCGCGGCATGGTCAGCTTCAACCACTACGACATCGTGCGCACCATCTCGCGCAACACCGCCGACATGCTGCACGACGCCCTCGACGCCTTCGCGCGCCTGGACGGCAAGACCGCGCTGCAGATCATCGCGCGCGACGACGAGGTCGACTTCGAATTCCGCACCATCCTGCGCAACATGATCACCTTCATGATGGAAGACCCGCGCACGATCTCGTCGGCGCTGGACACGCTGTGGGTGGCCAAGGCCATCGAGCGCATCGGCGACCACGCCAAGAACATCGCCGAATACGTGATCTACGTGGCCGAGGGGCGCGACATCCGCCATTCCAAGCCTGCCGCCGCGGCCGTCCACGGGGAAGGCTGAGTCGATGGCGTCCAACACGAGCGTCCTGATCGTCGAGGATGAGCCGGCCATCGTCGAGCTGGTAAGTTATTCCCTGCGCGAGACCGGCTGGGAGATCCGCACCGCCGCCAACGTGGCATCGGCCTGGGACTCCATCGTGCACGGGCGTCCGGACCTGCTGCTGCTGGACTGGATGCTGCCCGACCAGAGCGGGCTGCGGCTGCTGTCGCGCCTGCGCGGCGACCGCGACTTCCAGGACATCCCCGTCATCATGCTGACCGCGAAGAGCATGGAAGAGGACAAGATCGCCGGCCTGAACACGGGCGCCGACGATTACGTCACCAAGCCCTTTTCGCCGAAGGAGCTGCTGGCGCGCGCCAAGGCCCTGTTGCGGCGCAAGAGCCCCCACCTGGCCGAGGCGCCGCTGAACGCCGGGCCGGTGGTGCTCGATCCGGGCAGCTGCACCGTGACCCTGGACGGCCGCCAGCTCGACATGGGCAATGCCGAATACCGTCTGCTCAAATTCCTGATGGCCCACCGCGAGCGCGTGTTCTCGCGCAGCCAGTTGCTCGATAAAGTCTGGGGCGACGCCTCGGCGGTCGAGGAGCGCACCGTCGACGTCCACGTGCTGCGTCTTCGCAAGGCCCTGAAGGAAGCCGAAAAGCTGATCAAGACCGTGCGCAGCGTGGGCTACATGCTGACCGAGAAAGAGTTGTAAGTGCAAGCCGCTCCCGACGCCACGCCCGAGGCAAATACCGTTACCGAAACGCCGATGCCGTCCGGCGTCCATCCGCACCTGCTGTTCTGGGTGCCGGCGCTGCTGCGCCTGGGCCTCGTGTTCGTCGCCGCCGGCATCGCCTGGTGGCTGTTCGGCCTGGTGGCCGGGCTGTCGCTGGCGCTGCTCATCACGGTGGCGCTGCTGGTGGTGCAGCTGTCCTACCTGCACCAGCTGGGCGAGTGGCTGCACCATCCGCACAGCAGCCGCCTGCCGGACGGCTGGGGTTCCTGGACCGACGTGTTCGCCCGTCTGTACCGCCTGCGGCGCGACGACGAGCGCAACCAGGAAGAGCTGGCCGAATGGCTGGCGCGCTTCCGCCAGGCCATGCATCTGCTGCCGGAAGGCGTGGCGATCATGGACGACGTGCTCTTCCTCGAATGGTGCAACCCGACCGCCGAGCGCCACCTGGGCCTGACCCTCGAGAAGGACAAGGGCCGCCGCGTGACGAACCTGATCCGGCATCCGGAATTCATCGACTACATCATCCTCGGCCGCTACGAGCAGCCGCTGACGCTGGCGATCCGCAACCGCAAGCTGGTGGTGCAGATCATCCCCTTCGAGAACCGCCGGCAGATCCTGGTGACGCACGACGCCACCGAGACCGAGCGCATTGAAGCCATGCGCCGCGACTTCATCGCCAACGCCTCGCACGAGCTGCGCACGCCGCTGACGGTGATCGTCGGCTTCCTCGAAATCGCGATGGCCGACCCGGGCATGGACGAACGCACCCGCGTCGCCCACCTGAAGCTGATGACCGAGCAGGGCCAGCGCATGCAGCGCCTGATCGAGGACATGCTGACCCTGTCGCGTCTGGAGTCCGACGAGTACCCGCTCAAGCGCGAGCGCGTCGACGTGCACGCGCTGGTGGAGCAGGTGGCGAACGATGCGCGCGCGCTGTCGAACGGCCGCCACGAGATCGAGTTCACGGTCGAGGGGCCGGACGTGATGGGCAGCTGGGATGAATTGCGCAGCGCCTTCGGCAACCTGGCGACCAATGCGGTGCGCTACACGCCGGAGGGCGGGCGCATCCTGCTGTCCTGGACGCGCGGCCCGAACGACCTGCGCTTCGCGGTGGCGGATACCGGCATCGGCATCGACGAGCAGCACATCTCGCGCCTGACCGAGCGCTTCTACCGCGTCGACAAGAGCCGCTCGCGCGAAACCCAGGGAACGGGTTTGGGGCTGGCGATCGTCAAGCACGTGCTGCTGCGCCATGGCGGCAAGCTGACGATCCGCTCGGAGGCGGGGAAGGGGAGCGTGTTTACGGCCTCGCTGCCGAATACCTCCCTGCCTGGTTAAGCTTCCTCTACGCCAGGCTGGTCCGGACTCGGGTTACAATCGGTCCTTTACCGATCGAACCCGGATCCATGCCGTCCCGACGCTCCCTCCTTTCCGCCCTTGCCGCAAGCCTGCTGCTCGCCGCCTGCGGCAGCACTCCCACCCAAGCACCCGTCCAGATTGCCGCAGCGCCCGTCCCGGCGCCGCAGCCGGTGGCGCGTAAAGTCAAGATCGGCCTCGCCCTCGGCGGCGGCGCTGCGCGCGGCTTTGCCCACATCGGCGTGATCAAGGCCCTGGAAGCCCAGGGCATCGTGCCCGACATCGTGGTCGGCACCAGCGCCGGTTCGGTGGTCGGCTCGATGTACGCCTACGGCTACAACGGCTTCACCCTGCAGAAGATGGCCATGGAGATGGACGAGGCTTCGATCTCGGACTGGGCCCTGCCTTTCTTCAGCAAGTCCTCGGGCGTGCTGAAAGGGGAGGCGCTGCAGGCCTACGTCAACAAGGCCGTGCATGGCCAGCCTATCGAGAAGCTCAAGATCCCCTTTGGCGCGGTGGCTACCGACCTGAAGACCGGCCAGCCCATCCTGTTCCGGCGCGGGAATACCGGTCAGGCGGTGCGTGCGTCGTCGGCGGTGCCGAGCGTGTTCCAGCCGGTCAGCATCGCGGGGAAGACCTATGTGGACGGCGGCCTGGTGGCGCCGGTGCCGGTGCGCTTCGCCAAGGAGATGGGCGCCGAGTTCATTATCGCCGTCAACATCTCGAGCGCCACCGAGGCCCAGGCAACGGCCAGTTCGCTTGACGTCCTGATGCAGACCTTTACCATCATGGGACAGCGCCTCAACCAGCACGAGCTGAAGGATGCCGACATCGTCATCACGCCGGCCCTGGGCACCATGGGCAGCGCCGATTTCAACGGCCGCAACCTGGCCGTGCTGGCCGGCGAGCAGGCGGCGGCGTCCGTGATGTCGCAGCTGAAGGCGCAACTGAAGGCCAAGCAACTGAGCCCGGCGCCGCTGGCTCGCTAAGAGACAACAACCACAACACAAAGGAAAAGGAAAAAAGATGCAAACCAAGCCCGTACTGACCCTCGAAGACGTCAAGAAGATCGCCGCCGCTGCCGAAGCGGAAGCCATGGCCAACCAGTGGAAGGTCGCGATCGCCATCGTCGACGACGGCGGCCACCTGCTGTGGCTGCAGCGCCTGGACGGCGTCGCCCCGATCTCGTCGCAGCTGGCGCCGGCCAAGGCCAAGACCGCCGCGCTGGGCCGCCGCGAATCGAAGATCTACGAAGACATGATCAACAATGGCCGCTACTCCTTCCTGCGCGCGCCCGAGCTGGACGGCATGCTGGAAGGCGGCGTGCCGATCGTGGTCGACGGCCACACCGTGGGCGCGGTTGGCGTTTCCGGCGTGAAATCGGCCGAGGATGCGCAGATCGCCAAGGCCGGCATCGCGGCGCTCGGCCTGTAATTTCCCGGCAGAATGGCAGGTGAGTGTGCCGATGGGCGATTGCCGAATGGGTCAAATCGCGCTATAATTCGGAAGTTTATCTACTTACTCACCTGCCGTAGCGCATACCCACTTACATCATCATTCTGTAGACCTCGCGCCCACGGTAGATCCATCGTCGCGGCGTACCCGTAGGTCAGTCTGACGTGGCGAAGCTACGGCAACCTTATTGGAGAGTTGCCCTTGCCGCCATTTTTTTCTGGCCCAGCCGTCCCAGCCATCCTGGCCCTCGCAGACGGAACCATTTTCAAAGGACATTCGATTGGAGCCATCGGTCACACGACCGGTGAAGTGGTGTTCAACACCGCGATCACGGGCTACCAGGAAATCCTTACCGACCCCAGCTATTCGCGTCAGATCGTCACGCTGACCTACCCGCACATCGGCAACCAGGGTGTGAACCCGGCCGACGTCGAGGCATCGAAGGTGCATGCCGCCGGCCTCATCATCCGCGACCTGCCGCTGCTGGCATCGAACTTCCGCTCGACCCAATCGCTGTCGGACTACCTGAAGCAGGAAAACGTGGTCGCCATCGCCGGCATCGACACGCGCAAGCTGACCCGCATCCTGCGCGAGAAGGGCGCCCAGAACGGCGCCATCCTGACCGCCCAGCAGGGCCAGGAGCCGTCGGAAGCGCAGGCGCTGGAACTGGCGCGCTCCTTCCCGGGCCTGAACGGCATGGACCTGGCGAAGGTCGTCTCTAGCAAGGTGCCGTATGAATTCACCGAGACCGAGTGGAAGCTCGGCCAGGGCTTCGGCAAGCAGGACAAGCCGCAGTTCCACGTGGTCGCCTTCGACTACGGCGTCAAGCGCAACATCCTGCGCATGCTGGCCGAGCGCGGCTGCAGGATCACCGTGCTGCCGGCGCAAGCCACCGCGGCCGAGGCGCTGGCCCTGAACCCGGACGGCATCTTCCTGGCCAATGGCCCAGGCGACCCGGCCGCCTGCGACTACGCGATCGAAGCCACCCGACAGGTGATCGACGCCGGCATCCCGACCTTCGGCATCTGCCTCGGCCACCAGATCATGGCCCTGGCTTCGGGCGCGAAGACCGTCAAGATGAAGTTCGGCCACCACGGCGCGAATCACCCGGTGCAGGACCTCGATTCCCGCAAGGTCCTGATCACTTCCCAGAACCACGGCTTCGCGGTGGACCAGGAAACCCTGCCCGCCAACTGCCGCGTGACCCACGTCTCGCTGTTCGACAACTCGCTGCAGGGTTTCGAGCGCACCGACAAACCGGCGTTCTGCTTCCAGGGCCACCCGGAAGCCTCGCCCGGCCCGACCGACGTTGCGTATCTGTTCGACCGTTTCATCAGCCTCATGCAAGTTCAGGAGAAAAAATAAATGCCAAAGCGTTCCGACATTAAATCCATCCTGATCATTGGCGCCGGTCCGATCGTGATCGGCCAGGCGGTGGAATTCGACTACTCGGGCGCCCAGGCCTGCAAGGCCCTGCGCGAAGAAGGCTACAAGGTCATCCTGGTCAACTCGAACCCGGCGACCATCATGACCGACCCGGAAACGGCCGACGTCACCTACATCGAGCCGATCACCTGGAAGGCGGTCGAGCGCATCATCGAGAAGGAGCGCCCGGACGCGATCCTGCCGACCATGGGCGGCCAGACCGCGCTGAACTGCGCGCTCGACCTGCACCGCAACGGCGTGCTGGACAAGTACAAGGTCGAGCTGATCGGCGCCTCGCCGGAAGCCATCGACAAGGCCGAGGACCGCGCCAAGTTCAAGGACGCGATGACCAAGATCGGCCTGGGTTCGGCCCGTTCCTACATCGCGCACTCGATGGACGAGTCGCGCGCGGCGCAGCGCGAGCTGGGCTTCCCGGTCATCATCCGTCCGTCCTTCACCATGGGCGGCTCGGGCGGCGGCATCGCCTACAACGAAGAAGAATTCGAAGCGATCTGCAAGCGCGGCCTGGAAGCCTCGCCGACCTCGGAACTGCTGATCGAGGAATCGCTGCTGGGCTGGAAAGAATACGAGATGGAAGTGGTGCGCGACAAGGCGGACAACTGCATCATCGTGTGCTCGATCGAAAACCTGGATCCGATGGGCGTGCACACCGGCGACTCGATCACCGTCGCGCCGGCGCAGACGCTGACCGACAAGGAATACCAGATCATGCGCAACGCGTCGATCAACGTGCTGCGCGAGATCGGCGTCGACACCGGCGGCTCGAACGTGCAGTTCTCGATCAACCCGGCGGACGGCCGCATGATCGTCATCGAGATGAACCCGCGCGTGTCGCGTTCGTCGGCGCTGGCCTCCAAGGCGACCGGCTTCCCGATCGCCAAGATCGCGGCCAAGCTGGCTGTTGGGTTCACTCTTGATGAGCTGCGCAACGACATCACCGGTGGCGCGACCCCGGCCTCGTTCGAGCCTTCGATCGATTACGTGGTCACCAAGATCCCGCGCTTCACCTTCGAAAAATTCCCGGCCGCGGACAAGCACCTGACCACCCAGATGAAATCGGTGGGCGAAGTGATGGCGATCGGCCGCACCTTCCAGGAATCCTTCCAGAAGGCCCTGCGCGGCCTGGAAGTCGGTGTGGATGGTCTGAACGAAAAGACGCGTGACCGCGAGAAGATCGAGGAAGAGCTGGGCGAGCCGGGTCCGGAACGCATCTGGTACGTGGGCGACGCCTTCGCCCAGGGCTTCACGCTGGAAGAAGTCCACGCGCTGACCAAGATCGATCCGTGGTTCCTCATCCAGATCAAGGAAATCGTCGACATCGAGCTGTGGCTGGATCACCAGAAGCTGGAAAGCCTGGACAAGCCGACCCTGTACAAGCTGAAGCAGAAGGGCTTCTCGGACCGCCGCCTGGCCTTCCTGATGCAGACCACGCCGCCGGCCGTGCGCGAGCGCCGCCATGCGCTGGGCATCCGCCCGGTCTACAAGCGCGTCGACACCTGCGCCGGCGAGTTCGCGACCAACACCGCCTACATGTACTCGACCTACGACGAGGAGTGCGAATCCGAGCCGACCGACAAGAAGAAGATCATGGTGCTGGGCGGTGGCCCGAACCGTATCGGTCAGGGCATCGAGTTCGACTACTGCTGCGTGCACGCGGCCCTCGCCATGCGCGAGGACGGCTACGAGACCATCATGGTCAACTGCAATCCCGAAACCGTGTCGACCGACTACGATACCTCGGACCGCCTGTACTTCGAGTCGCTGACCCTGGAAGACGTGCTGGAGATCGTCGACCTCGAGAAGCCGGAAGGCGTAATCGTGCAGTACGGCGGCCAGACCCCGCTGAAGCTGGCGCTGGACCTGGAAGCCAACGGCGTGCCCATCATCGGCACCTCGCCGGACATGATCGACGCCGCCGAAGACCGCGAGCGCTTCCAGCAGCTGCTGCAGAAGCTGGGCCTGCGCCAGCCGCCGAACCGCACCGCGCGCACCGAAGAGGAAGCGCTGGCCCTGGCCACCGAGATCGGCTACCCGCTGGTGGTGCGCCCGTCCTACGTGCTGGGCGGCCGCGCGATGGAGATCGTCCACGAGCAGCGCGACCTCGAGCGCTACATGCGCGAAGCGGTCAAGGTCTCGAACGATTCGCCGGTGCTGCTGGACCGCTTCCTGAACGACGCCATCGAATGCGACGTCGACTGCATCTCGGACGGCGAGACCACCTTCATCGGCGGCGTGATGGAGCACATCGAACAGGCTGGTGTGCACTCGGGCGACTCGGCCTGCTCGCTGCCGCCTTACTCGCTGTCGCAGGAGACCATCGATGAGCTGAAGCGCCAGACCTCGCTGATGGCCAAGGCCCTGAACGTGGTCGGCCTGATGAACGTGCAGTTCGCGATCCAGCGTGCGGAAGTGGACGGCAAGGTCCAGGACACCGTGTATGTGCTGGAAGTGAATCCGCGTGCTTCGCGTACCGTGCCTTTCGTGTCGAAGGCGACCGGCCTGCAGCTGGCCAAGATCGCGGCGCGCTGCATGGTCGGCCAGACCCTGGCCCAGCAGGGCGTGACGAAAGAGATCGTCCCGCCGTTCTACAGCGTCAAGGAAGCCGTGTTCCCGTTCGTGAAGTTCCCGGGCGTCGACACCATTCTCGGCCCGGAAATGAAGTCGACCGGCGAAGTGATGGGCGTCGGCATGACCTTCGGCGAAGCCTTCGTCAAGTCGCAGCTGGCGGCCAGCGTCAACCTCCCGACCTCGGGCCGCGTGTTCCTGTCGGTGAAGGGTTCCGACAAGCCGCGCACCGTGGCGGTGGCGCGCGACCTGGTCTCGCTCGGTTTCTCGCTGGTGGCGACCAAGGGCACCGCGGCGGTCATCTCCGCCGCCGGCATCCCGGTCACCCCGGTCAACAAGGTGCTGGAAGGCCGTCCGCACATCGTCGACATGATCAAGAACCACGAGATCGCGATGGTGGTGAACACGGTCGAGGAAAAGCGCAGCGCGATCACCGACTCGCGCACCATCCGTACCTCGGCCCTGCAGGCGCGCGTCGTGACCTACACGACCATCGCCGGCGCCGAAGCGGCGGTGCAGGGCATGCGCCACCTGGACGAGTTGCGGGTCTATGATTTACAAGGTCTGCATAAAACACTAAACTAAGCGTCAGAAGCAGTACAGTAGTAAGCAATACGGACCACACAGCTCGCGCGGCGCGCCGCGAGGGCTGTGTGGTTTTACTTTTAGATAGCGACTATAGCGACGACCATGAATACACCACTGACCAAACACGGCGCCGAACTCCTGAAGGATGAGCTGCACCAGCTCAAGACCAAGGAGCGCCGCAGCGTGATCGATGCGATCGCCGAAGCGCGTTCGCATGGTGACCTGTCCGAAAACGCCGAATACGACGCCGCCAAGGAGCGCCAGGCCTTCGTCGAAGGCCGCATCGCGGAACTGGAATCGAAGTTGTCGACCGCCCAGGTCATCGACCCGGCCACTCTCGACGCCGAAGGCCGCGTGGTGTTTGCCTCCACCGTCGACCTCGAAGACCTGGAAAGCGGCCAGAAAGTGACTTACCAGATCGTCGGCATCGACGAGGCGGACCTGAAGTTGAACAAGGTGTCCGTCACCTCGCCGATCGCACGTGCGCTGATCGGTAAATACGCTGGCGACGTGGTCGAAGTGCAGGCCCCGTCCGGCCCGCGCGAATACGAGATCCTCGAAGTCCGTTACATCTGAGCCGGGGCGCGAGCGTGCTGGCGAACCTGCGCCTGCTGGTGGCAGCCCTGTGGGCGGGCAGCGTCTGGGCGGTCAGCTACCTGGCCGCGCCGAGCGCCTTCGCGGTGCTCGACAGCACCCAGGCCGGCAGTGTGGTCGGCGTGATGCTGACCCGGCTGGCGTGGCTGTCGATGGCGTGTGCGCCGCTGCTGGCCGTGCTGGCGGCGAGCTCTCATGAACTGGAGCGCAAGCGCCGCCGCTGGCTGTATGCGCTCATCGCAGGCATGCTGGCCTGCAGCCTGGCCGTCTATCTGGGCCTGCAGCCGATGATGGCAGCGATCCGCGAAGCCGCCGGCCCGGCCGGGGTGAGGGCGTCGCCGCAGTGGGGGACCTTTGCGGCCCTGCATGGGGTGTCGCAGGTGCTCTACCTGGTCGAGAGCGTGCTCGGCGCGATTTTAGTTGTCAAAGCAAAGTAGGGTGGGCTCTCCGAGCCCACGCGGAAAGTCAACACAACGCATATGTCACGCGTGGGCACGGGGTGCCCACCCTACGGCGTAAAAAAACCGGGGAGACCCCGGTTTGTTTTACTTGTTGAGCGCGGTCTTCTTGGTGCTGGCCTGGCGGGTCTTGGCGCGCTTGATGTTGCCGCCCTGGGTCACGCGTTCGTTCCCCTTCAGTAGGACCTTGGTGACGCTCGGCTTCTTGGTGCCGCTCGGGCTCGGCTTGACGATGGTGACTTCGCGCATGCCCTTGCCGGCCTTGACCGAGCGTTCCTTGACGGCTTCCTTCTTCGGGCGATACAGGACAAGCAGTTTGCCGATATGCTGTACCGGCGCCGCTTCCAGTTCTTCGCAGATCTGTTCGTAGATGGCGATACGTGCTTCGCGGTCGTCGCCGAACACACGTACCTTGATCAGGCCGTGCGCGTCGAGGCTGGACGAGATTTCGTTCATGACGGATTTGGTCAGGCCGGCTTCGCCGATCATGACGACGGGGTTGAGCCCGTGAGCTTCCGCACGAAGGGCCGCGCGCTCGGCCGGTGTAAGTTTGATCATAATGGTTCTTTTTTGATGTACCTAATAAAAGCAGTATTTTACGCGAATGGCCAAGAACAAATTCAATAAAAACTGGATACACGACCACATTAACGACCCGTATGTCAAATTGGCACAGAAAGAGGGTTACCGTGCGCGTGCAGCCTACAAGCTGAAAGAGATCGACGAGGCCGAGAAGCTGATCAAGCCGGGGCAGGTGATCGTCGACCTCGGCTGCACCCCGGGCAGCTGGGGCCAGTACACCCGCCGCAAGCTGGCGGGCGGCGAGGAGGGCGGCATCAAGGGCACCATGATCGGCCTCGATCTGCTGCCGATGGAGCCGATCGCCGACATGCACTTCATCCAGGGCGACTTCCGTGAAGACGCCGTGCTGGACCAGCTGGCCGAGATCCTGGGCGAGCGCCAGGCCGACCTGGTGCTGTCCGACATGGCGCCGAATTTGTCCGGTATCCCGACTGCCGACGCGGCACGCATGGAGCATTTGATTGAAATTGCTATTGAGTTTTCTCAAGCTCACCTCAAGCCCTCCGGCGCATTGTTAGTAAAATGCTTTAAGGACATGGGGTTTACGCAAATCGTCGAGCTCTTCCGCAAGGAATTCAAGGTGGTCAAACAGATCAAGCCGAAGGCCAGCCGCGACAAGTCCTCGGAAATTTTCCTGCTGGGACGGGGTCTCAAGAATCCTTCCTAGCGAAAAATGGGTTTATTCACGGTCTCACCCTTGATATTCGGCGGTATAACCGCACATCGCCCAATGGATGGTGTGCCTGGTGAAGTTGCCAGGCCATGCCCGCCGGGTAGATATGTTTATTCGTGCGCGTCGGAAATAAAAAACCGTTATAGTGACGGGACAAAGCTTCACGAGCGGCCGTGCGTGGCACTGCCTGCTTATTGCGGTAAAATCCGCGTTTGAAACAATGGGAAAAGATGCGTCCGCATCAGAGGAGTTTTCGTGAATAATATGTTTTCCAAATCCGCCATCTGGGTGGTGGTCGCGCTGCTGTTGTTCATGCTGTTCAAGCAGTTCGACAATCACAGCGTCGCGGGCGGCAGCAAGACGATTGCTTATTCCGAGCTGCTCGATGACGTTCAGGCGAAACGCATCAAGGACGTCGTGATCGAAGGTTCGAACATCACGGCGGTCCGCAATGACGACAGCAAGGTCCGCGCCACCGCGACCATGCTCGACCGCGGCCTGATCAAGGACCTGCGCGACAACAACGTGCGCTTCGACGTCAAACCGCCGGAAGAGCCTTCCTTCCTGCAGCAAGTCTTCATTTCCTGGTTCCCGATGCTGCTGCTGATCGGGGTCTGGGTGTTCTTCATGCGCCAGATGCAAGGCGGCGGCAAGGGCGGGGCTTTCTCGTTCGGCAAGTCGAAGGCGCGCATGATGGACGAAACCAATAACACCGTCACCTTCGCCGACGTCGCCGGCTGCGACGAAGCCAAGGAAGAAGTCGCCGAGATCGTCGACTTCCTGAAGGATCCGACCAAGTTCCAGAAGCTGGGCGGCCGTATCCCGCGCGGCGTGCTGATGGTTGGCCCCCCGGGTACCGGTAAGACCCTGCTGGCGCGCGCCATTGCCGGCGAAGCGAAAGTGCCGTTCTTCTCGATCTCCGGTTCCGACTTCGTCGAGATGTTCGTCGGCGTGGGTGCATCCCGTGTCCGCGACATGTTCGAGAACGCGAAGAAGCATTCGCCCTGCATCATCTTCATCGACGAGATCGATGCCGTCGGCCGCCACCGTGGCGCCGGCATGGGCGGCGGCAACGACGAGCGCGAACAGACCCTGAACCAGCTGCTGGTCGAGATGGACGGCTTCGAAGCCTCCTCGGGTGTGATCGTGATCGCCGCCACCAACCGCGCCGACGTGCTGGACAAGGCGCTGCTGCGTCCGGGCCGTTTCGACCGCCAGGTGATGGTTGGCCTGCCGGACATCCGCGGCCGCGAGCAGATCCTGAACGTGCACATGCGTAAAGTGCCGATCGGTACCGACGTGAAGGCCGACATCCTGGCCCGCGGCACCCCGGGCTTCTCCGGCGCCGACCTGGCCAACCTGGTCAACGAAGCAGCCCTGTTCGCCGCGCGCCGCAGCAAGCGCCTGGTCGAGATGAGCGACTTCGAAGACGCCAAGGACAAGATCTTCATGGGCCCGGAACGCAAGTCCATGGTCATGCGCGAGGAAGAGCGCCGCAACACGGCTTACCACGAATCGGGCCACGCGGTGATCGCCAAGCTGTTGCCGAAGGCCGATCCGGTGCACAAGGTCACGATCATGCCACGCGGCTATGCGCTGGGCCTGACCTGGCAGCTGCCGGAACACGACAGCCTGTCCGGTTACAAGGACAAGATGCTGGAAGAAATCTCGATCCTGTTCGGCGGCCGTATCGCCGAGGAGATCTTCGTCGGCCAGATGTCGACCGGCGCCTCGAACGACTTCGCCCGCGCAACCAAGCTGGCGCGTTCGATGGTGACCCGCTTCGGCATGTCCGAGAGCATGGGCGTGATGGTCTACGAAGACGATCCGAACGAAGGCTTCTTCGGCGGCTCGGTCAAGACCATCTCCGAGGCGACCCAGCAGAAGGTGGACGCAGAGATCCGCGCCATCCTCGACAGCCAGTACTCGCTGGCGCGCCGCCTGCTGGAAGAGAACCGCGACAAGGTCGAAATGATGACCAAGGCCCTGCTCGAGTGGGAAACCATCGACGCCGAGCAGATCAACGACATCATGGCCGGCCGCGAGCCGACCCCGCCGAAGTCGGTCCAGCTGACCAAGCGTCCGTCGAGCGGCGGCGATTCCGGCGGCGTGGCGACCAACGCCCCGGCACCGGCCTGATCGGTTTGTAAGTTCGTCCTGAAAGACACCCTGCGGGGTGTCTTTTTTTTCCGTTTTTGTTGGCGTTTTATCATGCGACAGTATTTACAATGCGGCCGTTTCGGCTTCAATCTTGCCCAGCGCCCGCTGGTGATGGGCATCCTCAACGTCACCCCCGATTCCTTCTCCGACGGCGGCCGCTACCAGGCCCTCGAGTTCGCCATGGAGCGGGCCGAGCAGATGATCAAGGATGGCGTCGACATCATTGACATCGGCGGCGAATCGACCCGTCCCGGCTCGCCCAGCGTGCCGGTGCAGGAAGAGCTGGCCCGGGTCATGCCCGTCATCTACGCGCTGCGTGAGCTCGGCCATGCCTTGTCGATCGACACCTGCAAGCCGGAAGTGATGCGCGAAGCGATCATCGCCGGCGCCGACATGATCAACGACATCAACGGCTTCCGCGCGCCCGGCGCGATCGAAGCGGTGGCCGACAGCGACGTCGGCCTGTGCATCATGCACATGCAGGGCACGCCCCAGGACATGCAGGCCCAGCCCGTCTACCAGGACGTGGTGGAGGAGGTGACGGCCTTCCTGCGCGAGCGCGCCGAGGCCCTGCTGGCGGCCGGTGTTGCGCGCGAGCGCATCACGATTGATCCGGGATTTGGCTTTGGCAAGACTGTCGAGCATAATGTCGCATTGCTTCGCGGTATCAACCATATGCAGCGCGAACTGGGCCTGCCGGTACTGGCGGGGCTGTCGCGCAAGTCGATGATAGGCGCACTGACCGGACGGCCCGTCGACCAGCGCATGGCCGGCAGCCTCGGCGGCGCGTTGGCTGCGGTAGCACAGGGCGCCCGCATCGTGCGGGTCCATGATGTGGCGGAGACGGTGGACGCACTGAAGGTGTGGAACGCCGCATCCTCCGGCGCTTGAAGAACAACTGAACATAAGAGAACGATATGGCACGCAAATATTTTGGTACGGACGGCGTACGTGGCCTGGTGGGCGTAGCACCCATCACTCCCGATTTCGTGATGCGTCTCGGCTATGCCGCCGGCAAGGTGCTGGCCAAGGGCAGCACCGGCGCCAGCGGCCGTCCAACCGTGCTGATCGGTAAAGACACCCGCATCTCCGGCTACCTGCTTGAAGCTTCGCTCGAAGCCGGCTTCTCGGCGGCAGGCGTCGACGTCATGCTGGCCGGCCCGATGCCGACCCCGGCAATCGCCTACCTGACCCGCGCGCTTCGCCTGCAGGCCGGCGTCGTGATTTCGGCCTCGCACAATCCCTTCCAGGACAACGGCATCAAGTTTTTCTCCGAGCACGGCACCAAGCTGCCGGACGCGGTCGAACTCGAAATCGAGGAAGCGATCGACCAGCCGATGGGCTGCGTCTCGTCCGAGAAGCTGGGCCGCGCGACCCGCCTGCGCGACGCCCAGGGCCGCTACATCGAATTCTGCAAGAGCACCTTCCCGAACGAACTGGACCTACGCGGCATGAAGATCGTGGTCGACTGCGCCCACGGCGCCGCCTACGCCATCGCGCCGCACGTGTTCCACGAACTGGGCGCCGAAGTGATCGAGCTGGGCACCAAGCCGGACGGCTTCAACATCAACGACGGCGTCGGCGCCACCGCGCCCAAGGCCATGGCCCAGGCCGTTGTCGAGCACCAGGCCGATCTCGGCATCGCGCTGGACGGCGACGCCGACCGCCTGATCATGTGCGACGCCACCGGCCGCCTGTACAACGGCGACGAGCTGCTCTACGTGATGGTGCGCGCACGTATGGCCACCGGCAAGGTGGACGGCGCGGTCGGCACCCTGATGACCAACATGGCCCTCGAAGTCGCGTTCAAGGAAATGGGCGTGGGCTTCGCGCGCGCCAAGGTCGGCGACCGCTACGTGCTGGAAATGATGAAGGAGAAAGGCTGGCTGTTCGGCGGCGAAGGCTCGGGCCACCTGCTGGCCCTGGACAAGCACTCGACCGGCGACGGTATCGTCTCGGCCTTGCAGGTGCTGTCGGCCCTCAGGCGCGGCAACCAGAGCCTGGCCGAGTGCTGCAAGGAGCTGGTGCTGTTCCCGCAGACCCTGATCAACCTGCGCGTGCAGCCGGGCTTCGACTGGACCAAGAACGAAGCCGTGGTGGCCGAGAAGGAAGCCGTGGAGCGCGAGTTGGGCGAGCGCGGCCGCGTGCTGATCCGCGCCTCGGGCACCGAGCCGCTGGTGCGCGTCATGGTCGAGGCCAAGGAAGCTGGGCTGGCCGAGAGCATGGCGAAGCGCATCGCTGCGCGTTTCGAGGTTTGATGCCGCTACGCCGGCGGGCGGGCGTTCATTGACGCTTGCGGGCCGCCGGGGTATGATCTTTCCATCGGAGTGTAGCGCAGCCCGGTAGCGCACCTGCTTTGGGAGCAGGGGGTCCAAGGTTCGAATCCTTGTACTCCGACCACCGTTTCGAATGCGGGCTGTCCTCGACGGCCCGTTTTCTTTTCCTCGAGATATTCATCTCACTGCCCATAGCTCAGTTGGATAGAGCATCAGCCTTCTAAGCTGAGGGTCGCTGGTTCGAACCCAGCTGGGCAGGCCAAACTCCGGTTCTATCTTTCAGGTTACGTAACACTTAAATCGCTCCGCGATCAGTTGGCGCCTGATCAATTCATTCCAGAACTAACAAAAGTTGTAAAAATTTTCACCGAGTAGATATGCTGCAACATTTTGGTTGCAATTATGGAAATAATTCGATATTGTCATTGATATTTCTATAAACATTCTCACGGCATGTCAGCGATCATTCAGCTCACTTTCGACGGCTCGATGACCAGAAATGGTCACCAAGTCACTATGCGCGACCTAGCACAAACCATGACGGGAATACAGTCGGCCGCCGACAGAGCTTGCCTTGATGTGATGCATGGAAACGTGCGGAAGCATCAGAGATTGGGCCGCGATAACTACGAATTAGTCGAATTTATCGTCGGAGAGCCGCGCGAAGGTAGCTACATTATCGATTTTGTGTCAGAGCAAGGGCGGCTGATCGTCAAGCGGATGATTGAAGCAATTACCGATCCTTATGCATCAGCTCGAGCTGAAGGTGATCAACAAGTTTATAGTATTGGGCACCAGATTGATTCTAGAAAAGATGCTGCTCAAGAGCTTAAGAAATTACGAACGTTTGAAGAACTGCAGAACCATCCAAGTCCCTTGATTACTCGGACTTATGGTGATAAGTCAATTAACAAAGAATTCGGACAAATGTTAAACCCTGTTGCACGGGAGCCTGATGGGTTGGTTCGTTTAGTGTTAAAACCTTCACGTCATGAGCGCTCCTACACTTACGAGTTTGATAGTGAAACAGCAAAGAGATTTAAGCGGGTGATTAGCGGCCGTCAACTTGGCGACCCGGTGATATACAGCGGTTACGTGAGAGAGCTCGATCGCGGTGCCGGTCAACTGAAAAGTTTTAGAGGTAAATTTATTAACGAGTCCAATAAGAAGACAGTGACACTATTCATCGAAGACAAGGACGACTTTTCGATTTTAGTGCCTTTTCTAAATCAAGACGATCCGATCAGGATCGTAGCCTCCCCGATTATCGAATTCGAGTCGTTTGATCCTGCCGGTGGGGATATTCAGTTTCTGAAAATTTATGGCTGAAGACGGTAAGCTTGACAAGCTAAAAGAGCAGTACATTGATGAGGTTCTGGCGATAGTTCCCTTAAGTCAGGCGTTCTTTATCGTCCTTATGGCTCTCGTTGCCGACAGAATTGTCGAGGGGAAATCTTGGTCAGTGATTGACGCACTGGTGTCCTACGGACTTAAGTCCTCGTTGGGGCCGGATGAGGGGAAGTTTTGGACTGTTGGCTTATTGTCAATATGTATATCGTTTGGCCTGGCCTTATTCAATACATTTACTCTGCGGCTAGCTTTGAATCGATCACTTAATAGTGCAAATCTGGGCGCATCGCTTGCTGTGTGGCAGAGAGCAGCGGTCGTTAGAGTCGCTGGTTTGACCGATCCTCAAAAACAAGTAATACAAACTTCTTTTAAGTCTGAGGTTGATAACCGACTAAAAAAATACAAAGCTAAAAGAATTTCGATAGAAATGATAGCATCAATCGTAAGTATGGCCGCGTATGCAAATATCTTGATTATATTTTTGGGGTATAAAAATGGTGTCGAATTGAGTTGGGCGTGGCTTGATTTCACATTTTTATGTGGTTCTGCTATTGTCTGTTTTCTGCTTCATCGCGCATCTGTAAAATATGCGATATCGAAAATTCTTCCTTTAAAGGTGTATGTTGGCGTCTTGACTGGCGAGCTTATGTTCTTTGAGGATTTTACTGGGTAAATATTTTCGGTCGTTTCAAAACAGTTAAAATAAATTACTTGGAACTGCCAACTTGTTCAATTGGCCCCCAATCGATACGACGAAAAATTAACTATCGATGTAAAGGGTCGGTGTCGAGCCTGTTTCAGTGATGCGATTTCACGGGCGAGTTTTGCTCTACATCGCGCTTTCATAATTTAATAACGGTCCTTGAAAGGCCTACGCGAAGCGCAACCGATCGATTTAAATTGGTCGACCTTTCCTTTCTTCTTCAGCATAGCTTCTGCCAATACATATGCTGAATTTTCGCAGAGATCTCGACGTTGAATTTCTCTCTGCTAGCGAACGCCGTCACTGGGGCAGGCATGTTAGTGTCAATTCCGACAACATCATCGGATTTGGAGGAAGAACATGCCGTTTGGCCGAATGTCCTGGTCCGCCGCTGCCATGCTGGGGGCCCTGGCCATGTCGCTCGCCGTCCCAGCGCAGGCCCAGCAGCGCGCCACGTCAACGCCGAACGGCGAAGTCTTCGCGCTCAAGCTGCCGGCTACTTCCGCGCCTGCCTCGGAAGCAAACGGCACCGTCCAGTTCATCGGCACCGCCACCGTCCTGATCCGCTACCAGGGCTTCACCATCCTCACTGACCCGAACTTCCTGCACAAGGGCGACCACGTCCACCTGGGTTATGGCATCACCGCCGAGCGCCTGACCAATCCGGCGATCGAACTGGATAAACTGCCGCCGATTGACTTCGTGGTGCTGTCGCACATGCACGAAGACCACTTCGACAAGCTGGTGCAGGAAAAGCTGCCGAAGGACACGCCCATCGTCACCACCAAGGAGGCCGCGGCCGCGCTCGAGAAGCTGGGCTTCACGCGCGGCATCGGGCTGGGGAAATGGGACCAGGTCGAGGTCGAGAAGGGCGAGTCGCGCCTGCGCCTTACCGCCGTGCCGGGGCGCCACGGCAAGGCCGGCATGCAGGCGCTGCTGCCCAGCGTGATGGGCTCGATGCTGGATTTCGGTCCGAACAAGGCGGCGCCGACCTACCGCATGTACATCAGCGGCGACACGCTTGTCTACGACGACCTGAAGAACATCCCGCAGCGCTTCCCCGGCATCGACCTGGCCCTGCTGCACCTGGGCGGCACCCGCATCCTCGGCGTGTTCAAGGTCACGATGGACGGCAAGGACGGCGTGCAGTTGCTGCAGATCATCCGCCCGCAGCATGCGATTCCCATCCACTACAACGATTACGACGTGTTCAAGTCGCCGCTGGCCGATTTCGCGCGCGAAGTGAAGGCGGCCGGGCTGGACGAGCAGGTGAGCTATCTCGCGCATGGCGAGACCTATACCTTCTCGCCAAGAAAACGCTGATCACTCCTGTTCTTCGGTACGCGGCGCGAGCGTGGCGTCCTTTTCGCTGTGCGGCGCCGGCGTGGCGTTCACCTGAGGGCGCGGCGCCACGGTAGCGTCTTCGTCGAAGGGCCAGCCGGTGTAGGGCGGGACTTCGCGCTGGAATTCGTGGGGCATCACGATCGGCACCTGCAGGCATACGCTCTGGGTCGGCAAGACTTCCATCCAGTCGCGCACCAGTTCCTTGTAGGCGATGCCGACCGGGCGGATCTTGCGGTCCAGGTCGAACAGGCCCAGTTCGTTGACGTTGCCGTTGTTCTCGCGCAGGGCGGTGTCCCAGTCGACCTGGTCGGTAAGCGAATACCAGGTGAAGCCGACCAGCGGCACGCCGTTGTTGCGCACGCGTAGCACGTTGGCCCATTCCTTGCGCAGCCATTGCACCGCCTCGTCGCCGCGCGGGCCCTGGCACAGATTGGTCTCGGTGTGCATCACCGGCAGCCGGTAGCGGTTGTAGTACTGGTGGGTGATGACCGCGTAGCCGAAGATCTCGCCTGCCGAGCGCGTCAGGCCGTCGGCCGAGACGTAGTGCTCGTTGGTCTGGTAATAATCGTTGCCCATGATGCAGTGGTGCTTCAGATTATTATTCAGGAAGAAGTGGTACTCGTCGCGCGTCATGCCGTTGTCCAGCATGTACTCGTACATTTCGGAGTCGACACGCCGGCCGTAGTTGAGGTCGAGGGAGAGGAAGCGCCGCGCATTGTAGAGTTCGGCGGGGCCGATGGCTGCCGGGCTTTCGGCGTGAAAGTATTCGGTCGACTCGCTCTGGATGAAGAGGGCGTCCGGACGCACCTGCAGGATCGCGTGCATGGCCAGGATATTCGCCTTGACCAGGTGCTTCATCGCGGTGACGAAGGCCTGGTCGGTCGTCATCTGCTCGTTCCACCAGCCGTAGAGGGCCGAGAACAGGGCGCAGATCGACATCTCGTTGATCGGCGTGTACAGCTGCAGCCAGGGGTAGCGCCGTGCGAAGGTGCCGGCGTAGTCCGCGAACAGTTCGGGGAAGTCCGGATTCTGGAAATTGCCGATCCAGTCAGGCACGCCGAAGTGGCATAGGTCGACTATGGACGCGATATTGCGCTGGCGCAGATCGTTGAAGGTCAGGTCGGCAAACTCCCAGTCGTAGCGCTTGGGGCCGAGCCAGGTCCTGTGCAGGGGCGGACCGTAGCGCAGCACCTTCAGGCCGAGTTCCTCCACAAGGTCGAAGTCGGTCTTCCAGTGCTTGTAGTGGCCGCATTTTTCCAGTTCGTCCATGCGGACGCGCCCATGTTCGATGGTCGGATTGCTGTTTTCGATACCCGTGGCAAAGATAAATCCCGGAGACATTCACCCCCCTTTCATCCTGAACGCGTCGTTTTCATTGTAGCCGGCTTCCGATTTGCCGTTCCGAACCGTGCGCGCGTCATTACTGCCGAGTGATAAGCTATGTAATACTTAGACAATATTTCCCGCCGCTACCGTCCTCAGCATGTCCACGCTCATCGCGATTCCGACCGCCGGTCCGCGCGCGCCCGCCACGCTCGCGCCTCCAAACCGCCGGCTTGCCTGGGGGCTGCTGGTCTCGCTGTTGCTGCATGCGCTGCTCTTGTCGATGCAGTTCGGTATTCCCGGGCTGCGGGCGGGGGCGGGCGGGCCCTTGCGGGTGGTGCTGGCGCCGCCCGCGCATGTGCCGCCCGTGCCGGCTGTTCCCGCGGCGGCTGTGCCTGTTCCCCCACCGCCAGCTGCCGCCACGCCGGCGCCGCCTTTGCCGAGCGTAACGGTTCCGCCGCCCGTGCCGGCGCTGCCTGCCCCGGCCGAGGCCGCATCCGCGCCGCCTGCACCGGCCCCGCACCGCGGCTTTACCCTGCGCGATCCGGTTCCGGCCTTGCCGGCGCCGCCAGCGCCCAAACCCGCGCCGCCGGCGCGCCGCGTCCTGCGGCGGCGTTCCCGTCCGCGCACCCAGCCGCCGAAACAGACTTTGCACACCGAGGTGATCGCGCGCCAGCTCAGCGAGGATCCCAGCTTCGTGCTGCCGCAGCCTGAACTGCCCGTCATGGCGGAGATCGCCGAGGCGACTGAAGACAAGGCCGATCCCGCGCCGCAGCTTGCCCGCCAGGCGGAAGACGAGGAGGCCGAACGCGTGCTCGCGCAGCAGCGTGCGGACGAGGAAGCGAAGCGGCTGGCCGAGCGGCAACGCACTGAAGAGCTTGCGCGCCAACAAATGGCGGAGCAGGCTTTGGCCGAACAGCGGCGAACTGAGGAACTGGCGCGGCAGCAGTTGGTCGAACAGCAGCGTGCCCAGCAATTGGCCGAGCAGCGCCGTTCGGAAGAGCTAGCCCGTCAGCAGCTTGCCGAGCAGCAGCGGGCTCAACAACTGGCCGAGCAGCGTCGCGCGGAAGAGACCGCGCGCCAGCAGTTGGCAGAACAAAGCCGTTCGGAAGACCTTGCCCGTCAGCAGCTGGCCGAGCGGCAGCGTGTGCAGCAGGCGGCGGAACAGCGCCGTGTGGAAGAGCTCACCCGCCAGCAGCTGGCCGAGCAGCGCCACGCGGAAGAATTGGCACGTCAGCAGCTGGCCGAGCAACAGCGTGTGCAGCAGTCGGCTGAGCAGCGCCGCTTGGTAGAGCTTGCCCGTCAGCAGCTGGCCGAGCAGCGCCGCATCGAGGAACAGGCGCGCCAGCAGCTGGCCGAGCAGCAGCGCGCCCAGCAGTTGGAGGAACAGCAGCGTGCCCGGCAGCTGGCCGAGCAGCGCCGGGCCGAAGAGCAGGCACGCCAGCAACTCGCCGAACAGCAGCGTGCCCGGCAGCTTGCGGAGCAGCGCCAGGCCGAAGAACGCGCCCAGCAGGCAGCCGCACGCCAGCAGGCCGAGGAGCTGGCGCGCCGGCAGGCGGCGGAGGCCGAAGCCGCGCAGCGCCTGGCCCGCCAGGAAGCTGCTGCCGGGCTACCGGCCGCGGATGCCGGCGGCAGTCTGGCGCGTGCCGATCACCCTGCGGGTACGGGCGCCGGTGCCGGCCCCGAGCTGGGCAGCGGGCAGGGCGCAGGCACGGGCTCGCGCGGCCTGCCCGGCAAGGATTTCGGTTCGCGCGCACGCGAGCTTCTGCGCGGCATCGACGTCGCCAAGGCCGTGCCGCCGGCGATGCGCGCCGCCGAGCAGGCCCGGCAGTCGGTCCGGCGCGCGCTGGCCGATGCCGCGCGCCGTGACGTGCCGCTGCGCCTGTACCTCGACAGCGTGCGCCAGAAGATCGAGCGCAACGCCATCGTGAGCCAGATCCAGCTGTCCAGCGGGGCGGTGCATACCGACCCCGTGGTCAGCATCGCCATCCGCAGCGACGGCAGCGTCGATGACGTGACCATCCTGCGTTCCAGCGGGCGCCCGGACATCGACGAGGTCGTGCGCCGGATCGTCAGCCTGAATGCGCGTTACTCGGCCTTCCCGGCCAACGTGGCCGCCAACTACGACGTGATCGAATTGCGCCGTATCTGGACCTTTACCGAGGTCCTGCGCCTGGTCGAAGAAGTGCGCTGAGTTCCCCTGGGCAAGCTACGGGGCGCTCACTGCTGACCTGAGCCTGCCGTTTGACGTGCGCCAAAGCCGTTCCGGGTAGGGGGCTTACCCTGACTCTGATCGCCAGAGGCTGGCAGCACATTTCGACGGGCAACACATGAACGCTTCCAATACGCAATTTCTGGCACGCGCCTACGCCGCCGTGCTGGCAGCAGCCTTTGTATCCGTACTTGCTGGCTGCACATCCGCCATCCATTTCCGTTCGCAGGATGGGGCCGGTACGGACGAACCCGCGCCGCCCACGGAAATGATCACCGAAAAGCTGATCGCCGCCGAGCGCCAGCAGTACCGGCAACAGGCCAATGTCGACCTGGAAAAGCTGCTGGTGCCGGATCCGCCGCCGTATGCCATCGGCAGCGGCGACGTGCTGTCCATCGTGGTGTGGGACCACCCCGAGCTGGCCGGCAATGCGCTGAACACCGGTTCGCTCGCGCCCGATCCAAGCGGTGCCAACACCGCGCCGCCGGGCTTCGTGGTCGACCACCAGGGACGCATCCAGTTTCCCCTCATCGGCATGGTCAGCGTCGACGGCAAGACCGAGGAGCAGGCGCGCGCGCTGCTGACGGCGAAGCTGGCGAAATACCTGGCCAACCCCAACGTCACACTGCGCGTGCAGTCCTACCGCAGCAAGCGCGTGTACATCGACGGCGAGGTCAAGTCGCCCGGCCTGCAGGCCATCAACGACATCCCCATGACCCTGGTCGAGGCGATCAACCGTTCCGGCGGCCTGCTGCCCAGCGCCGACCAGAGCCGCATCGTGCTCGAACGCGGCCAGCAGCGCTATCTCCTGAGCCTGCGCGACCTGGTCCAGAAGGGGATCAACCCGGGCCTGGTGATGCTGGCCCCCGGCGACGTCGTGCGCGTGCATTCGCGTGACGAGAGCAAGGTCTTCGTCTCCGGCGAAGTGCTGACGCCCAAGGCCCTGACCATGCACGACGGCCGGCTGACCCTGAACGAGGCGCTGGGCGAGAGCGGCGGCATCAGCCCCCTGAGCGGCGATGCGCGCCAGGTCTACGTGGTGCGCAAGACGCCCGACCGTACCCGCGTGTTCCAGCTCGACGCCCGCGTCGCAGGCTCGCTGGCGATGGCCGAGTCCTTCGAACTGCAGCCGAAGGACATCGTCTACGTGGCCGCGTCGCCGCTGGCCAACTGGAACCGCAACCTGAGCCTGCTGATCCCCGGCGCTTTGACCTCGGCAGTGACCGCGACCAATCGGCCATGAACGCATCTCGATTTCAAGCAGGAGCACGAACATGAGTACCCCTGGCGAGCCGCATCCCCTGACTCCCGTCGTCCGTACCCCGCCCATCGTCAGCGTGCCTTTCGACCCGCGCGCGGTCGGCGGGCCGTCCGAAGAACCCGTCTTCGACCTCAAGGGTTACCTGCACACGCCCTTCGACAATCGCTGGCTGATCGGCGGGATCACAGCCTTCATCACCCTGGTGGCGGTGCTCTACGCCCTGGTCGCCATGCCGGTGTTCGAGGCCAACCTGATGATCCACGTCGAGGAGGAGAGCCCGAACGCGTCGAAGAACATCCTCAGCGAGGCGTCCTCGCTGTTCGAGACCAAGAAGGCGGCGATCGCCGAGATGGAGCTGCTGCGCTCGCGCATGGTGGTCTCGCGCGCGGTCGACAACCTGCAGCTCTACATCGACGTGCAGCCGAAGTACTTCCCGATCGCCGGCTTCTGGTTCGCCAACCAGAACGGCAATGCCCTGTCCGAGCCGGGACTGTTCGGCTACGGCGGCTACGTCTGGGGGGCCGAGAAGGCGGAGGTCTCCGTGTTCGAGGTGCCCGAAGCCTGGCTGGGGCGCGAGTTCGCGCTCACCGCGCTCGGCAACGGGCGCTACCGCTTCTCGGGTGGCGGCCAGCGCATCGTCTTCGACGGCAACGTCGGCCTGCGCTACCGCGTGCCGACGCCGGACGGCATGATCGAACTGAAGGTCGACCGCATGGTGGCGAATGCCGGCGCGCGCTTCCGGCTGCGCCGTATCTCGCGGGTGGCGATGATCCAGGCGATCCAGACCGCCCTGGTCATTACCGAGCAGGGCAAGCAGTCCGGCGTCATCGAAGTCAAGCTGCAGGGCGAGAACGCGCGCCGCACCCATACGCTGCTGAGCGAAATCGGCCGCGAATACATGCGCCAGAACCTGGCCCGCAAGACCGAGGAGGCGGAGAAGTCGCTGGCCTTCCTGAACCAGCAGCTGCCCATCCTGAAACGCCAGCTCGAGCAGGCCGAGGACCGCTACAACCAGTTCCGCAACGAGCACGGCACCGTGGATCTGCAGGAAGAAGCGCGCATGAGCCTGGCGCAGGCCGCTGCCGCCCGCGCCCGCCGTATCGACCTGATTCAGAAGAAGACGGAACTGCTGTCGCGCTTTACCGAAGACCACCCGATCGTGGCGGCCATCAATCGCCAGCGCAAGGAGGTCGAGGCCGAGATCGACGAGGTCAACGCGCGCATCAAGTCGCTGCCCGTGCTGGAGCAGGACGAAGCGCGCCTGACGCGCGACATCAAGGTCAACACCGACCTCTACACGGCGCTGTCGAACACGGCCCAGCAGTTGCGCCTGATTTCCGTGGGCCGCGTCAGCAATGTGCGCATGGTCGACGCCCCGGTGCCGCCGGAGAAGCCGCTCAAGCCGAACAGGCCTCTGATCGTCGCGCTGGCCGTCGTCACCGGCCTGTTCCTCGGCACCCTGATCGCCTTCGCGCGCAAGGCCATGATGGGCGGGATCGACGACCCGCAGAAGATCGAGCGCCTGCTGCACGCCCGCGTGGTCTACGCGACCATCCCGCACAGCAGCAACCAGGACAAGCTGATGCGCAAGGCCAAGGGCGACGGCGGCGCGCTGCCGCTGCTGGCCCGCATCATCCCCGAAGATGCGGCGGTCGAGAGCCTGCGCAGCTTCCGCGCGGCCCTGCAGTTCGCGATGCCGCACTTCCGCAACAATATCGTGATGTTCGCCGGGCCGACCCACGGCCTCGGCAAGTCCTTCGTCTCGGCCAACTTCGCGGCCGTGATGGCGGCCAGCGGCAAGCGGGTGCTGCTGATCGACGCCGACATGCGCAACGGCCAGCTGCACCGCTATTTCAGCGTCAAGCGCGAGCGCGGCCTGTCGGACGCCATCCTCGGCAAGAAGCGCGTCGACGAAGTCATCCGCCACGACGTGGTCGAAAACCTGGACTTCGTACCGACCGGCGAGCTGCCGGCAAACCGCTCGGAATTCCTGCTGCACCTGAACTTCGGCAGCATGCTCGAGCAGGTCAGCGCGCACTACGACCTGGTGCTGATCGATCCGCCGCCGCTGCTGGCGGTCGCGGATGCGCTGATCATCGGTGCGCATGCCGGCGCCGTCTTCATCGTCGCGCGCTCGGGGCGGACCAACGAATCGGAGATCAACGAGTCGATCAAGCGCCTGAACCACGCCGGCATCTCGCCGCAGGGCGTGCTGTTCAACGACCTGGCGCCGCGGCTGGGCACCTATGGCGCCTACAACCGCTTCGGAACGGCAGGGCAGATCGGGTTCTCGGCAAGCTGAAGCTTCGGCGCCGCCGCTCGAAAGACAGCCGGCCTGATTTCAGGCCGGCTTTTTTACGTCTGGTGCCGGCGGCTGCGATCAGTTCCGCGGCTGCGATCGGTGCCGGCGCGACAGACGCTGCGCGACGATGGGGATGCCGGCAAAGCGCGCCGTAAAGGCCTGCGAACGGGAGAAAGGGAGGGGAAAAAAGAAGCCGGCGCATCCGCCCAGGGGCAGGACGCGCCGGCTCAAGCGCAATCGCTCTTATTCAGCAGAGGCGGAAACGATGGCGGGACGAACACGCTGCGGCTGCACGGCATTCTTGATAGCGCGGCGCAGGCGGAAGGTATGGGCTTCGAACAGGCGGTAGGACAGCCAGGCGGTGCCGAGCAGGGCCAGCAGCATGCCGGCGTAGATCGCATAGTCCAGCGGTGCATCGACGGCCAGCTTGCTGCGGCCGAACTCCTGCTCGCCCAGGTAGCGCAGCAGCTTGATGGTCGGGATGTGGATCACGTACAGGGTGAAGGAGAACTCGGACAGCAAGTGCGCCACCTTCGCCAGGTGCTGGTTGAAGCGGGAGCGCAGGATCAGCGGACGCTGCAGCGAGGCCAGGATGAAGAGCAGCGGCAGGCTGTACACCAGGTCCTGCAGGAAGGAATCGAAGCTCAGGTCGTCGTTGCTGCCGTGGAGGCGGAAGTAGACCGAGCACGACAGGCCGATCGCAACCAGGGCCATGCGCAGGCCGTTGCCGCATTCGACGCGCACGCGCGAGAACGCGGCGCCCAGCAGCCACAGGGCGAAGTACAGGGTGATGGTCTGGGGCAGGGCGCCGGCGATCAGCACCAGGGCGCTGGCGGCGGCGAGCTGGCGCAGGCGGCTGCGGCTCATGAAGACGAACAGCAGCAGCGGGAACTGGACGTAGTACCAGGTTTCGTTGGCCAGGCTCCACAGCGCGTAGTTGCCGCCGAAGTTCTTGACCAGCACAGTCTGCAGGCCGACCAGGTTGCCGAAGAAGCTGGCGGCCGAGTATTCGTTCGCGGCCGCGAGATCGGCGCGTCCCGGATCCGCGTCCGCGACGAGAATGCCCACCGCGAGCATGAAACACAAGGCCGGCAGCAGCACCGTCCACAAACGGGTCGCGCGGTCGATGACATAGGACAGCAAGGCGCCCGGCTGGCCGATGCGGTTGAGCAGGCTGCCGCCGACCAGCCAGCCGCTGATCAGGAAGAACACGACCACTGCCTGGTGGGCGAAGCCGGTAGCGAAGGCCAGCAGCTGGTAATACAGCGGCGGATCGACCATTCCCTTCAAGCCCGGGAACATTTCCGAGCGCAGATGCGCGGCGGCGACCTGGAGCGCGGCCAGGCCGCGCATCAGGGAGATCAGCAGCGAGTGAACGGAGTTGCTGTCCAGCTGGCTCTGTCGCTGCCACTGGATCTTGGGAAGGATGGTGCTGCTCATGAACGTCTCCCGTAGTGAAGGAGTTAAGAAAGAGTGCTAACCGCAGTTGTCCCACGGGGTGGGGTAGTGGTTGCCGGACAGGACCAGCGCCACCTTGATCATCCAGTAGCCGACCGAGGCCGAACGGAGGATCCAGGCGACCGCCACCCAGGCGGCCAGGCAGCAGACCAGGGCCCTGCCCGCCGGCGGCGTGGCGACGTCGCCGGTCAGGTGGATCGCGCACACCGATGCGCCGGCGCCGATGAGCCAGCCGCCGATCGCCTCGGCGGCCGTGTGTTCGCCGGCATGGACCAGGGACGCGGCCACCATCGCCCCCAGCGCCAGCGCGGCGGCGGTGGCCGTCAGGCGCAGCATCGTGCCGCCTGGGCGCAGCAGCAGGAAGGTCAGCACGGGAAAGACCGCGGTGAAGCTGGCGGCGTGGCCGCTGATGGCCTTGTAGTCGAGCGCGGGCAGGCGGGTCGCCCAGCCGAGGAAGGCGATCTTGGTGGCCGCCACCAGCGCCAGGGCGAGCGCGAACACCAGGCTCCAGCCGAAGGCCGCGCGCCAGGCTTTGGCGGCCAGCAGCCAGGCGGCGATGGCGGCGCCCGCCGGCAGGGTCAGCGACAGGTCGCCCAGGTGGAGGAGCTGGGACCAGGCCATGGTGTCCTCATCGCACGATCGCCGCCAGGGTGCGGAAGATGATCCGCAGGTCCAGCCAGAACGAGCGCTCGCGCACGTAGCGCTGGTAGTACTCGAGCTTGACCGGCAGGATGGTGTCGACATAGGCGCGCTCGGGGTCGCCCGCCTGGCCGAGGATCGCGCTCTCGTCCTTGTACAGGATGGCCGCCAGGTCGGTGACGCCCGGCCTGACCGAGAGCACGGTGTTGCGTACCCCCGGCGGATAGCACTCGACGTAGCGCGGCACTTCGGGGCGTGGGCCGACCAGGCTCATTGTCCCTTCGAGCACGTTCAGCAGCTGCGGCAGTTCGTCGAGCTTGTAGTGGCGCAGGAAGTGGCCGGCGCGCGTGACGCGCGGATCCTGCCCGACCGTCAGTTGGCGGCCGCCGTCCGGGCAATGGGCCATGGTCCGGAATTTATAGATTTCGAAGGGCACGCCATGACGGCCTACCCGCACCTGGCGGAACAGCACCGGACCCTGCGAGTCGAGCTTGACCCATAGCGCCACCGCCAGCAGCAGCGGCGCCAGCAGCAGCAGGCCGGCGCCGGCGGCCAGCACGTCGAACAGGCGCTTGGCGGCGCCGCCCATCATGCGAGCAGCTCGCGCAGGGTGGCGATCACGCGGTCCTGGTCGACGTCGCTCATCTTGGTGTACAGCGGCAGACTCAGGATGCGCTCGTAGCAGGTTTCGGCAACCGGGAACTGCTCGGCGGACAGCTCGCAGGAATTGCGCCAGACCGGCTGGCGGTGCAGCGGAATGAAGTGGACGCTGGTGACGATGCCGTGCTGCGAGAGCTTCAGGATCAGCTCGTCGCGCCCCATAGGCGCCTCCGGCGTAAGGCGCACCACATACAGATGCCAGGCATGGGTGCTGCCGGCCTCGGTCTCGGCCAGCGGCGGCAACTGCAGCGGCAGCCCGGCCAGGCCTTCGTGGTAGCGCCGCGCCAGGTGCTCGCGGCGCTGCCAGAAGCGGTCGATCTTGCGCAGCTGCTGGATGCCGATGCTGGAGGCGATGTCGGTCAGGTTGTACTTGAAGCCGGCGGCCACGACCTCGTAATACCAGGCCGGGGTGCGCGAGACGTAGCGGTTGAAGGCGTCCTGGCTGATGCCGTGCAGGCGCATCAGGCGGATCCGGCGCGCCAGCTCGGCGTCGCGCGTGACCACCATCCCGCCTTCGCCGGTGGTCATGGTCTTGTTCGCGTAGAAGCTGAACACGGTGATGTCGCTGTCGAGGGTGCCGACCAGGCGGCCCTTGTAGCGGGTCGGGAAGGCATGCGCCGCGTCCTCGACCACGCGCAGGCCGTGGCGCCGGGCCAGGGCCAGCAGGGCGTCCATGTCGCAGGCCAGGCCGGCGTAGTGGACCGGGAGCACGGCGCGCGTGCGCGGCGTGATGGCGGCTTCGACGGCATCGATGGACAGGTTCATGCGCTCGGGCTCGACGTCGACGAAGACCGGCTTGGCCCCGAGGTAGCGCACCACCTCGGCGGTGGCGGTGAAGGTGAGGGTCGGCACGATGACTTCGTCGCCGGGGCCGATGCCCAGGCTTTCCAGGGCCAGGTGCAGGCCGGCCGTGGCGGAATTCACCGAGATGGTTTCCACCTCGCCGCCCAGGTAGGCCTTGAAATCCTGTTCGAACTGGCGCGTGGCCGGTCCTGTCGTGACCCAGCCCGAGCGCAGGCAGGCGACCACGGCCTCGATCTCCGCCTCGTCGATGTCCGGCAGGGCGAAGGGCAGGAATGGCGCAGCGTCGGCAGCAACTGCGGCGGCAAGCGCGGCGGCGGGGGCGGCGGGGGCGACAATTGCGGCAGCGGAGTCGTGATGTTCAGCCATGGCTAAGTTCTCCAGCAAATGCGTTCAGGAAGCGGCGTCCGAGGACGGGATAGGTATGGTTGGCGAGGGCGAAGCGGCGGCCGCGCTGGCCGAGCACGGCCCGGCATTCGGCGCCCATGGTCAGCAGGTTCAGGATGCCGTCGGCCACCGCCTGCGGGTTTTCCGGCGGCACGGTCAGGCCGCAGCCGGCTTCGGCCACCGGATCGTTGCCGGCCTCGACCGCATGCAGGATGGGGCGGGCCGCCATCATGTAGTCGATCAGCTTGTTCGGTGAGATGCCGAAGCGGTACAGGGGCTGGCGCTGCCAGCCGATGTAGGCGAGGTCGAAGCGCGCCAGCAGCGCGGGCACCTGGGCTTTCGGCACGGGGTCGAAGAAATGCACGTTGTCGAGGCCGAGCTCGATCGCATGGCGCAGCAGCGCCGGCTTGTCGGGGCCGCCGCCGACCAGCACGAAGGCCACCGCCTGGCCGCGCAGCCGGGCCGCGGCCTCGAGCAGGGTCTCGAGCGCATTCGAGATGCCGTGGGTGCCGGCGTAGCCGACCACGAACTTGCCCTGGCGGTGCAGCTCGTCCAGGGTGTCGGCCAGGGCCGCCGGCAGTAGCGCCGGGCCGCCTTCCCACTCCGCCGGATCGACGCCGTTCGGCACCAGGTACAGCTTGGACGGCGCCATGCCGTGGGCTTCCAGGTGCTCGCGCACCCGCGGCAGGATGGACACGATGGCGTCCGCGCGGCGGCAGGCGAAGTTCTCGGCTGCCTGCAGCAGCATGATGAAGGGATGCCAGCGCGAGTAGCCGCCCAGCTCCATCGGCGACAGCGGCCACAGGTCGTGCAGCTCGAACAGCAGGCGCGCGCCGGCCAGGCGGGCGATCCGGTGCGCCGGCCAGATATCGAGCGGATAGGTGCTCGAGGCGATCACGGCGTCCGGCTTCAGGCTGGCCGCCAGCGCCGCGCCGTCCCGCCGCAGGCGCATGACGAAGGCCGCCATGTTGCGCACTCGGACCACGCCGTTGCCGCGGTAGGGCGGGGTGGCCAGCCACAGGTAGTCGATGCCGTCGATGGTCTCGGCCAGCTGCGGCGCGCCGTGCAGCTCGGGCGCCAGCGTGCGCACGTGCGACTCGGACGAGGCGACGATCGTCACCTTGTGCCCCAGCCGCACCCATTCGCGCGCCAAATAGTAGGGCCGGTACTCCATCCCGTGACGCACGGAGCCGGCGTAATGATTGATCAGTAGGATGTTCATCTGTGCCACGCCACTTCCTCGGCCAGCCGCAGCAGGTTGCAGCGGGTGCTTTCCAGCCAGTTGGTTTCCCATTGCACGGGGTGGGTCAGGAAGCAGATGCGCTCGTGCTGGCCCAGCGCCGCGAACGGCGACATCGGGTAGTAATAGACCGGGTAGGGGCGGTCGCTGATGTAGAGGTCGAAGTGGCGCAGCAGCTCGGTGTCGTAGGACTCGCATTCGATGCCGCAGCGCCGGCGCAATTGTTCGTCGCGCAGAAGCTCGTGGTTGATGACCTTCAGCCTGCGGTTGGCGAAGTCGCCGTGGCTGGCCACGGTCGCCATCTGCATGCCCAGCTGCTCGCGGATGCGGGTGAAATTGCGCACGAACAGTTCGCGGATTTCCGGAAAGCGCTGGCGCACCTCTTCGCCCTGGCGCAGGCGGTGCCGCTTGGCGTAGGTGGCGACTTCCTCGTAGTGGTAGCTGGCCTCGCCGCCGGCCGCTTCGATCTCGCGCATGAAGCCGTAGTCGAGCGTGCTGAGGCGGAAGTAGTAACTGGCCTGGACGCCGTGCTTTACCTCCAGCTCGAACATCTTGCGGGCGGTGCGCAGGTCGCTGTCGATGTCGTGGCGGTGGACCAGCACCTTGCCCGGGTCCTCGCCGGCATGGACCTCGCGATAGAAGGAGCGTACCGACAGCTGCCGGTAGCCGGCATGCGACGCCTTGAGCAGCAAGGCCTCGTATTCCGCCATCCGCGACGGCATCAGGTAGTCCGCGTACAGGCGGTTAAGCAGCTTCTTCATTGCAGGCTGTACTTCACGCGATAGGGTTGGTAACCGAGGATGCGCTTGAACTGTTGCAGGCCGGGCTGGGCGCCGAAGAAGGTGTCGTACATCACCCAGCGCACCCGCTTTTCCTCCAGCAGGCGGCCGACGATGTCGACCATCAGCAAATGCATGATGCCGTCGTTGTTGCGGATGCCGATGAGGCGGGAAAAGGCGCTGAAGTTGCCGTAGTGGCCGATGTCGGCATAGGCCACCAGCTTGCCCTCGGGGTCCAGCACGCCGTAATGCCTGAAGTGGGGCAGGCGCTCGAAGTGCGTGACCTTGTCCCGGTACTTCTGGTCCATCGGCCGCCCCTGGCGCTCCTCCAGCGAGGTGTTGATCGCGTGGATAGCGTCGACGTATTCGTTGCGCTCGATCTCGGTGCAAACATAGCCGCGCGAACGGGCCCGCTTGGCGTGCCAGGCGCCGCGGTTCTTGCCCTGGATGTCCTCGAGATAGGCCGGCGGACCCGTAAATCGGCCGAGATCGATCAGGGCCGCACCCATGGTCTTGTTGCCGATCAGCTTGTAGCGCGGATGCCGCCGCGTGTAGTAGCGGTAAGTCTTCGCAATATCCGCGGGCTCGATGCGGGAATCGAACTGCAGCTGCGCCACCGGCATGCGCAGGATCTCGCGCAGGGTGGCGTTCAGCTTATCGTAATGGCGCAGGATGGCGTTCATGGTCAGGCTATGCGGGTGGGTAGAAGGGCGAGGCCGTCGTGGAAGGCCAGCAGCTTGTCGGCCTCGTCGCGCCAGTTGTAGCGGGCGTGCACGGCGCGCCGGCCGTTTTCGCCCATCTGGCGGGCCTTTTGCGGGTGGCGGCAGAAATCGTCGATGGCGGCGGCGATCGCGGCCGGGTCGTGCGGATCGACGCAGACGCCGCAGCCGTTGCCCTCGACGATCTCCTGCCACAGCGGAAAGCGCGAGGCGATTACCGGCAGCCCGGCCGCCATGTACTCGAACATCTTGACCGGCAGCGCGTCCAGGTAATTCACCACAGGATGCAGGGTGACCAGGCCGGCCATCGCGCGGCTCATTGCAAGCTGTACCCCGGTGCGGTCCAGGTGGCCGTGGGCGTCGACCCGCTCCCAGCCTGGCCAGGCGCTCACCTCGCGCTCCAGCGCCGGCTCGGAAAAACTGCCGGCCAGCGACAGGCGCGCGGGCGTACGCAGCAGTTCGCAGGCGCGCACCAGTTCGCGGATGCCGCGGATCGCCGAGATGCTGCCGACGTAGCAGACTTCCATCGCCTTGTGCTCCCAGTCCGGGGCCGCATCGAATTCCTGCAGCACCGGGTAATTGTTGACGTCTACCGTGTTCGGATTGATGCCCGCCAGGCGCTCGCGGATGAAGGGCGTGGCCGCGATCAGGCCGTCGAAGCGCCGGCAGGCGTGGCGCTCGTAGGCGGCGAAGGCGGTCGACAGCACGCGCCGCGAGAAGCGGTTCAGGTAGGGCTTGGCCAGCAGCTGGGCCGGGACGTCCTCGTGCGAGTCGAACACGACCTGGCGGCCGCGCCGTTTCAGGCGCATGCCGGCCGGGATCAACTCCGGATCGTGCAGCTGGTAGACGTCGGCGTCGAGCGCCAGCGCGGCCTGCAGCACGCGGCCGGTCGTGCGCAGCACGCGCTGCAGGCGCCCGCCCGGGCGTCCGACGTCGACGATGCGCACCCCGTCGGCCCGTTCGTCGCCCAGGCCATCCGCCACGACCAGGGTCACCTCATGCCCGCGAGCCGCCAGGCTGCTGCATTGCTTGACGAAGATCCTCGTGTCGTAGCGAGGATGGGCTGAGGTGAGGTGGACGATATTTGCCATATTTCCTCTCGAACCGGTATTGCGAGTAAGCGCCGAGCGCAGCGCCGATCAGCATGTCGGTGAAGTAGTGCGACGAAATCAACAGCAGGACAGTGACGCAGGCCAGGGAAAAGCCGAGGATGAATTCCGGGCGCCGCCGGCCCGCCAGGTACTCCTTGATGAACATCGGTATCGCCGGCACGATGGTGATGGCCAGGACGTAGAGGAAGCCGAACAGGCCCAGGTCGACCCAGGCCGACAGCACGTTGTGCGAGTAATAGCCGGGCGCGTAGCTGGCGTAGTCGCCCAGGATCGGATGCGCGGCGATGGTCTGGCGCGCGTACACGGTCAGGTGATGGCGCTTGTTGGCCGAAGTCGAGTGCGACAGGTCCACCAGCTCGAGGATGCGGCTTTCCGGCAGGGAGGCGATGATGTCGTCGAGATGGACATAGATGGCCATCCCGATCACCACGGCCAGGCCGAGGAAGATCAGCTTGTGGCGCGAAAAATAGAACTCGATGATGGGGATCGCGAACAGCAGGGCGGCGAACTCGCTGCGCGCGGTGTTGACGAACAGGGTCGCGGCGCCAACCGCGTACAGGACCAGGCGCAGCGGCATCGAGCGGGTGTAGGCGACCAGCGGCAGGAAGGTCATCAGGTAGGAGCGCGCGAAGCCCTGGTAGGTGGCCAGGCTCTCGGCATCCCTGGCGATGCCGAGGGCGCCCAGGTAGAACACGCCGTTGACGGAAAAGCTGAAGGCGATGGCCGACATCGCGGCCAGGCTGGCGAAGGCCATCAGGCGGAACTGGCGGTGCTGGAAATCGATGAAGGTGAACATGATGAAGGTGTTCACCATGAACAGGATGCAGACCAGGTGGTTGGTGATGATGGCGCGGTTGGCGCCGGCCGCGGCGTTGACGATGATGACCGCCAGGAAGTAGGCGTTGAACAGGCCGTAGTGCAGGTCGATCGCGGAGCGGCGGCGGGCATCGAGCCGCATGCGCCTGTAGTACACGAAGAACAGGGGCAGCATGTAGACGATCGAGATCGGCGAGAAATAACCGCCCAGGAAGGCCCCGGTGGTGCCCGTGCCCAGCAGCGTGTGGTAATAGAAGAAGCCGGGAAACAGCAGGAAGAACGCCGAGTTCAGCAGGAGCTGCTCGCGCGTGTTGGTGCCGGGCCTGTGGGTAGTCGTGCTCATCGCTCAGCTCATTGGTCTTATGCCGCCGCCAGCCTGTTCTGGGAGCATTGGTAGGACATGCGCAGGTACACCAGGTAGAGCATCGAGTAGCCGATCGTGTACCACAGCACGTTCTGGCGCAGCGTGCCCGGGGCCAGGAAGGCGCACAGGGTCATCAGGAACAGGGCGATCTGCCAGATCAGGTCGACTTTCTGCCGGCCGGTCACGAAGAACACATAGCTGAGCGGGCTGGCGATGAAGTTCAGGAAGCACAGCGGCGCCAGGATCTGCGCCAGCTCGCCGGCCGGGCGCCAGTTATCGCCGAAGGCAAAGGCGAACAGCTGGGGCGAAAACAGCAGCAGCACCACGGCCGGGCCGATGCCCAGCAGCGACAAGGCCTTGAAGGTGTAGCGATAGGCGCGGCGGCAGTTGCCTTGCGTTTCGAATTCGTGCACGGATTCGCGCTTGAACACTTCCAGCACCGAGGCGGCCAGCAGCGACACCGGCGCCGCCAGCACGCGGTTGGTCAGGGCGTACAGGCCGGCGGCCAGGGCGCCATGGCGCATGCCGATCAGGAACAGCGGCATCTGGCTGACCAGGGCGTTGAGAAGGTTCGAGGGCAGCGAGAAGCGCCAGAACTTCTGGTGCCGCAGCAGGTAGGCCTTCGCCGTGTGGTCCAGGCGCGGCATCACGCGCGGCGAGGGCGGGCGCAGCAGCAGGGTGGCGGCAAACAGCCCGGCCGTCAGGCCGATCAGCTGCCCGGCCAGCAGGCCGAATTCGCCGGCCCCGAAGTACAGCAGCAGCAGCTGGCTGAGCGCGATCGTGGCCGCACCCCAGACCTTGGCGCGGGCCGCCTTGCCGAAGGCCTTGTGCGAGGTGGCATAGGCCAGCGTGGTCTGGGTGTAGGCGGTCAGCCAGGTGCCCAGACCGATCACCGCCAGCGCGAACCAGGACTGTTCGCGCAGGGCTGGCAGGCCGAAGGCGTGGGCGGCCATGGCGGCCAGCGACACCAGCACCGCGGTGATCGAGGCCGTATAGAGCACTACACTGAAGCAGACCCGCTGCTGTTCGGGCTCGTGGTCGAGGATCATCGCCGTCTCGAGCCGCAGGGTGGCGGCGATGGCGGAGACGGCGACGACCCCGAGCCAGACCGAGAACGCGCCCATGTCGCTGGGCATGCACATGCGCGTGATCAGGGGCGCGGCCAGCAGCGGCATGGCCTGGGCCCCGAGCGCGCCGCCCAGTACGGTGCCGACGTGTCTCCAGAAACCCGGCACGCTCATACGCTCAGCGCCGCCGCAACAGGCGCGGTTTCCCTGGCCGCGTGCAGCAGGGTCGCGCACACGGTACGGATTTCCGCATCCGAGAGGTAGGGGCCCATCGGCAGGCTCATCACCCTGCCGGCCAGCGCGTCCGAGACCGGGCAGTCGGCCGCGGGGTCCAGGTGGGCATAGGCGGGCTGCCGGTGGATGGGCACCGGGTAGTGCACGGCGGTTGGAATCTTCGCCGCGGCCAGCGCCGCCTGCAGCTCGGCGCGCTGTTCCAGCACCACGGTGTATTGCGCATACACGCTGGTGCGGTCCTCGCGCCGGCCTATGGGGCGCACGCCGGCGTCGTTGCCGAGCAGGAGGGCGTCATAGGTGGCGGCGGCACGCTGGCGCTGCTGCAGCTCCCAGTCGAACAGTTCGAGCTTGGCCAGCACCACCGCGCACTGCAGGGTATCCATGCGGCCGCCGACGCCGATGCGGGTGTGCACGTAGCGCCTGGACTGGCCGTGCACGCGGATCTCGCGCATGGCTTTCGCCAGCTCGTCGTCGCTGGTGAACAGGGCGCCGCCGTCGCCGTAGCAGCCCAGCGGCTTGCTGGGGAAGAAGCTGGTGCAGGCGATGCCGGACAGGTTGCAGCTCTGGCGGCCGCGGTAGCTGGCGCCGAAGCTCTGGGCGGCGTCCTCGATGACGGTCAGGCCGTGGCGCTCGGCGACGGCATTGATCTCGTCCATGTCGGCCGGCTGCCCGTACAGGGAAACAGGAATGATGGCGCGCGTGCGCGGCGTGATCTTTTCCTCGATCAGGGCCGGGTCGATATTGCAGGTGATGGGATCGATGTCGACGAAGACCGGCGTGGCCCCGAGCAGCACGATGGCCTCGGCGGTGGCGATGAAGGTGAACGGGGTCGTGATCACTTCGTCCCCGCGCCCCACGCCCAGCGCCATCAGCGCGACCAGCAGGGCCTCGGTGCCCGAGGCCACGGTGATGCAGTGGCGCGCGCCGGTGTACTCGGCCAGGCGCGCTTCGAGTTCGCCGACCTCGGGGCCCATGATGTACTGGCCATGGTCGAGGACCGCCTGGATGCGGCCGTTGATCAGATCGCGGGACGCCTGGTATTGGGACTTCAGATCGATGAATTCCATGATGTCGCGTCGCTCGGCTCAAAGTTGGATGTGGGCGGGAAGCAGGCTGCAGACGCCGCCGACCAGCTGGTACACCTCGCCGGTATGCGGGCAGGTGGCCTCGCCGTTGCCGGTCAGGCGCAGCGGCAGGCGTTCACCGAAGCGGCTGATCCAGCCGACCTGGCGCGCCGGCACCCCTGCCATCAGCGCAAAGTCGGGCACGTCGTGCTTGACCACCGCGCCGGCGCCGATGAAGGCGTAGGCGCCGATCGTCACGCCGCAGACGATGGTGGCGTTGGCCCCGATGCTGGCGCCGTGCCGCACCAGGGTGCGCCGGTACTGGTCCTTCCGCACGATGCCCGATCGCGGGTTGTAGACGTTGGTGAACACCATGCTGGGGCCGCAAAACACTTCGTCCTCGAGCGTCACGGCGTCGTAGACGGAGACGTTGTTCTGGATCTTGACCCGGTCGCCGATCACCACGTCGTTGCCGACGAAGACGTTCTGGCCGAGCGAGCAGCCGGCGCCGATGCGCGCGCCGCCGCAGACGTGGGAGAAATGCCAGACCCGGGTGCCGGGGCCCAGCACGGCGCCCGCATCGACGATGGCGCTCGCATGAACCGCATTGGTATCGAGAGGCGCGTTCACGATCAGTACTCCAGCGGCAGGGCCACGCGCTTGCCGTCGCGCGCCGACTTGTAGGCGGCGATCAGCACCTCGAGCGACTTCAGTCCCTCGCGGCCGTCGGTTTCCGGCTCGGCTTCGCCGCGCAGCACCTTGATCACGTTGTCGTAGTAGAGCGGATGGCCGAAGCCGTAGACGGAGGTGGTCTCGTAGCTGGCATCGAGCACCTTCTCGTCGTCGGGATCGGGCGTGGCGAATTCCCATTGCTGGATCTCGTTCACGGCCACGCCGCCGATGCGCACCGTACCGTGCTCGCCCAGGATCGTGATCGAGCCTTCCAGGTTGCGCGGGTAGGTCAGCATGGTGACGTTCATGGAGCCCAGCGCGCCATTCCG
The DNA here is from genome assembly GCF_059418525.1 of Telluria sp. GW821-FHT07G12. Lineage (NCBI taxonomy): Bacteria > Pseudomonadati > Pseudomonadota > Betaproteobacteria > Burkholderiales > Oxalobacteraceae > Telluria > Telluria sp. GW821-FHT07G12. Next base: position 136,680 of record NZ_JBWKQA010000006.1, on the reverse strand, counting down.
CCAGCGCAGGCTCAGGACGCCCGTGTCCTCGACCTCGATATCGCGCGCCAGGGTGGCGGTATAGGCCTGCAGGCTCTCGACCGGGCCGACGATCCAGTCGATCAGGTCGACGTAGTGGCTGGCCTGGTTCATGAAGGCGCCGCCGTCGAATTCCCAGGTGCCGCGCCATTTGGCGCTGCGGTAGTACTCCTGCGGACGTGTCCAGAACACGTTCAGGTTGACCATGTAGATGCGGCCGAAGCGCTTCTTGTCGACCGCGTTCTTGAGCAGCTGCAGGGTGGCGTTGCGGCGGTTCTGCTTGACCACGAACAGGCGCACGCCGGCGGCGTCGGCCGCGGCCACCATGCGCTTGCCGTCCTCCCAGCGGGTCGCCATCGGCTTTTCCGTCATCACGTGGCGGCCGCTCTGGGCGATCTGGATCGCCTGCTCGGGATGCAGACCGGACGGCGTGGTGACCACGACGATGTCGGCATCGACCTCGCGCAGCATCTGCTCCAGGTTGCCGTAGCCTTCGGCGCCGGTCAGGCCGACGGCGCGGTCGAGGGCGCGCGCGTCGACGTCGCAGACGCCGACCAGCTCGGCGCGGTCCTGGTGCTTGCGCAGCGCCTCGAAGTGGTTGTTGGCGATACGGCCGCAGCCGACCAAGGCGAAGCGGATCTTGCGGTCCTGGATGGGGGCGGGATAGTGGCGCATGATGGCGGTCCTCAGGCTTTCACGACGTTCGGCAGCGCGGTCGGGTAGACCCCGCGGGTATCGACGACCAGGGCGGCGTACTGCCGGATCAGCTCGTAGTCGAAGCCGCTGTGGGCAGTCGCCAGCAGCACCACGTCGTAGGAGGCGATGGTCTGCGGGTTCAGCTCCACGCTTTTCAGGTCGAAGTAGTGCTCGCGCATGCGCGGGAAGCTGGGCACGTGGGGATCGGAATAATCGACCACGGCGCCTTTGTCGCGCAGGATCTCCATCAGTTCGACCGAGGGCGATTCGCGCATGTCCTCGACGTCCTTCTTGTAGGCGATGCCCAGCACCAGCACCCGGCTGCCCATCACCGATTTGCCGCGCAGGTTCAGCGCGTCGGTGACCTTGCCGATCACCCAGTGCGGCATGTCGCTGTTGATCTCGCCGGCCAGTTCGATGAAGCGGGTGTGCAGACCGTATTCGCGCGCCTTCCAGGTCAGGTAGAAGGGGTCGATCGGGATGCAGTGGCCGCCCAGGCCCGGGCCCGGGTAATAGGGGGTGAAACCGAAAGGCTTGGTGGCGGCCGCGCGGATCACTTCGTGGATGTCGATGTCCATGCGGTCGGCGATGATCTTCATCTCGTTGACCAGGCCGATGTTGACGGCGCGGTGGATGTTCTCCAGCAGCTTGGTCAGCTCGGCGGCGCGGGTCGAGCTGACCGGCACCACCTTGTCGATCGCCGGGCTGTAGAGGGCGATGCCTGCCTCCAGGCAGGACGCCGTGACGCCGCCGCAGACTTTCGGGATAGTGCGGGTGTGGAAGTTCGGGTTGCCCGGGTCTTCGCGCTCGGGCGAAAACACCAGGAAGACGTCGCGCCCGATCGTGAAGCCGCGCGACTCCAGACGCGGCTTGAGTTCCTCGTCGGTGGTGCCGGGATAGGTGGTGCTTTCCAGCGACAGCACCTGGCCGGGGCGCATGAAGGGCAGCAGGGCGTCGGCGGTGTCGAGCACGAAGGACAGGTCCGGCTCGCGGTAGGCGTTCAGCGGGGTCGGCACGCAGATGATCAGGGCGTCCGGCTCGCCCGCGCGGGTGAAGTCGCTGGTGGCTTCGAAGCCGCGTTCGCGGGCGCGCTCGATGTCGGCCGACTTGATGTGGTTGATATAGCTTTCCCCACGGTTCAGGCGCTCGATCTTGGCGCCGTCGATGTCGATGCCGAGGACGCGGAAGCCCGCCTCGGAATAACGCAGGGTCAGCGGCAGGCCGACATAGCCAAGCCCGATGATGCCGATCACGGCCGTCCGTTTGTCCAGCCGCTCGGTCAGCTGTTCGAGATATGCCGGTTTGCTTTCGTCACGCATGAGTGTCCTCGTTAAATAGTTAGATACGGAACGGCACGAATTTCCTGATCAGGCCCAGCCTGGGCGCCTCGGCCACGGCGACCGGCGCGGGCGCATTCGGGGCCTGCTGCGGGGTGTATTCGGTGACGATGGCCTTGACCATCGACTCGATCATGGCGCGCTCGTGGGTCTCGCAGGCCATCATCAGGCAGGTGATGAAGGTCTCGAGCACGCTGGGATGGAGGGCGTTTTCCTTCATGCGCATGATGCGCGGGTGGTCGCTGGGGAAGACCACGCCGTCGGTCAGCAGCTCTTCGTGCAGCTTCTCGCCGGGAAACAGGCCGACGTAGCGGATCTCGATGTCGCCGGCCGGGTTCTGGGTGTTCTTCTCGGTCAGGCCGTGCAGGGCGATCATGGTGCGCGCGAGGTCGACAATGCGTACCGGTTCGCCCATGTCGAGCACGAACACGTCGCCGCCCTTGGCCATGGCGCCCGCCTGAATCACCAGCTGCGCCGCCTCCGGAATCAGCATGAAGTAGCGCGAGACCTCGGGGTGGGTGATGGTCAGCGGGCCGCCGCGGGCGATCTGGCGCTGGAACAGCGGGATGACCGAGCCGGAGGAACCCAGCACGTTGCCGAAGCGGACCATGCAGAAGGTGGTGTGGGCGCCGTGGCGGGCCGCCGCGGCCTGGAAGATCAGCTCGGCGATGCGCTTGCTGGCGCCCATGATGTTGGTCGGGCGCACCGCCTTGTCGCTGGAGATCAGCACGCAGGTCTCGACGCGGTGCTTGGCGGCCTGGGAAGCGACCACCTGGGCGCCGACCACGTTGTTGCGCAGGCCTTCGACGATATTCGTTTCCACCAGCGGCACGTGCTTGTAGGCGGCGGCATGGTAGATGGTGTCGACCTTGCCGTCGCGCAGGATGCGCTCGACCAGTTCGGCGTTGCAGACCGAGCCCAGGTGGGCGTCGATAGGGATGTCGGGGAAGCGCGAGACCAGCTCCTGCCGGATCGTGTACAGCGCGAACTCGGAGTGGTCGAGCAGGTGCAGGCGGCTCGGCGCCACGGTGACGATCTGGCGGCACAGCTCGCTGCCGATGGAACCGCCGGCGCCGGTGACGAGCACGGTCTTGCCGCGCACGCAGCGGGCGAACAGGTCGACCCGCGGCGGCACCGGCGGGCGGCCCAGCAGGTCTTCGAACTTCAGCTCGCGGATGGTTTCCCTTGGCGTGAGCTTGTCGTCGGACAGATCGACCAGGCGGCTCAGGATCTTGGTGGCGACACCGGCCTGGGCCAGGCGCTGCATGATGTCGCGCAGGCGTTCCGGCGACACCCCCGGCAGGGCCAGCACGATGGAGCGGATCGACATGGCCTGCACGATCTCGGCCAGGCGGTCGGTATGGAAGACCCGCAGGCCGGCGACGTTGCGCTCGCTCAGGGCATGCTTGTCGTCGAAGAAACAAACCGGGCGGTATTCGTCGCTGCCGCGCATGGCCTGGGCCAGGCGGGCTCCGGCTTCGCTGGCGCCGTAAATGGCGACCACCTCGGCGGCGCAGCGCTGCCTGGCATTCTGATTGCGCAGGAAATTGCGCATTCCGACGCGGGACGCCACCACATAGGAAAACACGATGAACCAGTAAATCGTCAATGCACTGCGCGGGAATCGTTCCTCGTTAATCGCGAACATCACGATATACGCGCATAAAATCGCGACGGCCAATGCGAGTCCCGTGACACTCAATAGACGTTGATCAATAAAGCGAATAACGGCGCGGTAAAGATCGGAGACGGAAAATGCAGCAATCGTCACCACCGCCACCAATACATAAGAAGCGGGTCCGAAATGGGAAGCGAGTTTCAGGTCGCCGCCGCGCAGCAGCATAGCGACGAGAAAGCAGAATGGCAGCGCGATCAGGTCGGCTGTCACCATCATGGCGATTTTGGTCCTGCGGTGCAGGGATACCATTCTGGAGCAAAACTGGCCGACAAGGCCTTGATTTAGCTTGGGCATGATCTCGGAAAGGCTGCGTGGTTGCGGGTTGTGTTTTTCTCGGGGATATCGCCAAGCTAAATCGGCGTCGTATTGGTTTTCTTATTTCTTATTGCGCGGAAATGTTCGGTGAGAATTAAAAAATGACCGCTGTTTAGATTGCTTATTGCTGAGTAAGTTTATTATCCGGTTCGCAAAGATTGATGGGTTTGACAGTGCTCAACCGATATAAGGGAATTAAATCTTTCCCTGTTTATTTGAAAATGGGAAATTAATTTCCGTATTTAATTAATTTCCTAATTGCACAGATAAAGATGAAAATGGGAAATGGGAAGAAGAAATGAAAACGGGCCGCATCGAGCGGCCCGTAAAGGAGGCGGGGAGAGAAAGGATCAGGCGCCGGCGCCGGGGCGCGGCTGCGGCGCCATCGGCGGCACCACGATGTTGTCGTTCAGGCGCAGGAACTTGAAGCCGGCCAGCACCTGGCCGTTCTTGCCTTCCTTGCGGTTGCGCTCCTCGCGCGCGGCGGCCCGCGCGATAAAGGATTCGAAAGTCTCTTCGCGCACCTGCGGCTCGGACGAGTGCAGGAAGTGGCGCTGGCCGTCCGGGCCCAGCACCACCAGGCCCACGTGCGAGGCCCAGTATTCGCCGTTGCGGGTCGAGATCACGTTCACGAAATCGCCTTCCTGCAGCTGGCTGGCGATGCTCGCCACCTGGTCCTTGGCGACGTAGGTCTGGCGGCTGGACTCGACCGGGATATTGCGCTCGGTGTGATGGCGGGTCTTCAGGAAGCGCGCGCGGTCGACCGTCATCGGATACGAAGGGCCGGCGGCGCCGGCGAGGTCCGCGCTGATGTCGGTGACCAGCCAGCGGTTGGCGACGTTCCAGTCCATCTCGGTGTAGTGGTTGCGGGTGGCGACGCCGATCACGCCGTCGCGGTAGCGGATGCGCTGCAGCATCCAGAAGAATTCTTCCCAGGACTGCGACAGCGCCATCGCATAGGTGTGTTCCGCGAAAACCACGCAGTCGCTGTGATCGAGGCTGAACATCGGCAGGTTGTCGTGGACCTCGAAGGGGAATTCGCCCAGCAGGTTCAGGGTGTAGGGCTGGCCGATGTTCTTGCGGCCGATCGCCGCGATGCGCTTGCGCAGGTCGGGCTCGGACTGGTGTACCCAGGCCACATAGCGGCCCGCTTCTACTGGGCTCATCTGATAGATCTGCTTCTGCAGGATGGTGTCCAGCGGGACCGGGGCCTGTGGCTGGGATGCCACGGCGGGCGGGGGTGTTGAGGGCGTGGCGGCGCAGCCGGCGAGGGCGGCGGCGAGCAAAAGGCAGGCGGTACGCATGGGGTGTCTCCGTGGTTTTCTAGCGACGCAAAGCTGCACGCTACCGTGAGGGGGGCATGTTTGCAAAATGAAAATTATGCGGGCGAGTATAACCAACCGTTCTCATCGGCCGGTAAACATTCCCTTGGGTTATGGATTCTTCAACACTTATCATTATCCAACACTTTCACTATCGTCAATACTGTGCGCGCGGTAGGGATACACCTGCCCCCGGATAACTATTCAGGAGAGTGAGAATGTTGAATCAGAAGCCGCTCGCGGCCGCCGTGGCGATGGCATTGGGTCTGACGGCGCTGCCCGCGCTGGCCCAGAATGGGGCTACGGTTGGCAATGCCATCCAGAGCGTCGAGATTACCGGTATCCGTGCCTCGATGGCGAAGTCGCTGGCCGTCAAGCGCGATGCCGCCGCCAACGTCGAGGTGATTACCGCCGAAGACGTCGGCAAGATGCCGGACAAGAACCTGGCCGACTCGCTGCAGCGCCTGCCGGGCGTGGCAGTGCGTACCGACTACGACGAAGCGGAAAAGGTGTCGATGCGCGGCACCAATCCCGATATGTCGCTGATCATCTTCAACGGCCACACTGTCTCCGGCGGCGACTGGTACGTCGGCGACCAGGCATCGAGCAGCCGCTCGACCAGCCTCTCGCTGATGCCATCCTCGGTCCTGAACCAGGCCATCGTCTACAAGACCTCGCAGGCCAACATCGTCGACGGTGGCCTGGCCGGCACCATCAACGTCACCACCCGCAAACCGCTGCAGCAGAAAGAGCGCATCGGCGGTGTGATCAGCGTCGGCTCCAGCTATGCGACCCTGCCGGGCAAATACGGTCCCGACCTGAACGCCACCATCAACTGGAAAAACGAAGCGAACACCTTCGGTTTCATCGTCCAGGGCTTTGCCGAGAAGCGCTACGTGCGCCGCGATTCCTCGTCGCGCCTGGCCTATGGCACTAGCAGCGGCTGGGATATCATCAACACCACTACCATGAAGGGCATCACCGACGAATCGCTGGCCGGCACCGGCCTGAAGGCGGCCGACCTGAATGGCGTGCGGCTGCCGGGCTCGATGTCCACCGAATTCGTCGAAGGTGTACGCGACCGCAAGGGCGGCGTGCTGTCGCTGGAGTTCAAGCCTAACCAGGACATGGACTTCACCCTGACGGGATTCCACTCGTCGATGAACGCGAATAACTACGGGCGCCTGAAGGCCGGCGCGATCTACTCGATGCTGTTGGGTAAAGCGTCGCTCGCGGACGGTGCCACCGGCGCGACCGCGCCGAACACCAACGCCACCGGCCTGCCGGGCGGCGCGCAAGTGTTCGCATCGATCAAGAACCCGGTGATCGTCACCGAGACCACCATGTACGGCAACCAGCTGCGCGTGCTGAAGAGCGCGGACATCGTGTTCCCCAACGGGACCGTGCCGCAATACATCGGCAACTCGGAAGGCTTTTACCGCGATGGCGCCAACGCCACCAGCGCCTTCCTGGACCTGAACGGCAGCTGGCGGGTCACCCCGGACTTCACCGTCAAGACCCTGCTGTCGACCACGCGCGGCCAGGGCAAGACCGATGCCGACCAGGGCCTGACCTACGCCAGCTTCGGCACCGGCCTGTCGTACGCCCTCGGCGACGTGCATGACGCTCCCTACATCAAGTACAACGGCACCGGCATCAAGCCGGACCAACTGGTGGTACGCACCATTTCCGGCCTGAAGACCATCGACAAGGAAAAGAGCGCGCAGGTCGATACCGAGTACAAGCTGGACAAGGGCTGGGTGCAATCGCTCGAGAGCGGGCTGCGCTACTCTGATCACCATCGTGACAGCGAGCGCCGTTATCCTGCCTATCGCGCGCCGATCGATTTTAACGCCGGTCCGACCAACACCATCCCGTGGCCTTCAGACTTCGGCAAGGACCTCGACGGCCCGGCAGGCTGGGACAATACCGGCGTGACCTTCGCGCCGGACGTGCTGAAGAACTACTTCGCGACCAACACCAAGGAAACCACCGACCAGTACGAGCGCCGCATCTTCTCCGAGCTGCACATGCGCGAGCGCCAGGCGGCGGCCTATTTGATGGCCAACCTGGAAGGTGACCGCTGGTCCGGCAACCTGGGCCTGCGCTTCGTGCAGACCCACATCAACGCCGACATCCCGACCCCGATCCCCGCCGGCGCCTGCGTGCGTGCGGCGCCGGGCCAGCAAGCCATCCCGTGCGCGGCCTATCCGGGCGCGATCACGGATTCGGGCGACCTGCAGCCGTACTACGACGACCAGACCAAGTACCCGTTTAACAACAAGTCGGGCAACACCTACTACTTCGCCAAGACCGACAAGAAGTTCAACAACTGGCTGCCGAGCCTGAACCTGCGCTACGAGCTGACCAAGGAGCAGGTTGCGCGCTTCGGCGCCAGCCGCACCATCGGCCGCCAGAACTACAACATCCTCGGCGCGGGTCTGGGTACCCCGACCTGCGACGCCAGCGGCTGTTTCGTGACGGGCCCGAACCCGGACCTGAAGCCGCTGACCTCGGATAACCTGGACCTGTCCTGGGCCTGGTACTTCGCGCGCCGTTCGATGGTCGGCGTGGACGTGTTCTATTCGAAGATCGACGGCTACGTGAAGACCGGTACCAGCGGCGGCTCCACCATCGATCTGTACGATGCGGCCAGCGGCGGTTCCAAGACCTACGTGATCAACACCTCGAGCCAGCAGGGTGCCCGGATCAAGGGCATCGAGGTGGCCTACGAGCAGCCGTTCGGGAACACCGGCTTCGGCTTCACCACCAACGTGAGCCGCGCCAAGACGAGGGTCGACGATGGCCGTCCGATGGTCGGCGCATCCGAATGGGCCGGCAACCTCGGCGGCTACTTCGAAAACGATCGTCTGTCGATGCGTCTGGTGGCGAACTACCGTAGCGAATACGTGAACAGCAGCACGGCGCCGTCGCCGACCGCCAACAGCCAGGGCCTGTACGTCGTGAACGGTGTCAGCATGCCGACCGCGCCGACCATGGCCGCGCCGGTGACGACGCTGGCTTTCAATGCCAGCGTCAACCTGACGAAAAACCTGCTCCTGACCTTCGACGCGACCAACCTGACCAACGTCAAGCGCGCGTACTACCGCTACAGCGAGGAAGAACAGCAAAAGCTTGACGTGATCGGCCGCCAGTTCTACCTGAACCTGAAGTACAAGTTCTAAGGTCTGTCGTTTTCCGTTGCAGTAGGAAGGGGAGCTCCGGCTCCCCTTTTTTTCGTGTAGGAGCAGGCCCACCGCACAGTGTGCGTCACCTAACGGTGAGTGCGCTGCGGCTTCGATAAGATGAAGGCGTTGAGTGAGGACGCCAGCGAATACGCAGGCCGCCAACCACCTCAACAGGTTAGCCGGTCGCCTCGAGGATCGGCACCAGATTCCACGCCCTTTGGGAAGCGGAGGTTGTCCATGTCTTTGCCAACGACGAGTCATCCACCGAAGCACCTCGTGCGCGAGTACCTCGAGCGCCGCACGAAGGAAAGTGCTCCGCCGCCGACGCCGGAAGAAATCCGGCGCCAGCTCGGCTGGGGCATGCTGATGCACTCGGCCGATGACGACAAGATGGGCTCCTCGCGTTCCTGAAGCGGCACCAACCCCAGCCTCACAGGAGAGCGCCATGACCAAGAAAATCGGCAGCAAGCACGTCGCCCAGCACCGCGGCAAGAAGGAAAGAGAAGAGATTTACAAGACCAACGTTGCCCGCGAAGCCGTCAAGCAGGCCATCGCACGGGCCAAGTACCGCAACCAGCAGAAGGGCCAGCCGACCATGGTGATGGCGCAGCCCGCTGCCTGAATTCCCACGCGCCGTGTACCAGTGACGGTACCGGTGACAGCATGAGCCCGCCCCGGCAACGCGGCGGGCTTTTTTGCGCCCGCCGTTCGCCCGCAGTCTGCCGATTGCGCCGCCGTTCGCCGGCCTTTCCCCGCCATTCGCCGAAAAGCCCTTTCGCTGGATGACCGTCCGCGGTTATCTTGTCCTCATTCCAACAAGGAGGACTCAATGAACAGCGAAGCATCGTATCACCTGCGGCGCCAGGTCCTGTGGGGCCTGCTGCTGATCGGGCTGGGCGTGGCGTTCCTGCTGGACCAGCTCGACATCTACGAGATCGACCGCCTGTGGCACTACGCGCCGCTGCTGCTGGTCGTGGCGGGCATCAACCAGACCATCGGCTATCCGAGCGCACGCGAATTCGTCAACGGCCTGTGGACCGTCTTCATCGGCCTGTGGCTGTTCGCCGTGTTCGAAGGCCTGTTCGGGCTAAACTGGTTCAACAGCTGGCCGCTCTTCATCATCGTCGGCGGCATTGGCATGGCGGTGAAGCCGATCGCCGAGCGCCGCTTCGGCGCCAACCCGGACCGCACCCGCCAGGGCTGCTTCGACAAGAAGGGAGACAGCCGTGGCCAATGACGATACCCGGAATACCCGCACAAGAATGGGCGCAAACGGCCAGGTCGTGATCGGCCTGCTGGTGGTGGCCTTCGGCGTGCTGTTCCTGCTCGATAACCTGAACATCATCTACCTGCGCCACGTGATCTTCTTCTGGCCGCTGGCCTTCGTCGCCTCGGGCCTGGTGGCCTTGTGCAGCGACGGCCCGCGCAGCGGGCGCATCACCGGCATCGTGCTGATTGCGATCGGCGTGGCCATGACCCTGAACCGCCTCGGCTACTACTTCATCAGCTGGCGCACCTTCTGGCCGCTGGTGATGATAGGCCTGGGCGGGCTGATCCTGTACCGCACGCTGGGCGGCGGGCGCGTGGTCCGCGTCCACGCCGGTCCCTACACCAAGGACGATGCGAAAGCCGATAACGTGATCGACATCACTGCCATCCTCGGCGGCTTCGAGCGCCGCGTCAGCACGCCGGACTTCCGCGGCGGCGAGATCACCGCGATCATGGGCGGCTGCGAGATCGACCTGCGCGATTCCGGACTGGCGGGCGAAGCCGTGATCAACGTCTTCGCGATCTGGGGCGGGATCACGATCAAGGTGCCGGCCGACTGGACCGTCGTCCTGCACGGCTCGCCGGTGATGGGCGGCTTCACGGAAAAGACCGCGCGCCCGCCGGACAACCTGAAACGCCTTGTGGTCACCGGCTACGCCATCATGGGCGGGGTCGAGGTTCGTAACTAAGGGCGCGTCGGCGATGCACGGCGTGGTCTCCAGGTGGTATGCGGCGCTGCTCTACATGCTGGCCTGGCTGATGCTGGGCCTGGCGACCGCCGCGCTGCTGGCCGCAGGCGGTGCGAGCTGGGGCGCCAGCCTGCTGTTCGCAGTGCCGCTGGCGATCGTGTACGCCAACGCCACCGCCTTCTCCGCTTACTACGTGTGCCGCGCCTATCCGATCGGCCACAGGCATCCGGCGGCGATCGTCGGCGGAGTCGGCGCCACTGCGGCCTGCGCGGCGGCGCTGTGGTGCGCGATCGGCTCGGCCTGGGCCGCGCTGCTGCGCACCTTCATGCCGGAAGGCGCCGTGTTCGAACTGGACGCGGCGCGCCTGGCGACCATGTTCGCGCTGGGCGTGATCCTGTACGGGCTTGCGGCCGCCGTGAACTACCTGCTGATCGAGGCCGAGCGCGTGCGCCAGCTCGAGACCCGCGAGCTGCAGACGCGCCTGATGGCCCAGGACGCCGAGCTGCGCATGCTGCGCACCCAGGTCGACCCGCACTTCCTGTTCAACAGCCTGAATTCGATCAGCGCACTGACCTCGATCGACCCCGGCGCGGCGCGCGCGATGACCCTGCGCCTGGCCGGTTTCTTCCGGCTCAGCCTGGGCCTGCATGCGGAGCGCAAGGTGTTACTGAGCCGCGAACTGGAGCTGATACGGGACTTCGTCGCGATCGAGCAGGTGCGTTTCGGCGAGCGCCTGCGCTTCGAGGCCGAGGCGGCGCCGGAAGCGTTGGCCTGCCTGGTGCCGCCCATGCTGCTGCAGCCGCTGGTGGAGAACGCCGTCAAGCATGGCATCGGCCAGATGATAGAACCGGGCTGCGTGCGTCTGTCGGCCAACCGCGCCGGCTCGCTGCTGCGCATCGTGGTGGAGAACGACGTCGATCCGGACACACCCTGCGCCGGCGGCACCGGCCTGGGCCTGGACAACGTGCGCCGGCGGCTGGCGGCAGCTTACGGACACGAAGCCAGCGTGCACTGGTCGCGCGAGGACAATCAATTCAGGGTCGAGCTGGCGCTGCCGGCCGAGGCCATGGAAACGGTAGAGGAGAGCTGAGAGCATGCGTGTGATCATCGTGGACGACGAGCTGCTGGCGCGTGCCGTGCTGCGCGAATACCTGGCCGCCCATCCGGACGTCGAGATCGTCGGCGAATGCGCGAATGGCTTCGAAGCCGTGAAGGCGATCGCCGAGCTGGCGCCGGAGCTGGTCTTCCTCGACATCCAGATGCCCAAGCTCGATGGCTTCGAGGTGGTGGAACTGGCAGGAGCGAGGACGCAGTACGTGTTCGTCACCGCCTACGACCAGTTCGCGCTGCGCGCCTTCGAGGTGCATGCGCTGGACTACCTGCTGAAACCCTATTCGCGCGAGCGTCTCGACCAGGCGCTGGCGCATGCGCGCGAGCGGCTCGGCAGTCCGCAGGCCGGGGCCGCGGCGCTGGAGGCCGTGGTCGCGGCGAGCGAGGCGGCGCAGCGGCGCGCGCCGCTGGAGCGCATCCTGATCCGCGACGGCAGCCGGGTGCAGGTGGTCATGGCCGCCACCATCGACTATATCGAAGCCCAGGACGATTACGTGCAGGTGGTTGCCGCCGGCAAGGCATGGCTGAAGAGCCAGCGCCTGTCGGAGCTGGAGGAGCAGCTGGATCCGGGCGCCTTCCTGCGCGTGCACCGCTCGTATATCGTCAGCCTGGCCGCCATCGAGCGCATCGAACCGTCCGGCAAGGATGGGCATTGCGCGGTGCTGCGCGGCGGGGCGCGCATACCGGTCAGCCGCAGCGGCTACCAGAAACTTAGAGAGCTGATGCGCTAGACCGCGCCTCGACGTGCCACCAGGCCGGCAGCAGCTCCAGCACCTCGGGCCGGGCAAAGCGGTCGTCGATCAGCCAGACCGTGCCCTGGTCCTGCTCGGTGCGGATCACGCGGCCGGCCGCCTGCACCACCTTCTGTAGGCCGGGATAGAGATAAGCGTAGTCGTAGCCGGTGCCGAACAGCGCCTGCAGGCGCTCGCGCAGCTGCTCGTTCACGGGGTTCACCTGCGGCAGGCCGAGGGTGGCGACGAAGGCGCCGATCAAGCGCGCGCCGGGCAGGTCGATGCCTTCGCCGAAAGCGCCGCCCAGCACCGCGAAACCGATGCCTTTGCCCTCAAGGGTAAAACGCTCCAGAAACGCAGTGCGTTCCAGCTCGCTCATGCGGCGCGACTGGCGCCAGGCCGGGATCTCGGGATGGCGCTGGGCCAGGGTATCCGCGGCTTGCTCGAGGTAGTCGAAGCTGCTGAAGAAGGCCAGGTAATTACCCGGCGCATCGGCATACTGCTGCGCCATCAGGTCGGCGATCGGTACCAGCGAGCTTTTCCTGTGCTGGAAACGCGTCGAGATGCCGCGCGCCACCTGCACCTTGAGCTGGCTGGCGACGAAGGGCGAGTCGACGTCGATCCAGGCGGTGTCCTCGGGCATGCCGAGCAGGTCGGCGAAATAATGCCAGGGACTGAGGGTGGCCGAGAACAGCGTGGTCGAATGGGCCAACTCGAAGCGCGGCTTGAGGAAGGGCGCCGGCACCAGGTTGCGGATCGCCAGTACCGTGTCCCTTTCGTCCGCGCGCGTGAGGTCGAACAGGGAATGGTCGCCGAAGGATTCCGCCAGGCGCTGGAACTGCAGGGCGTCGAAGTAGAACTCCTGCAGCGCGGGGTCGAGACCTTCGGGGAAGGCCGCCATGTACTCGGTGATGGCGCTGGTGGCGTTCTGCAGGCTGTCCAGCAGCTTTTGCGGAATGGCTTCCAGCACCTGGTAGGGCAGGGGCGCGCCTTTGCCTGCTTCGGTCCAGGCGCGGCCGACCTTTTCCAGCGGTTTCTGCACCGCCGGCGGCGCCACGGCGCGGGCCGCACGCAGGCTGCCTCGTTCAAGCGAGGCGCTGTACATGCTCCGCGCGCGCGACACCAGGTTGTGCGCCTCGTCGGCCAGCACGCTGACCTTCCAGCCGCGCTCCAGCGCCAGCGCATACAGCATGGCGCCGCCGTCGAACCAGTAGTTGTAGTCGCCGACGATCATGTCGCTCCAGCGCGCCATCTCGCTGCCCAGGTAGTAGGGACAGACATCGTGCTCCAGGCCGATCGTGCGCAGGGTGTCGCGGTCCAGCAGCGGTGCGTCCAGGCAGGCCGCGCGCGCGGCCGGCAGGCGGTCGTAGAAGCCGCGCGCGAGCGGGCAGGCATCGCCGTGGCAGGCCTTGTCGGGATGCTCGCAGGCCTTGTCGCGCGCGGTCAGTTCCAGTACCCGCAAGGGAATGCTGCCGCCGGCTTTCAAGGTCGTGGCGGCGTCGAGCGCCAGCTTGCGGCCCGGCGTCTTCGCGGCCAGGAACACCAGCTTGTCGATGTTTTCCTTCGGCGCCGCCTTCAGGGCCGGGAACATGGTGCCGAGGGTCTTGCCGATGCCGGTCGGGGCCTGGGCCAGCAGGCAGCGCTTGCCTGCATTCGCGCGGAACACGGCTTCGGCAAGCTGGCGCTGGCCCGGACGGAAGTCCGCGTGCGGAAAGCGCATGCCGGTCAGGGCGCCGTTGCGCGCCTCGCGGTGGCGCATCTCCTGCTCGGCCCAGGCGATGAAGCGGCTGCAGTGGTCTTCGAAGATCGTCTTCAGCTCGGCGCGCGTGCGGGTCTCGCGCAATGCGGTCTCCTGCTGGGTGCCGATGTCGAAGTAGACCAGGGCCAGGTTGACCTCTGCCATGTCCAGCTGCTCGCACATCAGGTGCCCGTAGATGCGCAGCTGGGCCCAGTGCAGGTGGCGGTGATTGTCGGGGATGCTGTCGAACCGGCCGCGGAAGGTTTTCACTTCCTCGATCAGGTTCTGGTCCGGATCGTAGCCGTCGGCGCGCCCGCGCACGTGCAGCAGGCCATAGTCGCCTTCGAGCGTGAGCTCGGCGCGGTAATGCTCGCCGCGGCGCGAGGCCACCACCGCATGGCCGGCAATGCCTTCCAGGGCCGTGGGCGAGGGCGTGAAGCGCAGGTCGAGGTCGCCCTGTTTGGCGGTGAACTCGCACAGGGCCCTGACCGCGACGGTGTAGCCGGTCAAGCCGCCTCCTGCCACTGCAGATAGCAGACGGTGACCGGCATGCCGTGCTCCCTGCAGTACTCGATCCAGCGCAGCTGGTTGTCCTGCAGGCGGTCGCCAGGGCCCTTCACTTCGATCATCTCGTAGCGCCCTTCATCCGGGAAGAAGCGGATCAGGTCGGGGAAGCCGGTGCGGTTGTCCTTCACGTCCTGCAGGATGCGCTGGAACCACAGCTTCAGGTGCGGCGCCGGGATGCAGTGCAGGGCCAGTTCGAGGATGCCGCGGTCCAGGTAGTCCCAGGCCACGAAGGGCGACTGGATGCCTGCCTTTTCTTCCCAGGTGGCGAGGATGGCCTCGCGGTGGCTGCCCTCGTCCAGGCGCGCCAGGCAAGCCGCGAATTCGCGTGCGCGGCGCTGCTGGAAATCGGGGCTGTACAGGTCCGCCGGGCCGCGGTGGAAGGGGTGGAAGAAGGCGCCGGGAATGGCTGCGAACACGGCCGGCCAGCACAGCAGGCCGAACAGGGTGTTCGCCAGCGTGTTCTCGACATAGAACACGGGTGCGTCGTCGCGGTGCAGATGTTCCAGCACCACGCCTTCGACGCGCCATTCGCCACCGGGGACAGGCAAATTGAGATCGAGCCGCGCGGGCGGCGCCGCCTTGCGCGGCTTCACCTTGGCGTGGCCCAGTTTGCGCGCCAGGCGTGGGCCGATGCGCAGCAGGTGCTGGCGTTCGGCTTCGCTTTCGGGCGCCTGTTCGGCCTCGCAGAACAGCGCATAGGCGTGGTCGAATTTCTCGTCCTTCTCGAGCACGCGCATCGCGCGCGAGCGGGCGCCGGGAAAGCGGCATTCGGCATAGACGGCGTGGGCGGATTCCCAGTCCTTGTCCTTCTCGAACTGCTGGGCGATGCGGAACAGGAGCTTTTCGCGGCGGCTGTCCAGCCAGTCGTTGTCGAAGCCGTGGCGCGGCACGTCGCGCAGGACTTCATGCAGCACCTCGCGGAATTCCTCGCAGCCCGGTTCGAGCGCATGAAAACGTTCGCGGCAGGCGTGCAGCTGCAGGTAGTGCTCGATGTCCCGGCGCGAACGGAAGCCGCGCGAGGCCTCGGAAAACTCGACCTGCTCGAAGCGGAACAGGCCCAGGTCGGCCAGCACGAATTCGGTCCAGTCCTGGTGCAGGTTGCCGAAGAAGACCAGGCGCAGGCGGTCGCACAGCGGCTTCACCTGAATCGCGAAGACGGTGTCGGTACAGCCGGCATACCACTGCGAGAAGGGGCGCGGTTCGGCATGCTGCTCGCGCAGCGCTTCCAGCTGCTCGTCCTTGCGCGCCGCCTTCAGCGGCGCCTTCAAGCCGAAGGCGTCGACGATCTCCGGCTTGACCAGCAGCTCAAACAGCTCGTCGATGTCGAGTACCGGATCGGCCACGATCCAGCCGGTCGGCAGCAGCTCGCGCGAGGCGGCCACGGGGCAGCCGATCTCCGGGTAATTCATCTTGGAGGCGCGGAACAGGCTCCCCTTGCGCATCACCATGCGCACGAACAGGGCCTGCGAAGGGCGGGGCAGCTGGGCGAAAGCCTGGATGAAGGCCTGCTCCTCGCCGTCGAGGAGATCGGCATAGCGCTGGGCGATCCAGTCGAGGACGCGCTGGAAGTTATCCAGATAATAAAACTCGTTTTCCAGAACCCTGATCATGTCGCACCATACTGTAACTTTGTACAGTATAGCTGCGCGGCATTGCTTTACCCAGCAGTAGCGGGGCTTTTTTACGACAGCTTGGCTATTTGCTATTACTTGCCGGCGGCTTCCTCGGCCTCCTGGCGCTTGTTGGCGTGCTGGATGATGGCCGAGATCAGGGCGACGTCCGTGTCGACGGTGGCGGGCGCCGCCTTGGCCTGCGCAGCAGACCGGCGGCTGCGCGCTTCGGCATGGGCCAGAGACGGAGAGCGGGCGGCGGAGGCCAGTTTGCCGGCGGCGCTGCGTGGCCCGGCTCTGGACGCGGCGGCGTGCGCGGCCAGGCGCTGGCGCTCGGCCTGAGCTTCTCGCTGGCCGTCGTGCTGATCGTCGCGCGGCGCGATGCGGCCCGCATGCTGTTGCGGCGGCAGCACGCGCAGTTCCGTGGCCGCCGGCGCCGGCTCGGCGGGCGCGAGGTCGACGATGGTCGCGCCCACCGTCGGCAGCTCATCGACCACTTCGGCGCGCGCCTCGGCGGATGCCGTCGCGGATGCCGTGGCCGCAACCGGCGGCGCGGCGGGCGCCGCCATCTCCGGCGCCGGCCGCCCCCTGGCCTCGACCGTCCCGGCCAGCGCCGCGCCGGCGGTCGGCGGCGGGCCGCTGTCGCGCGCCAGCAAGGCCAGCGAGCCCACCAGCCCGACCACCAGCAGCCCGGCGCAGCCATACCAGACCATGGACGGTACGCGTCGCAGCAGGCGCCGCATGCGTCCGCCCGACTCGTGGCGGTCGAGCATGGCGAGGATATTCGTCTCGTTCGCCGTCCGGCGCGTCGAGGACATCAGGTTCGGACGCCGCGATCCGGATTGATCTTCATCTGTAGGGCGCACTGCGGTCCTCCTAAGATTGGACACCAATGCCAATTAGAAACAAACCGGAGAAGCGGATGCTGATCTTTCTCGCCCTTTTGTATTTTTGTCTTGCCTGCAGCCTCATCTGGCTCGCCTGTTTTCCCGGCGGCCGAGCCTCGGTGCTGCACTTCCTGGGCTGCCTGCAGCGGCGCCTGCAACTGCGCGCGGGCGGCTGGCGGGCGTCGGGCGGTTCTGCCTTGCGGGATGCGGGCCCGGCATTGCGCTGGCGCTGGCGCGACGTCCGTGGATGGATCAAACGACACCGCGCCTTCGTCGCCGTCGGCGTGCCGCTGGTGCTGATCCCGCCGCTGGTCGCGCTGTTGTTGCGCAAGCCCGACATGTTGCCCGGCTACGAGCCGCTCGATACCGTGGTCGACGCCCAGGTTGCGGCCCTGCTCAAGGGCGAGCAGCTGGTGCCGCCGGCCTCGCTGCCGCCGGTGGCCTTCACCACGCGCGAAGTCGAGCTGGTGCGGCCGATGCTGGTCGATGCCAGCCGCAACTGGGGCCTGCTGCATCCGGATTTCAGCCAGCGCCTGCTGCTCGCCTTCCGCATCATGAAGGAAAAACATGGCTACGAAATGGCGCTGCTGGAGGGCTACCGCAGCCCGGCGCGGCAGGATCTATTGGCGAAGATGGGTTCGGCCGTGACGAATGCGAAGGCTTTCCAGAGCTGGCACCAGTACGGGCTGGCGGCCGATTGCGCGTTCTTGCGCGACGGCAAGCTGGTCATCTCCGAGAAGGACCCGTGGGCGATGCGCGGCTACCAGCTCTACGGCGAGGTGGCGGAATCGCTGGGCCTGACCTGGGGCGGGCGCTGGGCCATGATGGACCTCGGCCATACCGAGCTGCGCCTGCGCGGGGTGATGCGACGCTGAGGCGACATGCCTCCGTGCCATTGTCCGAACTCAAGATTCAGCTGGGAAATGGTGCCAACATTGCCTGTGGCTTTCCATTCACCTCTCTGAACCGAACCCACTATGGCCCGACTCTGGCAGTTTCTCACCAACCGCCGCGTAATGGCCGTGATCGGCATCGCGGCGCTCGCAGGGCTCCTCTTTCTCGGCGCGGAATCGCTCGAAGTGGCGGCCATCTGGGCCGTGCTGGCCGGCCTGCTCCTGCTGGCCGCATGGGGTGTCTGGTGGCTGGCGCGCGGCTGGTGGCGCAAGCGCGCCGCCGCCCGCCTGAGCGAAGCCATCGTCGCTCAGGCCGACAACCCGAAGCGCGACGATGCGCCGGTACTGCGCAAGGGCATGCTGGAGGCGATCAATACCATCAAGACCTCCAAGCTGGGACTGACGCGCGGCGCCCAGGCCTTGTACGAGCTGCCCTGGTACATGATCATCGGGAACCCGGCGGCAGGCAAGAGCAGCGCGATCAAGCATTCGGGGCTGACCTTTCCCATCCCCGGCAGCAAAGCGGTGCAGGGCGTGGGCGGCACCCGCAACTGTGACTGGTTCTTCACCACCGACGGCATCCTGCTCGACACCGCAGGCCGCTACTCGGTGTTCGAGGCCGACCGCGCCGAGTGGTTCAGCTTCCTCGACCTGCTGCGCCGCCACCGCCGGCGCGCGCCGATCAACGGCATCATCATCGCGGTGAGCGTGGCCGAGCTGGCGGGCGGTTCGCCGGAAGCCTCGATCGAGCTGGCGAAGAGCCTGCGCACGCGGGTCCAGGAACTGACCGAGCGCCTGGGCGTGCACGCGCCGGTGTACGTGGTGTTCACCAAGGCCGACCTGATCGCCGGCTTTTCCGACTTCTTCCACGACAGCGACCGCGCCGAGCGCGAGCGCGTGTGGGGCGCGACCCAGCGCTACAACCGGCGCAGCACCCCGCAGGACGTGCTGGCCTTTTTCGACCTGCACTTCGACGAGCTGTACGACGGACTGAAGGAGATGAGCCTGGCCACCATGGCCGGCAACCGCAGCGCCACCATGCGTCCCGGCGTGTTCACCTTCCCGCTCGAATTCGCCTCGCTCAAGCCGCAGCTGCGCGCCTTCCTGGCCACCCTGTTCGAAGAGAACACCTGGCAGTTCAAGCCGGTCTTGCGCGGCTTTTACTTCACCAGCGCGCTGCAGGAAGGGATCGTCGAGAACCTCTCCTCGCGCCGCGTCGCCAGCCGCTTCGACCTGCAGCTGAAAGGGGACGGGCAGAAGGGCATGCAGGCGGAGGAGCAGTCGGGCTTCTTCCTGCTCGACCTGTTCCGCAAGGTGATCTTCGCCGACAAGGACCTGGTCAAGCGCTACACCAGCCCCGCCGCCACGCGCGTGAAATACGCTGCCTTCTTCGCCGCCACCGTGCTGCTTGGCTGCGCGCTGGGCGGCTGGAGCTGGTCCTACATGGGCAACCGCCAGCTGGTCGCCAACGTCCAGGCCGACCTCGACAAGGTCATGAAGGTGCAGGCCAGGACCGGCGGCCTGCAATCACGCCTGGAAGCCTTGGACATCCTGCAGGACCGCATCGAGCAGCTGGAAAAATACCGCGAGGACCGGCCCTGGGCGCTGTCCTTCGGCCTGTACCAGGGTGAGGCGCTGGAACGCAAGCTGCGCGACGAATACTTCGCCGGCGTGCGCGAGGTGATGGTGCAGCCGGTGGCAGGCGCGCTCGAATCGCTGCTGGCGGAGACGAATGCCAATGCGTCGCAGCTCGACCCGAACGCGCAGGCGGCGCCGACCGCCAAGCCGGGCCAGCCCTACCAGGACGTCTCGGCAACCAACGTCGGCGACGCCTACAACGCGCTGAAGACCTACCTGATGCTGGCCGATAAAAGCCACGCTGAGCCCGGCCACCTGAACGACCAGCTGACCCGCTACTGGCGCGTGTGGCTGCAGGCGAACCGCGGCGGCATGCCGAAGGAGCAGATGATCCGCAGCGCCGAGCGCCTGATGACCTTCCACCTTGCGCACATCCAGGACCCGGCCTGGCCGCAGATCACGCCCAAACTGAGCCTGCTCGACACCGCGCGCGAAAACCTGCGCCGCGTGGTGCGCGGCACTCCGGCGCGCGAACGCGTGTATGCCGACATCCGCACCCGCGCCGGCACGCGCTTCCCGGCGGTGACGGTGGCGCGCATCGTCGGCGAGCAGGACCAGGCGCTGGTGGTCGGCAGCTATGCGGTGCCCGGCGCCTTTACCCGCGACGCCTGGGAGAAGTTCGTGCAAGGCGCGATCCGCGAAGCCTCCAACCGCGAGCTGCAGAGCACCGACTGGGTGCTCAAGAGCGTGGCCAAGGACGACCTGACCCTGGAGGGCAGCCCGGAGCAGATCCAGAAGACCCTGATCGACCTGTATAAAGCCGATTACGCGCGCGAGTGGACCAAGTTCGTGCAGGGCGTGACCATCGCCGACCTGAACGGCTTCGAGGCCAGCGTGCAGGCCATGAACCGGCTCGGCGATCCGCAAACCTCGCCGCTGGCCAAGGTGCTGAAGACCGTCAACGACGAGACTTCCTGGGACGACCCGAGCCAAGCGCGCGTGAATCAGGCGAAGTTGAAGCGCGGCCTGACGGCATGGTTCCGCGAAGTCGTGCTGCGCCAGGCGCCCAGCGATGCGCGCCAGCTGGCCGATGCGGTGGGGCCGCTGCCGGGGGGCGTGGCCGGCGTGGCGGTGGCGGCGGGACCGGTGGGCCGCGAGTTCGCCGGCGTTGCACGCCTGGTCGGCATCAAGGAGAAGGATGCCTCGCTGATGACCGGCTACCTGGACGCGCTGTCGAAGCTGCGCTCGCGCCTGAACCAGCTGAAGAACCAGGGAGACCCCGGCCCCGGCGCCAAGCAGCTGATGCAGCAGACTCTGGAAGGCAACGGCTCCGAGCTGGCCGACGCCCTCAAATACGTCGACGAGCAGATGCTGACCGGGATGACCGACGCCCAGAAGCAGATGCTGCGGCCCTTGCTGGTGCGGCCGCTGGTGCAGACCTTCGCCATGATCGTGCTGCCGTCCGAATCCGAGATCAACAAGACCTGGCAGGCGCAGGTGGTCGAACCCTTCCAGAAGAATTTGGCCGGCAAATACCCCTTCGCGCCGGGTGCGCAGATGCAGGCGGGGCCGGGCGAGATCGGCCAGATCTTCGGCCCGGACGGCGCGGTTGCAAAATTCGTCGGCACGACCATGGGGCCGCTGGTGGTCAGGCGCGGCGACGTGCTGTCGAGCCGCACCTGGGCCGACATCGGCGTGAGCCTGGCGCCGCAGGTGGTAAGCGGCTTTCCTGGCTGGATTGCGCCCTTGTCGGCGAATGGCGTGGCGTCCGGCGGCGGTCCGCAGACTGTGTTCCAGCTGTTGCCGATGACGGCGCCGGGCGTGACCGAGTACACGATCGAGATCGATGGCCAGCAGCTGCGCTACCGGAATACCCCGCCGGCCTGGGTGAACATGGTGCATCCGGGGCCGCAGGGCGCGAGCGGGGCGAAGGTGAGCGCAGTTACCTTTGATGGGCGGACGGTCGAGCTGTTCAACGAGCCGGGCGAGCAAGGTCTGACCAAGCTGATGGCCGCTGCCGCCACGAAGAAGCTGCAGCCTGGCGTCGGCGAGCTGCGTTGGACTTCCGGCAGCACGACGGTGGGGGTCACGATGAAGCTGGTCAGCAACGCCGCCAGCACCGGCGACGCCCAGGCCAGCCGCGGCTTCAGCGGCCTGCGCCTGCCCGAGACCGTGGTCGGCCGCACCGCGGCCGGCGGTCCACAACTGGCGGGAGCCGCCCAATGACGCGCGCCGCGACCTCGCCGCGGATCGGCTACTTCGGCAAGATCCCGGCGCGCAGCGACTTCGTGAAGGTCGCCGACGACCAGCCGGTGCTCGGCATGCTGGACGACTGGCTGGCCCAGGTCATGACCCGCCTGCCCAACGACGCGCGCTGGAAGCTGTACTACGACGCCTCGCCGCCGGTCAGCTTCGCCTTCGTCGGGCCGAGCCGCCGCCATGCCATCGCCGGGCACCTGGTGGCCAGCCACGACCAGTCCGGGCGCCGCTTTCCCTTCCTGATGATGCGCACCGTCGAGGTGGCGGAGCCGGCCGCCTTCGTGTCGCGCTGCCCGCTGGCCTTCGGGCCGCTGTGGGACTATCTGGAAGCGATGGCGCCGCAGGTGCTGGGCGCCGACGAGCCGGGCCCCCACCTGCACGCGATCGCCGATGCGGCGGTGGTCCTCGGCGAGTACGAGACCCGGCTCGACGACTTCCTGGCCGTGGCCACCGTCAGCTCGCTGTCCGGCGCCCTGGAACTGGAGGCGAACCGTCTGATCCTCGGCCTCGGCCTGCTGCTGCAGCCGGTCATGCACAGCCGCCCGGCGGCGCTGCACAAAAGCCTGGTGCTGCCGCTGCCGCGCGATCCGGCGCTGCGCTGTCAGGTGGCGGCGTTCTGGCTGGAGCTGGTTACGCCCTTCATCCGCCGCACCGCGTTCGACCTGGTACTGTTCCTGACCACGGTGGCGGAGCGGCCGGCGCTGGTGATCGGCTTCGGCGGCGCAGCCAGCGAGACCCTGCACGGCATCGTCGACCCGCTGGCCGGCCGCGAGCAGCAGGTGCAGCTGAGCGACAACGGCTGGATCGACGAGCAGCTGGGCATCGACATCGACGTGCGCGCGCTGGCCAGCTATCTCGAGCAGCCGATGCTGCCGCTGCGCCTGGCGCGCGAACTGTTCCTCAAGACTTTCATTGGAGCCGCCACGTGAAGCGCATTTCGACATCGCTGATTGCCGCCTGCCTGGCCGCGGCACCCGCCCTGGCCGACAACCCGACCGCCGCTGCCGCGCCGATCGTGGTGTCCGGCACCGTCCCCGACGACGCCAGCAAGGCGGCCCTGCTGGCGCGCCTGCGCACGGTCTACGGCGCCGAGCGGGTGGTCGACCAGCTGGCCGTGGGCCGGGTGTCGGCGCCGCCGAACTGGAACGAGCACGTCGCGCGCCTGATCGGGCCGAACCTGAAGCTGGTCACGCGCGGCCAGCTACAGGTCGACGGCAACAGCGTCAGCCTGCGCGGCGACGTCGCCAGCGAAGCGCAGAAGCAGCAGATCGCCGGCGAGCTGGCGATGAACCTGGACACCAGCTACACCGTCAACAACGGCCTGCGCGTGGCGGTGTCCGAGCAGGGCATGCTGGACGCCGCGCTGGCCGACCGCATCATCGAGTTCGAATCCGGCAAGGCGGCGCTGACCGACGCCGGCAAGCAGGTGCTCGATCAAATGAGCGTGGCACTGCTGCGCCTGAAGGACAAGAAGGTCGAGGTCATCGGCCATACCGATAATGCCGGCTCGCGCGCGGGTAACCTGTCGCTGAGCCAGGCGCGCGCCGAGGCCGTGAAGGCCTACGTCGTGGAACGTGGGGTGAAAGCCGACATGGTGGCGGTCTCCGGCGAAGGCCCGGACCGTCCGGTGGCCGACAACCGCACGCCGGAAGGCAGGGCCCGCAACCGCCGCATCGAGTTCAAAGTCGTCCAATAGTTTCGACCCCTAAATTCGGGGTCAGAGCACTTTTTTGGGAAATGACCGTTGGGCAAATTTCCGCTGGTGAGGCCTGGATTTCCCGGCAGGCGCGCGCAGAATTTGTCAACGGGTCAATTGTTCAAAAAAGTGCTCTGACCCCGAATTTTTGATCCTGAATTTCAGGGCAGGGTGATTGTCACATTGGCCGACCGCGGCGGCAGTTTCACCAGGTCGTTATAGGCAGCCAGCGCCTGGTCGGTCTCGTGCGCCAGCGCCGTGCGGAAGCCCAGGTAGCCGCCCAGGGCCGCCACCGCGAACACCATCGACAATGCCCACAGCGACAGATCGCTGCCCAGTTTGTGCACGATCTGATCGGGGCGCTCGGCGTGCGGGGCGAAACCGCGGTTCTTGCCGCGCATGCGGGCGATCTCGTCGCCCAGACGGGCCGTCAGGTAGGCCAGCTTGTCCTTGCCGTCCAGCGCGAAGCGGCCCTCGAAGCCTAGCAGCAGGCAGACGTGGAAGACTTCTAACGCCTGCAAGTGCACGGCGCCCTTGGCGCGCAGGTCTTCCAGGCGCTGGAAGAAGTGCTCGCCGGCGAGCTGGTCGCCGAACAGGCGCAGCTGCAGCGGGCGGGTCTCCCAGGCTTCGCGGATCTCGTAGTCGGAGCGCAGGATGATCTCGTCGACCGCCGCGCAGAACGCATACTTGGCCGCAGTAACGTCGTCGGCCGGCACGCCCAGCGCCTTGGCGTTGCGGTCGACGTCACCGAGGAAGCGCGTCATGTGGTCGGCGAAGGCGGTCTTGTCGTGCGGGCCGTTCCCGTTCTTCAGCAGGAACAGGGCGTAGAAGCCTTCGTACATGACGTCGACAAGGGAGGTGGGGGTGCTGCCCGACGGGTTGCGGCTGCCGGGTTGCGGCGCGGCGCGCCGTTCGACGTGTTGGCTCATGCTGCGATTCCGATGAGTTCGAGTTTGAGGTCGCGGATCCCGTTCGGCACGTAGATCGAGATCGCCTGGGCTTTCAGCATGCTTTCGTACAGCACGCCGCGGTTTTCGAGCACGAAGTAATACGTATCGGGCCGCACCGGCACCGCGCTCGGCACCTGCGGCGCGTGCACCAGGCGCACGCCGGGCATGGCCGAGAGCACCAGCTTGTCGACATCTTCCGGCGCGCCGATCTTGAAGCGCAGCGGCACGATGTCGACCAGCTGCAGGGCCGGCATATCGGCCGCCACGCCCAGGTAGAGCGTGGTCTGGCCGTTGATCTTGCCGGAATCGAGCGCGCCCAGGTGGTAGGACGGGCGTTCGTTGCTCAGCCCGATCGAGAAGTACTTCGACGAGATCACGGTGTCGAGCAGCTCGCGCAGGATCGCGTCCAGGCGCGTGAAGGCGGGACCGGGATCCTGGTGCACGTAGGCCGGCAGGTCCTCCAGCTTGACGCTGCGCGAAAACGTCATCAAGCCTCCCGCAAGCCCCAGCAGCTCCTGGAACAGGCGCTCGGGATGCAGCTCGCGGTGCGCCAGGAAGTGGGTCAGGCCCGCATAGCCGCTGCTCACGGTGTGCAGCAGCCAGAAGGAGGCGACGTCGCCGCCGCGCAGTTCGACCACGTTCTTGCTCGGCTCGCGGTAATGGCCGTACAGCGCGTGCACCTTGGCCAGCAGCTTTTCCATCAGGCGCGTCAGCATGCCGTGCAGGCCGGGCGCGCCCTCGACCGAGAGGCTGGGCGGGACGAAGGCGTGGTCGACTTCGAAGCCCCCGGTCGGCAGGCGGCGCAGGCGCACCAGGGGGATGGTCTCGTAGGGTTCGAGTGGCTCCAGCTCCGACACCAGGCGCAGGCTGCGGCTCAGGTAGGCGACCGGCGCGCTGGCGGCGTCGGTGTAGAGATCGAAGGTATCGTGTTCGTGCTGGCCGAAACGGGTGTCCAGGCGCGACTCGCCGCGCGCCGTGCAATTCTCGCCATGGTCCTTGAGGGCGGGCAGAGCGGCGTGGAAGGTCAGGGCCTGCACCGATGGCGCCAGCTCGCCCAGGCGCACCTGCGGCGGCAGGGCGTCGCGCTCTGGCGCATGCAGGATCTCGCCGTCGGCGAAGATCAGCGACAGCCCGGTGATGCGCAGGGTGTCGGCCTTGAGCGCGTCGAGGTCGATCTCGAGCTTGCGCACGCCCCAGCAATAAGGATGCAGGGCGCTGGCGGTGTCGTTCAGGCGCGCTTCGTGGTAGCGGTCCTGCTGCTGGAAATGCTGGGGGCGCAGGAACAGGCCCTCTCCCCACAAGACCTTCGATGGTGGTTTCACGGATGCCTCCTGCGAAGTGTCGCAAATCTCTAGCTTGGAGGAAAGCACGCGGTCTTCATTGACATCGGACAAGCGCCATAGGCTTGGTGGCGGCGGTGCTCATGGCGCAGGCGTGCAGGCCGATCGTCACCCCGGATTTCTCCGCCTCGGGGGCGGCGAAGGCCAGCCGCCAGCCCTCGCCAAGCGGCGAATGGAAGAGGGCGACCACGCCCAGCCAGCCGGCCGGCCTCGCGCGCCAGCTTTTCGTTGAGTTCCAGCTGCTGGCCGGGCACCAGAGTCAGTTCGCGCACCTCGAGCAGCTCGGCGCCCAGCGCCTCGCGCTCGGTCTGCGGCGACAAGAAGGCGGCATACGGCGCCTGCTCGAAGGCGGTGCGCTGGCGCAGTTTGTAGACCCGCACCAGCAGGGCCAGCGGCTGTCCGCGCGCATCCACGTTCAGGCGCTTGGCCGCATGCAGGCGCATGCTCACGTTGCGCGGCGCCAGCTGGGCTTCCGGCAGCGGCGGCGGCTTGCGCAGGCCGGCGGCTTCCAGCACGCCGGCGGGCGAGGGGCCAGTACTACTGGCGCAACTAACCAACACCAGACAAGACAGCACACAAACGAAAAAGCGGACAGGGGCCATGAGCTTACCTTAAGGAAATAGACTGACAGCGCCATTTAAAGCCATCGCCAAGTGCACGCGCTGAGCCCGCGCAACGAGCGTTTCGACTGAGCGCAATTGCTGGGAAAACCTAAGTTGACACCACGCAATTCTCCGTAGAAATCGCGCGCCAATAATGGCGCTTGATTTCACCTAGGGAGAGCCAGATGAAGTTCCACCGCCTGATGCCGAGTCTAGTCTGTGTTGCGTTCCTGTCGGCCTGCGCCGGCACCGGCGGCCAGGTTGCCGCCAGCGCCAAGCCGGCGCCCACTATGGCCGCCGCGATGGCCGAGGTCGACGCCGCCGTGCTGGCCGGCCAAACCGACAAGGCCTATGCCCTGCTGAAGAGCGCCGGCACCACCTTCCCGGTCGACAAGACGCCGTGGGTCAGGATGGCCCAGATGCGCTTCGACAGCACCGACTACGGCGAAGCCATCGTCAGCGCCCTGGAAGCGCTGGAGCGCGACCCCGACGACACGCTGGCCAACAGCATCGTCGCCGTCAGCGGCCTGCGCGTGACCAGCAAGGCGCTGGCCGACCTGAGCCAGAAGAACAACCTGAGCGGCAATGTGCGCACCGAGGCCGTGGAGCTGGCCAAGCTGCTGCGCACCAGCCTGAACGAAGAGGTGCTGGTGTCGAACGGCGGGCGTCCGGCCGCGGTACGGCCCAGGGACACGGGCGGCAAGAAGGCGATCGCCAGCCCGTCTACCGCCCGTCCGGCCAGCAACGACCCGTTCGGCGCGCTCAAGTAAAACCTTCCACCCAGCCTGGAGCCGACATGCCCAAGAATGAAAGCGTGCAGAAACGCCTGCAGAAAGTGCGCGCCCCCCGCGTGCAGATGACCTACGACGTCGAGATCGGCGACGCCATCGAGAACAAGGAGCTGCCCTTCGTGGTCGGCGTGCTGGGGGATTTCGGCAGCGATCCGGACGCCGCCAAGAAGCGCCTGAAGGACCGCAACTTCGTCAGCGTCGACGCCGACAACTTCGACGAAGTGCTGAACGCGGCCGCCCCGGCCGCCACCTTCCGCGTCGAGAACCATCTCTCGAACGAAGGCGGCGAGTTCGCGGTCAGCCTGCAGTTCCGCGAGATGGCCGATTTCCGGCCGGAGTCCGTGGTGCAGCAGGTCGCGCCTTTGAAAGGCCTGCTGGACGCGCGCAGCAAGCTGGCCGACCTGCGCAACAAGCTGGCCGGGAACGACAAGCTGGAAGACATCCTCAACGACGTGCTGACCAACACCGAAAAGCTGGACAGCCTGCGCAAGGCGAAGGAGGAGAAATAACATGGCAGCGATCCTCGATGCGGTAGCAAGTCCCGAGGCGGCTGGCGCCCTGGAACTGGACACCGGCCTGCTCGACCAGATCGTCGAGCAGAGCAGGGTGGCGAAGTCCAGCAGCGAGCACGAACGCGCGCGCGACATCATTTCCGAACTGGTGACCCAGGTGATGGAGGGCACCATGGTCATCTCCAGCAACCTGTCGGCGACCATCGATGCGCGCCTGGCGGAACTGGACCGCATGATTTCGAGCCAGCTGTCCGCCATCATGCACGCGCCCGAGTTCCAGAAGCTCGAGCGCAGCTGGACCGGTTTGAATTACCTGGTGCGGAACACCTCGACCTCGACCAACCTGCAGATCCGCATGCTCAACGCCACCAAGCGCGAGCTGGTGAAGGACTTCCAGTCGGCGCTGGAATTCGACCAGAGCAGCCTTTTCAAGAAGATCTACGAAGAGGAATTCGGCAGCTTCGGCGGCGCGCCCTACGGCGCCCTGATCGGCGATTTCGAGATCAGCCGCCAGCCCGAGGACATCTACTTCCTGGAGCAGATGTCGCACGTGGCTGCGGCCAGCCACGCGCCCTTCATCACCTCCGCCGCGCCGGAACTGTTCGGCATCGAGAGCTTCGGCGACCTCGGCAAGCCGCGCGATCTGGCCAAGGTCTTCGACACCGTCGAATACGCGAAGTGGAAGGCGTTCCGCGAGTCCGAGGATTCGCGCTACGTCGGCCTGACCCTGCCGCGCTTCCTGGGCCGCCTGCCGTACAACCCGATGGACGGCATGGCCACCGAGGGCTTCAACTTCGTCGAGGACGTCGACGGCAGCGACCACCAGAAGTACCTGTGGTGTAACGCCGCCTACGCCTTCGCTTCGAAACTGACCAAGGCCTTCGAAGACTACGGCTGGTGCGCGGCGATCCGCGGCGTCGAGGGCGGCGGTCTGGTCGAGAACCTGCCGACCCACACCTTCAAGACCGACGAGGGCGAGGTTGCGCTGAAGTGCCCGACCGAACTGGCGATCACCGACCGCCGCGAGAAGGAGCTGTCGGACCTGGGCTTCATCTCGCTGGTGCACTGCAAGAACACCTCGTACGCGGCCTTCTTCGGCGCGCAGTCGGCGCAGAAGGCGCGCAAGTACGCCAACGACGCCGCCAACGCCAACGCGCTGCTGTCCTCGCAGCTGCAATACATCTTCGCGGTCTCGCGCATCGCCCACTACATGAAGGCCATGATGCGGGACAAGATCGGCAGCTTCGCCGCTGCCTCGAATGTCGAGGATTACCTCAATCGCTGGTTAACCCAATATGTGCTGCTGGACGATAACGCCAGCCAGGAGCAGAAGGCGCAGTTCCCGCTGCGCGAAGCCAGCGTGCAGGTGGCCGAGGTGCCGGGCCGTCCTGGCGTCTACCGCGCCGTGTCCTTCCTGCGTCCGCATTTCCAGCTCGACGAGCTGTCCGTTTCGCTCCGACTGGTCGCGGAGTTGCCGCAATCGACCAAAGGCTGATTTTTTCACTAACGAAGACTGGAGTAAGACATGGCAATAGACGTGTACCTGCAAATCGACGGCATCAAGGGCGAGTCGGCGGACGACAAGCACAAGGACTGGATCGAGTGCAAATCGGTGGACTGGGGCGTGATCCAGCCTAAATCGGCGACCTCGTCGACCGGCGGCGGCCACACCGCCGAGCGCTGCGAGCACAAGGAGATCGAGCTGCTCAAGCTGGCCGACCTGTCCTCGCCGGTGCTGCTGCAGACCTGCTCGTCCGGCAAGACCATCCCCAAGGCGAAGTTCGAGTTCATGCGCGCCGACGGCCAGGGCGAGCGCATCAAGTATTTCGAGATCGAACTGGAAAACGTGCTGATCGGCTCGATCACGCCGGCCGTCAAGGAGGGCGACTTCATGCATGAAAAGGTCGGCCTGAAGTTTTCGAAGGTGAAGTGGAAGTACACCCAGCAGAAGATCGGCGGCGGCTCCGGCGGCAATACCTCGGGCGGCTGGGACCTGTCTTCGAACAAGGTGGCCTGAGCGCCATGCGCTGACCGAGTTCCCCTGCGCTACGTTGCCAGCGCGCTTGCCGCGGCCTTCGTGCCGCGGTCTTTTTTGGAGGAGCCATGACCGCCTATGTCCCCGGCCTGCTGGACCGCCTGATGGGCGAGACCGCGGGCAGCGGCGCGGCCCGCAGCGCCGTCGACCAGCTCAAGGACAGCCTGGCGCGCGAGCTCGAAGCCCTGCTGAACACGCGCCTGGGCTTCCCGTCCGGGCACTTCGACGCCAGCCCCGAGGCGCGCTCCTCGGTCCTGAATTACGGGCTGGCCGACTTCGCCGGCTTCTGCCTGTCCAGCAGCGAAGACCGCGCCGCCATCTGCGCCAGCCTGAAGGACGCGATCGAGCGCCACGAGCCGCGCCTCAGGAACGTCAGCGCCTCGCTGGAGCGCGATGACGGCAGCGTGAACCGGCTCCACTTCGTCATCCACGCCACCCTGCACGTGGCCGAGGGCCTCGAGCCGGTGAACTTCAACGCCGTGCTTCAGCCCTCGAACCTGCACTACGCGATCGCGAACGAAAGGAAAAGACGATGGACATCAACCTGAAGACCCTGATCGGCAAGCTGAACGACACCACCCGCGCGGCGGCGACGCGCGCGGCCAGCATCTGCGTCGGCTTCGGCCAGTACGAGGTCGACATCGAGCACCTGTTCCTGGCCTTGCTGGAGCAGCCGTCCAGCGATTTCGTGGTGGCCGCGCGCGCCGCCGGCATCAGCCTGACGGCCTTCGAGACCGACCTGCGCAAGGAAGTCGAGCGCCTGCCCGGCGGCAGCGGCCGCACGCCGGTGTTCTCGCGCCACCTGCCGGTGCTGTTCGAGCACGCCTGGCTGATCGCCTCGCTGTGGCAGCCGGCGCCCGGCCAGGAGCAGCGCATCCGCAGCGGCCACCTGCTGCTGGCGCTGCTGGCCGAACCCGGCCTGGCCCAGCTGGCCCAGCGCGCATCAAGCTGCTTCATGGATTTCCCGGTCGACCGCCTGAAACACGATTTCGACAAGCTCACGCGCGGTTCCAGCGAGGCGCAGGCGGTCATGGAGGCCGCGCCGTCGCAGGCCATGCAGGCCGGCGGCGACCCGGTCGGCGAGCTGCAGTCGACGGCGCCGGGCAGGACGCCCGCGCTCGACCAGTACACCACCTGCCTGACCGCCCGAGCGCGCGAGGGCAAGGTCGACCCGGTGATCGGCCGCGACGCCGAGATCCGGCAAGTGATCGACATCCTGATGCGGCGCCGCCAGAACAACCCGATCCTGACCGGCGAGGCCGGTGTCGGCAAGACCGCCGTGGTCGAAGGGCTGGCGCTGCGCATCGCGCAAGGCGACGTACCGGACGTGCTGCGCGGGGTCGAGATCCACACCCTCGACATGGGCCTGCTGCAGGCCGGCGCCAGCGTCAAGGGCGAGTTCGAGAACCGCCTGAAGAACGTGATCGAGGAAGTCGGCAAGAGCCTGCACCCCATCGTCCTGTTCATCGACGAGGCCCACACCATGATCGGCGCCGGCGGCGCGGCCGGCCAGAACGATGCGGCCAACCTGCTGAAACCGGCGCTGGCGCGCGGCGAGCTGCGCACCGTGGCCGCCACCACCTGGGGCGAGTACAAGAAGTACTTCGAGAAGGACGCCGCGCTGGCGCGCCGTTTCCAGGTGGTGAAGGTGGAAGAGCCGGACGAGGACACCGCCTGCGCCATGCTGCGGGCGATGGCGCCGCTGATGGAGCAGCACTTCGGCGTGCGCATCTTCGACGAGGCGATCCGCGAGGCGGTGCGGCTCTCGCACCGCTACATCAGCGGGCGCCAGCTGCCGGACAAGGCGATCAGCGTGCTCGATACGGCCTGCGCCAAGGTGGCCCTCGGCCAGAAGGCGACGCCGGCCGCGCTGGAAGAAGCGACCCGCGGCGTGGAGCGGCTCGATGCGCGCATCGCTGCCCTGGCGCGGGAAGAGAGCGGCGGCGCCGACCACGCCGACATGCTGGCCACGCTGCGGGCCGAGCGCGAGGCCGGCCTGACGGAGCAGGAACGCCTGCGCGCCCAGTGGGACCGCGAGCAGGCGCTGTCCGCCGAGATCCATGCGATGCGCACCAGGCTCGAAAGCGGGGAGGGCAATGGCGCGGCCCTGCAGGCGCAGATCGCCGAGCTGCGCACCCTGCAGGGCGAAACGCCATTGGTGCCGCTGCAGGTCGACGGTCATACGGTGGCCGGCATCGTCGCCAGCTGGACCGGCATTCCGCTGGGGCGCATGGTGAAGGACGAGATCCGCACCGTGATGAATCTGCAGGGCATGCTGGACGAGCGCATCCTGGGCCAGAACCACGCCAGCGGCATCGTCGCCCAGCGCGTACGCACGGCGCGCGCCAACCTGGAAGACCCGAACAAGCCGAAGGGCGTGTTCCTGTTCGTCGGCAGCTCGGGCGTCGGCAAGACCGAGACCGCGCTGGCCCTGGCCGACCTGCTGTACGGCGGCGAGCGCAAGCTGGTCACCATCAACATGAGCGAATACCAGGAAGCGCACAGCGTGTCCGGCCTGAAGGGCTCGCCCCCGGGCTATGTGGGCTACGGCGAGGGCGGCGTTCTGACCGAGGCCGTGCGCCGCAATCCCTACAGCGTGGTACTGCTGGACGAAGTGGAGAAGGCCCACAGCGACGTGCTGGAGCTGTTCTTCCAGGTCTTCGACAAGGGTGTGCTGGACGATGCCGAAGGACGCCAGATCGACTTCCGCAACACCATCATCATCCTGACCTCGAACGCGGCGTCGCCGCAGATCATGCAGGCCTGCCTCAACAAGCCGGCCAGCGAGCGCCCATCGCCGGACGAACTGGCGCAGCTGATCCGTCCCAGCCTGATGAAGCACTTCAAGCCGGCCTTCCTCGGGCGCCTGACGGTGGTGCCTTTCTATCCGATCGACGACGAGGTGCTGGCCAACATCATCCGCCTGAAGCTGGAGCGCATCAAGGCACGGGTGGCCGCCAACCACAACGCCGCTTTCCTGTACGACGACGCGCTGGTGAATGCGGTGCTGGCGCGCTGCACCGAGGTCGACTCCGGCGCGCGCAACGTCGACACCATCCTGAACGGCACCATGCTGCCCGAGATCGCGGACAACGTGCTGGCGGCGATGGCCTCCGGCGGCGGCATCAAGCAGATCAAGGTGAGCGCGACCAAGGCCGGCAAGATCAAGTACGCCGTCGAGCCGGCGTGAGGAGGGCGGCATGCTGAACATGGAAAAGCTGCTGGCGCCGGTGAGCGAGGGCAGGCCCTGCGGCGAGGACCTGGCCTTTTCGCGCGAGATCGACGACATCGTGCGTGCGCGCCAGGCCGACGATCCCTCGATCGAGCAGGGCGCCTGGGTCACCGAGCTGAAGGAAGCCGACTGGAAGTTCGTCGCCAAGCAGTGCGCCCAGCTGATCGAAAAGCGCAGCAAGGACCTGCAGCTGGCGGTCTGGCTCGCCGAGGCCGCGGCCAGGACGGACGGACTGGGCGGCCTGGGCGACAGCCTGGTACTAATCGCGGCCTTGTGTGACCGCTACTGGGAGGGGCTGTATCCGCTGCCGGACGAAGACGGCCACGAACGGCGCATCGGCAACCTGTCCTGGATGGCCTCGCGCATCGCGCCGCTGCTGCGCGAGATCCCGCTGACGGAAGGCCAGAGCGGCCAGCCCGGCTTTGCGCTGCGCGACTTCGACGTCGCCCGCATGCGTGGCGGCGACGAACTGGCGAAGCTGGAGACGGCCAAGGCGCGCAGCTCGCCGGCCTTTTTCGAAGCCCTGCTGCGCGACTGCGAGCACTGCGCCGGCGCGCTCGAGCGCATCGAACGCAGCGTCGACGAGCGCCTGGGCACGGATGGGCCCAGCTTCACGGCGGCCAAGTCCGGCCTGCAAAGCGTGATCCTGTTCGTGAAGCCGATGGTGAAGGAGGGCGGATCGAAGCCCGCGGCTGCCGGCAGGCCGACGGAAAATGCGCCGGCGCAGCCGGCCACGCAGCATGCCGCGCCGGCGCAGGAGCAGGGGGTGACAGGCGGTCCGCCGCAGTCGCGCACCCAGGCCCTGGCCCAGTTGCGCGAAGTCGCCGAATTCTTCCGCCGTACCGAGCCGCACAGTCCCGTCGCCTACCTGGCGGAAAAGGCCGCGCACTGGGGCGAACAGCCCCTGCACGTGTGGCTGCGCTCGGTGGTGAAGGACGATGCTTCGTTCGCCCACATCGAGGAGATGCTGGGCGTCGCGCCGCCGCCAGGAAGCTGAGGCGGCGCGATAGTCGGAGGGTTTAAGCCTTCGGCGCCTGGCCGGCTGCCTCGGCCAACTGCGAGGTGGCGCGCGTCACCTGTTCCTCGACGCGGCGCATGGCATCGCGGGTTGACTGCGTCACCTGCTCATAGCCCTTGAAGGCGTTGTCGATCGCGGCCTTGATGATCTCGACTGCGTTCTCCTGGCCCGGCTTGACGTTCTGGGTGACGTCGTAGATCAGCGCCGACAGCGTGTTCTTGGCTTCCACCAGGTGGGTGTCGGCGGCCTGCTGGAAGTCCTTCTGGATGTCGGCGACGATGCGGCGCAGTTCTTCGCCGTAGGCCTGCGCGTTCTGCACGCCGGGCTGCATGTGCGAGGACAGGGTGTCCATCGCCGCTTTCGGGTCGGCCGCCTGGCTCATCTGGCGGCTGGTGGCCATCGCGCCTTCCATCGAATTCTTCGCGGTGGCCATGTTCAGCGCCACCACCTGCTCGACGCCCTGCACGGCCTTGCTGGCCAGGGCGTTGAAAGTCTCCATCTGGAGTTCGAACAGGGTCTTGGTGGCGTTGGCGAATTGCTCGGGGTTCGTGAACATTGTGTCTCCTCGGTTAGGGTTTCCTGCGGCGCTACTCAATGTTTGTCGTTTTACATTATTTCCCGGTCTTGCGTATTTCGCAACGGGCGTCACGATAGGGCCCGGAGAATTTTTCCCAGCCGGCGCCGAGCGGGGTCTGCGAGCAGACCAGGTCGCCGGTGGTCTTGCTGCGCCACTGGAACCAGGGCGCCGGCGCGGCATTCAGGATGGCTGGGCAGGCCAGGGCCAGACCCAGCAGGATGGCGAGCGTGTTCTTCATCTTGCCGAGCTTGACGGCCCAGGGCCCGCAAGTCAAGCGCGCGCACCCGTTTGACCTTCCCACGATGGGAAGGTGTATCCTGCTCGGAACAGTAGGAGCGATGCACATGTTGAATATCGGCGAAGCGGCGCAGGCCTCGGGCGTATCGGCCAAGATGATCCGCCATTACGAGGCGATCGGGCTGCTGCCGGCGGCGCGGCGCACGGCATCCGGCTACCGCGTGTACGGCGAGCAGGACGTGCGCCTGCTGCAGTTCATCCACCGCGGCCGCGAGCTCGGCTTTCCGCTCGAAAAAATCGCGGAACTGCTGGCCCTGTGGCAGGACCAGGACCGCGCCAGTGCCGACGTGCGCCAGCTGGCCGAGCAGCACATCGCGGAACTGAATCGCAAGATCGACGAGCTGCAGGCGATGAAGCGCACCCTGGAGACGCTGGCCCGTTCCTGTCACGGCGACCGCCGCTCGGACTGCCCCATCCTCGACGACCTGGCCACGCACTGAGGGGCCGGCGATGCGCATCCAGACCCTGTTGTTGTCCCTGTTCGTCCTGGTCCTGCTCGGCGCGGCGGCCACCTGGCTGGCCGGCTCTTCGCTGATTGCCGTGCGCCATCAGGTGGTCGGCGCGGCGCCATGGCCGCAGGCGCAGGCGGTCTCGCTGCCGGTTCATGCCGGGATGCGGGTCGAAGGCTGGTACCTGCCCGGCGACGGCAAGGGCGCGGTCCTGCTGCTGCACGGGATCCGCAGCGACCGCCGTTCGATGGTCGAACGGGCGCGCTTCCTGCATGGGCAGGGTTATGCGGTGCTGCTGGTCGATTTGCCGGGACAGGGCGAAAGCCTGGCCCCTAGGGTGACCTTCGGCCTGCGCGAAGCGGACGGCGTGCGGGCGGCGATGGTATGGCTGCGCAGCGCGGCGCCGGGCCAGCGCATCGGCGTGATCGGCACCTCGCTCGGCGCGGCCGCGCTGGTGCTGTGCCGCGATTGTCCGGCGCCGGATGCGGTGGTGCTGGAATCGATGTATCCGACCATCGAGGAAGCGGTCGAAGACAGGCTGCGCATGCGTCTCGGCCCGCTGGGCAAGCCGCTGGCGAATCTGCTCTTGTGGCAGCTGCCGCTGCGGCTGGACATCCAGACCAGCCAGCTGCATCCGATCGCGCGCCTGCCGGAACTGAAAGCGCCGCTGCTGATCGCGTCCGGCAGCGCCGACCGCCATACGACGCTGGAAGAAACGCGGCGCCTGTACGCCGCGGCGCGCGAGCCGAAGTCGCTGTGGATCGTCGACGGCGCCGAACACGTCGACCTGCACGCCTATGCGCCGGCCGAGTACGAACGCCGCATCGGCGATTTTCTGGCGCTGCACCTGGCGGGGCAGGCGGTGGCACGGCCGTAATCGACGCAGAAACGCAAAACGCCGCAATCCTCGTGCAAAGATTGCGGCGTTTTGCGCCAGTATTCTGGAGCTCTTTCGAGCCGGGTAGCATTTGGTGCCCACGGAGGGACTCGAACCCCCACACCTCGCGGCACATGGACCTGAACCATGCGCGTCTACCAATTCCGCC